>CAUTRN010000051.1:0-43945 GCA_963540925.1 uncultured Sphingomonadaceae bacterium
CGGGTCAAGTCGCTGCTCAAGACGCCCACCATCGTCGACCTGCGCAACATCTATCGCCCGGAGCAGATCCGCGCGGCAGGCTTCGAATATACGTCGATCGGAAGGCCGTAACCAAAGAGCGGCCGGGGGCGGGCGCAACCAGGGATTTCGGACTTTGAAGGCAATATTGCTGAACCGGATCGCCCGAACGGGCGGCTGTGCCGCCGTGGTGGGGCTCGCCTCCACCGCGGCCACGGCCCAGATCCTGCGCCCGCCCCCCGTCGCCGCCGAGGTTCGCAGCGTCGCGGACGAGCCCCGGCCCGAATGGGACCCGCTCGGCATCCCGCTGGGCACCTTCCTGCTCCACCCATCGGTCGAGATCGGCGCGGTGGGCAAGACCAATGTCCGCGCCACCGACACCGACAAGAAGTCCGACGTGGCGGCGGTCGGCACCGCCGGGGTCGGCCTGGAGAGCGACTGGGCGCGCCATTATCTGGGCGCCGAGGCCTATGCCACCCGCACCCAATATGCCTCGCTCGACGATGAGAGCCGCACCGAGTTCGGCGCGCAGGTCGACGCGCGCTACGATCTCGACGCGGTCTCGCGGATCAGCTGGCTCGGCCAATATGACCGGCTGACCCAGCCGCGCGACGACATCAATTCGCCCGACAATGCCCGCACTCCGGCGCAGGTCGACCGGCTGCGCGGCAACCTGTCCTATCAGTTCGACAATGCGCTGACCCTGCTCGACGTCGACCTGACCGTCGACCGACGCGTCTATCGCAACACCCGCGCGTTCAACGGCGCGCTGATCGACCAGCATGAGCGCGACTTCACCCGCTACCAGGCCTCGGCCAAGGCGGGCTATGCCGTATCGGGTTCGCTGTCGCTGATCGTCGCGGGCAGCGCCAACAAGCGCAAATTCGACCAGCTGACCGCAGGCGGCATCAACCGGGGGTCGAGCGGCGGCACCGTCGAGGCGGGCTTCCTGTTCCGCCCCAGCACGCTGCTCTCGGCCGAGCTGCGCGCCGGCTACCTCTTCCAGAATTTCAAGACGCCGCAGCTCAACGACGCGCGCGGGCTGAGCCTCAACACGCGGGTGGTGTGGAACGCGCTGCCGCGCACCAGCTTCCGCCTGGAAGCCGCCCGCAAGGTGAGCGAGTCGAGCGCCTCGACGATCCAGAGCCAGATCGCGACCACCGCGAAGCTGGGGGTCGACCGCGAGATCCTGCCCAACCTGATCCTGACCGCCGAGGCCGCCTATGAGCGGACCAAATTCATCGGCATCGGCCGCAAGGCGGAAGAGTGGAGCGCCGGGATCAAGGGCCGCTATCTGATGAGCAGGCTCACTGCCGTAACGTTTTCGGTTCAGCACGCAAAACGCACGGCTACCCTACAAAGTGACCGTTTTTCGGGACAGCAAGCAATGATCGGGATACGCTTCACCCTCTGAGCGTATTGACCCTCGGGCCCTTCGGGGCTGAGCATCTGCCGCACTGCAGCAGGTTGAGGATGCCGATATGCTGACCTTACTTGTGATCTTAACAGTGGTTCTCATGCTGCTGTTTCTGCATCCCTATATCAGCTACCCGATCACCCTGTTGTGGTTCGGCGACCGGCCCGTTCGCAAGGGTGTGGCCCCCCGCCCCCGCAGCGCGGCATTGTTCTTCGCGGCCTATAACGAGGAGCGCGCGCTCCCCTCGAAGCTCGCCAACATCGCCGAGATCAAGGCGCGCTATCCGTGGATCGAGGTGATCGCCTATTCGGACATGAGCAGCGACCGGACCCTGGAAATGCTTTTGGCCCGGCCCGACCTGCTGCGGGTGGTGCCGAGCCATGAACGCACCGGCAAGGCCACCGGCATGCGCCACATGGTCGCCTCCACCGACGCCGAGATCTGCATCTTCACCGACGCCAACGTGATCCTCGACCCGGACTCGATCGAGCCGCTGCTCGACTATTTCACCGACCCGGAAGTGGGCGGCGTTGCCGGCACGCTGCGCTACACCAATGACGGCGAGAGCCTGACCGCCGAAGTGAGCGGCCTCTACTGGCGGCTTGAGGAGTGGATCAAGCAGCAGGAGGCGCGCAGCGGATCGATCATGGGCGCCGACGGCTCGATCTTCGCCACCCGCCGCAAACTCTATCCGGTGGTGCCGCCGCATCTGCTCGACGACATGACCGTGTCGATGAGCACGATCTTCGAGGGCTATCGCCTGATCCACGCGCTCGACGTGATCGCCTATGAGAAGAATGCGACCGCCTCGGCCGACGAATTCCGCCGCAAGCGCCGCATCGCCTGCCGCGCCTTCAACACCCATCGCCATCTCTGGCCGTCGATCCGGCGCACCTTCGGCGCCGCCGACACCTATAAATATGTCTCGCACAAGCTGCTGCGCTGGCTGGGCCTGCCGATCCTGGCGCTGGCCGCGATCTGCACCACGGTGCTGCTGCTGCATGCCGGCCAGCCGCTGCTCGCGCTGTTGCTGTGGGTGCTGGCGGGCGCGGGGCTGCTGGCGGCGCGGGCGCACATCCGCCCGTTCAGCCAGATCGCCGAGATATTGTGGTCGATCAGCGCGATCTTCGTCGGGCTGACCGACAGCTGGCGCGGCCAGACCTACCAGACCTGGGCGCCCGCCAAGTCACGAGACTGATCGCGGATCAGCGGAACAGCAGGTAGAGGATCGCCCCCCAGAGAACCGCGGCGGCGGCGGCGATGAAGGCCACGCGAAAGGCCTTCGGCCATTTCGCGCCGTCGTCGGGAAGCTCGGCATAGGCGTCTGGCTGGCCGGCAGCGGCGGCGAGCGCCGCGCGATCGAGCACATCATCACGGGGTGGGCGAATTTCGACGACTCTGCTCGCGGGCTCGCGGGCCTTCGAAACGTTCCGCATCGTTCCAGTCATCCCCTGATCGTTGCGTTTCTCTTTCTCGCTCCCCACCGTGGCGTCCTGCCCGTCGGCCCGGCGGTTTTTCTATCAGCCCTATCGGTGAGAGTAATCCGCGCCCCCTTGAACAACAAGGTTTTTCGGGGGTGCTGCCGTTACGGCGGGGGCGCCGGCCGATGGCTCTCGAACCACGGATTTCCGCCAATCCTGGCGGCTTCGATCACCGTTACGGGAACGATACCGTAATAATCCGGAAACCGTTCCGGCGCCGGTGAACCCCCGCTGACGATAGCGTTCAGCGCCGCCTCAGCCCGATCCGATTATGGTGAAGCACAACGCCAGAAGATCATCTCGATCGGAAGGAGAGTAAAATGCGTATCAAGTCCGCGCTGATCGGCCTGGCGGCGATTGCCGCCGCGGCGCTTCCGGCCGCGGCCCCCGCCGCCACGACGCTGAGCATCGGCGTCTCCAGCGGCTATGGCCGCTATTATGACGCCAACCCCTATGGCTATGGCCGGGGCTATTATGCCTATCCCTCGCGCTATGATCGCTGGGATCGCCATGACCGGTGGGATCGCCGGGATCATTGGGGGTGGGATCGCTGGGACCGCCGCGACTGGCGGGATCGCGACCGCGACCGGTATCGCCACGACAATCGCCGGTGGGATCGCCGCCGGGATCGATGAGTGAGCCAGCAAGGGCGTCGGGAAACCGGCGCCCTTCGCTTACCAGCCGCCGCCTCCGCCGCCACCGCCGCCACCGCCCGACGATCCTCCGCCCGAGGAACCGCCACTGCTGCTGCTGCTCGGCGAGGTCGATGCCGAGGCGACCGTGCTGGCGAGCGACGATCCGATGCTGCGGGTAAAGCTGCCCGGATCATCCCACATATTGCCGCTGCCCGAATACCAGCCGAAGCCGTCGGTGGCCGCGCCCGCCGCCGCCGCGGTGGCCAGCACCCCGGCGAATTTGTCGGCCCAGCGGTTCTCGACGTCGAGCGCGATCGCATAGGGCAGATAGCGTTCGAACAATTCGGGGGTCTTCTCGGGCGGGTGGAGCGTCTCCAGCCGATCCTCCTCGGCGATCCCCAGATAGTGGCGGAAGCCCTCGATCCGATCCATCATCGCGCGGCCCTCGACGGTGGGGGCGTACATCCAGCGGAAGGCGGTGATCGCGAAGGGCAGCGCGGCCAGCGGCAGCAGCACCGCCCAGACGCCCTCTCCCAGCGCCAGCGCCAGCGAGATGAAGGCGGCGAAGAGCACTGCGGAGCCGAACAGGAACAGCCCCACCCAGGCCAATATCCTGAGGCAGCCCCCCATCTTGGCCCCCCGCTTGCCGATCGCCAGTCGCCAGCAACCCCAGGACGCCGCCAGCGCCGCCATGCCGACCAGCGGAATGCTGAGCGTGCCGCCATCCCCGTCGCCGATATGGACGAGGAAGGTGGTGAGCACGACCAGCAGGATGGCCACCGCGATGCCGAACAGGCCGCGGCTGGCCCAGTGGCCGTTCTTGGTGAACATCGTGCCCAGATAGGCGGTCTCCAGCCCCTCGTTGAGCGTCGAGCGGGCGCCCTGCAGCCGGCTGTGATTGTCCTGCTTCAGTTCGAGGGTCGATCCGGCCCCGGGCAGCAGCGCGTTGCGCATCGCCATCTCCGGCGCGGCGATCGGCTTGCCCCCTTCGCGGCGGTCCAGCCTGGTGGTGTCGCGCGACAGCCAGCCGCCATCCTCGCGCGTGATCTTCAGATGGCCGCGCACCGCCAGATCGACGATCGCCGCGGTGAAGCCGCGATTGTCGGCGCTCATCCGCCGGATATAGCGGCAGGCGGCGGCGCTGAGATCGTCGGGCGGGGAGAAGATCGGCACGATCGTCCCCGCGCGCGGCCCCCGCCCCACCTTCAGCCAGGCGTAGAAGAAATAGACGAGCAGTGCGCCCAGCGAGGCGACGCCCATCGCGAACGGGCCCCAGTCGGCCAGCCACCAGTGCAGCCGCTGGCCCGCGCTGGGGGCGTCGAGAACGCCCTTGGGAAAGGCAGCCGCGACGGTGAGCCCCTCATGCGGATCGAGCGGCGCGGTGGTGCGGAAATGGATGAAGCCGGGCCGCTCCTCGACCACGCGGGCATCGCCCCCGGTCGCACCCTGCTCGCCGGTATAGACGGCGCGGTCGCCGAACGGCGCCGCCGACGGCAGGGTGATCCGCGCCTCCGCCATGTCGATCGGGAAGGCCCAATCGGTGCCGGTGACGTTCCAGTAGACCTCGTCCTTGTCGTCCAGATAGACGATCTGGCGGCTCGTCCGGTAGCGGATCACATAGACATGCTCGCCCGGCGGCAGCAGCGCATCGGCGCTGCCGATGCGGACGCGGACGCCGTTGCTCAGGCTTTCCTGGACATGCGGCTCGTCGCGCCCGTCGCGGCTGACCGAGACGAGGTCGAAGGTCACCCGCGTCGTCTGGCCCAGCCGGTTGCGATATTCGGTCGGGAAGTCGCGGAAGATGCCGCGCTTGATCTGGTCGGCGAGCGCGACGATGCGGATCGTCTCGGTGACGTCGAGGTCGCCATTGCGCGCCACCGCGATATCGCTCGAGAAGGCCAGGATGCGTTCCTGGCCCTGCGCCTCCTCATAGGCGGCGACGAGCGCCTGTCGCTCCTCCAGGCTCTGCGCGGCGGCGGGGATCGCCCAGGCGACCAGCGCCAGCCAGAGGGCCCACAACAGCGGCGAGGCGCGGCGCATCGTCAGCGCCCGCCGCCGAAGCTCACCTTAGGGGCGGTCTGGAGCGCCGCGACGTCGTCGGCATAGCTCTCCTCCTCGCGGAAGCCGAAGGGGCCGGCGACGAGGACATTGGGGAAGGACTGGACCGAGCTGTTCAGGTCGCGGACGGTGGCGTTGTAATAGCGCCGGGCGCCGGCCAGTTCCTCCTCGATCTCGGCCAGTTCCTCCTGAAGCTGGCGGAAATTGCCGTCGGCCTTCAGATCGGGATAGCCCTCGGCCACGGCGAACAGCCGGCCGATCACGCCGCTCATCTGGGCATCGGCCTGGGCGGTGGCGTCTACCCCCTTGGCCGATCCGACGCTGCTGCGCGCGGCGGTCACCGCCTCCAGCAGCCCGCGTTCGTGCGCGGCATAGCCCTCGACCGTCGAGACGAGATTGGGGATCAGGTCGGCCCGGCGGCGGAGCTGGACGGTGATCCCGCTCCACCCCTCGCGCACCAGCGCGCGCAGCCGCACCAGCCGGTTATAGATCGCCACCAGCCAGACCAGCAGCACCGCAACGACACCAAGCGCAATCCACAGGCCCATCTCATCCCCCTCAAACATCGTGGATGATCACTATGCCACAGATACGTAACGGCAAGGTTGACGGTTGCGAAGGGGGCTTGGCAATCGTGGCTACAGCTTGCGGAAGCGGTAGAGGATGCGGTCGGTCTTGCCGCGCACCGACGGGTCGAACACCAGCTTGCTGTGATCGTCGGCCGGATTGGCGAGCAGCGGGCTCGACGCCTCCAGCTTGAAGCCGGCCGCCGCGAAGTCGGCCTTCACCACCGCGGGATCGATGCGGTGGAGCTTGTCCACCGTCGCGCGGGTGTCACCGCCGGCCGGGCCGACATGGTCGATCACGCCGACCACCCCGCCCTTCTTCACCGCCGCCGCCAGCGCCGCCATGAACGCCTTGGGATCGCCGCGCGGGATGCCGTATTTCTCGGATTCCCAATAGACGTCGTGATAGTTGAGGCTGATCATCACGAAATCGAATGTGCGCCCGCCCGCGTCGAAACGCTCGAACGGGTAGCGGACCAGCTCGATATCCTTGTGCCGCTCGACCAGCGAGGTCAGCACCTTCTGCTCCTCGGGGTCGTTGTAGAATTGCTCGGGCTCGAACGCCGTCACCTTGCCGGTGCCGTCGAGCGCATTGGCGATGATCTCGGCCCAATAGCCCGATCCGGTCATCAGATCGGCCACCGCCATGCCCTGCTTCAGCCCCAGGAAGCCAAGCACCTCGGCGGGCTTGCGCCCCTCGTCGAGCTTGCGCGCCTCGGCCGACCGGTTGGCGCCATGCACGCCGTCGTCGACCCATTTCGACACCGCCGCCACCGCGCCCGTCGCCAGCATCGTCGCGCCGGCCAGCGCGGTCATCATCGTCCCGAAGCGCATTCCCTCTCTCCCCATGTCAGGCCACCAGCGTGGACCGTAGCGCGGCGCCGCTCAACCGCCCGCCATGGCCGTCGTCGAGCCGACACGCCGTTCGTCGAAATCGCACCATGTGGCATCGCAACATTAATTCGATACACCGACGAAAACATTGATCCAAACCGCCGTTCGTGCGTTTGCATGCAACAAGGGGAAGGCATGATCGACTTCAAGCAGTTCGCCGGTGGCGATATCGGGCAAGAAAGCTGGCTATCCGCACGGGGCGGCACGGCGAATATCCTGGACGAGGCGGACTGGTCGGCCTCTCCGCTGGGCGTGCCCGACAGCTGGTCGCCCACCTTGCGCGCCAATGCTTCGCTGGTGCTGGGCGCGCAGGTGGCGATGCTGATCATCTGGGGGCCCGAACGCGCGGTCATCTATAACCAGGCCGCGGGCGCGATGCTGGGGCCACGCCATCCCGCCGCGCTGGGCACCGCCATCGACACCGCCTTTCCCGAGCTTGTCGACCGCGAGACGGTGGACCGGGTGCTGGCCGGCGACACGCTGATCCGCCAGGCCTGCCCGATCGCGCTGCCCGGCGACCCCGCCGACCTGCTGCGCTGGATCAACCTGTCCGCCTCGGCGATCCGCAACGAGGATGGCGGGGTGGACGGCGCCTGCCTGGTCTTCCGCGAGGTCACCGAGTCGGTCCATGCCGGGCGTACCGCGCGCGAGAATGAGCGGCGCTACCGCACCCTGTTCGATTCGATGGACGAGGGCTATTGCGTCATCCAGTTCATCGACGGCCCGCACGGCCCCGACAGCGACTATGTCCATATCGAAGCGAACGCCGCCTATGCCGCCAATGCCGGCATCCCCAACGTCGCCGGCAAGCGACTGCGCGAGATCGTGGGCGATGAGGCCGAGGACTGGCTGGCGCGCTACGGCCATGTGATGCGCACCGGTGAGTCGATCCGCTTCGAGCAGGAACTGATCGAAACGGGCCGCCACCTCTTCCTCTCGGCGTTCCGGCTCGATCCGCCCGAGCGCAAGCAGGTGGCGGTGCTGTTCCAGGATGTCAGCGCGCGCCACCAGGCCGAGCTGGAGCTGCGCGAACTCAACCGCACCCTGGAGGCGCGCGTTGCCGCCGCGCTGGCCGAGCGCAAGGTGCTGGCCGACATCGTCGAAGGCACCAACGCCTTTATCCAGGTCGCCGACATGGATCTCAACTGGCTGGCGATCAACAGGGCCTCGGCCGGCGAGTTCGAGCGGATCTTCGGCCTGACGCCGAAGGTGGGCGACAATATGCTCACCCTGCTCGCCAACAAGCCCGAGGCGCAGGCCGACGTCCAGGCCGTCTGGAAACGCGCGCTGGCGGGCGAGGAGTTCGTCGAGATCGGCGAGTTCGGCGATCCCGGCCGCGACCGGCGCCATTATGAGATGCGCTTCGGCGTGCTGCGCGCCGAGGACAGCGGAGAACAGATCGGCGCCTATCAGTTCGTCTATGACGTCACCGAGCGGCTGCAGGAGCAGGAACGGCTGATCCAGGCCGAGGACAATCTGCGCCAGGCGCAGAAGATGGAGGCGGTCGGCCAGCTGACAGGCGGCCTGGCGCACGACTTCAACAATCTCCTCGCCGGCATTTCGGGCTCGTTCGAGATGATCGGGGTGCGACTGGCGCAGGGCCGCAGCACCGAGATCGAGAAATATCTGATCGCCGGCCAGGGCGCCGCCCGCCGCGCCGCCTCGCTCACCCACAGGCTGCTCGCTTTCGCGCGCCGCCAGACGCTGGCGCCCAAGCCCACCGTGATCAACCGGCTGCTGCCCGACCTGGTCGAGCTGGTGCGCCGCACCGTGGGGCCGAGCATCACCGTGGAGACGATCGCGGCGGCCGGCCTGTGGCCCAGCCTGGTCGACGGCAACCAGCTGGAGAACGCGATCCTCAACCTGTGCATCAACGCGCGCGACGCGATGCCCGATGGCGGCCGGATCACGATCGAGACCGGCAACAAGTGGATGGACGAGCGCACCGCGCGCGACCGCGGCCTCGCCCCCGGCCAATATGTCACCGTCTGCGTGAGCGACACCGGCACGGGCATCGAGAAGGACATCCTCGATCGGGTGTTCGATCCCTTCTTCACGACCAAGCCGATCGGCGAGGGCACCGGTCTCGGCCTCTCGATGGTCTATGGCTTCGCGCGCCAGTCCAACGGCCATGTCCGCATCTATTCGGAGGTCGGCCAGGGCACGATGGTGTGCATCTACCTGCCCCGCTCGTTCGACGAGGCCGAGGCGGGAGACACCGGCCCCGCCCAGGCCACGATCGACGGCCATGCCGGCGAGACCGTGCTGGTGATCGACGACGAGCCCACCGTGCGCATGCTGGTGACCGACTCGCTGGGCGACCTCGGCATCGCCTGCGTCGAGGCCGGCGACGGCGCGGCAGGGCTCAAGATCCTGGAATCGGGTGCGGCGATCGACCTGCTGATCACCGATGTCGGCCTGCCCGGCGGGCTCAACGGCCGCCAGGTGGCCGAGGCCGCCCGAGCGCTGCGGCCCGACCTAAGTATATTGTTCATCACCGGCTATGCCGAGAATGCGGTGCTCAACCATGGCTATGTCGAACATGGCATGGAGGTGCTGACCAAGCCCTTCGCGATCGAGGATCTCGCCAACCGGGTCGACCGGATGCTGCGCGAGCGGCTGAAGTAGCGATAGCACGCTACGGAACAGCGCCCTCCCCCCGATCGTTCTTCCTTCCATTGCCGGATCGGCTGCCAAAGGCCGACCGGACAAGGAGAAGGATGCGACAATGACGAAAATCCCCATGCGGGCGCTGTGCCTGCTGGGCGGCGCTGTGCTCGCCGCCACCGCCGCCCCCGCTTTCGCGCAATATGAGGATGAGGAGATCACCGTCACCGGCCGCTATGGCACGGTTCCCGACAGCGCCCCGAGCCTGTCGCAGGCGATCAGCTATCGCGATCTCGACCTCAGCACCCAGGCCGGGCGCGCCGAACTGCGCCACCGGGTCAAGCTCACCGCACGCTATCTGTGCGGCAAGCTGGGCGAGAGCAACAGCACCTCCGGGGTCGGCCAGAGCTGCCAGCAGGCCGCCACCGAGGATGCGCTGAAGCGGGTCGGCACGATCGAGGAAGGCTTCGCTCCGCGCGGCACCGCCTGGGCCGCCGGATCGCCCTGGGCCCCACCCTATCCGTCGGACTGGTCGAGCCGGTATCCCGACTGATCTGGCCGGATTGATGACGTTTCGTCCGCGGGAGGGCCGTCTCGAAAGAGGCGGCCCTTTCCTTTCAAGCTCAGTTGAGCTCGGTCGGCTCCGGGGCGCAGCGGCGTACCGCGAGGGTGATCTCATATTCGCCCATCGGCAGGCCGCCCTCGTGGTGCGACTGCGCGGTGCGCAGAAAGGCTTCCGCGGTCTCCAGCAAGACGCGCTGCAATGTCTCGGTCAGTTCGCGATCCATCGCCGTGGGTGCCCCATGATCTTTCGATGCCAAAGGAATGATCCGGAATCGGAGCAGTTCCCTCGACGGGGGCATCGCATGAAATAATTTTCGCGGATATCCGCAGATTTCCGTAGCGTTACCCGTAATGATCAGGCGGTCTGGACGTCGAAGGCAAACCAGGCGCTTTCGCCATGATCATAGAGCTGGAGTTGCGCGCCCGTGACCGTCACCGACCAGTCGTGCGACGATCCACGGTCGTGGCCTCGCGCAGTCTGACCGTCGATCTCGATCGAGATGAACTTGTCGTCGGCGCCGTCGTACAGCTCGGGCAAGATGCCCCCGAACTTCGCCGAGCGATCGCCGTCGAACCCCTGGAGATGCTCCCCGCGCGCCTCGGCCGCGATCCGCAGATGGCGCGCGGCGGCGTGGTCGTAGAGGCCGGCGACCTTCTTGCCGGAGATGAAGGCGAAGGTGGCGGCGGCGATCAGGGCGCGGGTGTGGGAAAGCATGATCTTCCCCTGACAGGCCGGTAGCGGGGAGGCAAGCGGACTGAGGCGGTCCGCTCTCCCCACCCAGTCATCCCCGCCTTCGCGGGAATGACGACGGGTTTTGCAGTGATCCTGCCATGGGGACAGCGCAGCATGGCAATTCGCGCACGCCCAACAACAGGGAATAAAATTTCACCAAACCCGAATGCACGGTAACAAATAATGGAAATTCACGCTTTACAATTGGTTACTAGGGTCACCGGTGTCAGGAAGTTATTCGCGCCCCGAAGAAGGGACGGATATGATCATCCTCGACGATGCGAATGATTCCGAATATTATCGGTGGCGTTTCTGGGAGGCCGTTTCTGCCGCCAATGCCGCTACGTCACCTTCTTGCCGAAACGATTATATTCGTTTGGCGGAACGATATCGCATCAAGCTTGCCGCGCTGGGCGATTCATCTCTGCCTTCGCCAAAACAGACGAAGTAGGACGACAGGATTTCGTCGACCGGACTTCACTCCGCCGCCAGATACTCCTGGAGCATCTGCGTCGTGAACCGGATCATATGCTCATTCTCGCCGAGCATCACTTCCTTCACCCCACCGCTCTTCATCCCCGCCTGCTGGAGCCGGGTCATCGAGACATCCTCGGTGAAGACGTCCCGGGTGCTGGCGAGCTGGAAGGCTTCGGCGAAGGCCTCGAGATGGGTACGCGGCTTCGCGGCGAAGAACATGCGCACGCGGAAGCGGGTCAGCTCGGGGCTCAGCGGCCAATATTGCAGCCACATATAGCGATCGGCCAGCACCTGGAACTGGCTGAGCGGGAAGATGTTCATCGTCGAGGTCGAGTAATTCGGCAGGCCCAGCCGGTTGATCCCGCGCGCGGTGGTGAATAGCCGCGGCTTCGCCTCGGCATCGGGCCCGTCGACATGGATCATCGTCACCCCGGCCGAGGAATAGACGAACTTCATCACCTCGCCCTTGGGCACCCAGTCGAGGTTGCTCTGCACGGTCGCCCCTGAATGCGGCGCCATGTAGATCGGGTCGTAATAATGGTTGAACGGGTTCGCCTTGCTCACCACCATCGGCAGCGATTTCGGGTGCAGCACCTGAACATGATAGCCTTCGTTGAAGGCGTCGTTGAAGTTCTTCCAGTTGGTCGGCAGGTCCTGGATCAGGTCCACGGCGTGGGTATATTCGCCGAACGGCATATCGGCGAACAGCTCGCCGAACTCGCCCATATAATCGGCCAGCGACTGGCGCGGCGTCTCGTCGAAATTGACGAAGACATGGTGGTTCCAGACGTCGGTGTGGATCGCCGACAGGCCGGTCGCCGCCTTGTCGACCTGCGGGAAATCCTCGGCGCCGGGCAGGCCCTTGAGCTTGCCGTCGGTGCCGAACGACCAGGCATGGTAGGGGCAGACGAACAGCCCCTTGTTACCCGAACATTCGCGGACCAGCGCCACGCCGCGATGCGGGCAGGCGTTGTGAAAACTGCGGATCACCCCGTCCTTGCCGCGGACGATGACGATCTCGGTCCCCAGGGTGGGCACGTCGACCTTGATGAAGTCGCCGGGGTTCGGGACCTCGCTGACCCGCGCGACCAGCAGCCAGGCCTTGCGGAAGACCTTCTCGGTCTCGCGCGCCAGCACCTCGGGACAGGTATAGGCCTTCGTCTCGATCCGGTCGATCGCGGGCACCGGCTGCCAGCGATGGCCCCAATATCGGTTCCAGTCGGTGATTTCCTTGTTCATCGCAGGCGGCCCTCGGAACGGGAAGAAGATGGTGGAGGCGTCGTCAGGCGCGGCCGACGGCTTCGATCGACACGCTGTGGTTGGGCGGCGCGTGCGGCACGGTGGGCTGGCCATAGACCTCCACCGCCTGCGCCACCTCGGCCATCGCCATCACCACGCGGAACAGCAGCGCCTCGGGCTCGGGCAGCGGCGGATCGCCATAGGGAAAACGGTCGAGATGATCGAAGATCGCGCGCAGCCGCGGCTGGACCACGTCATAATAGGCCTGCAGCCGTGCCATCGGCAGCCGCTGGCGCTGGCCATAGCGCTGGTCCTGGGTTTCCAGATCACCCCATTCGGCCACGAACGGCGCCAGATCCTCGAAGCCCGCGGGCAACTGGTTCATGCTCTCTCTCCCATCGGCAACCAGCGACTCCGGGTGGGGGAGTCGCTAATCAACACACCTGTTCATTATGCTTGTCTAAGCTGTCAGTCCAGTGGGATCGCGCATAAGGGCAGGCACACAGCACCGTCACCCCGGGCTTGACCCGGGGTCCCGCTGCCTTTTGCGAACTTATCACCCGCGAGACGAAGAAGAAGCGGGACCCCGGGTCAAGCCCGGGGTGACGATGTGTGAAGGATCACCCGCCCGTCGCGTAAACCTTGATCAGGTCGAACATATAATCGCGCCCGCGATAGAGGGCGTCGATCGGCATGCGTTCGTTCAGGCCGTGGGTGCCCGAGGTCTCGGGGTCGTTCCACAGGCCGGGCAGACCATAGGTCGGTACCTTCACCAGCCCCAGCCAGGTCGAGTCGGTGGCGCCGGTCGACATCATCGGCACCAGCGGCACGCCGGGGAAATGCTTGGCCATCACCTTCTCCATCGGGCCGATGATCTTCGGATCGAGCGGCGGCGGGATCGCCAGGGTGCGCTCGCCCTGGGTGATGCGGGTGATGGCGAGGCCGGGATCGGCGATCGCGGCGGTGATCGCGGCCTGGACCTGCTCGCCGGTCTCGCCCGGCAGCACCCGGCAATTGACCTTGGCGGTGGCGCGCTGCGGCAGCGCGTTGAGCGCATGGCCGCCGGCCAGCAGGGTGGCGACGCAGGTGGTGCGCAGCATCGCGTTGAAGCTGCGATCGGACGAGACGGTCGCCTCGGCGGCCTTGTCCTGCGGATCGGCCGCCAGCCGGCGCATCGCATCGCCCATCGCGTCCTTCCGGAGCGCGCCCATCTTGGCGAAATAGCCCTGGGTCACCGGGGTCAGCCGCATCGGGAAGCGCAGGTCGCGGACCTTCAGCAGCGCCTCGGACAGTTCGTAGATCGCATTCTCGCGCACCGGCACCGAGCTGTGCCCGCCCGGATTGGTCGTCTCCAGGGTGAAGCTGCGCGGCGCCTTCTCGCTCACCTGCACCGACAGATAGAGCGGGCCGCCATCGGGGCCGGGCCGGCCCGATCCACCCTCGTTGAGCGCGAAGCCCGCCTGGATCAGCTCGGGCCGGTTGCGCGCCAGCCAGCCGACGCCGTTGACCGCGCCGATCGCGCTTTCCTCACCACAGGTCAGCGCCAGCTTGATCGTCCGCTTCGGCTTGAAGCCGGACTGGCGTAGCCGGATCATCGCGTCGGTGAAGATCGCCGCCTGCGCCTTGTCGTCGGCGGTGCCGCGGCCATAATAATGGCCGTCTTCCTCGATCAGCTTGAACGGGTCGCGCACCCAGTCCTCGCGCTTGGCCTCGACCACGTCGATATGCGCGAGCAGCAGCATCGCCGGCTTCGCCTTGTCGCTCCCCTCCCAGATCGCGACGAGGCCGCCCTCGCGCTCATGCTCGGGGGGCGCGAAGCTGGTCAGCTCCTTGTCGGCGAAACCGGCGGCCTTCAGCCGGGTCGCCACCTGCTGCGCGGCCCGCGTGCAGCTGCCGTTCGGGAAGACGGTGTTGGTCTCCACCAGCTCGCGATAGATGTCGAGAAAGGCGCTCTGGTCGGGCCGCAGGGTGCCAGCCTCGGCCGCCCCCGTTCCGGCGAACGCCAATATGCTCGCCGCCACGCCCCACAAGCGCCCCATAGCCCGCATCGATCGCCTCCCTGCCCTTTGGAAGGGTGAGCCTAAGGTGGGGTTTCCGCTAGGTCAAATGGCGGGATTTCGGTGTTTTCCTACTCCGTCATGCTGGACTTGTTTCAGCATCCAGATACGCAACGCGCCGTTTGTTGCCTCAGCGCTGCGTATCTGGATCCCGGATCAAGTCCGGGATGACGCGTTGGGCCAGATCATCCTCACTCTCCCTCGCCCAGCCTCGCCACGATCTCGGGGAAATGCTCGGGCTTCAGGGTGCCGTAGAGCGACAGCCGCAGGATTTCGCGCGAGAAGCGGTCCGCCAGGCGGCGGCGCTCGTCGTCGCCCTGGACATGCGCGCGTGCCCAGACCGGCCACAGGACCGTCCCCGCCAGCAGGATCACCGACATCACCTGATAATCCACCCCGTCCTGCGCGGGCTCGGTGCCGGTGAAGCGCGCGAAGCTCTCCTCATATTTCTTCCAGAAGGGGTCCTTCGACGGATCGGGCGAGGACAGCACCTCGAACAGCCAGATCCGGCACAGCTCGGGATTCTCCATGCCGAAGCGCGCCAGCCGGTCGCTCTGCTCGATGATGAAGCGGCCGCCCTCGGGCTGGGTTCCGGCCATGCCGGTCTCGCCGAAGATCGCGTCGAACAGCCGGTTGGAGACGCGCTCGGCGGTGGCCTTGATCAGGTCCTCGCGCGTCTCGAAATGCTGATAGGCGGTGCCGCGATTGACCCCGGCGAGCCGCGCCACTTCCGACAGGCTCAGCCCTTCGGGGCCGTCGGAGGCGAGCAGGGTCGACGCTGCGTCGAGGATCGCCTCGCGCGTGGCCTGCGGATCGCGCGGACGCCGCTTCTTCCTCTCGACCAAATCCCTGTCCCTTCCCTGCCGGCTGCAGCAGTAGGTCGCTTCGGCGCCGCTTGCCAAGCCTTCAGGCGGGCGGCAGCCGGTCGAGCGTCCAGCGTACCCTGAGGCCCGGGATCGCATCCTCGAAGCCGATCACCGAGCGGTGCAGCTCGGCCACCGCCGCGACCAGGCTGAGGCCCAGCCCGGCCCCCGCCGCATGCGCGGTCGCGGCGCCGCGATAGAAACGCTCGGTGACCCGCCCGCGATCGGCGGGCGCGATGCCCGGCCCGCTGTCGACCAGCAGGATCGTCACCACCTCCGCTGTGCCGCGCGCCGACAGCTGGATCGATCCGCCGCTCGGCGTGAACTTGATCGCATTGTCGAACAGATTGGCCATCGCCTGGAAGATCAGGTCGGCATCGCCTTCCACCATCAGCGCCGGATCGATCGCCGCCTGAAAGGCGAGGCCGCACTCCTCGGCCGCCGGCCGATAATAGTCGGCGACGTCGTCGAGCAAGGTGGACAGGTCCACCGGGCGCATCGCGGCGGCATGGCGCCCGGCCTCGATCCGCGCGATCCGCAGCACCGCGTCGAAGATCGTTTCCAGCCGCTCGGCCTCGGCCACCGCCGAGTGGAGCCGCCCGTCCCGTTCGCCCGGATCGCCGGCCATCGCGTCGTCAAGGTCGGCCTTCAGCCGCGCCAGCGGCGTGCGCAGTTCGTGCGCGACGCTGTCGGACACGCGGCGCACCGCCTCCACCGCGGTCTCGATCCGGGCGAGCATCAGGTTCAAGGTCTCGGCCAGCCGGTCGAAATCGTCGTTGCTGCCGCGCACCGGCACGCGCTGCGACAGGTCGCCCGCCATCACCTGCCTCGCGGTGGCGCCCACCGCCTCGATCCGGCGGCCGATCGCCAGGCTCATCAGCGCGCCGCCGATCAGCCCCACCACGATCGCCACGCCCAGCGCGGAGAAGGCGCCCGAGCCCAGCGTCTCCTCGACCCGGCTGATATTCTCGATGTCGCGGCCCAGCAGCAGGCGGGCGCCGTCGTCGAAGCGGCGGTCGAGCGCGATCGCCTCATAGTCGATCTCGTCGCCGTCGAAATAGGCGTCCGCCTCCAGCCGCAGCCAGTTGCTGGTCGCCCGGCGCGGCCAGCTGGGCAGGTTCGCGGTGACCACCGCGCCATGGCGGTCGATGAAGGCGTGGAAGGGCTTGCGCGGGTCGGGCGCCTCTTCGCGGGCCTGCAGCCGCGCCACCAGCGCGGCCTGGCCGTCGACGATATAGACGTTCGACAGCACCGCCTCCTCGCGCTCCACCTGGCGCTTGGCGTCCTCCAGCGGCAGGCGGATGACGATCAGATAATAGGCGCCCAGCACCAGCAGCATCGAGACCACGAACAGCGCGACATAGGTGAGCGCCAGCCGGAAGGAGAGGCTGCCGATCAGGGCGCGGAGCCACTTCATCCCGACGTCCTCATGCCGGGTTCCGGATCATATAGCCGGTGCCGCGCACCGTCTGGATCAGCGCCACCGGGAAATCGCGATCCACCTTCTGGCGGAGCCGGCTGACATGCTGGTCGATGATGTTGGTCTGGGGATCGAAATTATAGTCCCACACATGTTCGAGCAGCATTGAGCGGGTGACCACGCGCCCCTCGTTGCGCAGCAGATATTCGAGGATGCGGAACTCGCGCTGGGTGAGGTCGATCCGGCGCCCCGCGCGGGTGACCGAGCGGCCGAGCAGGTCGACGACCAGATCGGCCAGCGCGAGCTGGGTGACCTCGGCGATCGTGGGCCCACGCCGGCCCAGCACCTCGATCCGCGCCACCAGCTCGGACAGGGCGAAGGGCTTGGGGAGGTAATCGTCGCCGCCCGCGCGCAACCCCTTCACCCGCTCGTCGACATCGCCCAGCGCGCTCAGGATCAGCACCGGTGTGGTATCGCCGGTCGCGCGGATCGTCTGGAGGATCTTGAGGCCGTCGATCTCGGGCAGCATCCGGTCGAGGATGATCGCGTCGAAGCTTTCGGACGCGGCCTTCAGCAGGCCTTCGCGCCCGGCGCGCGCGACGTCGACCAGATGGCCGGCCTCGCGCAGGCCGCGGGCGACATGGTCGGCGACGCGGGCGTCGTCCTCGATCAGCAGGATCTGCATCGCGCCGGGTTAGAGCAGCTCAGTCGTCATAGGCAAATTCCAACCGCTCGCCGGTGAGCGCGTCGATCCGCACCTCGCCGGTGCCGGCGTGGGTGGACAGCTCGATCGTGTAGACCGGCCGGCCCTTGCGCAGGCTGAACTCGACCTCATGGACCTGCCCGCCGCTCTGCCGTTCCAGCGCCGCCAGCCGCCCGCCGAGCGGCGCGACACGGCCGCCCTGGCGCAGGCGATCAAGGTCGACCCACGAGCGGATCCAGTTCTCGATCCGGGGCTTGTCGCTCGACAGCAGGCGCCCGCTGCGCGCGTCGATCGTGGCGCGGTGCAGCGTCTCGCCGCGCACCAGATCGACCTCATAGACCAGCCGGCCGGAGCGCGTCTCCAGCTCGGCCTCGATCGCGCGCGCCGACAGCTGGCGCTCGGCGACGGTCACCGCGCGGGTGACGCCGACCAGCCCGTCATCATCGGGCTGGGCTCGCAGCGAGCCGGCAAGAAGGGTGGCGGCGGCCGCCGCCAGCAACAGGAAGCGCACCAGCCCTCTTTACGACAGGCCGGGCCGCAACTGAAGATAGCTGGCGATCGCCGCCGCCGCGCGCTGCGAATGGCTGAAGCCCTCGCGCAGGTCGAAGGTCTCGGCAAAGCCGCGCCGCTGCGTCGGAAGATACTCGCCATGGCCGGCAAAGGCGCGATCGATCGCGCGCAGCAGCTCGCCCGTATCCTCGATCACCGGGCCATAATGCCAATGCGCATGATCGGGATCGTCGCGCCACTCGCGGCCATGGGCGTTGACGAACAGGCAGGGGCGCGGACGGCGGAGGAACTCGTAGATCTGGCTGCTGACATCGCCCAGGTAGAGATCGGCCATCGCGGTGTAGCTCATGTCGATCGAACGGCCGCTGCCGGGATCGATATGGACGTGCGGCAGCCGCGCATAGGGCTCCACCGCGCGCAGGAAGGCGTCGCGCCGGCGGCGATTGTCGCACAGGCGGACATGCGGGGCGACGATCAGATTGAAGCGCCCGTCCCAGGCGATGCGGCGGACGATCTCGGCGCCATGGGTGGGCCAGGAGCCCAGCTTCTCCGAGAAATGCGGATTGTAGAGGATCACCGGGCGGGCATCGGCGAAGGGCGACCAGCCCAGGTCGCGCGACCGGTCGGCCGCCTCGAACTTGGGATAGCCGACCACGGCATGGTCGTCGGGGCGGATCAGCCCGTCCTCGAGCATGCGGCGGCGGCCCTTCTCGCCCGCCACCAGCGCGAAATCGAAACGGGCGATGCGCGGGTCGAAGCCCGCCGCGCGGTCGCCGGCGCCATGGTCGAGGTGGATCAGCTTGGGGTGGCACACCCCCAGCTTGCGCATGATCGTCGAGGTCCGCTCGGGCAGCGCGATCGCGTCATATTGGTCGAGCCGGCGGCGGGCGTCGACGAGGGTGAGCAGCTTGGGCGGCACGACGCTGCCCATCATCCGCGCGGTGCGACGCAGCGACGGCGAGCCGATCAGGTCGAAACGCAGCAGGCAATGGCTTTCGGGCACGGTGAGCCGCTGGGCGAGCGCGAGATGCTCCTCCGAGGCGGAGAGGATGTCGACATGCGCGCGCCAGCCCATCGCCAGCGCCTCGGCCACGGTGACCCCGTGCAGCAGCTGGTGCGCCTGGGCGTTGAACAGGAAGGCGATGCGCGGCACCCGCGTCGCCGAGGCGGCGGGTGCGGCGGGCGCATCGTTCGCCAGCAATCCCAGCCGCAGCGCTTCCACGCCGCCCGTCCGCGCCAAAGTCGCCATCATTGCCTCCACCACCAATGGAGGCCCGATAGGCGCCTGCGATGGAGCGACGGTGGGCCGAAGATTTGATTTTCGTCATGTTGGCGACGGGGCGGCAGAAAGCGCCGGTCAGCGGGCCAGGTAGCGCTGCACCATCTCATGGTGGAAGCGCAGCATATATTCGTTGTCGCCGAGATTGACCTGCTTGATCCCGCCGCTCCGCAAGCCCGCCTGCTGGAACTGGGTGACGGTCGCGTCCTCGGTGACGATGTCGCGCGAATAGGCGATCATGTGCGAATCCGCGAAGCGCTGGCGCCAGCTCTGCGGCGCCGCCGGGCCGTAGAGCCGCAGCACGAAGCGGGTCCGCCCCTCCGACAGCGGCCAGTACTGGAACCAGATATAGCGGTCGGTGAGCATCTGCAGGACGGTGAAGGGGAAGAGCATCGTCGATTCCACCGAGAAGGCGGGCAGGCCCACCCGGTTGATCATCGGATGGTCGGCGAAGGTGCGGCGCCCCTTCTCGCCGTCCTGTGCCAGCCCTGGCTGCACCTTATAGGCCGCCGCTTCGTAGACGAATTGGACCACGGGCTGCCGGTCGGGCCGCCAGCCGGCATTGGCCTGCGTCATCGCCGAGGCGTGCGGCGGCGCGAACACCGGATCGTAGAAGTTGTTCTGCGGGTTCTCGGGCGTGGTCAGTTGCTCGCCCAATGTGTGCCGGTGGAGGACGTTGACATGATAGCCCTCGTTCGAGGCGTCGACGAGCGTCTTCCAATTGGCGTCGATGTCCTGGACGATCTCGATCACGTCGGGATAATTCTCGAAGGGCAGATCGCCGAACGAGGTGGCGAAGTCGCCGAGATAATCGGCCAGCGACTGTTCGGGTTCCGCATCGAAATTGAGGAAGACGAAGCCGTTCCAGATATCGGCATGGATCGGCGTCAGGCCCGTCGCCGCCTTGTCGACCTGGGGGAAATCCTCGGCGCCGGGCAGCCCTTTCAGCTTGCCGTCGGTGCCGAAGGACCAGGCATGATAGGGGCAGACGAACAGCCCGGTGCGCCCCTTGCATTCGCGCACCAGCGCGACGCCGCGATGCGGACAGGCGTTGTAGAAGGCGCGGATCACGCCATCCTTGCCGCGCACCAGCACCGCCTCGGTGGCCAGCGGCGGGATCTCGCGGCGCAGGAAGCTGCCAGGCTCGGGCAGTTCCTCGACCCGCGCCACCGGCATCCAGATCTTCCGGAACAGCGTCTCGCGCTCGGCGGCGAACTGCTCGGGCGAAACATAATAGCCCGCATCGACCGTGGCCGCCCCCAGCCCCAGCGCGCCGGCATGGCCCCAATGCCGGCTCCAGTCATGCGTCTCCCGGTTCATGCCGCGCCCTTCTGCCTCTCCGCGGGGCAGTCTGCCTCAATTTGGGGAGGGGCGCACCCGAATTAAGCGCTTCGGCTCAATATTCGATGCAACACCCGTCGCCCCGGCGGAGGCCGGGGCCGCCACGGGCTCCTGCGGCCAGCTGGCCGCAAACATCGTGGCGGCTCCGGCCTCCGCCGGAGCGACGCTACTTTGCAGGCCCATCTGATCCTGCCTGCGCATCGCTGCCGCGTGCCCCTGCAATATTGTCGGGTTGATCTGGCCGCCCCCCGGCGGAATGGATAGGCGCGGCCGAAACGGGCCATGGGAGAGCGATCGGAATGGCGGACCAGCAGCACGGCACCGATCTCGGCAGCTACGATTACATCATCGCCGGCGCGGGGACGGCCGGCTGCCTGCTCGCCAACCGCCTCTCGGCCAATCCGCGCAACCGGGTGCTGGTGCTCGAGGGCGGCGGCAAGGACGACTGGATCTGGTTCCACATCCCGGTCGGCTATCTGTTCGCGATCGGCAATCCGCGATCCGACTGGATGTTCGAGACGGTCGAGGAGGCCGGTCTCGGCGGCCGCAAGCTCGCTTATCCACGCGGCAAGGTGATCGGCGGCTGCTCGGCGATCAATGCGATGGTCTATATGCGAGGGCAAGCCGCCGACTATGACGGCTGGCGCCAGCTGGGCCTCGGCGGCTGGGGCTGGGACGACGTCCTCCCCTATTTCCTGGCGCATGAGGACCATGGCGCGCTGGCCGGCGACCATCATCGCAGCGGCGGCGAATGGCGGGTCGAGCATCCGCGCATCCGCTGGGACATCCTCGACGCGATCCGGGTGGCCGGCGCCGAAGCGGGCATCCCGCCGATCGAAGACTTCAACGGCGGCGACAATGAGGGCAGCTCCTATTTCCAGGTGAACCAGCGCAGCGGCCGGCGGGTCAGCTCGGCGCGCGCCTTCCTGAAACCCGCGCTCAAGCGCTCGAACCTGCGGCTGGAGACCGGGGTGGAGATCGAGCGGATCACCTTCGACGGCAAGCGCGCCACCGGCCTGGTCTTCCGGCGCGGGCAGGAGCGCTTCACCGCTCGGGCGGAGGGCGAGCTGATCGTCTCCACCGGCGCGGTCGCCACCCCCAAGCTGCTCCAGCTGTCGGGAGTGGGCGATGCCGATCGGCTGACCGCGCACGGCCTGCCCGTCGTCCATCATCTGCCCGGGGTCGGCGCCAATCTGCAGGACCATCTCCAGATCCGCCCGGTGTTCAAGGTGTCGGGGGTGCGCACGCTCAACACCGACTATGCGAACCTGCTCAAGCGCGGCTGGATGGCGGCCGAATATGCGCTGTTCCGGCGCGGCCCGCTGACGATGGCGCCGTCGCAGCTCGGCATGTTCGCGCGCTCGTCGCCCGAACAGGCGACCGCCAATCTCGAATATCATTTCCAGCCGCTGTCGCTCGACAAATGGGGCGACGGGCTCCACCGCTTCGGCGCCTTCACCGCCAGCGTGTGCAATCTGCGCCCCACCAGCCGGGGCCGGATCGACCTGGCCAGCGCCGATCCCTCGGCGCCCCCGCGCATCGCGCCCAATTATCTGTCGACCGAGGAGGACCGGCGGGTCGCGGTGGACTCGCTCAAGCTCACCCGCCGCATCGTCGGCCAGTCCGCCCTCGCCCGCTTCCGGCCGGAGGAATATCTCCCCGGCCCCGCGGTCGAGAGCGATACCGAGTTGCTCGACGCCGCGGCGACCTTGGGCACCACCATCTTCCACCCGGTCGGCACCGCTGCGATGGGGGCGGACAATGATCCGATGGCGGTGCTCGACGAGCGGCTGCGGGTGCGCGGGGTCGACGGCTTGCGCGTGATCGACGCGTCGGTGATGCCGCGCATCGTATCGGGCAACACGAGTTCGCCGACCCTGATGATCGCCGAGAAGGGCGCGGCGATGGTGCTGGGGGACGGGCGGTAGCATCTCCCCACCCCCGTCGCTCCGGCGGAGGCCGGAGCCGCCGCAGGCTCTTGCGGCTAGCCCATCTCCCCTATCGTAGCGGCTCCGGCCTCCGCCGGAGCGACGATCTTCTCAAAGCGGATAGGCGATGGCCGCCCCGATCCCCAGCCGCGCCCGCGCCGCTTCCAGCGGTTCGGCGAGCAGAGCGGCATAGTCCTCGCCCGGCAGCCACTTGGCCGCCTTGCCGCGCCGATAGCCTTCCCAGATCGCCTTCACGACCTTCGGCTCGCCCATGCGCAGCCCCTTGAAGGCGCCCCCGGCCGCGATCAGTGCCCAGCCGATTCCGCCGCTCTGGGCGTAGGTGAACGCGACCAGGCACAGCTCGCCCAGCGCGTCATTGGCGCGGTAGCCGGTCAGCACATGCCAGATATCGTGGGTGTCGCGCATGCGGCGCCCGAACCAGGCATAGGGGTGCGGGGCGTCGCGGAAGCTGTCGTCGGCGCGGCTGACCTCGGCCAGCCCCTCCGTCGTATAGCCGGTGCTGTCGAGGAACTCGCGATAGGTCGCGCCCACCGTCCCCTCGGCGAAGCTTTCCAGCCAGGCGCGATCCGACAACCGCTCGGCCAGCTCGACCCGCTCATAGGCGATCCGCCCGCCGCCCAGGGTCGCCGCCAAGCGCTCATAGCCCCGCCGCGCCGAGCCCGCGTTGAGCGCGCGCATGATGCGGAAGACCTGCGGTGTATCGTCGGCGTCGGCGAGCAGCCGGCGCAGCGCGACAAAGGCGGTCCGCCAGTCACGCCGGCCAAGCACCTCGGGGTTCGAAAGGGTCATATCCATCGTCACGATCCCATCTGATAATCTGACAATCTATATTTCCCAATTGTCCGATTCTCCTCTTTCTGTCAAGGGAGGGCGATGAAGACCGACAACAGCCGCCGCTATGGCGGGGTGAGCCAGGAAGAGCGGATCGCCGCCCGCCGGGAGAAATTGATCGAGGCGGCCGAAAGGCTGATCGAGCGGCAGGGACCGGCGAGCGCCGCCGTCACCGCGATCTGCGCCGAGGCCGGGCTCACCGCGCGCTATTTCTACGAGAGCTTTCCCAATCGGGAGGCGCTGCTCAATGTCGTGTTCGAGCGGGTCAGCGCCCGGCTGATCGAGGATCTGACCGAGGAGCGCGACGCCCCCGACCCGGTCGGCGCGGTGCTCGAACGCTTCCTGATGATCCTCCAGGCGCACCCGCACCTGACGAAGATGTTCCTGGTCGACCTGGACGCGCAGGACAGCGAGACGCGCCGCACCGGCCGGGCGCTGGCGGCACGGCTGGTGGAGATGGTCGCCCCCGGCATCCCCTCCCCGCTCGCCCGCGCCGGCATTGCGGGCGCGATCTTCCGCAGCGCGCGCGCCTGGATCGAGGGCGGCGCGGTCGAGCCGATCGCCGAGGTGGCGGCGCTGGCGCGGCGCTTCGTGGAGGCTGGGGCGCGATAAGGCCGCCCAGGATCGTCGCCCCGGCGGAGGCCGGGGCCGCCACCGGCTCCTGCGACCAGCTTTCTCCCTATACGTGGCGGCTCCGGCCTCCGCCGGAGCGACGCTTTCCGTAGCAGATCCCTGCCCGGCCGACGTGGCTTTACGCCACAGGCCGATCAATGCCAGCATGGGCCAAAGCATGGAGAGGATGCGGATGAGCGATATGCTGGGCCTTGAGGGCAAGGTCGCCTGGGTGCTGGGCGGCGGTTTCGGCATGGGCGAGGCGACCGCGCACCGGCTGGCCGAGGCGGGGTGCGCGCTGGTGATCGTCGATCGGGACGCCGAGCGTGCCGAGCGGGTGGCGGCCGATGTCCGGGCGCAGGGCGGCCGCGCCATCGCCACTTCCGCCGACGTGACCGACGAGGCTCAGATGCAGGCCTCGCTCGACGCGGGCACCCGCACGTTCGGCCAGGTCGACCTGATGGCGACGGTGGTGGGGATCGGCCATTGGGGGCCGCTGACCGAGCTGAGCCTGGAGGAATGGGACTATCAGCACCGGATCAACCTGACCTCCTTCTTCCTGCCCGCGCGGCTGCTCGCCCGCGCGCTGATCGCGGACAAGCGGCCCGGCGCGATCGTCGGCGTCACCTCGATCAGCGGGCTCACCACCGCGCCGAGCCACGCCGCCTATGGCGCCGCCAAGGCCGGCATGGCCAATCTGGTGCGCAGCATGACCGCCGAATGGGCACCCCACGGCATCCGGGTGAACGCGGTCGCCCCCGGCAGCATCGCCACCCCGCGCTTCCAGCATGACCCGGAAGTGCTGGAGATGATGGAGAGCAAGCTGCCGATGGGGCGGCTGGGCACCACCGACGACATCGCCAAGAGCATCACCTTCCTGCTCTCGGACCTCGCCAGCTATGTGAGCGGCCATACGCTGCTGGTCGATGGCGGCTGGTCGAGCGCCTATCTGCTCGACATGAGCTTCAGGGACAGGAAGTGACCTAGTTCCTCCCCGGCACGGGGAAGGGGACCGTCCGCGAAGCGGATGGTGGAGGGGCGGCGCGAAGCGCCATTGCACGGCGCCCCCTCCACCGCACTTCGTGCGGTCCCCCTCCCCGTTCCGGGGAGGAATTGGGGGTCACGCCATCTCCGGCGCGCGTTGTGCCACCGCCTGCGCGGCCTTGCCGCTCAGTTCGGCGAGATGGTCGAAATGCGCCTCATAGCCGGCCAGCCCCTGGCTCAGCGAGCGCAGCTCGGCCTCCAGTCCGTTCAACTCGGCCTCGGGCAGCAGCATCTCGATCATGTCCCAGCGCGACCAGCCCTCGCGCGGGGTGACGCCGAGCATCTGGCCGCGCCGGCTGGCGACCGCCGAGGTGATGCGCGACACCGCGGTGCCGGGCGCGCGGATCGTCACATGGGCGACGGGTTCGAGCAGAAAGGGGGACGCGGCCGCCAGCGCCTCGGCCATCGCGATCCGGCCCGCGGTGCGGAAGGCGAGTTCGGAGCTGTCGACGCTGTGATAGGAGCCCTCGACGAGGGTGACCGCGACATCGACGACGGGAAAGCCGTTCGGCCCCTGCGCCATCGCGTCGCGCACCCCCGCCTCGACCGCCGGAATCCACTGGCGCGGGATCGCGCCGCCGGTGATCCGGTCCTCGAAGCGGAAGCCCTCGCCGCGTTCGAGCGGGCGGATCTCGATCACCACGTCGCCGAACTGGCCATGGCCGCCCGACTGTTTCTTGTGCCGGCCATGCGCGCGCGCGGCTTTCCGGATCGTCTCCTTATAGGCGACCGCGGGCGGCTTCACCGCCACCGCGACGCCATAGCGCCGCTTGAGCTTCGCGAGCGCGGTCGCGAGATGCTCGTCGTTGATGCCGTGGAGCAGGGTCTGGCGGGTCGCATCGTCGGTCGCCCAGCCGAGCCCGGGGTCTTCCTCGACCAGCCGGTTGAGCGCGCCCGACAGGCGCACCTCGTCCTTATGGTCGTTCACCGCGATGGCGAGCGCGCAATTGGTGACCGGCTTGTCCGCCGGCGCCGCCGCCTCGGGCTGCCGGCCGGCGCACAGCCGCATGCCCGGCTGGAGGCTGTCGACCTTGGCGATGCCGATGATCTCGCCCGGCCGCGCGCTCGCGATCTTGCTGGTGGCGGCGCCCTGGACCGCGAACAGCGATCCTGCGCGCACCGACTGGCCGTCGCAGCTGCGCAGTTCGGCGCCCTCGGCCAGCGGCCCCCCGAACTGGCGAGCGAGCGCCAGCCGGCCGACGGTGCTGCCGTGCGACACCTTGAAGAGCTGCGCGACCGGCCCGTCGATCCCCAGCCGCCCGGCGGTGGCCTGCGGGGTCGGCGTGTCGTGGCGCAGCATCTTGAGCACCCGCCGCACGCCGAAGCCGTTGATCGCCGAGCCGAACAGCACCGGCACGATCAGCCCCGCCGCGGTCTCGCGCGCGATGTCGCCGAAGATGGTGTCGAGGCTCGGCACCTCGTCGCTCAGCAGCTGCTCGAGCAGCGCATCGTCATGATCGGCGAGCTGTTCCAGCATGTGGAAGCGTTGCGCCGCCTCGATATCGGCCATGCCGGGCTCGATCGGCACCTGCTCGGAGGCGGTGCCGGGGCGATAGAGATAGGCCCGCTCCAGCGCGAGATCGACGAAGCCGTCGATCTTCTCGCCATGGCGGATCGGGATCTGGCGGGCGACCAGCGCGGCCGCGCTCATCGGCTGCAGCGCTTCCAGCAGATCCTGGACGCTGCCTCGCGCCTGATCGATCCGATTGACGAACAGCGCGTGGGGAATCCTGAGCGCCTCCAGCTGGCGCAGGGTCGGCTCCACCAGCGGCGCGCGATCGGGGTCGGGATCGACCACCACCAGCGCGATGTCGGCGATCGCCAGCGCGCGCTCGGCATCGGCCGAGAAGCCCGCCGATCCGGGGGCATCGATCAGCGCGAAGGGCTCGTCCATCCAGTCGAAGCGCATCAGGTTGAGTTCGGTCGATCCGCCGCGCGCCCGCGCCTCGGCGCTCGCATCGCCCTGGCTGGTACCGGCCTGCACCGATCCCAGCCGGGGGATCGCGCCCGCCGCGAACAACAGGGCTTCGGCCAGACTCGTCTTGCCCGCGCCCGCCGGTCCGACGAGCGCGACGGCTCTAACGCCGTTGCAGCTTTCACGCATATCGCTCTCCTCCTGCTCAATCCGGCTCTCTCGATGGGAGCCAGCCCGCTGGGGAAGGCGGAGGGTCTGCCTGTTGGGGATGAGTCGCAAGCCCCTATTGCTGGGGCTTGGCGCAGTCCCTCCTCGCCTCGTCATCCAGTCGGAAGTCGGGAGGGTGGCCAGGGCTGAAAGGGTAGAGCCTGCCCCTTCCCGTCATGCCAGCGAAGGCTGGCATCCATGTCTGTCATCACCCGAGATGGCATCTGGGAAGGAGACAGACATGGACCCGAGCCGTCGCTGGGGTGACGCCGAGAAGAAAGGTGCCGCGGCTTCCAAGATCCCGGCCTCCGCCGGGATGACGCGCAGGTTGCGAGGAGTAATTCACTCGACTTAATTTCCTTGCCCCCTCGCCCCGCCCGCTGGCATGAAGGGCGGAACGCACCATGGCCCATTTCCAGAGTCGCCGGGCGCGTCGAGGAGAGGAAGCCCGTCATGACCAACATCGCCGATCTGGCGCTGCCCACCCTGCCGATGGAAACCGAGGATTTCTCCTCCAACCCCTGGCCCTATCTGGCGGCGGCGCGCGAGCAGCATCCCTGGCTGGCGAGCTGCGCCTTCGGCTATGTCGTCCACCAGTTCGACGCGATGCGCGAGCTGCTGGTGAAGGACGAGAATCTCGACGGCGCCTATAGCGACGTGGTCGACATCCTCGAGGCGCAGGACACCCAATGGGGCCGCTTCCAGCAGGACAGCCTGCTCGCCCGCACCGGCGAGCAGCACAAGCGGGTGCGCGACCTGCTTGCCCCCGCCTTCACGCCGCAGCAGGCCAATCGTCACCGCCCGATCATGCGCGAGACGATCGCCGAGGTGCTCGACGAATGGGTGCCCAAGGGCGCGTTCGATTTCGAGCTGTTCGCCTCGCACTTCCCGATCAGCGTGATGTGCCGGCTGGTTGGCGCCTCGCCCTCGGTGGTGCCCGACATCCGCCAGTCGCTGGAGGATTTCGGCCTCAGCCAGAGCATCGACCCCAAATATCTGCCCGCGCTGGAGCGGGCGACCGAGAATCTCTACGCCTTCGTGAAGGGCCTGGTCGCCGATCGGCGCCGCGCGCTGGCGGCGGGCGAGAGCCATGACGACCTGCTGGAACTGCTGGTGAAGACCGTCGACAGCGGCGGGGCGATGGCCGAGCAGGAGCTGTACGACGTGCTGATCTTCATCTTCGTCGCGGGCTACGACACGTCGAAGAACGCGCTGACCCTGATGATGCACGTGCTGGTCGACCGGCCCGATCTCTACCAGCGTTGCGCCGAGGACCTCGCCTTCTGCGCCAAGGTGGTGGAGGAGAATTTCCGCTACCTCACCACCTCGACCATCCCGAGGGTGACGATCAAGGACATCGACTATCGCGACGTGCAGATCCCCAAGGGGACGATGCTGTTCTTCCCGGTCAGCGTCTCGGGCCGCGACGAGACCGCGATCGACGATCCCGAGGCGTTCGATCCCGAGCGCGAGAACCGCAAGCGCCACATGGCGTTCGGCCTGGGCAAGCATATGTGCCTGGGCCAGTTCATCGCCCGCGCCCAGATCCAGGAAGGTCTCCACCAGATCGCCCAGCGGATGCAGAACCCGCGCCGGACGGGCCCGTCGGGCTGGCGGCCCTTTTATGGGGTGTGGGGGATGAAGGGGCTGCCGATCGAATTCGATCCGGCGCCGGCTCTGGAGGCGGTGGGGTA
Organism: uncultured Sphingomonadaceae bacterium; assembly: GCA_963540925.1. Lineage (GTDB taxonomy): Bacteria > Pseudomonadota > Alphaproteobacteria > Sphingomonadales > Sphingomonadaceae > Rhizorhabdus. The sequence continues at coordinate 29,115 of CAUTRN010000051.1, forward strand.
GCTGCTGAGGACAAGCGTCGCTCCGGCCTCCGCCGGAGCGACGTGCGCTGACAGGTTCAGACCCGCACGCCGCTGATCTTCGCGGAACCGAAAATCCCCATCTTCACCTTGCCGGCGATCGCGTCGCCGGTGACGAGCAGGTCATATTTCAGGGTCAGCCTCATCGGCTTCTCGACCTTCAGGTCGAAGACCAGGCGGTTGCCGTCGACGGTGCCGGTGAAGCCCTGCACACCCTCGCTGGCGCTGAGGTGGCCGCTGAGCGCGGTGCCGTCGGTCTCGAAATGGCCCACCATCTCCTGCGGGCCGACGGGCGAGGCGAGGATCATCTTCCAGTCGCCGTCGATGCGGACGGCTTCGGCCGGCGCCTCGGGTTCGGGCGCGGACGGCGGAGCCACTTCCGCGATGGGCGCCGAAGGCACCACGACCGGGGCATGCGACTTCGCGCCGAGGTCGCGGCCCTCGATCAGGCTGAGCAGCTTGGTCGGGGTCAGCGGCAGGCTCACCTCCAGCTCGCCGAAGGGCGAGAGCGCGTCGGCGATCGCGTTGACGAGGGTCGGCGGGCCGATGATCGCCCCGCCCTCGCCCACCCCGCGCATGCCGCCCTCGGCGCGCGACGGGGTGTTGGCATGGACGAACTCGAAGACCGGCACGTCGCTGATCGCCGGCAGCATATAATCCTTGTAGGTCGCCGCGAGCGGATTGCCGCGCGGATCGAACGCCATCTCCTCCAGCAGCACCATGCCGATCGCCTGGGCGAGGCCGCCCGAAATCTGCCCCTCCACCACCGCCGGGTTGATCACCGTCCCGCAATCCTCGGACGAGATCCAGCGCAATATCCTGACGAAGCCGGTGTCGGCGTCGACCTCGACCACGCAGGCATGCGCGGCGCTGGTGATCGTCATCGGCGGCGGCTGGTAGCGGTGCTGCACCTCCAGACCAGCCTGGAAATCGGGCGGCAGGCGATCGGGCTCGCCATAGGCGATCTCGGCGGCCCAGCGCAGCGGCTTCGACATTTCGGGGGCGCCGTCGACATGGATCATGCCGCGCTCGATCCGCACGCTTTCGGGGCTGGCGTTGAGCAGATGCGCGGCGAGCTGCTTGACCTTGGCCACCAGCAGCTCGGACGCCTTGATGGCGGCGCCGCCGGCGATCACGCCCTGGCGGCTCCCCGCCGCGCCGGGGCCGAAGCCGCCCATCGCGCTGTCGCCCTCGAACACGGTGACGTCCTCATAGGGGACGCCCAGCCGGTCGGCGATCACCTGCGCCATCGTGGTGGCGGTGCCGTGTCCTTGCGAATGGGTGCTCATCGACGCGGTGACCTTGCCGGTCGCCTCGATCCGTATCTGGGCCAGCTCGCCGGTCATCGAGGCGATCGGCCCGGCGACGGCGGTCGGCTCGATATAGGCGGCGAGGCCGAGGCCCAGATAGCGGCCCTGCTTCCGCGCCGCCGCCTGTTCCCGGCGGAAGGCCGCGACGTCGAAATAGGCGACCAGCTTCTCCAGGCATTCGGCCGGGGTGATGTCCTCCAGCGCCACGCCCATCGAGCTGACCGTGGGCTGGTCCTTCAGGGTGAGCAGGTTGCGGCGGCGGATCTCCAGCGGGTCGATGCCGATCCGGCGCGCCGCCTTGTCGAGCGCGGTCTCGCGCACCAGCGATTCCATCGCCCAGGGCCCGCGATAGGCGGCGAGGCCCGCCGTGTTGCTGTACCAGCCGCGCGTCAGGAAGCCGTAGGCGGGCATCTTGTAGGCCGACCACAGGAACATGTGGACGGCGATGTTGCAGTCCGCCCCCTGCGGATAGGCGCCGTTGTTGAGGCTGTAATCGCCATGCGAGGCGACCAGCCGCCCCTCGCCGTCGAAGGCGACCCTGAGCTCCATCTCCTGCTCGCGGCACTGGTTCGACGCGGTGAGATTCTCCCAGCGATCCTCGATCCACTTCAGCGGGCGGCCGAACAGGAGTGCGGCGACGATCACCGCCACCTCCTCCTTCCACGGATGGTTCTTGAGCCCGAAGGAGCCGCCGACATCCTTGGCGATCACCCGGATCGCGGTCTGCGGCAGGCCTAGCGCCAGGCTCACCCAGCGCGCGATCATGTGCGGGCTCTGGCAGGTGATGTAGAGGGTCAGCTCCTCATGGCCGTCGCGGCTGGCGACGACGCCGCGCGTCTCCATCGGCGACTGCGAGATGCGCTGGTGGACGATGCGGTGGGTGATCTGGTGCGCGGCGCCGTTCAGCGCCGCCTCCAGATCCTCGTCCATCTCCTCGGCGCCCATCTGCGCGGCGATGTTGTTCTCGGTGCCGGGATGGACGGGGGGGCCGCGCATCGCATCGGCGATCGTGACGACGGGGTCTTCCTCGTCATAGTCGACCTCGATCAGCGCGGCGGCGTCCTCGGCGATGGCGCGGCTGTCGGCGATGACCAGCGCCACCGGATCGCCGACATAGGCGACCCGGCCGCTGGCGAGCGGGGTCGTCTCGACCGCGGGCGAGGTGAAGTAGAAGCTGAGCAGCTCCACCTTCTGCCGGGCGATATCCTCGGCGGTGTACACGGCGTGGACGCCGGGAATGTCGAGCGCGACGCTCGCGTCGATCGAACGGATCGTGCCACGCGCGATCGGGCTGCGCGCGAAGGCGACGTGGAGCATGCCGGGCAGCGCGATGTCGTCGACGAACTGGCCCCGCCCGGTGAGCAGGCGCGGATCCTCCTTGCGCGGCATGCGCTGGCCGATGAAGCGGGCGGCGCCGAGACCGCCGCCAATCCCCTCGGGTGCGTTCATGCCGCCGCCTCCTTCGCCAGCCGGCACGCGGCGCGGCGGATGCCCTGATAGCCGGTGCAGCGGCAGATATGGCCCGACAGCGCGGCGAGGAGCTGGTCCTCGCTCGGCTTGTCCTCGGCCTCGGTCAGCGCCGCGAGGGTCATCACCACGCCGGGGGTGCAGAAGCCGCATTGCAGCGCATGTTCGTCGCGCATCGCCTGCTGAACGGGGTGGAAGCTGCCGTCGGGCGCGGCCAGCCCCTCGACGGTGCGGACCTCGGCGCCGTCGGCCTGGACCGCGAGCATCAGGCAGGATCGCACCGCGCGCCCGTCGACCATCACGGTGCAGGCGCCGCACACGCCATGCTCGCAGCCGACATGGACCCCGGTATAGCCGGCGTCGCCGCGCAGATAATCGGCGAGCGAGGTGCGCGCCTCGACGGTGCCGGCCTGGCGGCGGCCGTTGATGCTCAGCTCGATGCGATGCTCGCTCATGCCGCCTCCTTCAGGTCCAGCGCCTGGCGCAGCGCGCGGGTGAACAGCCGCCGGCCGACGGTGCGGCGATAGTCGGCGCTGGCGTGGTGATCGTCGAACGGCGCGGTGTCGGCGATCGCGAGCGCGGCCACCGCTTCCGGATCGATAGAGCCGAGCGTCTGGCCGACCAGCGCCGCCTCGGCCTGGCGCGCGGCGATCGGGGTGGGGCCCATGCCGAACCAGCCGATCGCGGCGCGGGCGATGGTGCCGCCCTCCAGCGCGAAGGCGCCGACCATGCCGACCAGTGCGAAGTCGCCCGGCCGCTGGGCCAGTTCGCGAAACAGGGTCAGGTGGCCCTGCGGCCATGCGGGGAAGTGGATGCCGACGACCAGCTCGTCGGGCTCCAGCACGGTCAGATAGGGCCCGACATAGAAGTCGCGCGCCGCCACCCGGCGGTTGCCGCGCACCGAGCGAATCTCGATCTCGGCGCCCAGCGCCACTGCCGTCGCGGGCAGCTCGGCCGCCGGCTCGCCCAGCGCGATCGATCCGCCCACGGTGCCGCGATTGCGGGTCTGGTGGTGGCCGACATGGCTCACCGCCTCCACCAGCACCGGCAGGTCCTGCGCGAGCAGCTCGCTCTCGATCGCGTCGCGCTGGCGGGTGGCCGGGCCGATGCGGATGCCCCCTGCCCCGTGCGAAATGCCCTGCAGCTCGGGGATGCGGTTGATGTCGACCAGGATGAAGGGCTGGCTCATCCGCAGGTTGAGCAGCGGCATCAGGGTCTGTCCGCCCGCCAGCACGGTGGCGCCGCCGCCCGCCTCGGCCAGGATCGTGCAGGCCTCGTCGATCGTGCGCGGGGCGACATAGTCGAAGGGCGCGGGCTTCATTCGCGCCCTCCCTCGACCAGGCGGCGGAGCAGCGCGGCGTCGAGCGTGACCACCGGGGTCGCGCTGCGCCGGCCATATTCGAAGGCGGCGGCCGAGGCGACGACCACGATCAGCCCGATCGCCAGCCCCGCCCAGTCAGAAGCCGCATCGCCCTGGCTCCGCCCGATCAGGAAGCCGACCAGCGCGGCGACGACCAGCGCCAGCAGCCAGGTGACGGGCGATCCGCGCGACGCGATCGGGCCGGCAGAAGCGGGAAGCGAAGCGGCGACGGCAGCGGCCGGCGCCATACCCGGCGGTGCAACAGCCGCATTGGGGGCCGCCCCACTCACCACTTCGCCGAAGCGGCTGAAGAACTTCCCCGCCAATTGCCTGGCGGTGGCGTCGATGATCGGCCCGCCGAGCTGCGCCATGCGGCCACCCACCTCGGCATCGACCTCATAGGAGACCAGGGTGCCGCCGCTGCCGTCGTCGCTCAGCCGCACCCGCGCGCTGCCCTTGGCGCTGCCGGCGATGCCGCCATTGCCCTTGCCGCTGATCAGATAGCCGTTGGGCGGATCGAGCTCGGACAGCGCGACATCGCCTTTGAAGCGTGCGCCGATCGGGCCGATCTTGACCTCGGCGATCGCGGTGAAGCCGTTGTCGCCCGCGCGGTCGAGGCTCTGGCAGCCGGGGATGCTCGCGCGCAGGATGTCGGGGTCGTTCAGCGCGTCCCACACCCGCGCCCGCGGGGCGGCGATCCGCTGCTCGCCGGCCATCTTCATCGCATGCCCCTCCCTTTATGAGACAATGTATATCATAAATCGGCGTGGGCTTTGGCAAGCCCTATTCGCGCCGCGCGCAGCTTGGCCGAGCGACATCGCCCCGTCGATGATCGAACGCGACAACCGCCGCGGAAAAGCCCGAAAAATCGGGCCTCGGCTCAGGCCGCCTGCGCGGCGCCCCGGCGCAGCACCAGCCGCGCCACCAGCTCGCGGAAATCCTGGTAGCGCGACAACAGGCAGACCGTGACGACCGCCAGGGTCAGGTAGATCGTCAGCGCGATCCCCACCGCCGCGAACAGCCGCAGGAAGGTCGATGCGATCGTCAGCCGCTCCAGGATCTCGAGGCCGAGGAAACAGGTCACCCCTGCCCAGATCATGAAGGGCGCGATGCGCAGCGCGGCGGCCGAGAAGGAGAAATTGGTCACCCGCGACGCCACCAGCAGGTAGATCGGCGCCAGCACCGCCATCGACAGCGAATAAGCGACGGCGATGCCGATCGACGCCCAGGGCAGGCCGATCACATAGCTGAGCGCATAGATGGGGCAGGAGAAGAGGCCCCAGTAGAAGAAGGCCTTGGTCTCGCCCTTCGAAATGAAGGCCGATCCGCACACGCTGGTGGCGCTGCCGAAGATCGAGGCGACCATCAGATAGCGGAACAAGGTCACCACCGGCTCCCACTGGTGGCCCAGCAGCAGGTCGATCAGCGGCTCCGACGCCACGAACAGGGTGGAGCACAGTGCCATGCTGCCGAAGGCGCAGGTGGTGAGCAGCATCAGGAAGGCGCGGGTCCAGTCGTCATGGCGCGGGGCGAGGCGCGACAGCGAGGGCAGCACCGCCTGGGTGATGGCGCTGTTGACCATGTTGAGCGGCATCTGCAGCAGGCTGTAGGCGCGGCTGTAATAACCGAGTTCGACCGCACCGAAGCGCCAGCCGAGCAGCAGATTGTCGAACTGGTCGTGCATGTAGTTGATGAAGTTGAAGCCCGACAGATACATGCCGAAGCCCAGCTCCGACCGCGCCTTGCGCAGGTCGAGCACGAAGCTGGGCCGCCAGCCCGACAGCATCCAGTAGCAGGCGGTGGCGACCAGCGAGGCGACCACCGACTGCGCCGCCAGCGCCATGAAGGGATGCTTCAGGGTCAGCGCGAGCACCACCACCGCGACCAGGCTGAGCAGCTGCGAGAGGATGCCGGTGCCATGCAGCGCGATCCACCGCATATCCCGGTTGAGCAGCGCGGCATGCTGCGCCCCCGCGGCCGAGATCGGGATCGCCAGCCCCAGGCTGATGATCAGCGGGATCACCCTCTTGTCGTCGAACACCCAGGCCGCGACCGGCGAGGCCGCGGCGGCGATCAGGAACAGGCTGGTGCCCACCGCGAGGTTGATGAAGAACAGCGTGCTGATCACACGCTGGTTGATCTCCTTGCGCTGGATCGTCGCGGCCGACAGCCCCATGTCGGTGAACAGCGAGATGAACCCCGTCACCGTCACCGCCATCGCCAGCAGGCCGAAATCGGCCGGCGCCAGGATCTTCGAGACGATCGCCACCCCGGCGATCTGGATGACCACCCGGCAGAGCTGGGTCACGATCGTGATCGTGCCGCCCTTGACGCTCTTCTTGGCGAGCGCCTCGTTCGACTCCTCGTGCGGGGGCGAGGGCCGATCGGATGCGTCGTTGGTCGATCCAGACATAAGCCGGCCATCCGTAACCGAAAACCGCCCTGCCGTGGCAGGGATATTGGGCCGGTCCTCCTAGACCTTTCCGTTCTCGGGCAGAAGGTCCTTTCGGATCAGGTGAAAGTCCATGTCGATCAGCGACGGGAAGATGTCGTTGGTCGGGAACAGGCCGCTCGGCGCGAAACCCGCCTCGTGGAACACCGCCAGCGTCTGGTCGAACGTCCCGCCACCCGCGTAAATCTGGGTCACCGGCACCTCGGTCTGGCAGGCGACCACGGTCTTCAGCAATTCGGTCGCGCCCGCCACCACCTCCAGGTCGAAGCCCTGGGTGTCGAGCTTCAGATAGGGGCGCTTCACGCCGATCGCGGCGAGCAGGCCGGGCAGCACCTCGTCGGCGGTCTTCACCTCCACCTCGACGGTGCGATCGACGGTCATGCCATATTCGACATGGTCGATCGCCGGCAGCGTATCCGACGGCGGCAGCAGCGAGCTGTAGACGTCGAACTTCATGACGTTGAGCGTCGCGACGCCCGCTTCGCGGCCGAGCGCCATTTCATGGACGCTCCATTTGGGATCGCCGGCCGCCGCCTTGCGCGCCTGCTCGGCCGCCACCGGGTTGGGCTCGAACGAGATGACATGGCCGTGATAGCCCAGCTCGACCCGCAGGAAATGGACGAACTGGCCATTGTTCGCGCCCACGTCGATCACGCAGTCCACCCCGGTCAGGTCGAACAGCCGGCGCAGATATTTGACCTGCGGATCATGGAACAGCCGCCATTTGGCGATGACGGCATAGCCGGCCCGATCGAACAGGCCGGTCACGAGTTTCTTCAGCATTCCCCACACACCCCCTTGAAAACAGCGCTCCCGTTACGCCTGGCCGCGGATGCCCTGGTCCGCCACCCCCATCATCGCCCGGAACAGCGGGGCAACCGCCTCCACCGTCCGGTCGGCCGCGATCGCGCGCTCGGTCGCGCGCAGATCCGGCAATTCTTCGCGCAGCCGCTCGGGGGTCAGCGCGCTCACCAGCTCGATCCCTTCCGCCTCGTCCTCGACGACATAAGCGAAGCGGCCATAGCGGCGCTCGAGCGCGGTGACCACGGCGTTGCGCGGCAGCACCGGCGGCACGCTGAAGCGGATCGCATCGATCAGGGTGCCGCTGGCGATGAAATCATAGGCGATCGGATCGAGCGGCAGGAACACCAGGTCATTGTCCTGCGCCAGCGCGTCGAACGCCTCCTGGGTCAGCTTCTCCTGCGCGGGCGGGGTGCCGAACAGCCCGTCGCAGGCGCTGTCATAGGTCTTGCCCTTCGGCCCCACGCAGTTGAGCCGGAGCTGCGGATTGCGCCGCTCGGCGAGCTTCAGGAAATGCTCGAAGCCCTTGCCGGGCAGGCTCACCCCGAAAAAGCCGACGTCGATCACCTCGCCCACCGGCGGCCGCTCGGCCTCCAGCGGCGCGCCGGGGATCGGGTGCGGCAGCACCGCCCAGCGCGTATCGGGCGCCATCATCGGCACCATCCGGTCGGCAATCCCCTCCTCCAGGAAGATGAACTGCATGCTGCGCGGGAAACGCCGCCCCATCACCCCCCACAGGTCCAGCCGCTTGCGGAAGGGGTTGCGCGAGCGCCAGTGCGACGGCTCGGCCAGGGTCCCGTGCAGAACGATGTCGATCCGCGCCGCCGGCCGCTTCGCGCGCAGCCGCCGCAGCATGTCGGCGCGCACGCCGAGCAGGATCAGATGCTCGACGCGAAACCGGCGGCACAGCTCGACGACGAAGGCATAATGGGCCCGCTCGTCCTGCGCGACCAGCCGGCCGCGCGGGGGATTGTGGAGTTCCTCGGGCACCGGGATGAACTCGATGCCCAGCTGGCCGACATAGGGCAGGATCGCCTGATGATGGTCCTCGCGGCAGGCCATCTTCACCGTCTCGCCCGGAAAAGCGTCGCGGATCAGGCGCAGGAAGCAGGTGTTGAAGGGGGTGTGATCCTTGGCGATCGCCTGGAAATCAACGATAAGCTTCATGATGATCCGCGGTCTGCCGGAGGAGATACTCCTGACGCAAAAGCTTGGTCGCGGCGGGGGAAGCCGTCAAGGGGCGCCCGCGCCCCGATCATCCGCTTGCGGGCAATCCGTGATCATGGTCGTATCGACCGGTGAAAGCCATCGCTCGCCTCCTGCTGGGCCTCCTCCCCATGACGGGCTGCTCGGTCGGCAATCCCCCGGCGGACGAGGTTGCCGCCATCGAAGCGGTGACGGCGCGCAACGCCTGCGTCGGCGCGCTCGACCGCTGGCATCGCATCTTCGCCTTCCAGAAGCGCGGCAAACGCATCTCGCAGGATGTGATCTCGGTGATCTATATCGAAGCCGGCCATCGCGGCCTGCCGGCGGGACGGGTCATCGGTGCCCCGGACTGGCTTATAATGATCGATGACACCCAGCACCGCATCGCAGGCGGAGACTATAACCGGCGCCTGAAACGCTTCGAGAACTGGTCGTGCGGCTGCAATTTTCCGCCCTATGATGTCGACCATGCGATCGAATGTCCGCCCTCCCGTTCGGGAGCATGATCGTCCCTCATCCGAGAGTGGCCACCACGACATGACCCTGACGCGACGAACGATGATCGGTGGGCTGGCAGCGACCGGCCTGGGTGCGGCGCGGGGATCGAAGGCCGCCGGGCAAACATCACCGGACCTCTCCCGCCTCCCGCCCGAGCAGCGCGCCCGCCATGAGGCGATGCGCGCGCGGGTGATGGCCGCCCTGCCCTATGAACGCGTGACGGTTCCGGGCGAACGGGCGCTGGCCGAATGGGAGAGCCTCCGGGGCGCGGGACGGGGCTGGCCGGTCATCGTCGGCGGGGACGAGGGCCTGGAGCGCATTGCGGATCAGTTCTCGATGGCCGATCCCGTCGTCTCGGGCGTAGCGATACCGGGCGTCACGTTGCGTTCCCCGGCGGAGATCCTCGCCGCAGCGGCAAAGCTCAGCTTCCCGAAGGACCTTCGCAACTGGCCGGGCGCCTATCAGGCGGAAGAACTGTCGGCCCCGGTGGGCCGCTGGCCCTCGCAGGTCGCCACGGGCATCCCGGGCCCCATCGTGGCCATGGACCTTCTTTCGGGCCGCTTTCACGACCGGGTCCACATCCTCCTGATCCCGACCAAATATGGCTGGGAAGTTCCCGCCTATCTGCGCTGGGGCGACTGGAACGCCTGCCCGCCCCCCGAATATCATGTGGCCGCCCTGCGCGGCTGGCACAGCCGATATGCGGTCGATCTGGTCGGTATCAATGGCGACACGATGAACCTGCGTGCCGCCCGCCGGCCGAAAAGCCGCGATGCGGCGATGGCGCTCGCCCGCGAGCAATATGGCTATTGCCCCGACATCGTCGACCAGGGCACCGACACGATCGCGGCGCTCGCGGCCACACTGATGGCCAGCGAATGGTGGTCTCTCTGGTGGGATTGAGGCCGCCAAATAGATATCCCAAGCGTCGCTCCGGCGGAGGCCGGAGCCGCCACAGGCTCCTGCAGCCAGCTCACCGCGAACTTCGTGGCGGCCCCGGCCTCCGCCGGGGCGACGCTTGCAACGCGGAGCTGGTTTAGCCCCCCCAAAAGCAAAAGGCCGCGCCACCCTGGGGTGACGCGGCCTTCGCAGTCTCTTTGGCTCGGCCCGGTCAGGCGGGCTTGGGTTCGCCCCAGCCGCCGCCCGGGCGCCGGCTCTTCGGGATCGAGGAGCCGCCGGTGTTCAGCGCGGCCGGCTGGCGGGCATTGCCCTGGTCGCGGCCGATGTCCTCGCCGGCGATCACGCGCTTGGCTTCGTCGCCCGACAGCGTCTCATATTCGAGCAGCGCGCCGGCCAAGCGGTGCAATTCCTCGAGCTTCTCGGTCAGCACGGTGCGGGCGGTCGCCTCAGCTTCCTCGATCAGGCGGCGGACCTCCTGGTCGATCATCTGGGCGGTCGCTTCCGAAACGCTCTGGTTGCGCGAGACCGAATGGCCCAGGAACACCTCGTCCTGATTGTCGCGATAGCGCAGCCAGCCGAGCTTTTCGGACATGCCATATTCCATCACCATCGAACGGGCCATGTCGGTGGCCTGCTGGATGTCGTTGGAAGCACCGGTGTTCAGCTCGTCCGCGCCATAGATGATCTGCTCGGCGATGCGGCCACCGAAGCAGAGCGCGAGCCGCGCCTTCATCTGCTTCATGTTCATCGAATAGCGGTCGCGCTCGGGCAGGTTCCAGGTCACGCCCAGCGCGCGGCCGCGCGGGATGATCGTCACCTTGTGGAGCGGATCGCAGCCGGGGACATGGAGCGAGACCAGCGCATGGCCCGCCTCATGATAGGCGGTCGAGCGCTTCTCTTCCTCGGTCATGACCATGGACTTGCGCTCGGCGCCCATCATCACCTTGTCCTTGGCTTCCTCGAACTCGCGCATCGCGACGAGGCGCTTGCCCTTGCGCGCGGCCAGCAGCGCAGCCTCGTTGACGAGGTTGGCCAGGTCGGCGCCCGAGAAGCCCGGCGTGCCGCGCGCGATGGTGCGCGGATTGACGTCGGGAGCCAGCGGAATCTTCTTCATGTGAACCGACAGGATCTTCTCGCGGCCCTCGATATCGGGGCGGGGCACGACGATCTGGCGGTCGAAGCGGCCCGGACGCAGCAGCGCGGGATCGAGCACGTCGGGGCGGTTGGTCGCCGCGACGATGATGATACCCTCGTTCGCCTCGAAGCCGTCCATCTCGACGAGCAGCTGGTTCAAGGTCTGCTCGCGCTCGTCATTGCCGTTGCCGAGGCCGGCGCCGCGATGACGGCCGACCGCGTCGATCTCGTCGATGAAGACGATGCACGGCGCGTTCTTCTTGGCCTGCTCGAACATGTCGCGGACGCGGCTGGCGCCGACGCCAACGAACATCTCGACGAAGTCCGAACCCGAAATGGTGAAGAAGGGCACGTTCGCCTCACCCGCGATGGCGCGGGCAAGCAGGGTCTTGCCGGTACCGGGCGAGCCGACCAGCAGCGCGCCCTTCGGGATCTTGCCGCCGAGACGGGCGAATTTGGTCGGGTCCTTCAGGAAATCGACGATCTCCTGCAGTTCCTCACGCGCCTCATCGATGCCGGCGACGTCGTCGAAGGTGACGCGGCCATGCTTTTCGGTGAGCATGCGGGCGCGGCTCTTGCCGAAGCCCATCGCGCCCGAGCCGGCATTCTTCTGCATCTGGCGCATCACGAAGAAGGCGATGCCGAGGATCAGCAGGAAGGGCAGCGACTGGTAGAGCATGATCATCCAGAAGCTGGTCTGCTCGGCAGGCTTGGCGCGGAAGGTGACGGCCTTGTCCGACAGGCGCTGGATCAGGGTCGGGTCGCTCGGCGCGTTGGTGCTGAAGGCGGTGCCGTTGCTGAACTTGCCGCTGATCACGCCGTCGCCGATATCGGCCTCGCGCACCGCGCCTTCCTCGACGCGGGCAAGGAATTCGGAATAGGCGATCTGCTCGCCCGAGGTCGTCCGCGACGAGCTCTCGAACATCGAGACGAAGACCACGAGCGCCAGCAGGATGCCCATCCAGATGGCCAGGCTCTTCATCCAGGGGTTCGGCTGCTTCGGCTCTTTCTCGTCATTCATGGGTCAAATCCGCCTTTCGCCCGCCAAGATAGGCATCGGCTGCTTAATAACAATGGAACAATGCACTCGGTTGCCGCTCAGCGGCGCACGGGTGCGATTTCGATCAGGATGCGGCGTCCGGGCGACAGTTTGTAGCGCCCAACCGTTGTCGCCCGCCCCTTGTCGAGCTGGTCCAGCGCCCTCGAGAGGGTGGGACCGTCGACCGGCGACTCGGCCTCTCCGATCAAGTCACCGACTATCCGCCGCCGAAGCGCCGAGGGCAAGTCCGCGACATCCACGAGGATGCGACCATCGTCGAGCCGCTCCACGCGGCTGCGCGCCGCTTCCCTAGCGGTCCAGTCGAGCGCGGCCTCGGACTCGGCCAGCCAGGCCGCCGAGGCCGCCAGCCGGGCGGGGTCGAGCCGGTCGCCGGCCGCCGCCAGCAAGGCACGCGCATGGCTGCGGTCGTGGCGCGGATCGGCGTTGCTGGGATCGTCGACCGTTTCGACATCGGCGACGATCGCCGCCAGCTCGGCGCGCCGCCAGCCGAGCAGCGGGCGGACGAGGAGGACGTCGCCGAGGTCGCGGGACGCGCGGATGCCGCTGAGCCCGGCCAGCCCCGCGCCGCGCCCCAACCGCATCAACAGGGTCTCGGCCTGGTCGTCGGCATGATGGGCGGTGGCGAGAGCGCCGAGGCCTCGTTCGCGGCACCAGCCTGCCAGCGCCTCATAGCGCGCGCGACGGGCGGCGGCCTGCACGCTCGCCTCACGCGCCACCGTCACCGTCAGGGTCTTGTGGGGCACGCCGAGCCCGGCACAGGCTCGCGACACCAGTTCGGCCTCCTCGGCGGCGGAGGCGCGCAGCCCATGGTCGACCGTCGCCGCCTCGACCCGTCCAGGCAGCGCGGCAGCGGCAAGGTGGAGCATCGCCATGCTGTCGGGGCCGCCGGAGACGGCAAGGCCCAGGCGGGTGTCCGGGTGAGGCAGAAGACGGGCAACATCGGCCCGGAAACGATCGCCAAGCGATGGGGAGATCGCCACCCTACCCTCTCGCGTCACCCCAGCAAAGGCTGGGGTCCATGTCTCTCATCCACCAGATGCCCTCCGGGGAGATGGCAGACATGGATGCCAGCCTGCGCTGGCATGACGGCAAAGGGGAAGGAAGGGCAGAAAGGCTCAGCCCATCCTCATTTGCACTTGGCATCGGCCTTTCCCTTGGTGACCATCTCGGCCAGGGCGCCGTTCACCTTGTCGGGATATTTGGCCTGGAGCACCTCATAGGCCTGGCAGGCCTTGTCGAACAGCGGCGGCTTCCGCTTCATCAGCGCCTGCGCCATGAACACATAGCTGTGCGGCGCGCGCTCGCCGTCCTCGATCTTGGTGTTCTCGAAGAACTCGCGGATCGCCTCATTATACTGGCCATTGTCCAGATAGGCGCGGCCGGCCAGGTTGCGGGCGTAGCTCGCATATTTATGCTTGGGATATTTGGCGTACATCGCCTTCAGCGCGGCGACCGCGTCGGGATATTTCTTCTGCTCCCACAGCTTGTAGCCCGCCATATAGGCGTCATAGCCGGGATCGGCGCTCGCCGCGGCGGGGGCTGGCGCCGGGGCGGCGGCGGCCGGGGTGGTCGGGGCCGGAGCGGTCACCGCGCCCGGCTTGGCGGCCGGCGGCACGATATAGGGCAGGTTGCCGCTGCCGGCGGGGGCAGTGCCGCCGCCGGGCTTGCCTTCCAGCACGTTCAGACGGAACTCGGCGTCGCCCTTCATCTTGGCGAACTGGTCTTCCAGCTTGCGCAGATTGTAGCTGTTCTGCTCGACCTGGCCGGTGAGCTGGGCCAGCGCCTTCTCCAGGGTGTCGACCCGGCGGCTCAACTCGGCCGACAGCGTGTCGGCGGGCGATCCGGCGGGGGCGGCCACCGGGGCGGCGGGCTTGATCTCGGGCTCGAAATATTGCTCGGCGCCGCCCGGGAAAACCTTCCGCTGGACCGCCTTCATTTCCTTCTCGAGCTTGTCGACCCGCTTCTCGACCGGCACCGCCTGCTGCGCCAGCGCGGGCATCGCCACGCCGGAGAGGAGCAGCAGGGCAAGGATCGCCTTCTTCATTCCGAATATTTCCCTATGGATCGTTTCGCTTCGATAATGCCGCGCGGAAGGGCCTTTGATCAAGGCTGGGCGCGGCCGCCGGAGTCTGTCGTCGGCTCAGCCGAGGGCAGCCCCTCGTCCGCCGGGGCGGCCGGGGCCGGCACGCGGCGCGGGGTCCGGCGGAAAGCGGGCGGCACGGGCGCCGCGGCGGGCGCACCGGCGGCAGGCACCGCCACCGGCTCGCTGGCATTGTCGCCCTCGACGGCAGCGGCCGGCGGCACCAGGATCGCGATCAGCGCGTCGCGCTTCAGGCTATAGGCGCGCACCAGCCGGTCAGGCTCGCCGATCGGCGGCAGCTCGGTCTGGCCCACCAGCACCTTCAGCGACTGCGGCCGCCCGGTGCGTAGGATCGGATCGCTCGCATCCTCAGGCAGGACGACGCTCTGGCCGAGCGGCAGCACGTTCATGAAATAGATCTTGCCGGTCTCGCGCTCCGACACCTTCACCCACACGTCCTCCGACGCGACCACGCTGATCGGGCCGGTGGGGATCGCGGGCTGTCTCTTATACACATCTCCGAGCCCACGAGACTACGCTGCATC
>CAUTRN010000052.1:0-43429 GCA_963540925.1 uncultured Sphingomonadaceae bacterium
GCAGGCCCCCGAAACCAGTCCGACATAGCCCGTGCCGATGATCGCTAACCGCATTGTCCATCCCTTGTACTGTTTGACCGGGGCCTGCCCGCATCCTCACACTCTGACGATCTCTCGTTTCTGTTCTCGTTCTATATCCGTAACAGCGTCTTTTACCTGCTGACGGCTCAGCCACCATAGCGCCAGCAAATTGCAGCTCTGTGCGATGAAAAGCGCGATCGCGGCACCCAGCAGCCCCAGCATCGGCCCGAGCACGGCGAGTCCGCCGATCGCCAGGGCCGCGCTCAGGCAGCGCGAGGCCATCAAAATCCGCGCTTTCTCCTGTACGATGAGGAAGGTCTCGAAAGGTTGGTTGACGCTGAGCAGCAAGCAATAGGCGGCCAGCACCGCCATCTCAACCGGATGATGATAGAGCGGCCCCAGAACGAGCAACTGATAGGGTGAAGCGAAGATCGCCGCCGCCAGCAGGAAGGGGCCGTTGATCGCCAGCAGCAGCCGGCGGGTGCGATCGGCCGAACGCTTGGCGCCGATCGGCCCCTCCGCGTGGAAGGCGGCGATCGCGCGCAGCTTGTCGGTCGAATCGACCGCGCTGATCAGGCTGACCGAGGGGGAGAGCAGGGTGCGCAGCGCGGTATAGCCCGCGGCCGCTGCCGGCCCGGTGAACAGCGCCAGCAACAGCGTATAGCCGTTATTGTAGAGCATGTACGGGATATGGGCGAGGCTCTGCCACAGGGTGAACTCGCGCCGCCGGCCGATCAGGGTGCGGGCCTTGATGCCCCAGCCGTCGCGGCCGGGGGCGCACTGCGCGAAGGCGATCAGCGCCACCAGCAGCGCGCTCGCGCCCAGCAGCAGCGACGCCATCATCGGCAGCATCGGCACGAAGAAGAAGGCGGTGATCCCGGCGACGGTCAACAGGAAGCCGCTGAGCGAGCTGATCAGCACCGCGCTGCTGCGCTTGTGCTGATAGAGCCAGCGCTTGGCGAATTCCTGGATCAGCAGCGCGGGGGACTGGAGCGCGGCATAGAGCGCGCATTTGGCGGCGAAGAAGGTGGCGCCCAGCGCGGCCAGCCCGCCCGCCACCGCGAACAGCAGCACAGCGGCGATCAGCGACACCCGGATCGCCAGCCAGGCCCAGGCGCTGCGCGGATAGGGATCGTCGAGATCCTTGGCGCTCAGGATATAGGGCATCACGATCGCGGCGCGGTGGAAGCCGAAGATGGCGAAGTGGATCGCCACCGCGACGCCCACCGCCGCGAAATCCTCACGCGGCAGCAGCCGGGCGAAGGCGGCCATCGCCCCGAAATTGGCGAGGCCGACAAGCGCCTGGTCGCTGATCGCCACGACCCGGTCCCGGCGTCGGGCGATGGGGGCGAGGAACCGCCTCACGCTATTCAGAAATAGCGTTTCGGGACGGTCAATATGTCGCCGGGCCGGACCGTGAACTGGGTCCTGACCTCCACCGGCACGCGGCGGTTCGCGCTGTCGCCGTCGCGATGAAGGATCACCTGCCGGCTGTTGGCGCGCACCGTATAGCCGCCCGCCACCGCGACGGCGCGTTGCAGGGTCATGTTCGGCTCGAACGGATAGCGGCCGGGCTTGGCCACCTCGCCCATGATATAGACCGGCCGATATTCGGCGATGTTCACCGCCACTTTCGGCGCGCGGACCTGGCCCGCCCGCAGCCTCTCTTCCAGCAGCAGGCGAATCTCCTCGGTGGTGAGGCCCGCGACGGGCAGCTCCCCGGTCAGCGGGAAGGCGAGATTGCCGTTGGGCAGTACCGCGAATTCATTGGTGAGGTCGGCCTCCAGATAGGTGGAGATGCGGAGCAGGTCGCCCGGGCCGACCCGGTAGACATTGTCCGAGGCGGGCAGGGCGCTCGTCGATTCGAGCGGCAGACCGCCGGTTTCGGTGCAGGCTGTCAGGCAGCCAAGCTGCAGCGCCAGGGCGCTTGCCAGCAGGAGTCGGGGTGTCACAGCGTCTCCCTCTAAAAATCGCCCCCCGACGCACCGGGCGGGCTCGTTACGGGCCAGTCCGGTTCGGCTGGAGATATACCAGCCGAAAGCCGCACGGGAATCCGTCCGCTACGCAACACATCATGTTTTTCTTTCGCACTGCGGCAAAAAGCTTGTCGGCGCGTTTTGGTCCGACGTAGCTCCCGGTCGTCCGGGGGGCGCCTATGAGCGAAGAAGGACATGCGATGCTCAAAAGCCGCGTAGCCCACCTGAGTTCCCATCATCAGCCGATCGACAATCGTATTTTCCAACGCGAGTGTCGGAGCCTCGCTGATGCGGGCTATGCCGTGCATTTCGTGGTTCGGAACGCGAACGACGAAATGCGCAGCGGTGTCCACATCGTCGCGGTCAAGCCGCCGCGCAACCGGCTGGAGCGGGTAACCGTCACAGCTTTCACGGTTTTCCGCCGTGCGCTCGGCACCCGCGCCGAGATTTATCACCTTCATGATCCCGAGCTGATCCCCTGGGGATTCGTGCTGCGCCTGCTAGGAAAAACCGTCATCTTCGACGTGCACGAGGACTTCGCCCAGGCGGCGGGGGTACGCAGCTGGATTCCGAAGCCGTTGCGCGGCGTGGTGGCGCGGGCGTGGAGCGGGCTGGCCTGGCTCGCCTCGAAGGCGTTCCACATCGTCATCGCCGAGCGCTATTATGCGCGCAGCTTCCCCAAATCGGTGAAGGTGCTCAACTATCCGCACCTCGAACGGTCCCAGGCGCTGCGCTCGGTCGACCGCCGCGGACAGGCGCTGGACCGCATCCGGCTGATCTATGCGGGCAGCGTCACGATCAGTCGCGGCGCCGAGCTGCACGCGCGGCTCGCCACCCTGCTGCCGGGCTGCCTGATCCACTTCTGCGGCAACATGTCGGAGGCGACCGCCGACGCGATCCGCCGCGCTTCGGGCGACGCGACGATCGGCGTGATCGACGAGCATGGCGTGATGTCGTGGGAAAAGCGATCGACCCGGCCGGAACCGGAGGTCTCGACGATCATTCTCGAAGGGGTCGGCTATTATGTGTCCGACCGGATGGTGGAGGCTTTGCAGGAGCCCTGGACCGCGGGGCTCTCGGTCTTCCCCTATAGCGAGCATTATTACGAGAAGGAGCTGACCAAGTTCTTCGAGTATATGGCTGCCGGCCTGCCGATGATCGTGTCGGACTTCCCCAACTGGCGGGCCATCGCCGAAAGCGCCGAATGCGGCTTCGCCGTCGATCCGGCCCGGCTCGAGGATGCGGCCGAGAAGATACGGTGGTTGCAGGATAATCCGGCCACCCGCCTCGCCATGGGGGACAATGGGCGCGAGGCTGTCGAGAAACGATACAGCTGGACCAGCCAGCGCCAGAATCTGCTCGATTTCTACGGAAGGCTCGCGGGTAATGGGCATCCTTCCGCTGTCGCGCCTGCTTACGCCATCGCGGAGGAGAACCGCCCATGATCGTCGATATCGAACCGTTGCAGGGCACGGCCACGGCGCGTCGCCGCTTCACCGAGCCCGGCTATTTCGCCACCTTCCTGTCCGAACGGTCGGGCCTGATGGTCAAGGTCGCCGGCGGCGTGATGCTGCTGGTGCTGCTCTACCTGCTGCTCGCGCCGCGTGAATATACCGGCCGGTCGCAGGTGCTGATCGATCCGCGCAAGAATATCCCGATCAAGACCGATCCGGTGCTGTCGGGTCTGGAGCCCGACGCGACGGTGGTCGAGACCGAGCTGCAGATGATCCAGTCGCGCTCGGTGGCCGAGCAGGTGGGCCGCGACCTGCGGCTCGACCGCAACGCCGCGTTCAATGCCTCCTCGGGCGGCGTCCTGCACGGCATCAAGACCCTGCTGGTGGGCAGCAACGCCCCCGACGACGCCACCCGCTCGATGAGCGACAAGCTGATGGCCGGCCTCAAGGCCGAGCGCGTCGGCACCAGCTATGCGATCCAGATCAGCTGGAAGGGCGACGATCCCGTCCTCGCCTCGCGCATCGCCAACCAATATGCGCAGCGCTACATCATCAACCAGATCGACGTGAAGGACAGCGCGACCAGCGAGGTCAACCGCAAGATCCGCACCCGCCTGGGCGAACTGCGCCAGCAGCTCGCCGACGCCGAGGCCCGCCTGCTCGCCTATAAGGAGCGGACCGGGCTGACCACGGCGATGGACCTGCCCAACGGATCGATGGCGATCGCCCGGCTCAACGAGCAGGCGGCGATGGCGCGGGCCCAGGCCGCCCAGCAGCAGGCGCTCTATGCCGCGTCGCTGCGCCAGAGCGGGGCGGGGTCGCCCGCCGCCCAGACGTCGCCCGCGGTACAAGCGCTGCGCGCCCAGGCCGCGACGATCGACTCGCAGGCGGCGCTGCTCAACGCGCGCTACGGCCCCGAGAACCCGCAGGTCATCATGATCAACGACCAGAAGCGCGAGATCAACGCGCTGCTGAACCAGGAGATCGGCCGCTCGGTCGCCGCCGCGCGCGAAGCCGCCCGCGCCGCCGCCAATGCCGCCTCCAGCCAGGCGGGGTCGAGCGACGCCAGCCTCGGCACGGTGACCGGGCTGATGGGCTCGAACACCGTCGCCACCGCCAAGCTGGCGGCGCTGGAGCGCGAGGTGACCGGCCTCGCGACGCTCTACCAGACCTATCTGGGCCGCTATAACGAGACCCGTGTGGAGGTGGGCCTGCAGACCCCCGACGCGCGCATCATCGGCCGGGCCGTGCCCGCGCTGTCGCCCTCGTCGCCCAACATCGCGCTCACTTTGGCGCTCGGCATCTTCCTGGCGGCCTTCGCGGCGCTGGGCGCGGCCGTGGCGGCGGAGCTGCTGGCGATGCTGAAGCTCAAGCGCGAAGAGACTCCGCTTGTCGCCTAAGGTCGACCATTTCGACCACCGCGGGCCGGCCACGCGCCGGTCCGACGGGGTCGTGGGCTGGCTGCTCGACGGCGGGCTATGGGGTCTGTGGCTGGGTGTCAGCCCGCTGATCCTGTTCCTCGGCGCGCCGCCGCGCATCCCGGTGTGGATGTATGGCGCGGTCGACACCCGCCTCGAGACGCCGGCGTCGCAGGTCACCACCCTGGCGCTGATCGCGCTGGGGATGATCCCGGCGATGGCGACCCTGTGGTCGCGGCGGCTGCATCTGGCGCAGGCGATGCCGATGATCGCGCTGTCGCTGCTGATCCTGTTCGTGATCACCCTCAGCCTGCTGGGCACCGACCAGATGGGCGATATCGCCAAGCCGGTGCTCGGGCTGTTCGTGCTCACCATGGCGTGCATCCTGGCGGCGGCCGAGACCCCGGGCGAGGCCTTCATCCGCAACCTGCTGGTGGGCTATGCGCTGATGCATGCCGGCGCGGCGCTGATCGCGCTGGCCGACGGCAATTATATCTATGGCCGCTTCATGGGCCGGGTCGGCCCCAATTTCTGGGGTGCGGTCTGCGCCTATGGCCTGCTCGCGATCACCGTGGCGCGCCAGCGCTGGCTGATCGTCGCGGTGATCGCGGTCGATCTTCTCGTGCTGATGCTGACCCAGAACCGATCGGCGCTGATGGCGGCGATCATGGGCGGCGCGTTGCTGGTGGCGCTCGCCTATCAGCGCTCCTCGCTGGTCGGGCGGCTCTGGTGGTGGATGGCGGCGGCGGCCGGCGGCGTCGTGCTGCTGTTCGCGCTGCCCTTCCTGCTCGAACATGTCTTCATGGTCGACGACCCCCGCCGAGGCATCGCCAGCGGCGGCACCGGTCGCGCCGCGGCCTGGGCGCAGGCATGGCAGGTCTTCCTCCAGCATCCGCTGCTGGGCGTCGGCTATCGCCATCATGAGGATTATATCACCGCCGCCTCCTCGGCCCACCAGGCCTATCTGGCCACCGCCGCCGACATGGGCGTGATCGGGCTGCTGACCTATCTGATCTTCCTCGGCGTCGGGATCGGCGCAGGCCTCTACAAGGCCATCGTCCACCGTTCGCGCGGGCATGCGGCATTGACCGCTCTGCTCGTCGGCTATGCCGTCCAGGGCTTTGCCGAACAGCGCGCGATCAATTTCGCAAACT
The DNA here is from genome assembly GCA_963540925.1 of uncultured Sphingomonadaceae bacterium. Lineage (GTDB taxonomy): Bacteria > Pseudomonadota > Alphaproteobacteria > Sphingomonadales > Sphingomonadaceae > Rhizorhabdus. The sequence continues at coordinate 6,024 of CAUTRN010000052.1, forward strand.
CTATTTCGTTGATGGTGATCATGGCTGTAGCGTTGCAATCGCGGCTCGATATCGGGCCTTCCCTGTCCCCCTTGCGCATGGTGCGTCGTGCTTGAGCTCACGACGCCGCGTTCCGAAGCGACTGCCATCGATGCCCGCCGCGAACAGGTCCGGGCCGCAGGCTATCGCGCCGATATCGACGGGCTGCGCACCATCGCGGTCATGGCCGTCGTCGTCTTCCATCTGGGCACCAGCGTGGTCTCGGGCGGGTTCGTCGGGGTCGACGTCTTCTTCGTCATCTCGGGCTACCTGATCACCGGGGCGCTGCTCGTCGCCGAGGGCAGCTATCGAGAACGGCTGGCCGATTTCTACAAAAGGCGCATCCGGCGGATCTTCCCCGCGCTGTTCGTGGTCTATCTGGCCGTGATGCTCTGGGTCTTCTCGACCCTGTTCGCCGACGAGACGATGGGGATAGCCAAGGCCACGGTCGCCTCGATCTTCTTCGTCTCGAACATCCTGTTCTACTCGTCCGCCGGCTATTTCGACGGCGGGCTCGACAGCAACCCGCTGCTCCACACCTGGTCGCTCTCGGTGGAGGAGCAGTTCTACATCTTCTTCCCCTTCGTGCTCTTCCTGGCGCGGCGCCTGTCGCCGACGAACCAGATCCGCATCGTCGCGGCGATCGCGATCGTCAGCTTCGGGCTGGCCTGGTGGCGGGTGACGACCGATATGAACGCGGCCTTCTACCTGGTCCATTACCGGGTGTGGGAGCTGGCGGTGGGCTCGCTGCTCGCGATGGGCGCCTTCCCGCAGGCGCGCTCGGCGCTGATCGCCAATCTGGAGACGGTGCTCGGCATCGGCCTGATCGTCGTCGCGGTGCTCGGTTTCGACCGGACCACCCCCTTTCCGGGGCCGACCGCGCTGCTGCCGGTGATCGGATCGGCGCTGATCATCCATGGCGGCACCGAGCATATGACCGGGGTGGGCAAGCTGCTCGCCACCGCGCCGATGCGCTTCATCGGCCTGATCTCCTATTCGCTCTATCTGTGGCACTGGCCGCTGATCGTCTTCTGGAAGAGCTTCGATCATCAGGTGACCCTGTCCGATCGGGTCGTGCTGCTGATGCTCAGCATCGTCTTCGCGACGGCGTCCTATTTCCTCGTCGAGCAGCCCTTCCGCAAACCCGGCCGCTTCACCGGCAATCGCAAGGTGATCGTCGGCGGGGTCGCCGCGATGGCGGGGCTCTCGGCGGTCGCGCTGGGGCTCGGCCAGCTCAGCACCATGCTCTGGCCGATCTCGCCCCCGGCCAAGCAGGTGCTCGCCTATCTCGATGCCGGCGGGCAGAGCGAGGGGATGCGGACCGGCACCTGCTTCCTGGCGTCGCAGGCCTCGTTCGAGAATTTCAACCGGGTGAAATGCCTGTCGATCGTCCCCGAGAAGCGCAACATCCTGCTGATCGGCGACAGCCATGGCGCCCATTATTATCCGGGGCTCGCCGCCACCCTGTCCGACGCGAACGTCCTCCAGGCCACCGCCTCGGGCTGCAAGCCCGTGCTCGACGGCCATGGCGAGAAGCGCTGCCGCGACCTGATGGACTTCATCCTCAACCGCTTCATCCCCGGCGCCAAGCTCGACGGCATCGTCATCTCCGCCCGCTGGAAGGCCGGCGACGTCGCCGATGCGGTCGAAACGGTGCGCTGGCTCAAGCGTTATGTTCCGCATGTCGTCGTCTCGGGCCCGATCCTGGAATATGACGTGTCGCTGCCGCGCGTGCTGGCCAGCAACATCGACTATGGCCATCCGATCGCGTCCCACCGCGTCACCGAGATCGCCGGGGTTGACCGGCTGTTCGCGCAGCAGTTCGCCGAGGCGGGTCTGCCCTATGTCTCGGCCTATCGCGCGGTGTGCCGCCCCGACTGCGCCGTGTGGGCGCGGCCCGGCATCCCGCTCCAGTTCGACTATGGGCATATGACCGCCGAGGGCTCCCGCCTGATCGTCGGCCGGCTCGGGCCCGAGCTGCGCAACAGCCTCGCGCTGCCCAGCCGGCTCGAGGCGGAGACGCGGTGATCATGCGCGCGCTGCTCTTGGCAGGCGCGCTGGGGGCGGCGGTGGTCGCGGTGGCGGCCGAGCGGGTGGCGCATGCGCCCGATCGGCTCCTGTCGAAGGACAGCTGGGCGAAGCGCTACCATGTCTATCGCGCCGACGAGGATGCGCGGATCGACACGCCGCGCGGCGGCTGGAGCCGCCCGATGGTGGTGCGCGGCGGCCGCAACGTACGGATCGACGGCAAGGGCGAGACGGTGTCGCGCCTCCAGCTCAACGCGCAGACCGGCTCGGTCACCATCTCCAACCTCAACATCGTCCTGCACGGGGAGGGGGATGCGATCGCGGTGGCCAGCCGCAACGGCCGCAGCCCCGACGTCACCCTCGAGAATATCCGGGTCAGCGGGGTCGACGGCACCCGCGAGGGCGTCCATTCGGACATCTTCCAGGGGCAGGGCGACATCGGCCGGCTCACGATCCGCAACCTCGTCGGGTCGAGCGGCTATCAGGGCATCTTCCTGCGCGGCACCCCCGATCGCGCTGTGGGCAGCGCCACGCTGGAGCGGGTCTCGCTCAGCCATAGCGGCCAGGCGCGCGGCTTCCTGCTGTGGTTCGGCAACGGCGTCCGCAAGCCCGGCGACGTCGCCTCGCCACGCTTCCCGGTCTATCTGAAGGACGTTTACGTCACGCCGCGGCCGGGACAGGACCTCAGCCGCTCGATCTACCCCAATCGCGGCGTCACCGACGCGCAGGGGCGCGACATCGGCGCCTATTCCACCGACGGCGGCAAGACGTGGCGCTGGCCGCCGGCCGCGAACATCCATGGCGTGGTCGTCTCCGGCCCGCCGCCGCGCGGATTGTTTCGGGACTGAACGCCTGAAACGTGCACTATGCGACGAAACGTGCAGCTGACACGTTCGTAAATAAATCTCATGGAGATACGTCAGCTTTCCGTAGCGTTAAGGCGTGTATCAGTGCTGCGTATTGTCGGGCAACGATAACAGGGAATCAGGGAATTCTTCGTCCTCATTGAACGCCGGTGATTCCGGCGAGGGAGACGTCATGCCCAATGTCTATCAGCTCGCCGCGGGCGCCGGCGAGGCGCAGATACAGGCCGTGCTCAACAATCTGGGCGATGGCGACACCTTGCGCCTGGCGCCGAACGAGACGATCGCGATCGGCAACGGGCTGATCATGGACGTGTCGTCGCGATCGGCCACCTTCGATCTCAACGGATCGACCCTGCAACAGGCCGGCGATGTGAGCGTGCTGACGGTGCGCGGTGCCCATGCGCCGGCCGAGGCGGCGACGATCGGCCGCGATGCGGGCGGGCAGGTGACCGTCACCACGGCCGGCGCCGCCCCGGCCGCGCAGGTCGGCGACTGGATCAAGGTCTTTTCCGACAGCCTGCTCCCCAACGATCATGGCGATGCCACCCGGCTGGGCCAGGCGATGAAGGTGGTCGCGGTCGACGGCAACCGGCTGACCCTGGCGGGCGAACTGGTCGACGGCGAACTCTATGTCGACAATATCCGGGTGTCGGCCTTCGTCGGCGGCGAGGCGACCGTCGAGAATGGCACGGTGCAGGGCGACCAGGGCAATCCCGGCTGGGTGAAGGACCTGGTCCAGCTCCGCTCGACCGTCGACGCCGACGTCAACCACATGACCATCCGCGACGGCAATGCGATGGCGATCAACGTGGTCGATTCCGCCCATGCGCGTGTCTCGCAGACGGTGGTGATCAACCTCACCGACGATCCCTCCGACGGGCATAATGGCTATGCGGTCCACTCGGCCAGCTCGACCGGCACGACGGTGCAGGGCCTCTATGTCGAGCGGGTCCGCCATGCGACCGACGACAATGCGATCGGCGTTGCGGCGAACGATCCCGACCCCTCCAAATATGGCGCCGACATCGGCCTGACGGTCAGCGACGTGGTGGCCTATGACACCTCCGCCGCGGCCTTCTCCTGGCACACCGAGGGGCGGGCGGGGACGGTGTCGGACTCGGTGGTGTTCAACAGCTATGGCGTGCTCGGCGCGCGCGGCGTGGACAATGCGATGAGCGACGTCGCCGGCTATGGCAATGCGCGCGGCATCCAGTTCTACGAATATGGCCAGGGCGACGGGCGCGAGATCAGCGTCGACAATGTCCAGCTCCGGGCGACCAAATTCTATGGTTACACCACCACCGGCGACACCGCCGACAATGTGATCAGCAACTCCACCTTCGAGACCTTGGACAAGAAAAGCTGGCCCGCTACCGGCGTCACCACCGTCAACAGCCAGACCATCCTGCTGGCGAACGGCACCCTGAACGTCGCCCAGACCCTCACCGGCACCGATGTCGACGACCGGCTGCTCGCCGGCGGCGGCAACGACACGATCCAGGGCGGCGCGGGCGACGACTATATCTGGGGCAACAAGGGCAGCGACCTGCTGACCGGCGGGGCCGGGCTCAACCGCTTCGCCTATCAGGCGGTGGAGGAGGGCGGCGACACCATCACCGACCTCAATCCGGGCGAGGGCGGCGACATCGTCGATTTGAGCGTGCTGGCGATCCGCAACGGCTGGACCGGCGACATCTTCGCCGGGGGCTATGTCGCCCTCGTCCAGTCGGGCGACGACACCTTGGTGCGGGTGGACGCCGATGGCGGCGGCGACAGCTATGTGACGCTCGCCACCCTGCGCGGGGTGGAGGCCGGCGCGGTGCGCGCCAATATCTCGACCGAGATCCACGTCACCGGCGCCGCTCCGCCCGCCGAGGCCCCCGACGAGCCCGGAGAGATCATCCAGGTGCCCGCGTCGGGCGGGCTGCCCGGCGCGGACCTCTACCCCAATGCGCTGCGGCTGACGGTCAACGGCACGCTCACCGGCACGCCGGGCGACGATGTCCTGATCGGCACCGCGCTCGACGACAAGCTGGTGGGCGGCGACGGCAACGACACCTTGATCGGCGGCGGCGGGCGCGACCAGTTGCTCGGCGGGCTGGGCTCGAATTTCGTGAGCTACGAGACCTCGGTCACCTGGTTGCAGGTGGACCTGCAGAATCCGGCGATGAGCACCGGCGACGCCGAGGGCGACAGCTATTCGGGCACCAACGGGCTGCTGGGCAGTCCGTTCGACGACCGGCTCTATGGCAGCGGCTCGGCCAACACCATTTACGGCCGGGCCGGCAACGACCTGATCGACGGCCGATCGGGCGCCGACACCCTGGCCGGCAACGCCGGCAACGACACGCTGCGCGGCGGCACCGAGAATGACCGGCTGTCGGGCGAGGCCGGCGACGACCGGCTGGAAAGCGGCCCCGGCTATGACACGATGATCGGCGGGGAGGGCAATGACGTCTTCCTGCTCAACCTCGCCGACAAGCAATGGGACACGATCGCCGATTTCGGACCGGGCGACCATGTCGAACTGGTCGGCTTCGGCATCGCCAATCTCGACGGCAGCCGCTTCGTCAGCGCCACCGCGCCCAAGGCGACCGCCGCGGTTGGCACCATCCTCTACGACAGCGACGACGGCATCTTGCTGTGGGATGCCGACGGCACGGGCAGCGGCGCGGCGGTGCGGCTGGCGGTCTTCACCGGCGCGCCCGAACTGGGCGCGAGCGACTTCCTGTTCGGCTGATTTGGCTTTTTCGGGTCAAAAGCCTTATTATTTCCCCAGCGCGCCACGCGGGGCGGCCCGTCCGATCCTGATCGGGCGGGCCTCCTTCCTCATGGCTTCACCTGAAATCGTTGAGAAGGCCGTCCATCAGCCACCCGGATGAAGGCGCTGCCAAACCCAAGCGTGATCCTCTGCGTCAAGCCGAGCAGTTCAACGGGCAAATTCCTAAAACTGAGCCGAACGGTGGGCGCGCAAACCAATTCATATGCTCCCCGGGCTTGGCCGCGCGTCAGATGGATATCTGACCAATCATAAACGAAAAGACCGCGCCGACTTAGCTCAACGAAACTGGTCGGATCGGGCAGCTGGGTGCTCAACAGGGCCTCTCCAATGAGGGGCAAGCCGAGAAGCGCCTCCTCCACCGCGATGCAATCAGAGATCGCCAGAACTTCTGCAGGGATCGGTCCTTCACCTGCCGTGACCATGGCAGCCATCTGGCCTGCTGGGTCGCAAGCCAACCACACGACATCGAGCTGATCGGGATAGCTCATCCGCCAAGCATAATCTGGACGACAATTCCTCTCCAGTGCCTCTGTGAATGCAGGGATTCACGACTTGGAGCCTGATCGGGCGGGCCTCCTTCGATCCTCCCGTCGCACATCCTGCAACCGTAACCCACCGCGTCATCCCCGCGAAGGCGGGGATCCATATCCTCTGAAGCAGGAGCCTCTCGCGGTTCGGAGGCTATCGATCCCCGCCTTCGCGGGAATGACGTTCATTTTTAGGGAAGTCCGCGCCTCAGAACTGGAAGTAGATGAACGGTCCTGTGCCCGTCAGCGGGGTGAACAGGATGATCGCCAGGATCGCCGTCATCACCGCGCCCATCTGCCAGAAGCGCTCGGGGTGGCGGAAGCCCGCCAGCCCCTGGTTCCAGCGCGGGGCGAAGCGATAGGCGATGTGCCAGGCGACGAGGATCGCCAGCACGATCAGTCCCGGCCAGTAGGACCAGTGGGCAGTGCCCTCGCCCAAGCCGGCGAGCCCGCGGAAATAGGTGGTGGTGGTTTCCCACTGCGGCGCGCGGAAGGGCAGCCAGGCGATCGTCACGAACAGGAAGGTGACCGCCCAGGCGAGCAGCGGCGGCATCCGCTTCTCGCGGGGGACCTTGCGCGACCACAGCCGGTTGATCACCAGCGCGCCGCCATGCAGGCCGCCCCACAGCACGAAGCTCCAGCTGGCACCATGCCACAGCCCGCCGATCAGCATCGTCAGCGCCAGATTGGCATAGGTGCGCACCGCGCCCTTCCGGTTGCCGCCCAGCGCGATGTAGAGATAGTCGCGCAGCCAGTTGGACAGGGTGATGTGCCAGCGGCGCCAGAATTCCTGAATGTCGAGCGACACATAGGGCATCCGGAAATTGACCGGCAGGCGATAGCCCATGATCCGCGCCAGGCCGATCGCCATCATCGAATAGCCGAAGAAGTCGCAGAAGATCTGGCCGGTGTAGAACAGCAGGCCCATCCACAGGGTCGCGGTGTCGTACTTGGCCGGATCGGCGAAGATCCAGTCGGCGCCATAGGCCAAGTTATCGGCCAGCACGAGCTTGGCGAAGGCGCCCGCCAGGAAATATTGGGCGCCCATCACGATCATCGGCCGGGTCATCCGGAAGGGCCGGGCGAGCTGCGGCATGAACTGCGGCGCGCGCACGATCGGCCCCGCGATCAGCTGCGGGAAGAAGGCCTTGAAGAACAGGAAGGTGACCAGGTCGCGCGTCGCCGGCTTGGTGCGGCGATAGATGTCGACGACATAGCTGATCCCCTGGAAGGTGAAGAAGCTGATCCCCAGCGGCAGGATGATCGCCAGCGCGCCGGTCGACTGGATGTTGAACAGCGCCTCGAAGCTCGCGACGAAGAAATTGGCATATTTGAAATAGCCGAGCGCGGCGAGGTTGAGGCCGACCGCGACGATCATCGCGGTCTTGCGGCGCCCTTCGCTGGGCGCGTCCTCGATCACCAGGCCCAGCGCCCAGTTCCACAGCGAGCAGGCGACGAGCAGGCCCAGCAGCCGCCAGTCCCACGCCGCATAGAAGAGGTAGCTGGCGACCAGCACCACCCAGAAGCGTCCGCGGCTGTTCCGCACCACCGCGAGGATCGCCATCAGCGCGGCGAAGAAGATCAGGAAGTCGACCGAGGTGAACAGCATCAGCGGAGACCCTTCAGCCCTTCGGCGATCGCGCCCGCGACCACCTGATGGCCTTCCTCGTTGAGATGGCCTTCGCCCAGATGTGAATTGCCGAAGCCGGTGAGCGGCCGGCCGGTGCGGGCATAGGCGGCGGCCATCGCGGGGCCGGCGTCGATGAAGGGGATGCCGGCCTTGGCGGCGGCGGCCTGGAACAGCCCGGCCTCGGCCTTGGATCTCGGCTCGAGCTCGACCTTGCGGCCGGCCTCATACTGATAGGCCGGGAAGGTGATCATCACCAGCTTCTGGTCGCGCTTCAGGATCGAGAGGATGTCGACCAGCTTCGCCTCGATCGCGGGGCGGTCGAGCACTTCCTGGCCGCTGTTGCGCTTCTCGCCCGGCGCCTTGCCGCCGCGCAGCGCCCAGCCGGTCCAGCTGTCGCCGGTGCGCAGGCCGGTCCATTCGGCATTGGCGCGGCGGACCAGGAAGGTGGCCAGCGCCGAATGGCGGATGATCGGGCCCAGATCCTCCTGCAGCGCGTCGCGGCCGGAGGGCGGGCGTTTGACGGAGACAGGCTTGCCGGCGGCGTCACGGACGATCTCCGCGCCCGAATCGCGCAGGTCGAAGGCGTCCCCGCGCGAGATCATCAGCACCACCACGTCGGGCTTCACCGCGGGGCCGAGCCGCTCGGTCAGCGGGATCCAGTCCTGCGGGCCCAGCGCGTCGCGCCCGCCATTGACGGTCTCGACGTCGGGCATCAGCTGCGCGACCCGGGCGACGAAGTTGCGATCCTGCGGCACCTGCGCCGCGAAGGTCATCGAATCCCCGACGAACAGCATGCGCTGGCGCCGCTCGGTGAGCGGACCCAGATCAGGGCCGTTGAGGCCGAGATTGTTGAGCTGCAGCCGCTGAAAGCCCTCGCGCGCCTGGAAGAGCGTGCTGCCGGGGGCGTTCACATAGCCGATCGCCGGATCGAACAACTGGGTGGAGGGGGAGGTGAGGAGCGCGCGGGCGAAAAATTCCCCGCCGATGATGGCTATGCCCAGCCATGCCGCTGCCGAAAAAATTGCCCTTTTGATGCCGGTCTCCCTGCGGTGCGCAGCCAAACGGTCGGACTCGCGGGCCCGTGCTCCTGGCACGGCCCGCCGGCTGGCGGCGGGCCGCATGGCTCAGCAGCTTCCTTTCGCCGTCAGAACGGCGGGAACCGTCATCGCCAGGATACGCAAATCCAGACCGATGCATTTGTTCCGCGCATAGGACACGTCGAGCGCGACCCTGCGACGATAGCTGACATTGTTGCGACCGCTGACCTGCCAGAGGCCGGTGAGGCCGGGTTTCACCGCGATATAATGGCCGAAATAGCGGCCATAGCGCTCGATCTCGCCCTCCACGATCGGCCGGGGGCCGACCACGCTCATCTCACCCCGAAGGATGTTGAGGAGCTGGGGGAGCTCGTCGATGCTGCTGCGACGAAGGAAATTGCCGATCGGCGTGATCCGGGGATCGCGGCGAAGCTTGAAGTCGCGGGCCCATTCCGCGCGGGCCTCCGGGTCCGTGGCGAGGAGATTCTGGAGGCGGTGATCGGCGTCGGTCACCATCGTGCGGAATTTCAGGCAGGGGAAGGAGCGGCCGTCGCGTCCGATGCGGCGGTGGGCGAAGAAGATCGGTCCGGGGTCCAGGATATAGACTAGGCCGGCCACGACGATCAGCAGCGGCGCCAGGAAGACCAGTGCGACCGTGGCGACGCCGATGTCGAGGACGCGGATGATCATCCCATCCGCTGGGGGATTGTTCGTCTGCAAAGTCCGCTCATCCCTGATTTCGCGATCTCGATGCGGCGTGGAGCGCACGATCGAAGGTGACATTTGCATGGTAAACCTCGTTCTGCTGCATTGCGGCGAAGTTCGCCTTTTTGGGTGCCACCGCCTCGCCCTTGCATCAACCCTTTGGCGACGGAGCGCCTTCGGAGCGGGTCTGGTCGATCCTGGCACCGGGGCCTTTTGCTAAAAGCACGTATTTGGCCGGTTTTCTGGCGACATCTAACGCCCCTTCCTTCAGAATGTTTCGACCCGGCCGGGGCCGGTCGGGGAAATGAACGCCCGCTGAACAGCGACGCTAAGCCACGGAAAACCGCCGGAAACTACATCTTCGCAATCGCACAAAAAGCTGACCGTTACCTGACCGCATCGATCGGGCCGGCTAGGGGATTTCCGCAAGGGCAGCGAAAGAAGCCCGGTTTTCCGAAGCTGCACTAGTGATCGGAGCCGGAATCCCGCGATTCGTAAGGGAATCGGGGGCTCGTGTTCCGCCCGCGACGAAGCGAGCATCCTTTCGGCCGAGCGGCCCCATCTTGGATGGCATGAGCGACGTCTGGCCCTGGACCGTGCGCGTGCTCCTGATCGGCGGAGCGGGGGCCTTGCTGTGGATTCTGCTCGTCACGCTGTTCTAGCAGGCAGAAGATTCCGTCATTCCAGCGAAAGCTGGAATCTCACTTCTTCTGTATCTTCTTCCCGGCCAGCGCTGAAAGGCAATGAGATCCCAGCTTTCGCTGGAATGACGGCCCTCCTGACGGCTGTCGCTTATTCGACGGTGACCGACTTCGCCAGGTTGCGCGGCTGGTCGACGTCGGTCCCCTTGGCCACCGCGACATGATAGGCCAGCAGCTGCACCGGGATCGCATAGACGATCGGCGCGATCAGCGGGTGGACCTTGGGCATGGTGATCGTCGCCATGCAGCCTTCGCCGGCCGCCTGGATGCCGTCATAGTCCGAGATCAGCACCACCTTGCCGCCGCGCGCGCGCACCTCCTGCATGTTCGAGACGGTCTTCTCGAACAGCGGGCCGGTGGGGGCGATCACGATCACCGGCACCTTGTCGTCGATCAGCGCGATCGGGCCGTGCTTCATCTCGCCGGCGGCATAGCCCTCGGCGTGGATGTAGCTGATCTCCTTGAGCTTCAGCGCGCCTTCCAGCGCCAGCGGATAATCGGTGCCGCGGCCGAGGTAGAGCACGTCGCGGGCCACCGCGATCGTCCCCGCCATCGCCTCGATCGTCTCGTCATAGGCGAGCGCGCCGTTGATCGCCGCGGGCGCCTCCGACAGGTGGCGGACCAGCTCCTTCTCCTCGCGCGCGTCGAGCCGGCCCTTGGCGCGGGCCAGATTGGCGGCGAGCGCGGCGAGCACCGCGAGCTGGCAGGTGAACGCCTTGGTCGAGGCGACGCCGATCTCCGGCCCGGCGTGGGTCGGCAGCAGCAGGTCCGCCTCGCGCGCCATGGTCGAGGTGGGGACGTTGACGACGACGGCGATCTTCTGCCCCTCGGCGCGGGCGTGGCGCAGCGCTGCCAGGGTGTCGGCGGTCTCGCCCGACTGGCTGATGAAGAGGGCGAGGCCGCCATCCTCCATCACCGGCGCGCGATAGCGGAACTCGGAGGCGACATCGAGGTCGACCGGCACGCGGGCGAACTGCTCGAACCAATATTTGGCGACCATGCCCGCATAGAAGCTCGTCCCGCAGGCGACGATCGTCACCCGGCGGATCGTGCTCAGGTCGAAATCGGGGATCGGGAGCGAGACCTGGTCCTCGAGCCGGCGGACATAGGACTTCAAGGTCTGGGCCACGACGATCGGCTGCTCGTAGATTTCCTTGAGCATGAAGTGGCGGTGATTGCCCTTGTCGATCGTGACGTTGGCGGCGCCCGAGGTGACGACGGCGCGCTCGACCGGTCGGTCGTCCCGATCGTAGATCTGGGTCTTCTCGCGGGTGATGACCACCCAGTCGCCCTCGTCGAGATAGCTGATCTTCTGGGTCAGCGGCGCCAGCGCCAGCGCGTCCGAGCCCAGATAGGTCTCGCCATTATCGCCATAGCCGACGACCAGCGGCGAGCCGAGCCGCGCGCCGATCAGCAGGTCCGGGTTCTGGCGGAACAGGATGGCGAGCGCGAAGGCGCCGTGGAGGCGCTTGAGGTTGGTGCGCACCGCCTCGACCGGGTCCATGCCGCCCTCGACGTCGGCCGAGATCAGATGGGCGACGACCTCGGTGTCGGTCTCGCTCTCGAAGGTCCGGCCCTTGGCGATCAGCTCGTCGCGCAGCGCCTTGAAATTCTCGATGATGCCGTTGTGGACCAGCGCCACCTCGCCGGTCGCATGGGGGTGGGCATTGTCCTGGGTCGGCGCGCCATGGGTCGCCCAGCGGGTGTGGGCGATGCCGATCTGGCCGGGCAGCGGATCGCCGGCCAGCTTCTTCGCCAGATTGTCGAGCTTGCCCTCGGCGCGGCGCCGTTCGAGCACGCCGTCATGGATCGTGCAGATGCCCGCCGAATCATAGCCGCGATATTCGAGCCTTCTCAGTCCCGCGACCAGCCGCTCCGAAACATCTTCCCTGCCAACAATGCCGATAATGCCACACATCGACCTACGCCCCACCGACTGCGAAACGACCGCGTTCGCGACTGCCTTTGCTCAAAGCACTATTAATCGGCGCTGACAATCGGAGAGAGGTAAGGACCATCAGAACGTCACCCCAGCGAAGGCTGGGGTCCATGTCTCTCATCAGCCAGATGGCATCGAGGGAGAAGAGAGACATGGATGCCAGCCTTCGCTGGCATGACGGCTATGAGTTTCTCTGGGCTTGGCCTCAGGCCGCCACCTTCACCTCATCCCCCTCGGCGATGATCGCCGCCGCCCGCCAGCCGATCATCATCGCCGGCGCATTGGTATGGGTGTTCACCATCTCGGGCAGCACCGAGATATCCGCCACCCGCAGCCCCTCGACTCCGCGCACGCGCAGCTGCGGGTCCACCACCGAGCCTGCATCGGTGCCCATCCGGCAGGTCCCCACCGCATGATAGGCATAGGTGCCCCAGGTCAGGAAATGCTCGACGATCGCCTCCTCGCTCTGGACGAGCGGGCCGGGCGAAATCTCCTCCATGCCGAACTTCGCCAGCGCCGGATGGCTGGTGATCGCGCGCACCGCGCGGACCAGTTCGGCGGCGGCCTTCCGGTCGTCGGGGTGGGTCATATATTTCGGGTCCCACGCCACCGGCGCCTTCGGGTCGGCGCTGGTGATGGTCAGATAGCCGCGGCTCTTGGGGCGGATCGTGTAGCAGCTCATCATCGCGCCGGGCTTCTTCTCGGGTAGGATCTTGCCCTTCTCGAAGCTCAGCGAGACGCCGTTGAACTGGACGCAGCTGTCGGTGCGGTTGCTGGTCGAACTGGTCTTGAGCACGGCGCTCATCTCGAAACAGGCATGGGCGAGCGGCCCCTTGCGGAACAGCGCATATTGGATCGCGCTCAGCGCCGCGCCGATCCCGCGCAGCCGGCGGTTCAGGCTGCCATGGCTCAGCCGGTACATCGGCATATAGCCGAGCTGCTCCGACAGGTTCTGCCCCACCTCGCCGGCGTCGACGACGATATCGATGCCATGCTGCTTCAGGGTTTCGGCGGGCCCGATCCCCGACAGCATCAGGATCTTCGGGCTGTTGAGCGCGCCGGCGCTCAGGATCACCTCCTTGCCCGCGCGGATCACCCTGGGCGCGCCGCCTTTCTCGCGCACCTCGACCCCCACCGCGCGGCGCCCCTCGAACACCACCCGGTCGGTCTCGGTCTCCAGCAGGATGGTGAGGTTCGGCGCCTTCAGGATCGGCTTCAGGAAGGCGCTGGCCGCGCTCACCCGCTTGCCCTCGAACACGGTGCAGGGCTGGTAGCCCACCGCCGGGCCGTCCTCGCCGTTGATGTCGCTGGTGGCCTTCGCGCCAGAGGCGGCGACCGCCTCGATCATCGCGTCGCACAGCGGCGAGCGGTCGGGGTGGACGGTGACGTTGAGCGGGCCGCCGGTACCGCGATCCTTGGCCGCGCCCAGCTGGTGGTTCTCCATCGCGGCGAAGGCGGGGCCGACCTCGTCCCAGCCCCAGCCGGGCAGGTTCAGCCCGTCATAATCCTCGGGCCGGCCACGCATATAGACCATGCCGTTGACCGCGCTCGACCCGCCCAGCACCTTGCCGCGCACCCATTCGGGCTGCGGGCCGACCTGCCCCTCGGCCGCCGGGACATGCCAGACGTCCTTGGTCGCCAGCGCCTGGATGAAGGTGCGTGGAATCCAGAGAAGGGGGTTGCTGTCCTTGCCGCCGGCCTCGATCAGCAGCACCCGGTTGGCGGGGTTCGCGACCAGCCGGTTGACCAGCGCGCAGCCCGCCGATCCGGCGCCCACGACGATATAATCGAAATCGGCCACGCCGCGCATCCTTCCCCTTGGCCGATTGAAATCGGCCATCGCTATGGGCGAAGGAAATGCGGGGCAGGCTCCGCGAAGTCAATGTGATTTCTACGGAGCCCTATAATCTTCCTGAAAGATCAGTCAGGCGGCGGCACCCAGCGCCAGCAAGTGCAGCACCCGGTTCTCGTCGGCGATCCGCGCGCGCAGGCGACCCATCATCGTCACCGTCTCCTGGGCGAACACGTCCCAGTCGATCGTGATCGCCTCGATGTCCCAGCCGCGCAGATAGTCGACCCAGTCGTCGGCGAGCAGCGCGAAGCTGCCACGGAAGGCCGCCGACGCCTGCGGCGTCATCAGCCGGTCGTAGATGCCGGGGTCCTCGGCGCGCAGATGGTCCTCGAGCATCAACGACAGTTCGGAGCGCAGCTCCAGCGCGGCGTCGGCACGCTCGGGACCGGCGGCCATCGCGCTCAGGCGGAGCGCGAGGCGGTCCATCGCCTCATGCTCCCCGATCAGGGTGTCATAATTGTGCATGTCGCATCCCCTCCGTTCGCCATTCCGGCGTCGGGCAGAGGGGAAGCTTAGGCCAGGCCGCTTTGCGATTTCGCTGCGGGCTATGGTGAAGCGCGCATCAACCCTTTTTCTGCGCGGCTTTCTTGGCCTTCATCGCCTCGCGGAAGCGCAGCGCCCAGCCGGCGCGGGCCTCCTGCTTCCCCCGCGCCACGCCCAGCGCCTGCGACTCGACGTCACGCGTGATGGTCGATCCCGCACCCACGATCGCGCCGTCGCCGATCGTCACCGGCGCCACCAGCGCGCTGTTCGATCCGATGAAGGCACCTTCGCCGATCACGGTGCGATATTTGAGGAAGCCGTCATAATTGCAGGTGATCGTGCCCGCGCCGATGTTCGCGCCCGCGCCGACATCGGCGTCGCCGATATAGGAAAGATGGTTGGCCTTGGCGCCCTTGCCGAAGCGGCCATTCTTCACCTCGACGAAATTGCCGATCTTGGCGCCGTCGCCGATGTCCGCGCCGGGCCGCAGCCGCGCATAGGGGCCGATCTCGGCGCCGCTGCGCACGACGGCGCCCTCGATATGGCTGAAGCCGTGGATCACCACCTTGTCCTCGATCACCGCCTTCGGCCCGAAGAAGACATTGGGCTCGATCACCACGTCGCGGCCCACCACCGTGTCATGCGCGAACCACACCGTCTCGGGCGCGATCAGGGTGGCGCCGTCGGCCATCGCGGTCAGGCGGCGGCGCTGCTGCCAGTCACCCTCGACCGCGGCCAGCTCGGCGCGGCTGTTGACCCCGGCAACCTCCCACGGCTCGGCCTCGATCACCGCCGAGGCGCGGCCCTGGCTCCGCGCGATCATCACGATGTCGGGCAGATAATATTCCTGCGCGGCATTGTCGTTGCCCACCTGGACGAGCAGCGGCCACAGGTCGGCGCCGCGCACCGCCATCAGCCCCGAATTGCACAGGTCCACCGCGCGCTCCTCGGGCGAGGCGTCCTTATACTCGACCATCTTCTCGATCGTGCCGTCGGCCCCGGCAAGGATGCGGCCATAGGCCAGCGCGTCGGCCGGGCGAAAGCCGAGCACCACCGTCGCCGGCTTGTCCTCGGCGTTCAGCCGGTCGAGCATGCGGGCCATCGTCTCGGCGCGGACCAGCGGCACGTCGCCATAGAGGATCAGCACGTCGCCATCGAAATCCTTCAGCGGCGTCTCGCCTTGCTGCACGGCATGGGCGGTGCCGAGCTGCGGTTCCTGGGTGGTCACGTCGACCCCCAGCGGCGCCACGAACGCCTCGACCTGCTCGCGCCCCGCACCGGTGACGACCAGTTTGCGCGCCGCGCCCAGCGTGTCGACCGAGGCGATCAGATGGCCCAGCATCGGCCGCCCCGCGATCGGGTGCAGCACCTTGTGCAGGTCGGATTTCATGCGGGTGCCCTTGCCGGCGGCAAGGATCAGGGCGGCGAAGGGGCGCGTGCTCATGTGCGCTCGTCTGCCACGAAGCGCTTGCCCTTTCAAACCCGCCGGGCGATGGAGCGCGCCATGCCAGCCGATTTTCCCTTCGACGTCGTCGCCTTCGATCTCGACGGCACCCTCGCGGACACCGCGCCCGATCTCACCGCCGCGCTCAACCATGCGCTCGGCGAAATGGGCCGCCCGCCGGTCCCGGCCGAGGATGTTCGCCACATGGTCGGCCATGGCGCCCGCGCGCTGCTCCAGAAGGGGCTGGCGGCGACCGGGGAGATGACCGAGTCGCTGGTCGACCGGGGCTTTCCGATCTTCATCGACTATTATCTGGCCCACATCGCCGACGACACGACGATCTTCCCTGGCCTCGAAGCCGTGCTCGACCAGCTCGCCGCGCGCGGCGTGAAGCTCGCGGTGTGCACCAACAAGGCCGAGGGGCTGGCGCGCCGCTGCGTCGACGAGCTCGGCTGGGCGACCCGCTTCGACGCGCTGGTGGGCGGCGACACCTTGCCCGTCCGCAAGCCCGATCCGGCCCCGCTGTTCGAGGCGATCGCGCGCTGCGGCGGTGGGCGCGCGGCCTATGTCGGCGACTCGATCACCGACACCGACACCGGCCGCAACGCCAATATCCCGACCGTGGCGGTGACCTTCGGCTTTTCGGACCGGCCGCACGATCAGCTCGGCGCCACCGCGCTGATCGACCATTATGACGAGCTGATCCCGCTGCTCGAGCGGCTGGGCGCGGCGCAGGCCGGATGATCTGCAACATCTGCGGCGGCGGCGACTTCATTCCTCGCCGCGATCGCGGGCCCGTGCAATGCGCCGGCTGCGGCTCGAACGAGCGGGCGCGGCTGCTGTGGCTGATGCTGCAGCAGCATGATCTGCTGCGGCCGGGCCTGCGCATGCTCCACATCGCCCCCGAGCGCGCCTTCGCCGACCGTCTGCGCACGATCCTGGGCGAGGGCTATGACCCGGTCGACATCGATCCGGCGGCCTTTCCCGACATCGCCGGCATCCGCCGGCTCGACCTGACCGAGGCGGCCGAGCTGCCGTCGGACGCCTATGACATCATCTTCCACTCGCATGTGATGGAGCATGTGCCGTGCAACGTCACCGCGGTGCTGTTCCACCTGCACCGCGCGCTGCGGCCTGGCGGGCGCCACATCTGCTGCATCCCGTTCGAGCGCCGCGCGCATTATGCCGAGGATCTGGGCCCGATCCCGCCTGAAGCCGCGCTCGTCCGCTTCGGGCAGGAAGACCATGTCCGCCGCTTCGGCAGCGAGGACGCTGCCCGCACCCTCGGCATGATCTTCCGGCTGCCGGCCGATTACGACCTGACGGCGGTGCTCGATCCGACTCTGCTGGCCGAGCACAACATCCCCGAGCGGCTGTGGCGCGGCTGGTCGCCCAATTCGGTGCTGGCACTGGCGAAGGACGACCTGTTGCTGCGGGGGTGAGGGGACTGTTCGGCTGGTCCTTTTACCTTTTCACGTCACCCCAGCGAAGGCTGGGGTCTATGTCTGTCATCACCCGAGATGGCATCTGAGAAGGGTACAGACATGGATGCCAGCCTTCGCTGGCATGACGGAAAAAGGAGGAACTACCGCGCCCACGCGATAATCGAGATCGGGAAATGAAAGCGGATGCCATCGTCCGCGCGCCAGGCACCGACCCCGATCCAGTCCTTGCCGCTGGCGATGTCCGCGTCGAACATCGCGTTCAGCTCGGCCATGTCCTCCGGATCGGCGAGGGTGGCGAGCAGCGCCTCCAGCCGGTAGCTGTCGACGCTCAGCTCCTCCAGTCCCGCCTCGTGGCCCAGGTCGCGCAGCTGCCCGATCGTCAGGGCGCTGGTGTGCGAGGGATCGCGCAGCGTCTCCATCCGGTCATAGGCGGCCTGGCATTCGGGCGCCGGGGTCGCGTCGATCACCACGATCCGCCCGCCCGGCCGGCACACCCGCCGCATCTCGGCCAGCGCCTTCGCCGGCTCGGGCAGATGGTGGAAGCTGTAGCGGGTGACGACCCGGTCGAAGCTGGCATCGGCGAAGGGCAGGGCGGTCGCGTCGCCGACATGCCAGTCCACATTGTCGAGCCCCTGCGTCGCCTGCCGGCTGTGCGCCTGCTCGATCATCGCCGGGGTCAGGTCGATCCCCGTCACATGCGCGGCATGCGCGGCCACCGCGCAGGCGACGATGCCGGGCCCGCAGGCGACGTCGAGGACCTTGTCCTCCGCGCCGATCCCGGCGGCGGCGAGGGTGCGGGCTATGCCGCCCTCCTCGCTGTGGATCGGCAGCTCCGCAAAGGGCTGCGCCCAGCGGGTGAACTGGTCGATGATCCTGTCATTATGCGTCTGGCTGTCCTGCATGTTGTCCTCCTTGCATTGCGGAGGAAGGGGTAGCCGGCGTGTTGATGGCCGGCTAACGTCGCCCGGTCATATATGAGCTTGAATCGGCCAATGCGTACCCTCGACCAGTCCGGCACCCAGCTCGCGCTCCGCGACTATGGCCTCGTCCGCCCCAGCGGGCAGGCTTTCTCCTTTCGCGATCCCGAGCGGGCGATCGCCTATGACTGGCACGACCATCCCTATCATCAGTTGCTCTACGCAGTGGCAGGGACGGTGCAGATCGAGACCGCTGGCGCGCGCCATCTGCTGCCCACCGGCCGCGCCGCCTGGATTCCGGCGGGGCAGCGGCACCGGACGCTGGTGCACCAGGTCGACACCGCCTCGCTCTATTTCGCGCCCGAGGCGGTGGCCGACGGGGCAGGGCGGGTCCGCATCATCGTCGCCAGCCCGGTGATGCGCGAGATGATCCTCCACGCGCTGCGCTGGCCGCAGGACGTGGCCGAACATGATGTGGTGGCGCGCAGCTTCTTCCAGACCCTGGCGCTGCTGTGCGGCGAATGGCTGGAAAGCGAGCTGCCGCTGAGCCTGCCCGGCGCCGAACATCCCGGCCTGGTCCGTGCGATGGACCTGGCGGCAGCCGACCCGGCGGGGATCGATCTGGCCGGCGCCGTGAAAGTGGCCGCGATGTCCGAGCGCAGCTTTCGTCGCGCCTTCCTGCGCGAGACGGGAATGGGCTGGCAGGCCTGGCTCACCCAGCTGCGCATCCTGCGCGCGATGGGGATGCTCGCCGATGGCGCGCGGGTCACCGACGTCGCCGCCGAGGTCGGCTATGCGTCGCTCAGCGCCTTCGCCAAGGCCTTCGCGCAACTGGCTGGGGAGGCGCCCGCCGCCTACCGGGCGCAAATGGTCCGGTGAGGTCGTGGTGACTGATGCTGGAATAGCTTCAGAAGTGCCAATTTACTGCGCGGATATAGGACCCCTCGACCGGTCGTCCATTCTCGTCCAGCCGTGGCTTGAACCGGGCCTTGCGGGACAGGATTTCGCAGGTGCCGTCATCCAGCGCTGGAAAACCGCTACTTCCCAGCACGGTGCAGGTCTTGACGCGACCCTGGGTATCGACGTCCAACCGAACCTGAACCGGACCTTCCTGCCCGTCAGCGAGAGCGGCTGGCGGATAGTCCTCCAGCGTGACCCACTGGGCGGGGTCGATGGGGTGCACCGCCCGGGCTTTTCCCTGGCGCTTCTTCCAATTGTCGCAGAGCCTATCGAACTCTTCGCTTTTGGCCTGTCCTTGCGGTGGACGGCATTCGCCAATGCGTCCCTCTTTGTCGATGATCATCATCGTGCCGGGCGGCAGTCCACTGGCGGGATCCACAAATGGTGCCGGCATCGGGCTCGGTACGGGCGTCTGGGAATATGTCGGGTCGAGAAGCGGCGGGAAGCAGGAGAACAGACCTGCGAGCAGCAGCAGGTGGGGGCGGGTCACTTTGTCCGTCCGTCGAACCAGAGCTGAACCGCGTCCTTCGGGCGCAGCGTCAGCCGGCTCACCGGTTCGGGCTTGGCGATGTCGGGATAGCGCAGGCGGAAGGCGCGGACGATGCTGGCCAGGATCAGCAGTCCTTCCTGTTGCGCGAAGCCGGCGCCGATGCAGATGCGCGGTCCCTTGCCGAACGGCATATAGGCGCGGCGCGCGGCTTCGGCCTCCTCCGGATCGTCGAACCGCTCGGGCGCGAAGGCGTGCGGGCATTTCCAGTTGTTGCGGTTGCGCTGGATCAGCCAGGGCGAGATCACGATCATCGCCCCCTTGTGGAGCAGCTTGTCGCGCATCGTCGTCGGCGCGGTCACCTCGCGGACGAAGAAGCTGACCGGCGGGTAGAGCCGCAGCGTTTCGCGGAACAGGTTCCGCACCCCGCCGAGCCCGCGCAGATGCTCGAAGGCGATCGGCGCGCCGCCGGTGACCGTGTCGACTTCGGCGACCAGCGCCTCCTGGAGATGCGGACATTCGGCGAGCAGGTAGAGCGCCCAGGTAAGCGTGGAGGCCGCGGTCTCATGGCCCGCCAGGAAGATCGTCGAGATCTGCTCCATGATCTGGTCATAGGTGAAGGTCTCGCCCGTCACCGGGTGCTTCGCCTCCAGCAGCGACTGGAGGATGTCCGCCTGCGCCTCGCCGGTGCCGGCATGCCAGGCGTCGTAGCGGGTCCGCACGATCGGGCCGAACACGGAATGGATCTCGGCCGCCGCCTTGCGGGCGCGCTTGCGATAGCCCAGCATCGGCAGCCCGTAGAGCTTGAGCATCGCGCCGGGCTGGATGTTCTTCTGGTAGCGATGGAAGCTATGGTAGATCTGGTCGGCGCTGGCCTGGTCGAGCTTCACCGAGAAGATCGTGCGGTAGATGATGTCCGCCGCGATATGGGTCATCAGCGGATCGACCTCGATCGGCTTCGACCGGTCCATTCCCTCGATCGTCGCCAGCAGGTCGACCACCGCCGCCTCCATCGCCGGGAAGACGCGCTTGAGATTTGTGTGCGCGAAGGCGGGGTTCACCATCTCGCGCTGCTCTTCCCAATCCTGGCCGTTGGCCGAGAAGACGCTGTTGCCGATCAGCGGGTCGAGCAGGTCGTTCAGGAAGCGGTGCTTGGGGAACACCTTCTCCTTGTCGTCCATCACCCGGTCGACGACGGACAGGTCGTTGGCGATGAAGAAATCGAGCTTGGGCAGGCGGATCTCGCCCATCTGCATCGTGTAGCTGCGGTCGAACAAGGTGTGGATCCAGCTGTTCCAGCCGGTCAGGAAGCGCTTGAACAGCGATGCCTTGCTCTTGTGGGGGATCGGGTACGGCGGCGTGAACATCGCCGGGCATTCGCGTTCGTCAGACATCATTCTCGGCCTTGAACGCCTCGATCGATTCCGCCAGCGGCCGCGCGCCCGAACTCACCGCGATATAGTCGAGCGGAGAGATGCGGTCGAAGGTTCTGAGATAATCGAAATGCGTCTCGTACTTGTTGCGGCGGCGCGCCTCATAGGTCGCCGGGTCGCAATATTTGAACCAGCGCGGGCTGGTCTGGAACAGGTCGGCGCGGCGCGGCTGGGCGTTGCTGATGCAGGGGTCGATCCCGGCGATGCAGGCGCCGTCGGTGATCGATCCGATGTCGAGCCAGCGGAACTCGCCTTGGCCCACCTGTTCGAGCAGACCGTGGAAGCGGCGGCTGTCCTTGCGGTTGCCGATCAGCGCGATGCACGAGCCCAGCGTGACGAGGCTGAACTTGTCCGGCATCGCCCCGCCTACAGAGTCGAGCAGCCGCGCCATGATCGGCACCGCCATGATCGACCCGTTGCTGTGGGTGACGAACAATATCTCGTCCCAGTCCTCGTCCAGGCTGGCGCGAATCTGGTCCGCGAACTCGGCCATGCGATCGTCGACATCGGGCGGCAGCCGATCCCCCGCCAAGGTGTCGTTGAAGATGATGAAGCGCAGCAGCCAGAAACCCTGGATCTTCTTCACCACGAACATCGCGACGGCCACGCCCACCGCCGCGGCGGCGAGCGACCCCCACAGCGCGCCGAGCAGCAGCACCAGCGGCAGGGCGAGCAGCAGCCCGAACAGCACCGGCAGTAGGATCGTCGAGACCCCCGGATAGTAGAAGGCGAAGCGGACGCCGAAGGGGAAGGTCTTGACGATCGGCCAGTCGAGCAGCCGGGTGAAGTTCCAATAGGCGCTCACCGATCGTTTGAGCAGGCCGAGCGGGTTCTTCACCCAATGGCTGCGGACGACGTCGTCCCAGCCCAGGAAGACATAGTCGGTGGTGGCGTCGGCGGTCTTGTCCTCGATCGTCCAGGCGACCGAATGGGGCGGCTCGCGCCGGCGCTTGCCCACCGCGATCTCATGTCCCGCCGTGCGGCCGAAAATCTCGGCCTGCTCGGCGAAGAGCTGGTGATAATAGCGCGCGCCCCGAGGGTCGAAGCCGCTGAGATAGAAGATTTTCCGCTTGAACCCCGGCATCGCCGCTGCTTACTCGACCCATGGCTGACAAAGAGCGCCAATATTGCCTTTTCATGGACGGCACCAAGCATAATCGCAATGCCGGGTGCCGCGCGCACGACAATGCCTATGGCATCTATGGCGGCGGCACCGAGCGCGACCGGCGCAAGGCCGACCTCGCCCTCTACCGCCACATGCGCGCCCACCGCGACCCGCTGGCCCCCGTGGTGCTGTTCTTCACCACCGTCTACGGCTGGTTCTTCTTCAACTATCATGGCCGCCCCTGGCGCGGGCAGCTCAGCCGGAAGCTGTTCCCGAACTATTGATTCGGACGATATCGTGATAAGATCGGCGCATGGCCGAACCGGTTCCATTGATTGACCTCGGTGACGAGGTGGCGGTGATCCTGCCCGACGCTCTTCTCGCGAAGATGGGTGTCGGGATCGGGGATGATATCTGGCTGGTGGAGAAGGACGGTGCGCTGGAATTGCGCATTACGTCTCCTGAAGAGGATCGGTCCGCCGAATAGGCCGCAACCGACAATGGTATCACACGTTCTTCCTTCAACCCCTTGAAAGGAGAGCAAGATGCGGATCGCCCATGACACTCTGGTGCTGGTCGCCGATGGCCGGAAGTCGCTGTTCCTGCGGAATGAGGGCGACGAGGAATATCTGAACCTGATCGTCGAGGACCAGCGCGCCCAGCCCGGGCTCGCCGACCGCGACCTGAAGACCGACGCGCCGGGCCGGGCGATGAGCCAGGTCGGCGGCGGGCTCAGCTCGATGGAAGAGCCCGGCTATCACCAGATCGAGGAAGACCGCTTCGCCAAGGAGACCGCCGAGCTGCTCGCCAAGCGGGTCCAGTCGAACGGGTTCGACCATCTCGTCGTTGTCGCCCCGCCGCGTACACTGGGCGAACTGCGCCAGCATTATGGCAAGGCGGTGGAAGGCAGGATCGTCGCCGAGGTCGACAAGGACCTCGTCAACCACCCGATCGACAAGCTCGAAGGCGTGCTGAAGGGGCTTTGAGCCCCTCGCCACCGTCCCAAGCGCGTCATGCCAGCGAAGGCTGGCATCTCAGGAGATGAGCGCACCGTGCCTCTCCCGAGACCCCAGCCTTCGCTGGGGTGACGCCTGGATTTAAGCCGTCCGATTACTCGCCGTCGGTGTCGCCGCTGTCCGCCTCGCCACCGTCGGCCAGATCCTCGCCGATGGTCGCGCCGTCGTCGGGGGCGAGCTCGGGGGTGCCGTCGCCCAGATCGGCTTCGGCCTCGTCTTCGCTCTCCTCGATGCGCGCGGCGCCGACGACATGCTCGTCGTCCGCCACCTTGAACAGGCGCACGCCCGCCGAGTTGCGGCCGATCACGCGGGTGTCGCCCACCGAGATGCGGATCAGCTTGGCCTGGTCGGTGACGAGCATCAGCTGCTCGCCATTATGCGCCGGGAAGCTGGCGACGACCGGGCCGTTGCGCTCCAGATTGTCGATATTGCCGATGCCCTGGCCGCCGCGGCCGGTCTTGCGATATTCATAGGCCGAGCTGCGCTTGCCATAGCCGTTCGCGCACACGGTGAGGATGAACTCCTCGGCCGCCTCGAACTCGGCCATGCGCTCCGCGGGCAGGGTCGGCGCTGTGTCGTTGTCCTTCCAGGGGGCGGCGCGCAGATAGGCGTCGCGCTCCTCGGTGGTCGCCTCGAAGCCCTTGAGGATCGACAGCGAGATTACCTCGTCACCGCTCTTCAGGGTGATGCCGCGCACGCCGGTGGAGGTGCGGCTCTGGAACTCGCGCACGTCGGTGGAGGCGAAGCGGATCGCGCGGCCGCCACGGGTGGCGAGCAGCACGTCGTCGGTCTGCGTCAGCAGTGCCACGCCGATCAGGCGATCGGTGGCGTCCTCGTCGAAGCGCATCGCGAATTTGCCGTTGGTCGGCACGTTCGCGAAGGCGTCCATCGAGTTGCGGCGGACATTGCCATGCGCGGTCGCGAAGACGACGTGGAGCGCGCCCCAGCTTTCCTCGTCCTCGGGCAGCGGCAGCACGGTGGTGATCTTCTCGCCGTCGGCCAGCGGCAGCAGGTTGATCATCGGCCGGCCGCGCGCCTGCGGCGCGCCTTCCGGCAGGCGCCACACCTTCTTGCGATAGACCTTGCCGTGGTTCGAGAAGAACAGCACCGGCGTGTGGGTGCTCGTCACGAACAGCTCGGTGACGGCATCCTCATCCTTGGTGGCCATGCCCGAGCGGCCCTTGCCGCCCTTCTTCTGGGCGCGGAAAGCCTCGAGCGGGGTGCGCTTGATGTAGCCGCCATGGGTGACGGTGACGACCATCTCCTCGCGCTCGATCAGGTCCTCGTCGTCGATGTCGTCGCCGGCGGGCGCGATCAAGGTGCGACGCGGGGTGGCGAACTCGACGAGGATCGCGTCGAACTCCTCCACCATCACCTGGTAGAGGCGGACGCGGTTGCCCAGGATCTCGAGCAGCTCGGCGATCGACGAGGCCAGCTCGGCCAGCTCGCCGCCGATCTCGTCGCGGCCCAGCGCGGTAAGGCGGTGCAGGCGCAGGTCGAGGATCGCGCGGACCTGGGTCTCGCTGAGCTGATAGGTCGGGGCGTCGCCGATCGAGTCGACCGCCTCGACCAGCTTGATGTAGGATTCGATCTCGCCGCGCGGCCATTCGCGCGAGATCAGCGACGCGCGGGCTTCGGCCGGGCTCGCCGAGGCGCGGATGATCTTCACCACCTCGTCGAGATTGGTGACCGCGATGACGAGGCCCAGCAAGATGTGGGCCCGCTCGCGCGCCTTGTTCAGCTCGAACTTCGAGCGGCGGGTGATCACTTCCTCGCGGAACTTGACGAAGCTCTCGACGATGTCGCGGATGTTGAGCGTCTCGGGCCGGCCGCCGCGGATGGCGAGCATGTTGGCCGGGAAGCTCGTCTGCGCCGGGGTGTGGCGCCACAGCTGGTTGAGCACGACGTCGGGCGTCGCGTCGCGCTTCAGGTCCATGACGATGCGGACGCCATGGCGATTCGATTCGTCGCGGATGTCGGCGATGCCTTCGATCCGCTTGTCCTTGGCGGCCTCGGCGATCTTCTCGACCAGGCCCGACTTGCCGACCTGATAGGGGATCTCGGTGAGGACGACCGAGCGGCGGTCGCCCCGGCCTTCCTCGACCTCATGGCGCGAGCGCATGATGATCGAGCCGCGGCCGGTGGTGTAGGCCTGGCGCACGCCATGCTGGCCCAGGATCATCGCGCCGGTCGGGAAATCGGGGCCGGGGACGATCGTGATCAGCTCTTCGATCGAGATCGCCGGATTCTCGATATAGGCCTTGCAGGCGGTGATCACCTCGCCAAGGTTGTGCGGCGGGATGTTGGTGGCCATGCCCACCGCGATGCCGCCGGCGCCATTGACCAGGATGTTCGGGAAGCGCGCGGGCAGCACCTGCGGCTCGTCGCGCGAACCGTCATAGTTCGGCGTGAAGTTGACGGTGTCCTTGTCGAGGTCGTCGAGCAGGGTCATCGCCACCTTGGCGAGGCGCGCCTCGGTGTAGCGCATCGACGCGGGCGGATCGGGATCCATCGAGCCGAAATTGCCCTGGCCGTCGATCAGCGGCACCCGCATCGCCCAATCCTGGGCCAGGCGCGCGAGCGCGTCGTAGATCGAGGAGTCGCCGTGCGGGTGATAGTTGCCCATCACGTCGCCGACGATCTTCGCCGACTTGCGATACGGCCGGCCGGGGACGAAGCCGCCCTCCTGGCACGCGTAGAGAATCCGCCGGTGCACCGGCTTCAGCCCGTCGCGCACATCAGGCAGTGCGCGCGAGACGATCACGGACATCGCGTAGTCGAGATAGCTCGACTTCATCTCGTCTACGATCGAGATGGGGGAAATATCGCTATTTTCGATGGGCGGCGGTGCGCTGGCCAAAGTCTTTGGGTCCGTGCTGGTTGAAGCGGTCTCGACCCCCGGATCGGGGCAAGCCAGAAGCTCCTAACGAGTGTCGGCGACGATGGCTAGTCATATGGTTACAGGTCCGCGTCAATGCGACGCGGACCGTGGCCGATCTGCGGCGGCCAGCTCAGGAGATTCAGCCCCAGTTGTTGAAGAGCAGAACCGCGAGGAAGGCGACGATGACGAGGCCCAGGCCCCAGCCGAGCACATAGCGGGTGACATGCGGCGTGGCGCCGGCGCGGGCTTCCTCGGTGGTCAGCTCGACGCCATTGCCCTTGTCCTTGTCGGTCGGGTGGGTCCGGGTGGTCATGATCCTGCTCCCATAAAATCCTGCCTGATCAACGGGCAGGGAAGGGGGATGTTCCTGCCCGGCGCCGCGGCCGGGGCGAAGTGGTGCCCCGCGCCGATCGGGGCACTGCCGTACCTTTCGTTCCGGACGGAATATAATCCGGCAGGCGGCATTTTGTGGGAATATTTTTCGGTATTTTAGCTATAATTATGGAGAATATTTTGCTTGTTCTTTAAAATGCCGTCATTCATGCTGAAATTCCTTCATTCTAAGCCAGCCGATGATCGCAACCGAGCAGAGAACATCCCCAGACAAGGTCACCATGCCGGAACCGGCTGACGCGAAAGGACGGGGCGCCCCGTCGCTGGGCCCGTCGCTGGGGTGGCGCCGCGCCTGGCGGCTGGCCGCCCTGGCCGCGCCGCTCCTCCTGCTCCAGGGCTGCGGCAAGGGGGCGGGCAAGGCGGACGGCGGGAGCGAGCCGCTCGTCGTCGTCGCGACGGTGCAACCGCATGACTTCGCCGACCGGATCGAAGCGGTCGGCACCGCCTATGCGCGCGAGGCGACCACGCTCACCTCCACCGTCACCGAACGGATCGTGCGGCTGAACTTCACCGACGGCGCCTTCGTCCAGAAGGGCGCGGTGATCGCCGAGCTGCGCCAGGCCCAGCAGAGCGCGAGCTATGCCGATGCGAGGGCGCGGCTGGTCGGCGCCGAGCAGCGGCTCGAGCGGATGCGCGCGCTGCAGGAGCGCGGCTTCGCCACCAATGCCAGCCTCGACGAGCAGGTCGCGCTGCGCGATTCGGCGCATGCCCAGGCGGGGCTGGCGCAGGCCCAGATCGGCGACCGGGTGATCCGCGCGCCCTTCTCGGGCGTCGTCGGGCTGCGGCGCCTCTCGGTCGGCGCGACCGCCCAGGCCGGCACCGAGATCGCGACGATCAGCGACATCTCGATGATCAAGCTCGACTTCCCGCTACCGGAAGCCTTCCTCTCCGCGCTCAGGGTGGGCCAGACCATCGAGGCGCACGCCGCCGCCTATCCGGGCGATGTCTTCCGCGGCACCATCGACAGCATCGATCCGGTCGTCGATCCGGCCACCCGCTCGCTGATGGTCCGCGCGCTCCTGCCCAATGGCGACCGGCGCCTGCACCCCGGCATGCTGCTCACCGTCTCGGTCGTTTCCAACCCGCGCCGGTCGCTGGCCGTCCCCGAACTGGCACTGGTCGGCGAGCGCGACCGCAACTTCGTCTTCAAGGTCGACCGCGAGCGAACCGCGCTCAAGACCCCGGTAGAGATCGGCGTGCGGCAGGACCAGCTGGTCGAGATCAAGCGGGGCCTGAAGGCCGGGGACCGCTTCATCGCCGAAGGCGTCGTCAAGGCGCGCGACGGCGGCAAGGTCAAGAGCGCCCCCCCGGCAAGCCCGGGCCGATGATTCTCTCCGACATCTCGGTCAAGCGGCCGGTCTTCGCCGCGGTTGTCGCCATCCTGTTGACCCTGGCCGGCATCGTCGCCGCCTTCCGCCTCTCGGTCCGCGAACTGCCCGAGGTCGACCCGCCGGTCGTCTCGATCGAGACGGTCTATCGCGGCGCCGCCGCCTCGGTCGTCGAGAACCGGATCACCCAGGTGATCGAGGAGCGGATCAGCGGCATCGCCGGGGTCGAATCGATCTCGTCGACCTCGTTCAACGGCCGCTCGACGATCAGCGTCGAGTTCAGCGCCACCCGCGACGTCGACTCCGCCGCCAACGACGTGCGCGACCGCGTCTCCACCGCGATCCGCCTGCTGCCGCAGGACGCCGACCCGCCCGAGATCCGCAAGGTCGATGCCGACGAACAGCCGATCATGTTCGTCAGCGTGCTGGCGCCCGGCTGGTCGCTGATGGAGATCACCGACTATGCCGACCGCTATCTGGTCGATCGCTTCGCGGCGATCGACGGCGTCGCCCGCGTCCAGTTCAGCGGCGAGACCCGCCCGGCGATGCGCGTCTGGCTCGATCGCGCCCGCCTCGCCGCCTATGGCCTCACCGTCGGCGACGTCCAGGCGGCGCTCGAACGGCAGAATCTCGAATCCCCCGCCGGCCGGCTGGAGGGCAGCAAGCAGAACCTCACCGTCCGGCTCAACCGCAGCTTCTCCACCCCCGAGCAGTTTCGCGGGCTGGTCGTGGCGCGCGGCTCCACGGGCTATCTGGTCCGCCTCGGCGACGTGGCGAAGGTCGAGATCGCCCCGGAAAATCCCTACAATGTCTATGTGATGAACGGCGTCAAGGCGATTGGCCTGGGCATCGTCCGGCAGTCCGGCGCCAACACGCTCGACGTCGCCAACCAGGTGAAGGCGGAGATCGAGAATATCCACCGCACCACACCGCCCGGCATGAAGCTCGTGGTGGGCACCGACTCCTCGCAATATATCGCCGCCGCGATCGACAATGTCTGGCGCACCCTGGGCGAGGCGGTGATCCTCGTCGTGCTCGTGATCTATCTCTTCCTCGGCTCGGCGCGCGCCACCTTGATCCCGGCGATCACCGTGCCGATCTGCCTCACCGCCACCTTCATCGTCCTCTGGGCGGCGGGCATGTCGATCAACCTGCTCACCCTGCTCGCGCTGGTGCTGGCGATCGGCCTGGTGGTCGACGACGCGATCATCGTCCTCGAGAATATCTATCACCGCATCGAGCAGGGCGAGCCGCCGCTGCTCGCCGCCTTCCGCGGATCGCGCCAGGTCGCCTTCGCGGTGGTGGCGACGACGGCGGTGGTCTGCGCGGTGTTCGTGCCGGTGATGTTCATCGCCGGCAACACCGGCCTGCTGTTCCGCGAGCTGGCGGTGGCGATGGTCGGCGCGATCATCTTCTCGGGCTTCGTCGCGCTCAGCCTCACGCCGATGCTCTGCTCGAAGATCCTGAAGCGCGCCACCCCGGGTGTCGACCATCGCACCCGCTTCGCCCGCTGGATCGACACCCGCTTCGAGCGGCTCGCCGCCGCTTACGGGCGCGGGGTGGAGCGCTCGCTGCGCCGGCCGCTGCTCACCTGCGGATCGGTGGTCGTGGCCGTGGCGCTCTGCTTCTGGCTCGGCGCGATGCTCTCCTCCGAACTCGCGCCCGGCGAGGACCAGGGCCAGTTCACCATCACCGCCACCGCGCCGCAGGGCACCAGCTTCCCCCAGATCGAGCGCTATCTGTGGGAACTCAACGGCATGGTGAAGCCGCTCGTCGACGACAAGACCTTACGCCACGTCGCCCTGGTCGCCCCGATGCGCAACGAGAGCGACGATTTCTCGCAGGGGAGAGTCCAGGTCTTCACCCGGCCGTGGAACACGCGCAGCTTCACCACCGAGGAGGCGATGAAGCGCGCCGTCGCCCGCGCGCGCGATCATCCCGCCGTCCGCATCAGCACCAGCGTGCCCTCCTCGGTCGGCGGCGGACGGCGCGGCCAGCCGGTGCAGTTCGTCATCGCCGGCGACACCTATGAGAATCTCGTCGCGGCGCGCGACGCGCTGTTCGAGGCCGCCCGCAGCAACCCCGGCCTCGTCGATCTCGACAGCGACTATAAGGAGACCCTGCCGCAGATTCTGGTCGACATAGACACCGCGCGCGCCGGCGACCTCGGCGTGCCGATCCGCGAGATCGGCACCACCCTGGAAACCCTGATGGGCTCGCGCCGCACCACCACCTATATCGATCGCGGCCAGGAATATTATGTGATGCTGCAGGCCGGCGCGCAGGAGCGCTTGCAGCCCTCGGACCTCACCAACGTCTATGTCCGCTCCACCACCACCGGCCAGCTCGTCGCGCTGTCCAGCGTCGTGCGGCTGCGCTCCTATGCCGATGCCCAGGCGCTCGGCCATTACAACAAGGTCCGCGCGGTCACGATCACGGCCAGCCTCGCCCCCGGCTACACGCTGGGGCAGGCGCTCGACTGGCTCGACGAACAGGCGGTCCGGAATCCCGACATCACCCAGATCGGCTACAAGGGCGAATCCCTGGCCTTCCGCCAGACCGGCTCGTCGCTGATGATCGTCTTCGGGCTGACGATCATCATCGTCTATCTGGTCCTCGCCGCGCAGTTCGAAAGCTTCGTCCACCCCGCCGTCATCATCCTCACCGCGCCGCTCGCGCTGGCTGGCGGCCTGCTCGGCCTGTGGGTGATGGGCGGCACGCTCAACATCTACAGCCAGGTCGGCATCATCATGCTGGTCGGGCTAGCGGCCAAGAACGGCATCCTCATCGTCGAGTTCGCCAACCAGCTGCGCGACGAGGGTCGCGACATCGTGGACGCCGTGATCGAGGCCTCCCGCCGCCGCCTCCGCCCGATCCTGATGACCTCGATCGCGATGGTCGCCGGCGCGATCCCGCTGATGCTCGCCCACGGCGCCGGCGCCGGCGCCCGCCGCGCGATCGGCACGACGGTGGTGTGGGGCGTCACCCTCGCGACCGTGCTGACGCTGATCGTCATCCCGATCGTCTACGCCTGGCTGGCGCGGCGCACGACCTCCGCCGAGGCTGTTGCGCGGGAACTGGAGGCGCAGGCGGAGGGGCATGGGGTTAGGGAAGGGTGACCGAGTATCCGGCGGCCTGACCGACTAATTTCGGTGACGGAGCATTTGTTTCTGTTCGGACCGGCGACCGGATTAATTCAGTGCACTGTCACCGCGATCCTTTCCGGTGGCGCGAAAGCCCACATCGTTGTTCAGGAGAAGCAGGTAGGGGCTGACGGCGACGATGCGGGCCTTCAGGGCAATCTCGTTGGACTGCTGCACGATAGACAGGATCGCGTGGAGACCTTCCTACGATCCCCTGACGTATTCAGCGCGCTCCTTGGCGACGCTGTCTTTCGTTCTGAGCAAATCCTCCGCCGTAGTGGCATAGCTTGGTCGAAGTCGTGAACGATAGTCACGATGGCGTGCCACGCCCGGAAATAGAGCTTCAACGCGGTCGAGTTCAGGGCCTCGGCTGTCGGGACATTGACGATCACCAGGCATTATGTCGGGTAAGGTGGCGGGGTGAAAGCTGTCGGCCGGAGTCGCTATCCTTGCCCGAAGTCGCGCTGGCCACCCTGCAGCAGCACGAAGTCGAAAACGACCTCGTCTACTTCGTCGCCGCGAGTGTCGTCCTTGATGTCTAGGATTTGTGTGGCGCCGTATAGCCCGTTAACGTTCCGCCAGATCACCACCTCGCCGAGCTTCGGCGTCCGGACACGCGACGAGAAGTCATACGCCTCGGCGTCGCGCACCTCGGAAATGGCGGCAGCGCCCTTGGCGATGGCGACCGCCTCGATGCTGGCACCGTCGCGATAGGCGTGAATCGAGGTTTTGCCTGCCTTGCTCCACTGCGTCTCGAACAAATGCTGCCCTTCGCCGAGGGCGTAGGAGCTGCTGTTGTTGGAATAGTCGAAGGAGACGCGGCCACTAATGCGGCGGTCGTGATAGGCCGGGTTGAGACCATCAGTCGGCAATGTGCGCGGTGTCGAGCGCGCGACGATAGCGTCGACATGGGCGACGCATTGAGCCGGCGTCATCACGACGCCGGGCCCTTGCTGAAGCTGGTCGCGCTTGCTGACGATGCCGCGGTCATCGGTGACGAAGACGTCGCGGCCGGCGATCATGTGGCCTGTCAGGTGGTCGATATCGTTGATCTTGTTGCTGTAACGGCGGTCGTCGCGCGTCAGCCCCGGTGAGAGGATGCGTTGAATTTCCTCGTTGAGCCGCCCCTTGAAACTGTCCGCCCATTCGTCTTCATCCCACTTCGACGCGTCCCACCGGCCGATCGAGGCGATGACAGGGAAAATGCGCAACGAGGCCAGCAGCGGCTTTCGTCGTGCTTCGTCGCGATCCTGCAGCAGATCGCCTTCAAGCCGGGTGGTGATCGCTACCTCGATCCGGTTCTCAAGTCCGTAGCGGATCAGGGTCCGCAGTTCCTCGACCGAGGTGGCGGTGGTGCTGGACTGGTCGAACAGATTGATGACGCAGTTGGCGTCGATTGTGATGCGGGGCACTTTCATGCGGGCGCTCCTGTTAGGCAAGGCAAACTCGGCGGAGGCCGTCCGCACAGGTCTCGAAGTGGAATTCCGGTGATAGTGCACTTATCAATGTTCGTGCGGTGACCGGATAAATTGATGCACTGTCACCATAATCCTAAGCGTCGTCCTCGCGCCCCATAGATTTCTGTGCCCGGCTTAGTCCCTTTCGATCGATTTCAGCTCTTGCACCGTTAGGTCCAAACTCGACTTTGGCGGATTGACCAAGGATGGCCGAGAGAGCTTCGCCCATACTATTTGCCCCGTGATCTGATGCTTCTCCCTCAGCAGCGGAAAACAATCCGCGCGAGAAACTTTCGAGAAGAATGGGTGGTAGCCCAGCTGAATTGAGCTTCTGCGCTTCGAGGTCACCCTCCACGAGAAACGCGGCTCGCTCGGTGTCGAGCCGAAACTTGTTCAGCTCTCGCTCCCAACGGCTCACCTGGCGAAAGCGGTTAGTAGTGAACCTTAAGACGAACCAGAACAGCGCTGCCAAGCCCAGGCCTTGGAATCCAACCCGAGCTTGAGAATAAATCATCTGGCTCTGAAGATTGGAAATCAGCGGTGATTTTTGAACGACGACGATATCCGGATCACGAATGATTGCGGCGATCGATGTTCCGGTTTGATCAATGAAATGAAGCTCACGGTACATTATCAAACCAAGAATCGTAGCGGCTCCCAGAGCCATTGCTATTGGTATTGCGAGGTCCCAAGTAGATTTCTGAAAGAGACGCTCCGAGAGTAGCCCTTCGGCAAGATCAATCATGCGGTTCTTAATGTCCCGCCGCGCGTGCGTGTTAGCTCGATCATCCAGCTCAGCCGCTCGCACGTCTAGTTCCGAGCGAGCCCTCTCAACTTCCTGTCGTTCGATCTCGATGGTCGCTCGGAGTTCGGCTTTATCCGCCTCAAGGCGTTCGGCGGCCTTAATTTCTAGGTCAGCCAACCGGTCGTCCAACTCCTTTTGACGCTGGGCCGTGTGCTCAACCAACGAAGCAACCGCTTGCGTCATTCCATTGAGCAGCGCGGCGGACTGGTCCAGGGCGGACGTCGCTCCTGCCGCTGCGGCCATCGGGGGCGCGAGATTGACTGCCTTGCCAATGATGGGGAGGAATTTAGCCGCGTTTGCCACGGGATGGTTATTGGGTCCCTCTACCCAAATTCCATCGACGAAGGGACTATCTGCTGACCACGCCCAACCTTGGTTCAGTACTGATCTGTAGATTTCGCCGCGGCGGTAGTTTATGTTCATGCCCGCAGAAGGAATGACGATTGTAGCGCTTTGAATGAGATAGGTTGTGGCAGTAAAGATTTTCAGTTGATCTTTGGCGCCATCAGGATTTCCTGCGCTAAAATTAATCTGTGCATTGTCGGAAAATGTAACAGTGGCGCTTGCATCTCCTGCTTGCGCAAAGACATTCTCTGCGAGCTTAATCAGCGCCCGATCGGGTATTCTTCCAAAGGAATATCGCGTCGGCATAAGCTATCCTCCCCGCTGGCTCGAGCCCAGCCTTATCCTCGCTAAAACGAAGGAAGCAACGGTTAGCAGGTTCGATAGCACGGGAAGCGCCAAGGGCGCATATCCACAATGTTCCTTATTTGTTCTTGATTTTTTCGGGCGATTATATACTTGACAAAGCGGGGTGCGTGCGGGTACCGAGAACACATGATGAACTTGACCGCTCCTCACTTCACCGACCCCGACAAGGCGCGCGAGCATCTGGAGGCCCTGCGCTGGCCCGATGGTGCGATCTGCCCGCACTGCGAATCGATGAAGGCCAAGCGGCTTCCTGCGCAGCGCGGCCGACCGACGAAAGCCCATCCCGAGGGCGCCGTTCGTGATGGTGTCTACCAGTGCGCCGACTGCCGTAAGCAGTTCTCCGTCACGGTTGGTACGGTGTTTGAAAGCAGCAAGGTTCCGCTGAACAAGTGGCTTATGGCGACGCATCTTCTTTGCGCGAGCAAGAAGGGAATGAGCGCGCATCAGCTGCACCGCATGCTTGGCGTCACCTACAAAACTGCATGGTTCATGTTCCACCGCATCCGTGAGGCCATGCGCGAGGGTGAACTAGCGGTGCCGTTCGGTTCTGGCGGAGGCGCTGTTGAGATCGACGAAACCTATATCGGCCGCCTCAAGGGCCAGCCTACGCGCACTGGCGGCGGCCATAAGATGAAAGTGATTTCGCTTGTCGATCGTGAGACGGGCCAGATTCGGTCGTTCAACTTCGATCAGATGATTTCCACCTATGTGGAGCCGATCGTGAAAGCGAACATCGCCAAGGAAGCCCGTCTGATCACTGATCAGGCCCGTCTCTACAAGATGCTCGGTAAGGACTTCGCCAGCCATGAGAGCGTGAACCATGCGGCCCGCGAATATGTTCGCGGAGACGTGTTCACGAACACCGTGGAAGGTAGTTTCTCGATCTTCAAGCGTGGCATGAAAGGTGTCTACCAGCACTGCGGCGAGCAGCATCTGCACCGCTATCTGGCGGAATTTGATTTCCGTTACTGCACCCGCGCGAAGCTCGGGGTCGACGATAGGCAGCGCGCCGAAATCGCCCTCAAGGGCATCGGTGGCAAGCGCTTGACCTATCGGCGGACTGACGAGCGACACGCCCACAGCTAAGGCTGCTCCGCGTCCTCGGGATCAGCGCTGGCGTGGCAAGGGGTAGGACGCCCCATACTAGCATCCCGTATCGAACCGTGCGATAGACGCACCGCTTTCCCGATCTTTGCCGTGAGGGATGGCCCGCATCGTGCGGGGACATAGGCTCTCGACCTCCAGGTCGGGCGGCCTGCGGAATAAAACACCTTCGGGGAATACGCGGGGCGCGTGTTCCTATGTCCACGCGCGGCAAACCGTCCCGGCTGGCGGGACGGTTAGGCATGGGGACTGTCTATGAACCGCTATCTGTTCGCGGCTGCGATGTGTGCTGTCGGGATGCCCCTTACAGCTCAGACCACCACAACGAATTGCACGGGCTATGGCCACACGATCAACTGCACCAGCACGACGCATCCGCCAGCCGATCCCAACCCGATCGGCACTGCATTGCAGGGCATCGCGAAAGATGTCCGTGACCGTCGGGAAGAGAAGCGTCGAGAGGAAGAGCATCGCGCGTACATGGATCTGATGAACGCGAAGATAGCTAGGGAGAGGGTTCAGCAATCGCCCGCTGTCGATGCGGCCACTATCCAACTCAATCAGTCCCTAGAGCGTGCGATGTGGATAGCCGTCAACGACAGCCGCTGTGATGATGCGGGATATCTGGCCACTGCCGCCGAGAAGCCGATGCTTATCCAGCAAGCGCGCCTCATGTGCAACCGCAAGAATATCCCAACCTATCAGTCCGTTGAGCCTGAAGGAATTCGCGCCGCCTCCGTGGTTCTGGTGAACGCGGCAAATACCCTCCTTGAGCAGGGGGATAGGGCTGGAGCCCTCGCCTATTACCGGAGTGCCGCCAACCAAGGATGCAAGGAGGCTCAATATAGCGCCGCCCTTCTCATCGGTGCCGGGGTTGGTACGGAACGCGATAATGCAGAGGCTCAGCGTCTTTTATCGCTAGCGAGCGCTCAAGGATATGCGCCAGCAACCGAGAAGCTTGCTCACCGCTAAGCCTTCCCGCGCTTTTCCTTAGTCGACTCCCGCTTCGGCTCATGCGGCTTTGGCGGTGTGCTGAGCATCCGCCGCAGCACGTCATCGGGGGAAGGGGCGCGATCGGTCATGGGTGAATTATCGGAGAATGCGTCAAATGGCGCAACCCATCTCGATATTCTGAACACCTTTGCGACTGTGGGCCTTATCGCCCACCATTTTGAGCAGTGCGAACTATCGCTTTCGGGGATTTTCCAAACCCTCTGCGAGGCCGATAATCATACCCCATTTGAGATATTGGGGCAGGTTGTTTCGACGAATATGCGACTCGATATGGTCAAAACCGCACTGAGAATTTGCCTTCCTCGTCCATCACAAACCAAGGATCGCGTCATCCAGACACTAAGCGAATTCAAAGCCTGTCAGAAACTTCGAAACAGGGCGATTCATCAAAGCATCCTACCGGTCGTGGATGGTGATATATTGTCGTTTGTCGGCCGACCGTTGCCTCATCAGACTATGAGATATTCAAACGGCATGTTGAAAGATGGGCACGAAATTTCCGAAAGAGATTTGAAACGGTCAAACGATAGAATCACTGATTTAGCCTTCGCTATGCGCGATGTAGAGCAAGAACTGAGAGCATTTCTTGCAGAGCGTAAGCAACGTCGTCTACATCGACACTTGCTTGCTGCCGGCTATCGTAAAGCCGATCATTAAGCCTTTCGGCTACAACTCTAACCATCTCCTGTGTAACGATAATATCTGGCGCCGGCCTGTCGTCGGGTTTCATATCAGATGCTCCTTGATTTGTCAGGTATATAAACGCCTTTTTTCGCCCCTTTCTGCTATCTAATCCCCGTCCCCGAACCAACTCGGAGTCCGTGCACGCATGGCCGAACCAAACGCCCAACTGAGCACCACCGACCAGACCTCTCCCGACTCCCCGGCCACATGGCCTGACGATCCCGTCGAGATGATGCACGCCATGCTCGCCGAGCAGTCGTCGGCGCTCCATGCGATGTTCTTCGATCTCCGGGACTTCTCCGCCGAGACCTTTCGGGAACGGTCGCCGGAGGCGGCGCAGGCCTATATCCGGCTCGCGCTGAAGGCGCAGGCCAATTGCCGCTCGGCGCTCGATGCGCTCGCCCGCTCCGATCGCGCCACCCGCCGCAACTTCCGCGATGGGACGCCGGGGGCGGGTGGCGCGCCGCAGGGGGCGGGGCCCGCGCCTTGAGCGGGGAGGGCGTCTCGATGG
>CAUTRN010000053.1:0-43356 GCA_963540925.1 uncultured Sphingomonadaceae bacterium
GCCCGCGCTGGGGCAGGTTCAAGATGCAGAACAGCTTCCCCAAGCTGTCGAAGACCCCGGGCAGCATCCGCAGCCTCGCGCCCAGCAGCATCGGTCAGCATAATGACGAGGTCTATCGCGACCTGCTCGGCCTCGACGAAGCCGAGATCGCCCGGCTCAAGGCGGCGGGGGTGATATGACCGCGGCGGGGATGTTGCATCCGGCCGACCATGTCGGCGTCTTTGACGGCCATCTGCGGATCGGTGATCGTCCGGCTCTGATCCTCATTGATGTCTGCGATGCCTATCTCCTGCCGGACAGTCCGCTCTACACGCCGGCCTTCGGCCTGGCCCTGCCGCCCATCGCGCGGCTGCTTGGCCTCGCGCGGGCCGCGAACATGCCGGTCATCCACACGCGAGTGGTCTATCAGACGGGCGGGCTCGACGGCGGGTTGTTCTACCGAAAGATCCCCGCGCTGACGGCGTTCGACGAAGGCTCGCCACTCGGTCGTTTCCCGGCTGCCGCGCTTCCCGCACCGGGCGAGTTGGTGATCACAAAGCAATATGCCTCGGCCTTCAGCGGTACATCGCTGCTGTCCGCGCTCAATGCGCAGCGTATCGACAGCCTATTGGTCTGCGGGTTTTCCACGTCGGGCTGCGTTCGCGCGACCGCGACCGATGCAATCCAGCTTGGTATTGCGCCGTTCGTGGTGCGTGAGGCCTGCGCCGATAGGAACGAGGCGATCCAGCACGCGAACCTTTTCGATCTGCAAGCCAAATATGCCGAGGTGATCGGTATCGAGACGGTGGCCGGGCTCATTGCCGGACGCGCCGGACAGTGAACCGCGATAGAGCGGCACAGCCTCAGTCCGGGTCATTCCTTGGCTGTGCTGCCGCCATGGATCGTAGATCAAGAATATGGTCGATACGTCGTCTGCCATCGGTGCGTTCCAGATGGACGAATATGTCGATCACTTGTCGCACATAATCGACGATGTCGTTGCGGCGCAGATTCGAATCGGCCTGGACGATCAAGGCAAGCTGCCATTCGTTGGTCTGAAGCGATAGCGAAGGCGGAAGAGAGGCGGTTGGCGGCTTTCGACAGCGTTACCGGCCTGCTTCGCACGTCCGCGTTCGGCAACTGTGGCTTTGCCCTTTCTCCCGATCCACCTAATACCCCCGTTCAAAGTGCGGAAAGCCCTCCGTCGCTATGGATGCAGCATAATCGATGGGTGGCTTGCGGATCAGATTGGAGCGATTTCTGGCGGCTTGGCGTTCGCCCATGCCGCCTGGAGCGGAACCTGGCGATGTGGTGCGCGCCGGTTGGTTGCGACGCCCGCCGTGGCGGCGGATGGGCCTGTGGTTCGGCATCGCCGTTCTAGGGCTCTTTGCGGTCGCGATCCTCTGGGCGGCCTGGGTCGCGCCGCCATGGGGGCCGATGCAGCCCCCGCAAAAGCCGAGCTTCGTCTATCTCGCCGCCGATGGCACGCCGATCGCGCGGCGCGGCGCCGGGGAGGCGCCGGTCGATGCAGCGAGCTTGCCCTTGCCTGTGCGTGGCGCGTTCATCGCCATCGAGGATAGACGGTTCGAGGACCATCTGGGCATCGATCCGCGCGGATTGGCGCGGGCTTTCTGGGAGAATTTCCGCGCGGGCGCGACCGTCCAGGGCGGATCGACGATCACCCAGCAGCTCGCCAAGACCGCCTTCCTGTCCTCGGATCGCAAGATCGGGCGCAAGGTGCAGGAGGCGGTTCTCGCACTGTGGCTCGATGCCTGGCTGAGCAAGAACGAGATCCTCTCGCGCTACCTGTCGACGATCTATTTCGGCGATGGCGTCTACGGCCTGCGCGCCGCCGCGCGGCATTATTTCCAGACGACGCCCGAGAAGCTGAGCGTCGGCGAGGCGGCAATGCTGGCGGGGATGGTCAAGGCGCCGAGCCGGCTCAACCCGACGGTGAACCTGAAGGCGGCGCAGGCGCGATCGAAGCTGGTTATCGCGGCGATGGCCGAGGAGAAGATGATCCCCGCAAGTGAGGTGGCCGGCATCCGGCTCGCAGTGCCGCGGCTCGCGCCCGATGAATTGCCAGGCGGAACCTATTTCGTCGACTGGATCGCGCCGCAAGCGGAGGCTGCGGCCGAAGACGGGGACGTCAGCGGGAAGGGCCGGCAACGCACCGTCGGCACGACGCTCGACCGCGATTTGCAGCAGGCGGCGATCAAGGCGCTGACCTCCGTGCTGGAGAACTATGGCGACGGCGTGCATGCGACGCAGGCGGCGATGGTGGCGATGCGGCCTGACGGGCAGGTCGTCGCGATGGTCGGCGGGCGAAGCTACAAGGCGAGTCCCTATAACCGTGCGACGCAGGCGCAGCGCCAGCCGGGATCGGCCTTCAAGCTGGCGGTCTATTTCGCGGCGCTCGAGTCTGGTGAGACGCCCGACACGCTGGTCGAGAATTCGCCGCTGACGATCGATGGCTGGAGTCCGAAGAACTATGGCGGGCGCTATGGCGGGCCAACCACGCTGCGCAGCGCCTTCGCGCAATCGAGCAATGTCGCAGCGGTGCGGATTGCCGAGCGCGTAGGGCTGGACAAGGTCGCTGACATGGCGAAACGGCTCGGCATCACCGCCCCGATCACGCCGGGGCCGTCGATGGCGCTCGGCACGTCCGGGATGACCCTGGTCGAGCTGACCTCGGCCTATGCGGCCATCGCGCGCGGGCAATATCCGGTGAAGGCGAGCGGGCTGGCCAACACTTCGCCAGCGATTGGTCAGGCGATCGATCCGCGGGTGCGCGAGGCGATGCTCGACCTGCTGTGGAGCGCGGCCAACCAGGGGACGGGACGCGGCGCTGTGCTGGCTATTCCGACCTTCGGCAAGACGGGGACGACGCAGAACCATCGCGACGCACTGTTTATCGGATTTGCGGGCGGTCTGGTCACCGGGGTCTGGGTCGGCAATGACGACGACACGCCGATGCAGGGGGTGACGGGCGGCAGCCTGCCCGCGGCGATCTGGGCACGCTTCATGGGCGCGGCCAAGCTGCGAGCGGGCGACCTGGACGTGCCGCCCACGCTGATGGCCGCGATCGAGCAGCGCCAGGAGGCGATGCGCGTGGCGGCGGAAGAGCGCGAACTCGCCGAACTCGAGGCCGCCGAGGCGGTGGACAGCCTGCAGGAGGGTTCGCCGATCGGGCGCTTCATCGAGGGCATCTTGCCCGATTTCCTGCGTGGCGACCACGAGGCACAACCGGAAGAGCCGGGCGCCGACGCTGCGGCTGCTGCCGATCGAGAGGCGCGTGAACAAAGGCGCGCGCGGCTGGACGAACTACGACGGCGCAAGGCGGAACGCGAAGGCGTGCTCCTCCCGGAAGAGGAATAGGCCGGCCGCCCCGCTCCCGAGCTCATGATCGCTGACAGCCGTGGAGCTGCCGATGGGATTCGGGACGAGACGCTGGCGGTCGGCTGGGATGATCAGCAAGGGCTTCTCGGCTTCGCCTAGTGCTCCTCACCTGATCCTCTCTATCGCAACTGCGCAGCCGGTCTCCGGCGGCGCCTTCGTTCGGGTGCCGGACCGGCATCGCGCGACGCTAGGCTGCGGGAAATTGGGGGGCTCTAGATTCGCGGACGAAAGAAGCCGGCAAGCGTCTCGGGGCAGCCTGGGGGAATGGAGGCGCCGCGGAAAGGCGCGGAAGCGCGGGCCTTGCGGCCCGGTCCGCGAGAGGCGGCAATTATCCTGCGATTTCCGGAAAGTATGGTGCGCGGCGCAGTGCGGAGTGAACCGGTCTCTACCGATTTCCCATAAAAACGGGAATAAATTGGATTTTGATGCCTCGCCGGGGGGCATTGACGTCATATCCTGCGGATTTCCGCGATACTTGGCTTAAAAATCCCGCGCGATAGAAACGGGAAAAAGCATGCGGAAATCTGCGAAGAAATTGATCCTAAGGCGAATGCCGCTCGCGATCGACGGAGGCGCCGAACTATCTTGCATCTCGTAACTGGGCGAGCGGACTTCAAAAATCTTAAGTCACTAAGAACACAGTTGATTATTTTGTGCCGCGCAGAGTCTGGGCAATGGCCGCAGAGAATTTCACGGAAAAATGCGAAAATCGGCGCTTCTGCCGTCTAACACGGCAGCCGGGGGAGGCCCGCTAGAGTGGCCTTCTCACTCAAAGCCTTCCAAGGGCCGGATAGCAGAACGTGCGCTGCAGCCCACCTCTCAGAGGAAATTCGGACCTATTGTTATGGTCAAAATTCGGTGATCAATAGGCAGCCATGTTCAAACATGGCGAGGTTTCGATGTCTTCCCTGCAGATCGTTTATCGCAACCCAGCGGCGCTGATTCCGTCGCCGCTCAATCCCCGTACCCATTCGAAAACGCAGATCACAAAAATCGCCAAATCGATCGAGCGCTTCAGTTTCAACAATCCCGTCCTGCTCGACGAAGCTCACTATATCATTGCTGGCCAGGGACGGGTCGAGGCGGCCATCAAAATAGGCATGGACGAGGTTCCGACGGTCACTCTCCATCACCTCAATGACGACCAGAAGCGCGCCTACATCATCGCGGATAACCGGCTCGCGGAGGATGCTGGTTGGGATACCGAGCGATTGAAGATGAATTTCGAGGCGCTTCTCGAAGCGGACATCGACTTCGATCTGTCCGACACCGGCTTCGAAATTCCGGAAATCGATGCGCTGATAGCAAAACCGCCGGAAGAGGCGGATCCCGCGGATGAGATCGATCCGTTGGACGCGATCCCAAAAGTGGCTCGTAGAGGAGACCTCTGGGGGCTGGGAAACAGCCTTATCTTCTGCGGCGATGCGCTCGATCCCGTGAGCTATCGCATCTTGCTCGACGGCGAGCGGGCGGAAATGGTCTTCACCGACGCTCCGTATAATGTGCCTATCGCGGGCAACGTCTCTGGTCTCGGTAAGAACCAGCATCGCGATTTCGCCATGGCCACCGGGGAGATGTCACCCGCCGAATTCACGCTCTTCTTGCGCCGCGCTGTCGAGCAAATCGTAGGCGTGAGCAAGGACGGTGCGATCCACTATCTGTGCATGGACTGGCGTCATCTCCACGAGCTGCTGTCCGCGATCGAGAGCCTCTATTCCGAGTTCAAAAATCTATGCGTATGGGTGAAGGCCAATGGCGGAATGGGCT
Organism: uncultured Sphingomonadaceae bacterium; assembly: GCA_963540925.1. Lineage (GTDB taxonomy): Bacteria > Pseudomonadota > Alphaproteobacteria > Sphingomonadales > Sphingomonadaceae > Rhizorhabdus. The sequence continues at coordinate 5,146 of CAUTRN010000053.1, forward strand.
CGCTGTACCGCTCGCAGCATGAGCTCGTCCTGGTGATGAAGGTCGGGCAGGGCCGCCACATCAACAATATCCAGCTCGGAAAGCATGGCCGCAATCGGTCGAACGTCTGGAGCTATCCCGGCATGAGCAGCTTTCAGAAGGATAGGGACGAGACATTGGCCCTGCATCCCACGGTGAAGCCGCTCAAAATGGTCAGCGACGCCATTTACGACTGTTCTTCCCAAGGTGGAATTATCCTCGACCCGTTCGGTGGATCGGGAACGACACTGCTGGCGGCCGAGCAGACTGGTCGCAGGGGCCGGCTGATCGAGATCGATCCGCGCTATGTCGATGTCACCATTTATCGCTTCATGAAAGCGATGGGGTTACCCGCGATCAATCTCGCGACCGGTGTGCAAATCCAGCCCCTGCCAGAGTGGATTTCCTCTGCCTCGGATCGGGGGAGGTCGCGTCATGGCTGATATCGTGGTTTTCGATGGGGAAGAGCCAGACGGTGAAGAGGATAAGGTCGGCTATAAGCGGCCGCCAAAGGAGCACCAGTTCAAGCCGGGCGGGCGGGGCGGCCCTGGGCGACCAAAGGGATCGAAGAATCTAAAAAATCTCATTCACAAGCACGCCGCCAGGAAGATCTCCGTCAAACTTGACGGTCGATCGGTGACGTTATCGTCGGGCGAAGCGCTGCTGTTGCGCGTGTTCCGTGATGGGATTGCTGGCAAGCCGAGTGCGATGAAGCAAGTGCTTAAATTAATTGAGCAATATGGCTTTGAAGATGAGAAGGTGGACACCGCTGCACCTAATTTTGATGTGCTGACGCTCGAAGAGATGAATGTCTTCATGCACCTTTCTCATAAAATTTTTGGCGAAGAGGAGGAGTGGGCTCAGGATCAGGCCCAACACCGTGACCGCGTCAACGAAAGGACGAGAATCTTTGGCGGGCCGCTTCGAACCGAAGCCGACGATCACGAAGAGTATCGGCAGCAATTTGCGAAATCCCTTGAGGAAAATGCGAAGGCTTTGGAGGCGCGCAGCGACGAGGACGAACTCGTTCGCGCGAACCGCCTTCGCGCCGCACAGGGATTATCTCCGTTGCGAGCCGATGATTTGGATGATCCGCCTGACTTCGACGATGATGAGAAGGAAGAGGACGACGAGGAGGAGGATTGAGGCGCTCCTGGCGCCTCTCTCCTATCCAAATGTGCATGAGGATCAGCAACCTTCGGCTATGCTGAGGTAGTCCAGCATATCTTGCGGTCGCCCATCGAAGGCGATGGCGGCTCGGCCATAGAAAACGAAGGGTTTGAAGCCCCCGTAGCCGCCAAATCCGTTCTTCGCATTGACCTCGCCGCACACCTTCTTGGTGCCGAGGATAGTGGTGATCACCCGGATATTGCGAAACTGGGCTGAGCCCGGATCGCGCAGCAGGTTGGCGGTAGCTGTTCGAGCCTGGGCGGTGAGCGCGGCGTCTTGGTTAGCCACCTGCTTTTTGGCTGAAGCCGCGAGGGGGTGGGAGATCAAAAGCGCGACCAGGCCGAACACAGCCAGATAGGGCGCCTTCATTGTTCGATCCGATAGCGAAGGCCTATCCCGTCGATCGACAGGATGGTCATTTTGAGGTCTCTGACGGCAATGGCTTGCGGAAAGCTTTTGCCCAGCGGAACAGACATGTCCTCGTCAAAGGACCTAGGAAATGCGCCCTTGGTAACGACCCGATATTTCAGCTGAAGGGTGTCGGAGGTCGCCCCCATATAGAGATAGACGTTCTGCACGGTCGCATGCCGAGGATCTGGTAACTCCTTCTCCTCAAAGGCGACGGGGACCTCTAGCTTCTTCCCATCAGCACGATCGAACTTCCCGTCGCCATCATCGTCGATGGCACAACGGTCAGTGACGTTCCCCTCGTAAACGATGCAGCCTTTGAGCCCGGCGGAGGATGGCACCACCGCCATCGGATATTCGATGGGGAAATCCTTCTTACCGGCTCTGAACGGCCCCGCGGGTACGACACTCCGCATGGGATAGTAGGCTGAGGTGACATATAGTGGAGAGCCCACCGTCACCATATTCTCCTGCTTGGGAAGAGGGCTGGATACGACCTTGGGGCCGGCCCCATCCGAGGCAGTACATTCGGCCGCGAATGTGAGAGCGATGGTCGCTGAAATTAGAGACTGAAGTTTCATCATTGCGTCCCCTGTCGCGGGCGACGCCTTCAGCTTGGCCTATCTCGTCGCGCCTATGTCCTCTCGGGGCGACGGCCAAAGCCGGATGTTGGAAACCTGATCGCTAGAGCAGGCGCATGCGCCTTTACCGGCAAGCCGGCTGGACATGCGCGCATGCCACCCGGCCGATGATCTCGACCGAGTTCTAGCGATTTGGGGTTTCCACGCCCCGCTCCCGAGTGTCGCGGGAGCACGGGACTGATTGCTCGCTTCCGGTAGGGAAGCAAGTCGAAAGAGCGAAGTTCGCAACGGGCCTTGAAGAGCGAGGACCAAACTCCTCGAACGATTACGCCGCGCACTCCCGGCGGATTTCCCAGCCCTTCTTCGGCCGCCGAACGCTTCTCGCCAGTCATGCCAGAGGCGGCTGCATGGCCCCCTTGCGCGACGAGACATGGCTGTCGGGTTTGCCGCGGCCTGAGCCCGACTTGTTGCCGCCCACCCGATTCCTTGTCGACCGTGGCCCAGGCGCGACGCTCGGGCTCGTCCTTGCGAACGCCGCGATCCTCTTAGCCCTGTTCGATATGCTCGGCCTTGCGCTTCTAGGCGCTGTTGTCTCCACGGGGCATCGTATCTCTCCTTCTCCATCCCCCGCATGACGAACAAAACGCTCAGCCCTTCGCCGATCCCGGCTCCGCCATGCCGCGATGCATCTCGGCCAGGGTCGAGGCCGGCGTGACGTTGGCGACGGTCTTCTGGATCTTGTTCTTCCAGCCCGAGACGATGTGGCCCTCGCCCTTCATCATCGCGTCCCAGCCATCGCGCGCCACCTTGGCGGGATCGTCCTTTTCCTGCTGCCCCACCTTGGTGTCGAGCAGGTCGGCGCGGTCGAAGAACTCGGTCTCGGTCGGCCCCGGCATCAGCGTGGTCAGCGATACACCCTCGCTGTCCTTGATCTCGTTGCGGAGCGCATCGGTGAAATTGTCGATGAACGCCTTGGTGCCGTTATACACCGCGTTGAAGCTGCCCGGCATATAGCCCGCGATCGAACCGGTCACGAGGATACGGCCCTGATCGCGCGCCACCATCGCGCCCAACATCTTTTGCAGCAGATAGAGGGTGCCGGTGATGTTGGTATCGACCACCCGGCGCCAGTCGCCCGGATCCTGATCGATGAAAGCATGGCCCAGGCCGCGCCCGGCATTGGCGCACAGGATATCGACCCGCCGGTCGCCCATTGCCGCGAGCACTGTGTCGACGCCCTCTATGGTCGCAAGGTCTGCTTCGATCGCGTGGACCTCGATCGCGTCGCGCCGAAAGTCGGCCGCCGCCGTCTTGATCAGGGGCTCGTCGGCCACCACGATCAGGTCATAGCCCTCGTCTGCCGCGATATGGGCCAGCTCGAAACCGATGCCTGTGGAAGCACCGGTGATGATCGCGAGTTTCTCAGCCATATTTCTCTCCGTCGTTCGGGTGATCAGGCGGTCGCCGTGGCGGGCGCCATGCCAGGCTTGAGCACGACCTTGGTCACCTCGTTCTGCTGGTCGTGGAACATCTTGTAGCCGTCGGGGGCCTGCTCGAGCGGCAGGCGGTGGCTGATCAGGAAGGTCGTATCGATCTTGCCCTCCATGATCGCGTTGAGCAGCCCGGGCATATAATGCTGCACATGGGTCTGGCCGGTCTTCAGGGTCAGCCCCTTCTCCATGAAGGCGCCGAGCGGGAATTTGTCGACGATGCCGCCATAGACCGCTGGCATCGAAACGCGGCCGCCCTTGCGGCAGGCGACGATCGCCTGGCGGATCGAATGGATGCGGTCGGTGCCCAGGAAGGTGGATGCCTTGATCTGGTCGACCACATTGTCGACGAAGAAGCCGTGCGCCTCGAGGCCGACCGCGTCGATCACCGCGTCGGGGCCGATCCCGCCGGTCATCTCCATCAGCGCCTCATAAGTCTTCGATTCCTCGAAGTTGATCGTCTTCGCGCCGAAGCGCTTCGCCAGCTCCAGCCGATGCGGGAAATGGTCGATAGCGATGACGCGCGCCGCGCCCATCAGGAAGGCCGACTGCACCGCGAACAGGCCCACCGGGCCGCAGCCCCAGACCGCGACTGTATCGCCGGGTTCGATCTGGGCATTCTCCGCCGCCATCCAGCCGGTCGGCAGGATGTCCGACAGGAACAGCACCTTCTCGTCCTCGATCCCGTCGGGGATCACGATCGGCCCGACATCGGAAAAGGGCACCCGCACATATTCGGCCTGGCCGCCGGCATAGCCGCCGGTCAGGTGGCTGTAGCCGAACAGGCCCGACATCGGCTGCCCGTACAGCTCCATCCCGATGTCCTGATTGTCCGCCGGATTGCCGTTGTCGCAGGCCGAATATTGGCGCTTGCCGCAATGATAGCAGGAGCCGCAAGCGATGGTGAACGGCACCACCACTCGCTGCCCCTTCTTCAGGGTGGAGCCGGGGCCGGTCTCGACCACCTCGCCCATGAACTCATGGCCCAGGATGTCGCCCTTCTGCATCGTCGGGATGTAGCCATCGTAGAGATGGAGGTCCGAGCCGCAGATCGCGGTGGCGGTGATCCGGATGATCGCGTCGCGGGGATTCAGGATCTCGGGGTCGTCGACCGTGTCGACGCGGACGTCATGCTTGCCGTGCCAGGTGACTGCGCGCATCGATCAATCCTTCTCTTCTTCGAGCTGGGCGCGGGTGCGCGCGGCGGTGGCGACTTCGCCGGTTTCCATCAGTTGCTTGAAGCGGCGCAGGTCGCGCCGCGCCTGGATCGCGGGCTCGCGCTGGAACATCTTGGCGATCAGCTTGCCGATCACGCCGGCGGGAGGATCATAGACGATCGTGGCGGTGACGACGGTACCGCGCTCGCCCGCGTCGCGGAAATCGATCCGGCCTGCATTGGGGACATCGGCGCTCTCCGTGGAGGCCCAGGCGATCAGTTCGCCATCGCGCTCTTCGGTGATGACGGCATCCCACTCGACGGTCTTTCCGCCGGGAGCTTTCACCACCCAATGGGAACGATGCCCGTCGATCGCTTCGACCGACACGACATTGTCCATGAAGCTCGGCAGATTGGTGAAGTCGCGCCAATAGGCAAAAAGTTGGTCCTTCGGACGATTGATCGTGACTGTCCGTCCGATCAGCTCCGAGCCCTTGGCCTCCACCAATGTTTCCGTAGCTTCGTCGACTGCGCTATCGCGTTTGGACGTCGCCAGCGGGGCATCGTCCCGCCGGCCGGCCCCTGGGGTATCGGCCATGCCATATCTCCTTGTCGGCTGTGGCCCATCCAACAAAGCGCATTGTGCGACGTTCCGATCGTTCCGCCGCCAACATCCAACAAAATCAATAAGTTGATCCAAGTTAAAATGGCTTGAGAATCATTTGCAAGAGCACCTCTGGTCGATCCCACGCGTTCGAAGGGTGGGGACCAATAATGGAGGATCACATGGCTGAGACGTTCACCGACGCGATTGCCCTGCTCAAAGCCGACCATCGTAAGGTCGAAGACTTGTTCGAGCAGTTCGAGAAAGCGCGCGACGGCGCCAGGAAGCAGAAAATCTGCCACGAGATCTGTGTCGAACTGAAGATCCACACCTCGATCGAGGAAGAAATCTTCTACCCCGCGCTGCGCGGCAAGATCGAGGATGACACGCTCGACGAGGCCTATGTCGAGCATGACGGCGCCAAGGTGCTGATCAACGACCTGGAAAGCGCTAGCCCCGACGCCGACTTCTACGACGCAAAGGTCAAGGTGCTCTCCGAGGAGATCAAGCACCATGTGAAGGAGGAGGAGATGCCCAAGGAGGGCATGTTCGCCCAGGCGCGCGAGGCCGATGTCGATCTGGTGGCGATGCGCGACCAGATGCTCGCCCGCAAAAAGGAACTGATGGCGCAGGCCGAAGGCGCCGGCCTGCCCGTTGCGAAGCCGCACGCCGTCAATCTCGTCACCGCCTGAACTTGGCCCGCCTGCCGGAGCGCCTGCCACGAGGCGGGCGAGCCGGCAGGCGATGGGGCAACTCGCCCAGCACCCGTAGGAGATTTCCGTGACCGACAGGCAAGACCCCACCCAGCGTGATGGCGCATCCTTTTACGATCCGCGGCGCGAAGCCTTTGCCGAGCCGGCCGCTTCGTCCGCTGTGTCGAGTGCGGTGCCCTATCGGCCCGATGTCGAGACGGTCGCGGCCGACGAGGCCGAGACCCAGGCCGAACTGATCAAGGCGTTTCGCTCGATCATCGAGACCACCCATCGCGATTATGGCCATGGCTTCCGCGCCGTCCACGCCAAGAGCCATGCCCTGTTGCAGGGCGAGATGCGGATTCTCGACGGTCTGCCGCCCGAGCTGGCGCAGGGCATCTTCGCCCGGCCGGCGACCCATGAGGTGCTGCTGCGCATCTCCACGAACGCCGGCGATCCTTTGCCCGACAGCATCTCGCTCCAGCGCGGCATCGGCATCAAGGTGCTGGGCGTGGAGGGCGAGCGGCTGCCCGGCAGCGAAGGCGACACGACCCAGGACTTCGTGCTGGCCAATGGCGTCGCCTTTCCGGCGCCCGGTCCCAAGCCCTTCCTGATGAACCTCAAGGCGCTGGCGGCGACGACCGACAAGGTGGAGACCACCAAGAAGGTGATATCCGCGGTGTTCCGCACGCTGGAGAAGGGGCTGGAAGCGGTTGGCGGCGAGAGCGCCATGCTGAAGCAACTCGGCGGCTATCCGAATAGCCATCCCTTGGGCGAACGCTATTTCAGCCAGGTTCCGATCCGTTACGGCGCTTATATGGCCAAGATCGGCCTCGTCCCACTGTCGCCCAATTTCAAGGCGCTGGAGGGGCAGGAGATCGATATCGCCGGGCGCGAGGATGCCCTGCGCGAGGAGATCGCAGAGACGCTGCATGCAGAGGGCGGAGAGTGGGAGCTGCGGGTGCAGCTCTGCCGCGATCTGGAGACGAACCCGATCGAGGACGCCTCGGTCGCCTGGCCCGAGGACGACAACCCCTATGTCGCGGTCGCGGTGATCACGATCGCGCCGCAGCGCAGCTGGAGCTGGGAGCGGTCGCAGATCGTCGACGACAAGGTCGCCTTCAGCCCCTGGCATGGGATTGCCGACCATCGCCCGCTCGGCGCCATCATGCGGGCGCGCAAGCCTGCTTATGCGGATTCGGCTGGGCTTCGCGGGCAGTTCAACGGCTGTCCGATCTACGAACCCACGAGCGCCGGACTGCCCGACTGAGCAGGCGGCGGGTCGGTCAGGCGCAGATCCTGACCGGCACCGTCTTGGCCGCGGGCACATGGCTTTCTTCGGCATGGTGCTCGACGGGGATCAGGACATTGGCTTCGGGATAATAAGCGCCCAGGCAGCCGCGCGGGATGTCGTAGGGCCGCACGATGAAACCGTCGCGGCGACGGCGCTGGCCGTCGCCCGCGTCGCTTTCCAGCGCGATGATCTGCCCGTCGGCCAGGCCGGCGGCTGCCATGTCCTGCGGATTGACGAAGAGGGCGTCGCGCGTGCCCTTCACGCCGCGGAAGCGATCGTCATAGCCATAGATGGTGGTGTTGAACTGGTCGTTCGATCGCAAGGTGATCAGGCGGAAGCGACCCTCGGCCTCCTCGAAGCCGGTGGCGGACAGGCCCGCGGGTGTATGGAATTCGGCCTTCTTGCTGGACGTCTCCCAGATGCGCTCGGACGCTTTGTTGCCCTTCCAGAAACCACCTGGGGTGAACAGCCGGGCGTTGAAATCGTGAAAGATCGCCGGATAAGTGGCCTCGATGGCGTCGCGGATGCGGCCGTAATCAGCGGCCCAGGCCCCCCAGTCGACCCGGTCGTTCGGCGGCGTGATCCGCCGGGCGAGTTCGGCGACGATGCGGGGTTCCGACAGCAGATGCGGGCTCGCGGGTTTGGCCTTGCCGCGCGATCCGTGGATGCAGCTGGTCGAATCCTCCACCGACACCGCCTGGGGACCGCTGTCCTGGATGTCCTCCTCGATCCGGCCGAGGCAGGGCAGGAGGTAGGCGAGCTTGCCGGGGAAAAGATGGCTGCGGTTGAGCTTGGTGGCGATCTGGACCGAGATGTCCAGCTTCGGCCAGGCGGCCTCCATCGGCCCGGTTTCGGGCACGGCGCGGAGGAAATTGCCGCCCAGGGCGATGAACGCCCGGACCGATCCGTCGATCACGCCACGGCACGTCGCCACCGTGTCCAGGCCCTTCTCGGTCGGGGGATCGAAGCCGTAAAGCTCCTTGAGCTTCTCGACCGGCGCCAGCTCGGTCTTCTCGGTGATGCCCACGGTGCGCTGGCCCTGCACGTTCGAATGGCCGCGCACCGGGGTGGGACCGGCGCCGGGCTTGCCGATGTTTCCGCGCATCAGCAGCAGGTTGACGACCATCCGGACATTCTCGACGCCCTTCACGTGCTGGGTCAGGCCCATGCCGTAGATGCCGAGCACCGCCTTGGCCTTCGCATAGACGCGCGCGGCGTCCTCCAGCGCGGCCTGTGCAAGGCCCGATTCATGCTCGATATCGGCCCAGCTCGTCGCGCGGACCTTGTCGGCGAAGGCGTCGAAGTCTTTAGTGTGCTGCTCGATGAAATCATGGTCGAGCACTGGCGGATCGCCCACGGCGAGCGCCGCCGCGTCCCATTCGAGCAGGAACTTGGCGATCCCCGTCATCGCGGCGATGTCACCGCCGGCCTTCACCTGATGATATTGGGTCGAGATCTCGGTTTCCCGGCCGGTCGTCATCTCGATCGGGTTCTGCGGATCGGTGAAGCGCTCCAGCCCGCGCTCGCGCAGCGGGTTGAAGGTGATGATCTCCACCCCGCGCTTCCGCGCCGAGCGCAGGTCGTGCAGCATGCGCGGCGCGTTTGAGCCGACATTCTGGCCGAAAAAGAAGATGGCGTCGCACGCCTCGAAATCCTTCAGCTGGGTGGTGCCCACCGGCACGCCGATCGCCGCCTTCAGGCCGACCGAAGTGGACTCGTGGCACATGTTCGAACTGTCCGGCAGGTTCTGGTTGCCGAACATCCGCGCCATCAGCCCGTACATATAGGAGGCTTCTAGGCTGGTCCGGCCCGACGAGTAGAAGACCACCGATTTGGGATCGAGTGGCTTGATCGCCGCGGCGATCGCGTCGAACGCCTCTTCCCAGCTGCACGCGACATATTTGTCGGTGGCCGCGTCATAGCGCAGCGGGTGGGTCAGTCGGCCATGCTGCTCCAGGTCATAATCCTTCCAGGCGCGCAGGTCGGCCAGCCTATGTTCCTCGAAGAACTCCGGCGTGGTGCGGAACCTGGTAAGCTCCCAGGCGGTCGCCTTGGCGCCTTCCTCGCAGAATTCGGCCGGGTGATGATCGGCGGGCTTCGACCAAGCGCAACTCACGCACATGAAGCCGTCCGGCTTGTTCTGCCGGGCCAGCTGTCGCAGCGCATCGGCTGGCACATGTTCGCGCGGCAGGATCTCAGCCAGCGAGCGGACCGATCCCCACCCTCCTGCAGGCCCTTCGAAGGCGGTGAACTCGGGATCGTCGGCGCTCTGCTTGCTCATGCCGGGCCTTTTCGTCTTGTACTCAGTCGGCCGAAGGGTCGGGCGCCTTCTTGATCAGCCCACCGGCCCACTCGATCTCACCGGCATCGGGAGCGGGCTGTTCAGCCGGCTTGCCGGTGGAGGGATCGGCTGGCCGGCGCTTGGCAGATTGGTCAGGCGGCGTGCCCTGCACGCCGCCGATATCCTCGGCCACCTCACGGGACAGCTTGTCGTCTCCGGTTGGCATGACGCTCTCCTCGCCGATCAGTCGTCGTCGCTATCGTCGTCGGTTTCGCCGTGCACATCCTCTTCGTCGTCATGCATCGGCTCGCCCGCGAAGGCGCCGTTGTCGATGCGGCCGGAGGAGACCATCTGGTTCATCGTATCGACCAGATCGGGCGTGTCGTCGGGCATCACCGCGGTGCGATCGGGCGAGCCGCCATGCTCGCTTTCCTCGGAGATATCGGTGGACACGATCATCGCGTCGTCGGCGACGTCTTGTGCCTGATCGGCATCGCGCTGCTCGTCATTATCCTCTGCGAAAGACGGATCGTCGTTGGGATTGCGAGCCATGACAGCCTCCTTGGAATGGAGAGACGTCAACGGCTGGCAGTGGCGCCTGTTCCTCAGAAGGGCTGTTTCACTGTGGTGACATGCTGATCTAAATTAAAGAAATACCGCAATTTTTTCCGGTGGCGCTGGCTGGGGGGCGTCGGCTGCGGAAGCCACGTCACCATCGCACGCTCATCCCTTGCAAAGGCGGAACGAGACGCCGCCCGGGCAGTTCTGCCTGCGATGGCCCAACAGGATACAGCGCCGCCAGACGGTATCGCGGATCAGCATGTCCAGCCCACGGACGCCCGCCATCGTCGGGCCAATCCCGCATCGCTGATCGTCATCGGCTGTTTCCTGCTGCTCGCCTGCCTGGGCCTGATGGGCGGCCAGTCCCATCCCAGCCGCTCGGTCGAGAGCCCGGCGGTTCGCCTGACGCTGAACAGCCCGGAGACCCTGCGCAACGGCATGTTCTTCGAGACCCGCTTGCTGATCGAGCCGCGCCAGCCGATCGGCGAGGTGGTGCTGGCGCTGTCGCCCGATCTGTGGCGTGATATCACGATCAACTCGGGCATTCCGGCGGCCGAGAAGGAGGAATATGCCGACGGCATGATCCGCATGTCCTTCGGCCCCGGTGAACCGGGCAAGCCGATCGCGATCAAGTTCGACGGGCAGGTCAATCCGCCGCTTGTCGGCCGCTCGCGGGGCGAGGTGGCCGTCTATGACGGCGATCGCCGGCTGCTGGCGCTGCCCTGGACGCTGCGAGTGCTGCCCTGATGGATATCGTGCTGCGCGCCTCGCTGATGTTCTTCATCCTCTACATCCTGCTCAGGATGCTGGGGAAACGCGAACTCAGCCAGATGACCCCGTTCGAACTGGTGACCCTGATCGTGCTCGGCGACCTGATCCAGCAGGGCGTGACGCATAATGACTTCAGCCTGACCGGCGCGACCCTGGCGATCACCACCTTCGCCTTCTGGGGGCTGGTGATGAGCTGGGGCAGCTATTTGTCGCCGCGCCTCGAGCGGCTGTTCGAGGGCGAGCCGCGGGTGATCGTCCGCCATGGCGAGCTGCTGCGCGAAAATCTGCGCCGCGACCGACTGACCCGGGCCGAGGTGGAAAGCGAGATGCGGCTCGCGGGGATTGCCCGGATCGCCGATGTCGACTGGGCGATCCTGGAGACCAACGGCAAGATCAGCTTCATCAGCCGCGGCGACGATCGCACCGACCAGAGCGACGAGCAGGACGCGCTATAGCGATGGAGGCGCGCTGGTCCCCCTATTGCGGAGAAGCGCCCGCGCCCGAGGCCTGGCTGTCGCGATGGAACGCCGATCCGTTTCTGCTGGTCGGGCTGGCCGCGCTTTTGGGTTGGGTCCTGTCACGGGCGCGTTCCGCCGGCGATCGCCTCAGGGCCGGGCTTGGCTTCGCCGCGCTCGTGCTGCTGTTCATATCCCCCTTCTGTGCCCTCACCTCGGCCCTGTTCTCGGCGCGGGTCGCCCATCATCTGGTGCTGACCAGCGTGGCGGCGCCGCTTCTCGCCTTCGCCTGGCCGGCGGCGGTTCGGGGCGGGCCGATGATCTGGGTGGCGGTCCATGCGCTGGTCTTCTGGTTCTGGCACAGCCCGCAGGCCTATGGCGTCGCGCTGTCGAGCGACCCGGCCTATTGGGCGATGCAGGTGACGCTGGGGATCAGCGCCATGGGCCTGTGGGCGGCGATCGGCCGGGCCTCGGCGCCATCGGGGGTGGCGGCCCTGCTCGCTACGATGGTGCAGATGGGCTTGCTGGGCGCGCTCATCACCTTTGCCGGTAGCGCGCTCTACGCCCCGCATCTCCTGACCACGCAGGGCTGGGGGCTCAGCCCGATCGAGGACCAGCAACTGGCCGGCCTGATCATGTGGGCGCCGGGGTCGGCGCTCTATCTGTTCGCCGCGCTGCTGATCGGCTGGCGCCTGCTTAGCCCGTCGCGCATGGCGGCGGCATGATCGAGGCGATCCGGGACTGGGCCGCGCGCCATGCCGCCGAGGGGCGCTATTCCCCGGTCGGCCAAATCTTCCACTGGGTGATGGCCGCGCTGATCAGCTTCCAGCTCTATTGGGGCTGGCATATGAGCCGGCTGCCGGTGGGTGGCGAGAAGCTCGCCGGCTACATGGTCCACGCCGAACTGGGCCTGCTGATGCTGGTGCTGGCAGCGTTCCGCGCGATCTGGCGGATGATCGTGCCGGGCCCCGTCAACGATGCCGACCGGCTCGGCTGGCAGACGGTGGCGGCGCACATCACCCATATCCTGTTCTACATCTGCTTCTTCGGCCTGCCGCTTAGCGGCTGGGCGATGTGGTCGGCGCTGGGGCCGCAATTGCCGCTCAGCATCGCGGGGGTGATCCCCTGGCCGCAGATGCCGTTCGATACGCTGCCCGCCTGGATCCAGTGGTGGGTGCTCGACTGGGCCGAGGGCATCCACGCTTTCCTGATCCTGCTGCTGGTGGCGCTGATCCCCATGCATGTCGGCGCGGCGCTGAAACATCATTTCTGGAACAAGCATGACGTGCTGCGCGGCATGCTGCCCGAACTCAGCGGAGACGAACTCCTGGAAGAGCCGCGGCATAGCCTGCAACCGCACGGACCTCCTCCGCGGTCAGCCGGCGGCTGATCAGCCGCATCTCGCCCAGCGGATCATTATAGCGTTTGCCGTTGCGCCAAGCGGTAAGCTGCGCCTCCAGATAGGGGGCGGGCTGCTGGCCCAGCGGCGGGTTGCCGGCCCCGCCGCCTTCGCCATCGGCACCATGGCATTGCGCACAGGGCGCAAGGCCGCGAGCGGGATCGCCCTTCCCATAGAGATCGGCACCGTGGCCGGCGGCTGGCCGCTCCGTGGGGATCGGGAGGGCCAGCGCCGCATAATAGGTCGAGACCCGCGAACGATCCTCGGCCGACAGGCGGCGCACGACCTGCCGCATCGGGGGATGGTCGCGCCGGCCATTGGCGTAATCGTCGAGCTGCCGCTGTAGATAGCCCGCGTCGAGTCCGGCAAGGCGCGGCGTCAGCCGGTCGTCGCCTTCGCCTTTCAGGCCATGGCAGGTGAAGCAAGCGGCCGTGGTACCACCGTCGCCGCCGCCAAAGGCGATCACCTCGCCCGATTGCCGGAAGGGATCGGCGCGGGGCGGCGCATCGCAGGCCGAGACCAGCCCTCCCAGCAGGGAAGTTATTGCCAACAAAGGATTGCTGCGTCGCACGGATGGGGAACCGATCGTGTCCCCGGTCGGTTCCCCATCCGTTACGATCGGAAGGCTGGATGCGCGGAAAAGGGGGATGGTTGGGATCGATGGCCGCCCTGCTGCTATCCGGATGCGACACAGCGTCATTGTCGCCGAATGACGCGCCCGCCGATAGCATAGCGCGGGGCAGGACGGCGGCCGTGCAATTGGGGTGTGGCGCCTGTCATATCCTGCCGGGCGTCGATTGGCCGCAGGGTCGGGCAGGGCCTTCGCTCGCCGGTTTCGGCGATCGCGGGCTGATCGCCGGCCGGCTGCCCAACCGCCCCGATACATTGGCCCGCTTCGTCCGCAATGCGCCGTCGCTGGTGCCGGGCAGCGCGATGCCGGCCATGCCGATGCGCGACGACGAGGCGGCCGATATCGCCGCCTGGCTGGGCAGCCTCGATGGCCGCTGACCATTCCATGCCCAGCGATACGGATTTCCTGCGCGCGCTCGACAGTTGGCCGCCGCCGGTGCTCGATCCGGCCGGGCCCTATTCGGAACCCGTCACCTTGCTGGCCTGGGCGCTGCTGATCGGCGGGACACTGGTGTTGCTCGTCGTGCTGGTCGCGCTGGGTATCGCCCTGTTCGGATCGGGGTTGCTCAAGCGGCGGCTGGGTGGGGAAAAGGCGATCTGGATCGGCGGCATCGCCTTTCCCGTCGTCGTACTGACGGGCCTGCTCGTCTGGGGCCTCACCCTCACCAGCCATCTCGCGGCGGGCCAGCCCACCGGCAAGGAGATGCGCGTCCGCATCATCGGCGAGATGTGGTGGTGGCGGGTCCATTATCTGGACGGACAGGGCCGGGAAACGGTGCGCGACGCCAATGAGCTGCATATCCCGGTCGGCGTGCCGGTGATGCTGGAGCTGCAATCGGCGGACGTCATCCACAGCTTCTGGGTGCCGCGCCTCGGCGGCAAGATGGACATGGTTCCCGGCCGCACCAACCGGCTGATGATCCAGGCCGACAGGCCCGGCATCTACAAGGGCCAATGCGCGGAATATTGCGGCGGTCCGCACGCGCTGATGGGGTTCCTGGTCGTGGCGCACACGCGGGAAGACTTCGCCCGCTGGCAGGCTTCCCGCCGGCCCGCTCCGGTCGGCGGCGGGCTGGTGGGGCAGGGCGCACGCCTGTTCGAGACGAGCGGCTGCGCGGCCTGCCATATGATCCGGGGCACTTCGGCCAATGGCCTCGCCGGCCCCGATCTTACTCATGTCGGCACGCGGGCGTCGCTGGGTGCGGGCATATTGCCCAACAACGCTGGCACCCTGACCGGCTGGATCGTCGACAGCCAGGCGATCAAGCCCGGCAACCGCATGCCGCCCTACAAGCAGCTCCATGCCGACGAACTGCGCGCGCTGACCGCCTATCTGATGAGCCGGCGATGAGGTCGGAAACCGGCTTCGATCATGCCCTGTTCGATCGCTTCCCCACACAGGCCGAGCGGCCGAAGGAGGAAGAGGAGGGGCTGAAGCGCATCTGGTGCGCGCCCAAGGGCTGGGAATATCTGACCGTCGTCAACAATAACTATGTAGGTATCTATTATCTCGGCACCGCCTTCCTGTTCTTCCTGCTGGCGGGTGTCCTTGCCCTGCTGATGCGGGTGCAGCTGGCGGCGCCGCTGCTCGATGTGCTGCCGCAGGCGACCTACAACCAGGTCTTCACCATGCACGGCACGGTGATGATGTTCCTGTTCGCGGTGCCCGCGGTGGAGGCGGCGGGGGTGCTGCTGCTGCCGCAGATGCTGGCGGCGCGCGACCTGCCCTTTCCCCGGCTTTCGGCCTATGCCTTCTGGGCCTATGCGGTGGGCGGGCTGTGCTTCTTCGCCTCGCTGTTCGTGGGGCTGGCCCCTGACGGCGGCTGGTTCATGTATCCGCCGCTGACATCGAAAGCCTATTCGCCGGGGATCAACACCGATTTCTGGCTGCTCGGCATCGGCTTCATCGAGATTTCGGCGATCGCCGGCGCGATCGAGATCATCGTCGGCGTGCTGCGCACCCGCGCGCCGGGGATGAGCCTGGACAAGATGCCGATCTTCGCCTGGTCGATGCTCGTCTTCGCGGTGATGATCGTCATCGCCTTCCCCAGCGTGATCCTGGGCACCCTGCTGCTGGAGATCGAGCGCGCCTTCAACTGGCCCTTCTTCGATGCGACGCGCGGCGGCGACCCGATGCTGTGGCAACATCTGTTCTGGTTCTTCGGCCATCCCGAGGTCTACATCATTTTCCTGCCCGCCGCCGGGCTGATGAGCATGATCATCCCCACCGTCGCCCAGAGCGAACTGGTCGGCTACCGGCTGATCGTCCTCGCGATGGTCGCCACCGGCTTCATCAGCTTCGGCGTCTGGGCGCACCACATGTTCACCACCGGCATGCCGCCGATGACGACCGGCTTCTTCTCGGCGGCGTCGATGGCGGTGAGCGTGCCCGCCGGCATCCAGGTCTTCTCGTGGATCGCGACCCTGGCGACCGGCAAGCCGCGCTTCAACGCGCCCGGCCTGTTCGTGATGGGCAGCATCATCGTCTTCGTGACGGGCGGGCTCACGGGCGTGATGGTCGCGCTCGTCCCCTTCGACTGGCAGGCGCACGACAGCTACTTCATCGTCGCCCATCTCCATTATGTGCTGATCGGCGGTATGGTCTTCCCGCTGTTTGCCGCCTTCTATTACTGGACGCCGATGGTCAGTCGCCGGGCGCTGAGCGAACGGCTGGCGAAATGGGTGTTCGGGCTGATGTTCGTCGGCATGAACGTCGCCTTCCTGCCGATGCACCTGGCCGGGTTCATGGGCATGCCGCGCCGCATCTACACCTATCTGCCGGGGCAGGGCTGGGATCTGCCCAACCTGATCTCGACGGTCGGCGCCTTCCTGCTGGCGGCGGGCGTGCTGCTGTTCCTGGTCGATCTCGCCCGCAACTTCCGGCTCTCGCCGGCCGGAGGTAATGCCGGCAACATTTATGGTGCGGGAACGCTCGAATGGCTGCCCACCGAACTCTACTCGACCCGCTCGATCCCCGTGGTGAAGAGCCGCGAGCCGCTGTGGGACGATCCCGCCATCTCCGACGATGTCGAGCAGGGCCGCTATTTCCTGCCGCGCTCGGCGACCGGCCTGCGCGAGACGATCGTCACCAGCCCGTTGCTGGCCGAGCCGCAATATATCCAGATCATGCCGGGGCCCTCGGTCTGGCCCTTCGCGGCGGCGGTGTTCACCGCGGGCTTCTTCCTGGCGCTCACCGTCCAGGCCTATGGCTTCGGGCTGGCGAGCGGCGTCCTCGCCGTGATCGCGGTGATCCGCTGGATGTGGGAGACCGACCGCCCGGTGGCGATGGAGGGCGTCGACATCGGCGCCGACATCCGCGTGCCGACCTATATGACCGGCGCCTCCAGCCATGGCTGGTGGGCGATGATCATCCTGCTGGTCGTGATCGGCATGATCTTCGTCATGGCGCTGTTCGGCAACGCCTTCCTCTGGTCGAACCAGCCCGGCTTCTGGGCGTCGCCGCCCGGCATTGGCGGCGCCGTGCCGATCCTGGCCCTGGAAGGCGCGGGCCTTGTGGCGGCGCTGATCGCCCGGCCGCTGCTCAAGCGCGGCGTGGCGCCGGCGGTGGCCGCCATCCTTCTGTCCGCGGTCCTGCTCTCGGCAGCGATCGTCCTCGACTACCGGCAATGGACCGCCGCCGGCTTCGCGCCCACCGCGAGCGGGCAGACCGCGAGCCTGTTCGCGCTGCAGGCGCTGCAGGCCTGCGTGGTGGCGATCGCCGTGCTGATGGCCGGCTATGTCGCTGCCCGCGCCATCCGTGGGCTGGTGACGCGGCCGTCCAACAATAGTCTCGATCTCACCGCCCTGTTCCTGGCCTATGCCGGCGGGCAGGGCCTGGCCGGCACGCTGTTCCCGCGCCTTCTGGAGATCGCTTGATGCCGGGTCGGGCGTGATGCGAAGCTGGTTGATCCTGCTCGGCGGCCTGCTGCTGTGGGCGCCGCACTTCTTCCTGCTCTACGCGATCGGGGAGTTCGGCGGCAGCGGCGCGACGGCCAGGATCGCGGTGGGCCTGCTGACCCTGCTGCTGCTGGCCGCCGATCTGGGGCTGCTCTTGTCGATCCTTCGCCGCCGCCGGACCGGCTTCTCCGGCTGGCGCGACCAGGTGGGGGCGCTGGGCGCGCTGCTCGCCGCCGTGGCCATCGTCTGGCAGGGGCTGCCGGCTCTGCTCGTCGCCGGGGTCGAACCATGACCGGCAGGACACCGGTCTGGTCAAGACGTTGGGCTATGCGGGCGTCATAGAGTCTGTGCTGCTGCGAAGCGCTCGACCGTGGCGGGTTGGCCCAGCGCGATCGGCGCGCTCCAGGCACCGGGATCGCCATCGCCGTCGGTGAAGCCGGCAAAGGATCGCCAGCCGCCGCCGTCATGCTCCAGGATGTCGCGGCCCGATGCCCTGGCGAGCGCCAGCCCGCCCGCGACGTCCCAGATATTGGGCCGTTCGAACCAGGCCATCTCCAGCAGTCCGGCGGCGACGAAGGCGCATTCGACCGCGGCCGATCCGGTCTTCCGGCCATCCCAGCCATGGACCGCGCCGGCCCTGGCGTGAGGCTCTCCACCCAGCCGACGCCGGATCGCGGGGTTGGGAGCATTATCGAGCGGTACTCCGTTGAACCGCACAGGCCCGCCGACCGCCGCGTGATAGACGCCGGGCTCCAGCGCATGGCTGGTGCTGCACCAGACCGCGCCGACGACCGGGCGGCCGCGATGCATCACCCCCACCGAGGAGGCGAACAGCGGGAAGCCGTTGATGAAGTTCGCGGTGCCGTCGATCGGGTCGACCGCCCAGAGGAAGTCGTTGCCCAGGCTCGGCCGATGGTCGATCTCCTCGCCGATGATGTCGTGGCTGGGGAAGGCTTCGCCCAGCCGCTCGCGGATCAGCGTCTCGACCCGGCTGTCGACCTCGGACACCGGATCCTTTAAATGGGCCGGGTCGTCCTCGACGCCCTTATACTTCACGCGCAGCATCCCGCCCAGCGCGGCGCGGATCTCGGCGCCGCCCAGCTGGGCCAGTTCGACCGCCACGCTCTCGATTTCGGCCAGGACGGCCTCGTCGGGAAGATCGTCATGGGGGTTGGTCATCGCAGCACCTGTGGCTTGAGGATTTTCACCCAGGACGCGCGGATGCGGATGTCGACCGTCCCGGAAAGATTTTCGTTGGGCGACCGGTCGTCGACCCGGAAGGGCCGTTCCTCGACGGTCATGCGGAGCCGAGCGGCCCGGCGCGACGCGATGGGGCAGGGAGTCTCGTCGGGCGCCTCGGCCCATGTCAGCAGCCGGTCGCGGTCCGCCGGTTCGACGACGATGATGTCGAACAGCCCGTCGTCCGCCGGAGCCCCTGGCGCCAGGACGAGGCGCGGGCCGATATGGTGGATGTTCATCACCTCCACCATCAGGCAGTCGCCCGACCAGGACCATTGGTCGGCGTCGAGCTCGCAGGCGAAGGGCCGCGCGTCCGCCAGCGCCTCGCGGAAGGCGGCGCGGCCATTGGCGCGCTTCTCCTCGGGGCTGTCGGGTTCGTCGTCGGCGTCCTCGACGGCGTCGGTCAACACCCCTGAACCCAGCGCCTCGACGAAGCGCTTGTGGCCCCACGGGCCGTCGGCTTCGCAGCGGTCGAGCCGGACCCAATTCCCCAACGCCCAGCGCGCCGGCAACTCCTCCCATTCGCCGTCGACTCCCAGCGCATTGGCGATGTTGTTGGAGCCTCCCAGCGGCAGGATGGCGATGGGCATGTCGGTCTCCACAATCTCCGACACGACATCGGCCACCGTCCCGTCGCCGCCCGCGGCTATGATCAGGTCATAGGGCCGGCGGATCGCCGCGCTCAGGTCATCCTCGCCATGGGCGCAATAGTCGGAGTCGATCCCGGCCGCCCGCAGGACCCGCTCGATGGCGGCACGGGGAAGGGGATCGGTGCCCGCTTCGTCATTATGGACGAGCAATGCGCGAACCATCGCTCAGCGGACGCCGGCACGAGAGCGGGTATCGGCACCGCCGTTCGTGACGATGCCCGATGGTTCGCTGCCGCTATACGCCATGTCCTCTCCTTCGATTTTGGTGGAAGCTAAGCGGCTGGGAAGCCGGCCCGTTCCCTGGTCGGAGACGCGATCGGGCGCTAGCCGGCCTCGATGATGTCGCGGATGCGCTGGGCCAGGATGTCCATCGCGAACGGCTTGGTGATCATCGACATGCCCGGCTCCAGGAAGCCCGAGGCGAGCGCCGCATTCTCGGCATAGCCGGTCATGAACAGGACCTTCAGCCCCGGCCGGCCGACGCGGGCGCCGTCGGCCACCTGCCGGCCGTTTAGGCCGGGCAGGCCGATGTCGGTGATCAACAGATCGATGCGGCGGTGGGACTCCAGGATTTCCAGGCCTTTCGGCCCATCACTCGCCTCGATGGCGTGATAGCCCAGATCGGCGAGAACCTCGACAATCAGCCCGCGGACGACGGCCTCGTCCTCGACGACCAGGACGGTCTCGCCGGCTTCGGCGCCTGGCGGATCGTGTGGGGCCGAGATCATCTCCTCCGGTTCCTCAGGGCCGCGATAGCGCGGGAGATAGAGCTTGACCGTGGTCCCCTGGCCGAACTCGCTGTAAATGCGCACATAGCCTTCGGACTGGCGGACGAAGCCATAGATCATCGAGAGGCCGAGGCCGGTTCCCTGGCCGGTCGGCTTGGTGGTGAAGAAGGGTTCGAACGCGCGGGCGATGGTCTCTTTCGACATGCCGGTGCCGGTGTCGGTAACGCCGATGCAGATATATTGGCCCGGCTTCACATCGCGCTGCTGGGCCGCATAGGCATTGTCGAGATGAGCGTTGCACGTCTCGATGATCAGCTTGCCGCCCTCGGGCATCGCATCGCGCGCGTTGATGGCAAGGTTGAGGATCGCACTTTCGAGTTGGTTCGGATCGCACTTGGTAAGCCACAATCCGCCGGCGATGACCAGTTCGAGTGCGATCGTCTCCCCCAATGTCCGGCGCAGCATGTCCTCCATCGAGGTCAGCAGCGGATTGGATCGAACGGGCCGGGGATCGAGCGGCTGGCGACGCGAAAAGGCGAGCAGACGGTGGGTCAGCGCCGCGGCGCGGCTGGCGGATGACATCGCCCCCGTCAGGAAACGATCGAGATCGGTCGTTCGCCCTTGGGCCAGGCGGTTGCGCATCATGTCCAGGCTGCCGGTGATGCCTTGGAGAAGATTGTTGAAATCATGGGCGATGCCGCCGGTAAGCTGTCCGACGGCTTCCATCTTCTGCGACTGGCGCAGCGCGTCTTCGGCGAGGGCCAGCGCCGCAGCATTCTCCTTCTGCTCGGTGATGTCGCGGCCATAGGCATAGATCAGCCCGTCCTCCATCGCCGTGTGCCAGGAGAACCAGCGAAAACCGCCGTCCTTGGTGCGAAAGCGGCTTTCATAGCCAGTGAGATTGCCTTCGAATGCAGCGGACAGGGCGGCCAGGCTGGGGTCCAGATCATCCGTCACGATGAAGTCGGCGAACCGGCCGCCGATCACCTCTTCCGGCTGATGGCCGAGGATAACAGTCCAGGAGGGGCTGATCGTGCGAAATACGCTGTCGGCATCGACCACCGCATGACGTCGCGGCTGTGCGACCAGACCCTGTCGGCGCGTCGGCGTTCGGCGTTGAGCGCCGCGATATTGGCCAGGGCGCCGCTCAGCTGGCCTGCGATCAGCCGTGCGAAATCCGCAACATCGGGATCGTCGCGACGATAGGGATTGAGACCCAGGATCAGCGTGCCGAAAGAGGGTTGGTCGCCGGTGCCGGGAACGGGCAGGGCGATCGCCTTTCGCGGCCCGGTCGCCCATGACCCGCGTGGCCATTGCTGATCCGGCGGAAGTGCGAAGTCGATACACTCTTCTGCGGTTAGCACCTCTTTGGGCCACTCATATCGGGTGAGGGCCGTGGCATCGCCGGTACAGGCAAGCATGTCCCGGTCATCGCCCTTGGCGAGCGCGAGCAGCGCGAAGGGAAAATCGCGTCGATCGGATCCGATGACGTCGCAGAGGGCCTTCCGGACCTGGGCCTGGTCGGTCGTGCCCACCAGACGCGTTCCAAGCTGCCGCAGCGTCTCGAGCCGCCGTTCTCCGATGACGCGTTCGGTTTCCTCGCTCACGACGCAAAGCATCCCACACACTGCACCGTTGGAATCGTAGAGCGGGCTGTAGGAGAAGCTGTGGTAGGTTTCCTCGGGATAGCCGCTGCGTTCGAGCAGCAGGAGCAAGGCTTTGTTCCAGGTCGCTTCGCCGCTCCGGACGAGCGCGACCTGATCGGAAACATCGTCGTAGACTTCCGCCCACACCTCGCGGAACGGCCGTCCCAGTGCAGTTGGATGCTTGATGCCGAGGGTGGGGATATAGGCGTCGTTGTAGAAGAAGAGCAGATCGTCTCCCCAGCCCAGCCACATCTCGAAGCGCGACGTGAGGAGCATGCGCAGCGGGATTTTCAGACCATCAGGCCAATGTTCGGGCTCGCCCAGCGATGTGCTAGCCCAATCGCGCTCGCGCATGCAGCGGGCCATCTCGGAATCACCCGGGAAAATCGCTTCCAAATCTATGGGAAAGTCCTTCACGATCAGTGCCCCGTAACGATCCGCTGCCAACGCACGACGCAGGGTTTCGATGCTTTGCGGATGCCAAATGATCGACGCCGTTGGGCGGGTCGGGGAATCTGGAGCGCGGCGCGAGAAACGTGGATCATAGTCACGCGCTCCTCAGGCTGATATTGATAGACTATTGGCATCTCCGGTTTCGGCACGGTGCTGACCGATAGTATAGGAAATGCTGCCGCTTCAGACGGACCTCTTTATGCCTCAACGCAACTCCATAGCTGGCGATTTGCATATCCTTTCGATCGATGAGGACGACGGGTCGCCGATTCTGCTTGGCGAAATCGCAGGCGGAAAAATTCTTATCCGGCTGGACAATGGCGCGTTGGGGAAGTTGGCGAATGGCGCGCTATCCGATGTAGCGAAGAAGAAGTTGGCAAAGAAACTGCCTGTCGTCCGGGAGGCCGCGTTGGCACTGCTGAACGCAGGCCACTGGGTTGGAGAGGAAGACAGGATCGAGGTGGTGGTGACCGCGCTAGACTTGTGAAGGGCGTCAACAGGACAATCTAAAGGGCGATCCCCCTCACAACGGGTTTCGACCTGCTCAGTTCGCTCAGCCGCCGTTCGTAAAGATCAGCCATCTGCAAATGAAGGCGGGCAACCGCATTGTCTTCGCAGGTGACAGCTTTGGTCAGTTCCACCTGACGGCGATGCGACAGATATTCCCGGTTGTCGGCACTCATGGTGAACTCCGATGGGTGGCAGCTTTACTTGGCTGTCAATTGGCGACGTGCTGGGATCGCCGATCCGTGGATGCTGCGCGCTGCCAGATGTGGAGTCAAAGCGCAGCAGCCGATCTTCTGCACTATTGGGCGGAATGTGGCATCGACGCGGTCTGAATAGAAACACGCTGAACGGAGCCCGTATCGTCACGCGGCAGGCCCCGGGCCGTTCGATAAGGTCATGATCCATGAACCTTTTGCCTCGGCGAACGCTTCTGCACCAAAGCCTGGAAGGAGCGACAGGATGGCGAGCAAATCCGATATCGAGACCAAGCGCGGCAATGGCGACGAGACGCATCAGGGCATAGCGAAGAGCGCCGATCACGGCTCCGCTCCGCATCTGACGACGAACCAGGGAATCCGCATTTCGGACAATCAGAACCAGCTCAAGGCGGGCGCCCGCGGACCGGTGCTGCTCGAGGATTTCGTCCTCCGCGAGAAAATCTTCCATTTCGATCATGAGCGCATCCCCGAGCGCATCGTCCATGCCCGTGGCTCGGCCGCCCATGGCTATTTCGAATGCTATGAGGACCTGTCGGACATCACCAAGGCCGATCTCTTCTCGGCGAAGGGCAAGAAGACGCCGCTCTTCACCCGATTCTCGACCGTCGCGGGCGGTGCCGGCTCGGTCGATACGCCGCGCGACGTGCGCGGCTTCGCGGTGAAATTCTATACGCAGGAGGGCAATTGGGATCTGGTCGGCAACAACATCCCGGTCTTCTTCATCCAGGATGCCATCAAGTTTCCTGACCTGATCCACTCGGTGAAGATGGAGGCCGATCGCGGCTATCCGCAGGCCGCTTCGGCGCATGACACCTTCTGGGATTTCATCTCGTTGATGCCCGAGGCGACCCATATGATCATGTGGGCGATGTCGGACCGCACCATTCCCCGGACGCTGCGCACCATGAAAGGCTTCGGCATCCACACCTTCCGCATGGTCAATGCGAGCGGCAAGTCCACCTTCGTGAAGTTCCACTGGAAGCCCAAGCAGGGCCTCGCATCGACCTTGTGGGACGAGGCGGTGAAGCTGGCCGGCGCCGATCCCGATTTCCAGCGCCGTGACCTGTTCGAGGCGATCGATCGCGGCGACTATCCGGAATGGGAACTCGGCATCCAGGCGTTCGACCAGAAGTTCGCCGACAGCCTGCCGTTCGACGTCCTCGATCCGACCAAGATCATTCCCGAAGAGTTGCTGCCGGTCCGGATCATCGGGCGCATGGTGCTCGATCGAAATCCCGACAATTTCTTCGCGGAGACCGAGCAGGTCGCCTATTGCCCGGCCAATGTGGTGCCGGGGATCGACTTCACCAACGATCCGCTGCTGCAGGGTCGGCTCTTCTCCTATCTCGATACCCAGAAGTCGCGGCTGGGCACGGCCAATTTCCACCAGATCCCGGTCAACGCCCCCAAATGCCCGGTGATGAATTTCCAGCGCGACGGGCTGATGCAGATGGCGGTGCCGAAGGGACGCGCCAATTATGAGCCCAACAGCCTGGCCGAGGCCGGGGAAGAGGGCGGGCCGCGCGAATGCCCCTTCACCGGCTTCGCGACCGATCCGGGCCGCTCCGCCGAAGACGAACAGGGCGATAAGCTCCGTATCCGCCCCGAGAGTTTCGCCGATCATTACAGCCAGGCCCGCCTGTTTTTCCGGTCGATCGATCCGGCCGAGCAGGCGCATCTGGCATCGGCGCTGGTGTTCGAGCTTTCCAAGGTGGGCCTCGAGCATGTCCGCACCCGGATGCTGGCGAACCTCGTCAATGTCGATCCGGCGCTCGCCGAGCGGGTGGCGGATGGCCTGGCGATGCCCTTTCCCAAGGCCTCTTCGGCCAAGGCCCCGGTGGTGGACATGGATCCGTCGCCGGCGCTCCGGATCATCAACGGGGTCCTTGACCTGAAGACCCTCGAAGGCCGGTCGGTCGGCATTCTCATCGCCGACGGCTCGGATGCCAAGGCGGTAGCGGCGATCCAGAAGGCTGTCACCGGTGCGGGAGCTCGTCCCGTCATCATCGCGCCCAAGGTGGGCGGCGCGAAGCTGTCCGACGGATCGATGCTCAAGGCCGATGGCCAACTCGCCGGCACCCCGTCCGTCACGGTCGATGCGATTGCCGTCATCCTGTCCGATAAAGGCTGCGCCAACCTTTTGAACGATGGTGCGGCCGTCCAGTTCGTGATGGACGCCTATGGTCATCTCAAGGCGATCGGCGCCAGTGCCGAAGCCCAGCCGCTGCTCGACAAGGCTGGCGTGCAGCCCGACGAAGGCGTTACCGGCCTGGACAAGGCCTTCATCGAGGCGGCCAAGACCCGGCACTGGGCTCGCGAACCAAAGGTGCGCGACCTTGCTTGATGGCTGCGGCGGCGCTCGCCGATGAGGCTGACCGAGAGGCTGGACCTGCGCGGCGGCGTGCCCTGCTGGAATGCGGCCGATGCGGGGATGCCTGCATCGGACCCGCTCCCCGACCAGGCCGAGATCGCCATCGTCGGCGCGGGCGTGATGGACGCGATGCTCGCCGAGCGGCTTTCGCATGAGGGGCGGGACGTCGTCGTCCTCGACCGGCGGGCCCCCGCGCGCGGTGCAACCGCTGCCTCGACCGCGCTGGTGATGTGGGCGGCGGATGTTCCGCTGTCGCATCTGGCCGAGCGGATCGGCGGCGATGCCGCGCACGCCTGGCGCCAGGTCCATCGCGCGGTCATCGCGCTGGGCGAACGGATCGGTGGCGATGCCGAGGCGGTGCGCTGGAAGGCGCGGCCGGAACTCTATCTCGCCGGCTCGTTGCTCGATGATGACGCCCTGGCCGCCGAGGCCGAACTGCGCCGGCAGGCCGGCCTGCCTTCAGCCTTCCTGCCGGCCGAAGCGGTCGCCGAACGGTTCGATCTGCCGCCGCGGGCAGCCTTGCTGTCGGACGATGCTTTCCAGGTCGATCCGGTGGCGCTCACCTTGTGCTTCCTCGATCGGGCGCGGCGGGCAGGCGCCACGCTGAGCTACCCGCAGGATGTCGAGACCATTGATGAGGACGGGCAGGGGGTGACGCTGCACCTGGCGGGAGGCGCGTCGCTCCATGCGAAGCGGCTGATCCTCGCGACCGGCTATGAGGCCGCGCGATGGTATCTGCCCCCCGCGTTCGCGCTGGCGTCGAGCTACGCGATCGCGACGCTGCCGGGCATGGCGCCGGCCTGGCAGGAAAAGGCGATGATCTGGGAAGCCGCCAGCCCCTATCTCTACGCACGGCAGACCTTCGACGGCCGCATCATCATTGGTGGCGAGGACATCGATTCCGAGCGGCCCGAGACGCGCGATGGATATCTCGCGCAGAAGCGCGGCACCTTGGAGGCGAAGGGGGCTGCCTTGCTGGGCCTGGATACGCTCCACGCCGATTGCGCCTGGGCGTCGACCTTCGGCACCTCGCCCGACGGTTTGCCGGCGATCGGCCGCGCGCGAAACGCCGAGCGGGTCTGGCTGGCCTATGGCTTCGGCGGGAACGGCATCAGCTTTGCGTCGCTGGCGAGCGATCTTCTGGCCCGCCAGTTGTGCGGTGAGGAAGGCGCTTCCCGTCTGTTCGATCCCTATCGCTAGCCGCGGGCCGCTGATCGGGACGGCCCGTGCAAAACCCCGGCTCTGCCTTGGGCCAAGCGCGGTCGACACCGGAACGGCTTGAACTTCCAAGGGTTTTTATAGCCGAAGGACGATGTCGTCCCACGCAAGGAGAGTAGCATGAGCGTCGAAGGCAAGATCAAGGAAGCGGCCGGTTTCGTGAAGGAAGAGGCCTTTGAGCATGGCAAGTCGCCCGAGAGCCAGAAGAAGGCTCAGGAGGGCCGCGATCTTCGGAACGAGGGCCGTGCCGAGGATGGCAAGGCGCCCAAGACGACAACCCCGGGCACCGACGCCTGAACCCAACGGACCCATGGTCCACGCCAGGCGCCGTCCTTCGGGACGGCGCTTTCGTTTTGGGCGAGTGCTTTTGTAGGCCGGGGCTCGACCGGCCGGAACAGGCTGCCGCACCAAACGTCTAACAGCGATACGGGTCTGATGGAGAGGGACATGAGGGCGAGCTTTCTATCGGTCTCGGCACTTCTCCTGCTCGCGGCCGCCCCCGCTGTCGCAGTACCTCCACCGTCGCTGAAGGATCAGGTGCAGTCGATCAGCGCTTCCTTCATATGCCCGGAGCAACTCGCGAACGATGGCGAGCGCGCCGACATGCGGGAGGATTTGAGCCGCCGTCTCGCGGCCCTGCGCCTTTCGTTCGGGCAAGCACAACGCGTCGTCGATACGCTGATGACGGTCCATGGCTGCGCCCGGAGGGACATGGTCCCGGCTCAGCTGACGAGCGCAGCGCGCTAAGCCGCAAAATCGGCAAGCCGGTCCGACCGGCCAAGCTTTGAATTGGCACAAAAGGCGCCGACCGGGAGTTTCCGGACGAGCGAGCCTGTCCCCCGATCGCGAGGTGATCCATGCCTGTCATCGTCAACGGAAAAGCCTTTCCCCTGCCAGAGGACCCGAGGGTCTCGTTGCTCGACCTGCTGCGCGACAGGCTCCAGCTTCACGGCACCAAGAAGGGGTGTGATCAGGGCGCATGCGGGGCGTGTACGGTGCTGCTCGACGGCGAGCGCATCCTGTCCTGCCTCGCACTGGCGGTGCAGTTCGAGGGACGGTCGATCACGACGATCGAAGGGCTGGGCGCTCCCGGCGATCTTCACCCGCTGCAGCAGGCTTTCATCGAGCATGACGGGTTCCAATGCGGCTACTGCACGCCGGGGCAAATCTGCTCGGCGGTCGGCATGATGGAGGAGATCAGGCGCGGCGTGCCCAGCCATGTCACCGCCGATCTCTCGGCCCATGCCATCGCGCTCGATCACGACGAACTGCGCGAAAGGATGAGCGGCAATCTGTGTCGTTGTGGAGCGCATAACGGCATCGTCGACGCGATCGCCGAGACGTTCGCGGAGGCGGCCGAATGACACCCTTTCGCTACGCGCGGGCGCACGACGTTGCCGATGCGATCCGGCAGGGCGGCGCACCACTGGCCAAATATCTCGGCGGCGGCACCAACCTGGTCGACCTGATGCGCGAAACCATCGAGCGTCCCGCCGAGCT
The DNA here is from genome assembly GCA_963540925.1 of uncultured Sphingomonadaceae bacterium. Classification (GTDB taxonomy): domain Bacteria; phylum Pseudomonadota; class Alphaproteobacteria; order Sphingomonadales; family Sphingomonadaceae; genus Rhizorhabdus. Next base: position 33,083 of record CAUTRN010000053.1, read on the forward strand.
GGTGGACGTGACGGCGCTGTCGGATGAGATCGTGGAACAGCCCGGTGGCGGCGTGCTGATCGGGGCCGCCGCGCGCAACACCGCGGTGGCCGAGAACCGGGCGATCCGCGAGCGCTATCCGGTGCTGGCCCGCGCCATCGTGGCGGGCGCGTCGGCCCAGATCCGCAACATGGCGACAGTCGGCGGCAATCTGCTGCAGCGGACCCGATGCAGCTACTTCTATGACGATGCCGCGCTCTGCAACAAACGGCAGCCGGGACAGGGGTGCGACGCGATCGACGGCTTCAATCGCAACCATGCGATATTGGGGGCATCGCCGGCCTGCGTCGCGGTCCATCCATCGGACATGTGCGTGGCACTGGCAGCGCTCGATGCCGTGGTTCACCTTCAGGGCAGTGGCGGCGCGCGAAGTCTGCCGCTGATCGAGCTGCATCGCCTGCCGGGCGAACGACCCGATATCGAGACCCTGCTCGAACCCGGCGAACTCATCACCGCTATCGAGCTGCTGCCGCTTCGGCTCGCCGCCCATTCGACCTATCGCAAGGTCCGCGACCGGGCGAGCTATGCCTTCGCGCTGGTGTCGGTCGCTGCCGCGCTTGATATCGAGGCTGGTGTCGTCAAGGATGTTCGCCTTGCGCTTGGCGGGGTCGCGCACAAGCCGTGGCGCGCGGCAAAGGCGGAATCCGTGCTCCGCGGCGCGCGCGCCGATCGGGCGCATTTCGCGGCGGCGGCCGAAGCGGAGCTCGCCGCCGCGCAGCCACTTCGCGACAATGGTTTCAAGGTCGAGCTGGCGCGCCGCGCGATCGTCGCCGTGCTCACCGATCTGGCGGGAGAACTTGCATGAGCATCACCGAGGACGCCAAGCAACTCGTGCAGGGTGCGGTCCAGGGCGCGATGGGCAAGCTCGTCGCACTGGCCCCCGATAGCTGGATGCCGGGCGGGAAACCCGACCCGGTGCTCCGCAGGCGGCATGGTCATATCGGCAAGCCGCTCTCGCGGATCGACGGTCCGCTCAAAGTATCGGGCAAGGCACCGTTCGCGGCGGAGTTTCCGATGGAGGCGATGACCTATGCGGCGATCCTCCACAGCAAGATCGCGAAAGGCCGCATCAGCGCGATCGACACGCGCGAAGCCGAGGCCGCACCCGGTGTAATCGCTGTGATGACCTATCTCAATGCGCCGCGCCTGAAGGATCCTCCGGTCTTCATGTCGGCCGCGAAGGCGGCGGGCGGCGACAATCTGCCGGTGATGCAGAACGATCGCATCCACTGGAATGGCGAGCCCGTCGCCGTCGTCGTTGCCCAGATGCAGGAACAGGCGGATCATGCGACCACGTTGATCCGCGTCAGCTATGACAGCGAGCCGGCCATGCTGGCGTTCGAGGCAGCGAAGGCTAAGGGCACGCAGCCCGCCCTCTTCATGGGTCAGCCGCTGCATGACGAGATCGGCGATGCTGATAAAGCGCTGGCGGCTTCGGCAGTGAGCATCGACGCGCGGTACAGCTCGCCGCGCCACAACCACAACGCGATCGAGCTCCATGCGGTCACGGTAGTCTGGCAGGACGACAGGCTGCGCATTCACGACGCCTCGCAGCTCGTTGCCCATGCCGCCTGGTCGATCGCGCGGATGTTCGGCCTGGACGAAGAGCAGGTGGTCATCACCTCGCCCTTCGTCGGCGGCGGCTTCGGCGGCAAGTGCCTCTGGCAGCATCAGGTGCTCGCCGCGGCTGCGGCCAAGCTGGTCGGGCGGCCGCTGCGGCTCGTCCTGTCGCGCGAGAGCGTCTACCACATCGTCGGCGGTCGGGCGCCGACCGAGCAGCGGGTTGCCCTGGGTGCCGATCGGGACGGTAAACTGAAGGCCCTAATCCACACCGGCGTCACCGCGAAGACCAGTCATAATGTGATGCCCGAACCGTTCATCATGCCGACGCGCAGCGCCTATGCGGCCGAGGCCATCAGGCTCGACGTACAGACCGTCGAGATCGACATGTTGAGCAACACCTTCATGCGCGCGCCCGGCGAAGCGGTGGGGACTTTCGCGCTGGAAAGCGCGATGGACGAACTGGCCGAAGCGCTGGAGATCGATCCGGTCGAGCTGCGCATCCGCAACGAGCCGGAGAAGGACCCGACGACGGGCCTTCCTTTCTCCTCGCGCCATATCGTCGAGGCTTGGCTGGCAGGCGCCGAGCGGTTCGGTTGGGCGGCTCGCAATCCACGGCCCGCCGTGGTGCGCGATGGCGAGTGGCTTGTCGGTCTTGGCTGCGCCACCGCGACCTATCCCTATTACCGCATGCCGGGCGGCGCGGCGCGGATCACCCTTTCCCGCGACGGCAAGGCGACGATCGACATCGCCGCGCACGAGATGGGGATGGGCACCGCGACTGCGCAGACCCAGGCTATCGCCGAGCGGCTGGGTCTGGCGCTGGAGGATGTGCGGTTCAACTATGGCGATTCCACCTTGCCGGGCGTGGTGCTCGCCGGCGGATCGCAGCAGACCGCGTCGATCGGCGCATCGGTGATGGCGGCCTATCGCGACCTGAAGAAGGAACTGATCAAGCTGGCCGGCAATGCGTCGCCGCTGGCCGGTCTGGACCCTGATGACGTGGAGGGCCATGACGCTGGACTGCGCGGCGTCGAAGCGGATGGCCGGGAAGCGGACGGCCGGCACGAGAGCTATGCGTCGATCCTCGATCGGGCGCAGCGGGATTCGATCAGCATCGAAGCCAGTGCGCCGCCGCCCTTGGAAACGCAGCATTGGTCGATGCACAGCCATGGCGCGATGTTCTGCGAGGCGAGGGTGAACGCCGTCACCGGCGAGGTACGGATCAGCCGTTTCCTTGGCTCGTTCGACTGCGGGAGGATCCTCAATCCGAAGACCGCCGCCAGCCAGTTTCGCGGCGGGATCATCATGGGGCTTGGCCTTGCGCTGATGGAGGAAACCCAGTTCGACGAGCGGAGCGGCCGCATCATGAACCCCAGCCTCTCCGAATATCATGTGCCAGTGCACATGGACGTGCCCGAGATCGAGGTGATGTGGACCGACATAGCCGATCCCCACACCCCGATGGGCGCGCATGGGATCGGCGAGATCGGGATCACCGGGACGGCGGCGGCGGTCGCCAACGCCGTCTACAACGCCACGGGCAAGCGCGTGCGCGATCTGCCGATAACGCTCGATAAGCTGTTGTAGCAAAGGGCTGGCCGCTTTGGCGCCGGGCTCAGTGGCGCGGCTTCGTTGCGCGGTACAGATGGCAAGGCGGGATGTTGCGCCATTCGAAAGCGGTCTGGACGTCACCGAACCTCGCCTCCAGCAGCGGCGCTATCGAACGCCGCATCTGATAGGCAAGAAAGCTTCCCTCCGGGGTGAGAGCTGCGACACTGGCGTCGGCGATCTGCGCTGCCTTTTCGGCGTCGAGCGTCGAGAAGGGCAACCCCGTCACGATGACGTCCGCCTTATCGAGGTCGAAGCGCGCCAACAGCGAGTTCACCTGCTCGGCGGACGCTTTGATGGCAATGAGGCGTTCGTCTTCGATCGAATGCCTTAAATAGCGCGTGAAGCCATCGCTGACGTCGATGGCGAGCAAGCGGCTGCCCGGGTGCATCCGGGCCAGCGCGGCTCGCGTGATCGGTCCGGTACCCGGGCCATATTCCACCACCACTTGCGCCGATGGCCAGTCGACAGGCGACAGCAAGGCTTCGATGAGATGGCGAGACGCCGGGAAGGCGGAGCCCACCAACGAGGGCGATCGAAGAAACTCCCTGGCCGCCAGGACCCAGCGTGCGGCCAATCCACTGCTGGACTTTAGCTCAGCTTGTGCGTCGATCGAGGTAGCCAAGTTCGTCCTCTCTGAAACAGATATGGGAGAAGCGGCCGTCAGCTTCATTCGTTCCGCCAGGTTTCGATCGCAGCATCGTAGCGATCGGCTTCGACGGACCGCTTCTCCTCAGCGCGCTCGATCTTGCCGCGGTGCCCCTCGGCGATGTCCCTTCGATGGGTCTGAAGCGCCGCAATCTCCCGATCGATCTGCTCCACATCCTTATCGCGAGCCGCCTCGGCGGCTTGCACCGCCCGCTCGGCCCGATCCAGAGCGGTACGACGCGGTCTGGGGCGAACGACGGCGGTATCGGGGCTGGGCTTTGCTCTCGGCTTCGGTGATCGCTTCGGCAGGGCCGCAAGATGGTCGCGCTCGGTGCCACGCTTCACCTTGATCACCTCGCCCGGTTTGGCGAGCGGAGCCTTGGTCAGCCTGGGATCGGTGACGACCTCGGCCATGCCGGTGCCGAACAGGTTTCGGTCGGCGCCCCATGCCTCCAGCGCTGCTTTCTGGCTGGGAGCCGCCACATAGGCATCGTGGAAGCCGGCCGCCGTGCGGAAGACCTTGAGGGTTCGTGCCATGGTCAGCTCCCCTTGTCGGCCAGTTCGATCCAGACCGGGGCATGATCGCTCGTCTTTTCCCACCCGCGCGGATCCCGATCGACCTCGGCCGCGACGAGCCGCTTGGCGGCAACGGGGTTCAGCAGGAGGTGGTCGATCCTGAGCCCCGCATTGCGTTCGAAGGCCCGGCGCAGATATTTCCAGAAGGTATAGATCGTCTCATGGGGGTGGAGATGGCGCAGGGCGTCGGTCCAGCCCTGATCGAGCAGCCGGGCATAAGCCGCGCGGACTTCGGGCGCGAACAGCGCATCGTCCACCCAGCGCTCGGGCACATAGACGTCGAGCGCGGTCGGCATGACATTATAGTCGCCTGCGATGATGACGGGGGCGTCGAGGCCGACCAGCTCGGCCATATGGGCCTCCAGCCGCTCGAACCAGCGCATCTTGTAGTCGAACTTCGGTCCCGGTCGCGGGTTGCCGTTCGGCAGATAGAGTCCACCGATCAGCGTGCCGGCGACGGCGGCTTCGATATAACGGCTGTGGCTGTCGTCGGGATCTCCGGGCAGGCCACGGCGCGTCTCATGGATGTCACCGACCCGGCTCAGGATCGCGACGCCGTTCCAGGCCTTCTGGCCATGCCAGATCACGTCATAGCCGAGATCGCGGATCGAGCTTTCGGGAAAGCGCTCGTCGGGTGCCTTCAACTCCTGGAGGCAGACGATGTCGGGGCTGGCTTCGGCCAGCCAGCGCAGCAGCACCGGCAGGCGGCCGTTCACGCCATTCACATTATAGGTGGCGATCTTCATCGATCCCCTCGAAGCCCGGTCGCGAGGGTGGGCGAGAGCGGCGCCCCGATCTCTGCGCATATGGGCCTGAGCATCGATCATCATTCCCTGTGGACCAGGCCTCCAACCGGCGAAGGAAGCGCCCAGTTCCGCAAGAAGGCAATCTCACCCGATGCTGCACGGTGCGGACCCATTAGGCGGGCACAGCGTTAACCTCTTGAACTATGAGGAGTCTCATGTGCGTTCGGTTGTGATTGCGCTTTCCGTTTCAGCCCTTGCCCTTCTCCCTGGCTGCAGCCCGACCTCCCCGTCAGAAACAACGACAGCATCGCTCGAAACGGCGAAGTGGAACGATGCCGCGATCCGCGACCTCAAGGATCATCTCGCACGACGCGCCGAGCATGGGCTCGATCGCGTGGCCTTCCCCGCTGAACTGCCGACCGAAGGCGAGGAGCTGAGCCCGATCGCGTTGCGCTATGCCGCCATGCTGGCCCGAGGCGCGAGCGACCCCACGAAACTCCACAAGATCTACACGCTGGACCGTCCCGAGATCGATCTGCGGGCGGGACTGGCCAAGGCGCTTGCCGACGGTGACCTTGGTAGCTGGCTCGACGGGCTCGCACCTCGGGACGATCGTTATGCTCAGCTATCTAAGGCCTATCTGGCGCTTCGCGAGAGTGGCCAGAAGAGCGCGGTCGTCATTCCCGATAAGGGCAAGGCGATCGAGCCTGGTGCGAAGGATGGGCGCCTGCCGGTCATCATTAGGCAACTCGCAACCATGGGTTACCTGGCCGAAGATTTCGCCATCGGCGACACCTACGGCCCCGCGATCGTGGCAGCGGCTCGTCGCATGCAGGCCGATTACGGTATCAAGCCCGATGGGATCATCGGCGGGGATGCGCTCGAAATCCTGAACCTCGGCGACGCCGATCGTGCACGGGCGATCGCCGTGGCTATGGAGCGCATGCGCTGGCTCGAGCGCACGCCCCCGGCGACGCGTATCGACGTGAACCTCGCGGCGGCGACGCTGTCCTATTGGCGGGACGGCAAGCTCGTCGATACCCGGCGCGTGGTGGTGGGGGAGCCCGATACCGAGACCCCGCAGCTCCAGTCCCCGATCTACCGCCTCGTCGCCAACCCGACCTGGACGGTCCCGCGCTCGATCCAGAGCAAGGAGATCGAGGGCAGGGGGAGCGGCTATCTCAAGCGAAACAACATGGTCTGGAAAGATGGCTGGATCGTCCAGCAGCCCGGCCCCCAAAACTCGCTTGGTCTCGTGAAGTTCGACATGCAGAACACCCACGCCATCTATCTGCACGACACGCCGGCCAAGGTGCTGTTCGATGAAGCGCAGCGCCAGCGCAGCCATGGCTGTATCCGGGTGTATGACGCGCTGGGTTTTGCCGAGATGCTCGCCCGCGATGAAGGCGTGCTCGAGGAATGGCGCAAGGCCCGGGCCACAGGCGAGGAAAGCTTCGTGCCGCTGTCCAGGCAAATCCCGGTCCGGTTGCTTTATCAGACGGTGTTGGTCGACAAGGACGGCAATGCTGTCGTCCGCGCGGATCCCTATGGCTGGGACGATCGGGTCGCCAAGGCGATCGGCTTTCCGGCGCAGGCGTCCTACCGCCTGCGGTCTGGCAATAAGGACGTAAGTCCTTGATCTGGCGAAGGCGGCGCTGCGCTGGCAGCCAATCTAACAGAAAATCCGAGCCGGCTTATGGAGCGAGGCCGAGAAGATATTGTCCGCGAAAAGGATTGGGATAAGCCGGTCTGACCCTCCATGTTCATTTTCATGTCATGGAAATAAAAGGATATTTTTTCACCAGGGCGGAACGTTCCTGCCGCCTGGCGTTGATGGGCTATCCTGTCGCAGCCGTGGATTTTGGCAATGGATACTCCGATTTCGTCTGCGCGCCGTGCGCCCCTCGCGCCGCTTGTCCTGGGAGGCGTCATCGCGCTGATCGGCGTGGTCCTCACCATCGGCGGGGCCTGGCTCGCCGCGCTCGGCGGGTCCTTCTATTATCTGCTCACCGGTCTCGCGATGATCGTCTCGGGGTTGCTGCTGATCCGCAGGCGGGCGATCGGCGGCTGGACATATGTCGTCATCTTCGTGCTGACGGTGATCTGGGCCCTGGCGGAGGCAGGAGCCGACAACTGGGCACTGGTTCCCCGGATCGTGGCACCGCTGGTGTTGCTGGTCGCGGTTTTCCTCGTCCTTCCAACATTGTCGACGGCGCCACGCCGCTGGACCCTGGGCCTGGGCGCCAGCGCCGCCGTGCTGCTGCTGACGGCGATCGCCGCCATTGTTTTCGCACAGATTTCTGCGCCGATGCCGCTGTCGGCGTTACCACCGCTTGCTGCAGAGATGGCCGACCCCGCGCTGCTTCAGGCGGGCGACGACTGGCCGGCCTATGGCGGCAGCTTTGCCGCGCGGCGCTTCTCGCCGCTTGGCCAGATCACGCCGGATAATGTCGGTTCTCTCAAGCGGGCCTGGCTGACCCACACTGGTGACCTGCCCGCGACCGACAAGATCGCAAAAACCTATGGCGGCGAGAACACGCCGTTGAAGGTCGGCGACATGCTCTATGTCTGCACGCCCAAGAACATCGTGATGGCGCTCGATCCCGCCACCGGGCGGCAGCGCTGGCGCTTCGATCCGAAAGTATCGGACGACGCTATCCCCTATACCGCGGCCTGCCGGGGGGTGAGCTATTATTCGGTGCCCGGCGCCGTTGCCACAGACCCCTGCGCAGCCCGGCTGATCTTCGGCACGCTCGACGCGCGGCTGTTCGCAATCGACGCGCGCACTGGCACGCGCTGCCCCGGCTTCGGCCGCAATGGCGAGGTTGATACCAAGATCGGCATGGGCGCGACGCCGCCCGGCTATGTCTCGATCAACTCGCCGCCGACGATCGTGCGCGGGGTGGTGGTGACGGGGCACCAAGTGCTCGACGGGCAGGATCGCTGGGCGCCGTCCGGCGTGATCCGCGGCTTCGACGCGGCGACTGGCAAGCTGCGTTGGGCGTGGGACATGATGCACCCCGAGTGGAAGGGCTATCCCCCCGCCGGCCAGACCTGGACGCGCGGCACCCCCAATATGTGGACCACCGCCAGCGGCGACGAACAGCTCGGGCTGGTCTATCTGCCAATGGGCAACAGCGCGGCCGACTATTATTCGAGCCTGCGCCGCCCCGCGGAAAATGCCTTCGCCACCTCGCTGGTCGCGCTTGACGTGACCACCGGCAAGCCGCGCTGGAGCTTCCAGGCGGTGCGCCGTGACGTATGGGATTATGATTTCGGCGCGCAGGCGACCTTGGTCGACTATCGCGGCACGCCAGCGCTGGTGCTCCCCTCCAAGCAGGGCGACATCTATATCCTCGACCGACGCACAGGTCGGCCGCTGACCCCGGTGGGCGAGTATCGCGCGCCCTCCGGCGGGGTCGAGCCGGGCCAGCGCGCGGCTATCCAGCGGGTGTCGCTATGGCACACGCTGCGCCAGCCCGACCTGACCGAGCGCGACATGTGGGGCATGTCGCCGATCGACCAGATGATCTGCCGGATTCAGTTCCGCCGCGCGAGCTACAAGGGCTTCTTCACCCCGCCCGAAAGCGACCGCCGCTCGATCGAATATCCAGGCTATAATGGCGGCACCGACTGGGGCGGCGTCGCGGTCGATCCGCGTCGTGGCGTGATCGTCGCAAATTACAACGACATGCCCAATTATGTCCGCCTCGTGCCGCGCAAGGAGGCCGAGCGGCGCGGCTGGGCGCCCCGCGACCAGGCACGCGGCAATATCGGTGGTGCCGAGGGCGCGGGCGATCCACAGGCGCACACCCCCTATGCGATCGATGTCAACGCGGGCTGGCGGCTTCCGTTCACCGGCATGCTGTGCAAGCGGCCGCCCTATGGCGGAATCCGCGCGATCGACATGGCCACGGGCAAGACGATCTGGGATCGCCCGCTTGGTTCGGCACGCACCAACGGCCCCTTCGGCATCCCGTCGATGCTGCCTTTCGAGATCGGTACGCCCAATAATGGCGGCTCGGTGGTGACGGCGTCGGGGCTCATCTTCGTGGCCGCCACCACCGACAATCTGATCCGTGCGATCGATCTGAAGACCGGCAAGACACTTTGGAAGGACGTGCTGCCCGCTGGCGGACAGGCGACACCGATGATCTATTCGGCGGGCGGCAAGCAGTATCTGGTGATCGTGCCTGGCGGCCATCATTTCATGGAGACGCCGATCGGCGATGAGGTCATAGCTTACGCTCTGCCCTGAATGGATGATGTAGCGGTGGCTGATGTCTAAAACCGCCTCAAAAGCAGCCCTTCCCGAGCTGACAACGGATGCCCGAAAGCAGACCGTCGGCTGTTGAGCATGGGCCACGGCGCGTAAGGGGGTGGGGACCGGTTATTCCGCTCAGACTACAGATTGTGGCAGGTTTAACCTTCGCCCAGCGAGAAACTCAGCGAAGAGCCTTCGAGCCTTTGCAATACTGAGCGACCGCTCTGGATGGCGCATGCCGGCTTCGTGCTGGATGCCCTGGAGCAGGCGGTCCATGATCGGCGCCCTGTCCATCGCGGTGGCCTGATCCACCACAGCGACCGCGGCAGCCAATATGTCTCGATCAAGTATACCGAGCGCCTTGCCGAGGCCAGGATCGAACCATCGGTTGGCAGTGTTGGCGACAGCTACGACAATGCTTTGGCCGAGACCATCAACGGCCGTTACAAGGCGGAGGTGATCCACCGGCGAGGACCGTGGCGATCTTTTGAAGCCCTTGAATACGCGACGCTTGAATGGGTGGACTGGTTCAACAACCGGCGCTTGCTCGCGCCCATCGGCAATATCCCGCCTGCCGAAGCCGAGGAGCGCTATTACGCCATGCTGGACGACGCGCCCATGGCCGCATAATTTGCACCGAATGGCCTCTGGCAATCGGGGGGGCAGTTCGTGTCTGCTCCGCCTCCCCGATCGGTCCTACCAGTGACTGGGCAGGAGCGTCTCACGAGCCTCGATCCGACGCTCGCTGACCCGCCGCTCCCAGATCTTGCGTTCCAGCACTGAGTAGCCCCTAGTTTTCTAGACGCCTTCCGCTTTCAAAATCCGCTGTC
>CAUTRN010000054.1:0-39338 GCA_963540925.1 uncultured Sphingomonadaceae bacterium
CGAAGGCACGGCAAAACCTTAGCGTATATCTGGGTCCGTTCTGTGTACCGACCCCGGCATGGAGGACCGGCTTGCCGATGCCATTGCCGCCGTGAAGGGCTGCGCGATCGCCTATGTCGACGTCGATCGCTTCAAGGCCGTCAACGACGCCCACGGCCATGCTGTCGGCGATCGCGTGTTACAGGCAGTCGCGACCGAGCTGGCGGAATCCTGCGACCCCCACACGGTCGCGCGATGGGGCGGCGAGGAGTTTCTTGTGCTGTTGGAGGAAATGACCGCGGCCGAGGCCGGCGCGATCGTGGAGGCCGCCCGCGTGCGTCTCGCCAAGCGTCGGCTGAAGGTCCGGGAAAGCGGCGCCCAGCTCGGCACCATCACATTTTCGGCCGGCGTTTCCTCTTCTCGAGGACGGTCCGTGCCGGAGCTGGTCGCCAGCGCCGACGCGCTACTTTACCGCGCGAAGAATGGCGGCCGAAATCGTGTCGAGGTTGAGCCGCCCGTCGTGGAGGTGCCGTCGGCACCGAAGGATACTACAGGTGAAGGCCGAGGAAGGACGCGCCGGGAACCGGATTGAACGAGATCGGCTCGGCCGCGACGAAACCGAGAGCCTCGTATAGCTTGCGCGCTGGCACAAACTTCGCCTGCACATCGAGCCGCATTTCGCTGTAGCCCGCCGCGCGAGCTTCTTCGATCAGACGTTCAGCGAGGGCGCGGCCGAGCCGCTGCCCTTGAGCGTGGGGACGAACATATAGTCGCTTCATTTCGCATATGTCGGGAGTGACTTGGCGCATCGCTACGCAGCCTTCAATTTCTCCCTCTCGATCCGCGAGCAGCACGCATCCCTTCGGCGATGCATACTTCCCCGGCAGGGTCGCAAACTCTGCATTGTTGTTTTGATAATCGAGATTCACCGGAGAATTGGCGATAAACTCACGCCAGATGCCTAGCACCGCCGCACTATCATCAGGGAAGATCGCGTGCCGAATGATCGTCATGGCGTGAACGCCTAGCTAGGGATCGTGGCGGCAATGGGAATAGATTGCGGCTTAGTTGAAACAGCAGAACCCATACTCTCCGATCAGGGCGATGGCTTCTTGTTCGTCAGGCGATTCGCTGTGCAACTCGACAGCCCGCACCTTGGTCCACGGCCCCAGCTCATCCGGGAGATTGGTCCCCTCCCCGTCGATCGTCAGCGCGGAGAGGCCATCGGCTCCGCTGAAAAGCCAGACATTCACCCTTCCGCGCCTTCCTTCTCAGCGCTGATCGCATCCTGCACCGGGGCCGGGAAATGTCGATACAGCGTCGGGACCGAGACGCCGATCGCCGGCGCCACTTCGCGCACTGTCATGCCCGACGCGAGCAGCTTCCGGGCCGCTTCGATCCGCTTGGGCGTCATCACGGTCTTGCGGCCGCCGATCCTTCCTGCGCGCTTCGCCACCATCAGCGCGGCCGTGGTCCGCTCTCGGATGAGATCGCGTTCCATCTCCGCCAGCGCGGCCAAGATGCGGAACACGAACTTGCCCGCCGTTCCCGAAGTGTCGATCCCATCGGTTATCGAGCGCAGGCCGATGTTGCGCCCCTCCAGTTCCGTCGCGAGGTCGATCAACCCCTTGGACGTTCGGCCGAGCCGATCGAGCTTCCAGATCACCAGTAGGTCGCCGTCGCGCGCGTGCGACAGGGCTTCAGCAAGGCCGGCGCGGTTTGCCTTGGCGCCGCTCGCCTTATCGGTGAAGGTTTTCTCGCAACCCGCTGCGCGCAGCGCGTCGAGCTGGGGCGTCAGATCCTGTTCCGGCGTCGAGACGCGCGCATATCCGATCAGCATGAACCATTCTCAAAACTCATCTTCCGCGCCTACCACGACGCACCCCAATCGAGAAAGTGTTTTGATACGCGCTGCGCGCCTGCTATACGTTCTCACATGGTCCCGCTTCAAAATCGATCGTTTGCGAGACACGCCAGCCCTTCGGGTCGCCAAAAGCACGAACTCCGCCGAGGCGGGCTGGAAACGGTCATCGAAAGCACGAACTTTCGCGCTCAATCGAGGCCGTTCCGAGGGGGCCGGGCCGATTCCGGCCCCCTCTTCGTGCTTTCAACGACCGATCGCCACATGCCGGCGTCGGCAGGCCAATGAGCGACGCCGCCTCGATCCAGGGCGATTTGTTCGCGCTCGACAGTCCTTTGCTCACAGAGGTTCGCGGCGAACGGTCGCTGATGGCCTTTCCCTTCTTCGCATTGAGCAAGGGCAAATGGACTAAGCCGCTCGCGTATAAAACCGAAACGGTTTCAATCGAGATCGTCGCGACCTCCAAAGGCGTCGCGACGATCTATGACAAGGAAGTCCTGCTCTACATCGCGAGCCTTATGGTCGCGAAGCTCGAAGCCGGCGTAGGCGTCTCGCAGGACTTCTATTTTACTGCACACGATCTTTTCCGCGTCACTGGCGTCAATGGATCGGCCCGCTCCTATTCGCGCCTGTCCGACGCGCTGGAGCGGCTGCAGGGCACGCAGATCAAGACCAACATTGAGGCCGGGGGCGAGGGCCAGGCCGGATTCTTCTCGTGGCTGTCGGAAGCCCATTTCACCTACACCCGGACCAAAACCGGCGATAAGCGGCTCAAAGCCGTGAAGGTGCGGCTTTGCGATTGGCTCTATCGAGCGATCCTGCGCGATCGGCGGGTGCTGGACTATGCCCCAACCTATTTCCAGCTCGGCCCGATCGAACGGCGCCTCTACGAGGTTGCCCGATCGGCCTGCGAGCATGGCGCGGTCGACGTCGACCTTGATGAGCTGCGGTTGCAGCTCGGCTATCAAAGCTCGCTGAAGCACTTCCGCTATGAGTTGAAACGAATAGCCGACGAAGACAGCATCCCCGGCTTCACGTTCGACTTGCTCGACAACGCTGCGGCGACAGACAAAGGACGGCTGCGCCGCAACGCCGGCGCCGTTAGGGTCAAGATTACTCCTCGTCCCCTTTTCGCGCTCGCCTGATCTATTTCCTCATTCGGAATAGCGAATCGGATTCGATCACCAGTCCGATTCGGTCAGCGAAAGCACGAACTGCGGTCGCCAAAAGCACGAAGTCCAGTCGGCAAAAGCACGAACGGGGCTGCGATCGGTCAGCGAAAGCACGAACTTTTGTTCGAGTCGGTCAGCGAAAGCACGAACTTCAACTGTTTCGCCGCGCATCGTAATTCGCCAAAAATATCGCGGAGCCGGGAGCATCCTGCGATCGGCCGGATAGGGAGCGGCCGTGACCACATAAACGAATGCCCGGCACGAAGGCCGGGCACCCTGGAACGTGATGAGCGATGCTTGGCGGCATCGATCGGGACGTAAGACACCCCTCTCATACCCGTTCCCGAGCCTTGGTTCAAGGGAGCGCGCTTCGCGCCACGCTCTAGTTTTGCCTGGTCCCGGCCCCATGAAGGGGACGGAAGATGGGAGCTATTACACTCGCGAAGGCGAGCTTCATGGCGCTCGACCGCATCGAGCGCGAGCGTCCGAGATCGCGATCGGGGGCGCCTAATCCCACGCGCGCGCATGTTCACCCCAACAGCCGGAAGGCCGGCACGTTCGAGGATGACTTCTTCTATAGCTATGCGAAGGGCGAGCCGGACCGGCTCTACAAGCAGGCGGCCGAGCTGCTGAAGCGCAAGAACGCGGTGCGCCGCATCGCTCGCGCCGAAGGGCGCCAGCTCACGGAAGACGAACGCCTCGCCACCTTGATAACCAACACGGCGCTGCGCGTGTTCGAGCAGCTCACGACGCTGGCGCGGACGTGTGCCGGCAAGGTGTTCCCGACTTGGGAATGGATCGAGGCGGCCGCCGGCGTCTCGCGCGCCAGCGTCGGACGCGCGCTGGCGGCGCTCGCGCGGATGGGACTACTCGACAAGCAGCGACGGTGCGTGCCGATCGATCCCCCGGCCGATCGGCCGAAGGCCCGGAACGCGCAGACGTCGAACGTCTATCGCATGAGCTTCCCTAACCGCCTCGCCCGCTTCCTTCCCCGCTTCCTCCGGCCCGTCCCGCTCCCCGACGATGTGGTGCAGCGTGAAGCCGATCGTATCGAGGAGATCGAGACCATGCGGCTTTGGCGGTCGCCCCGCCAAGTGGTCGCCGAGGACATCGAGGATGCTGGCCTGCGGCAAGTGCTGGACCGCCTCGCCATCGCGATTGAGAAGCAAGAGTCTCAAAAAAATGGTCAACCGCTCCTAGATTCATATATTCAAGGGGCAGATGGAGTTGGCCTAGTCGGCCAACGCTCTAACGCCTGACGGCGAGGACGGTCCTAGCCGAACCCATCCTGCAAAATCATCACCGCCAGCACCTAGCCGATACGTCGGACGCGCCGCTTCGCGTCGCGATGCTCCCGAGAGGAGCAAGCGTTTACCGTCGCGCTCAAATAGCCGCCTTCGTGCCTGGTGCAGCCGTTTTTCGTCGATGAACGCGACCGTAGCGCCATGTCGCCAGCGCCGGGGAGCGCGCGATCGGCGCCGGCATCCTCTCTTCAGACGTTTCCGCCGTCTCGATACACCGCGGCGGTTGTGGCGTCGTCGATCGCCATCTTGTCTTTCCTCCATCTACTATCAGGCGCGAGATCCTTGGCGCGAAAATGAGGCCGCCGCCTTCCGATCGGCTATTCCTGGATCGATGGGAAAATGGGCGCTGGCCGCCTTCTACGATCAAGCAAATAACCGGCTGCGCCTACGGTTTCCGCTGCGCGGACCCTCCGTTTTTTCGCTTGATCGCGGCGTCTGCACTCCCCTTCAATTCCCATCAGGAATGAGCCTGATCGATCGAAAGGACAGAACCATGCAGAATATCGCGGAGTTTCGGATCATCGGCCGGGTCGGCAAGATCAATCGCTATGACAAGGTGACGAAGATCAGCGTCGCCGCCAACTACAACCATCAGGAGAATGGCGAGTGGGTTACGGACACGCACTGGAACGAGGTGACGCTGTTCGGCAAGATGATCGAGCGCGCCGCCAAGGCCCAGGTTGGCGACTTGGTGCATATCGGCGGTGTCATGAAGGACAGCTCCTACGACACGCCCGAGGGCACGCGCTATACGACGGAGCGGCGCGTCACTGGCTTCGCGGTTCTCGCCAAGGCGTCGGAGGATCGCGACTAAGAGCGGCCGGGGCCGCCTATCGGCGGCCCCTCTCGCCGGCGAAGCTCCAGCTCGACCGCCTCGCGCATGAAATCGGACTGGTTCTCGCCATCGCGCAGCACGGCCTTGATCCGGCCCAGCGTCCCTTCCGGAAATCGAGCCATCGTCTTTTCCGCGTTAATCCGCGGGCGACCTGCCGTTCCTGATTTGCTAGTGGTCATCCCGAAGCACGCATATTGTTGATACCACCTATTGACGTGATTTCAGATACCACTTATTACAGGATGCGCCTTTCATCAAGGCGACGGAGGCAAAGCCATGTGGGATAATCTGCTGACGATCGGGCTGTTCGTCCTGATCGCTTGGGCCGTCCTCCGGGGCGGTGGCGGCCGTAATCCGCGCATCTGGAGCGGCGATACCCCTGATGAGGAAGCGCGTCGCAACACGCGGACCGATTCGAACTATCGCGGCTATGACCATTGGAACAACAACTCGGATCGGGGCTGGTAAGGCGCGTGAAGACCATCGCCATCAATGTCGAGAAGGGCGGCGCCGGCAAGACGATGATTGCCTGCCATGTGGCATGGCATCTTGCCGACGCCGGCCATCGCGTGCTGTTCCTTGACCTCGATCGCCAATGCAACGCGACCGATGCGCTCGCCGATTTTGAGAGCCTTGGCACGTGCAAGCCGCTGTTCGAGCCGGGCTACAAGCCGCCCGCCAGCTTCCCCCGGCTCGCGATTTACTCGAATCGCATGGGCGGCGAGTATGACGCGGACTATCCGCGCGCGCTCACCAACCTCAATGCGAACTTCCCGGCGCTCGATCCGCACTTCGACTATTGCGTCATCGATACGCCGCCCTCGTGGTCGTGGATCAATTTCGCGGCGCTGCTGGTGTGCAATCACCTGATCGTGCCCGTCGAGTTGGGGCCGTTCGGTCCCGCCGCGACCAAACAGGTTTCGGACTCGATCGCGACGGTGAACACCAAGCGCCGCACCCCCATCCATGTCGTCGGGCTCATCCCAAACCGCGTGCGTGCGAACGACCGGCATCAGATGGATATGCTCGCAGCCATTCAGAGCAAGATCGGCCGCAACCTTTTCAGCACCTATCTCCCCGAGCGCGCGCACTACAGCCAGGCCATCCAAGAGCATGTCCCGGTCTGGCGCTTCGACAAGGACGTGCGGACCTCGCTTCCTCCGATGCGCGCGTTCCTCGAGGAAGCCATGACCCGGATCGGGAGCCACGCATGACAGACTTTACCGGCTTCGACGTTTTCAGCGAAAAGGCGGCCGTTGCGGACGCTGATCGCGTCCAGCTCCTCGACGCCGAGCTGCTATATCCCGATCCGGAAAACGTGCGCGGCGAGATCGATGAGGCCAAGATCGACGAGATGGCCGAGACGATCAAGGAGCGCGGCCAGCTTCAGCCGATCACCGTCGCCCCGAAGGATGCCGACGGGCGCTATCGCATCATGTTCGGCGAGCGGCGCTGGCGGGCGTGCAAGAAGCTCGGCGTGCAGGTCCGCGCGATCGTCAACAAGACGGATGATATTGAGCAGGTCCGCATCGATCAGTTCATCGAGAACGATCAGCGCGAGGATCTGTCGACGGCCGATATGATCCGGTTCGTCACCGGCCAGGTTGCGCAGGGGCGTTCGCTCGCCGAGCTGGCTCGCGCGACGGGCCGCAATCGCACGTTGCTGACCCGTTACCAGGGGCTCGCCAAAGCGCCGGACTATATTGCAGCGCTATTCGCCGACATTTCGATGCGAAGCGCCGTCGCGCTCACCCAAGCGGCCAAGACCGACGATGCAGCAACGCGGGCCTTCGTCGCAGACACCGCAGCCGAAGATATGACGGTGCTGGCGTGCGAGCGGTTCGCGCGCGACGTTGGCGCGAAGAAGTCCGCGCCGAAGCCCGAGCCGGTCCCAGCGCAGGAGGCCCCGCCCCCCTCGCCCGTTTCGGACGCGCCATCCGATCCCGCGCCGGTTGCTGCGCCGCAAGCGCCGACGACGGACGAGATCAGGGACGACGAGGCCGATCGCGCGCTTGAGGAGACGCCGGTGCCTGTCGTATCCGCGCCCGCTGTGACCCCTGCCCCCCGCGCTGCCTCAAAGCCGAAAGGTGGCAAGCAGCGGGTGGAGCGGCCGACGATTGAGATCGAGGGCAAGCGCGCGATGATCGTCGAAGCGTGGCTGCACTTCGAGGATGAGGCAGAACCGCGCATGGTGAGCTGGCGCTGATCGCGCTGGTTGCGACAGAGAGCGCCGGCAGCGGCCGACGCTCGCGCCCAGGTCTAATCCTTCCTTCCGCGACTTCATCACTTCCAGACGGATTGGGTGTGCCACGTGGCACACTTTAAGGCCAATTTTAGTGGTGGATGTTTGATGGCAGGATAGGTATTGCGGCGTCTCGTGTATTACATTACCCCTATTGGGGCCATGTCGATCACGCCGCAGCCTGCATCCCCCACCAAGGAAACAGCGATGTTGACGGCGCGCGTCGATCGCGAGCTGCTGGCCGCGTTCGATGCCGTAGCCGAGGGTAGGGGAGGGCGCAGCGCGCTCCTCCGCACCGTGCTTCAACAGTCTTTGAAGCATGTTGCCGATGCGCCCCGGATTGCACCGCGGTCGGATAGTCCCGGCAATCGCGTCAACCTGCGCTTCACGGATGCCGAAACGGCGGTCCTCGATTACCGGGCCGCACAGCGCGGCGTCGATCGCGCTGGATGGATCAAGGCGCTGGTGCGCCGTCATCTCGCGCTCAAGGCCGGAGTCGACGACGGCCTGCGCGACGCCGTAGCGCCGATCCGGATGCAGCTCACCCGGATCGGCAGAAATCTCAATCAGGCCATGAAGGCCGGCAACGCCGCGATGATGGCGGATAGCGGCCTGCAGATCGACCGCGAGCTGCGCCGGATCGCCGACATGCGCGAAGAGATCAACGAGCAGATCGCGGCCCTGGCGGACGTGTTGCGCGGCGAGACCGCCTTTTGGGAGGTCGCCGACTAATGCCGTTCGGGGATCGCGACGACGACCTTTGGGGTGCGTTGAAGCCGAGCTTCAAGCCTCGCCTCGTCAGCGATCCGAACATCAGATATGCGCGGCACCTGGTTAACGGCACCGGCCCCTTCGCGACCCGATCAAGCGCATCTGCGCGATCGAGCCTGAGAGGTTCGGCCAAGGCCACCCTCGCTCGCGTCGTCAGGCGCACCCCGGAGGTGCTGGTAAAGGTCACGGGACGTAAGAAGGGCGCCAAGCATCTCGCCGCGCATCTCGATTATATCGGCCGCCACGGCGACATTCCGCTGGAGACGCGGGACGGCGAGCTGATCGAGACCAAGGAGGACAGGCAGCGCATCGCCGACGAATGGTCCGATCCGCTCTATTGGCGGCAGGGCACCACGGTTTCGGCGGTGGCGATGGTGTTTTCGATGCCCGCCGGCACTGACCCCGAAACCGTGAAACAGGCAGCGCGCGAAACAGCCGAGCGCATGATCGGCGACAACCACGACTATCTCATGGCGCTCCACACCGACACACCACGGCCGCACGTCCATCTTACGGTCCAGGCCGAGGGCCTGAATCGCAAGCGGTTCGATCCGAGACGCGAGGATCTGTTTCGCTTTCGGGAGGCGTTCGCCGACGCGCTGCGCAGCCGCGGCGTCGAGGCCGAGGCGACGCCGCGCTACACCCGAGGTCAGGGGAGGGCGGGCACCAGCATGGCGCTGACGCAACTGCGCGCGCGGATTCGCAGCGGCGCGTCCCGTCAGCCTACCGAGGCGGACCTACGCCAAGCGCGCGAGGCGATGCAGGTCGCGCTTGGCAAAGCCCAGCAACCCCCGTTCGTGTCTAAAACGCGCGAGCGGTGGCAGGACACCAAACGACGCTACGAGGCCGCGGCCGAACAGCTCGATCGCAGCCCCGATCGCGAGGATCGAAAGCTCGCGCGCGACGTGCGCCAGTTCATTCAGGAGCGGGCGAGCATCGAGACGATCCCCGATCGCATGTTGCGCGAGGCAGAAGCGCGCGTGAAGGCCGCCCAGGACCGCGCGAGAACCGAAACCCGGCCCGATCCGGGTGTGCCACGTGGCACAGCTCCGCCGCCCCCACGACGACGATAGACGACGGCGCCTAGCAAATCTTGAAATCAGATTTTGCTTTACTAGCTCAATGTCGCCGGGCGCCAATTCCGGGTCCGGTGGACATTGAGGGCGCCGGCTCTCTACCGGCGCTTCTCATGCCCAGATCGCTTCCATAGGAGGATTTGGAGATGAGAACTGCATTTGACTTCACGCCCTATCGGCGTTCCACGGTCGGCTTCGATCGCCTTTTCAACATGCTCGAAGCGGGGGCGCGGGAGGATGAGGGCTTTCCGCCGTTCGACATTGCGAAGGACGGCGAGGACAGCTTCCGCATCACGCTGGCGGTCGCCGGCTTCCGGCCGAACGAAATCGAGATCGTCGCCCAGCAGAACCAGCTTACCGTCACCGGCCAGCACGCCGACGATGACGAGAAGCGCGAATATCTGCATCGCGGGATCGCAACTCGATCGTTCGAGCGCCGCTTCCAGCTCGCCGATCATATCGAGGTCGGCGCTGCGCAGTTCGAGCATGGCTTGCTGAGCATCCAGCTCAAGCGGGTCGTTCCCGAGGCGGCCAAGCCGCGCAAGATCGAGATCAGCGGCAGCAGTGCCGCCAATGATCGCCTTGAGGCCCCAAAGGGCGCGGAAGCGGCCTGATCCGATCAAATGTGGGGCTCGCCGGCACCGCTCCTTCGGGGCGGAGGCCGGCGAGCCTTCCCACCAGCACGTTTCCGCCTGATACCGTCGCGGTCATCGAGCCTGTTCCGATCGGCCTCAATCAGGGCGGCCGCAGGATGCGGGGTCGATGGCGCGTGCGCTTCGATCCGCGTCAGCCGCCGTTTGTCGATCCTTTGACCGGGTGGACAGGCGGTGCCGATCCGCTCGCCCATGTCGAGCTGCACTTTCCAGATCGCGAAGCGGCCGAACGCTATTGCCGATCGACTGGCCTGCCATTTCGGGCGAGCAGTTGAAATGCGGCCAATCCCGCCAGCTAGATCTTGTCGGGATTGGCCGCCCCGAGAACAGCACTGAACCGCTCGATCAGGGCCGCGTTGCTCGCTGCTTTCGGCAGATCGCGGCGCGCAAATCGCTGAAGGCGCCGAATATCCCGCAAGGGAAGGCGCAGGCGTAAGAGGGCCTGATCCAGCTTATCGCGATCGAGCGCCTGCGCCTCCTTGCCCGATCGTAACAAGTGATCGAGCAAACGTTTCCGGTCGGCGAAGGACCAATCGAGGGCTCGCAGCTCGTCCGGTGAGAGCGAGAGCAGAGCGAGCGCCACTTCCATTATGTCGGCGAAGGGCAGCGAGACCGATATGGCCTGGCTGCCCCGTTCCCGCCAACGCCTCAGCGGGCTTCGGCTCATTGCCGGGTCTCGCTCCGATCCGGCCCGTGTCGGACCTTGTCGACGATCGGTGCTGAATCAAGCCACCGTAGGGCTTCCATCACATCGTCCACAGGGATCGGGTTGCGCGCGCCGGGCGGCCGTCGAAGCGCCGGCGCTCCTTCGACGGCCGAGCGATCGGACGCCCATGAGGCCAAGATGGCGCGCTTCACTTCGGGTTCGAGCTGGGGGTGCCGGGCAACGGCGAACGGATCAATATACGAGTCTGAGTGCGACATGACAGAATCCTCCTTTCCTGCCGCGAGTTGCGTCCATGCGGACGGTCATGGTGAGATTGGTTTTGAGGGCTTGCAGGTCAAGGTCGCGAGCTGTGCCACGTGGCACACCCATCAGACCGCTCAGACAGCCTAGGAGGGCGCGCAGGCGCGACGCTCGCCTTTGGGGGGCTATGCCCCCGCAAGCTCCTTATGCGGCCCAGCAGGGGCCTCACGGACCAACAAGCGATCCATCAGGCGGACACAGGCCGGGATCAAGAAGATGATCCAAATGACGGCTCCCCATTGGCTGCCGGTGAAATAGGCGACGCCAAGGTAAGCGATCACCGAGAGGAGAAAACCCAGCACAGCAGCCGTCCAGCGCCGCACGAGAGGAGGGAGCCGTCTCATCACCCGCCTAATAGTCCTTTCCCCCGTTGTATGGAAAGGGGAGGGCGGCCAACAGCGGCCCGATCGACGTGCGCGTCACCGGCTCCGCGACTTCTGTAGAATCTGATCCTGCGCCATCTCGCGCACGCGCTGTTCCTGCCTCGCTTTGACCTCGATGCCGGCGATGGTCTCGCCGCGGCCGATCCGCGCGGCGACCTCTTCCTTGCGCTCGGCCACGAACTCGCGCTGCTTGGTGTGATCGCTCGGGAAACGCTCGGCCGCGACGGCCATCGCGAGCGCGACGTGACTTTGCGCCTTGCGCAACTCGGGGTCTTTCGCGTTCTGGACGTCCGACTGGCGGCGGAAGCGTTCGGCCAGGTCCGCACGCGGCTCTGGCTGTTCCTTGTTGTCGCGGGCCTGATTGGCGGTGCGCGGCGCCCGATCCTTGTTTTCGGGGACGCCGGCTTGCCGCGCTTGCTCGCGCTCAGCCGCGGCCCTGGTCTTTTCGTCGGGCTGGTAGCCATCGACCTTGATCCCCTGCGCCGAGGCCGCAAGGAAGGCGGCGCGTTGAAACTCCGCGTCGCCGCTCACCTTGATCGATGTCCATCCGTTTTCCTTGGCAAGCCGGATCAGGTCGGGCAACGAATCCCGATCCTTCGCTTTGATGCGATCGTGGGCGAGTGTCGCGACCGGCTCCTTATCGTGCGCGCTGCGATAGAGCTTGTTGCCGACGCGCAGGAAACGCGAATCCAGCTCGGGGGGCACTTCCATCGGTCGCCGACGGCGGCTTTCGCCTTCCTTGCCGGCGCCGGCAGCATCGACATTCTCAACCATGTCACCGCTCCTGTTCGATCACACCTACAACCTCGTTTCCCCGTTGTTCGGCCGACACGTCGATCAGCATATCCGGATGATCCTGGGTGACGACGCAATCCATTGCGAACGTGAAGGGATCGGGATCGGTTAGCTGGTCGAATGTCGGCATCACGCAATCAGGCAAGTCTTCATCATCGCGCAGCGTTCGCGGGATCGGCGGCACTTCGGGCGCCGGATGCACGCGAGCCTTGAAAAGTCCGTCCGAATAGTAGCGGATCTTGTCGCCGTGAATCGGCGGGATGCCGCCCCGCAGGAGCAGCAATTCGTCGTCGGGAAACTGCATCAGCTCTTGCGGGAGCAGGAGGGCGCGGCGCTGGTCCGACATGGACTTGGATCGGTTGGCGAGAACGCCGTGGATCGTCAGCGACTTGGTGACGGATTCCTGCCCTACATAGCCGATCCGTTCGGAAAGCTCGTTTGCGACCCGCAGCTCCTTGGGGGTGAAGGCGACCTCGACGCCGCAGTTGGCGACGATTTCGTTGGCGACATGCTCGCCATAGACGGCGCGGAGCTGCGATCGGGACTGGATCACTGGCAGGAGGCGGATGCCGTAGCCGGCGACGTAGGAAAACGCGCTGGCGATCACCTGTGCACGGCCGATCCTCGCGAACTCGTCGAGGATGACGAGAACCTTCAGCGGGGTCTCCGCATCGGGAAGATCGCGCACGTTCAGATCGACGAGCTGCTGGAACAGGAGATTATAGAGGGGTGCCACCCGATCCAGCTCGTCGGGCGAGACGCCGAGATAGATCGACACGGGCTTGGTGCGCAGCTCGCGCAGATCGAAGTCGCACTCCTCCGTCGCCGCATCGACGCGCGGATTGAGCCAGAGGCTCAGCTTCGACGTCACGGTCTGGACTATGCCGGCGAACGTGTTGTCCGCCCCCGACGTGAAGTCGGCGAGCGCGTTGCGGCACCCCTGCGACAGATCGAGCGAGCGATCATCGAGAACGCGGCGGAAGAACCCCCGCGTATCGCCCGTCGTCATCAGCCGATAGATCGCGCCGATGGTGAACGGCTGATCGGCAACCGCGAGATAGGCGCCGACGCCAACAAAGGCGGTCCGCGCCGAATCCGTCCAGAAGGGCTCGCCCCTTTCGGGAGGCACGAAAAGCATGGTGGCGATCTTTTGCAGCTCGATCACCACCTGGTCGGGATCGGCGCGGTCGATATAGCCGAGCGGATTGTAGCGGGCGGTCCGCCCTTCGGGATCGGTCGGGTTGAACAGGTAAACCGCTTGCCCGTAGGTCTGGCGGAAACCCGCCGTGGCATCCCAATTTTCGCGCTTTACGTCGAGAACCACGACCGATTCCTGCCATGACAGCAGGTTCGGGATGACGATCCCGACACCCTTGCCTGAGCGGGTAGGGGCCTCCACGATGCAGTGTTCGCTACCCCCGAACGTGAGGAACTTGCCGCCCTTCTTGCCGAGGACGATGCCGCTGTCTGCCCGGAAGCCGGCGCGGCGGATTTCGCCTTCCTTTGCGAAGCGGGCGGCGCCGTGCAACGGCGGCTTACGCTTCAGCACCCACCACAGCATGAGGCCGGCGATGATGGCGCCAACCAGGCCGCCCCCGGCGAGCGCCTTCAGCACGACCGGATCGTGCCGATAATACCAGAAGAAGCCCGGCATCTTGAAAATGTCGAACTTCGCGCTGGGAAGGCCGAGATATATCCACGCCACGACCGACGTGATGAGGAAGGCGACGACGATCGCGACGGGGATGCCCATCGCGAGGATGGTGCCCTTCCTAGGCTGCATGACGCCCTGCCGGATCATAATAGATTTCGGTAATGTGAAACTCGCCTTCCTCCTTCTTCATCTGCACCACGACGTCGACGAGGATCTTCAGCAGCGAGCGTATGTCATCGCGCGCGAGATCGGCGCCGCCCTCGCTTTCCTTCACCAGCAGCGTCAGTTGCTCAAACGCCAGCTCGGCCGAGTCCGCATGGATTGTCGTGATCGAACCGGGATGGCCGCTGTTGACGTTGCGGAGATAGAAGAACGCCGTCCCGTCGCGCAGCTCTTGAAGCAGGATGCGATCGGGCCTCATGCGCAGCGCGCTTTCCAGCAGCTCCTTGGCCGTCACCTTGGCGGTGCCGGTGCCGTCCTTGCTGTAGATCATGTGGACGACGTTCTTGTGAGGCACCACCAGCTCGCGCGTGTCCTCGATCGTCAGAAGGCGCTCATGCTCTGGAATGAGCTGGATGAGGCCCTTGGAGAACGTCGTTTTGCCCGAGCCCGTGGCGCCGGAAATCAGAATGTTGAGCCGGCTGCGCACCGCCAGCTCGAAAAACTCCACGTGCCTGCCCGCGTGGAGCAGGCCGAGCAGCTTTTCTTCGACCGGGCTGACCCGCTTGCTCGCGACCTTCGTGTGCGCAAACAGGCCGCTCGCCTCGAAATCCTGCATCGTGAGCGTCTTCGTCGACGGCTTGCGGATCGTGATCGACACGGTGCCGTCGGGCACCACAGGCGGCAATACGAGCTGGACGCGCTCGCCGGTCGGGAAGATCGTCGAGCAGATCGGATTTTCGCGCGTCACGTCCTGCGAGGTGAAGGCGGCCGCTGCCCGGGCCAGTTGGTTGAGCGCATCGAGCGTGAGATCGCCTTCGCTCTCCCAGGTCCATCCTCCGCGTCGCTCGACGCCGACGATCGTAGGTTCGTTGATGATGACCTCGGTAACGCCATCGTCATCGAGGTAGCGCCGGAGCGGCCGAACGGCGTGATCGAGGATCGCCGTGTTGCGGAACGGCGCGTTCATTTCAGGCCCAGCCCATAGACTTGCGAGAAGTCGAAATCCTTCGCGACCGTGATCGCCAGCTCGGTCCCCTGATTTACCCGCACAATGGGGCGGATTTGCTGTGTGTCCTGAAGAATCTGCGACGTTGTGTCGCCGGGGGTGCGGAACACCGTCGAGCCTTGCGGACTGACAGCCTGGCCGGCGATTTGCCCGCCTGCGTCGAGGACGCTGAACAGCATGGCGGCGCCGAACCGCTGCCAGAAGAAACGGTCGATCTTGCCGGTGATGCCGGCACGGCCGAGCGGATCGGACGCCGGCGAACCTATGTCGATCGCCACGCCGCGAGGCGTGACGGCACGGGTCCACATCGCAAAGAGCCGGTTTTGCCCGCGCTGCAGCCCGCCTTGATACTCGCCGAAAACGCGCGTCCCCTTCTCGAGCAGCACGACGCGGCCGTTGTCCGAATACACGTCTCGAGGAATGATGCAGGTCGTATAGCCCGGCACGCTGCTATCCATTGCGGTCTGTAGCGTGCAGGGGATGATGGCGCCGGCGGTGACGAGATAGTTGCGATCCCCGATCATGCGGGCCGAGGCCGTGCCGATCGTCGAGGTTTGCTTTAGCGTGTCGAGGTTCGTCGTCTTGGGCGGCGCGCTGTCGCCATCGCCCTGCGCATTGCCAGCGCCGGCGCCGGTTACGCCGCCCAGGGCGCGGCTCACGCCCTCATTGGCATTGTAGGCGATCAGGGTTGAACGGCGGGCGTTGTCGCGCAGGGTTCGAGCTTCCGTCGCGCGTCGTTCCGCCTCGCTTGCCGCACGGCTCTGACCTCCCGCCGATCCATAGGGCGTGATCGGCTGACCATCCGGGCCGATCGCCGGCACCTGTTCGCCGGCGAGCTGGACGGGCGCGTTGGGATCGCGCGGCGCCGTCGCGAGCGTCGGCGCGATCACCGAATTGGGATCATAAGGCGCCTCCGCAGCCGGGGGCGGTGCCTTTCTCGCATCGAGGGCCTTGTTGCCACTCCCCGAGCCGGTGACGAGAGACAGCACGCCGAAGACGATCGCCCCCGCCAGCGCCGCGCCTACCACCATCTTCTTGTTGTCCCACTGGACCGCATTGAGGGAGGGAATGCGGTTCGGACGATCGGCCGCAGGGGTGCGGTCGATTTCGTTCACGTCGGGCGTCGCATCGACGTCGAATCTCTTATCGGACACGTCAGTTCTCCGTCGTGCGCTCGACCGCTTCAGAGGCCGTGTCCGTCTTGGGATCGCGGCCGTAGAAGCTCGGGCTTTCGTTGTAGATGCACAGCACCACCTTCCCCCGGCGGAGGCGCATTTCCTTGTAAACGCCGTGGATGACCACGAACTCGTCGCGGACGTCGAACGGCGCCGTTGCCTCGCTCCCGTCCGGGTTGACGGTGAAGATGGCGGGGATCTCGCGCTGGTTCGGGAAACGCAGGACCGTGAATTGCCCGTTATCGCTGACTTCGGACGGTTGCAGGTCGGATGAGCCCTGGACCTTGTAATTGAGGTTCCGCGTCCCTTCGAGGACGCCTATGTCGAGGGCTGACTTGATCGCGCCGTTCTGCGCAGCGAGCGCCGCGGCGAGCTGCTGGCGCTGCGCCGCCAACCGGGCCTGCGCCGCTTCATATTCGGGGTAACGGAGCCGGACCTTGAAGAAGGTGCCCGGCGAGCGCGATGACGCGACCGCCGAAAGCTCGAACGTGTAGTTGCGCTTGGTCCCTTGGAAATCCGTCACCACGATCAGGTTCGTGGCCCCGGCACGCTCGCGAGGCTTGACGAAGAGGGAGTTTTCAGCCGGCGCGACCTCCCACGACACCGTGTCGCCCATCGCCACGAACTTGATGACCTCGCCGGGGGCGAACTCGATCTGCGTCGCGGTCCGGAACGCGCTCCGGATTTGAATCACGTTGCCGTCGGTATAATTGACCTCACGGATACGGGCATCGGGGCCGCGCTGCATCGGGGTCTGCGCCAGCGCCGGCGTTGCCGACACGGCGCCAATCGCCGCAGCCAGGAGCAGGATCGTCTTCATCGTGCGGGAACCTCCACGTCGGCCCGGTATGTCTTCACCTGAAATCCGAGCGGATTGGCGTATCGGCCGGACTCCGTTTCCGGCTTCGACAGCACATCGAAAGTGATGGTCGCGATCGCCGGCGTCTCGATCACCTGCTGGTCGCGCTGGAGCCGCTTGATGAACCGGACCTGCGCGACGTTGGGCGAGATGAAAGCCACCGAGCGGATCGCCACGAACACCGCATCGCTGGCGGTGAACTGATTTTGCGGGGAGTCCGGATTGTCCTTCTTGTAGAAGGCCGTCCAACGGTTCTGTTCTTCCCGCGCCGACAGCGCCAGCACCTTGCGGAAGAACTCCTCGCGCGCTTGGGGAATCCACCCTTCGCGGGCGCGCACATAGTCGGCGAGGAAATACTTACGGATCGCCTCGTCATAGGTGATGGTCCTGTCGCCCCGCAGCTCCTGGGTGACTTCCGTGGCGCCCGTCGAGCGATCGACCGTGACCACATAGGGAACTACCGTCTTGAGCGGCGAGAGCGCCAACACCGCCGCAGCGCAGATCGCGGCGAACGCCATCGCCACGATGGCAACGATCCACGCGATGCGCCGCGAGCGGACCGCAGCAACGAACCGATCCCTGTCCCAGCTTTCCGCTTCCGCGAAGTAAGCCTTCAGATCTTCCTCTTTGTCCTTCACGCCGATCGCCATGTCAGCAGCTCGCATATGAGGTTTGGAGGGCCGCGGTCGGGCCGCCGGGGCTGACAGCGCCGATCGCCGGCACCTTCTCGTTTCGTGACGTATCCGGCCCTGTCGGCGCCGGCGCCGCATTCTCAGGAGGGAAAAGGTTGGTTGTGGGGGGAGGCGATGGCTGCGCCGAAGGTGTGCCACGTGGCACACCCCCTTCGGGCGGCGTCGAAGCGGCCGACACCGCGTTCCGGGCCGGGATCGTCGGCAACACCGTCCCATAGGGGTTCGCTGGCCGCTTCTGCCGCCCGTTGCAGCGGGGCAGCTTTTCATCCTTTGCGGCGCTTGCCGGGATTGATGGAGTGAGGGCCGCGAGGGCGAGAAAGGCCAGTGCCGAGCCGAGCTTCATGCCGGGTCTCCCGTTAGCTGTTGTTGTAGAGGGTGCCGCCACCAGCGGCTCTTGCTTCGGCGCGACGAGCACGATTGGCCTGCCAACGGCTGATCGCTCTTTGTGGCGCGTTCGACCAGGCGCGGCCGAGCATCGGCGCGACGTTCCCGGTCGCGGCGTTTGCGAACTGCGTCGCGAGCGACGCACCACCGCCACCCAAGCCTGCCGCCATGCTCGGTATCTGCAAAAAGAAGAAGAACCCGAGCGCGTAGAAGCCGAGTGCCTTCACAGATGCGAGAATCAGCGAGTCATCCTGTGTGATCGCGTCAATGAACGCATCGGCCGCATTGGAGATGAAAACCGTCACCAGCAGCGCGAAGGCTACGAGAATGACGTAATTTACGATGCTGCCGAGCCACTGGAAAAAGAAAGGGCGCGTGGAATCGAACAACAGCGCGGCAACGAAAAGCGGACCGACAGCCGCCAAGAGCGCCAGTGCGAAAAGGGCAAAGGCACATATCGCGAAGCCGAGAGCCGACGCCAGCAGCGCAGCCAGCATAATCACGACGTTGATGATTTCGCTGACGATGATTTCATCCCAGTTGTTTGGGATGCCGACGAGGTTTTCCCCTTCCTCCGCAGTGTGCGCAGCAACGATCTCTTTGATGTTGGCGATAGCGCGAACCGCGCCCTTCAAAATGCCATCGAAGAAGCCGCCCAGGCCATTGACGTCTTGCGCGCCTACGGCGTTCGCAACCTCTCTCGGCAGGCCATCCATTGCGAGCAGCCCGACCGAGGCGCCGTATAGTGTCGTTACCGCGAAGACGAGCGCCGCGAGCTTCATGCCGCGATAGACAAACTCACGGAAAGGATATTCGACCGCGCCTCGCAGGATCGCGAAGCCGAGCAGGATGATGTAGATCGTCACTCCCACCCGGAGCGGACCGGAAATCCAACCGATAACTCCTGCATAGGTGGCCATCACGCCCGCCAAAGCAGCGTTGAGCTGGTTGAACATCTCGGTGTAGATATTGAAACCCATCATCCGATCCCGGATTGTTCAACCTCAATTAGATACCGGCTTCCTTGCGGAGCTTGTCGGTCTCGGCACCATTTGAGATTGAAGTTTTTGCTGCATTCACACTGTTGCAATTGCCGATGACCACAGCAGGCCATGAAGCGGGCGGGCGTTGAGATGCCCGCCATGCGCCACAAATCGTCTCCATCTCCGCGAGTTCATCACGATGCTGGAGGTAATACTTTGTCGTTCGCGCCGGCATGTCAGACCGAAGCTCGCCATTCTCAGAGGCCGAGTCATTCTTGCCGCACGCTGCCAGCATTAGAATACAGGGGATGAGCCAAGGCCATTTCATCACGGATTGACCCCGGCCTCAGTCCGCAGCTTGTCAATCTCGGCCTTGTTAGACGCGAGGCTGCGCTGATAGTCCGCTTGCGCTTTCGCGCGGCGTTGAAGCTCGATTGCCTGCAAACCCATCTGATCGTTCATCATCTGCGCAGTTTCGAGCTGGAGGCGCGCGGACATATCGGCGCGCTCGGCGGCAGATGTTGAGCTGTTGAGCCGCGTGCGCAGCTCTTCCAGGCCCTCGCGCCGGCTCGTAACGGCATCGCCGACGTTGCTTGCCAGACCCGTCGAAACGGCCGCCTCGCGCGAGCCCTGCTCGTATGCGGCCCGCTGCGCGGCCGTCATCGTTTGCGGCCCACGGCCGATGAGATCCTGATAGACGTCGTTGGCCTTGCCCCGAAGGCCGCCGATGACGTTGAGATCGCCATTGGTGTAGCCGTCGAGGCTGCTGGACGACACGTTGCTGGTCCGCAGCACATCGTTCTTGAGCTGATTGGCGACGTTGCCAATGTCGGTCATTTTGTTGAGGTCTTGGTAGAGCTTCTGCGCTTCTTGTATCTGAGCGGCGCCCTGCTGGATCACCTGCACGCCCTGTCGCACTTGCTCGATCTGTTGGAGGATAGAGCTGACATCATGGACCGGAATGCCCTGTGCGTGCGCCGAGCCGGCCACCAACAGCGCCGATCCCGACAGCGCGAGAGCGATAATCTTTAAGCTACGCATGTCCCTTCTCCTTCAGCTTGGACGACGACGTTGGTGGAATACGGGGAGCCAGTTGGCAGGGTCCGGGCCGAACTCGGCCGCAGCCGCGACGGCGATCGGCGTCGTCTCGGCCCGGCCTGAAAGCACGGCCAGCTCGTCATCGAGGCCGGTTAGGTCCAGCTCGACAACCACGCTGTCGTGCCCCTGTTTGACGAGGAACTTGCGCGACTCCGGCGACAATTCCTCGCGGATGAGCTGATATTCAGCATCGGTGAGGGAGAAGCCCTCCACATAGTCGCGGCGCGCGCCCTTGGGGTTCGGGAGCATCACCTGGGTCGCGACC
This sequence comes from uncultured Sphingomonadaceae bacterium, assembly GCA_963540925.1. Classification (GTDB taxonomy): domain Bacteria; phylum Pseudomonadota; class Alphaproteobacteria; order Sphingomonadales; family Sphingomonadaceae; genus Rhizorhabdus. The sequence continues at coordinate 20,317 of CAUTRN010000054.1, forward strand.
TGTTCGAGGATCGAGTGCGCAATATCACTCTTGAGCGCGTCGGCCGGCGACTGCGTGGCGAACACCATCATGGCGTTGCGCTTGCGATAAGTCTTCAAGCCGTCCTGCGCGAAGCCACGGAACGCCTCGTCTTGCAGCGCCTTCCAGAACTCGTCGATGGCGATGATCGTGCGCTCGCCGGTCAGCAGCTTGTCGATCCGGTGGAACAGGTAGAGCATCAGCGGCGTGCGGACCTCGCCGTTGTCGAGGAAGTCCGTCATGTCGAAGCCGATGAACCGCGCATCGAGCGTCAGCAGATCGGAAGGGTTGTCGAAAACCCACCCCATCGATCCGCGCGACGTCCATTTTTCGAGACGGGCGCCGATGCCGCCAGCATCCGCCATGCCGAGCATGGTGCGCAACGCATCCAGCGAGCGATCCTCCCGAGGCAACCGCATCACGGCGGCAATGCCCTCGTCGATCAGGCGCTCTTCCTGCACCGTGATCGGGCGGCTTTCGGCGCGGACGAGCTGGCGCACCCACAGCGACAGCCAGGCCCGATCCTCCGATGTGTTTTCGAGCGCCTTGAGCGGCGCGAAGCCGGTCGGCTTGCCGTTCTCGAGCGTGAGATAGGTGCCGCCCGACGCCAGCACGAAAATCTGCGCACCGCGATCCTTGTCTATGAAAATCTGGCGTGCGCCCGTCTTCTCGGCCTGCGCCATGAGGAAGTTGACGATGACCGTCTTGCCGCCCCCGGTCGGGCCGACGATCAGCGTGTGGCCTATGTCGCGCTTGTGGAAGCTGAAGAAATAGGGGCTGCGCGCGCTCGTCTTCATCAGCGCGATCGCGTCGCCCCAATGGTTGCCTGTCGGAAGGCCAGCGGGATAGGTGTGGAACGGCGAGAAGGCCGCGAAATTGAGCGACGTGATCGGCGCCGGCCTCGCGCGCCACGCGAAATTGCCGACGAGCTGGCTCCAATAGGCAGCTTCCAGCGCTGCCCCCTCCCGCGCCGCGACCATGCCGGTGTCGGCCAGCGCCGCACGCGCGATCGACATATTGTCGCGCAGCCCTTTCAGGCTGTCGGAATAGACCGCGAGCGTGAAATGATGATCGCCCAGGACGAAGCGGTTGGACATGAGATCGTCGGCCGCATCGACGAGATCGAGCATCTGACTGACGGCGCGATCGTCGGCGTTCTCCATCTGCTTTTGCCGCAGCCGGAACCGCTCCGATGCCGCAGCGCGGCCGAGGAAGGTGAAGGATTGCGTCAGCACGAAGCCGAAATCGACCGCCAGCAGGGACTCGAACTGGCGGGGCGTCGTGAACGCCGGATATTCGCGGATGCCGAAGATCCCGCCGAAGGCGCTGCGATCGGCGTCGCGGACCTCGACCGTCTCACCGCCGAAAATGACGCGCTGCCGATAGAGCGCGCTGCCGAGATGACCGCGAATGATCGGGACGCGCCGGTGCCGCCCCGTCATCACCATTTCCACGACTTCGAGGGTTTCCGAGAACTTGAGGCCGTTGTGCCCATAGATCGCGAGCCGGCGCGGCGAGCAGCGGTCCATCAGCTTCTCGAAATCGCGCGCCTTGTCCTCCAGCGCCTCCAGCAGATCGGCATCGACCTCGTTGGCCTCCGCTTCCGCCTTCGCCTTGTTCTTGAAGAGCTGGACGAGCTTGTCGGCGCCGTGGACCGAGGGACGCAGCACCAGCGTCACGAAGAAGCGGTTGATGAACAGCCGCTCTTTGTTCATCCGCGCGAAGTAGGCGGCGTCCAGCTCGCGCGCGAAGCGCGAACGGAAGTTGCCGCCGGGATATTGCTCGACCCGCGCGCGCACGAGATGCGTCCAGATCGACAGGCGATCGTCATGCAGGTTGCGCAGCATCCCGTTGAGTTTCGCGTGCCAGTCGTTCAGGTCGCGCACGTCGGCCGTCTCGAACGCGCGGCCCTGCAGCTCGAATGTCAGCATGATCGCGCCGGAATCGAGCATCACCATTTCGTCGGTAACGTGCCGCGCATACGGCAGGAACTTGGTCGGCATCACTTCCTTGAGCGCGACCTTCATCGGCACCTGATCGGACAGGCGATTGGCCCTAGCCATTGCGGCCGAACCCCTTTCGCTTGATGCCTTTCAGGGGAAGAGGCGTGTAGCTCGACCCACCCCAAAAGGCGCGGTTGCGGTTAGCCGCCTTGGTGCGGCCCCATAGGAAGATCAGGCGGAAGGCGTTGACGTCGTGCCGCACCACAAGGCGCGAAATGCCGAACATCACCGCGGCGACAACGCCCCCGTAGATCGGGTTCGTCGTGCCGATCAGGGTGATGACCGAGGCGAGCAGGATCACGACCGCCGCCTCGATCGGGATGCCCGCGAACAGCGCGGGGCGCGTCACCGCCAGAAACAGCGGATTGCGCGCCATCACTTCCCGTTCTTCATCCACGCTACGCACTCCACGCAAAACAGGTGTGGACGGGGCGCTGTTGGCACCCCGCCCACATAAGGATCAGCCGCCAGTGTTGAGCTGATCGACGATCCACGGCGCCGAGAAGATGATCGCGATGCCGATGATGACCGTGACGAGCGCGCCGGTGTTCACCCGGCCCGTCAGCCACCCGAAGCCCGCCGCGATCAGCGCCAGGATTGCGACGATGCGCAGGAGGCCATTGCTCAGCAGGCCGAGGACCGCGTTGCCGAAGCTCTCCAGATTGGTTTGCGCGAAGGCCGGCTCGGCCGTCAGCAGCGACGTCAGCGCGACCAGGCTGAACATCGAGACCACCCGCGACACCTTGCGCTGGCGCGGCGTCATCGCGTCGACGCGCTTGGTGACATGGGCTCGGAGGGCGAGCGCCGGCCCACCGAAAGATGCGAGGTTCATCGGTTTTCTCCTTCTCCGGCGAGACGGGCTCGCTCATATTCCGCCCTCGCAAACACGTCCCACGATGGCGGCGCGGGGGGTGGCGCAGCCTTTGGCTGCGCGCTTGCGGACGTGTTTTCCTCGACCAGCGCGGCGAGCTGCGCAGCCGCGCTCGATCCTCCGCCGGTGTTCGTTGGGCCGGTGCCCGCGCTCACGCGGACCGCGACGGGCTGGATGCCGTCGGCGAAGCCGGCATTGCCGACGACCTTGCCGACATAGCCGTTGGAGAAACCACGCGACTGCGACCCGGTGTTATACATGGACAGGGCGATGCGCAGCGCGCGCTGCGGGTGAAGACCCGCGCGCACGCTATGATAATTTCCCGACAGCACGGCGCCGGCAGCGGCGATGTTCGTGCAGGGATCGAACACGTTGTCCCACGTCAGGCCGAGGGCTTTCATGTTCCGCGAGTTGATCTGACCAAGGCCGAGATCAACCGAATAGCCCTTGCCGACATAGTAGCGGGCGGTCTGGACGGCCTGCGCGACGCTCGTTGCCGGTGCGGGTTGTCGATCGAGGCCGTTCACGCCGATCGCCAGCTCGAATCCGTGGCTTTCGGTCTGGACGATCGCCGCGATGGTGGCGGGTGCCACATTAGGCGCGCATTGCGCCGCGAGACCCATGATGACCGCGGCGGGGAGCGACATTACCGCTCCAATGTCTCTGACCCTAGCGGGCCGCCCGGCTGCGCCGTCGCCTCCGCTTGGGCCACCTGTGCCGCTGTCGGCACCGTGTAGCGGGTCCGGGTGCCGTCGGTCATCGTCATCACGACGTAGCCGGGGCGTCCGTTCTTGGGTTTGGTGTAATCCGCCTTGCTGACACCCCCGGCGCTACAGGTCGGGAATCCACCCCCGAGCGCCAGATGCGAGATCAGCTTTCGGATCGGCGGAACGCACTCCGCGAACTGCATCCATCCGCCCGGATTGCTCGCGCAGAGGAGCACTTCGCAGGCCCAGGTATTTTCAGCGCGAGCCGGCGCGGCGACGAGCGAGGCTGCAACGAGGCCGGATGCGGCAAGGCTCGCATAGAAGCGATTAACCATGTTTTCACTCCTCTCGTGAAAACAGGGTAGATCGCCCCGGCCCCGCTGCCTAGTCGAAAAATGACGAAAGTTTCATGTTGGACCAATCAGTTCGTCGTCTCAAAAGGCCGTCTCGTCCCTAAGACCGCTATACGGGTGGACGTGGATGACGCCCTCATAGCCGTAACCGAGAACTACATGCCGAATGGCCGAACCTGCCTTTTTATACAAGCGGATACGCTTCTTGTCGTAGAGACCAACGTGGAACAAAGACGTGCCGCGCCAGCTCAGCCGAACATTGATGTGCCACTTGCCCGAATCATGCTGACAGACATGAACATCGGTAATGCTGCCCCCCGGCGGCCGTAGCGTCGTCAGCTCGCGTTCCAGTATCAGCTCTAATTCCATTCGGCCCCGCAAAAAGCGATTTCATTGGTTTTCGCTGGCGCTCTATGCCCCCGCGCTTTAGCAAGTATGCTTCCTGTAACGGAGGTGTCCATAGATGGCGCGACGGGAAAAGGCATCGATCGAAGATGAGGCGGACCGCATCGTCCGCCAGCTCGGGGGCAAGTGGCAGGGCGACTTCGCCATGTGCCGCTGCCCGGCCCACGCCGACGGCAAGGCCAGCCTCTCGATCCGCGTCGGCGATCGGGCCGTGCTGTTCCATTGCTTCGCCGGCTGCACCGCCGATGCGATCATGTCCGCGCTGCGCTCCGGCAAGATCCTCGCGCCCGCCGATCACGACCCAGGCCAGCGGCAGGAGACCAAGACCGACCTCAACAAGCTCGCGGTCGCAATCTGGCGGCACGCCGAGCCCTTCGCCGGCACGCTCGCGGACCGCTACATGCGTGTCGGCCGCCTCATCATCCCTGACGGGATCAACGCCCGCTTCGATCCACGCTGCCAGTGTGGCGCCGGCGCCTCTAAGGCGTTCGCCCCGGCGCTGATCGTGCCGATCGAGGAGGATGCCGGCGTCGTCGCCATTCACCGGACCTTTCTGACGCCCGATGGGAGCTGGAAGGCCGACATGGAGGAGCCCAAGCGGATGCTGGGGAATCCCGGCGTCGGCGCTGTGCGCTGGGGCGGAACCCCGCTAGACGGCATCCTGCGCCTCGCCGAAGGCGTCGAGGACGCGGCGAGCGTGATGAACCTGCTCGGGCCTGGTCGCTTCGTATGGCCCGTCCTGGGGATCGAGCGGTATCAGGCCATCGCCATCCCGGAGAGCGTCCACACCGTCGTCATCTACAGCCAGCATGGGGCCGAGGCGGCGCGCGCTATCGAGCGCGCCACCCCGCACCTGACGGCCAACGGCCGCCAGCTCGCCGTCAAGCCGCCGCCCCATGCTGGCGACTGGAACGACCTCCTGCGCGAGATCCGCTCGCTATGAAGCTCTTTCCGGGTGCGACGCCGTTCCAGCGGTGGACGATGGGAGCGACGTTCCTGATCGTCGCGGGCTACGCGATCACGCAGAACAAGGAATCGCTGGTCGAGGCGTCGAGAACGCGCCTGACGTCCCCGCAGCCGAGAATTATCGATGGAGATACCGTCGATTTCACAAATGGCAGAGTGCGGATTGTCGGTATCGATGCGCCAGATGATGATTTGCCGCAGCTCAAAGCGATTTCAACCGAGGCGTTGCGTGAATTGTCGATGCGCGATGGGGGCATGGACTGTTCCATGTCGATGTTTGACTATGCGTTGCGTCGCGAAAATCAGTGCCGGACCGATCCAAAGAGTTATGGGCGACTCAACCTAGCATGTCGTTTTCCCGCGAATAAAGCCAGCGTCGGGGCAACAATGGTCGCTCAAGGATATGCGGTCGATTACCGGGTGTTTTCGGGCGGAGCCTATGTCGATTTGATGCAGAAGGCAGCGGCGCGTCGGGCAGGACTTTGGGGCGTGGACTATGAGGGGATGCGTCAACTTGCGGTGCGTAGGGCACAGGTGCCGCAGGGATGCAGCGTAGGCACGATCAAGAAATAGTCGGGGCCTGCCTTCGGCCCGCGCTCTACTCCGCGCCGCTGTCGCGGCGCTCCGCGGAACCCCGTAAACGGGTTTCCGCCCATGCGGGTGACGATCAAACTAGGCCACAATGGACCGCCCTCGCGGGCGGGCGTAATTTGCGCGGGAAACCGCTCCAATGCTTGAGCGCGGTTCTCCCGCCGCCGTCCTGATCGGCCGCTGTGGCATCTTGAATCTAATGGCAGTTTTTGCCATCATAGTGCAGAGGTGAATGATGGCTTCGATGAACGTATCTCTCCCCGACCCGATGCGCGATTTCGTGCAGCGTCGCATCGACGCCGGCCACTATGCCAGCGTCAGCGATTATGTGCGTGACCTGATCCGCCGCGATCAGGGCGAGACGCAGGACGTCGAACGCTGGCTGCTCGAACTGGACACGTCGATCGAGCGCGGCCTTGCGGATGCCGAGGCGGGCCGCGTGCATGATCTCGACGAGGCGTGCGACACGATCATTGCCGGAATCCGAAGCCGGGCGGCCGCTACCCCGCAATGAAGGTTGTTATCACGCCGGGGGCGCTGGCGGATTTGGAACGCATCGCCGAGCATATCGAGACCGACAACCCCGAGCGGGCGATCAGCTTCGTCGGCGAGCTGCGCGAAGCGGCCCGGCGCCTCGCCGAGCTGCCCCGCGGCTACCCCCTGATTCCGCGTTACGAACGCCACGGCATCCGGCGTCGGTCCTATCGCCGCTATGGCATCCTCTACCGACTGGACGCCGATCGTATCCTCATTCTGCGCTTTCTCGGCCCCGGCCAGGATCACGATCGCGCCCTGCAACTGATATGACGCGGCCCTATGCTTGAGCGCGGCTCCCCTGCTGCCGTCCTGATCGGCCGCTGGGGCATGGCGCTTTCGCTGGTCGTGGGCGCGGTCCTGATCGGCCGCCTTATCCGTAATTTCCCCTATCTCCTTCCCAACCGCCTCCCCGGCCTGGTCCTCTATGAGCTGGGACCGGCGCTGATCCTCGCCGTGGCGATCGGCACCGCCCTAGCGATGACGCGCACGGATGGTCTGCGCCTCGGCATCGCGGCGCGGCTCGCGCTGTTCACGCTCGCCGCGCTGATCGCCGGCGCCGTCTCGCTCGCAATCGAGTTCGCGCCAGTCTTTCAAGGCCAATGGTTCTGACCGCGCCGTGGAGGGCGGGCATCGCGGCTGAAGTCACATCGGCATTCTGCTAAGATACCACCCCCTTTAGCCGATTATGACGCCTAGAACGCGAGGTATATCGACCATGACAAGTGAACGCTTCGAGGAGTTTGCCGATCGGTTCGTGAATAGCGTCGGTGAACCGGGCTGCGACCTTCAAGCGCTGGTCGATGAGCTGGTCGAAATACACTCTGTTGAAGACGACGAGTTCAACCGCGTCCGCCTCATAAGTATGCACATTGCATTGACCAACATCGCCGCCAACGCGATGGCTGAGGCTGGAGGCGCGCACGACAGGATCATCGGCTTTTTGGCTGACAACCTTTCGACATACCATCTCATGCTCCGCCATGAGAGTTTGGTTGACGGGGAGATCGACAAGGTGGCGCTTTTGCGCGTGACCGAACGAGAAATCGCCGCAGGCCGCATGAAAGGCAACGATCCACTCCGCACATTTGCTGAAGGCGGCGAGTATATTCGCGGCAATCCGATGGACGGTCTGTTTCATGCCGATCCCTCAGCCGACAGCGGCCCTATCCTGAATTGAAGATTCTCTCCTCATGGCCGTGGCGGGTGTGCCACGTGGCACACCTATGGACGCGCCCAGGGCGCGGCCTGCGTCCGTTGCCGCCGCGGCCCTCCCCCGGAGGCCCGTCGGCGCCGGGGAACACCAAGGGCGGCTGCCCTTTCGTTCCCGAACGACAATCGACCGCCCGAGTAATCCGCCAAGCGTGGCGCCCGACCCCCTGCAGGGCGTCGGCCACGCTAGGGCGGCTCGCCCGCGCCAGCGGTAGATTCTCGCTCCCCCTCCCCATCCCGTTCCTCGCCGGAAAGGCAGAGCCGGTTGCTGTTGCGACCGGCTTTCAGCCTCAAAGGAAAGGAAGAAATCATGGGACGGATCACCGACAACCGGGCCGACATCTATCAAGAAATCACCGATCAGATGATTGCCATGATCGAGGCGGGCACCCGGCCTTGGTCGAAATCGTGGAACGGCAGCACCGCGCCCAATATCCCGCTGCGCTCCACTGGCGTTCCCTATCGCGGCATCAACGTCCTGACCCTGTGGGTTGCGTCGATGACGAAGGGCTATGCCTCCCCGCATTGGCTGACCTTCAAGCAGGCCCTCGCGCTTGGGGGATGCGTCAGGAAGGGCGAGAAGGGCTCAACCGTCGTCTATGCCAACAAGATCGAGGTGGACGCCGACAGGGGCGACCGTGGCGGCGATCAGGGGGGCGAGGACGGCAAGCGTCAGGTGGCGTTCCTCAAGCGTTACACGGTATTCAATTCCGAGCAGATCGATGGCATCGAGGCGAAATATCCGACCCCCGCGCCGATCATCACCGCAACCAATCCCGACGAGCGGGACGCCGAGCTGGACGCCCTCTTTGCCCGCGTGCCCGTCACCGTTCGGCATCATGGTTCCCAGCCCTATTATCAGCCGAGCAGCGATCATGTCGTCATGCCGGAGTTTGCCGACTTCCACACCAGCGACGACTATTATTCGACCCTAGCGCACGAGCTATGCCACGCCAGCGGCCATGTGGATCGGCTCGCCCGTCCTACCCTCATTTCCACGAAGCGCGAAGACTACGCCCGCGAGGAATTAGTGGCCGAGCTTGGGGCCGCCTTCGTCAGCGCGACGATCGGCATCAAGCTCCACGATCGCGAGGACCATGCCGCCTATCTGGCAAGTTGGCTCCAAGCCCTCCGAAACGACAAGCGGTGCATCTTCACCGCTGCGCGGCTCGCGCAGGATGCTTCCGACTGGCTGTTGAGCCGCATGGCGGTCGAGACGGCCCCCGAAATGGAGGAGGCAGCGTGACCGCCCCCCACGATCCCGGCCCCGACGAGGGCCGGGCCATCGCGGGGCGACTGGTCTATGATCCGAGCTTCGCGACCGTCAGCGAGGAGGAGTTTAACGAACTGGTCGCGATCATGCGCGACGGCATCGCCGCAAAGCCGCTGACCCCCGAGGCGCAATGGCGGCGCGACTATCACAAGGCGATGTTTCACCGCCGCCTTGTCGGCGTGCAGCCCGACCTATTCGGCGGGAAGCCGGTGACGCACATGCACAAGGCCGCGCCCGGGCCAGTCATCGACTGGAAGCCCGAGCCGGTGGCGGACAAGCTGGCGCGGATCGCGCGCGACCCCAACGCGACGTTCGGCATCGGCCGCCCCGGCTTGAGCGCCGAGGAAAAGGCGGCGCTGATCCGATCCGCCGCGAACTGGCTGCGCGTCGGGCAGCGCGTCCGCATCGCCGGATCGTCCGTGTCCTACGATGGCCGCTTCGAGCGCCGCGTCGGCCGCAAAGGCGTCGTGTGGCGCTTGTGCAGCCCGGTCTTTGCCGACCACCTGTATGTCTATCTCGATCCGATCGGCGCGGAGCGCGTCGAGAAAACCCCAATGGTGGAGCTGCGCGACGTCGAGCCGATCGACGACGCGCTGTTGGTCCCCGTCCCCTTCCCCGCATGATGCTCGACAGGAGCTAGAGCCATGAACCCACCGCAACGCCGCCCCGTTATCCGCGCCGTCACCTTTGAGGAAGTCGGCGAGGCTGTCGCCCGCCTGATTGTCGTCGCCGGGTCCGATACCGGCCAAGCTGGTCGCGCGGCCGACTTCCTGCTGGCGTGGTGGAACGGCGACGACAACGGCCATTTCCCGATCCTCCACCTGTGCAACTGCGATGCGATCATTTCAGAGGATATGCTGATCGTCATGGCCTATCTGGCGCAGGAGCCGACCGTTTATGCCGATGCTTGGGGCTATCGGGAGGCGATGGAGGCCCTTGTCGAGCAATGGCGGCTGTCATGACACCGCTGCGTGACGCCATCGACATTGCGACCGGCGAGCCGATCGACCGCGACACGCGGCGCGCGCGGCTTCTCGCTGCGCGCCGCAAGCCGATCGGCAGTATCCCCCGGCGCGGCATTCTCTCCGGCCATTGGGACGGCGGCAACGTGGTTGGCGCGTTCCGTGGCGGGCGTGGCAGCTTCATCGAGGACCGCGCCGAAGGGGCGGCCGATTAGGCGCTGAACTGCCAAATCGCGCGCCGCTCACCCGACAGGCGGGCGAGCGGCGCTGAGTTTGATCGTAGAAACGGCGGTGATCGGCGGCAATTGTCGTGTTGCGGCCACGCTCTTTCCGACCGAAAATCGCGGGCATGGAGGTATCGCACCAATGCCGGCGTTCGCGTTCTATCTGATCCCCGAAGCCGGCGATCCGTCGATAACGATCATCGACGCTTCCAGCACCGAGGATGCGAAGGCGCAGGCCGTGGCGGCAATCAGAGGCGGCGCGCTGCGCGCGGTCCGTCTTTGGGACGGCGAGCGAACGATCGTCGTCGAACGCCCCGCCGCACCCCGGCCTGCCAAGCCGGTGGACAGGGACGAGGACCGCGGCGCCCGCATGATCGCCATGAAAGCCGAGGGCAAGACACAGCGCCAGATCGCAGATGACTTCGGCATCAGCATCGACCGCGTGCGCCAGCTTATCGCCCGCACGCAGTCGCGGGCCAGGATGCTCGCGACGGAGCCGAACCGCGCCGGCCTTTCGGTCCGCGCCCAGGGCGTGCTTCGCGACCTGATCGACGAGCCCGAGGCGGACCGATCCGAACGCGATCGTCTTTTGCCCGAGCGCATCGCCGCGTTGACCCGCGCGCAGATCCTCGACGTCCCCAATGCGGGCCATCGCACGATCGCCGAGTTCGAGGCGTGGCTTTGGGATCGCGGCCTCTCCCTCAATGGCTAAGCCGTCTCGAGCTTTCCTCGAGACGGCTTCTCACATAGTTCGGGGTGTTTCGTGGCGATCGGCGTCGAGCCCGCCATGCCGCACGAGAACCCTACACGCGCCGATCGGCACCTGGTCCTTGCGGGCGCCTATGCCGAGGCCGCCCGCCGCGTGCTGGCGGCCGAGATCGCCGGCGCCGAACGCCTAGCCTTTTTCGCGATCGTCGCGCACGGCATGGAGCTTGGGCTGAAAGCGATCCTGATCGCCGACGGGTGCGATGAGGAATATCTCATGCTGATCGGCCACGACCTCGACTTTTGCTGTCGCGTCATGGAGCGCGGCCATTTCGACGTGTTCGCAGCGATCGGCGCGGACGCAGCGGCAATCCTTTCCGCGCTATCCTACCCTCACCAGCTTCAATGCTTCCGTTACCCGCAGCGCGTGCCCGACGATCTGCCCGACCCGTCCGGCGCGCTCGACTGTCTGGATCGCCTGTTGGGAGCCGTGGCCTGCCACCTAAGCGGCCGTCGACCGAGCTATTCGCCGCTCGGATAGCGCAGCTCATATTCTGCGATGTGGGGGCCTTTGCCAAACCGCTCGATCGCCGCCTGTTCGGCCGTGACCACGCGGGCGATGGCAACTCCCTTCGCGGACGCTCGCGCACTAATCAGCGCCAGCTCCGCCGTGTGCCACTCTGCCAGAATCTCGTCATCAGTCGGCGGGGTGCCCATCTCCGGCAGCACCGCGATCACCTTCGCCACCAGCTCGGCCGCTCGAAACGGCTTCGGGAGAAAGGCGAACTCACTATCATCGGGCGCGACCCGGCCCGAACACAGCACCACCGCGACGTCGGGCCAGCGCACGCGGACCTCGCTCGCCAGCGCGATACCGTCGATGCCGGGAGGCATCTCAATGTCGGTCAGCATGAGGGCTATGTCGTTGCGACCTTCCAGCGCAGTCACAGCCTCGTGCGCGCCGCAAGCCTCCAGCACCTTGAACCCGGCGTCGAGCAAGATTTCGGCCGTCGTCATCCGGATCAGTGTTTCGTCATCGACGACAAGTATCGTCGATCGTTCAAGCTGTTGTTCCGCCACCTTTCATCTGCCTTTTCCCTGATCCTCCGCCCGCTCCAAACACCTTTATCCAGATTAAGATCACCGATCGCAACGCTTGAGCGCCGCGCGCTCTAGTGCCTTGTCGGCGCGATCGCGTCGCCGCCGTGCAGCCGGCGCCATCCCTCATTGAGGAAGAACCAGGCGGTGACGTCGTGGCGATGCCGCATCCCGGCCGAGTTGGCGGCGTCGCGCCGGTCCAGCTCGCGCGAGGCCAACGCGAACAGGTCGCGCACCGATCCATGAGAAGCATCGCCGCGATCGGCGTCGCCGGCGTATCGGTAGAGTGGTTTCACCATGCTCATTCCGGCATGTCCGGCGAGCTGGCCCGCACCGCCCGCTCGCGAAGCGTCGCATAGTGCGCGGCCCGATCCAGATGACCAGCCTTCTTCGCCGGATCGGTCGCGGCTGCGGCTAGATCGAGCTGTTCCTGTGCCTTGCGGGCATATTCCTCGACCAGCTCCGTCAATGGCCGATCCCATCGTTCGACCGGAAGAGCCGCTCCTGAAGGGCTTGCATCTCCGGCGTCGCGAGCATCGCTTCCATTTCCTCGACCGTGCGCGGGATCGGCGTCTTGCGCGCCACATCGAGGGCTTGCTGGAGATGAAAGGCGGCATCTTGCTCGCCAATCTCGTCGAGCACTTCCAACGCGCGGTCCATCAGTTGCAGCGCCATCTGCATCATCTGATTTCGGTCAACCATTCACCAGCTCCCCTGCGAAGCCGGCGGCACGCTCGGGAGCGTGCCGCGCTTCGGAACCGGGTGCTGAAAACCTAGAGCAAGCTAGGCGCGAACGCCTTTGGGCCGGGTGGCCTTGGACATACACGTCCGCCACCCGGTCGATCGAACCGGCTCTTGCTCTTCGGAGTTTTCAGGCCCCGGCTACGTTGCCGTAGCGCGACGATGTTAACGAAAGTCCCCTCTTACCGGCAAGCACTTACGACACCGCCCGGCCATCACGACAATGACGCGCCAGGGCGCGGCCCGGTTTTGCTGGCGCCGCGGCCCTCCCCCGGAGGCCCGCCAGCGCGGGGAACGCCAAGGTCTGCTGCCCTTTCGTTCCCGAAGGAAAATAGACGGCCCCGTGTGGTCCGCCAAGCGCGGCACCCGACGCCCTGGGGGCGTCGGCCGCGCTAAGGCGGCCTGCCCGCGCCAAGGCCATCGATTTTCCTCCTCCCTCCCCATCCCGCTCCTCGCCGGAGAGGCAGACCCGGTTGCTGCGGCAACCGGCTTTCAGCCGCAGGAAGAAGGAGAAAGGACAATGGCTTACACCCGATACAAGGGCGACCCCTACTGGAAAAGGGCAAAGGCGGACGGGACCAGTGCGGACGGCACTCCCTACCGCCGTGGCGACCGCGTGTTCTTCTATCCGCGATCCGGCACGACCTACGCGGGCGACGGCGCGGCGCGCGCATCGGCCGAGTTTGACGAACTCGCAGCCATCGAAGGCTGACCCCTCCCCCAATCGACAAAATCACAGGAGTTAATCATGGGTATCATCACCGTTAAGCTGTCGCAGCTTCGTCTTTCCCCGCTCAATCAGCGCAAGGTGAAGCCGAGCGCCATCGACGCGATGGCCGACGACATTGCCGCTCACGGCCTGTTGCAGAACCTTATCGCCTACGAGGAAGATGGTCTGTTCTACGTGTTCGCCGGAGGGCGGCGCTACCGTGGGTTGAAGGAACTGGCGAAGCGCAAGCGGATCAAGAACAGCGACGTTTTCCCCGTCGAGGTCCGCGCCAAGGAAGAAGCCATCGAACTGTCGCTGATCGAGAACGAGCAGCGCGAGGACATGCACCCCGCCGACCGCATCCGGTCCTATGGGGCGTTGCGCGATGCTGGCATGTCGGCGGAGGACATTGCCGCCCGTTCCGGTCTCGCCGTCAGCTTCGTCTATAAGATGCTTCGCCTTTCCGCGCTCGCACCCTCGCTGATCGACCTGATCGCCAAGGACCAGTTGACGCTTGATGCGGCGCGCGCGCTGACCCTCACCGATGACCACGACCAGCAGATCAAGGTCTGCAAGGCGGCGAACGGGCAGGCCCATGCCATTCGCCGGATGCTCACCACGGAGAAGATCGCGACCACCAGCGGCGCGTTCCTGTTCATCGGCCACGAAGCCTATGAGGCGAAGGGCGGGACGATCACGCCGGACCTGTTCAGCCAAGGGGACGCCGGTTACGCCGACCAGCCCGAGCTTGTGCAGGAACTGGCGGAAGAGAAGCTGGACGCCATCGCCGACGAATATCGCGCGATCGGTTGGCATGAGGTCCGCGCCTCGCTGGACCGGCCCTACGACCTTTACATGAAGGGCAGCATGTATCCGGCCACCCGCGAGCCGACCGAGGCAGAGGCCGAGCGCCTTGCCGAGATCGAGCTTGAGATTGAGGCCATCGCGGAGAAGGAAGGCGAGGACAGCGACCGGATCGAACCGCTTGTCGATGAGCGGGACGCGATCACCGAGGGACTCCGGGCCTTCAATGCCGAGCAGGTTGCAGTCGGCGGCGTGGCGCTGTGGGTTTCGCATGACGGTTCGCTCGGCAAGAGCATCTATCGTGCGAAGGCCGAGCCGAAGCCGAAGGCGGGCAGCGGCGAGCCGCAACCGCTCTACAGCAACAGCCTGTTCGCGGACCTGTCGCGCATCAAGACGCAGATCGTGCAGGAGGCGGTTGCAGCCGACCCGGCGCTGGCGCTGGACATTGTGCTGGACAGCCTTGCGGGCCAGTTGCTCCACGGCGCGCATAGCTATCAGATGGCGCTTGAGGTTCAGGCCAAGACGGTCGCGACCGACGTTCCCGACGAGCTTATGGCGACCAGCGATGTTCGCCCCGTCGAGGAAGTGATGGCGACCCGGTTCGCGTCGATCCCCGCCGAGGGGCGTTTCGAGGCGATCCGCGCCATGAGCAGCGACGACAAGATGGCGCTGCTGGCGGGGCTTGTCGCGATGACGGTGGACGGCACGGTGTTCTCTGGCGGTTCCCCCGGCAGGCGGCATCACCACTTCGAGCAGATCGCGCGCGCGAGCGGCGTGGACATTGCCGCCCGTTGGAGCGCCCCCATCGCCCTGTTCGACAAGATGCGCCGCGCCGCGATGATCGACCTGTTGCGCGAGGAATGCGGTGCCCCGAGCGCCGAGAATTGCGCCACCATCAAGAAGAAGGGCGACTTGGCGGTGAACGTGTCGGAGCGGCTTCCGGCCAGTTGGCTCCCCGCCCCCATGAAGATCGGCGCGTTCGATCAGCCCGAGGACGAGGCGGAAGACTTCGACCCCGACATGGACGGCATCGAGGACGAGGACATGACCGACGACGAGATGGCGTGACGACCATCGGGGGCCGGTGAAAATCGGCCCCCACCTTCTCCGCTAGGCCCAGCAGCGGCCCCGTCGCCGGCGCGACAGCCATGCCCCGCATGGCCGTCGCGCCCGCAGCCCTTTCAGGCCCGCGCGCGCCGCTCGCCCCCAAGGGACGGGCGGCGCCGTGGCGACTTCACGACATTGTGACCAGGCGAGCGCCCGATTTGGCGACAGCACGCGCGGGGATCGGCTACACTTACCTCGATCGGCAGCGGACGGATGTAGCAGCTCCCCCGCAATCTCGCCGGTCAAAGGAGGTGGCGTGATTTGACAATCTATGAGACCGCAATGGTCGTGATCGCGGGCGTTTCGCTCGTGGTCGCGATCGTGAAGTTGGGCCGCGACAAGTAGCCTGACGGGGGACGGGGGCCTAGCAGGGTTCCCGTCCCTTTCTCTTTGCCCTAAAAGTTTGAGCCCGCCGAGTAGCAGCTCGGCGGGCTCAGGATGGTGACGTGAGTGACTCACTTACGAAACCGCATGGCCTATATACGCCTTCCCTGCTTAACATCCAATAGCGGGGCCGCGCCCCATCCTGAAAACCGGGCAAGAACACGCCCACAGCGCCAAGGGGGGCAGATGGACGATACATCCAAGACGATCGAGCTGGCGGCCGAGCTGACCGCCGCGTGGCTGGCGAACCCAAACACGCGCGCGGACGCCGAGGCGGTGCCGGCCTTCCTCAATGCCGTGCATGGCGCGCTCGCCCAGCTCGTCAGCGGCGGAACAGCGCCGGCAGAGGCCGCGGCCGAAACACCCGCGCATGTCCCCGCCGTCACAGCGCGGAAATCGCTGGCGTCACCCGATCGCATCATCTCCATGATCGACGGCAAGCCCTATCGGATGCTGCGTCGCCATCTTTCCACCCACGGCCTGACCCCCGACGAATATCGGACACGCTACAATCTGCGTGCCGATTATCCGATGGTCGCGCCCGCCTACAGCGAGGCGCGACGCGCGATGGCGAAGCGGATCGGGCTCGGCCGCAAACCGAAGACGCCGGCAGCGGCGCCAGCGACCGCACCGGAGGCCGCTGCGCCCAAGCCGCGCCGTCGTAAGCTCGGCCTCTCCGAGAAGGCGTGACGGCGCTCGCAGCGGATCTAGCCCGCTAGAACCGCTACAGGTGTGCCACGTGGCACACCCCATGCCGAAGCGGCGGGCACGTCCAGCAGCGCCAGCAGATCGCCCAGGGCGCGGCGCCGATAGGCGTTCAGCCAGCGCCGGCGCCGATGCTCCGCCGCGTCGTGGATCATGTGGCATCGCTGGCAGAGCGCGGCGAGGTTGCGCGGGGCATTGTCGGTCGGATCGTGATTCAGGTGCGCGCAGGCTATATAGACCCGCGTGACGCGGACGATCGCCGCGACATCAGAAGCAGGCGCGCGCACCCGCCGCCCCTTCCCATCCCGCCATTGCCGGCGATCGGTATCCCACCAGCGCCCATCGCCCAGGTGGAACACCCGCCGCCCATGCGGGCGCGCGCAATGCTCGCAGCGGCCCTTGGCGCGACCGAAGCGGATGAGCTTCGACAGCTCGGGCCAGTCGATCGGATAAAGCCAGCGATGTTCGGCCATGATCGGCATGACGATTCTATGAGTCAGCCGAGTCGAGAACGAAAGCAGAAAATCGGACTTCTTGCCGGAGGCTCCCGCTATGTGCTGCGCCACTGGCGGGAGCCTCCGCCTCGACGGGCTTACCAGCCCCGGCGACGATCGCTGCGCAGACGCCGTCGGATGCAGTATCGCTCAACCTTCGCTGCGCCGCCATCCAATCGGCGGACCGCCCTTGCGTGCGGGCGTTGGTTGGTAGGGCAGTCCGTCAGTCTCCTCCCATCGTGAGGGACGCGGCCCGCCGCCTCAAGGATCAGCGGTCCCCCCAATTTGCCCTGCAAATCGGCTCCCCCGCAGCCCGGCAAGCCGGCCGCTGTTGCGGTCCTGTGACCCGGCGTTCCGCGCCCCTCCCGCTGTCGTCGCCAATCACGGCAACAAGGAGGTTTTCATGTCCCATCATCGCCTGTTCGCGCAGCTCGCCTTCGAGCGTGCGCTTGGAAACGCCGCTATCGAGGCGTTGCAAAACGCGCTGGACGACAAGGATCATTACGATGCGGAAAGCATCTGGCCGAAAGACCCGATGTTTCATGGCGTGACCAGCGCCGAGATCGAGGCGATTTCGGCCGAGCTGGGGCAGATCGTCGAGGACAGGTTGCGCGACATCGTGAACGGTCCCGGCCTTGCTAATATCGAGCGCGGCGAGCGGTTCTACGCGCCCGATATCGTCAGGATGGTCATGGACGCGCGCGATCGTCTCCGCAGCGCCCCCGCCTGACGGGGGGCGCGCTCGCGCGCGAAAATGCCGTGCGGAGATCCGCACCGCGCATCATGCCGCCGCTCGCGACGACGCGCGATCGGCGCCGAGGGGAACGCCAAGGGCGCCGCCCTTTCGTTCCCGAACGACAATCGACCGCCCGTGTAATCCGCCAAGCGCAGCTCCCGGCGCACAGCGCCGGCCACGCTAGGGCGGATCGCCCGCGCCAGCGGCAGATTCTCGCCCTCCCTCCCCATCCCGTTCCTCGCCGGAACGGCAGGCCCGCAGGCCCGAGCGGCCTTGCGGCCCATGCCGGAGGAAAATCTATGGGGACGGATTCACCCCCTCCGATCGGCGTGCCGATCGAGAGTGTCTTTGATCGCATGGCGCCGAGGCTACGGCGCTACTTCCGCTTCAAAGGTTTCGGCGACGAAGCCGAGGACATGGTGCAGGAGTGCTTTCGCCGCATCATCGGCCGACGCGCCGATTTTCCCGAAGCCTATTTGATGCGGACGGCCACCAATGTCGCGATCGAGCAATGGCGGTCGCGGTCGCGGCGTCACCGCGATCGGCACGTCACGACCGATGGCCTCGAACTTGGCGGCCCCGATCCGCTCGCCCAGCTTGAGGCGGCCGACCTGTTGCGCCGGGTCGAGGCGAGCCTTGCCCGCCTCTCCCCGCGAACGCGCACCATCTTCCTAGAACACCGCGTCGACGGGCTGACGCTGCCCGAGCTGGCGATCCGGCACGGCTTGAGCATCCACGGCGTCGAATATCATCTTGCCAAGGCAATGAGCCATATCCGCCGCGTTCGCGGGGATCGGCCATGAGCGCCCGCCAACCCGACCTGTTCTACGGCGACAAGCGCCCGCCCCGGCACCATGCCGATCACCAGTATCGCCGACCGGAAAAGGCCAGCGCCAAGTCCTATGCTTGGGTCAGCATGGCCTCATGGGTGCGCAACATCGGGCATCTGCTGGCGGTCGAGACGCCCAGCGGCGATCACTATCAGCGCCTTCGACAGACCGCGCGCGAACTGACCCCCGATCGCATCCGGGAATGCCGCCACGACGACGATCTTGAGCGGGCCGAGAGACTGTTAGCCGAAGCCCGGCACGGCTTCCCCGGATGGCTCTACGGGCTTGAGCGCGCCTTCACGAAGGGCGAGCTAGGCGTGCTGTTGATGGAGGTCCGCAACCGGCGCAGATTGCTCGCGCTCGGCCGCGACCGGCGCCGCGAGCGCGGTCCTCGCCTCGATCCCGCGAGCTTGCCGCTTGAGGCGATCGAACGCCTGATCCAGACCCATCGGGACATGCACCTGGTCGAACGCTTGCGCGCCGAGCGGACGCGTAGGCTCGGCCTCGCGCCCTAGCGCCGACTATGCGGACCGTGCCCATGCGGCCGCGCGGTTGCCGCGCGAGATCCATCGTCGCCCGCCGCGCTCGCC
>CAUTRN010000055.1:0-38770 GCA_963540925.1 uncultured Sphingomonadaceae bacterium
CTCCAGCACGGTGCCGAAGGCGGGCAGGATGTCGCGCAGAAGCGCGGCGATCGGCTCACGGTTGCGCTCGGTGGCGGGGGCGTGACGGCGGGAATCGGTCATACGAGCCTGATCGTTTGAGGTCGGAGCGCTCCGCGCTTCTACCGAAAGCGTGAATCGGGCTCTAGCCCAGCGCTCGCTCGAAATAGCGAACGGTCTTGCCATTGGCGAGCAGCGCCGAACCCACTTCGACGAAGCCGAGCGCGGCATGGAAGGCATCCGAGGCGGGGTTGGGCGGCTCGGCGTTGACCTCGCACACCACCCGCGCATGGCCGGCCGCCGCCGCGCGGGCGAACAGCGCCTCGTAGAGCAGGCGGGCGAGGCCCCGGCCCCGCGCCCTGGCCGCGACGACGATCCGGTCGACATAGACGAACCGGTCGAAGCGCTGGCGGAACCACAGGAAATTGGGGCTGTCATAGTCGGCTGCCTGGTCGAAGGCGATCAGCAGTGCATCGGCCTCCCCGATCCGCGCCGCCAGGAACGCCTCGCCGATCAGCGCGGCGAAGCGCTCCAGATCGAGGAAGGACAGTTCGGCGGCATGGGCGTTGTTGAGCGCGACGAGGGCGGGGGACGGGGCGCCCTGGAGCGGTATGAGGTCGGTCATGGCCGCCGCCTAGCAGTTCCTCCCCGGCACGGGGAGGGGGACCGCGAAGCGGTGGAGGGGCGGCGCGATAGCGCCGTCTGCGACGGCTTCCCCTCCACCATCCTCCGGATGGTCCCCCTCCCCGTTCCGGGGAGGAATGAAGCCTACTCCGCCGCCACCGGCAGCTCGGCGTCCTTCCACACCAGCACCGGCTTGCGCGCCGCCAGCGTCTCGTCGAGACGGCGGCGCGGGGCGAGCGCGGGGGCGGCCTTCAGCGCCTCGTCGCCGGCCTTGGCCCGCTCGGCGACCGAGCGGAGCGCGCCGATGAACTGGTCGAGCGCGGCCTTCCCCTCGGTCTCGGTCGGCTCGATCAGCATCGCGCCATGGACGACCAGCGGGAAGTACATCGTCATCGGGTGGAAGCCCTCGTCGATCAACCCCTTGGCGATGTCGAGCGTGGTGAAGCCCTGCGCGAGGCCGTCATCGCTGAACAGCGCCTCGTGCATGCACGGGCCGCTGTCGCCGAACGGCGCGTCGAGCAGGTCGTCGAGGCTGCGCAGCACATAGTTCGCATTGAGCACCGCATCCTCGGCCACCTGGCGCAGGCCGTCGGCGCCATGGCTGAGGATGTAGGTGAGCGCGCGGGTGAACATGCCCATCTGGCCGTGGAAGGCCGACATGCGGCCGAAGCTGCCGGGATGGTCCTCGCCCGCGGTCTCCTCCTCGATCAGCTTGAAGCTGCCATCGGCCTGCTTCGCCACGAAGGGCAGCGGCGCGAAGGGCGAAAGCGCCTCGGACAGCACCACCGGGCCCGAACCCGGCCCGCCGCCGCCATGCGGGGTGGAGAAGGTCTTGTGCAGGTTGATGTGCATCGCGTCGATGCCGAGGTCGCCGGGGCGGACCCGGCCGACGATCGCGTTGAAATTGGCGCCGTCGCAATACACATAGCCGCCCGCCTCATGGACCGCGTCCGAGATGCGCTTCATGTCGCGCTCGAACAGGCCGCAGGTGTTCGGGTTGGTGATCATCACGCCGGCGACATCGGGCCCGAGCCGCGCGACCAGCGCGTCGAGATCGACCCGGCCGTCGGCGGTGGCGGGGATATTCTCCACCTTGTAGCCGCAGAAAGCCGCCGTCGCCGGATTGGTGCCATGCGCCGATTCGGGGACGAGGATCATCGAACGATCGCTGCCTGCGGCGTCATGCGCCGCGCGAATCGCGAGCAGGCCGCACAGCTCGCCATGCGCGCCCGCCTTCGGGCTCATCGCCACGCTGTGCATGCCGGTGAGCGTCACCAGCCAGTCGGCCAGCTCGTGGATCACCGCCAGCGCGCCCTGCACGGTGTCGACGGGGGCGAGCGGGTGGATGTCGGCGAAGCCCGGCAGGCGGGCCATCTTCTCGTTGAGGCGCGGGTTGTGCTTCATCGTGCACGAGCCGAGCGGGAAGAGGCCCAGGTCGATCGCGTAATTCTGCCGGCTGAGCCGGGTGTAATGGCGCACCGCCTCGGGCTCGGGGAGCCCCGGCAGACCGATCGCGCGATTGCGCTCCAGGCCGCCGAGCCGGCTCGCCACCTTGGGCGCCTCGGGCACGTCGACCCCGGTGCGGCCATAGTCGTCACGCTCGAAGATCAGCCCCTCTTCCAGCATCAGCGCGCGGTTGCCGGTGAAGGTCTTCGGGGCCTCGACGGCGGCGGCGCTCTCCGGGCGCGTCACGCGGCCTTCGCTGTTCATGCTCATGCGCCGATCTCCGCTTCGAGGGCTTGCGCCAGGGTTTCAACATCCTCCTCGGTCACCGTCTCGGTGACCGCGACGACGAGGCCGCCTTCCAGCGCCGCCGCCCCCGGATAGAGCCGGCCGAGCGAGACGCCGCCGAGGATGCCCTTGTCCGCCAGCGCGCGGACCACGGGCCGCGCCTCGACGGGAAGCTTCAGGGTGAACTCGTTGAAGAAGGTGCCGTTGACCAGTTCGACCCCCTTCACCTTCGCCAGCCGCTCGGCCGCGGCGACCGCCTTGGCATGGTTGAGCGCGGCGAGCTGGCGCAGGCCGGTCTCGCCCAGCAGGGTCAGGTGGATCGAGAAGGCGAGCGCGCAGAGCCCCGAATTGGTGCAGATGTTCGAGGTCGCCTTCTCGCGGCGGATATGCTGCTCGCGGGTCGACAGGGTCAGCACGAAGCCGCGCTGGCCGTCGGCATCCTGGGTGACGCCGGCCAGCCGGCCCGGCATCTGGCGGACATATTTCTCGTTGCAGGCGAACAGGCCGACATAGGGCCCGCCGAAGTTGAGGCCGACGCCCAGCGACTGGCCCTCGCCGACGACGATGTCGGCGCCCATCTCGCCCGGCGAGCGGATCGCGCCCAACGCCACCGGCTCGGTGACGACGGCGATCAGCAGCGCGCCCTTCTCATGGCAGCGCGCCGCCAGTTCGGACAGGTCGGCGACATGGCCGAGGATGTTGGGGTTCTGGACGACCACGCAGCTCGTCTCGCCGTCGATCGACGCGAGCAGGCGGGCCATGTCGTCGCCCGGCGCGCCCGGGGTCAGCTCGGGCAGCGCGGTGTCGAGCACGTCGCCGGTGAAGCGCGCCATCGTCTCGGCGAGGCTGACATAATGCGGGTGGAGACCCGCCGACAGGATCGCCTTGGCGCGCTTGGTGACGCGGCGGGCCATGGTGATCGCCTCCCAACAGGCGGTCGAGCCGTCATACATCGAAGCGTTCGCGACGTCGCAGCCAAGCAGGCGGGCGACCTGAGTCTGGAATTCGAACAGCGCCTGGAGCGTGCCTTGGGCGATCTCGGGCTGATAGGGCGTGTAGCTGGTCAGGAACTCGCCGCGCTGGATCAGATGATCGACGCTGGCAGGCACATGATGCTTGTAGGCGCCGCAGCCGAGGAAGAAGGGCGCCTCCCCCGCCGACAGATTCTGCCGGGCGAGCTTCGCCATATGCCGCTCGACCGCCAGCTCGGAAGCATGGCCGGGCAGGTCCGCGATCGGGCCGGAAAGGCGGGCAGCCTCGGGCACGTCGACAAAGAGATCGTCGACCGAGGACGCGCCGATCGTCGCCAGCATCGCGGCGCGGTCGGCATTGGTGAGGGGGAGGTAGCGCATCCGATATACTCCCCCCTCCCTTCAAGGGAGGGGCAGGGGGTGGGTGGCGAAGCGGAGGGGCTCGACGCCCCTTCGCGTAACGTTCGGGGTGAGCTCCGAATGGCTCGCTATCGCTCGCCACCCACCCCTTCCCCCTCCCTTGAAAGGGAGGGGCTTATTCGCGTCACAGCGTCTCGATATACGCCTTATATTCGTCGGCGTTCATCAGGCCTTCCAGCTCGGCCGCGTCGGCGAGGCTGAGCTTGAAGAACCAGCCGGCGCCCTCGGGCGCGCTGTTGACGAGCGAAGGGTCCTCCTCGAGGCCGCTGTTCGCCTCGGTCACCAGGCCGGTGACGGGGGCGAACACGTCCGAAGCGGCCTTGACCGACTCGACCACCGCGGCCTCGCCGCCCTTGGTCACATCGGCGCCCACCGCGGGCAGCTCGACGAACACGATATCACCCAGCTGGGCCTGCGCATAATCGGTGATGCCGACGGTGGCGTGGCCATCCGCGACGGCGATCCACTCATGGTCCTGGGTATAGAAGGTCGACATGGCTCAGCTCCCTTGGCGAACATAGCGATGGGGGACGAAAGGCATCGGCGCGACGACAGCGTCGAGCCGCTTGCCCCGTACCTCGATCTGCAACTTATGGTTCAGCGCGGCGCTGCCGGCGGCGACATAGCCCATCGCGATCGGCACCTGCAGCGACGGGCTGAACCCGCCCGAGGTGATCGTGCCGACCTGGGTGTCGCCGTCGAAGATCAGCGCGCCCTCGCGCGCGGGCTGGCGGCCCGACAGGATCAGACCCACCCGCTTGCGCGGCGGCCCGTCGGCCAGGTGGCGGCCGACCCGCACCGCGCCCGGATAGCCGCCCTCGGCGCGGCGGCGCTTGGGCACCGCGAAGCCCAGGCCCGCCTCGGCCGGATCGATCGTTTCGTCGAGGTCATGGCCGTAGAGCGGCAACCCCGCCTCCAGCCGCAGCGAATCGCGCGCGCCAAGACCAATCGGCTTCACCTCGGGCTGGGCGGCCAGCAGCGAGGCGATCTGCTCGGCGGCGTCGGCCGGGCAGGAAATCTCGAAGCCGTCCTCGCCGGTATAGCCCGAGCGGCTGATCCACACCGGCACGCCGGCGATCTCGAAGGCGCCCGCGGTCATGAACACCAGCGCTTCGACGCCAGGGCAAAGGCGCGACAGCGCGTCGACCGCCTTGGGGCCCTGCAGCGCGAGCAGCGCCTGGTCGTCGAGATGGTTGAGGGTCAGCTCCTCGGGCAGATGCTCGTGGAGGTGGGCGATGTCGTCGGCCTTGGTCGCGCCGTTGACGACGACGTAGAAATCGCCGGCGCGGCGGGTGGCCATCAGGTCGTCGAGGATGCCGCCATGCTCGTCGAGCAGCAGCGAATAGCGCATCTTGTCGACGCCGAGATTGGCGAAATCGCCCGGCATCACCGCTTCGAGCGCGG
Organism: uncultured Sphingomonadaceae bacterium; assembly: GCA_963540925.1. Taxonomy (GTDB): domain Bacteria; phylum Pseudomonadota; class Alphaproteobacteria; order Sphingomonadales; family Sphingomonadaceae; genus Rhizorhabdus. Next base: position 5,169 of record CAUTRN010000055.1, read on the forward strand.
CATCGACCGCGACGTCGCCGCCCAGGTTGCTCACCAGCAGCTGGCCCATGTGCGAGACGTCGAACAGCCCCGCCGATTCGCGGGTCCACAGATGCTCGGCGATGATGCCTTCATATTGGATCGGCATCGAATAGCCGGCGAAGGGCACCATCCGCGCGCCGCGGGCATGGTGCCAGCGGTCCAGCGGCAGGGCCTGGATGATCTCGGCGATATCGTCTTGTTCGTCGCTCATTTCGGTCTCCGTGACGGTCCATGCGCCGGGCGGAATACGCCCGTCGGTCATGGCCCCCTCTGTCACGGAACCTGAGAGCTTTCGCCGGCTCGGAGACGAGCCGGCTTACCCCTTCGGTGGGACGACCGGCGAGCCGGACGTCCGCTTTCCAGAGTGTCTACCTGTCGCGCGGTCCTTTGACCTGAGAGATTCCGGGGCGGTTGCTCCTTCGGCGGCCCGGATCGCTCCGGACGCTCTCCCGCGCGACGGCACCGGTTGCCCGATGTCGACGCCGCAGCCTTGGCCCGGCCCGGAAGCCGAGTCAACGATCGATGTCGCGGTGCAGCGAAACGATCCACAGATTCGGGGAAGGGGTGGGGTGGCGGGAGGAAGAGGGAAGAGAAAAAGGAAGAAGAGAAGAAGACCCTCACCCAACCCTTTCCCGCAGGCGGGATCACTGCAAAACCCATCGTCATTCCCGCGAAGGCGGGAATCCATAACCTCCGAACCGCGAGAGTCTCCTGCTTCAGAGAATATGGATCCCCGCCTTCGCGGGGATGACGACGGTGGATGACTTTCGCAGCAGTCCCGCAGGCGGGAGAGGGCTAGATAGCGGCAAGCGCTGACGACTCTCCTTCTCCCGCTTGCGGGAGAAGGTCGGGATGAGGGTCTTCTTCTTCCTTAAACCGTCAGCGCGCCGCGTTGTACGCCAGCTGGCTCTCGGTGAGCTGGAAGCCGACGAGCAGCTCGAAATTGGCCTTGGCGACCGCGTCGCGGACCGCCGGCTCGTTCATCGGGTCGAGCGCGGCGTCGGCCTCGCCCGGCTTGCGCTTGCGGTTGATGCGCTTGACGATGTCGGCCGGAAGCGTGGCCGCGGCGCGCGCGACGCTGGCGGTGGCCGAGCCATGGACGCTGCCGCGCAGCTGCCCTTCGGCGAACTGCACCGTCACCTGGCTCACCTGCTTCGATTCGATCTCGGTGCCGGCGCGCAGCACCGTGGCGAAGATCGGCAGGGTCACGCTGCGGGCGGGGCCGGCATTGCTGCGGCGCGCCTGGATGTCGAAACCCGCGGTCACCTGGATCTGGGCGCTGTTGCCGGCGTCGTTGCAGCTCACCTGGAGGTTGGCGATGTTGGCGACGACGTCGAGCGCCTCGACCCTGCGCTCGGCCGGCGGATCGAACAGGGTGATGTCGCCGGTATAGGACGGGATCGCCGCCGCCGGGCAGGCCGAACGCGCGATCTTGAAGCCGCCGCGCTCGTCGAACTCGGTGTCGGTCTTACAGCCGGCAAGCACCAGCGCGGCGAGGAGGATCGCGGAAGACTTGGGAAACTGCACTGGGTCGGCATCCTTCAACATCATCACCCGGAGCGATGCGCGCATGCCCGGCCGTCGCCGCCAATCATAGGAACCGGCTTTCGCGCAAGCAAGCAATCGCTTATGCGCCGCTTCATGACCACCCCGCACACCGCCGCGCTTCCCCCGCTCGACCTGCTGATCGCGGCGCCGCGCGGTTTCTGCGCCGGGGTCGACCGGGCGATCCAGATCGTCGAACTGACGATCGAGAAATATGGCGCCCCGGTCTATGTGCGGCACGAGATCGTCCACAACAAATATGTCGTCGACGACCTGAAGGCGAAGGGCGCGATCTTCGTCGAGGAGCTCGACGAGGTGCCCGACGACGTGCCCGTCGTCTTCTCCGCGCATGGCGTGCCCAAGGTGGTGCCCGCCAAGGCGGCCGAGCGCGGCCTCAACTATCTCGACGCCACCTGCCCGCTCGTCTCCAAGGTCCATCGCCAGGCCGAACGGCTGGTGAAGAACGGCCACCACATCCTGTTCATCGGCCACAAGGGCCACCCCGAGGTGATCGGCACCTTCGGCCAGGTGCCCGACGGGGTGATGACCCTGGTCGAGACGGCCGCCGACGCCGAGACGGTGCAGGTGCCCGAGGGCGCCCCGCTCGCCTTCCTGAGCCAGACCACATTGTCGGTGGACGACACCGTCGAGATCATCGGCGTGCTGCGCCGCCGCTTCCCCGCGATCGAGGCGCCGCGCAGCGAGGACATCTGCTACGCCACCTCGAACCGCCAGGCCGCGGTCAAGGCGATCGCCGCCGAGTGCGGCGCGATGCTGGTGATCGGCGCCCCCAACAGCTCCAACTCGCTGCGCCTCGTCGAGGTGGCCGAGCGCCAGGGCGTGAAGGCCCGGCTGATCCAGCGCGCCGCCGAGGTCGACTTCGACTGGCTCGACGGCGTGACGACGCTCGGCATCACCGCGGGCGCCTCGGCCCCCGAAATCCTGGTGCGCGAGCTGGTCGACACCCTCGCCACGCGCTTCACCATCCGCGAGCGCGAGGTGGAGTCGGTGACCGAGAATATGTTGTTCAAGCTGCCCCGCACGCTCGTCGCCTGAGGATCGCTGATGGCCGTCTACACCCAGGTCTCCGCCGAGGAGATGCACGCCTTCCTGCACCGCTATGACCATGGCACGCTGATCTCGGCCAAGGGCATCGCCGAGGGCGTGGAGAACAGCAATTACCTGATCGAGACGACCGGCGGCCGCTTCATCCTGACGCTCTACGAGAAGCGGGTGAACGTCGACGACCTGCCCTTCTTCGCGGCGCTGACCGACCATCTGGCATCCAAGGGCCTCAACATCCCGCGCATGCTGCGCGACCGGCGCGGCGAGCAGCTTCAGACCCTGGCGGGACGGCCCGCCTGCCTGATCGAGTTCCTGACCGGCGTCTCGGTGACCCACCCCACCCCGGCCCAGGCGCGCGCCTGCGGCGGGGCGCTGGGCGACATGCACAAGGCGCTCGCCGATTTCCGGCCGACCCGCCCCAACAGCCTGGACCTCGCCGGTTGGCGCACGCTCGCCGAGCGCTGCGGCGACGATCTCGACCGGATCCAGCCGGGGCTGGGCCGGCGCGTGTTCGACGAGCTCGCCTGGCTCGAGGCCAACTGGCCGCGCCACCTGCCCACGGCGGTGGTCCATGCCGATCTCTTCCCCGACAATGTGCTGATGCTGGGCGACGAGGTCAGCGGGGTGATCGACTTCTACTTCGCCTGCACCGACATCCGTGCCTGGGACGTGGCGGTGACGCACAGCGCCTGGTGCTTCGAGAATGACGGCACCGGCTATCATGCCGATCTCGGTCGCGCGCTGATCGCCGGCTACGACCAGCAGTTCGGCCTGTCGACCGAGGAGCGGCTGGCCTTCCCGATCCTCGCGCGCGGCGCCTGCCTGCGCTTCCTGCTTACCCGCGCCTATGACTGGATCAACACGCCGGCCGACGCGCTGGTGACCCGCAAGGACCCGATCGCCTTCCTGCGCCGGCTCGACTTCTATGCCGAGGCCGATCCCGAAACCCTGATTCCGGCCTGACCCCGCACCATGACCGAACTTTCCAACGAACTTCCCTATGTCGAGATCGCGACCGACGGCGCCTGCAAGGGCAATCCCGGCCCTGGCGGCTGGGGCGCGGTGCTGCGCTTCGGCGACAAGGAGAAGGAGATGTCGGGCGGCGAGAATCCCAGCACCAACAACCGCATGGAGCTGATGGCGGCGATCCGCGCCCTGGAGGCGCTGAAGAAGCCGTGCCGGATCAAGCTGTCCACCGACAGCCGCTATGTGATGGACGGGCTCACCAAGTGGATCCATGGCTGGCGGAAGAATGGCTGGAAGACCGCCGACAAGAAGCCGGTGAAGAATGCCGAGCTGTGGCAGGAACTGCTCTCCGCCTCGGCCCCGCACCGGATCGATTGGACCTGGGTGAAGGGCCATGCCGGCCATCCCGACAATGAGCGCGCCGACAAGCTGGCGAGCGACGCGGCGATCGCCTCGCGCCGCTGACGGCGATGATGCGGCGTGACGGTCGTCACGCGCACCCAATGACCCTCCGGCCTATCCCCTGATCGACGCCACGGCGTTCGGCGCAGCCCGCCGATTCGATCAAAGGACGACCGGACGATCATGCGCGTGCCGATCCTCGCCATTCTGCCTTCCCAGCCGGCGCTGCGCGCATCGGCCCGGTTCGGGCTCGGCCTGCCCGGCGGCCGCGCGGGCTTCGCCGATCTGAAGCTGGCCGAGGCGATCACGCTCGATCCCCGCGTGCCGGCGATCCCGGTGGGCACCGATGACGGCTGCACCGAGGCGGCGGCACTCCATGTCGACCGGTCGGATCGCTTCGCGGTGCGCGGCTTCGTCGATGTCGAGGATCCCGCCCATATGCCCGAGCGCGTGGGCGGCGTGCCGATCCACAGCGACCCCGTCATCGCCCCCTTCCTGACCCGCGACGGATCGGCGCCGATCGGCACCGCCGCACAGGTGGCGGCGCGGCTCGACCTCGACGCGCTGCAGGCGCGCGGGCTGGACGGACGTAACGTGGCGGTGGCGGTGATGGACACCGGCATCAACCTGCCCCATCTCACCCGCCGGCTCGGCTGGGGCCCGCGGCTCGACGCGGCGAACAGCTGGTCACCTCCAGGCTCGGCGGCGGCCGGCACCCATCCGGTCGACCATGGCACGATGTGCGCCTATGGCATCATGATCGCCGCGCCCAAGGCGACCCTGCTCGACTTCCCGATCCTGCACGGCCGCGCCGCGAGCGGCAGCACCAGCGGCCGCACCCTCGCCACCGCCTTCCAGGCCTATGCGCACCTCGCCGCCGCCTGGACCGGCGCCTATGCGCCCGAGGGGTTGGTCGGCTATAACGGGCTGGTGGTCAGCAACAGCTGGGGGGTCTTCCACCCGAGCTGGGATTTCCCGGCCGGCCATCCCGGCCGCTATATCGACAACCCCCGCCACATCTTCGCGCAGCAGGTGGCCACCCTGGCAGCGAGCGGCGCCGACATCGCCTTCGCCGCCGGCCATCATGGCGGCCATATCGAGGATGTGCTGACGATCGACGGCTGCGACGTCGACGGCCGGCGGCCGGCGCGCTCGACCCAGCCGCCTGTCATCGCCGGCATGCCCGCGCCGCGCCCGGACCTGACCAGCTACACCCATTTCAGCGGATCCGAGGCGTTCGGACGCGGATCGCCCGATTCGGGCACCTCGGCGGCCTGTCCGGTCGCCGCCGGCTGCCTGGCGGCGCTGCGCGCCAAGGTTCCCCCCAAGCGCACCCCGCCCGCCCGGCTGGTGGCGCACGCCCGGGCCACCGCGCGCCCGACCCCCGGAAGCGGCTGGAGCAACGATCATGGCTACGGCATTCTCGACCTCGGCGCGATGGCGGCCACCCTCGGCGTCTGACGCCGGGACCGCGCTTTTCCGCCACGCGGGCGACGCCGCTCGATTGTCTCCCCGTGGGGCTTGTGCCACAAGGCCCCCGCGGGGACGGCGGCGGGCGATGACGGGCGACTATTACGCGTTCATCAGTTACAGCCATCGCGATGCTGCCTTTGCGAGCTGGCTGCACGGCCGCCTCGAAACCTATCGCTTTCCGCGCCGGCTGGATCGCAGCGAGACGCCGCACGGCCCACTGCCGCGCCGCCTGACCCCCATCTTCCGCGACCGTGAGGAACTGTCGGCCGCGACCAGCCTGAGCGAGCAGGTGCAGCAGGCGCTGTCGGCCTCACGCGCGCTGGTCGTGATCTGCTCACCCGACGCCGCCGCCTCGACCTGGGTCAATCGCGAGATCGAGGAATTCCGCCGCATCCATCCCGACCGGCCGATCCTGGCCGCGCTGATCTCGGGCGAACCCGAGCAGGCCTTTCCGCCCGCGCTGCTCGCCGGTGTCGGCGGCGCCGAGCCGATCGAGCCGCTCGCCGCCGATTTCCGCCCCACCGGGGACGGGCGCCGCTGGGGGCTGTTCAAGCTGCTCGCGGCGCTGGCGGGCGTGCCGCTGGGCGAACTGGTCCAGCGCGACGCGCAGCGCCGGCTGCGCCGGGTGATGGCGGTGACCGCCGCGGCGATGCTGGCGATGACCCTGTTCGCCGCGCTGACCATCGCCGCGATCCAGGCCCGCAACGAGGCCGAACGGCAGCGCGCCTCGGCCGAGGGGCTGATCGAGTTCATGCTGACCGACCTGCGCGACCGGCTGAAAGGCGTCGGCCGGCTCGACATCATGGAAGCGGTGAACGGGCGGGCGATGATCTATTATGCCGCCGAGCGCGACCTGGCCTCGCGCCCCGCCGACACGCTGGAGCGCCGCTCCCGGCTGCTCTCGGCGATGGGCGAGGACGACCTCCAGACCCGTGGCCAGGAGAAGCGCGGGCGCGCCGAGATCGCCGAGGCCTATCGCATCACCGCCGACCTGCTGCGCCGCGAACCCGACAACAGCGACCGCATCTACAACCATGCCCAGAACGAATTCTGGATGGGCTATGCCGCCTATCTGCAGCGCGGCGCGGGGCCGACCCGCGACGTCGGCCTGATCCGCCGGCACTGGCAGCGCTATCGCGAACTGGCGCGAGAGCTGGTCGCGATCGATCCCAAGCGGGTCAAGTGGCTGCGCGAGCTGGGTTTTGCCGAGGGCAATCTGTGTACCCTGGCGCTGGCCGCGCCGCGCGACGTGCCCGCCGCCCTGCTCCATTGCGCGGCCGCGCGCGCGGGGATGGAGCGGGCGACGGCGCTGCAGCCCGGCGACCTCGACGCGATGATCGACCTTGCCAACCGGCAGGCCTGGCAGGCCGAGGCCGAGGCCGCCGCCGGCCATGGCGAGGCCGCGCTCGACCTGCGCGGCGCCCAGCAGGCGCTGATCGACCGTGCCGCTACGGCTTTTCCGCGCGATGCCCGGGTTGACGAGGCCCGGCTGCTCGCCATGATCGGTCTCGCCAAGACCCATGCGGACCTGGGCCATCGCGATTCCGCCATCGCCACGCGCGCCGACGCGTCGCGACTGGCGGCGGCGTTGCACGCCCAGGACCCGCAAAACCAGAACTGGGCGGACTGGCAGCGCCAGATCGACGAGATCGTGATTCCGCGTTGACGTTTAGGAGCAAGAGGGAGGCATTTATGAACTTGAAAGTCGAAGGAGCGACCACGCTGAACGAAGGCCCGTTCGAGGATATTCGCGGGCCGGAAAGGGCGCTGGTGGAATTGGCGCTGGTGATGCGCGAGCAGGGCGACGGCACCAGCAGCCTGGTGCTGGAGATGAACGACGGCAATTCGCCGGTCAAAGTGGTGGAGAAGGGTGAAGACGGCACCCCCTTCATCGCGATCGACAAGGATTGCGACATCACCTTCATCCTGTCGCCCAAGCTGCGCTGGTGGTTCGACAACGCCGCCGGCGGGCTGAAGATGAAGAAGCATCTCTGCCAGAATCTCTACCGCATCACCAAGAGCGGGAAGGACAAGCCGACCGAGCTGACCCTGCACGCTAAATGGTCGCGGATCTCGCGGAAAGAGGCGTGCGAGACCGAATGTCACCCGTTCAACTTCTATGTTGTGCTGGAGCAGCCCGGTGGCGCCAAGCCGCTGCCGATCTGCATCGACCCCGACGTCAAGAATCCGCCGCCGGGGCATAGCTGAGGAACGGGCCGGTGTCGGTGGCGGCGCAGCACGGGGCTGAGCGATGAGCAGCAGCCTTCCCTCCATCATCGCGCTGGCGCGGTCGGGTGCGCTCGACCTCGCCTGGGAGCGCTTTCATCGTGCGGGGTTCGACCGGGAGACGATCGACCCCCGCGTGCTGAGCCTGAAGGGCAGGCTGTTCAAGGATCGTGCGGTCCGTGCCGCCGGCGAGGAGCGAAGCCGATGGTATCGCGACGCCGCCGAAGCCTATCACGCGGCCGCCGTCACCGACCAGGCCACCTATCCGCTGATCAACGCCGCCACCCTGTCGCTGCTCGCCGGCGACGGGGGGCGGTCGGCGGAGCTGGCCGGCGCGGTGCTGGCGCGGGTCGAGGCGCATCCCGACGAGCCCGAAACCCCCTATTACAAGGCCGCCACCATCGCCGAGGCGCTGCTGCTGCTCGGCCGGGGCGACGAGGCCCGGCGCCAGCTGACCGAGGCGATCCGCCTGGCGCCCGAGGCCTGGGAGGACCATGCCTCCACCCTGCGCCAGTTCGCGCTGATCCTGTCGGCGCAGCACGCGTCGACCGCCTGGCTCGATGCGCTGCGCCCGCCGCGCTCGTTGCACTTCGCCGGGCATATGTCGTTCGAACCCGACCGTGATCGCGAGCCGCTGCACGACGATGTCGCGCGGCTGCTCGACGCCGAGCGGGTCGGCTTCGGCTTCGGCGCGCTCGCCGCCGGCGCCGACATCATCATCGCCGAGGCGCTGGTCGAGGCCGGCGGCGAGCTGCACGCGGTGCTGCCCGGCGGCATCGACGGCTTCGCGGCGCGTTCGGTCGAACCGTTCGGCAGCGAGTGGCGCGCACGTTTCGATGCCCTGCTGGAGCGCGCCGAGACGATCCGGCCGGTGCGCCCGGCCGGCACCGCCCCCGACGATGCGACGATCGAGGCCGCCGACAACATCGCCATGGGCCAGGCGATCATGCAGGCGCGGCGGCTGGAAAGCGAAGCGCTGCAGATGCTCGTGCTGCCCGAGGAGAGGGCGCAGGGCGAAGCCGACAGCGCGTCCGATCGCGCCCAGATGCTCTGGGCGCGCGATGGCCGCCGCCAGCACATCGTCTATGCCGCGCGCAGTGCGACCCGCCCCGCCGATCGGCGTGCCGCCGCCTCGCCCGCGACGGGCAGCGCCTGCCTGTCGATCCTCGCGGTGGGATCGCGCGCAGCGTCGGGCCCCGGCTTCGACGGCGCCGAGGAATTGGCCGCGCTCCACGCCGATCTGGCGGGTGCCCCGCTCGCGGTGACGCCCTTCTGGTCGGGTCAGGCGCTGGTCCTCGCCTTCGCGCGGCTCGACGATGCACTGTCGACCGGACTGGGGCTCGCCTCGGCGGGATGGCGGGTGGGCGGCGACCTGCTGGTCGGCACGCCTTTCGCCGACCCCTTCACCGGCGGCAGCCGCCTCGCCCCCGCGACGCTCGGGCCGCTGCTCGGCGCTGTCGGCGGCGTCCTTGCCGGACTGTTCCACGCCACCGAGGATTTTGCCGCGGCGCTGACGGTGCAGGCGCCGGGGGCGGCACGCTACGAAATGGTCGGGGAATTGGAGGGGCCGGGCGGCGGCGAGCCGATCGCGCTCTACTCGATCAGCCAGACGCTATAATATCATCTCTTCCAGCCGGCGGGGCGCGATCACCCGCAGGCGGCCGCCGTCGCGCGCGATGATGCCGCGCCGTTCGAGCGCATTGATCGCCCGCGACGCGGTCTCGCGCGTGGTGCCCGCACGCAGCGCCAGATCGGAGACGATCGGCGTCGGGTTGATCGCCAGGTCCGCCGACTGCCGGGCCAGGCGCAATATCTCGGCATGGATCCGCCCCGCCGCGCTCAAGGCGGTGCGCTCGAAGATCCGCGCGGTGGTCTGGCGCAGACGCTGCAACAGCATCCGCGACAAAGCCAGGCCGATCGATCCATGTTGCTGGGCGAGCTGGGCCAGGTCGCGATCGTCGAACACCAGCGACAGCACGTCCTCGACCGCGACGACGTCCGAATCCTGGACCACCGCCTCCAGGGTCGCCAGCGCACCGAACAGGTCGCCGCGCAGATATTCGTGGAGCAGCACCACCTGCCCGTCGGCGGCGTAGAGCAGCGCCCGCGCCCGGCCCACCAACAGCATATGGGTTATGCGGACGGCGTCGCCCTGGTGCAGGATGGTGGTGCTTGCGGCGAAATCGCGCTGGCGCCCGGTGCGAACGACGATTGCGGCGACGTCTTCCGAGCACAGGAAGACACCAGCCACCACGGTCCGCGCCGCGTCATCGTCGAGCAACGTCCCCGCCATGGCGCCACTCTATGGGAGGAGCGGCGGCGCCTCAATAGCTTCAGACGGCTTCCTTGATCTCGACCCGGCCCACCACGATGCCGCCATCGACCAGCAGATGCTCGGTGGCGATGATCGAGAAGCTCGCCTCGGGATCGACCACCGGGCCCAGCCGGTCGCGCATCGCCGGCAGGAAGCGGGCGAGCCCGTCGAGCGAATCGGTCCAGCTGTCGACCACCAGGTCGATCGCCCGGTCGGTCACCGCGCCGGTATCGCCCTCGGCCGCATAGAGCGCATCGTCATGACGGACCCGGTTGTGCGCGCGCCGCTGGACGACCGCGCGATAGTCGGCGTCGCGGGCGACCAGCTCGGCCTCGCGCGCCAGCGCCGCATGGAAGGCCTGTTCGCTGACGTCGGCGCGCCGCGCCAGGAAGTCGAAGACATGGAAGCGCCCTACCGGCGCATGCGCGAAGACCTCGCTCTCCGCCATGTCGAGGCACAGGCAGGCGCCGTCGAGGAAGGTGGCGACGATATGCTCCTCGTCCTTCTTCACCTCCTCCTTATGGCGATCGTCCTGCAGCGCCGCGCGGAACAACGCGCCATCGGTGCAGGCATGTTCGGTGATCAGCGGATAGTCGCGGCGCGGCGGATAGAGATGGAGTCGCGCCGGAGCCTCGGCCTCGCCCAGCACCGGATATTGGGCATAGCGGTGGAACACGCCCTGGAAGGCGGGATTGGCGAGCACCAGCTGCGAATGGCGATGGACGATATGCTCGCGGCACGCGGCGTGAAGCTCGGGGCGCACGGGCGCCAGCAGATAGTCCTTGAACATCGGCCTCTCCTGTTGCCGATCGTTACGCTTTCGACTCAATGCGCCGGGCGCGTTTCATAAGCGAGGTATCGCGCCGATCGACCGCAGGGACAAGGGATTATCCCCTGCACTTTCTAGCCCTCTCCCGCCTGCGGGAGAGGGTTGGGTGAGGGTCTTACCTCACCACAGGGGCTTTTCAGGAGATGAAGAGCGAGGAAAAAGAAGAAGAAGACCCTCACCCCAGCCCTCTCCCGCAGGCGGGAGAGGGAGTGAGGTCATCCACCTCTCAGCCGCGCGTCCCGCGGGTGAAGTCGGGCTCGACGACATTGTCGATCGCCTGCGCGATCGGGCCGGGGACCGAGCCGAATTCCTCGTGGAGCAGCACCGCCAGCTTGCGCGCCTGATCGAACAGCTCGTCGAGCACCGCGGGCTGGCATTCGTGGCGGGTGCATTGGCGGCTGATCGCGCCCAGCAACCGCGACAGGCTGAAGGTGCCGAAGCTGTCGAGCAGCGAGCGCAGCGCCTCGGCCTCTGCCGCCGCCAGTTCCCATGCCTGGCCACGCACCGCGGCGGCGATGCGCCGGGGCCGGTCGCCGACGTCGAACAGCAGCATCTTCATCAGCACCGCGGCGTCCTGATAGCCGGCATTCTCGACCAGCAGGTTGAGCCGCTCGCGGTTGAAGCTGTCGCCGCTCGATTCGGCCTGGACCGGGGTCTTGCGGCGCATCTTCGCGATCATGTCGAGCAGCTGGCCCGAGACGATCGGCTTGGGCAGGAAGCTGTCGATCCCGGCCTCGAAATAGACGCGGCGGCGCTCGGGCGCCGAATCGGCGCTGATCGCCAGGATCGGGATGTTCGAGGCGGGCGGATCGAGCGCGCGGATCGCCCGAGTCGCGGCCAGGCCGTCGAGCTCGGGCATCTGCATGTCCATCAGCACCAGGTCGAAGGGCTGGCCGGCGATCGCGCCCAGCGCCTTGCGCCCGTCTTCCACCGCGACGATGTGATGGCCCTCGCGGGTGAGGAGCCCCGCCATCAGGCGACGGTTGATCGGATTGTCCTCGGCCAGCAGAATCCGCATCGGCCCGGTCGGCACGCCCTCGGCGGCCACATGAACGGCATCGGCATCGGCGCGCTTGAACGGCAGCTCGACCGAGAAGGTCGTGCCCTTGCCGGGATCGCTGGCCACCGCGATCGAACCGCCCATCGCCTCGGCCAGCTGCTGGCTGATCGCCAGGCCCAGTCCGGTACGCCCCTGCATGCGCAGCCGCGCGGCATCGGCCTGCTCGGTGCGCGAGAAGATGCGGCCGAGCGCCTCCTGGCCCATGCCCTGCCCGCTGTCGCGGACGATGATCATCCAGTAATCGGCCTTGTCGTCCGAGCGGGTGGGCGACAGGCCGATCGAGACGCTGCCCGCCTCGGTGAACTTGATCGCATTGCCAATCAGGTTGGACAGCAGCTGCTGCAGCCGGGCCGGATCGCCGCGCAGGATCGCGGGGTCGCCGTCGAGCCCGTGGACGTCGAGGCTCAGCCCCTTGGCGGCGGCGGTGCCGTTGAACAGGTCGACCGTGGTGCGGACCACCGAGCGCAGGTCGAAATTGATGCTCTCGATCACCACCCGGCCGGCCTCGACCTTGGTGTAGTCGAGCATGTCGTCGACGACGCTCATCACCGTCGAGGCGCCCTGGCTGAGATTGGCGAGCAGGGTCTGGCGCTGCGGCTCGGGCGGCTCGCGGCGGAGCTGGTCGATCGCGGTGAGCACGCTGTGCATCGGCGTGCGGATCTCGTGGCTCATCACCTCGAGCATCTCGGCCTTGGTGCGCTCGGCGGCGCGGGCCTGGTCGCGCGCGGCGATCAGCGCGCGTTCGGCCTCCACCTCGTCGGTCACGTCGCGGATCAGCCCGAACATCTCGGGCCCCTCGACCTGCGCGCTCAGCTCGACATGGATCAGGCGCCCGTCGGGGCGGATCCAGCGCATGCGGGTGGGCGGCAGCAATCCGGTACGGCGGGCTTCGTTCAGCGCCAGTTCGATCCGGTCGGCATCGTCGGGATGATAGTGGCTCTGGAGCAGTTCCAGCGATGGCGTCACGTCTTCGGCGATGCCGAACAGCCGATACAGCCCCGCCGACCATTTGAAATAGTCGCGGCTGCGATCGGAATGCCAGTGCCCCAGGCCGCCAAGCGATTCAGCCAGGGCCAGCAGGCGATCGGCGTCGGCTGTTCCTTCGGACGAAATCGGCTTTGCTCCCCAGCGTTCAGCGATGCCCTAACGTACTTTTAGTTACAGAAAGAGGTTAAGGGAAAGCGCAAGATGTAAACTATCGTTAAATCCTAAGCCCATAGGATAAGGAAAGGGAACTTTTTCGGCCCTGTCCGAAATCGGGATCGACGTCAGGCGTCAGGCCGGGTGGCGACGTAGAGCGCACAGGCGATCAGGGCCAGGGCAACGATCAGATCGATCCACCAGGCCGGCCGCGCCGTGTAGAGCATCACCGCATAGCCGCCCGCCATGCTGGTGATCGCGACGATCTTGGCCTTGCGCGGGATGGCTTTGCTTTCCCGCCAGCGGACGATGGGCGGGCCGAACCATTTATGCTCGAGCAGCCAGCGTTCGAAACGCGGGCTCGAATGGCTGAAGCAGCCCGCTGCCAGGATCAGGAAGATCGTCGTCGGCATCACCGGCAGCAACGCGCCGATGAAGCCGAGCGCCACCATCACCCAGCCGAGCGCGAACCAGCCCCAGCGGACGACCGTCGGCTTCACCAGGCGCGACCATCGACCCGGCCGTGGCCGGCCGGAGTTCCGATCGTCGCTGGCCCGTTCCGCTGCGCGGCAAACTGCACTTCGTCCTCCCGAATCCCGGACATGACCTTTGCCGGAGACAATAAGCTATTGCACGCCGAACCTTGCCAGCCGCATCTATGCGGTGAGACCGGCGCCTTTCTCTACCCTCGACCGAAGCGTCGGTTCCCCGGCACCAAGACGGAGCGGACATCGGAATGGGCATCGCAAGGACGTGGCTGAAGCGGGTGCCATTGGCCCGGGATTTCCACCAGATCCTGCTGAAATACCGACAGGCGGCCGAGGACCGCGCCGCCACCGACCGGGCCGCGGGCCGGATCGCCGACTATCTGGCCGGCGACGGCGCGAAGAAGCTGCACATCGGCTGCGGCCACAACCGCCTCGCCGGCTGGCTGAATTCCGACATCCGCCCCAAACATGCGAACGTCATCCACATCGACCTGTTCAAGCCGCTGCCCTTCCCCGACGCCAGCCTGGACTATATCTTCAGCGAACATGTCATCGAGCATTTCACCTGGGAGGATGGGCAGACGATCCTCGGCGAATGCCATCGGGTGCTGAAACCCGGCGGCCGGCTGCGCATCTCCACCCCCGACATGGCCTTCGTGGTCGGCCTCTACGGGGAGGGCAAGAGCCAGCTGCAGCAGGACTATATCCGCTGGTCGTCGGAGACCTTCATCCGCCAGGGCGAGAAGACCGACACCTTCGTGATCAACAATTTCGTCCGGAAATGGGGTCACCTGTTCATCTATGACCCGAAGACGCTGTCACGATGCCTGCAGGATCGCGGCTTCTCGGCGATCGAGGGTTTCGCGATGAACGAAAGCCACGATCCCGAGCTGGCCGGCCTGGAGAATGAAGGGCGGCTGCCCCCCGGTTTCCTGGTGCTGGAAACCTTCACGCTGGAGGGCGTGAAGGCCTGAGCCGGCGCAGGCGCGGGCCGAAGCGCCGCGCCCGCAGGCCATGCTGGGGCCTTACAGCGCCCCGTGGCAGTGCTTGTACTTGCGGCCCGATCCGCAGGGGCAGGGCGAGTTGCGGCCGAGCGTGGCGGCCACGTCCGGCGACACCTGGAAATCGTCGCCGGCCACGCCGAGCGCCGCCATCGGCGCGCGGGTGGTGATCAGGCCCATCGAACCCGCGTCGCGGTCGCCGCTGTCGTCCTCGCCGGTCAGCGGATCGATATGGCTGGTAATGAAGTCGGGCATCGGCGGCAGTTCGGGCAGTTCCGACTGCATCTCGAAGCGGGCGTGGGCGAGGATACGGGTCACTTCCTCGCGGATCGCGCCCAGCATGCGCTCGAACAGCGCGAAGGCTTCCTGCTTATATTCGTTGATCGGGGTCTTCTGCGCATAGGCGCGCAGGTGGATCACCTGGCGCAGCGCGTCGAGCATCGCCAGATGCTCCTTCCAGTGATGGTCCAAGGTCTGGAGCAGCACGCTCTTCTCGATGCTGTGCCAGTGCATGTCGCCGATCGCCTCATGCTTGGCGGCGATCACCGCGTCGGCCTCGGCCTGCACCTTCTCGGCCAGCAGTTCGGGGTCGATGCCGTCCTGGGCGACCCACTCGTCGAACGGCGGGGTGATGCCCAGCGTCTCGGCGGCGGTGGCCTTCAGCGCCTCCATGTTCCACTGCTCGGGATAGCTGTTGGGCGGGCAGGCCGCGCCGACGATCGCATTGGCGGTCTCGGCGCGCATGTCGACGACGACATCGTCGACCGTATCGGCATCCATGATGTCGGCGCGCTGCTCGTAGATCACCTTGCGCTGATCGTTCATGACGTCGTCATATTCGACGACCTGCTTGCGGATGTCGTAGTTGCGCGCCTCGACCTTGCGCTGCGCGGTCTCGATCGCCTTGGAGATCCAGGGGGAGACGATCGCCTCGCCGTCCTGCAGATTCTTGTTCATCATCTTCGCGAACATCGTCTGCGGGCCGAAGATGCGCAGCAGATCGTCGTCGAGCGACAGATAGAAGCGGCTGAGGCCCGGATCGCCCTGGCGACCCGAACGGCCGCGCAGCTGGTTGTCGATGCGGCGGCTCTCATGACGCTCGGTGCCGAGCACGAACAGGCCGCCGGCTTCCAGCACCCGTGCCTTCTCGGCGATGATCTCCTCGCGGATGCGATCGGCGGCCGCGTCGAACTCGGGGGTGCCGACCTCCAGCTCGGGATGCTCGTCGAGCAGGCGGAACTCCAGGTTGCCGCCCAGCTGGATGTCGGTGCCGCGGCCGGCCATGTTGGTGGCGATCGTCACCGCGCCCAGGCGGCCGGCCTGCGCCACAATATGCGCTTCCTGCTCGTGATAGCGGGCGTTCAGCACATTGTGCGGCACATTTTCGCGCTGCAGGAACTCCGACAGCAGTTCCGACTTCTCGATCGACACGGTGCCGACCAGCACCGGCTGGCCGCGCTGCTGGCCGTCGCGGATCGCCTGCGCGATCGCGGCGAACTTGTCGGTCATGCTCTTGTAGAATTCGTCGTCCTGGTCGATCCGCTTGACGGTCACGTTCGTCGGGATGGTGACGACGTTCATCTTGTAGATCTGGTAGAATTCGTGGGCTTCGGTCGCGGCCGTGCCGGTCATGCCGCCCAGCTTGGGGTACATGCGGAAATAATTCTGGAAGGTGATCGAGGCGAGCGTCTGGTTCTCGGGCTTGATCTCGACGCCTTCCTTGGCCTCGACCGCCTGGTGCAGGCCGTCCGACCAGCGCCGCCCGTCCATCATGCGGCCGGTGAACTCGTCGATGATGACGACCTCGCCGTCCTTCACGATATAGTCGATGTCGCGCTTGAAGGCGATGTTGGCGCGCAGCGACTGGTTCAGGTGGTGGACCACCTGGGTGTTCTCGAAATCGTAGAGATTGCCGCCCTCGAGCAGCCCGGCGCCCTCCAGCAGCCGCTCCAGCCGCTCGGTGCCGTCCTCGGTCAGCACCACCGAGCGCTGCTTCTCGTCGAACTCGTAATCCGACTTCTCGACCTGCTTCACGATCGCGTCGACCTGCATGTATAGCTCGGTCTTGTCGTCGGTCGGGCCCGAGATGATCAGCGGGGTGCGCGCTTCGTCGATCAGCACCGAATCGACTTCGTCCACTACCGCGAAGTTGAAGGGGCGGTGGACCATCAGGCTGCGCTCATATTTCATGTTGTCGCGCAGATAGTCGAAGCCGAACTCGTTGTTCGTGCCGTAGGTGATGTCGCAGCCATAAGCGTCGCGGCGCTGCTGGTCGGTCAGGTTCGGCACGATCGTGCCGACGGTGAGCCCCAGGAACTGGTAGACCCGGCCCATCCAGTCGGCGTCGCGGGTAGCCAGATAGTCGTTGACGGTGACGACATGGACGCCCTGCCCCGGCAGCGCGTTCAGATAGACCGCGAGCGTGGCGACCAGGGTCTTGCCCTCGCCGGTCCGCATCTCGGCTATCTCGCCGCGATGGAGGACGATGCCGCCGATCATCTGCACGTCGTAATGGCGCTGGCCCAGCACGCGGCGGGCCGCCTCGCGCACCGTGGCGAAGGCCTCGGGCAGCAGCGAGTCGAGCTTTTCGCCCTGGTCCAGCCGCTGGCGGAAGAGGACGGTCTGGTTGGCCAGTTCCTCGTCGCTCATCGCCTGCAATGTGGGCTCGAAACCCGCGATCTTCTGGACGATCGGACGGAGCGACTTCACATAGCGGTCGTTCGACGAACCGAAAATGGCTTTGGCGAGGCCGCCGAGCATGGGCAATCCTTGAGACATGGGCGTGCGAACCGCCCGAAGGCTGCCGCGCAAATGATCCCGGTGCAGATAGGTTCCGTTCCCGATTACGTCAATTCGCGGGCCCTATAAGTTCCTCCCTATCGCACAGCGATGGGGAGGGGGACCACTCACAGAGTGGTGGAGGGGTTTCGACATCTCAAAACGAACCGAACGGGAGAGGTGGGATAACCCCTCCACCGCTCCGCGAGTAGCCCCTCTCCCCCCTGCTGTGCATAGGGAGGATCTTGGTCTGTCGAACTTTCAAACGTCACCCGCTCCCCCTATAGCGCCCGCATTCATCCCGGAGTTGCGCCATGGACCGTTCGCCGCTTGCCCCCGCCGCCTTTCCCGATCTGCCGCCGATCGCCGGGGTGCGCATCGCGGTGACCCGCGCGGGCTACAAGAAGTGGGACCGCGCCGACCTGACCTATGCCGCGTTCGACGAGGGCACGGTGGTGGCGGGCGTCACCACCAAGAGCAAATGCCCCTCGCCCGAGGTCGAATGGTGCCGCGCCGCGCTGCCGCTGGGCCGCGCCCGCGCGCTGGTGGTCAACGCCGGCAATTCCAACGCCTTCACCGGCAATCGCGGCCGCGCCGCCGTGGAGGCGATCACCGCCCGGGTGGCGGGCGCGGTCGGCTGCCAGCCCTCCGACGTGTTCGTCGCCTCGACCGGGGTGATCGGCGTGCCGCTGCCGATCGACAAGGCCGAGGCCGGGATCGACGCGGTGCTGCAGGCGCCGGAGGCGAGCTGGGAGGAAGCCGCCGCCACGATCATGACCACCGATACCTTCGCCAAGGCCGCCCGCGCCTCGGCGATGATCGGCGGGGTCAAGGTGGAGCTGGTCGGCATCATCAAGGGTTCGGGCATGATCGCGCCCGACATGGCGACGATGCTGGGCTTCATCTTCACCGACGCCGCGATCGCGCCCGCGCTGCTCCAGCAGATGCTGGAGGCGGCCAACGGCAAGAGCTATTCGTGCATCACCGTCGATGGCGACACCTCGACCAGCGACACCGTGCTCGCCTTCGCCACCGGCAAGGCCGGCAACACGACACTCGAATCGCTCGACGACGCCGGGGCCGAGGCGTTCCAGGCGGCGCTGTCCGAGGTCTGCCTGGAGCTCGCCCAGCTGGTGGTGCGCGATGGCGAGGGCGCGTCGAAGTTCATCGCGATCGAAGTGGAAGGCGCCGAGAGCGATGCCAGTGCCCACCGCATCGCCCTGTCGATCGCCAATTCGCCGCTGGTGAAGACCGCGATCGCGGGCGAGGACGCCAATTGGGGCCGGGTCGTCATGGCGGTCGGCAAGGCGGGGGAGCCGGCCGAGCGCGACAAGCTGTCGATCCGCTTCGGCGCCACCCAGGTCGCCGCCGGCGGCCTGGCGGTCGAGGGCTATGACGAGGCGCCGGTCGCCGCCCACCTGAAGGGGCAGGAGATCGAGATCGGGGTCGACATCGGCCTGGGCAATGGCCGCGCCACGGTTTGGACCTGCGACCTGACCCATGGCTATATCTCGATCAACGCGGATTATCGGAGCTGATCCCCTCAACCGTCATCCCCGCGGAGGCGGGGATCCATAACCTCCGAACCGCAAGAGGTTCGAGCTCCAGAGAATATGGATTCCTGCCTTCGCGGGAATGACGGTAACAGCCAAAAATATGGAGACCTGCGCATGTCATTGATCATCTGGGGCCGGCTGAACTCGCACAACGTCAAGAAGGTGGCCTGGCTCGCGGTGGAGGCCGGGGTCGATCATGAGCGGCGCGATATCGGCGGGAAATTCGGCTTCACCGACGCCTATCTGGCGATGAACCCGAACCGGCTGATCCCGACGATCGACGATGACGGCTTCATATTGTGGGAATCGAACGCGATCGTCCGCTATCTGGCGGACCGCTATGCCCCGGCGCTCATCCCGTCCGACCCACAGGCAAAGGCCTCGGCCGATCGCTGGATGGACTGGCAATTCTCCTATGCCGACGCCCAGCGCGAAGCCTTCGTCAACCTGGTCCGCAAGGGGCCCGAGGATCGCGACATGGCGGCGGTCGCCGCCGCCGCCAAGGCCTGCGACGCGGCGATGGCGATCCTCGATTCGACCCTGGCGCGGCAGCCCTGGCTGTCGGGGGATAGCTTCGGCATCGGCGATGTGCCGATGGGCGTCTATGTCCACACCTGGTTCACCCTCGCGATCGAACGATCCGAGCGTCCGCACGTCGCGGCCTGGTACGAGCGGCTGAAGGGCCGGCCGGGCTACGCCGACAACGTCATGATCCCGCTGAGCTGAGAGGCCCGATGCACCCGCTGTACCAGCCCGTCCTCGACCTGATGCACCAGGTCGCCCGCGACATCATGATGCCGCGCTTCCGCAACCTCGCCGCCAGCGACTATGGCGAGAAGACGCCGGGCGATTTCGTCACCATCGTCGACAAGGAATCGGAAGCGCTGCTGAGCGAAGAGCTGGCCAAGCTGCTCCCCGAAGCGCGGATCGTCGGCGAGGAGGCGGCATCGCTCGATCCCTCGGTCGTCGACCGCGTCGGCCAGGGTGTCGCCTGGATCATCGATCCGCTCGACGGCACCAATAATTTCACCGAGGGGAAAGCCCCCTTCGCGATCATGATCGGCCTGTCGGTCGACGGCGCGCGCGAGGCGGGCTGGATCCTCGATCCGATCGGCGGGCGCATCGTCCATGCGGTGCGCGGCCAGGGCTGCTTCATCGATGGCGAGCGGGTGGTTGCCAAGCGCTCCGAGGGCGGGCTGCCCAAGGCGGCGATCGCCACCTATTTCATGCCGGCCGACCGTCAGGCCGACGTCCGCCGCCGCGCCGAGGGAAAGCTGGAGATCGTCGACATCCCGCGCTGCGCGGGCGAGCAATATCCCCGCCTGATCCTGGGACAGAACGACATCGCCCTGTTCGAGCGGACCCATGTCTGGGACCATGCGGCGGGCGCACTGATGCTGGAGGAAGCGGGCGGCAAGATCGCCCGGAACGACGGGTCGGACTATCGTCTCGACATACCGGGCAAGGGCGCGATCGCGGCCAATTCGCCTGAGATGTGGGCGCTGGCGAAGGAAGTCTTGTTCGATTGAGGTTTGACGTCGCCCCGGCGGAGGCCGGGGCCGCCAGCGGCAAGGGCGACGCAAACTTCGTGGCGGCCCCGGCCTCCGCCGGGGCGACGCGCTATTCGATCAAAGCTCGCCTTCGAGCCAGCCCTTGAGCGCGCTCTTCGGGGCCGCGCCGACCTTGGTGGCGGTGGGCTGGCCGTTCTTGAACAGGATCATCGTCGGGATGCCGCGCACCCCGTACTTGCCGGGGGCCTCGGGATTCTCGTCGATGTTGATCTTGGCGATGGTGACCTGCTCGCCCAGTTCGTCGGCGATCTCCTCGAGCGCCGGGCCGATCATCTTGCACGGGCCGCACCACTCCGCCCAGAAGTCGACGAGGACGGGCTTGTCGGCGCTGATGACATCGGTCTGGAACGAAGAATCGGTGATCGCTTTGGTCGGCATGGGAGAGAACTCCTTGGTGTGTTGATCAGGATGTAGGCCGCGCGCTGCACAGTCTCAACGGTCTTGGCCCAGCATTTGCTCCTGCCCCCTAAAGGCGGGCTTGTGCCGCTCCAGCAGCTCGGGGGTCAGTTCGATCAGCATCGGCCCCGCCGTATAGAGCAGCGCGGCGCTGACGCTACGGCCCGGGAAGATCACCTTCAGCGCGGCGGCATAGGCCCCCATCTGGCGAAGATGATGCTCGGGGGTCGAATCGATCCCCGTCGGCACGCGGCGCCCCGTCTTGAAGTCGACCACCAGGATGCGGTCGGCCTCCACCAGCAGCCGGTCGACCGTGCCGGCGATCACCTCACCATCGACCACCGCCGCGATCGGCGCCTCGGCCAGCGCGTCGGCGCCGAAGATCGCGGCGAAGCGCGGGTCGGCGATCACACGGGCCGCATCCTCGGCCACGCCCGCCGCCTCGGCCTCGTCCTCCACTCCGGCCGACTGGCGCAGCCAGCGCAGCGCCGCCGCGTGCCGCCGCTCGGGCGCCACGGCGGGCAGTCGCTCGAACAGCGCGTGGAGCAGCGAGCCACGCCGTGCCGCCGCGCGCATCGCCGCCGAGGGCGGCGGATCGGGCACGTCGTCGGGGCCGAGCGACGAGGGCGCGAGCGGACGCGGCGGGCGCGCCTCGGGCGGCGCCGGGCGGCGCAGCCAGGCGGGCTCCGCCAGGATCGGGGCGACCCCTTTCTCGCGCGCCGCCTTTCGTTCGCGCACCGGGCCGGCGCTGCCCAGATAGTGGCGCGCCTCGCCCCACAGGCCATCGGCCTCCCACTCGCTGCCGAGCCCGGCCATCGCCTGGTCGACGATCTGGTACCAGCTCGACGGCGGCGGCACGCCCTGGGCCCGGACGCCGAGCGCGCCACCGATCACCAGATGCTCGCGCGCCCTCGTCAGCGCGACATAGAGCAGGCGCCAATGCTCCTGCCGCTCGCGCCGGGCGAGCGCGGCGGCATCGGCGGCGATCTCGTCGACCATCTCGTGCTTACGCGGGCGCGGCACCGGGATGGCGGGGCCCTCGGGGTCGATCTTCCAGTCGAGCCGGGTCGAGGGGGCCGCATCGGGATTGCCGGTGGCGTCGGCAAGGATGACGAGCGGCGCCTCCAGCCCCTTCGAGCCATGCACCGTCATCACACGCACCGCGCCCGAAGGCGCCGCGCTGTCGCGGGTGATCTCCACCTCGCCGCGATCGAACCAGTCGAGGAAGCGCTGGAGCGAGGCGGTGGCGGCCCCCTCGAACTGGAGCGCGGCGTTGAGCAGCTCCTCGATCGGATCACGCGCCTCCTGCCCCAGCCGGCCGACCAGCTTGCGCCGCCCGTCGAGCGGACCGGTGAGGATATGTTCGAGGAAGCGATAGGGGGTGGTGAAGTCGGCGCGCGACAACATGTCGTCGAGCGCGGCGATCGTCGGCCCATCGCCCTTCTCGCGCACCGCGTCGATCAGCGCGCCGGGGCGCTTGTAGCCGACCCGGTAGAGCTCGTCCTGGCTCCAGCCGAACAAGGGCGAGACGAGCAGCGAGGCGAGGCTGAGGTCATCCTCGCGCTGGCCGGCGAAGCGCATCGCCGCGAGCAGGTCGCGCACCGCCAGCGGCGCGGTCAGCCGAAGCCGGTCGACGCCGGCCACCGGCACGCCCTCGGCATGGAGCCGCGCGACGATCAGCGAGGCGAGTTCGGCGCGGCGGCGCACCAGGATCATGATGTCGCCGGGCTGGAGCGGCCGCCCCTCCCCCGCCAGCCACAGCCGCTCCTCGATCCACTGCCGGATCTGCTTGGCCAGGCGGGTGGCATAGGCGCGGGTGGCATCGTCGATCCACGCTTCTTCGCCGCCATCCTCGTCGGGCCCGGCGATCCCCTCCAGCGACAGCGGGCGCCACAGGGTGACCCTGCCGGGCAGCTCGGTCTTCCACGGCACATGGCGTTCGGTGGGGGCGAACAGGCCCAGCTCGTCGGGGCCGAGATCGGTGACGAGGCGGTCGACCAGTTCGAGCACCGCCGGTGCCGAGCGGAAGCTGCGGTCGAGCGAGAGCTGCTGGAACAGGCGCTGCTCGTCCTCCTCCAGCTCGATCGAGCCCGCCTCGGCCTCGCGCGCGAAGGCGATGCGCGCCGCCTCGAAGGCGAGCGGATCGGTGCCCTGGAAGCCGAAGATCGCCTGCTTGAAGTCGCCGACGCTGAACAGGGTGCGCTTCGCCGTCCCGCGAGCGCCCCGCCCGGCAAAGAACTCGGCGGCCAGCGCCGCCACGATCGCCCATTGCCGGGCGTTGGTGTCCTGCGCCTCGTCCACCAGGATATGATCGGTCGCCTGGTCGAGCTTGTAGCGCACCCAGTCGCCCATGCCGGGGGTCTGGAGCAGGGTGACGGCAGCGCGGATCAGGTCGTCGAAGTCGACCAGCCCGGCCGAGCGCTTGGCCTGGGCATAGGCGCCCGCATAGGTCTGGCCCGCGCGCAGCGCCGAGCCGATCAGCGACGCGAGCGCCGCCCGCGCGCGCCAGCCGGTGAGCTTCCCGATGATCGCGACGAGCCGGTCGGCCTGCTCGGGATAATCGACGCAGACCTTGAGCAGCCCCGAGCTGGGCTTGCGCATCGTCCCCGCCTTGGTGACGACGAGGCCGAGCACATCGTCGAGCGTCGCCGCGCGTTTCGCCGGCGAGGCGCCCAGGAAAGCGGCGGCGATGTCGGCGGCGGCCAGCCCGGTGGCGGTGCCCCAATCGGCATTGGCGCGCGCGATCGCCTGCAGGCAGTCGAGGTCGAGCCCGGCGCAGGCCTCCTCGATCGCCGCCTCGACGTCGCCCGCCGGCACGCCGAGGGTCCGGCGCAGCCGCGGCTCGATGCCGTCGCGCAGGCCCAGCGACTCCATCGCCTCGGGCTGGCGGGCGCAGTCCGACAGGTAGCTTTCCGCCCGCGCCTCGCCGAGGCGGAGGCTCAGCGCCTTGATGTCGTCGATCAGCCGAAAGTCGCCGCCGCGATCGGCCGACTGGACCAGATCGGCCAGGGTGCGCCGCGCCAGCGCCGCCTCCTCGCGCCCTTCCAGCGGGCGGAAACCGGGGGCGAGGCCCGCCTCCGACGGGAAGCCGGCGAGCAGGGTCTGGCAGAAGGCGTGGATCGTCTGGATACGCAGGCCGCCGCCCGGCGCGTCGAGCACGCGGGCGAACAGCTGGCGCGCGCGGGCCAGCCGCTCGGGGGTCGCCTCCTCACCCAGCCGGGTCAGGTCGCGCACCAGCAGACGATCGTCCTTCAGGCCCGCCCAATGGGCGAGGCGGCGGTGGATGCGCTCGGCCATCTCGGCCGCGCCCGCCTTGGTGAAGGTGAGGCACAGGATCGCCTCGGGCGCGGCGCCGCTCAGCAGCAGCCGCAGCACCCGCGCGGTCAGCACCTGGGTCTTGCCGGTGCCGGCCGAGGCCGACAGCCACACCAGCTCGCCGGGATCGGAGGCGATGCGCTGCTGGTCGAGCAGCGGATCGAGCGGGCGAAGGCGATTGCTCATGGCCGCGTCCTCATGGGACATCCCCGGGCTGGAGGGCCATGTCGCGGCCATACCATTCGTCGAGCCGCATCAGCTGGTCATAGTCGCCATAGGGCGAATATTCGGGGGCGACCTTGGCGGTGAAGGGCGCAGGGCCGGTCAGCCAATGCTTTACCGCCTCGGTCAGGGTCGCTGCCGCCAGGGTGGTGAAATCCTCAGGCGCGGTGCCGTCCTTGCCGCCCACCGGCGAGGCGACATAGCCGAAGCTGCCGTCGCGGGCGCGGGCGAGCGACCAATATTCGAAGTCGATCGGAATCCCCGCGACCCCGTCGAAGCCGCCATTCTCCGCGATCAGGCCCAGCAGGCCGAGCTGCATCGAATAGCCGTTGAGCACCTGGGCGGCGCTGGGCGGCATGCCGGTCTTGTAGTCGATGATCGCCAGCCGCCCGTCGGCACGCTGATCGATCCGGTCGACCTTGCCCTTCAGCTTGATCCCGGCGATCTCGATCCGCCCTTCGATCTCGGCCTTGAACGGGCGGCGCCCCTCGGCGCGGAGCGCGCGCATGGCATCGGCGATCCATTCGAGCGCCGCCATCAGCCGCGGTTCCCACAAGGCGCGCATCACCGGATGCGCCGCCATGTCGGCGAGCAGCTGCTTCGCGCGGGGGATCAGCAATTCGGGATTGCAGTCATCCTCCAGCATCCAGCGCTCGAACACGGCATGGACGGCGGTGCCGCGCCAGGCCGGGGTCGGATCGGCGTCGACCGGATCGAGCGACCAGAGCCGCAGGATCGAATTGGCGTAGAAGGCGAAGGGATCGGCCTTGAGCCGGTCGAGATGGGTGACGGCGATGATGTCGGGCCGCTCGGACACCGGCGGCGCCGGGCGCGGCCGGTCGACCGGCTGGGGCGGCCCCGCCGGCCGGTCGATCGCCGCCGCCCAGGCGGGCAGGCGATGCTCGCGGGTCAGCCCGCCGGTCATCGCCTCCAGCCGCAGCCAGAAGCGCGAGGCGATGGTGGGCGCGCGCGCATCGCGCCGGGCGCGGGTGACGATCACCTCGGGCGCGCCCAGCGCCATCGCGAAATCGTGCGACGACAGGCCGATCCGCGCCTCCAGCCCCACCAGCCCCAGCTCGGCGCGAATGCGCGGCGCCAGCCAGGGATCGGGGCTCGGCAGCGGCGGCCACACGCCCTCGTTGAGCCCGCCCAGCACCATCAGGTCGGCATGTTGGAGCCGCGCTTCGAGCAGACCCCAGATCGACAGGCGCGGATGCCCGCCCTGCGGCGGCCGCACCGCCACCGCGTCCATCAGCAGCCGCAAGGTGGGGGCGAGCCCGGCCGATTCGAAGGCGACCGGTCCCAGCGGAGCGGCGGCCTCCAGATCGGCAATCAGATCGGCGGCGGCGCGCCCGTCGGGCCCCGACCAGCCGGCGTCGCCGGCCAGGATGTTGGCCGCCTCGCGGATCGCGGCGAGCAGAGCGCCCAGCCCCCGTTCGTCCCGAGCGACGTAGAGGGACGTCGGCTGGGCGGAACCTGTCTCGACGTCGCTCGACACGAACGGAGCCCTGGAGAAGGCGTTCGCCAAAGGCTCCAGCAGCGGCCTGATCTCGTCCCACCAGGCGATCGCACGCTTGCGCTGCTTCGCGACCGCACCCTCGCCGTCGCGCAGGAAACGGGCGATGCCGTCGAGTCCTGCCGGTGGACGCGGGCCGCGCAGCGCGATGTCGAGCTTGCGCACCCCGTCGAGCCAGGCGCCGCGCCCCGGCCCTTTGCGCACCAGCGGATGCTTAAGCAGGGCGAGCAGCGGCACCGGCGCGAAATCCTCGGCGGCAGCCTCAGCGATGGCGAGCAGCAGCGTGCCCGCCGGGGTGAGCGACAACGGCGTGCCCGCCGAATCGTCGGCGACGATCCCCCAGCGGGCGAGATGCGCGGTCACCCTGCGGGCGAGCACCCTATCCGGGGTGACGAGCGCGGCGGTGCGCCCCGGCGTCTCGATCGCCTCGCGCAGCGCCAGCGCGATCGTCTGCGCCTCGTCGGCCGGGGTCGCCAGCTCGACCGCGCGGACACCCGACAGGCGGCGCTCGGCCGGCGGCAGCTTGTGCCATTTGTCGGTGAACGCGGCGGGCGCCATCGCATTGGCGATCCCCCGCGCCCGAATCTCGCGCGCGTCGCGGCGGCCGCCCCAGGGCCAGAGCTGGATCTCCTCGCGCCCCACGCTCATCCGGTCGAGCAGCCGCTTGAGCGCATATTGCGGGTGGCTCTCGATCGGGCGGGGCGGGCGGCGCCCCTCCTCGTCGGGTTCGAGCGGGCCAAGCGCCTCCCACTCGGCCTTGTCGGAAATGGTGTCGAGGCCCGGCAACACCACCATCCCTCGCGGCAGCCGCGCGACGGTGCCGAGCAACTTCGCCACCGCCGGGGTGGTACTGCTGATGCCGGCCGCGATCACCGGCCCCGGCGGTGGGTTGGTCCCCCAGGCGCGCGCGACCCGGTCGAGCAGCCGGTTGCGGCGCTCGGCCAGGTCGATCCGCCCGCGCTTCTCCAGCTCGGCCGGCCAACGGGTGAGGATGGTGTCGAGCAGCGCCAGCGAACGCTGCCAATGCGCCGACAGTTCGGGCAGGTCGACCAGTTCGCGCAGCCGGCTCGGCGGCACCTGTTCGATCAGCAGCTGGTCGAGGGTGCGGGCCAGTTCGCCCGCCAGCCGGATCGCCTCGCCCCCATCGACCGGCTCGCCCGCCAGCGCGCGCGCCTCCGAGGTCAGCCGGGCGAGGATCATGTGGCGGTCGAGCGGATCGATCGCGGGCGGGATTGGTTCGACCTCGGCCTCTTCCCCGATCGGATCGAGCAGCCCGCCCAGCCGCTCGTCGAGCTCGGGATCGCCGATCGCCACCAGGCGCGGCAGCAACAGCCCACCCTCGGCACGACGGACGAAGGCATCGCTGATCGCGCGCGCGGCGCGGTTGTTGGGCACCAGGATCGCGGTGCGCGCCAGGCTCAGCGGATCGGGCCCATATTGCGCGATCAGCCCCGCCGCCAGCGCATCGGCAAAGGCGCGGTGCGCGGGGATGGTGAAGACGGCGGGCCGGGTCATGAGGTCAGCACTCTAGTCGAGCAGAAGGCTTGCGGAAGCCCTGTTGCTTGTCGTCGCCCCGGCGGAGGCCGGGGCCGCTACCGGCAAGAGCGCGTGAACATCGTGGCGGCCCCAGCCTCCGCCGGGGCGACGATCCTGGCTCAGGCCAGCCCCAGCATCGCCTCGGTCTTGGGAATCGCCGGCGGGGTGCCGACGTCGAACCACAGGCCCTGGTGGACGACGCCGAAGGCGCGGCCCGCCGCGATCGCGCGGTTCCACAGCAGATTGAACGAGAAGGAGCCCTCGGGCAGGTCGGTGAACAGCCGCTTCGAGACGAGCTGGACCCCGGTATAGACGAAGGGTGCCACCTTCGACGGGCGGCGCCGCGCGATATGGCCGGCGGCGTCCATGTGGAAATCGCCGAGGCCGCTATGGCAATTGGCGCGGGCGAGCGGGACGAGCAGCAGCAGCGCGTCCATCGTCTCGTCGTCCCAGCGATCGGCGAGCAGCCGGATCGCGTCGACCGGGCCATCGACCCACAGATTGTCGCTGTTGACGATCAGGAAGGGATCGTCGGGGATCAGCGGCAGCGCCTTGGCCACCCCGCCCCCGGTCTCCAGCAGCAGGTCGCGCTCGTCGGAGATGGCGATGTCGAGGTCGCCCGCCTGGCGCGCGAGATGCGCCTCCAGCGCGTCGGCCAGATAATGGACATTGACCACCACCCGCGCGACGCCCGCGGCGCGCAACCGGTCGAGCGCATGGTCGAGCAGCGGCTTGCCCGCCACCTCGACCAGCGGCTTAGGCCGGGTGGCCGTCAGCGGGCGCATCCGCTTGCCCAGGCCGGCGGCGAGCACCATCGCGGTGCCTATCGGCGCCCTGTCCGAATTGGGGCGAAGTTCGAGGGGCTTGGCGAAGCCGCTCATGCGACATGCTCCCGAAGATAATCGCCGCGCTTGTCGGCGGGCACATGGGCGTCGAACCAGGCCTTCACCGGCGCCAGCGCGGGATGCGCGAGGTCGCGCTCCAGATAGGCCCACATGCGCGACTGGAAGCCGAGATAGCGAGGCTTGCCGTCGCGCTTCCACAGCCGGGTGAAGATGCCGATGATCTTGGTGTTCCGCTGCGCCGCGAGCAGCGCATAGGCCGCCTCGTCGAACGGGCGGCGGGCGGCGTAGCGCGCGATCATCGCCGCCTCCAGCGCCTCCGACACGTCGCGTCGCGCATCCTGCAGCAGCGAGACGAGATCGTAGAGCGGGTGGCCGGCCAGCGCGTCCTGGAAATCGAGCAGGCCCAGGTCGCCATTGCCGAGCAGCATGATGTTCTCGGCATGATAATCGCGCAGCACCGTCACCGAGCGATCGTCGGCGATCGGGGCGAGGGCGGCGTCCCACGCCGCGGTCCAGCCGGCCATGTCGGGCGCCAGCCCGGCGGCGGGCATGTACCATTCGGGGAACAGGTCCACCTCGCGGCGATAGACCGCCATGTCATAGGGCGGCAACGCATCCGGGGCGGGGACGTGCGCGGCGAGGTCGATCAGTAGGTCGATCGCCTGGGCGTAGATCGGGGTCTCGACCAGCGGGTCGAGCTCGATCACCTCCTTCATCCGCGAATCGCCGAAATCCTCGAGCAGGATCAGCCCCAACTCGAGATCCTTGGCCAGGATACGCGGCGCGCGGAAGCCGAGCGCGGCGAGATGATCGGCCACCGCCAGGAAGGGGCGGCTGTCCTCATGCTCGGGCGGCGCGTCCATCAGCACGGCGCGCTCGGCGCCGCGCAGCACGCGGAAATAGCGGCGGAAGCTGGCGTCGCCGGCCAGCGGCAGCACCTCGGCATCGGGCCAGCCGGCAGAGTCGAGGAAGGGAAAGGCATGAGGCGGGGGAATCATCAGAGGTCCTTGGGCGGCCATCGGCCCTCCCATGGCGCGGGCGCGGCCCAAGTCAAGCGGCGCGCGTCGGGGCCGTCGGCTTCGATGGTGAGGCGCAGCGCATCGGCCCACAGCATCGCCCCCATCCGCTCGGGCCATTCGATCAGCAGCGCGCTGTCCTGCCGCGCCTCGTCGAGGCCGAGTTCATACAACTCCTCGGGATCGTCGATCCGGTAGAGGTCGACATGCCAGAGCGGGATCGCCAGTTCGGGCGGGGCATAGGGGATGACGATCGGGAAGCTCGGCGACGGCACTTCCCCTTCGAAGCCCAGCGCCTGGAGCAGCCCTCGCGCGAGGGTGGTCTTGCCCGCGCCGAGGTCGCCCGACAGCGCGACGACATCGCCGGGGCGCAGCGCGCGAGCGAGTGCCGCGCCGACAGCCAACGTCTCGTCGGGGCTGGCGAGGCGAATAAACTCAACCGTCATGCTGAACTTGTTTCAGCATCCACTGGGCCGCCGAAGCGGAGCAGGCGATGGCGCGGGCGTCGGAAACAGGAACCGGCTGGTCACGACCAAGCCTCCCGGTGGATGCTGAAACACGTTCAGCATGACGAGGAAAGATGACGGTTGGCATCATCCCGCCCCGCATCGCCCTCAATGCGCCATGTCGCCATGGCGGCGCGGCAGGTGGATCGTGACCGTGGTGCCGCGGCCGGGCTCGCTCTCCAGGGTGATCGAGCCGCCATGCGCCTCGACCAGCTGGCGGGTCAGCGGCAGGCCGATGCCGATCAGCTGCTTGCCTTCCTCGTTGCTCGCATCGATGCGGGGATAGGTGTCGAACACTCCGGCGCGCTGGGCGGCGTCCATGCCTGGCCCGGTGTCGGCGACGCTCCACACGATCATGTCGTCATCGCCATGGACGCGGATCGTCACCCGGCCGCGCGGCGGCGTGTAGGTGATCGCGTTGTCGAGCAGATGGTCGGCGATCTGGCGCAGGCGGCGCGGATCGCCGCGCAGGGTGCCGAGATCGGCGTCGATGTCGACGAACAGCGCGATCGGCTTGGCCTCGGCCGCCTTGCGCGCGGTCTCGATCGCCTCGCCCAGCAGGCTCGCCAGCTCGATCTGCTCCTCGGCCAGCGGCAGGTTGCCGGCGGCGCCCTGGGTCAGGTCGAGCACGTCCTCGACCAGGCTGCCGAGGCGGCCGACCGAAGCGAGGATCGCCTTCACATATTCCTGCGCCACGCCGGGCAGCTCGCCCGCATAGCCGCCATCGAGCAGTTCGGCGAAGCCCGCGATCGAGGTGAGCGGCACGCGCAGTTCGTAGCTCATATTCGCGACGAAGGCGGTCTTGAGCTTGTCGGCCTCCTCCAGCGCGTCGGCGCGGCCGCGCAGCGCTTCCTCGATCCCGCGCGAGGCGGTGATGTCGAGCAGGGTGAACAGCGCGTTGCCGTCGGGCAGCGGCACCACCGCGAAGTCGAAATAGCGGCCGTCGGCCAGTGCCATGCGGCCGGTGCGCGCCTGGCGGTCGACCGTGGCGATGCGGACCAGGTCGCGCAGCAGCTGGGCGCGCGAGGGATCGGCCAGCTTGGCGGCGACCAGCTCGACCATCGCGTCGACGCGCAGATTCTGGGCAAGGTCGGCGTCCGACAGGCCCCAGATATCGCGGAAGCTCTGGTTCCAGATGTGGAGGCGGCCATCGGCGGCGAACACGCCGATCGCCTCGAACAGATTGTCGAAGGTGGCGGCGCGCACCCGCAGCAGCGTGTCGCGCGCGCTGGACAGCTGGACCTGCTCGGTACGGTCCTCGAAGAACAGCAGCAGGCCGCCATTGGGCAGCGGCTGAGCGACGACGCGCAGATGCTGGCCGCCCGGGATCGTCCAGGTCTCCTCGACCGCGTCGACCGCCTTGAACCAGGCCCGCCGCTCGGCCTTCCAGCCGGGGAAGTCGCGCGCCTCGGGCAGGCGCTGGGTCTCGCGCATCCGTTCGAGCACGCGATCGAACTCGGGATGGTCGACCAGCCATTCGGGGGGCAGGCCGAAGAACTGCACGAAGGGCTGGTTGAAGAAGGTCAGGCTGCGGTCGGGCGCGAACTGGGCGACGCCGGCCGACAGCCGGTCGAACAGCTCGCGCTGGGCGTCCTGGAAGCGGTCCAGCTCACCGCGGGTCTGCTCCAGGTCCTGGATGTCGAAGGCATAGCCGGCGACGCCATGCTCGCCCATCGGCACGTCGACGATCCGCATCGTCCGGCGCTGCCCACCCAGGGTGACCGGGATGACATGGGTCTTGATGCGGCCGCTGTCGCGCGCGGCCAGCGCGGTGGCGCGCGGCGGGCGACCCTCGGCGGCGTCGATCAGCTCGACCCCGCGGGTGACGACGTCCTCGGCGCTCTCGCCCTCGACCGCGCGGACATAGGCCGAGTTGACGAGCGCCAGCTTCAGGTCGGGGCCGCGATGCCACATCGGAAAGGGCGCCGCCTCGATCAGCGCAAGGCAGCTGTCGAGCGCGTCGCTGATCGCGATCGCCTCGCCCGACAGCTGGGTGATGGTGCGCTCGGCATCGCTGGCGTCGAACAGCCAGATGATCACCCCGTCGCCGATCGCCTGCGGCGCGGGGCGGCCGCGCGCCATCAGCACCCGGTCGGTGCCGGCGAGGTGGAGGATGCGCTCGAACGGGCGGCCGGCCTGGTTGGCGGCGGCGACGTCGGCGGCCAGCCCCTCGGCGTCGACCACCGAAATGCCGCCCTCGCCATCGGCGGCCATCGCCTCGATCGACGTG
Organism: uncultured Sphingomonadaceae bacterium; assembly: GCA_963540925.1. Lineage (GTDB taxonomy): Bacteria > Pseudomonadota > Alphaproteobacteria > Sphingomonadales > Sphingomonadaceae > Rhizorhabdus. Next base: position 37,186 of record CAUTRN010000055.1, read on the forward strand.
GGGGTGCTGGGCAGGCCCAGCCAATGGCCCAGCCGCGGATCGGCGCCGATGCGGCCGTCCAGGCTGACGCGAAAGGGAAGGGCGGGGGCGGTGGCGAGGAGCGCGCCCTGGCGCTCCAGGTCGCGGGCGCGCATCTTGGCGACGGCGTCGCGGCGCAAGCCCATGATGATCGCGGCGACCCCGGCCGCCACCCACAGCGCGGCGATCACCGCAAGCACCATGGCGGCAATCGGATCGAGCTGGATCATCTGCGACATCGGGACGCTTCTAGAGCGGGATCATTCCGCAGGCGAGCGGGGAAATGAAGGAGGATAAACGTCGCCCCGGCGGAGGCCGGGGCCGCTGGAGAGGAGGGCGACGCCCATGCCTCTGGCGGCCCCGGCCTCCGCCGGGGCGACGCAATAGGGGAGGCGAGCCGGAGCCCGCCTCCCCCATCAATCAGTAGCGGTAATGATCCGGCTTGAACGGACCCTCGGTGCTGACGCCGATATAGGCCGCCTGCTTCGGGGTCAGCTTCGACAGCTGGACGCCGAGCTTCTCGAGGTGGAGCGCGGCCACCTTCTCGTCGAGATGCTTCGGAAGCACGTAGACCTCGTTCTTATACTGGTCGCCGCGGGTCCACAGCTCGATCTGGGCCAGGGTCTGGTTGGTGAAGCTGGCCGACATCACGAAGCTGGGGTGGCCGGTGGCGCAGCCCAGGTTGACCAGGCGACCCTTGGCGAGGACGATGATCTGCTTGCCGTCGGGGAACTTCACCAGGTCGGTGCCCGGCTTCACTTCGGTCCACTCGTAATTGTCGAGCGCGGCGATCTGGATCTCGCTGTCGAAGTGGCCGATGTTGCAGACGATCGACATCGGCTTCATCGCCTTCATGTGATCGGCGGTGATGACGTCGGCGTTGCCGGTCGCGGTGACGAAGATGTCGGCGCGCTTCACGGCCTCGTCCATCGTCACGACCTCATAGCCCTCCATCGCGGCCTGCAGCGCGCAGATCGGGTCGATTTCGGTCACGAGCACGCGGGCGCCGCCGTTGCGGAGCGACGCGGCCGAGCCCTTGCCCACGTCACCGAAGCCGGCGACCGCGGCAACCTTGCCGGCGAGCATCACGTCGGTGGCGCGGCGGATCGCGTCGACCAGCGATTCCTTGCAGCCATAGAGGTTGTCGAACTTCGACTTGGTGACGCTGTCGTTCACGTTGATCGCGGGGAAGGGCAGCTCGCCCTTCTTGGCGATCTCGTAGAGACGGTGCACGCCGGTGGTGGTCTCTTCCGACACGCCCTTCAGCGCCTTGACGGTCTCGGTCAGATAGCCCGGACGCTTGGCGATGAACGCCTTGAGCGCGCGCTGGAACTCGACTTCCTCGGCGTTCTCGGGCTCGCCCAGGGTGGCGCCGGCTTCGAGCTTGGCACCCCACAGCGCGAACATGGTGGCGTCGCCACCGTCGTCGAGGATGATGTTGGCGGTCTCGTCACCCCAATCGAAGATCGAGCCGACATAGTCCCAATAATCGGCCAGGCTCTCGCCCTTGATCGCGAACACCGGGATGCCGGCGGCGGCGATGGCGGCGGCGGCATGGTCCTGGGTC
>CAUTRN010000056.1:0-38402 GCA_963540925.1 uncultured Sphingomonadaceae bacterium
ATGATTTGACTATATGTCGAGCCCTGTGGCCAGTCTTGATTGCAAAGGACAATGAAAGGCCTTCGAACGGGACTGGATTCGCCTTCGCTTGCAATCGCGTTCACCTATATGGCACATGACCTTCATTGATGGCCGCCGGCCGCACCGATCCACGGAGCTTCCATGTCTGACTATGAGACCGTCCTGTTCGAAAAGGACGTGGCCACCAAGGTCGTGACGGTGACGATCAACCGGCCGCAGGCGCTCAACAGCTTTAACTATACGATGGCGAGCGAGTTCGCGGCGATCTGGGCACGGGTGAAGGCCGATGACGAGATCAACGTCGTGCTGCTGCGCGCCGCACCGGGCCGGGCGTTCAGCACCGGGATCGACGTGAAGGGAATCAGCGACCCCGGCAACCCGCTGGTCGCGACCGACGAATTCAACGCGCTCGATCCCGGCGAACTGCTGGGTCCGAAAGCCAATAAATGCTGGAAACCGGTGGTTTGCGCGGTCCACGGCATGGCCGCCGGCGGCGCCTTCTACTGGATTAACGAGAGCGACATCGTGCTGTGCTCGGAGGACGCGACCTTCTTCGACCCGCACGTCACCTATGGGATGACCTCGGCGCTCGAACCGATCGGCGCGCTCGCGAAGATGCCGCATGCCGACGTGCTGCGCATGGTGCTGCTGGGCAATGACGAGCGGATCGGCGCGCAATCGGCGCTGGCGATGCGCCTCGTCACCGAGGTCCAGCCGCTCGACAATCTCTACGAGCGTGCCCGCGAACTGGCGGAGATCATCGCCGACAAGCCCAGCGTCGCGACGCAGGGCTCGGTGAAGGCGCTGTGGCAGGCGCTCGACATGCCGCGCTCGGCGGCGCTCGCCACCGGATTGAAATATTGTCAACTCGGCAACCCGCGCGGTATCGCAGAGGTGGATCGCGCCAAGCTGATGGCCCTGAAAGACAAGAAATTCGCGATCCGTTAGCCTAATCGCCGGGCCATCGGCGCACCGCCGGGGTTCGTGATGACGGGGAGAGCGATGCAGTCCAGCGCAGCCAGGCAGATGGGCAGGAAGACCGGCGCATGAAGCTCGGCATCGACCCCGCCGAAGCCGCCTTCCGCGATGAAATCCGCGCCTTTCTGGCCGAGGCGCTGCCCGCCGACATGGCCGAGCGCAACAAGCGCGGCTTCCACACCACGATCGACGACCGGCGCACCTGGACGAAGATCCTCGCCGCCAAGGGCTGGGCCGGCCCCGCCTGGCCGGTCGAGCATGGCGGCCCCGGCTGGGACGAACGCCAGGTGATGATCTTCGCGGAGGAAGCCTGGATGGCCGGCGCGCCGATGGTGGACGAGGCGGGCTTCACCCTCGCCGCCCCGGTGATCTGGACCTTCGGCACCCCCGAGCAGAAGGCGCGCTGGCTGGAGCCGACACGGCGCGGCGAGTTGTTCTGGGGCCAGGGCTTCTCGGAGCCCAATGCCGGCTCCGACCTCGCCTCGCTCAGCACCCGCGCGGTGCGCGACGGCGACGAATATGTCATCAACGGCACCAAGATCTGGACGACTGACGGCCACCATGCCGACCTGATCTTCGCGCTGGTCAAGACCGATCCCGAGGCGAAGCAGCGCGGCATCAGCTTCGTGATCATCGACGCCCATGCCCCCGGCGTCACGATCCGCCCGATCATCGACATCGGCGAGGGCCACAGCCTCAACGAGATTTTCTTCGACAATGTCCGCATCCCCGCCGACTGGCTTATCGGCGAAGAGAATAAGGGCTGGAGCTACGGCAAATTCCTGCTCGACAATGAGCGCGCCTATTCGGCCGAGATCCCGCGCAACAAGCGCGCCCTGGCTCGCGCCAAGGCGCTGGGGCGCGAGAGCGGGATGCTCGACGATCCCGACTTCTCGGCGCGGGTGGCCGAGGCCGAGGCCGACCTGATGGCGCTCGACTATATGACCCTGCGCGCGCTGACGATGAAGAGCAGCGGCACCGACCTGCCGGTCGGCTCGATCCTCAAGATCCGTGGCTCGGAGCTCAACCAGAAGCTGGGCGCGCTGCAGATCGAGGCGCTCGGCCCCTATGGCGCGGTGGTCTATCCCGAGGATGAGAGCGGCGACGCTCCGCCGGGCCCCGACAGCGCACCGGGTGCCCTCTCCGAATATCTCTATCGCCGCGCGGTGACGATCTACGGCGGGTCCAACGAGATCCAGCGCACGATCATCGCCAAATCCTTCCTCGACCTGTGATGCGGACCGAAGCCATGGAATTCGAGCTGGACGAGATGCAGGCGATGCTGCGTGACAGCGCCGCGCGATGGGCCGAGAAACATTATGCCTTCGACGCGCGCCGGAAGCTCGCGGTCGACGCCGGCCTTGCCGAAGCGAACTGGGCGACCTTCGCCGAGATGGGCTGGCTGGGCGCCGGCCTGTCCGAGGAGCAGGGCGGCTATGGCGGCGGCGCGGCCGAGACCGCGATCCTGATGGAAGAGTTCGGCAAGGTCCTGCTGCTCGAGCCCTTTCTGCCCGTCGCGGTGCTGGCGGCGCAGGCGCTGATCGGCGTGGGCGACGAACGGGCGAGCGCACTGGTCGGCGAGATCGTCAGCGGCGAGAGCCGGATCGTCCTCGCCCATGAGGAACCCAAGGCGCTCGGTCGGCTCGATCATGTCGAGATGCTAGCCGATGCCGACGGCGCGATCACCGGCCTCAAGACGCTGGTTCTGGGCGCGCCCTTCGCGTCGAAGCTGATCGTCTCGGCTCGCAGCGGCGGCGTGATCGGTCTCTATCTGGTCGATGCCGATGCCCCCGGCGTCGAGCGTCGCGACTATCGTCTCGCCGACGGCAGCCGCGCTTCGGAAATCCGCTTTTCGGGCGCGCGGGCCGAGCAGATCACCGCCGATGGCCGCTCTGCGATCGAGCGCGCTTATGCCTATGGCATCACCATGCTGTGCGCCGAGGCGGTGGGCGCGATGGACCGGGCGCTGTGGCTGACCCGCGACTATCTCAAGACCCGCAAGCAGTTCGGCAAATATCTCGGTGAGTTCCAGGTGCTCCAGCATCGCATGGCCGACATGCTGATCGAACTGGAACTGGCCCGCTCCGCCCTGTTCCGCGCGCTCGCCGCGCTGGAGGGCCCGGCCGACGAGCGCGACCATGCGGTGTCGGCCTGCAAGGTCCAGATCGGCAAGGCCGGCCGGGTCGTCGGCGGCCAGGCGATCCAGCTCCACGGCGGCATCGGCGTGACCGAGGAGTTCGCGATCGGCCATTATTTCAAGCGGCTGAGCTTCATCGACAATGCGTTCGGCTCCACCGCCCGGCATGTGCGGCTGATGGCAGGGCGGATTCAGGCGGAGACCTAGGGCGTAGTTTCTGGACAGGCTGGAAACGGGGAGCTTCTGGCGCCCATTCCACAACAAAGGTCACCCCAGCGCAGGCTGGGGTCCATGTCTCTCCTTCAGCCAGATGCCATCGCGAGGGACAACAGACATGGATGCCAGCCTACGCTGGCATGACGCGTACATTTGGTGCCCCTGCCTCAGCCTGCGGCACGACTAACGCCGATCCGTCCCCCACCCCGCCGGCTCGTCCAGCACTTCGCGCACCCGCGCCGCCAGCGCCTCGATCGTGAAGGGTTTGCCGATCAGGTGGACGCCGGGATCAAGCACGCCGTTATGGACCACGGCGTTGCGGGTGTAGCCGGTCGTGAACAGGACCTTCAGGCCCGGCCGGCGGCGGCACGCCTCGTCCGCCAGCTTGCGGCCATTAACCTCGGGCATGACGACATCGGTGAACAGCAGCGCGATTTCCGGATGGGCATCGAGCATCCGCAGCGCCGTTGCCGCGCCATCGGCCTCGATCACGCGATAGCCCAGCTCGGTCAGCGCATCGACCGACAGCTGCCGGACCGCCGGCTCGTCCTCGACCACCAGGATCACCTCCTGGGACTCGCCCAGCGGCAGATCGGCGGTCTCCTCCCACGCCTGCGTCTCGTCAGCCGTGCCGATGTGGCGCGGCAGATAGACCTTCACGGTCGTGCCTTCGCCGACCTCCGAATAGATTTTCACGTGGCCGCCCGACTGTTTGACGAAGCCATAGACCTGCGACAGCCCCAGCCCGGTACCGCGCCCCACCTCCTTGGTGGTGAAGAAGGGGTCGAAGGCCTTGGCGATCACCTCGGGCGGCATCCCCTCGCCGGCGTCTGAGACGGCGATCATCACATATTGGCCGGCGGGCACGCCCAGATGGTCGGCCGCATAGCGTTCGTCGAGATGGCAATTGGCGGTCTCGATCGTCAGCCGACCGCCGTCGGCCATGGCATCGCGCGCGTTGACCGCGAGATTGAGGATCACATTTTCGAGCTGGTTGGGATCGGCGAAACTCTGCCACAGCCCACCCGCCAGCACCGTCTCCGCCCGAATGTCGGCCCCGAGCGAATGGCGCAGCAGGTCCGACATGCCGGCCACGAGCTTGTTGATGTTCACCGGCTCGGGCTTGAGCGGTTGCTGGCGCGAGAAGGCGAGCAGGCGCTGGGTGAGCTGGGCGGCGCGACGGGCGCCGTCCATCGCCGCATCGACATAGCGCCGCGCCCGCGCATCGCCGTCGCCGATCCGCCGCGCCAGCAGGTCGAGCGAGCCGACGACGACCGCGAGCATATTGTTGAAATCATGCGCGATCCCGCCGGTGAGCTGGCCCACAGCTTCCATCTTCTGGCTTTGGCGCAGCGCGTCCTCGGCCTTGGCGCGCTCGGCGACCTCCTCGGCTACCCGCTGTTCCAGCCGCTCGTTCAGCTCGTGAAGCTGGGCCTCGGCGGCCTTGCGCGCCGACACGTCGACCGCGACGCCGACCACGCGGACGCAGCGGTCGCCCTCGAACACCCCGCGCCCCTTCGCCGCCACCCAGCGCTGGATGCCATCCTCCTTGCCGATCGTGCGATATTCGACATCGTAGAGCGCGCGCCGCGCCGGGTCCGCCGCCGCCGCGAAGGCCTCGCTCGTCTTGTCGAAATCCGCGGGATGCAGGCCGCCGTAGAAATCCTGCATCGATACCGGCACGTCGGGGGAAATGCCGAACATGCCCTTGGTCTGGGCAGGCCACATCAGCAGGTCCTGGACCAGATCGACGTCCCAGAAGCCGATATCGGCGGCCTCGGTCGCCAATCGCAGCCGCTCCTCGCTTTCGAGCAGCGCGGCTTCGACCGCCTGGCGCTCGGTCAGGTCCAGCATCGCGCCGATCATGCGCAGCGGTTCGCCACCGGCCCCGCGCAGCACGGTCCCGCGATCGAACACCGGCGCATAGCTGCCGTCCGCCCGGCGGAAGCGATATTCGTCGCGCCACGCCACACCGCCATGATCGATGACGTCATGGATGCTGGCATCGACCCGCGCGCGATCGTCGGGGTGGATATGGTCGAGCCACCATATCGCGCTCGTCTCGGCCAGGTCATGGCCGAACAGCGTCTTCAGCGACTCGTTCCAGACGACATGGCCGTCGGCCATTCGCCAGTCCCAGATCGCGTCGTTGGTCGCGCGCACGGCAAGCCGGTAGCGCTCCTCGATCTCGCGATGGCTGGCCTCCACCGCCTTGCGATCGGTGATGTCGATCGACGCGCCCGCCAGCCCGATGATCGCGCCGCCCATGTCGCGCAGCGGCGCCTTGGTCGACAGCCAGATCGCCCTGCGCCCGTCGGGGAAGCTCACCTCCTCCTCAAGCTGCTCGGGCTCCCCGCTCGTCATGATCCGCTGGTCGGTCTCCATCACCGCGGCGGCTTGGACCTTGTCGTCGAGCAGTTCGCCATCGGTGCGGCCGACATAGACCTCGGGCGGATGGCCAATCAGTTCGGTGGTGCCGCGATTGCCGATCAGCAGCCGGCCATCGCGATCCTTGGCGTAGACGACCCCAGGCACCGCTTCGACGAAGGTCCTGAGCAGGCTCTCCGCGCGGTCGCGCTCGCCCTCGACCCGGCGGCGGTCCTCGATGTCGATGAGCACGCCGGGGAAGCTGATGGCCTTGCCGCCCTCGTCGAAATCGACATGGCCATTGGCTTCGATCCAGTGATAGCGCCCGTCGGTGCGGCGGACGCGATATTGGTGCCGGTAACGGCCGCCACGGACCAGCGCCTCCGCAATCGCGGCGGACAGACCGGCCTGGTCCTCAGGGTGGACGGTGACGACCACCTGCTCGAGGCTGAGCCCCTCGCGGCCGAGCGCCGGATCGATGCCGAAGGCCTGGGCGAAGGCTTCGTCGACGGTGAAGCGGTCGGCGGGCACGTCCCAGAACCACGTCCCCACGATCGCGCCGGCGGCGAGCGCCAGCTGAATCCGCTCGCTGTCGAAATGGGCGGCCGTCTGCCTCGCGCGATCCTCCGGGCTCGTCGGTTCCTCGCCGTCAGATCGCTTCAACTTCGCTTCTCCCCGGACTCGAAGCCCGGATATATCGAGAGCGCCGCTTCCGATCCAGTCGATGCCGAGAGAAGTCGACGAGTGGAGTTACGGCTTGCCCGCGCGCAGATCGGCCGAGCGACTGCGCAGATATTGGCGCATCGCCTCCAGTTGCTCGTCGGTCAGCTCGGCAAAGCGCGGCATGCCATTGGCCATCAGCAGGCCACCGCGCAGCAGCTCGGCGAACGCCTCCTTCGACTGCGGGATCGCCGAAGTGCGCAGATCGGGTGCCCAGCCCGCCCCCACCGCATTGACGCCATGGCAGTTCATGCAGTTCGGCCCGAACACATAGAGCCCCTTCAGCGCCAGATCGGCATCGGGCTTGTAATCGGCGTCCTCGGGCGCTTCGGCGACATAGCGCGGCGGCGGCGCGGGCAGCTTCGCCTTGCCGCCGAGCACGAAGGTCAGCACCCGGTTCTTCTGGGTGCGGCCGTCATAGGCGATGCCGGCATGGCTGCTCGCCTCGGTCGAGGCGCTGCCGCCGACGCCGACGAGCAGGCTGACATATTGCTTGCCCGCCACCCGATAGGTGATTGGTGCGGCGAGGATGCCGGTCTGCGCGGCGAAGCTCCACAGCTCCTTGCCGCTGTCGGCGGCATAGGCGCTGAAACGGCCGTCGATCCGCCCCTGGAAGACGAGCCCGCCCGCGGTCGCCAGCGCGCCGCCGGTCCAGCCACCGGGCTGGTCGACCTTCCACGCCTGCTTGCCGGTCGACGGGTCCCAGGCAACCAGCGCGCTGCGATTGTCGAGCGGATCGCCGGTCGGCGGGCCGAAATTGACGCCGAAGGGCTTCCAATTGTCCTTGGTCAGGCCCTTGTCGTCGATGTTGATGCCATGCTCGATCTGCGGAATGTAGATCAGCCCGGTCTTCGGGCTGAACGCCGATGGCATCCAGCTATGCGCACCGCGCGGCGACGGCCAGATCGCGAACATCTTGCCATCGGGATAGCGCGCCTCGGGCAGCTCGATCGGCCGCCCCGTCGTCATGTCGATCCCCGAGGCCCAGGTGATCTTCTCGGCGATGCGGATCGCCTTGAGCAGCTTCCCGTTGGTCCGGTCGATCACATAGAGGAAGCCGTTCTTCGGCGCGGTCATCGCCACCTTGCGGCGCTGGCCATCGAGCATGATCTCGGCCAGGTGGATGTCCATCGAGGCGTTGTAATCCCAGGTGTCGCCGGGATTGATCTGATAGTGCCATTTATAGGCGCCCGTGTCGGCATCGAGCGCGACGATCGAGCAGAGGAACAGGTTGTCGCCGCCGCCGGGCGAACGGATCTTGCGGTTCCAGGGATAGCCGTTGCCGGTGCCGATCAGGACCGAGTTGGTCTCGGCATCATAGGTCATCGCGTTCCAGGGCGCGCCGCCGCCGCCCCATTTCCACCATTCGCCGGTCCAGGTCTTCGCGGCCATCTCCATGGCCTTGTTCTCGAAGCCATCGGCCGGGTTGCCGGGGACGACGTGGAAGCGCCAGACCTGCTGGCCGGTCTCGGCGTCATAGGCGGTCACATAGCCACGGGTCAGGCTGTTGTCGGAGCCGCCCTGGCCGATGATGATCCGGCCCTTGAACACGCGCGGCGCACCGGTGATGTACTGGCCGCCACCCACGGGCACGGTCTGCGCGGTCCACACCGGCTTGCCGGTCTTGGCGTCGAGCGCGATCAGCTGGCCGTCGACGGTGCCGGTATAGAGTTTGCCATTCCACCAGGCGATGCCGCGATTGCCCCAATATTGGCGCATCTCGATCCCGCCGCGCCGCCACACCTCAGGATCGTGGCGCCACAGCAGCTTGCCGGTGCGGACGTCGACGGCGTGGACGACGCTCATCCCCGTCGAGAAATAGAGGACGCCACCCACCTCGACCGGCTGGCTGGCGGCATTGCCCATCCCCAGGTCCATCGACCAGGCGAGGCCGAGCGTGCCGACATTGGTTTGGTCGATCTGGGCAAGCGGGCTGAAATGCTGCTCGTTATAGGTGCGCCCGGTGCCGGGCCAGTCGTCGCCGCTGGCACCGTCATCGAGCTGGGCGATGCCGGCCTGGTTGACGCCAGGGCCAGTGGCGGCGGACAGCGAGCCAAGACCGATCCCCACCGCGACCAGGGCGCCCCAGGCGGCCATCGTCCTCACCTTGCGCATGAACCTCGCATCCCCTCCGGATTATCGCTCCGGTTGGGCTCTATCGCATAGATTCGGCGCAATATTGATTGTGGAGGACGTTAGGCCGGCGGGTGAGGATGCCACCCCGCCCCCTCCCGTCATGCCAGCGCAGGCTGGCATCCATGTCTGTTGCCTTCTCAGATGCCATCGCGGGTTATGACAGACATGGACCCCAGCCTTCGCTGGGGTGACGTTCAGGAAAAATGGCCTTTTGGTGCGACGTCACCGCCCCCCTTCGGGCTGGCGATGGATGTTCGGCCGGCCCGGGAAGATCCGCGCCTCCACCATCGCTCGGCCGACCTTGACGATCGCCTCCGCCGTCGGCGCGACCGCGGCCTCGCGGACGAGCAGCTCCAGGGTGGCGCGGCCGGCTTCCTCGCCCTCGACGCCGATGGTGCGGATCAGGCTGAGCACCAGCGCCTCATGCTCGTGGATGCGCAGGCAGCCGAGCGGGGCGAAGATGAAATCCTCGGTCGCCGCGCGGTTGAAGCCCAGCATCATCGCGTGGAATGGCGCCAGCCCCGGCACCATCCGCCATTTGGAAAAGGCCGGGCCGATCACCGAACAGGGGCAGCGCCCATCGCGCAGCGCGACCGCCCAGCTCCGCATCGACCAGATCAGGAAGCGGCCGCCATGGTCGAGCGTGGTCACGCGGCGGTCGACGAAATCATACATGCGGGGGCTTCCTTCATGGGCTGGGGGTCGAAAGGCTGCGTCTGGCGTGGGGTGATTCGCGCCACCCCGCTGAAAGACGCCGAATTTTTCCTGCGAACTCAGTATTTTATCGGAAACTAAAATTATCTCTTGTTAATGCGACTTATTCGCAGTAGCAAAGTTATGCCGTTGCTAGCCCTTGGTCAACGGCAACTCGTTCCGACGCTCTCCTCGGAACGGTCGAGGGGCGGGACCAGCCCCGGTTCCGCCCCTCGATCCCCTTACCGGCCATGGAGGTCGGCCTCCCCGACATCCACTGCTTCGGTTTGTTCTAGCCCTCTCCCGCCGGCGGAATGGCTGCGAAAGGCGGACGACCTTTCCATAGCCGTCATCCCCGCGAAGGCGGGGATCCATAACCTCTGAAGCAGGAGACTCTCGCGGTTCGGAGAATATGGATTCCCGCCTTCGCGGGAATGACGACGGGTTTAGCAGTGCTCCCGCTTGCGGAAGAGGGAGCAGACCCGCCCAATAAGAAAGGGCGGAGGCACTCTCGCGCCCCCGCCCTCCCCTTTTGTCCCGAAACCCTTGCCTCAGACGGTGGCGACCGCCGTCGAGGGAGAGCCGGCCGCGCCCGGCAGGCGGAGCGGCGGGCCGGTGAACAGGAAGGCGCTGCGCTTCACCTTCCACAGATGCTCGGCCAGGTCGGTGAGCCAGAACAGCTCACCCAGATGGATGCCGCGGCGGAACAGGCAATGGTCGTGCAGCGGCATCAGCCCGCGATGGCCGCTTACCTGGAAGCTGGTGTCGAACTCCTCGACCGCGGGATTGTCGGCGATCAGCGAGACGACGCCGCTCTCGCTGATCCAGTTGAGCAGCGCCTCGTCCTTGCCGTCGAGCACCGCGCCCACGTCATGCGCCAGTGCATGTTCGTCGGGCTTCTTCTCATAGCCCATCACCGCGTCGCCATAGCCGGTGTAGAGCAGCAGGAAGTCGCCCTTCTTCACGTCGACCTTCTGCGCCTTGATCACCTGCTCCAGCTTGTCGATGCCAACATAGGTGCGCCCACGCCCGAAGGCCTCGACCAGGTTGAGCAGCACGCCGCGCCCCTGCACGCCCGTCATCGCCATCTTCTCGATGCCCAGCCGCAGTGCCTTCGGCCCACCCGGCTGATCCTCGCCCAGCGTGTCGATGCCGGCGCGCCAGCCATTATAATAGACCGGCTTCAGCTCGCCGCTGCCATCGATGTCGTACATCCGGCCCCAATGGGCGAGCGAGTCCCACTGGGTCGAATATTGCAGGCACATCGTCACACCGTCATCGCAGCAGATGTCGACCGGCGAGACATTATGGTTGAACACCGGATGGCCCTGCAGCTTGGTCGCGAACAGCTTGGGGCCGAAGCGCACCGAACCCTCGGGCTCGCCGCCCGGATAGTCGAGCGGCAGGCTGAGCGGAAAGGGAATGCCCTCCTTGATCTCCTTGAGCGCGGCGAGCCGCATCTCCGGGGTGATCGTGTTCATCATGCCGAGCTCGTCGTCGGCACCATATTCGCCCCAGTTCGAGCCTTCGGGGCGTACCGACCAGCGGTCGGTCTCGGTCACATTCTGGGTCAATGGTAGCACCTCCCGGCATCGACGGCCAAAGCCGAACCTGTGATCAATGAAGACTCGGCGCTGGTCAGGAACAGCACCGCGCTGGCCACTTCCTCGGGCTCGCCCATGCGCTTGAGCGCGTAGGACTGGAGGAAGGGCAAGGTCGTCGGGTCCTCGACGCCGTCGAGCAGGAACTGCGTCATCGGCGTGCGGACGAGGCCAGGGCAGACGACGTTCGCGCGCACCTGCGGCGCGGCCTCGATCGCCAGCGACTTGGTGAAGGTGATCAGCCCGCCCTTGGTGGCGGCATAGGCCGTGTTCTTCGGCGCATTGGGCAGCAGGCCCTGGCCCGAGGCGATGTTCACCACGGTCGAGCCCTTTTCCTTGCGCAGATGGGGCAGTGCCGCGCGGCAGATCAGATAGGGTGCGGTCAGGTTGATCGCGATGAAGCGCGCCAGCACGGTGGCGTCGGTGTCCTCGATGCTGGTCGGCACGCCGATGCCGGCGCAGTTCACGACCCCGTCGAGCCCGCCGAGTTCGGCCGCCGCCGCATCCACCGCCGCGTCGATCCCGCCGGCGTCGGCCAGGTCGAGGGTGATCGGGAACGCACCGAGCTCCCTGGCGACCGCCTCGATGCCGTCCTTGTCGCGATCGACGACCGCGAGCGCGGCGCCCTCGGCACGGAACACCTCGGCGATCGACCGACCGATGCCCGATGCGGCGCCCGTCACGAAGATGCGGCGTCCGGCGAGCCTATTGAAGCTTTTCCATTCGGCCACGGTCTTGTCCCCTCCTCTTTGGCCTCTTTGAAGCCTTGCCGCATCATAGCGCGGGTCGGCCGACGCGAAAGGCCCCGCCCATCGCTTGCGTGCGATGGACGGGGCGTTTTCCGCGTGACGAAATCAGGCCGGAGCCTTGGCCTTCATCTCCTGGCCCTCGAGCGTGCCGGAATCGCGCCAGTCCTCGAGCAGGCGATAATAGGCCATCGGGCCGGGCGCGTAGAATTCGTACAGCTTGTAGCTGTCGTCGCGCTTGCCCTCATAATTATAGTAGCTGGGGGTGCAGGCCGCGTTGAAGTCGCGGCGGCCGGCGCAGTTGTTCATGATCTCGTCGACCCACGCGTCCTGCGCCTCCAGCGTCGGCTGGACGGTGTCGCAGCCGCGCTTCGAACACTCGCTGACGATATAGGCGATGTGCTTGGCCTGTTCGTCGGCGCTGTGGACATAGTTGATGCCCACCCCCGACTGCGGCAGCCCGCAGAAGAAGAAGTTCGGGAAGCCGTGGGTCTGCGTCCCGTAGAGGGTGCGCGGGCCCTGCGCCCAATGGTCGGTCAGCGCGACACCCTTCTCGCCGATGATCTGCACCCCGGACTCGCGGCCATAGCCGGTCAGGAAGTCGAAGCCGGTGGCGAACACCAGGCAATCGAGCTCGATCTCCTTGCCCGCCACGACCACGCCCTTCGGGGTGATCCGCTCGACGCCCTTGCCGTCGGTGTCGACCAGGGTGACGTTCGGCCGGTTGAAGGTCGGCAGATATTCGTCGTGGAAGCAGGGCCGCTTGCAGAAATAATGATAGTAGGGCTTCATCGCCTCGGCGGTCTTGGGATCGGTGATCGTCTCCCCGATCCGGCGGCGCGCCAGCTCCATCTTCTTCATCTCGGCCTGGATCAGCGCGTTGATGTCGTCACCGCCCTCGCCACCGGTCGGCGACGGCATATGCTTGACCAGATCGGTCCAGCCGTCGTCGATATAGTCGACCTTGTCGCGCACGCCCGAGGTGAGCGTGGTGAAATTGTCGCGCCACTTGCGGGTCCAGCCCGGCTCCTGGGTCTTCAGGAAATCGATGTCGTTGGGCTTGTTGCCGCGCACGTCCACCGACGAGGGAGTCCGCTGCAGCACATAGAGATGCTTGGCGCTCTCGCCCAGCTTGGGCACCGCCTGGATGCCGGTGGAGCCGGTGCCGATGATGCCGACGATCTTGTCGGCCAGCCCGGTCAGGTTCCCGCTCGCATCGCCGCCGGTATAGTCATAGTCCCAGCGGCTGGTGTGGAAAGTGTGCCCCTCGAAGCTCTCGATACCGGGGATGCCGGGCAGCTTGGGATTGCTCAGGAAGCCGTTGCACGAGATGAAGAAGCGCGCGCTCAGTTCGTCGCCGCGATCGGTCTTCACGATCCAGCGGCTGGCCTTCTCGTCCCAGGTCGCGGTGGTCACCGAGGTCTGGAACAGCGCGCCGCTGTACAGGTCGAAATGATGGCCCAGCCGCTGGCTGTGCTCATAGATTTCGGGCGCCTTGCTGTACTTCTCCTTGGGGATGTAGCCGGTCTCTTCCAGCAGCGGCAGATAGATGGTCGCGTCGACGTCGCAGGCCGCGCCCGGATAGCGGTTCCAGTACCAGGTGCCGCCGAAATCGCCGCCCTTCTCGATGATCCGGACGTCCTTGACGCCGGCTTCCTTCAGCCGCCCGGCCACCAGCAGGCCGGCGAAGCCGCCGCCCAGGATCACCACCTCGGCCTCGGCCGTGATCGGATCGCGGGTGAAGTTCGGATCGACATAGGGATCTTCGGCGAAATGCGCGAACTTGCCGGTCAGCGCCTGGAACTGGCTCATGCCATCCGAGCGGAGGCGCTTGTTGCGCTCCTCCTCATATTTCTTGTGCAGCGCCTCGATATCGATTTCGAGGTCTTGGCTCTGAGATGTCACTTTCAGTCCTTCACAGCTATAGATCGGCCGACTTGATCCGGTCGAAAACCTCGCGCCCGGCGGCTCCTCCCGCGGCGGAAACGACAGCGTTTTTCGCAAGCCTCTCCAGGTCAAAACACCCGATCATATAGGGACGCGCCAACGAATCTGTCTTGATTGCAGAGGACGGGAAAAACCCCCTCGCCATGGCCCGATCAGCCCGCAATCCGGGCGCGTTCGTCGCGGCCGATCACCGCCGCGCTGACGAGATGCGCCAGCCCCGCGACGACGAAGAAAGGGATCACCGCGGTCAGTGCCCATTCGAGCGGATCGGCGATGCCGCGCGCCTGAAGCAGGTCGCTTATCCAGCCCACCAGCGCCGGCCCGCCGCCGATGCCGATCACCCCGCACAGGGTGATGAACAGCGCCGCCATCAGCGCGCGGGTCTCGGGCCGGCACTGGTTCTGGATCGAGGCGACCAGCGGCGGAAACCACATCACCATCAGGATGAAGGGGACGATCATCAGGCAGAGCGCAGGCCACCAGCCCGGCGTCCACACCGCGACCAGCGCGAGCGGCGCCGTGGCGAGCGAGGCGAACGCCGGCACGATCGCGCCGGCGCGCGGCGTGTAGCGGCCGAGCCAGTCGGTGATCCAGCCGCTCAGCAGCATACCGGCGACCATCGAGAGGCCCGAGACAAGGCTGTACCAGGTCGAGATGTCGATCAGGGTCATCCCCTTGGTGCGCATCAGCAGCGCGGGCGTCCAGGTGATCACGCCATAGCTGGGCAAGGCGGTGAGCGCCGCCGCCAGCCCCGTCATCCACAGCCGAGGGCGGGTGAGGAACTCGCGCAGCACCGAAAGAAAGGGCGGCGCGACGGCGGCAGTAGCCGGAGCGGGATCGAGCCGGCCTCGCGGCGGGTGGCGCATCAGCAGCAGCGACGCCGCCACCAGCGCGCCGACCGCTCCCATCGCGACGAACGCCATCCGCCAGTCGTAGCGCGCCGCGATCCAGCCGGCGAAGGCGGCACCCAGCGCCGATCCGGCGGGATAGCCGATCGCATAGATACCGAACATCGTCGCGCGCCGATCGGGCGGGAAATAGTCGGAGATCAGCGAATAGGTGGGCCCCGACGCCCCCGCCTCGCCGGTGGCGACGCCGACCCGCGCCAGCGCCATCTGCGCAAAGCTCGCCGCCCCACCGCAGAGCGAGGTGCAGGCGCTCCAGAATACGCAGATGCCGACCAGGATGTTGACCCGGTTGTAACGGTCGGCGAGCCAACCGAACGGGATGCCGAAGACGGTGTAGAAGAAGGCGAACAACAGCCCCGACAGCAGGCCCAGCTGGGCGTCGCTCAGGCCCAGGTCCTTGCGGATCGGCTCGGCCAGGATCGAGACGAGCTGGCGGTCGGCGGCGCTGAGCGCATAGACCAGGATCAGCAGGCCGAGGACCAGCCAGCGATTGGTGAGGCGGGCTTCGGCTTCGCTCATTCTGCCGTCCCTCCCCATGCGTCGCTCCGGCGGAGGCCGGAGCCGCCACGATCTTGCCGGCCAGCTACTCGCAGGAGCCGGTGGCGGCCCCGGCCTCCGCCGGGGCGACGATGAAACGGGACGCGGATCAGAGGATCTTCGCGAAGGTCTCGCGGACCTCGTCGACGAAGATCCCTGGCTGCTCGAAGGCCGCGAAATGACCGCCCTTCTCCACCTCGTTGAAGTGGACGAGCTTCGTGTAGAAAGCCTCGCACCAGCGCTTCGAGGCGCGGTGGGTCTCGGCCGGAAAGATCGTGATCCCGGTCGGCAGATGGCTCGGCCGGAACGGCAGGTCCATGAAACTGTGCCAGTAGAGCCGCGCCGAGGAGGCGCCGGTGCCGGGCAGCCAGTAGAGCATGATGTTGTCGAGCACGTCGTCCATCGACAGGATCGACTCCACCGTGCCCTGATGATCGGTCCAGTCGTGGAAGCGCTCATAAATCCACGAGGCCTGGCCCACCGGCGAGTCGAGCAGCGAATAGCCGATCGTCTGGGGACGGCTGCTCTGCTGCATCGCATAGCCGCTCATCCAGCGCATATAGGTCGCGCGGTCCTCCATCATCCTGTGCTCTTCGGGCGTGAAGTCCGACGGGTCCGACGGCGGCAGCACCAGCGGGCAATTGAGGTGGATGCCGATCAGCCCCTTGGGCGCGAGCTGCGCCAGATGGGTGGTGATCGCGCAGCCCCAGTCGCCCCCCTGCCCGGCCCAGCGATCATAGCCGAGCCGCTCCATCAGGGTGATGAAGGCGCGGGTGATCCGCTCGATGTTCCAGCCCAGTTCCTTCGGCTTGCCCGAGAAGCCATAGCCGGGGAGCGAGGGAATGATCAGGTCGAACGCCGGCTGCCCGCCCGCGCCATGCGCCGAGGGGTTCGAGAGCGGACCGATCACCTTCGAGAATTCGATCACCGAGCCCGGCCAGCCATGCGACATCAGCAGCGGCAACGCGTTCGGCTCGGGCGATCGGATATGGAGGAAGTGGATCGAGACCCCGTCGATCTCGGTCGTATACTGCCCCCAGGCGTTGAGCTGCGCCTCGCAGCGCCGCCAGTCATAGCGGTCGCGCCAATAGGCGATCAGCGCCTGCATCGTCTCCAGCGGCACGCCCTGCGACCAGTCGTCGACCAGTTCGGCCTCGGGCCAGCGGGTGAGCGCCAGCCGCGCGCGCAGGTCGTCGAGCTGCGCCTCGGGGATCGCGAGGCGATATGGTTCGATACTGGTCATGCGGCTCCCCCAGAGATCGTCAGGCGGCCTTCTGCAGGTCCTTCAGCAGACGGCCCGCGCCATAATCGCCCTTGATCGTGGTCCGCTGCATCGTCCGCTCCTCGTCGAGCGGGATCGGCGTCACCGAATGGAGCATCCGCCAATTGTCCCAGAGCACCAGCTCCTCGGTCGACCATTTGTGATGGTAGGAGGGGCACTCGTTGATGTGGTCGCACAGCCGCTTGAGCAGCGCGTCCCCCTCCGGCGTCTTCATCCCCTCGATATAGAGCGCGAAGAAGGGCGAGATGTTGAGCAGCTTGCGGCCGGTCTCGGGCTGGGTCCAGACCATCGGGTGCACCGCCTCGGGGAAGTCGTCGGTCTGGTCCCAGATCTTCTGGTAGAAAGCCGAGACATTGTGGATCTTCAGCTCGCCCCGATAGCCATATTTGTACATCGGGAAGGGGCCCATCTTGTAGACCACGCTGAGCCCCTCGATCGCTGCCTTCAGATCGTCGGGCAACGCATCATAGGCCGCGACCTGGTCGAGGAAGCCGGTCAGCCCGCCCTTCTCCGTGGGCTTGAGCGAGCGGAGGATGCCGCCATGGTTGATCCGTTCGACATAGACGAGGTCGGTGTGCCAGCCGAGCCAGTTGGCGCCGCGCTCGCCCTCCACCTCGCACACCGTGTTGTCGCCGGGCTTGGCGAAGATGGTGATGATCTCCGGCCGCCCCTCGTTGCGGACGTCCTTGAGCGGATGCGCTTCCAGCTCGCCGAACACCGAGCTGAGGTCGACGAGGAAATCCTCGCTGTTGTCGCCGTCGCGGAAGACGAGCACGCCGTCCTGGATCCACTGGCGGCGCAGCGCCTCGCGCACCGGCTCGCTGGCGAGATGCACTTGGCGCAGCCCGCGCACGACGGCGCCGAAGAGCATGCCCGCGCGGATCGGTTCGACGGTGAACGGCAAGGAACTGGTCGACATGCATTCTCTCCCGACGGCCGCCCCGATCGGGACGGCCGGATATGATCAGACCGCGACGGGGGCCGCCAATGGAGCGGGCTGCGCCCCCCGGACGAGGCGGCCCGGCAGCGCGCCGGTATGCTCGCCGTTGCGATAGGTGATCTGCCCGGCGACGATCGTGGCGTCATAGCCGGTCGCGCTCTGGCTGAGCTGGCGGCCGCCATTGGGCAGCACCGCCGCCATCGCCGGGCGGCCGACGCGCACATTCTCGATGTCGATGATGTTGATGTCGGCGCGATAGCCGGGCGCCAGCACGCCGCGATCGTCGAGCCCCACCGACTCCGCCGTCTCGGAGGTGAGCGCCTTGATCACCGTCTCGATCGGCAGCGGGCCGCCATTGGGGGCCGACCAGCGCTGCAGCATATAGCTGGGCAGGCTGGCGTCGCAGAGCAGGCCGCAATGCGCACCGGCGTCGCCCAGCGCCCAGATGCTGTTCGGATGGTTGATCATCTCGTTCATCGCGGCGTTGCTGCTGCCGAAATAATTGGCGGCGGGCAGGTTGATCACGGTCGATCCGTCACCGCTCACCATCAGGTCATAGGCATATTCGGCCGGGGTCACGCCCTTCGCCTCGGCGCGGGCGGCGATGCCATCCTCGGGCCGGGGCTCATAGCCCGCTTCCCATTCGTACATAGAGGCGAAGGAGCTGGCGAAGATGCGCTGCATCCAGTCGAGATCGTCGGGCAATTCCTCGCCCAGGATGCGCGCCCGGCGCGCCGGATCGCGCAGCGCCGCCAGCCGCTCGTCGAACGGCAGATCGGCGACCTCTTTGTAGGCCTGGGTGTGCATGAACGGGTTGCGGCCGAGCGTCAGCCCCATCATCACGCCCTGCGGCCGGCCCGCGACCTGGGCGCGGATCGGCAGGCCGTCCTGATTGGCGTCCTCGATCCGGTCGAGCACCTTGCGCCAGCGGTCGGGCGCGGCGTGCATCTGGAGCACGGTGGTGGCGAGCGGGCGGCCCGACACCTCGACCATGCGGCGCAGGATGCCGAACTCGCCGTCGACATCCTCGAAGTCCGAAATCACCTGGAGCACGCCCTTGCCGAGCTGGCCCAGCCCCTCGGCGATGCCGGCCAGTTCGTCCGACGCCGAGCCATAGGTCGGGGTCAGCGTGCCGTCGGTCGCCTTGTGGTTGAGCGAGCGCGAGCTGGAGAAACCGAGCGCCCCCGCCTCCACCGCTTCGACCGCGATCTCGCGCATCTTCGCAATGTCCTCGGGGGTGGCCGCGGCGCGGGCGGCGGCACGCTCGCCCATCACATAGACGCGCAAGGGGGCGTGCGGGATCTGGGCGGCGACGTCCATGTCGAAGCTCTTCGCCTCGAGCCGGTCGAGATAGTCGGGGAAGCTCTGCCAGTTCCACGGCAGGCCGGCGGTCATCACGATCTCGGGAATGTCCTCCACCCCCTCCATCAGATGGACGAGCCGGTCGCGGTCGTCGGGCTTGCACGGCGCGAAGCCGACTCCGCAATTGCCCATCAGCACCGTGGTCACGCCATGCTGCGACGAGGGATTCAACCGGTTCGCCCAGGTGACATGGCCATCGAAATGGGTGTGGACGTCGACGAAGCCGGGGGTGACGATGCGGCCGGCCGCGTCGATCTCCTCGCCGCCGCGGCCCTCGACCACGCCAAGCGCCGCGATCCGCCCGTCCTTCACCGCGACATCGCCGCGATAGCCGGGTTTGCCGGTGCCATCGACGATCGTGCCGCCGCGGATCACCAGGTCATAGTTCGCCGTCATCTCTCCGATTCCCGTTCTGTTGTCTGTCGGGACACTATGCCGCACTTCCGCAGCATTGTGTATGCCATCCACAACGACAACCGGCCTTCGCAGGACGCCGGATCGGAGCGGATGGCCGATTTCACCACAGATCGGCGAGGTTGAATTGATCCGGGAGGTCAAAGCGCCGATCCAGTCGCCCGGCACCGATTCCCGGTCCTGACGAATCGTCAATTTTTCGACGACGCCAGCTGTTCCGCGCCCTGCGACTTGATCCCAGCTGCCACGAAAAGACACACCCTACCCGCCGGTAAGTATCTCGATATTATCGATTTAATGCAGGGACTTATTGTGAAGATTGCATGACATTGCGGGACTCGCAGCTGTCCCGTAGGATCAAGCCGGCCACGGCCCGATTGCGATACCCCAAGCCATAAGAAAAGGCTCGATATCAAGAGCCATTTCGTTGGAGAGCCCATGCTGGATGCCATGATCGCCGGCCGACAGGAAGCCGGCGCGATCGACAAGGCGATCTGCTTGAACGAGGCGCGGTCGATCCGCTCCGTCGCTCTCCTTTCTGGTACCCGTCGCCGGCTGCGTGCCACCACTCTGCCGTCGGTCAGCTTGCGTTCACATCGTCAGCATCATCATGGGAATGGAGAGGGATTTTGCAGCTTCTGAGCAGGCATCCTCAGGGTTTCATCGCTATGAGGTCGACCCAGAACCCGGCGGACATCAGCACGCCGCAGCAGTTCACCCCGGTCCAGCACGGATCGGCCGACCAGGGCTATATCTCGACATCGGTGCTGAGCGGCTTTCCCGAGCTGGTCCGCAAGCTGGGGGGCGATCCCGCCGCGCTGCTCGCCCGGATCGGCATGACCGAGGCCCAATGCGAGCCGCCTTATGGGCAGCTGCTGTTCAAGGATTTCGCCGGGCTGCTGGAAGAAACGGTCGACGCCACCGGTTGCCACGATGTCGGCCTGCGCCTGTCCGAGCTTCAATATGGCCTCTACCTGCTCGGCCCGGTCGGCGCGACCCTGGAACATGCCGAGACGGTGGGCGACGTGTTCGAGAATTGCTCGCGCCACATGTATGTCTACAGCTCGGCGATCCACACCCATCTGGAACGCTATTCGGACTCGGACGAGGTGCTCTGCGTCTATGAATGCCTGGCCGACGGCGTCGCCCATCGCCGCCAGGTGATGGAGCAGCTCCTGTCGGTTCATGCCGACGACACGATCCGCTATTCGGGCGGCGCCGCGCGGGTGAAGGAGATCTGGTTCGCGCATGAACCGCTGGCCCCGCCCTCGGTCTACCAGAAGCGCTTCGGCTGCAAGGTGCGCTTCTCCGAGCCATTCGACGCGGCGGTCTTCTCGGTCCGCGACCTCGAGCAGAAGATCGTCACCCGCGACAATGCGCTGTTCCAGAAGGAAATCAGCACCCTGTCGCGGCGCTACCCGAACCGCGCCTCGATCTCGTCGCGGGTCAAGCGCGAGGTGAACCGCGCGCTCCATCGCGACGCCTGCACCCGCGAAGCGACGGCGGTGGCGATGGGCCTCCACCCGCGCACCCTGCACCGCTGGCTGAAGCGCGAGGGCAAGACCTTCGAGATGATCCGCGACCAGGTGCGCCGCGAACTGGCCGAACATTATATCGCCCAGTCCGACGCCTCCTTCACCGAGATCGCCGCGCGGCTGGGCTTCGCCGAGCCGGCGGTGCTGTCGCGCGCCTGCCAGCGCTGGTTCGGCGCCTCGCCCAGCGAGCTTCGCCGCTCGCTGTCGCGCCGCGACCTGGGCAAGGCGGAGCCGATCGCCGCGCGCTGACGATCCCGCCGATGACGAATGTCGGAAAGACATGGGTGACGCCCGAGCGGATCGGGGTGCTCGAGATCGACTCCCCGCCAGTCAACGCGATCGGCGCGGAGGTGCGGCGCGCGCTGTTCGACGGGATCGGCGAACTCGCCATCGATCCCGCCGTCGACGCGATCGTGCTGATCTGCGCGGGGCGCACCTTCTTCGCGGGGGGCGATATCCGCGAGCTGAGCGGGCCGATCCTCCATCCCTGGCTGATCGAAGTGTTCGACAGGATCGAGGCGAGCCCCAAGCCGGTGATCGCCGCGATCCACGGCACCGCGCTGGGCGGCGGCTATGAGCTGTCGCTGGTCTGCCACCATCGCATCGCCGTCCCCTCCGCGCGGGTCGGCCTGCCCGAGGTCAATCTGGGCATCGCCCCCGGCGGCGGCGGCACCCAGCGGCTTCCCCGCGTGGTGGGGCCCGACGCGGCGATGGAGATCATGGCCAGCGGCAAGCCGATCGGTGCGGAGAAGGCCCTCGAACTGGGCATGATCGATGCGCTCGCCGAGGAAGGCCGGCTGCTCGACGATGCGATCGCTTATGCCCGGCGGATCGCCGATGCGGGCGCACCGCTCCGCCTCGTCCGCAACCGCGAGGGCCGGATCGCCGAGGCGCGCGGGAAGCCCCACATCTACGCCGATTTCCTCACCCGCCACGCCGAGGCCTTTCGCGGTTTCAAGGCCCCCTTCGCGATCGCCGAGGCGGTGGAGGCGGCGGTCGAGCTACCGTTCGACGAGGGCTATGCGGTGGAGCAGCGGCTATCGGACGAACTGATGCATTCGATCGAGGCCGAGGCGCAACGCTATCATTTCTTTGCCGAGCGCGCGGCGGCCAAATCGGTGGGCCTCGACGCGCTCGCCGATCGCGGCCCCGGCAGCATCGCCGGCCGGCTGCTCGCCGCGATCGAGGACGCCGCGCGCCGCGCCGAGGCCAGCGCCGAGGCGATCGACGCCGCGCTCTACGATTATGGCTTCGCGCCGGAGCTGCTGAGCGAGGGCTTCGGTCCCTATGAAGTCTCGTTCGACAAGCTGCTCCTGCCTGCCGTGAACGAGGCCGCGAAGCTGATCGACGAGGGCATCACAACGCCCGCCAGCAATATCGACATCGCCGCGATCAAGGGGCTCGGCTGGCCGGTCTATCGCGGCGGGCCGCTGTTCTGGGGCGACGCCGTGGGTCTGGACGCGGTAATCGCCGGGCTGCGTGCAATGGGGATCGCGCCGGCGACGGTGCTGCTGGCAAAGGCCGAGAGCGGCGGGAAGCTGGTGGATGGTTAGTTCAAGTTCCTCCCCGGAACGGGGAGGGGGACCGCCGAAGGCGGTGGAGGGGAAGCCGTCGCAGACGGCGCTTCCGCGCCGCCCCTCCACCATGCTTTGCATGGTCCCCCTCCCCGTTCCGGGGAGGAATTACATCGTCACCGCGCGTCCGGATCGGGATTCCACTCGGCGGTCCGCTTCTCCATGAAGGCCTTGGGGCCTTCCTTGAAGTCGGGATGGCGCCACTGCGACTTGAGCAGTTCCCAGCCATGGTCGAGCGCCATGGAATAGCCCATCTCCTCGGACATCCAGATCGCCCGCTTCGACAGCGCCATCGCCTGGGGCGAGTTGCCGCAGATGATTTTCGCGAACTCGAGCGCCTTGGCCTCGGCCGCCTCGCGGGTCGGCTCGAGCACGTCGACTAGGCCAAGCTGGTGGGCGCGTGCCGCCGGCATGCGATAGGCCTTGCCGAGCAGGGTGAGCATCAGCGCCCCGCCCATCGTCATCCGCTTGGCCAAGCCGATATTCTCCAGCGCGCCGACCGCGCCCACCGACACATGGGTGTCCATGAAGGCGGCATTCTCGCTGGCGATGACGATGTCGCAATCGACCACGAAGTGAAGGCCGCCGCTCGCGGCGAGACCCGTCACGCAGGCGATCACCGGCTTCCACACCTCGCACTGGCGGGGGCTGAAGCGGTTGGCCTCGCGGTTGGTCTGGTTGCGCAGCAGCGCCCCCTCGCCCTCATCGCGCAGCATGCTCACCGAAGCACCGGTGCAGAAATGCCGCTCGCCCGCGCCCTTGATGATCGCGACCCGAATGTCGTGATCATTCTGGACCCGCGCCCAGGCCTTCTCCAGCGCCTCCTGCATGCCGGGCGAAATCGCGTTGCCCTCGTGCGGGCGGTTCAGGGTGATCGTCGCGATCCCGTCCTCGACCGAGAACAGGATCGGGTTCTCCTCCCGCGAATCGACCTGCGGATCACTCATCGGCGCCGACCCACTTGGAGGTACGGCCGAAGTCCGAGAGATATTTGGTGCACGACCAGCCGCCGTCGACGGCGATGATCTGGCCGTTCAGGAACTCGGCCTGCGGGGTGCAGAGGAAGACGATCGTGTTGACCACATCGTCCACCGTCGCGAGGCGCGGATAAGGCGTCATGTGGTTGTTCATCTTCTGGAAGACGGCGTCCTCATAACGGCCCTCGGTCATCGGGGTCGGGGTGACGCCAGGCGCCACGCAATTGGTGCGGATGCCGAGCGGGCCATACTGCGCCGCCATGTGCAGCGACAGACCGTGGATGCCGCCCTTCGCCGCCGAATAGGGGCCGCCGCGCAGACCGCCGATGATCGCGAAGGTCGAGCTGACGTTCACGATGCCCGAGCCGGACTTCATGTGCGGCAGCGATTCCCGGATCAGGCGGAAGGGCGCGCGCAGCATCAGATTCAGGAACAGGTCGAGCCGCTCGTCGTCGGTCTCGTCGATCGGGGTCGGGCGGCCAACGCCGGCATTGTTGACGAGATAGGTAACCTCGCCGCCCAGCTTGAGCGCCGCCTCGACGATCTGCTTCGGGGCGTCATCGGCCATCACGTCGGCCGAGACGGTCGCGATCTGGCTCTTGTCGTCGAACTGCTTCTCCAGCTCGACCAGCTTATCCTTGTCGCGCCCGACGCCGACGACCTTATAGCCCAGGTCGCGGAACTTCAGCGCGGTGCCGAGGCCGATACCGCTGCCCGCACCCGTGATCACTGCCACCGTCATAGTCTGTCCTCTCGATCTTGATCTTGAATGGGATGGATCAGTGCCGCGCCTTGGCGCTGCCCAGCGGCGACGCCTCCGCCAGCAGCGCGGCGTGGACCGCCTCCTCGCCGCCCGCGATCGTCTCCCAGAGGTGCGCCGCCTTGACGAGGAGATGCGCGTCGCACTCGTCGCTGAAGCCGATGCCGCCATGGATCTGGATGTTGGCGCCGGCATTGGCCTTGGCCGCGCGGATGCCCATCGACAGCGCCGCGAGCGCCTGGAAGGCGGCGTCGTCGCGCCCCTCGGCCACCGCGACCGCCGCGAAGCTCATCTGGTCGGCCGCAGCCATCGCCCACATCGCCATGTTGGAGCAGTTGTGCTTGGTCGCCTGGAAGCTGCCGATCGGCTTGCCGAACTGCTCGCGCAGCTTGGCATATTCCACGCCCATGTCGCGCGCGCTGCCGGCGATGCCGGCAAGCTGCGCCGCACACAGCAGCTTGGCGCGGATCGCCAGCCCCGCGTCCCCTCGGGCACCGCCACCGCCGAGCTTGGCGGTTTCCAGCGGCAGGCTCCACTGATCGGCGTCGAGCAGGGCCCGGCCGGACAACGCCGAAGCACCGAACAGCACGGGCCCATCCGCGCCGAGCAGCAGCACATGGGCGGGCGACTCCACCGCGTCGATCAGCAGCACGCCGTCACCGACCTGCGCCGGGACGGCGATCGCCACCGGGGCGGAGCCCGTCGCGATCGAACCGGCCCTGTCGGCATCGCCATTGGCGGCGGCGATATGCGCCGCGAGCGCCGAGGCGAGCACCGCCGGCGAGGCGAGCTGACGGCCGAGCTGCTCGAACAGCAGTGCCTCTTCGGTCGCGGTCAGGCCGGCGCCGCCCTGTTCCTCGCCCAGCGCGATCGCCAGCGCGCCCAGTTCGGCGAGCGAGCCAAGGCGCGCGGCCTCGCCATCGGCGCCTTCATGCAGGCGCGCGATCGGCAGTATCTCGGCCACCGGGCCGGCAACGGAGTCGATCAGCTCACGCTGGTCGGTCGAAGGCTGCATCCGCATCAGCGCGTTCCTCGCGGCAGGCCGAGCACACGTTCGCCGATCAGATCGCGCTGGATCTCGGCGGTGCCACCGGCAATGGTTTCCGAATAGGCGTCGAAATAGTCGAAGGCCCAGCCATGGGCGGCCAGCACATCGGGGTGCGAGACGCCGTAGAGGTCGATCGCCGCCGCCGTCACCCGCTTGCTCAGCTCGGCGAAATAGAGGCGGATCACCGAGCCTTCGGCACCGGGCACGCCATGCTCATTGTCGATCGCGAAGCGATAGGTCATCGCGCGGATCGCGGCGGCCTCGGCGCGGAGACCGGCGAGACGATCGCGCAGCGCCGGGCGGCTCGCCGGGCAGGCCGCGATCAGCTCCTCCACCTTGTAGATCAGCAGGATCTGCAGCGCGAGGCTGGCGGTGCCGCGCTCGAAGGCGAAGGTCGACATGGCCGTCTTCCAGCCATTGTTGACGCCGCCGACGACGTTGGAGAGCGGAATGCGCACCCCGTCGTAGAAGACCTCGCTATATTTGGTGGGGCCGGCCATCGTCTTGATCGGGCGCACGGTGATGCCGGGCGCGTCCATCGGGCAGATCACCCAGCTCAGGCCATGGTGGCGGCTCGATTCCGGATCGGTACGGATCAGCAATTCCTGCCAGTCGGCGATGTCGGCATAGCTCGACCAGATCTTGGCGCCGTCGATGACGATCTCGTCGCCCTCGATCCGCCCCTTGGTGCGCAGACCGGCCAGGTCCGAACCGGCACCGGGCTCGGAAAAGCCCTGGCACCAGATCACCTCGCCCTTCAGCAGCTTGGGCAGGTGGAAGGCCTTCTGCTCCTCGGTGCCGCAGGCCATGATCGTCGGGCCGGCATGGTTGAGGCCGACGAAGCTGGCGTCATGGGTGCTCGGCGCCTTGGCGCGGGCATATTCCTCGAACCAGACGATCTGCTGGGCGACCGGCAGCGCGCGGCCGCCATATTGGGTCGGCCAGGTCAGGCCGGTCCAGCGGTCCTCGGCCATCTTGCGCTGCCAGGCGAGCGCATAGTCGCGCGATTCCGGCCCGTCGATCGGCGAGCCATGATCGGGGACGTTCGCGTCCAGCCAGGCGCGCGCCTCGGCGCGGAAGGCGTCCAGGTCGCCCGTCGTCGTTTCGGCGGTCATGCCGCGGCTCCCCAGTTGAGCGCGACCATGGCGCGGGCCGAGCCGGTGCCACCGCCCAGTTCGCCGAGCAGGGCGCGCAGCCGATAGGTGTAATAGTGCAGCGGGAATTCGAGGGTCAGGCCCATCGCGCCGCAGAACTGGTGCAGATCGGTGCAGAAACGCGGGATCGAGTCCTGCACATAGGTGGAGGCGACGGCGGCATCGACGTCATCATCGGAATCGGCCGCCTTGAGGCCCAGCCAGCGCACGCCCTCGGTCACCTCGGCGGCCATCACCAGCCGGTGCTGGACCGCCTGGAAGCTGCCGATCGGACGGCCAAAGGCACGGCGATCGGTGACATGCTGGATGACGAGATCGAGCGCGGCCTTCATCAGGCCCGCGGCCTCGGCCGCCATCGAGATGCGCCAGCGGCGATGGAAGGCTGCGACGGGCACGTCGACCACTATGGTCTTCACCCCGTCCAGGCTCTTCAGCTTGCCATAGGGATAGGCGAACAGCGTATCGAGCGTATCGACATTGGCCGGATCCACCTCGACCGCGAGAAGCTGGTCGCCCTGGTCGACGAGCAGGGTCTTGGCGATCGGCAGGAAGCGCGCCGGCGCCAGCGCCGAGCCCGAGGCGATCGCGAAGGGTCGCGGCAGTTCCAGCCCGGTGACGGGCGCGATCAGCACCGAGGCCGCGGCTTCCACGGTCAGCGGAAGCTGCGACAGCCGCTCGACGACGAGCGCGCCGTCGATCAGATCGAGCCCCGCTGCGACGATGTCATAATAGCCGGCCTCGGCGATCTGGGCGTCGAGATCGGCGCCCCAGGCGACGAAGACGCCCTCGTGCGGCGGCTCGATGGTGGCCGAGGCGATGAGCTGGTCGAGGCCGTTCAGGACCTCGGACTGCTGTTCGTTGAGATCGAAATCCATCCTACTTCTCGCTCGGCAGGTTGAGGTGGCGACGCGCCGCCAGGTTGAGCTGGATCTCGGCCGCGCCCGAGGCGATACCCGCCGCAATCGCGCGCTGGTGGTGCGCCGTCTGCATGGCATCGGCGCCGAGCAGGCCATCGGGCATGAACTCGGTCATGAAGTCGTTCACCGCCTGGTCGGCGCGGACCACCGCCCAGCGGGCGAGGTTGCCATAGGCATTGGGCTCCTTGCCCTTCGACCGCTCGTCGATGACCTTGTAGACCATCATCCGCGCCGCCTGACAGAGCGCGAAGACGCGGCCCAGCCGGTCCTGCACCACCGGGTCGTCATAGCGGCCGTCGGCCTTGAGCCGGTTCACCGCGCGCTGCACCATCCGTTCGGAGAAGGCATAGCGCGGAATGCCGATGCGCTCGTTGGCGAGGCCGAAGTTGATGATCTCCCACGCCTGGCCGATCTCGCCCAGCAGACGATCGGCGGGCACGAAGACGTCGTCGAAGAACACCTCATGGATGTCGCCCCGGCCGATCACCGAGGGGATGTCCTTCACCTGGATGCCCGGCGTCGTCATGTCGACCAGCAGGATGACGATACCGCCCTTGCGATCCGACGAGGTGCGCGCGAGCAGGAAGCAATAGTCGCCAAGGCCGGCATAGCTGGTCCACACCTTGGCGCCGGTGACGCTGTAGCCGCCCTCCACCGGGGTGGCCTGGGTACGCAGCGCGGCGAGGTCGGAACCGGCGGAGGGCTCGGAGAAGCCCTGGCACCAGGTGACCTTGCCCTCGCGCATCTCGGGCAGGAAGCGCTCCTGCTGCTGCTTGGTGCCGTAGCGCATCAGCACCGGGCCGATCCAGTTGACGTTCATGTACTGGGGGCCGCGCGGCTCGCCGACCGCCCACAGCTCCTCACCCAGGATGAAGTGATCCCAGCTGTTGCCGCCGAGCCCGCCATGCTCGACCGGCCAGTGCGGGACCAGCAGCCCCTCCTCATGGAGCTTCGGGCAGAATTCCTTCGAATAGGCGGTCTGCCCCGGCGAGCCGGGGCCGTGCAGCGCGATCGTGTCCCAATCCTCCGGAAGCGTAGCTTCCAGGAAGGTCCGCACGCGGGTGCGATAGGCCTGCTGGGCCTCGTTCCATCCAAATTCCATGTTCAGCTTCCTGTCGCGATCAGCTCCTGGCGGAGCTGGACCTTGAGGACCTTGCCGATCGCGCTGCGCGGCAGTTCGCTGCGCAGCACCACCTGTTCGGGCATCTTGTATTTGGCGAGCCGCTTCTCCTCGAGAAACGCGCGGAGCGCGGCGACGTCGGGCGTGGCGCCGGGGCGCGGCACGATCACCGCGCAGGCCAGCTCGCCGGTCTTGGCCGACGGCAGGCCGACGATGGCGATGTCGGCGATGTCGGGATGCTGGACGAGCAGATCCTCGACCTCCTTCGGGGCGATATTCTCGCCCTGGCGGATGATGATGTCCTTCGAGCGGCCCGAGATGCGCAGATAGCGGCCGTCGACCAGCTCGGCGAGGTCGCCGGTCCGGAAATAGCCCGTCTCGTCGAAGGAAGAGGCATTGTCCTCGTCGCGCAGATAGCCGAGGAACATCTGCGCGCCTTTGGCCAGAACCTCGCCCTCGACGTCGGTCAGCTTACCGTCGCTGTCGATCAGCTTGACGTCGGCGATGCCGATCATGCCGTCGGTCTCGGCGGCATGCTCCAGATCGTCGCGGTCGCGGCTGCCGATCGTGATCGTCGGCACCTCGGTCGATCCGAACACGCGCTGGACGCGGGTGTTCTGGAACCAGTCGTGGCCCTCGCGGATCAGGGTGGGCGGCACCGAAGCGCCGCCGCAGATGAACACCTTCAGCTTCGGCAGCCGGATATCCTTGGCCTTGCCCTGATCGAGCAGCCCCTGGAGGAACGGCGTCGCGCCCGCCATATGGGTGCAGCCATGCTGCTCCATCTGGGTGATCGCCGCCTCGGGATCCCACATCTCCTGCAGCACCGCGACGGTGCCCCACAGGATCGGGAATTCGAAGGAGTAGATCGAGCCGCCGATATGGCTGATCGGCGAGGGCACGAAGAAGCGGTCGCCCTCGTTGGCCTGCCAATATTTGTGGAGCTGGCCGACGGTGGCCGCCAGGGTGTTGTGAGTGTGGAGCACGCCCTTGGGGCGGCCGGTGGTGCCCGAGGTGTAGATGATCATCCGCACCGTGTCAGGGTCGACCTTCGCCGGCAGCGCGGCGTCGCTGTCGGCGGCGAGCAGGCTCGTCAGGCTCGCGAAGCCCGGCTCCTCGTCGCGCACCAGCACGATCTCGGGCGGGTTCTCCAGCTCGGCGATGGCGGCGCGGGCCGCGTCGAAGATCATCGAGTTGCGCACCCGCCGGGGCACGAAGATCATCCGGCTGCCGCTGTCGGCCAGCAGAAATTTCAGCTCGGCCTCGCGATAGGCGGTGACCAGCGGATGCGCCACCAGCCCGGCGAGGGTGGCGCCCAGATAGACGACACAGGCCTCATGCCAGTTGGGCAGCATGAAGGAGATGACATGGCCCGGCAGGAACCCGCGCTCGACGAACTGGCGCGCCAGCGTCTGCGCCTTCTCGTACAGTTCGCCCGCGCGCAGTTCGATCTCGCCGTCGATCACCAGCAGCCGGTCGGGCTCGGCCGCCGCCAGCTGCGCCAGCCGCTCGCCGATCGTCTCGTCGGTCCACCAGCCGTCGGCGCGCGCCTTGGCGGCGTGGGCCTCGTCCCAGCGGGTCGTCCAGCCGAAGCTGCTGCGGCGGCCGTCGGCGATGCGCGGCTCCGCGCTCAGCGTATCGGACATCGGTTTACCCCTCCTTCCGCGCCGATCGCGGTTCGATACCGGCGCACATCACATCCACCAGGCCTTTGGCGACCTGGCTCGCGGACAATTCCCCATCGGCGCGGTGCCAGCGCGCCGGCCAGTTGAGCGCCCCCGCGAAGGCGAAGGCGGTCATCCGCACATCGTCGACCTGGGCGGAGCCGTCGGCCACCGCCTCATCGATCATCGCGCGCATAGAGGCGTCGATATCGGCCTTCTGAGCGCGCAGGTCGGCGCGGCTCTGGGCCGAGAGCAGCTCGTCACCGGTGCGGATCACGCAGCGGCCGAAATCGCCCATCACGCTTTCGGCATAGCTGCGCAGGAAGGTCTTGAGCCGGTCGAGCCCGGTCCCCTCGATGGCCCGCGCCTGCTCGGCGCCCACCCGCAGCTCCTCGAGCCCGACGCGGACGCATTCGAACAGCACCTGCTCCTTGTTGCCGAGATGGTGGTAGATCACCGGCTTGGTGACCCCCAGGCTGGCGGCGACGTCCTCCAGCGAGGTCGAATGAAATCCGCGTTCGTTGAACATGCGGACGGCGGCCAGGAGCAGCGCGTGGCGCTTCTCCTGCCTCTCCCCCTCGCTGGTCCGCGTGGACCGAAACGGAGATACGGCCAAGTCCATCCTTTCGAGCGATCCTTCCCAGGGCGCGGCGAGCGCCGCCCCCTCATATTCCCGTGAGTAGCATTATTCCCACGAGTAAAGAAAGCCGATTCGGATGGTTCTCTGATGGAACCTTTCCACTCACCCTTTGCACAGGAAACCGCAGCGGATTGCGCCAATATCGTGCCGGTATAGGTCCATACCGATATGGCCTTCAGTGGCCGCCGCCCTCGATCACCGGAGTGCGGTGAAGCGCCGCGATTGAGGCGGCGCTGAGCGCCATCAACGCGACGGTGAGCCACAGGAAAGGCGCATAGCTGCCGAAATGGTCGAACACCGCGCCGGCGCTGACCGGGCCCAGCCCCATGCCCACCGCGATCGCCGCCATCATCGCGCCCAGGATCACGCCCAGATGGCGCAGCCCGAAATAGCGCGTGACGAGATAGGTGACGACGTCGAGCTCACCGCCCATCGTCAGCCCCAGCAGCAGTGCCGCGCCGACCTGCGCGGCGGGATCGCCCCCGGCGAAGAGCAGCAGCAGCGCGGCCGGGATCGGCAGCAGGTAGGCGACCGCGCCGACCAGATGGCCTGGGAAGCGATCGAGCAGCCAGCCGCCGCCCACCCGCCCGACGAACGCCGCCGCGCCGATCAGCGAGGCGAAGCCCGCCGCGCGCAGCGGCTCGGCGCCATGGTCGGTCAGGATCGGGGTGAAATGATAGATGATCGAGAGGGTGGCGAAGGAGAAGGTCGAGCCCGCCAGCAGCAGCGCATAGAAGGCCGGGCGCCGCACCGCCTGCCTCATGGTCAGGCCTGG
The DNA here is from genome assembly GCA_963540925.1 of uncultured Sphingomonadaceae bacterium. GTDB lineage: Bacteria > Pseudomonadota > Alphaproteobacteria > Sphingomonadales > Sphingomonadaceae > Rhizorhabdus. The sequence continues at coordinate 31,170 of CAUTRN010000056.1, forward strand.
ACGCTCGTCGGCTGGCCTGGCGAGCGCAGCCTGCCGGCCCTTCCCGTCATAGGCGCCGCGAAAGAACAGGAAGACCAGCGGGAAGACGACGAGCGCCCAGAGCCCGCCGAGCGCCGCGAAGGCGCTGCGCCAGCCCAGTCCCTCGATCAGCGCGGTGACCAGCGGCGGATAGATCACCGCGCCGACCGCCCCACCGCTGACCGTTACCGCAATGGCGAGCCCACGCCCGGCGTCGAAGCGGGTCGCGACCGCGCTGGTCCAGACGGTGGTGGCCGTGCACAGATTGCCGAAGGCGAGCGCGATCCACAGCAATATCCAGTTAGGCATGGTGCCGGTGGCGGTGCCGAGCATCGCGAAGACGATCGGCAGCAGCGTGGCGCCGATCAGCGCCACCCGGCGCGGGCCCCAGCGGTCGATCAGCAGGCCGAAGGGGATCACCAACAGCCCGGAGGTGAAGGTGCTGACCGTCAACCCCAGCGATATCTGCGCCCGCGACCAGCCGAACGCCTCCTGCAACGGATGGATGAACGGCCCCATCGCGATCGTCTGCATCCCCGGCCCGGTGAAGCCGATCGCGGCGACCACCGGCAAATACCACCAGGCGCGCCACTCCGCCGCCTGCGCGGCCGTCAGTCCCAGCGCCATGGCTCTCCCCTTCCTTTTTTCTGGGGACCATTCGGCATGGCGGCGGGACGGATGTCCAATAGCGATTACGCATCTGGGGGCCGAACAAGCGTCGCTCCGGCGGAGGCCGGAGCCGCCACAGGCTCCTGCGGTGAACTGGTTCCTCTCTTCGTGGCGGCTCCGGCCTCCGCCGGAGCGACGATGGTGGGTTGGTTCCAAATTCACATCGGCGAATTTTCCCCATTTGCTTCCCACCCCACCCCGCCTTTATCCCGATCGAACAAGAGGCGCCCGGCGCCCATGGCGAGATCATGGAGAGGTTGCCATGCCCGACAGCATCACCATCCGCCCGATGCCGGTGGGTGCCGAGGTGATCGGATCGCTCGCCGGGCGCGAGGAAGACCCCGATGTCCGCGCCCTGCTGAACCAGGCCTGGTTCGACCATGGCCTGCTCGTCTTCCACGACGTCGCCTCGATCGAGGAGCATCTCGCGCTCAGCCGCTGCTTCGGCGAGCTGGAGATCCACCCCTTCGCGCCGGTGCGGTCGAAGCTTCACCCGCTGCTGATCGAGCTCGGCGGCCCCAATCGCTACCGCGCCTATATGTTCGACGGCACCGACCTGCGCTGCAACCGCATCGCCTGGCACCGCGACACCGCCTACACCCCCGACATCTGCAAAGGCGCGATGCTCCGCATGCTGGAGGTGCCGGCGGAGCATGGCGAGACGATGGTGTGCGACACCGCCCGCGCCTGGGACGACCTGTCGCCTGCGATGAAGGCGAAGCTGGAGAGGCTGGAATGGGCCGGTCGGCTGCGGCTCGGGCCCGACGAACAGACCCGCCCCGGCGCCTTCTGGAAGAGCGTGCGCCCCGCAACCGAGGCGGAGGATCCGGACGGGCGCCCCGAGGCGAGCAACGACCATCTCAAGGCGCTCTACCCGCCGGTCTTCCATCCGGCGGTGCTGACCCATCCGGATTCGGGGCGGAAGTGCATCTTCCTCAGCCCCACCTATGTCGATCATTTCGTCGGCCTGTCGCAGGCCGAGAGCGACGACCTGCTCGACACGCTGGTCGGGCACATGCTCCAGCCCGACTATGTCCATGTCCACCGCTGGCGGGTGAACGACGCGCTGCTGTGGGACAATCGCCGCTGCATGCATGCCAGCCCCGGCAACATACCCGGCCAACCACGCTTCGGCCTGCGCACGACCCTGGCGGGGCCGACTCGCACCGGGCGCTACCAGGACGAGGGCGCCGCCACCCAACTGCCGCAGCACGCCGATTAGGTCGAACCACAATCGTCGCCCCGGCGGAGGCCGGGGCCGCCACGAAGAGCCCGACACGGCGACGCAAGAACCGATGCCGGCTCCGGCCTCCGCCGGAGCGACGAATGGAAGAGGAAGCAAGCGATGGCCATCTATCTGCGCTACGAACAGGACGACGGCTCTCGCTACGGACGGCTCGACGGCAGCACGATCACGCCGCTGAAAGGCGACTTCCCCGACCTTGCGCCCTCGGGCGAGCCGACCGTCGAGCTCGGCTCGGTGAAGCTGCTCGCGCCCACCCTGCCCAGCCGGATCGTCTCGGCTGGGCCCGGCTTCAAGTGCAGCTTCCCCGACGGGCCCGCCACCTACCCCGACATGCCGATGTTCTGGCACAAGCCGCTCGCCGCGCTGAACCATCCCGAGGGGATCATCGAGCTGCCGACCAGCGACTATCCCGGCATCAACCATGAATGCGAACTGGGCATCGTGATCGGCAAGACCGCGAAATGCGTCAGCCCCGAGGAGGCCAGGGACGTCATCTTCGGCTACACCGTCTATAACGACGTGACCCGCGGCGACTTCTACGAGCCCGGCGCCTTCGGCAAGTCGGTCTACTTCGCCTATGGCAAGACCTATGACGGCTTCGCGCCGATCGGCCCGTGGATCGTCACCGACATCGACACCACCAACCTGCACATGGAATGCCGGATCAACGGTGAGGTGAAGCAGAGCCATAACTCGTCCGACCGGCTGTTCACCAACGAGCAGATCGTCTCCTTCCTGTCGCACATGGGCACGTTGAACCCCGGCGACGTGATCTCGACCGGATCGCCCCCGGGGATGACCTGGATGAAGCATGGCGACGTCTGCGAATGCGAGATCGAGGGGATCGGAATCCTCCGCAACCATGTTCGCGACCGCGCCTGACCGGCGCGATGGAGGTTTGCGCGAAGGCGCATAGCGGAATATGCTGGCCCAGGTGCATTTCCGGCCAGCCGGGAGACGACAGATGGCCAAGGTACAGATAGCGTCGGTCGAGAAGGAAGCGGTGGCGGACATCGGCTCGGCCACCCCCGGCGGCACCGACAGCCGCGCGGTCTTCGAAAGCGAGCGCGATCCGCTCCACATGACCGTCCACCGGCTCGGGCCCGACGCCACCCTGGCGATCGCGGGCGAGGCCACCGACTATGTCGCCTATGTCTGGCGCGGCGCCGCCCTCGTCGACGGAATGCGGATGGAGGAACGGTCGAGCCTGATCGTCGAGAAAGGCGCGGCGATCGAGATGATCGGCGCCGAGGATGGCACGGCCATCCTGGTCTTCAGCCTCAACGGCCGGCCCGAACAGCCCCGCGCGGGCGGCCATGTGCTGCTGCTGCCGAGCGACCGGGTACCGCGCACGCTCGACATGGGCGGTGCCGGGGTGGCGGGCGGCGCGCTCCACGCCGATGCGGGCCTGCCCAGCAGCGAAGTGTGGCTGCACGAGAATGATTTCTACAAGGCCGACTATGAAGTGGCTGTCCATTCGCACACCGAGGACGAGATCATCTTCGTCCGCGCCGGCAGTGTGAAGCTGGGCAACCGCCTGTTCGGCCCGGGCACCGCGCTGGCGATCGCCGCCAACACCAAATATGGCTTCCGCGCCGGCCCCGACGGGCTGAGCTTCGTCAATTTCCGCGCCAAATCCCCCTGCCATGTTAACGCCGACGGGTCGCATGTGATGGACGAAGCCGAGCTGTGGCGCCGCGTGGTGGGCTCCCCGGATTATCTGGAACTGGCGGCCGGCTGAACCGAGCGCACACCGCCGCCGCGATGATCGGCGGATTTTTGAAGATTCCTCAATTTTAGAACAGGCGCGGTCTTGCGCCTCGCCGCCTATCAGGCTTCACTCCGATCCAGAGCATCATGGAGAGGATCATATTGTCAGCGTCCCTGCCGGAGGCAGCGCAAGTCCATCCGGGACCAAAATGGCCAATCCAGACATGGTCGACATTCTGACTTAGGGAGAAAATGGCGGATTATCGCGCCTTCCTGATATTATTGCAGTGCAATAGCACGAAAACTGACAGATTGTTTGAATCGACTGGACATCACGTCATATTTTCGGAATATATCCATAGTGGGGTCAAAATAGAATTGATTGCTCCACGCAACTATATGTTGCCACATTAAAGATTCCTGGAGAGCTGGACATTGATGATCCAGCCACTGGATTTCGAGGGGAGTTTGCCATGACTTATTACAGGATAGTCCCAATCGAATTGACCTGATCATCTGGTGACATTCGTCACCGGCGTCACGATTCTTGTGGTTCGGGGAAATCATCGGATCATCGACTTGCCGGTTGACGTTACGGATTGCCGATCGGTGGAGATATTTCGTCGACCGTCCGCGCGATCCGCCACCCTTGATCCACATTCCATTCGAGTTGGGGCGAAGAATGTTGAAACAGCAAACCGACAAGGCCGAGGCGCGCGAACAGGGCGCCAAGACCAATGCGAGGAAGGCCATCCTCGATGCCGCGCTGATCGTCTTCTCACGGGACGGCTTTCATGGCGCATCCCTGGCCACGATCGCCGAGCGCGCCCATGTGCTGGCGCCGCTGATCCCCTATCATTTCGGGTCGAAGGACAATCTCTGGCGCGCGACGGTCGAATATGCGCTGGGCGATCTCAACCGCGAGGCGACCACGATCAAGCGCGCCTCGCGCGGGCTCTCCCCGCTCGACCGGCTGAGCCTGCAGATCCGTTCCTTCACCCATTTCGCCGCGCGCTACCCCGATCATTTCGGGCTGCTCTGCGCCGAGGCGCGGCCGGGATCGAAGCGCTTCGCCTGGATCCGCGAACATTATACCGGCGGCTTCCTCGACAGCCTGCGCTCGCTGCTGGAGGAGGCCCGCGAGGCCGGGCAGATCCGCGACGTGTCGCTCGATCACCTGTCCTTCATCCTGCTCGGCGCGATCCTGATGTTCTTCACCGCGAACGAAGCGCTGCCAGACGACGCCGACCTGGAACGCATCGCTGACGAGCATGCCGACCTGATCTCGGACATGGTGCTGAAAAGCATCGCACTGGCGCCGCGGCTGAGCTGACAAGCAAAAGGGCGCGGCGGGATATCCCGGCCGCGCCCTTTTCTTTCCCCTCTTCGTCCCGCGAAGGGCTAGTTCGGAAAAGGCAGTGCGATCCCAGCTTTCGCTGGGATGACGCCTTCGAGCCGGTGCCCCTATTTCGTGAAATCCAGGATGATCGGCGCCGCCTGCGGCCAGCATTCGAAGGCGCCCTTCTGGGTGCCTTCGGCGCGGCGGATCCGGCCGAGATTCCATTCGTCCTCGTCCCACGGCGGGTCGATCATCGTCGAGTGCGGGATCATCTTGTGCACCCAGTCGCTGGTCTCGCGGGTATGGCTCAGATCCTGGCGGCCGTTGCGCAGGATCAGCACCGGCATCTTCAGCCGATCGAAGAATTCGGGGCTCATACCCGGCACCGGCGAGTCCTTCGACGGCGCATAGGCCAGCGCCCATTGCTGCATCTTCTCGACGAATGCCTCAGGCTCCTGCGCCAGCAGGAATTGCTTCGCCTGCGGGTTGCGTTGGATCTGCTCGGCCCAGCTCGGCGAGGCGAGCACCGCCTCCATCCCGCGCCCGCCGCCCAGCCGGCCCGCCGGATCGCCGCAATAGAAGGTGCCCAGCTGCATCAGCCCGATCGGCCCGCCGCTGATCCACCAGAGCACGAGGTGCGAGACGATGTCGGTGTTGGTCGCCGCGGTGATCAGCGAGACGCGCGAGCCGGCCGAACCGGCGGCCAGCGCGATCGGCCCGAGGTCGAGCTGACGGATCAGCTTGCCGAACACATCGGCATGGAGCGCGGACTCGGTCTCGCCGTTGAAGCTCAGGTCCGAAAGGCCGCAATTGGGCCGGTCCCACAGCAGCACGCGCTTGCCGCCCTTGGCCAGTTCCTGGCCCAGTTCGGTGACGCCCGGCGAGTCCTTGGCATAGCGGCCGCCCGGGGTGATCGCGACGGCGGGGGCGCCTTCCGGGCCCAGCAGCTCATATTCGATTCCGATACCGTCGATCGTGATCCGGGCCATCGATCCCCTCTCCTTTCAGCTATTCCAGATTGCTATGCCGGATGTTCCCGCCAGCGCCCAGCGGCCCGCATAGCCCGGCCACGCAACCGCGCTTGACCGCTGGTGACCTCCTCCGCTCAGGCGGCTTCGGCGAGCGATTCCTCACCCAGCAGGGTCACGCGATGGAGCCGGCGGCCGCAGTCGAGATCATAGGGCAGCACCCGGTGCATCGTGCCTGTATTGTCCCAGATCAGCAGGTCGCCCATCGCCCATTGGTGCTGGTAGACATAGTCGCGCTTCGTCGCCCATTGCCGCAGCCAGGCGATCAGTTCGGCGCTCTCGGCCGGGTCCATGCCGACGACATGATCGGCCGACGAACTCATCGCCAGCGACTTGCGGCCTGAGCGATGCGTCCAGACCAGCGGATGGGCCTTGGCGCCATAGGCCCGCAGCGCATCGAGCTGCGCCTCGCTCGGGTCCCTGAGCGCGGGAACGATCGAGGCGAGCTTGGTGTGGACGATCCGGAGGCCCGCGAAGCGCGCCTTGTCGGCGTCGCTCAGATCGTCATAGGCGGCATAGGTGTTGGCGAACTCGGTCTGCCCGCCGGCCGGCGACAGCACCCGTGGCGTCAGGATCGAGGCGAGCGGCGGCACATCCTCATGGGTGCCGTCCATGTGCCAGAAGGTCGTCGCCAGGAAATAGTCGGTGAACTGCGGATTGTCGCGGTGCTGCTCCTTGTCGACGGTGATCTTCATGATCGTTGCGCCATGGTCCTGCCGCACGGTGCCGAGGGTCGCCGCGAAGGCCAGTTCTTCCTCGTCGTCGAGGTCGACTCCGCGCACGATCAGCACGCCGCGCTGCTCCAGCAAGGCGCGGATGTCGGCGGCATGGGCGCCGCCCAGCAGCTCCGCCTTGCCGAGCTTCAGCTCGCTCCCGATCCGCGGAGTCAGGTCCACCGTCCCGAGCGCCATCCGATCCTCTCCTATCGTTCGCCGCATTAAAGCAACTGGTGAGTTTCAATATCGCGATCGGCGAGCGAAAGCAAAAGAAAACCCGGCAGAGCGCACGGCCCGCCGGGTGGTTTCTTCAGATCCTCCCTATCGCGCAGCGATGGGGAGGGGGACCATCCGCAGGATGGTGGAGGGGTCTGCGACCTCATCGACACCGCTAACCTTGAAGGCGGAAAACCCCTCCACCACGCCTTCGGCGCGGTCCCCCTCCCCGCCCTTCGGGCAGGGAGGATCTTTTTCTTACTTCATCACCGACTGGACCGCCGCGACGAC
>CAUTRN010000057.1:0-35684 GCA_963540925.1 uncultured Sphingomonadaceae bacterium
GTACCGGGGAGGAATTAGGAAGGGGTCTTCGCCGCCTCGCGATAGTCGCGGATGCCGAGTTCCAGCAGGCGCGCTTCCGACAGCAGCCAGCGGTCGACCGGGGGCATGCGGACGGCGTCGAGCGTTGCCTGCAGCTCATGGTCGGTCGCGATCGTCACGACGCGCTCGATGCCGGTGTAGAGCACCGAGGCCATCGCCATCGCCGGCGTGCTGGCGACGTCGGGGTCGTGGTCCATCTGGTGGACGAACAGCCGCATCACCGGCTGCGCGGCGCGGACGCGTTCGTGCATCATGCGCAGGTCCTTGCGGTCGGCCATATGGTTGCGCAGGTGGAGGATCGGCGAGTTGCGGACCCAGAAGGCGTGGTAGACCTTCAGGAAGTCGAGGCAGTGATCATAGAGCCCGTCGTCGGGCCAGCGCTCGCGCAGCCGCGCCAGGAAGCTGTCCTCGGCGGTGGCCATCACCGGCTCCAGCACCGCGACGAGCAGCTCGGTCAGGTCGGTGAAATAGAGGTAGAGCGAGCTCATCCCCAACGGCACCTTGCGCGCGACGGCGCTGAGCGTGACCTGCTCCAGCGGGCCCTCGCTCAGCAACTCCTCGGTCGCGGTGATGATGCGCTGGCGCGTGTCGCGGCCCTTGCGGCCCAGCCGCTGGCCGTTGAGATTGTGCACGACCGCCGGCTTGGCGGTGGCGGCGGCTTTCTCGGCGCCCCGCGACGCGGCTTTCTTGGCGCCTTCCATCCCCGGCCGTCCGCCTCCGAAGCTTAACCCTCGCGCCAGGCGACGAGCTTGGTCTCGAGGAATTCCTCGATCCCTTCGACTCCCCATTCGCGCCCGATGCCACTGGCCTTGTAGCCGCCAAAAGGCAAGTCTCCGGAAATGCACATGCCGTTGTTGACGCTGATCGTGCCGGTGCGGATCCGCTTGGCGATCGCCATCGCGCGGTCATGGCTGCCCGAAACGCCGCCCGACAGGCCATATTCGCTGTCATTGGCGATGCGGATCGCGTCGGCATCATCCTCATAGGGAATGACGACCAGGACGGGGCCGAAAATCTCCTCCTGGGCGATGCGCATGTCGGGGGTGACGTCGACGAAGCAGGTCGGCTCGACGAACCAGCCCGCGCCCTTGTCGGGCCGCGCCTTGCCGCCCACCAGCAGCCGGGCGCCTTCCTTCTGGCCGATGTCGATATAGCTCAGCACCCGCTCCATCTGCCGCTTCGAGACGACCGGGCCCATCATATGCTCGGGATTGTCATACTCGCCCCAATTGTCGCCGAAGCTGGCATAGGCATGCTGGAGAATGCCCACCGCCTCGGCATAGCGGCTGCGCGGGACGAGCAGGCGCGACTGGACGGCGCAGCCCTGGCCGGCATGGAAGATCAGGATCGCCATCGCCACCTCCATGGCGAAGTTGGGCGCATCGTCGAGCACGATCTTGGCGGATTTGCCGCCGAGCTCGAGGAACAGGCGCTTCAGGGTGGGCGCGCCCTTCTCCATGATGCGGCGGCCGACCGCGGTGGAGCCGGTGAAGCTGATCAGGTCGACCCGGGGGTCGGTGGTCATCAGCTCGCCCGCCTCGGCGGGGTCGGAGGCGGTGATGACGTTGAGGACGCCGGCGGGGAGGCCGGCCTGGATGCCCAGTTCGCCCCAGATCGATCCCATGCCCGGCGTGTTGGGCGCGGGCTTCAGGATCACCGTGCAGCCGGCGAGCAGCGCCGAGACGACCTTGCCGACATTGACGTAGAAGGGGACGTTCCACGGCGTGATCGCGGCGGCGACGCCGATCGGCTCATAGACCGCCTTGCGCTGGTGGACGCCCCAGCCGGGGAATTCGCGGGGCGGATAGTCCTTCTCCCATTTGACCTGCGGGAACAGGTCGATCAGGTCCTTCCAGCAGCCGATCGCCATGTCGACATGCGCGCGGGTGACCGCGCCGATCGCGGCGCCCGCCTCGTTGCGGGCCAGATCCGACAGCCGCTCGCGGTTGGCGACGAACAGGCCGAACAGCTTCTGCACCAGCTCGTAGCGCTTGGCGTGGTCGGTCGCCCAGTCGGTCTCGTCGAAGGCGCGGCGCGACGAGGCGATCGCGGCCTCGACATCGGCGGCGGAGGCGTCGGCGGCCTTGCCCACCACCTCGGCCGTCCACGGGCTGATGATGTCGAAGGTACGGCCGCCTTCGGCGTCGCGCATCACGCCGTCGATGCAGAGCTTGGCGTCGGGAAGCAGGGTCATGGAGCGGGTGTCCGTTGCGATGGAGGGGGCCGACGTGCTCATGCTGCGGCGGCTTCGAGCAGGATGGTGGTCATCTGCACGTCGGCGGGCAGCGCGATCAGCGCGCCGAAGACGTTGGTGACCGAGGTGAAATGGGCGATCGGCCGTTCGCGCAGGTTCAGGCCGTTCTTGGCGCAGCCCATGGCGAACTGCATCGCGATGTCGGGATCGAGGTTGAAGGTCTTGCCCTCCTCGAACATCGATCCGGCGCGGACCAGGGTGACCCGGATGCCGTCGGGCTCCAGTTCCTTGCGCAGCGATTCGGTGAAACGCTCCAGCCCCGCCTTGCTCGCCTGGTAGAGCGACATCATCGCGAAGGGCAGGCCCACGGACTCGCTGCTGATGTTGATGATCAGCCCGCCGCGCTCCATCATCGGGATCGCCGAGCGGCAGGTGTAGATGCCGCCCGCCAGATTGGTGAGGATCGGCCCCAATATCTGCTCGTCGGTCGAGTTCCTGACCAGCGAGGGTTCGTAGACCGCGGCATTGTTGATCAGCACGTCGATCTTCGGGTGGCGCTCGGCGATTGTCGCGAAGGCGGCGCGCACCGAATCCGGCTGGCTGACGTCGCACTCGATCGCCAGCGCGTTCGCGCCGATCTCGGCGGCGGCGGCCTCGACCTTCGCGACGGTGCGGCCGAGCAGCACCACCTGATGCCCCTCGCCGGCGAAGCGGCGGGCGAGCGCCCGGCCCAGGCCGATGCCGGCGCCGGTGATCACGATCGTCTTGCTCACTCCATCATCCTTTCCCCGGTATCCGCGTTTTTTCGCGGCTGATCGTGCGCATGGAAGCCGCAGCCGACAAGCGTGATGCGCATCGCTGCGGCGATGATAGCCTGCTCCCTTCGTCATCCCCGCGAAGGCTGGGATCCATAACCTCCGAACCGCGAGAGTCTCTTGCCCTTGAGAATATGGATGCCCGCTTTCGCGGGAATGGCGGTGAAATTGTCATCCCTTCTCGGGATAGACCGACAGGTCGCCGTCATAGGCGATGCCGCCGGGCCAGAATTCGTGGCCGCTGATCTTGCGGAAATAATGGACGGTGCGCGCGAAGCTGCCCGCGGTCGAGCGCGGCTGGAAGGCGATGCCGCTGGGCGAGGCGCCGCGCGCCCGCGCGCTGAAGTCGCGCACGGTGAACAGCAGGTCGTCGGTCTGCTGCGCACAATAGACCAGCTCGCCGCCCGGGCAGTAGCGCTTCGGCTCGATCTGGATGTCGGCCAGCCGGCCGCGCTTCATCGCCACCTTGCCGGGCACCCTGGTCACTTCGGGCGCGTGCACCGTGTCGTACCAGTGGTGATATTCGGCTTCGCGCCCCGCGACGAAATTGGCGAGGATGATGCTGACCCCCGAGAAGGGCTTGTCGCGCTGCCAGTTGGGGCTGCCCTGCCAGTCTGAATAGAGGCGGTAGCTGTGGATCCGCTCGGTCTCGGTGCTGTCGTCGATCAGCCCGGCGTCGCGCGCGTCGGCCAGCAGCGGGCCGAGTGCCGGCAGGTCGATCTCGGGCGCGGGATAGTCGAACTCATAGACGCTCATGAAGCGCCAGGGCTGGTGGATGTCGGGCATGATCTGCTCGGGCGTCACCTCGAACCGGTCGGCCGAGACGAAGCCGCGCAGCCGGGCGAGCGCCTCGGCGTGCGGGCCGTCGAACCAGGCCGCATAGTCGGCCTCGCGGCCGGCGGGCACATTGTGCAGGTGGATCGTCGTGTAGAGTGCCATGGTCGATCTTCCGTCCTCGTCCTGAGCCTCGCCCTTCCCAAAAGGCGAGGCAGCCGGAACTTGCGTCCCGGCTGCCTTCCCCTTTTCCGTGCTTCGCTGTCGCTCAGCGCGAGCCGAAGGCGACACGCACCGTCAGGCCGAACTCCTGCGGCGGCGTGGTGGTGATGCCGGTGTAGGTGCTGGTGAAGGTCCGCGCGGCGGTCGTCCGGAAGGTCGGCGGCTGCAGCTCCTGGAAGGCGGTCGACAGCGGCGTGGTGCGGCTCAGCACCTTGGTGGTGTTGAACGCGTTCTTCACGAACAGGCCAACTTCCCACTTGCGGTCTTCCGCGCGCAGGCCGGCATAGACATTGAGCAGGCCATAGGCGTCGACGCTGTCGAAGCTGTAGGTCGGATCGCCCTGCGCCTTGCCCGAATAGGTGAACAGGCCGCGCAGATAGGCCTGCAGATTGTCGCCCACGTCCAGACGATATTCGGTCTGGATGTTGGCGCTGAACGGCGATTGCAGCGACGACCGCTGGGTGACAGTGCAGGCCGCGATGTTGTTCGCGCCGACCGCTGCCTGGAGCTGGGCCAGGGTGGGGGCCGAGGTGACGTTGTCGGGCACGCCGTCGCCGTTGAGATCGTTGCACGGGATGACGCCGTTCTTGATCTTGCCCAGCGAATAGGCGGCGTAGACGCCGAAGTCCCAGTTCGGGGTGGCGGCGAAGCTGATGTCGCCCTCGACGCCGTTCACCGTCACCGGCACCGCGCCGACGAAGTTGAACTGGCCGACGGTCGGCTGCACCGTGACGACGCCGTTCACCACCGTGGCGGCGTTGCTGACATAATAGACACCGCTGGTGCGCGGCGCGCCCGGCACGCGATAGGGGTAGTTCTTGAACTTCTGGTGGAAGGCCGCGACGTTGAACTTCACCCGCTTGTCGAGGGCCGAGCCCTTCAGGCCGATTTCATAGGATTTCGAGGTTTCGGGCGGCAGGAACTGGAAGCTGTTCTGCAGCGCCGACTTGACCACCGAGAAGTCGCCGACCGCCTCGACCGGCGGGCGCCACGAGCTGCCGGTGCTGGCATAGACCATCAGGTCGTCGTTGAAGCGATATTTGGCCGACGCGGTGTAGACCACCTTGTTCTCGTCGATCGCGAGGCCCGGGATCGCCGCGCCGCCGGCCACCGCCAGCGAGCTCGACGCGGTGTACTTGATGTAGCGCAGACCGCCCGAAAGCTCGACGGCCTCGCCGAGATGCGCGGTGAGGTTGCCGAACACCGACTGTTCGTGCGTCTTGCTCTTGCGGACGACGGGGGTGAGCGCGATCGTCGCCAGGCCGCCGCCGAGGATGGCGGGCAGCGCCACCGGGGTGGCGTCGAACACGTCGCTCGGCGCATTCAGCTTCTGGTCGAAACCGCCGACGACATAGTCGAATATGTCCATCACGCGTTCGTCGTTCTGCAGGCGGACTTCGTGCGAGGTCTGCTTGCTGCTGGTGTAAAGCTGCTGGCCGGGCTCGACCCCGGCGAAGCGGTTGCCCAGATCCTGCGGGTTGAACGAGGAGAGGTCGAGCGTCTGCCGCGAACCGACATAGACGAGCCGCTGGCCGGCGAAGCTATATTGCGCCTGCCAGTTCCACACTTCCTGATTCTGGTGGACGATGCGCGGCTTGTCGAGGATCGAGCGGCGGTCCTTGGCGGTGATCAGCACGGGGCTGGCCGCCGCGGCCGGATTGACCTCGCTGAAGGATTCGACCTGATCATAGGTGCGCGAGCGGCGATCGAGCTTCTGGTAGCTGCCGTCGAGCATCAGGTCGTCGATCGGCTGGGCGCGCACGCTGATGCGGCCGCTGCGGGTGCGCTGATAGGGATCGCGCTTGTCGAGCACGCCGTTGATCGTCTTCACGCGATCGGCATTGTTCTCGTCCCAGGCGCCTGCGGCGCGGATCGCCAGGCGGCCCTCGATGATCGGCACGCCGATCGCGCCGTTGACGTTGAGCGTCTGGATGTCGTTGACGGTTGCCTCGCTGTACATGCCGAACTCGTAGAGATCGGGCTTGCGCGTGGTGACGGTGATCGAGCCCGACGGCGAGGCGCGGCCGCGCAAGGTGCCCTGCGGCCCGCGCAGCACTTCGATCTGGCCGATGTCGTACATCGTCTGCAGCACGAAGCTCGACGAGATCGGGGCGTCGTTCTGGTAGAATTCGACCGTGGGGTTGTTGCCGCTGGCGTTGATGTCGAACTGCACGCCGCGCAGCGACGCGGTGCCGCCGGTGCCGTTGCCGAGGACGCCGAGCTGGAGGCCGGGAACCACGCTGGTGATGTCAGTGAAGCTGCGGAGGTTGAGCTTCTGGATGTCTTCCGCGGTCACCGCGTTGACGACGAGCGGAACGTCCTGCGCGCTTTCGTCGCGGCGGCGGGCGGTGACGACGATCTCGTCGACGTTCGACACGGCCTCTTCGGCCGGCGCCTGCGCGAAGGCGGGCATGGACAGCGCCGAAAGGCACACGCCACACATCGCCAGCTTCATGATGGACCTCATTTCGGCCTCCCCTTTTTCGATTGATCTCAACTTTATTGCCGTAAGGAAACACGTCCCCGGTACTTGTCTAATCTCTCTATATTATTGTCGGGCGTCACCCCCTTGTCGTCATTCCGGCGGAGATATCGCCTCCGCGATTGCGGCTGCTTTCCGTCGCGTCTGCAAGCACGGAAAAGCCCTTGAACCTGTCGGAATCAGTCGTGCTGGTTGTCCAGATGTGCAGCGTCGCGGGCGGCGACATAGCCCCAGGTCATCGATGGGCCGATGCTGCTGCCCGCGCCCGGATAGGCGCGTCCCATCACCGAGGCGGTCGACACGCCGGTGGCGTAGAGGCCGGGAATCGCGCTGCCGTCGGCACGCAACACGCGGGCCCGCGCATCGGTGACGACGCCGCCATAGGTGCCGACATCGCCGGGGACGACGGGCACGGCGTGGAAGGGCCCCTGGTCGATCCGGCCGAGCGACGGCGCCTGCGGGCGGAAGGGATCGCCCAGCCAGCGGTCATAGGCGCGCTCGCCGCGATGGAAATCCTCGTCGCGGCCCTGGTCGACGAAGCCGTTGAAGCGGTCGACCGTGCTGCGCAGCATGGCGGGGTCGATGTCGAGTTCGGCTGCCAGCTCCTCGATGCTGCCGGCCTGGCGCAGATAGCCCTGCTCGGTCCAGGCGGCGGGCTTGTTCGCGCCGGGCATCGTGCCGGCCAGCATATAGTCGGCGATGAAGCGGGCGTCGAAGATCGCCCAGCTCGGCACGGCGGGCACTGTCTTGTTCCGTTGCAGCATCGCCTTGCAGAAGGCCATGTAGGAGCCGCCCTCATTCTGGTAGCGGACCCCGCTCTGATCGACGAGGATCGCGTGCGGCTTGGCGGTCAGGCTCTGCGCGGGGGGCTTGATATAGCCGGTCTCGGCGCCGGGCGGGATCGTGCTCTGATAGCCGACCATCTCCTCCATCTGGCCGATCGCGGCGCCGAGCCGCTCCATCTCGCGGATCATCTCACCGGTGTCGCCGTCGGCGGCGTTCGACCACTCGGCGCGGGTGCCGGGCTGATACTGGTCGCGCATCGCCTGATTGCGCGCGAATCCGCCGGCGTTGACGAGCACGCCGCGCCGCGCGCCGATCCGCACCGGCTTGCCCTCATGCTGCGCGAGGATGCCGGTGACCCTGCCATCCTCGACCACCAGTTCGGACACTGGCGCCTCGGTGAGGAACTCGACCCCCTCGCGCAGCGCGGCCTGCAGCATCCGGCCCTGCAGCGCGGCGCCGGCGGCGACATAGCGTTTGCCGGTCAGCTTCGCCGCGATCACGCGCAGGCCGACCCGGACCATCAGCCGCTTGATCCGCCAGCTCTTCTTGAAGAAGGGCAGCTGCATCGCCTCGTCGAGGGTGGCGGGCATCGACAGGAAGCCGGGGCGCACCTTGTCGTGCCAGGCGCCGAGCTGCTTCAGGTCGAAGGGCGCGGCGACCACGGTGCGGCCCTGCTCCACCCCGCCGGGCAGCTCGTCATAATAGTCCGGCCAATATCTGACCCGATCGAGCTTGATGCCGCGATCGACGAGGAAGTCGACCATGCGCGGCGCCTGCTCGACATAGGTGCGGCGGCGCTCCGGCGTGGAGCCGGGCGTGTCGTCGCGGCCGCCGCTGGTGCCCTCCAGATAGGTCGCGGCCTGCTCGGCGCTGTCGGCGATCCCGTCGCGCCGCATGAAGCGGTTGTTGGGGATCCACATCACCCCGCCCGACTTGGCGGTGGTGCCGCCGACAAAGGCTTCCTTCTCGACGATCAGCACCGACAGCCCGGCCTGGCGCATCACCAGCCCGGCGCACATCGACCCCGCGCCGCTGCCGACCACGACGAAATCATAGTCTCGGTCGAACGCCATTTCGCCTCACCCTCTCCGGTCGGTTCGGCGCCTCTGTTCGGCAAAGCATGGCGGCGTGGCAAGGCGGGGACGGGGGATATCGCGGGGGCGGAGTCTGCGGCCTGTTCCCCTCCCTGGAAGGGAGGGGAGAAAGAAGAGGTCACTCCACCTCCGCCACCTTCACCCAGCGCCGTTCGGCGCTCGACAGGCGGATCGCCTCCTGCACCCGCTCGACCTGCCAGGCCTGTTCGAAATCGGGCCGGGCCTCGCCGCGCCCTTCGATCGTCGCGAGCATCGATTGCATCGCCAGTGCCATCGGATAGGCGGGCGGCACCTGGAAGCCCCAGTCGATGCCGATGCCGTCGGTACGCTGCAGCCGCTCGGGCACTGGCACCACCTCCAGCGCGCCATGGCCCTGCGCGGCGCGCAGCACCGTGTCCTGGCTGGTCGGGAAGGTGGGGGCGGTGGAGATGATGCGGCCGCCGCTGCCGAACGCCTCGAGCACGAAGCCCTCGGGCACGGTCGAGTTCCAGCCGATCTGGTAATGGAGGATCATGCCGTTGGCGAAGCGCAGCAGCGCATTGGCGAAATCGTTGGTCTCGCTGGGCAGGTTGCCGTCGGGGAAGACCCACTCCTTGAGCAGCTGGCGATCGTCGGCCACCACCTCGTCGATCGCGCCGAACAGATAGGTCAGCATGTGGAGCGCGTGGCTGCCCAGGTTGCGCACCGCCGACACGCCCTGGCCGCCCTCGCGGAACCAGTTCCACGGAAAGCCCGGCATCGGCGGATTGTAGAGGCACAGGTTGAAGCGCAGGCTGCCGCCGAATGGCGTGCCGATATAGCCGGCATCGAGCATCTCGCGCATCTGCACATGGCTGGGAATCCATTCGGACAGCGCGTCGACCACCCCCGCCTTGCCGCTCGCCTGCCAGGCGCGGTGCATGTCGCGGGCATGGTCGATGTTCGCCGCGAAGGGGATGCCGTTATAGACGTGCTTGCCATGCTCGAAGGCGGCCAGCACCATGTCGTGGCGGAAGATCGGCCGGGTGCCGCAGTCGATGATGTCGAGGTCGGGATCGGCGCACATCGTCTGGGCGTCCCAGAAGGGGCGGGCGATGCCGAAGCGCTCGGCGGCGGCCTCGGCGGTTTCACGATGCGCGGTGCAGATGCTCGTCACCTCGATCCCGGGCAGCGATCGCCATGCCGGCAGATGCGCCATCGCGCCCCAGTTCGCGCTGATGATCCCGACCTTCAACGTCATTGTCCGGTCTCCAATGCTGCGGTTTCGGCGACGCAATCGCGCGACGGCGCGGTCGCGCGGGCGGCGGCGACCTCGGCCTTGGCGGCGTTGAGGTCGGCCTGGAAGGCGGGGCTGGCGTGGAGCCGCGCGACCACCGCCGCGCCGACGAGGCGCCCCTCCTCGGTGTCGCTCAGCCAGTGGACGTTGCAGTAGCGGCGGCTGTCGGCGAAGGCTCGGCCGCGCGCGGCGAGCTGGCCGGCGCGGTCGGGTACGATCTCGGCCAGGATCAGCCCCCAGCCATAGCCGATCGCGCTATGCCCCGAGGGGTAGGAGCCGTCCTTGCGCAGCCGGTCCTCATAGTCCGGGGTGCAGGTCGCTTTGCCGTTCGACATGAACGGGCGGGGCCGCATATATTTGGTCTTCGCGCCATAGGTGGCGAGGCCGAGGTCGCCGAGCGTGCGGCGCAGCAGCCGGTCGATCGCCGGGGTCGCGGTGGGGCTGATCTCGAACCCGGCCGCGCAGGAGAAGGTGCCGGTCGCCCTGGGCGTCTGGAGGTCGGCGTCGCTGGTGGCGAGCGCCCAGCGCGCGCCATGGCCGGCGGCGAGCGCATCCTTCGACGCGGCCAGGTCGCGCGCGAAGGCCTTGCTGCCCTTGGCTGGCGGCGCCGGCACCAGCAGCAGCGAGTCGGGCAGGTCGGCCTTGGCCAGATAGCCGCCCGTCAACTGCGCAGGGGCAGCGGCGGGCTTCTCCTCGCCATGGCTGGCGCTGGTGGCGAGCAGGGCGAGGGCGGCGAGGGAAAGAGAGGCGGTCGGGCGCATAAGGGCTCCTCAGGCGTGCAGCCGGGCATCGGCGTCGGCGGAGTCCTGACGATAGCGGGTGCTGGCGATAAAGAAGATGACCGCCGCCGGGATCGCGCAGACCAGGCCCGAGAGCAGGGCGATGCGCAGCGATTCCTCGCCATGCACCGGGCGCAGCGCATCGCTGAGCGCGCCGATCGCGACCGGGCCCAAGCCCAGCCCGATCAGGTTGATGACGAGCATCAGGCAGGCCGCCGCGGTGGCGCGCGCCCAGACCGGGGCGATGCCGGTGGTGATCGCGATCATCGGCGCGGCGGACAGACCGGTCAGCATCACCTGCAGCCCCAGCAGCGGGAAGGCTCGGTCGGCCGGGCCGGTCAGCGCGATCGCGGCGATGCTCGCCGACAGCAGGCTGGCGCCCGCCGGCACCCAGAGATGCCAGCGCAGGTCGCGCTTGCCGAGCAGGTCCGCCAGCGGACCCCCGATCAGATGGCCGCTGAGCGAGCCGAGCGCGAGCGCCGCGCCCAGCTTCGGCCCGATCTCGGCGGCGGTCAGGTGGTGCGAGCGGGTGAAGAAGGCGGGCACCCAGTTGATCATCCCCATGCCGATCAGCGCCTGGATGGTGGAGGCGCTCATCAGCAGCGGCAGGGTGCGGATGCGCCACAGGGTGGCGATCGTTTCGCCGAACGGCTTGGGTTTCTGCACCGATACCGCGCCGTCGGCGATGCCGGGGCGCAGGTCGCGGATCGTGAACAGCAGCAGCGGCACCAGGATCAGCCCGGGCAGGCCGGCCAGGATCATCGTCCAGCGCCAGCCATGATGGGCGAGGATCCAGCCGCCGACGGCCAGGCCCACGCCCATGCCCAGCGGCGGGCCGAGCAGATAGATCGAATAGGCGGTGCCGCGCTGGCGGCGGGGGAAATGGTCGCTGATCAGCGCCTGGATGGGGGCGGATCCGCCCGCCTCGCCCAGGCCCACGCCGAGCCGGGCGAGGAAGAGCTGCGCGAAATTCTGCGCGAAGCCGCAGACCGCGGTCATCACGCTCCACGCCCCGATTGAGATCGCCACCACCGAGCGGCGCGACCAGCGATCGGCGACCCGCGCGGCGGGCACCGAGGCGAGGCCGTAGACGATCGCGAAGGCGAGCCCGGTGAGCATGCCGATCTGGGTGTCGCTGAGCTTCAGCTCGGCGCGGATCGGCTCGACCAGGATCGACAATATCTGGCGGTCGAGCATGCTGACGCCGCCGACCAGCACCGCGAGGAACAGCACCCAGGCGCGGTAGGGCAGGCTGGGCAACAGGCTGTCGTCGGCGCCCGGCCGGGTGTCGTCCGCCGGCAATCCCGCCATGCGCATCCCCTCTTCCGATGTTCTGGTTGGGAGTGGGGATAGGCGGCGGAGAACCGCCGATCAATCGGCCGGGCGGTTATCGTGGGGGCGATGGGGGAGGGCGGCGTTCCTCGTCGCTCCGGCGGAGGCCGGAGCCGCCACGATGTGTGCGACACCATCGCCGCAAGAGCCTGTGGCGGCCCCGGCCTCCGCCGGGGCGACGCTTGCCGGCGTTAGAACCGCGCGATCACCTGGGGCAGTTCCACCGTCGTCCTTATCCCCGGCGCGGCGGCGCAGACCGCGGGGACGGCGTTGAGCGCGCGGTGGGCGGTCAGGCCCGGCATCACCGCGGTATATTGCTCGATCGGGATCGGGAAGCCGATCTTCACGTCGAGCGGGGTGTCGCCCGCCACCTGCACCCGCCAGCCGGTCTCGAGCAGCTCCCAGTCGCGATCGATCTCGGTGGTGCAATACCAGTTGGCGGTGAAGCTCATCAGCGTCTCGCCGCCGCGCCTGCCCTCCACGGTGATGCGCTGGGCGCCGACCGTGCCCTTGGGGATGATGCCCGCCAATATCTCGATGTCGCGGGTCGCGGCGGCGAACTCGCCCTCCACGGTGATGTCGTCGAAGGACAGGCCGACGGCGTCGGCGATCTGCGACAGCGAGGCGCCGAAGCCTTCCTTGAGATGTGCCAGCGCGGCGGGGTGGAACGGCCCCGGCGGGCGGGCGAAGCCCATCACCTGGAACAGCAGCTCGGGGGAATCGCGGCGCGAGACGTCGGCATATTCGTTGATCGTCAGCCGATCGAGCCGGCGCTGGAGCGAGAGCAGCACGATCGGCAGCGCCTCGGTGGCGAAGCCGGGGCTACTGCCGGTGCTGTGGATCGAGCTGTTGCCCTGAGCGCAGGCCGCCTCCACCCGCGCGCGGATGGCGGGGTCCATCGCCGAGGGCTGGTGGAATTCGCCGCGCGTCGTGACGATGTTCTTGCCCGAGGCGAGGAGGCGGCAGACCTCGTCATAATCGACCCCCTGGCGCATGTAGAGGATGCAGTCGGCATCGAGCGCCACGATCGCATCGACCGAATCGGTGGCGAGGATGCCGGTGTCGTCGATCCCGCAGAGCGCGCCGGCGTCGCGCCCGGCCTTGTCGGCATTGCTGACATAGAGGCCGGCCAGCGCCATGTCGGGATGGCCGACGATCCCGCGCAGCGCGCAGCGCCCGATATTGCCGGTGGCCCATTGCACCACCCGATATGGCTTCCGCTCGGCCATCATCCTCTCCCTTGTCCGGCTCGCTTTTTCCGGGCGGGTCATAACCGATGCCTTGGAAGCTATAGGCCGAAATCGGGGTGCGCCGCCCTGCGGGGCTCGCTAAATCGCCAGTGCGATGCGCGGGGCCGTGGCACGGATGATCCGGCCATGCGATAGCCACCCGCCGAGAGACAGGAGAAGAGCCCGTGCCCGAAGCCTATATCATCGACGCCGTCCGCACCCCGCGCAGCATCGGCAAGGTGGGCAAGGGGGCCCTCTCCCACATGCATCCCCAGCATATCGCCGCAACGGTGCTGAAGGCGCTGAAGGACCGCAACAATATCGATACGGCGCAGGTCGACGACATCATCTGGGGCACCAGTGCGCAGATGGGCTCGCAGGGCGGCGACCTGGGCCGCATGGCCGCGCTCGACGCGGGCTATGACCTGAAGGCGAGCGGCGTGACGCTCGACCGTTTCTGCGGCAGCGGCATCACCGCGGTGAACCTGGCCGCCGGCCAGGTGATGTCGGGGCTCGAGGATCTGGTGATCGCGGGCGGCACCGAGATGCTCTCCTACGTCACGGCCTATGGCCAGACGCTGCGCGAGGCCGGGGTCAGCACCGGCGGCGGCATCGGTTCGGGCAATGCCCGGCTGCAGGCCAAGCACCCCCAGTCGAACCAGGGCGTCTGCGCCGATGCGATCGCCGCGATGGAAGGGATCAGCCGCGAGGAGCTGGAAGCGCACGGCCTCGACAGCCAGCGCCGCGCCGCGGTCGCGATCGCCGAGGGCCGCTTCGACAAGTCGGTGGTGCCGGTGCTCGACGATGACGGCAATGTCGTCCTCGATCATGAGGAATTCCCCCGGCCGAACACCACCGCCGAGCAGCTTGCCCAGCTCAAGCCCGCCTTCGGTGCGATCGCCGACATGCCGTCGGCCCCGGGCGGCCCCACCTTCCGCGAGCTGATCAACCAGAAATATCCCGACGTCGACATCCAGCCGATCCACCATGGCGGCATCTCGTCGGGCGTGGTCGACGGCGCGGCGGCGATCCTGCTCGCCTCGAAGGCCTATGCCGACAAGCAGGGCTGGAAGCCGCGCGGCCGCATCGTTGCCACCGCCAATGTCGGCGACTGCCCCACCCTGATGCTCAACGCGCCGGTGCCGGCCGCAAAGAAGGTGCTGGAGAAGGCCGGGCTCACCAAGGACGATATCGACGTCTGGGAGATCAACGAGGCGTTCGCGATCGTCTCGGAGAAGTTCATCCGTGACCTGGAGCTGGACCGCGAGAAGGTGAACATCAATGGCGGTTCGATCGCGCTCGGCCATCCGATCGGCGCGACCGGGGCGGTGCTGATCGGCACCGCGCTCGACGAGCTGGAGCGCTCGGGCGGCCGCTATGGCCTGATCACGATGTGCGCGGCGGGCGGCATGGCCCCGGCCGTGATCATCGAGCGGATCGAGGGCTGATCCTTGGCGGCGAGCGGCGCTTCGGCTAGCAAGGCGGCGGTCTCAGGGGAGGCCGCCACCGAAGGGAGAAGCGAGATCGAGCCGATCCGCGAAGTTCGCCGGAATATCGGCATCCGCATGACCGTGCTGGCGCGGCTGATCCGCAACGATTTCGATCGTCGGGTCGCCGCCATCTCGCTCAGCCGCTCGAAATGGACCTTGATCGCCGCCGTCGCGCGCAAGCCCGGCGTCAGCCAGCGCGCGATTGCCGAGATGCTGGAGATGTCTGAGGTTTCGGCGGGCCGGCTGATCGAACGGCTCGTCAAGGAAGGCATGGTCGAGCGCCGCCCCAGCGAGGGCGACCGCCGCGCCTTCTGCATCTACCTCACCCCGGCCGCGCGCCCGGTGCTCGACCAGCTCGCCGAGGTCGCCCGCGAAGCCGAGGAACAGGTGTTCGAGGGGATGAGCCAGGACGAGCTGGAGACGCTGCTCGCGGGCCTCGACAAGCTCTACGGGAATATCACGAAGGACTGAGACCTAACCCTTCTCCCCTGCAGGGAGAGGGAGGAAGAAGGGGAGAGGTCCCCCAGAATCGAAAGGGGGAGCGAAGCCACCGGCCTCGCTCCCCCTTTTCGCGTCGTGAGGAGGCGCGATCAGCGCGACTTCATCACTTCCGCCTTGGTCAGCGTGGTGACGATCTTGCCGTCGGCCGCCGAGACGGTCGAGAGCGGCAGGCTCTTCATCTTGCCGTCGACGATCAGCTGCACCGAGTCATCGGCCACGCGGTAGACCGCGCCGAGGCGCTGGTTGTTCGCGGCATAGACCATCTTGCCCGCGGCGATGTCGCCCGCCGGCTGCGCGGTGGCGGGGATCGCCGAAAGACCCAGGGCAGCGGCGAGAACGAACGCAGGGAACGCCTTCATGTCAAAACTCCTTCAGATCAGCTCGCGACCGGTTGCGATCGCTGAATAACTAAGCTAGGTTAGTATTAATTGGAGCCCCGGAAGTCAAGGGGTATTTCGCTGGCGCAAGATTTTTTACGGGTCCGCCAGCCGAAAACGATACGGTAGCGGTTTTCTGGCTCATATTCGCGGCTGGTGGCACTATATGCCGTAGGGGAAGAGCTGGACCTCCCGCCTCCGTGCCATCTCCCCAGCCGATGAATCCGCCTTCGATGCCGCATCGCGGGACGACGAATCGGCTATCCGGATCGCCGGGGCGGTTTTTGGCCGAGACAGGTCCGCAGTGGTTCCTGTTGCCGTAGCGGCGCTTCGCCCGGCCCATTAAGCATCATCCCCAACGGAGCCGCTTCTCGCGCCTGCAGCGTGCGTCGCTCCGGCGATGCGGCTGGAGAGGGAGACGCGATGACGGGCGTGCAGGTGGAGACGCAATCGGGAATGGTCGAGGGCGAGCTGGCCGGCGGCGTGCGCCGCTGGCTCGGCATACCCTATGCGCAGGCGGGGCGTTACGAGGCGCCCCAGCCGGTCGCACCCTGGAGCGGGGTGCGCGCCGCTCGCTCGATGGCGCCGCAATGCCCGCAAATGTACGGCAGCAACGCCAAGCGCGCCCGCATCGACATGGACGGCTATGGCGAGGACTGCCTGGCACTCAACATCTGGGTGCCCGAGGGCGGGGCCGATGTCGGCGCCAAGCCAGTGATGGTCTGGATCCATGGCGGCGCCTTCATCGCCGGCAGCTGCAATCCCTATGACGGGGCGCTGCTGGCGCGCGAGGGCGACATCGTCGTCGTCGCCATCAACTATCGGATCGGGGTGCTCGGCTTCGTCAATTTCGGCGAGGCGCTGGGGCTGCCGCAGATCCCCTCGAACCTGGGCCTGCGCGACCAGATCGCGGCGCTCGCCTGGGTGCGCGACAATATCGCGGCCTTCGGGGGCGATCCGCAGCGGGTGACGGTGGCGGGGCAATCGGCGGGGTCGATGTCGGTATCGCTGCTCATGGTCTGCGCCGAGGCGCGGCCGCTGTTCCAGGCCGCGATCATGCAGAGCGGCGCGGTGAGCCTGATCCAGGAGCGGGAGACCAGCCGCCGCATCGCGCGCCGCTATGCCGAACTGCTCGACCTCAACCAGGGCGATCTCGACACATTGCGGACGATGGACGCCCGCCGCCTGTTCGAGGCGCAGGCGACGATCGACGCCGAGGAGCGCAACGGCCTGCCCGCGGCGCCCTGGTATGACGGCGAGCTGCTGCCCGCCTCGCTGGCCGAGGCGCATGCGACCGAGACGCCGGATATCCCGCTGATGGCGGGTTCGACCCGCGAGGAGGTGCGGCTGTTCGAATTGATGCCGGGCGATATCTTGCCGACCCGCTGGGAAGACCTCGTCCCCCTGCTCCAGGAACAGCTCGGCGAGGAGGATGCCGGCCGCGTGCTCGCTGCCTATCCGCTCACCAAGGCGGGCCGCCGCGCGCTGGCGAGCGACCTCGCCTTCGCGATGCCGACCCGCAACTTCGCCGAGCGCCACGCCCGGCACAGCCCCACCTGCTATTACCGCTTCGACTATCCGCACCCGCTGGTGGGGGCGACCCATGGGCTCGACCTGCTGTTCTTCTGGCCGATCCAAGGGCTGCGCGCGACCCTGGCGCGCGGTGGGCGGCTGACCGGCAAACGCGCCGCGCTGGGCGAGCGGATGCGCGCCCATGCCGCACACTTCGTGCGCCACGGCCGGCCGGGGGACGACTGGCCCGCCTATGCGGCCGAGGATCGCCAGGTGAAGATCTTCGACCTTGCCGATCGGGTGGAAGCCAACCCCGACGCCGACCGCCTCGCCGCCTGGGGCGGGCGCGATGCGGGCGCGCGGAAGGGCGGGGGCTAGTCTCCCTCAAGCCGTTCGTCCCGAGCGAAGTCGAGGGACGTTCCCCTGCGAGCGGCTCGTCCGCGAAGGTGCCTCGACTTCGCTCGGCACCAACGGCTTTTACTTTGCGAACGCGCTTTCAAATCGGCTCGAACTCCAGGTGCAGGCTGCGCAGCGCGCGCAGCACATAGGTCGGCTCATAGTCGAAATGCCGATCGTTGCCGCCGCCATGGTGCGCTTCGGCTAGGCGGATATTGCCCATCCGTGCCAGCAGCCGCTCGATGCTCACCGCCACTTCGCGGCGGGCGAGCGCGGCGCCGATGCAGGTGTGGGCGCCGCGGCCGAAGGCGAGGTGCTCCTTGATGCGCGGCCGGTCCATGTCGAAGGCGGCGGGATGGTCGAACTTCTTCGGGTCGCGGTTGGCGGCCATGTGCGACAGCAGCACCGTCGTCCCCGCCTTTACCTCGATCCCGCCCAGCATCGTGGTCTTCACGCACAGCCGGCCGCCGCTCTTCACCGAGCCGTCATAGCGCAGCACCTCCTCGAGGAAGGCGGGGATGCGCTTCGGGTCGGCGCGCAGCTCGGCCTGGATGTCGGGGCGGGTGGCGATCACGCGGAAGCAATTGGCGAGCAGGCGATTGGTGGTGTCCTGCCCCGCGCCGAACAGGAAGGCGGCCACCCCGGTAAGGTCGACCAGCGAGGGGCGCTTCCCGTTCGGGAATTTCGCCAGCGCCAGTTCGGTCAATATGTCCTCCTTGCCCGTCGCGCCGCCGAACAGCCGGCGAAGGTCGCGGAGGACGGGCCCGTTGGCGATCCGCCGCCGCGCGAGCAGGCCGAAGATGTCCTTGCCCACCTCGACCAGCGGGTTCTTCATCATGTCCTCGGGCGTCGCGTCCATCGGCACCGGGATCGTGTCCTGCAGCAGGACACGGAAGCGCTGGCGGCTCTTCTCGGGGATGCCGAGCAGATCGGCGATCACCAGCGTGGCATAGGGCCCGCCATATTGGCTGACGAGGTTCACCCGCCCGTCGGCGGCGAACTCGCCGACCAGTGCGTCGGCGGTGGCGCGTAGCTGCGGCTCGAGCTGTTTGAGCCGGGTCGGCGTGAACAGCGTGGCCACCAGCGAGCGGAGCTGCTGGTGGCGCTCGCCGCTCTCGGTGACGATCTGGTCGGAAAAGGGGATCTGCTTGCGATGCGCCACCACCTGCGCGGTGATGTCGTCGCCCTGCGGCGCGAAGGGCAGGTCGGGCAGCGGCCCGGTGACCGCGTTGACGCTCCAGAAATGCTCGGTGTCGAGCATCACCTGCACCGTCTCCTCATAGCCGGTGACCGCGACGACGTTGCGATACGGCAGCCGCGCGACCGGCCCCTGGCCGCGCAGGAAATCGAAATAGGCATGGGGGTCGTCGACCAGCGCGATGTCGCTGTAGAAATCGGCCTTGCTGAAGTCGATCATGCTGCCCTCCTCTCGACTATGATATAGTGTGTATCATAACTTTGAGGGGGAGGCCACTATCATCCGTCATCCCGGCGGAGGCGGGATCTCAGGAGGTGGGGAGATGAGCTTGAGGCAGGAGCCTCCCGAGATCCCGGCCTCCGCCGGGATGACGCTATTGGAAAAGGGGGATGGGGTTGGGCTTCACCCGCCCCGTTCGTCGACGATCACCATCTTCGACGCGGCCCGGTCGAACAGATTCTCCTCGTCGGCGGCGATCGCGGCGGCGATGTCGGGCTGCTGGGCAATGCCGAACATCGTCATCAGCGTGTCGCGGTCCGCGCACTGGACCTCGGTCACGACGTCGAAGGTCGCATCGTCCTTGTCGGCGCCGAAGAAGGCGGCGGAGGCGGCGCTCAGCGGGTCGCTCCAGTCGATGAAGCTGCGTTTGTAGAGCGCCATATGCTCGCCGGTGTAGCCCAGGATCAGCGGCACATGGTGGTTCTCATAATAGTCGATGAAGGCGTCGCGGCTCATGCCGGGCTTCTTCTTCAGGAACAGCAGGATCTTGATCATCACCCTCTCCCCTTTCCGGTTATGCGGACGAGGCTAGGTGCGCGCGGGGCGCGGCGCAATCGGCCTGCGCCGGCTTGGAACCATCGGCCGATCGTTCCACTCCCCTCGCTTGTCCGCACCGGTCAAATCGGCGAGGCCGAATCGCTCTAGACCCGACAGGATCAGAGCCAGGAGAGACGATGCCCCGCGACCTCGACATCACCGCGCGCGAGAAGCGCGAGACCGCGCTCGGCCTGCTCACCGAGCTGATCAGCGCCGATCAGGCGGCGGCGATCCGCCAGATCGTCGAGGCCGACAATTTCGGATCGGCGCTGCTCGATCTGACCCTGGACCAATGTTACTCGGACATCTGGACCCGCCCCGCGCTCAGCCGCAAGGAGCGCAGCCTCGTCACGCTCGGCGTGCTGGTGGCGCTCAAGGCGGCGCCCGAGATGGTCCACCAGACCCGCATCGCGATCCGCAACGGTCTCACCTCGCGCCAGATCGAGGAGGTCGTCCTCCAGGCGCTCACCTATGTCGGCATCCCGGCCGCGAACCTCGCCACCGCGACGATGGCCGAGACCTTGAAGGGCATGGGAATCAAGACCGAGAACCGCAGCGCAGACGACGAATAGGGAGAGGGCCGTGGGAGAATTGGCTGGCAAGGTCGCGCTGGTGACGGGCGCGGGGCAGGGGGTGGGCCTCGGCATGTCGCTAGCGCTCGCCAAGGCGGGCGCGGCGGTCGCGCTTGTCGGCCGGCGGCGCGGCCCGCTGGAGGAGACCGCGGCGGCGTTGGAAGCGGTGGGCGGCAAGGCCTTTATCGCCACCGCCGACGTGGCCGACCGTGCGCAGGTCGATGCTGCGGTCGCCGCGATCGAGCGGGAGCTCGGCCCGGTCTGGAGCCTCGTCAACAACGCGATCGCCACCGAGCGCCAGACGATCGAGGAGACCACCGACGCGAACATGGACCTCACGATCCGCTCGGGCATCTATGGCTCGCTCTACATGATGCAGGCCTGCTTTCCGGGGATGAAGGCCAATGGCGGCGGGCGCATCTTCAACTTCGGCTCGGGCACCGGCACGATGGGCCTCACCCATAATTGCGCCTATGCGATCGCCAAGGAAGGCGTCCGCGCGCTCGCCAAGGTCGCGGCCAGCGACTGGGGCAAGCATGGGATCACGGTGAACACGATCTGCCCGATCGCCTCGACCCCGCTCTACGACAGCTGGTGGGAGAAGCAGAGCGAGGAGGCGAAGCAGGCGCATCTCGACCAGATCCCGATGCGCCGGCTGGGCGATTCCGAGGCCGATGTCGGCGCGCTGATCGTGTTCCTGTCGGGGCCGGGCGGGGGCTATATCACCAGCCGGACCTTCCACATCGACGGGGGGAAGGCGTTCTACGATCGGTGATCTCTCCTTCGTCATCCCAGCGAAAGCTGGGATGTTGGAGGCTTGGATCGATCGCTCTAAGTCATAGCGATTACGTACGAGACAAATCGCCTGCTCCTGTACCACCATCACCCCGAAACGCCGGACAGAATCGCGGCGGCCTTGAGGAGAGAGACATGGACGACGATCTGCGCGAGATGCTCGACCATTATCGGATCACCAAGCTGGTGAACGAATATTGCCATGGCTGCGACCGGGGCGATGGCGAGCGGATGGCGAGCGTCTATGCGCGCCATAGCTGGGACGACCATGGCCTCCACAAGATGGACGGCAAGGAATTCTCCGCCTCGGTGATGGTCAGCCGGCAGGAGCGCGGCGACGTGATGAGCCATCAGCTCGGCCAGACCTTGGTCAAGGTCGATGGCGAAACCGCGGGCGCCGAGACCTATTTCATCGCCACCGTCTGCCTGCCCGGCGAGGATGGGGTGGAGGAGGTCCACCAGCTCGGCGGCCGCTATGTCGACCGGCTGGTCCGCGAGGATGGCCAATGGCGGATCAAGGAGCGGCTGACGGTGCGCGACTGGTCGATCGGCCACAAGGTCGAGCGCGACTGGTTCAAGCCGATGGATTTCATCCCCGGCACCACCAACGGCTCCGACGTCAGCTTCCGCGCGCTGGGGCTGGTGCACTCGGGCGGCTTCGGCCCGGTGGCGCCGCCGGTGACGGTGCCGGAGCTGGCGTGACGCCTGAATGATCGTCGCTCCGGCGGAGGCCGGAGCCGCCACGATGTTCGCGGGCAGCCAGTCGCAAGAGCCTCTGGCGGCCCCGGCCTCCGCCGGGGCGACGATCAGTTCACGCCGCCTCGAACTCGATCGGCAGACCCCTGATCCCCCACACGCCGGGGAAGACCCGCCACCCCTCCGGCCCCGGCGAGGTCGGCCGCACGATGCGCTTCGCGATCAGGTGGAGCCCTTCGGCGAGCTGGGCGCGGGCGATGAACTGGCCCAGGCACATATGCCCGCCCAGCGCGAAGCCGACATGCGCCTGTTTGTTCTGCCGCTCGGGGCGGAACAGGTGCGCGTCCTCGGCCGTCGCAGGGTCGCGGCCCGCGATCGCCCAGGGGAACCACAAGGTGGTACCCGCCGGGATCAGCACGTCGCGGTGGACGAAGTCCTGCGTCACCAGCCGCATCGTGTTGGTCGAGCCGTGGAAGCGCATCGTCTCGTCGATCACCTTGGCCGCATAAGACGGGTCCTCGGCGCAGCGCGCATAGATGTCGGGGTGGGCGAGCATCTCGTACATCGTCAGGGTCAGGATGTTCTTCGAGGTGTCGTAGCCCGCGACGAACAGGAAGATCAGGATGTCGACCAGCTCCTGCCGGGTCAGCCCGCCCTCGCCCTTGGCCTCGATCAGCACGTCGAGCAGGTCATTGTCGTCGCCCGGCTGGCGCACCGCCTCGCGCTCGTCGATCAGCGCCTCGGAAAAGGCGGTGAGCTTCACCGTGCCCTCCTGCATCGCGCCCAGCACCCGCTTGTCCATGCTGGCGCTGAGGCCGAGCGCTTCCAGCGAGTCGCGCAGGTCGGGGATCGCCTCGGGCGAGGCGCCGATCATCCGGCACTGGACCGTGATCGGGAACCAGGAGGCGAACTCCTCGAAGTCGAAGCGGCCCTTGGGCGCCCACAGGTCGAGCAGCTCGGCGATCGTCTCGCGCATGATCTCGCGGTGGCGATTGGCCTGGCGCGGGGTGAAGGCGGGGGCGAGCAGGTCGCGCAGCCGGCGATGCTCGGCGCCCGACTGGTTGAGGATGTGGCGATGCTGGAAGTCGCCCCAAGGCGTGCCGGTCGCCCCCATCGCCTCGACCATCTCGTCGAAGCTGGTGCGCATCCGGTCTTCCTGCGCGAACAGCTCGCGGATCACCGGATAGGAGGTGACGACATGGCCGAGATTGGAGGTGGCGAGCCAGGGATGCTGCGCGCGGGCGGCATCGAACTGCGGCACCGGGTCTAGCGCGAACCAGTCCTGCTCCATCTCCAGATGATGAAGCTCCAGTTCGGATAGATGCTGCGTCATCCTCTCGCTCCCGTCCCCGGCGCTAGCCTGCGCCTTATGCTCGCAAGGTGAACCGAAGCGGGCCCGCCCGACATGACTTTACGGGACAGGGGCGAGAGGAATCATGTCGCTACTGGTCGATATCGCGCTTGTGGGTCTCGGGCAGGGCGATCAGCCCGATCACCACCGTCGCCGCCGCGACGATGATCGGATACCAGAGCCCGTGGTAGATGTTGCCGCTCGCCGCCACCATCGCGAACACCACGGTCGGCAGGAAGCCGCCGAACCAGCCATTGCCGATATGATAGGGCAGCGACATCGAGGTGTAGCGGATGCGGCTGGGGAACAGCTCCACCAGCAGCGCCGCGATCGGCCCGTAGACCATCGTCACCAGCAGGACGAGCGCGGTGAGGATCGCCACCACCATCGGCTTGTCGATCGCCGCCGGATCGGCCTTGGCGGGATAGCCGGCCGCGTCGAGCGCCGCGCGGGTGCGGGTCTGGAAATCGGCGATCATCTCCTTGCGCAGCTCGGCGGTGAAGGCGGCGGGGTCGGGCACCGTGATCGTCTCCGCGCCGATCCGCACCTGCGCGGGCGCGCCCGTGTCGCCCGCGACATTGGCGTAGCTGACCCCCGCCTTGGCGAGATAGGCCTTGGCGATGTCGCAACTGTGGCTGTCGAACTTGTTGCGGCCGACCGGATCGAACTGCACCGAGCAGTCGGCGGGATCGGCGACCACCTCCACCGGCGCGGTCGCCTGGGCGTGCGCCAGTGCGGGATTGGCGGCGACGGTGAGTGCGCTGAACAACGGGAAATAGCTGAGCGCGGCGATCGCGCAGCCCGCCAGGATGATCGGCTTGCGCCCGATCCGATCGGACAGCCAGCCGAAGAAGACGAAGGCCGGGGTGGCGATGGCGAGCGCGATGGCGGTGAGGATGTTGGTGGTGGCGCCGTCGACCTTCAGCGTCTTCTCCAGGAAGAACAGCGCGTAGAATTGGCCGGTGTACCAGACCACAGCCTGCCCCGCGACCGCGCCGAACAGCGCGATCAGCACCCATTTGAGATTGCCCCAGCGGCCGAAGGCTTCGGTCAGCGGCGCCTTGGAGGTGGTGCCCTCCTCCTTCATCTTGCGGAACACCGGGCTCTCGTCGAGCTGGAGGCGAATCCAGATCGAGACGCCGAGCAGCAGGATCGAGATCAGGAAGGGCAGCCGCCAGCCCCAGGCCGCGAACGCCTCCTCGCCCATCGCGAAGCGCACGCCGATGACGACGAGCAGAGCCGCGAACAGGCCCAGCGTCGCGGTGGTCTGGATCCAGCTGGTGTAGAGGCCGCGTTTGTTGTTGGGCGCATGTTCGGCGACATAGGTCGCCGCCCCGCCATATTCGCCGCCCAGCGCCAGCCCCTGCAGCAGCCGCAGGCTGACGAGGATCGCGGGCGCCGCCACCCCGATCGAGGCATAGGAGGGGAGCAGGCCGACCGCGAAGGTCGACAGGCCCATGATCGCCATGGTGACGAGGAAGGTGTTCTTGCGGCCGACGAGATCGCCGATCCGCCCGAAGACGAGCGCGCCGAACGGCCGCACCGCAAAGCCTGCGGCGAACGCGGCGAGCGCCAGGATGAAGCCGGTCGTCTCGTTGACGCCCGAGAAGAACTGGCTGGTGATGATCGTGGCGAGCAGGCCGTAGAGGTAGAAATCATACCATTCGAACACGGTGCCCAGCGAGGCGGCGGCGATCACCAGCTTCTCGTTCTGGGTGGCCGCGTGATGCTTGGGCGTGCTCGCCATTTTGCTTGTCTCCCTCGTCCTGCGGGGAGAGTGGCGGGGAACTGAGCTATCCGCAAGCGGCCTCCCTCTCCCGCTTGCGGGAGAGGGAATGAGGGTGAGGGTCTTCTTCTTTTTTAGGTCGTCGCGGGCGAGCGGAGGAAGAGGGCAGAAGAAAGAAGACAGAAGACAGAAGACAGAAGACCCTCACCCAACCCTCTCCCGCAGGCGGGAGAGGGCTAGAAGGGCTGAGAAAGGTTCACCCCCAGGGATCGACCAGCACCTTGCCGTCCACCGCCCCCTGCCGCATCGCCTCGAACCGCTCGGGCAGCGCGTCGAGCCCGATCGTGTCGGTCACCATCAGCCGCGGCTCGAGATGGCCGGCGGCGAGGCTCTCGGCGACGGTGCGGAACTGGCGCAGCGAGGTGCCGACCGCGAACTGGATGCGCAGCTCCTTGAGCATCGCCATCGCCGGGATCCAGGGATCATGATGGGTGCACATCCCCACCACCATCACCGTGCCGCGCGCGCGGACGAGGTCGACCGCTTGGGCGATCGTCCCCGGCTTGCCGGTGCATTCGTAGACCGCATCGGGGGCGCCGCCCAGCGCCTCGGCCAGCTCGGCGGTCAGGTCGTCGCCCGTCGTCAGGAAAGCGTCGGCACCCATGCCGCGCGCGACGCCCTCGCGCCGGCGCGAGGTGGCGACCATCGCGATCCGCCCCGCGCCGGTGCGCCGTGCCCAATGGAGCGCGGCCAGCCCCATCGGCCCGGCACCGAGGATCGCGATCCGCGCGCCCGTCGGCGCGGCGGCCAGCTCGGTCGCATGGAGGCCCACCGCGAGCGGCTCGACCAGCGCGGCATCGTCGAGCGACAGGCCGCCGGGGATTTTCGCGCAGACCTGCTCGGGGCAGGCCATATAGTGGGCGAAGCCGGCCATGTTCATCTGCGCCTGCGCGCAGAAGAAGGGGATGCCCGCCAGGCAGTCGGCACATTTTCCGCAGCCGCGGCTGTTGTGGGGAACGACGGCATCGCCGACCTTCAGATGCTCGACCCCCTTGCCCAGCGCCACCACCTCGGCGCCGCGTTCATGCCCCAGGATGAAGCCGGGCGAGGCGGCGAAGGCGCCTTCGCCCGCCATCTGCAGGTCGGTCGCGCAGATGCCACAGCGGACGATGCGCAGCACCACCTCGCCGGGGCCGGGTTCGGGATCGGGAACGGTGTCGAGGACGAGCGGCTGGCCGGCTGTCCGCAAGATCGCTGCGCGCATCGTCGATGATCCTCCCCTCTCTCGTCGCTCCGGCGGAGGCCGGAGCCGCCACGGGCTCTTGCGACACGCTGGCCGCGCCCTTCGTGGCGGCCCCGGCCTCCGCCGGGGCGACGGTTGTGAGGACCATAAGCGAGCTTCTGTCGCGTCAGCCGCCCTTCGCTTGACGAAGCCGCGCGGCCTTCAAAGAATTGGAAGCGGCTCGCGGCCCTGTTCGGCGAACCAGGCCTCCACCTGGTCGGCGGCGGCGGTGCGCAGCGCGCCCTGGAGCAGCAGCCGGTTGCCGAACATGATCTCGCGGTGCATCTCGGCGACGTCGCCATGGCGCGACCATTCGAACACGGTGAGCGTGTTGAGCCGGGTGATCTGCTGCGCCAGCGCCTCGGCCTTCACATCGTCGCGCAGCTGGCCGCTGATCGTCATCATCTGCAGCAGCCGCGTCTTGTTACGCGCGCCATGGTTCTGCATCGCCATCAGCGGGTTCATCGGCGAGAAGGCGGTGCTCACCATCTCGCGCAGGAAGGTGGGCGATTGCGCGGCGCAGGCGCTGTAGAGCCGGGCGAGGTGGAGGAACAGCATCGGCCCGGGGGAGAGCAAGGCGGCCGCGCGCTCGATCTCGCTGGTATGTTCGTTGAGCGCGGCGACGAGCAGGTCCTGCCGCCGGCCGAAGCTGTTGTGGATCGTCTGGACGGTGACCTCGCAGCTCTCCGCCACGCCGCGCACGGTGAAGGCGTCGAGCCCGCTCTCGGCGAGCATCCGCCGCGTCGTCGCCAGGATCGCGGCCCGGCGCGCGCGCTGGCCGCGCGCGGGCGGGGGACGGCGGCGGTTGCGCTGCTGCTCGATCGGCAGCGGCGGCAGCACCGGGGCAAAGGGATCGGGCAGCGCGCCCTGATACAGGCCAGCTCGTTCCACGGCAGTTCCTCTCCCGCCGATGGCTATGCGCCTCCGGCGCCCCGGTCCATGACCTGAGGTGTCACGAGGCTAGATCGGGGGCGTAGGGGAGACAAGGTGGGGGCGTCAGATCCTCCCTATGCGTAGCATGGGGAGGGGGACCGTCCGCCAAGAGGATGGTGGAGGGGTCTGCGACCTCTCCCGCAGCGCTGTCCTCGAGGTCGGAAAAACCCCTCCACCATGCTGCGCATGGTCCCCCTCCCCATCGCTGCGCGATAGGGAGGATCTTTACGTCACCACCGCCGCCGGAGCTGGGCGCCGATCCGCCGGGCCCGCAGCTGTTCGGTCCGTTCCTCGGCGGTCACCCAACGGGTATCGTCAGGCAGGTGCCGAGCCACCTCGTCGAACGTCACCCGCCTGATCTCGGGCAGGGGCGCGCTGTCGCATTGCAGCCAGCGGCCGAAGAAGCCGCCCTCGGTGAAGCCACCGGTGTCGAGCCAGTTGTGGACGCCCGGATCGCGATGCGCGACCACCGCGCGGAAGCGGCCGTCGCCGTCGACATGCGCCGTGTGCCCGTTGAGGCTGGTCTGGCGATAGACGAACTCGACCGCGTTGAAATAGGGATCGTTGACCTGGATGTTCCAATAGGGGCGCACCGCCGGCAGGTCGGTCTCGATGATCAGCGCCTCGTCCTCGCCGCATTCGAACACCGCGCCCCAATAATATTGGTTCACCAGTCCGGTCGCCTCGAAGCGGATCAGCTCGAAGCGGTTCTTGCCCATCCGCTCCAGGGTGCCGTTCTGCATCCCGTAGAAGAGCGGGTTCAGCCGCTCGGACAGGGTCAGCGCGCCGCGCAGCTTCCGGTCGATCTCGTCGATCGGCATACGGCGTTTCTGCAGCGGCGCGTCGAGGCATTCGATCGCCATGCGCGTGTCGACCTCATTGCCCCAGTCATAGCTGCGCATCCGCACCATCGTGCAGTCGACATCCTCGCGGATCGGGTGCCAGGTGCCGGTGAAACCGTCGGGCTTTTCGGGCGCGAGCAGGATCTCGAACCTGCCGTTCGCATCGACCGCGATGTCCTTGCCGTCGAGATAGGAGCTGTGCTGCGACTGGCCCTGCTGCTCGACCATCCCCATCATGCCGGTGCCGAACTGGAAGTTGATCATGTGGATCGTGCCGCGATCGCCGACGATGCGGTAGCGGCGCCGGCCGTCGAGCGGCGCGTAATAATAGACGTCGTCGGGGTTGGGCTGGAACAGATAGACCGAGTTCCACAGCGGCATGAACTCGGGATGCTCGGGGTTCGACTGGAAATATTGGATATAGGCGTAGCTGAGATTCATCAGCAGCTGCCGGTAGAAATCGGCGCGATAGGCCTCGTCCCCGGGCTTCCAGGTGAGGCCGAGCAGCTTCTCCTGCGACTTCAATATGTCGACATAGTCGCTCCAGGGCAGCAGGCCTTCGGGGAGGGTGGGGGTCATGTCCGGCTCTCCTGGTGATTGGGGCTCGACGCGCCGTCATCCCCGCCCTTCGACGGCCTGCAAGGCAGGCGCTCAGGATAAACTTCAGCCAAGGGCTGAAGGCGGGGATCCATATTCTCTGAAGCTCGAACCTCTTGCGGTTCGGAGGTTATGGATTCCCGCCTTCGCGGGAATGACGAGGGGAGGGGAAGCGCGACCCACATTTTACGACACCGACAGGTCGTAGCGGTCGATATAATCGCGATAGCGTTCGGCGATCATGCCGCTCGACAGGCCGAAGCTGTCGAGGTCGTAGCGGTGCAGGCCATGGCCTTCGGGATTGGCGTCGATCCGCGCGCGCATCCGCCGCTCGGCCTCGGCGCTCAACGTCAGCCCGAAATGATCGTAGATGCGGCCGATCGTCCCCATCGGGTCGGCGTGGAAATCGGCGTGATGGACGTCGAGGAACTGCTTCGGGTTCCGCGCCTCGGCGGCCGCGCGATGGGGGGCGCCGGTCTCCAGCATGTTCGCCCATTTCTCTAGCTCGCGGGGGCCGAGCAGACGGCGGTGGCGCTCGGCGGCCTCGCCCTCGCAGGCGGCCTGGATATGCTGGAGCGTGCTCGCGATCGAGGCGGTCGCCTTCACCGGATCGCGATGCGTCTGGATCACGCAGATGTCTGGCACCGCCTCCAGCCAATATTCGAACATGCCCATGCTGCCGGGGTTCTTGAGCAGCCAGCGGCGCTCGTCATGGCAGCCGATCAGGCGCAGCAGATCGAGTTCGCGCAGGAAGCTCGGCTTCTCGTCCTGCGCCGACCACCAGGCGT
This sequence comes from uncultured Sphingomonadaceae bacterium, assembly GCA_963540925.1. Taxonomy (GTDB): domain Bacteria; phylum Pseudomonadota; class Alphaproteobacteria; order Sphingomonadales; family Sphingomonadaceae; genus Rhizorhabdus. The sequence continues at coordinate 28,874 of CAUTRN010000057.1, forward strand.
CATAGGCGGGGGCGTACCAGGTGCAGGCCCAGCGGTTGCTGATGAAGCTCTGGCGCTGCAGTTCGAGCTGTTCGTCCAGCTCGTCGGCGACGACATTGTGGGCGATCGCGACGCCGGGGGATTCGGAATGCTGGTCGTGCAGCCAGCGCATCGCGCGTCGATAGCCGGGGTCGTCGACCCAGGTCTCGCGCGGCGGGCGCGGCATCGGCGCGGCGGTCAGCCAGTTCTCCACCCCCTGGAATTGCGGGTCCATCCCCATCAGCTTGTGGAGGACGGTCGTGCCCGTGCGCGGCAGGCCGGTGATCAGGATCGGTTTCACGATCGGCGTGGCCCGGGCCTCGGGATGGCGCTTCCACCCCTCCTCGGCGGTGGCGCGGGCGACCAGCGTCATCACCACCGCGTCCCACGCCAGCTCGCGCCCCGCCGGGGTGAAGCGCGGATCGGCGTCCATCGAGGCGAGCAATATGGCGAGGCCCGTCCGGTAGCCGCTGCCGAAGTCGGTGAGCCCGCACAGGCCATGGGCGACCTCGTGGAGATAGTCCTCGCTGCGATCGAATCTCGCGGGTGCCTTCATGGCGGTATCGCTCTCCCCTTTTCGGGGAGCTTATCAGCGCGATCGCGCGACGCGGCCGTCGATCCGTTGAACAATGGCCGCAAACATCAAAGCCTCCGGGCCTTGATCTTCCCCGTCGCGAGGCGCCATCCTCCGACGCAGAACAGAGCGATGGAGAGGGTGCGGCGATGACCGACGAATATGCGATCCAGCAGGTGATCAACCACTATAGCCAGGTCGCCAGCCTGCTCGAATGGGATGCGGTGCTGGAGCTATTCCAGCCCGATGCGGTGTGGGAAATCCCTTTCCTGGGCGCGCGGCACGAGGGGCATGATCAGCTCCGCAAGGCGCTCACCGACTTTGCGAGCTGGATGGAATATGTGCTGCAGGCCAACAGCCCGGCGGTGATCAAGGTCGACGGGGACAGTGCCACCGCGCGCTCGGGCATCCGCGAGGTCGGCAAGTTCAAGGGCCGCGACGAAGGCTTCGAGTTCATCGGCATGTATGTCGACCGGCTGGTCCGCACCACCGGCGGCTGGAAGTTCGCCCACCGCTCGTTCGAGCATATGGGGACGAACTGCTACAAGCTGGTCCCCGTCCCGGCCTGATCGGACGAGACTTCAGCCGAGCGCGAGATAGTCGGGCGCGCCGTCCTCGGCGAGGTCGGCGACCGAGACGCCCGCGTCGCGGAACATGTCCCTGAGCGCGCTCTTGTCGGACACGAAGCACCAGTCGCGGACGGGGGCGCCTGCGGGCGAGGCGTCCGCCAGCCGCCGACGCAGCGCCGCGGCGAAGGGCTTCGCCGGCGGCGACCATACCGCGAAGCCGGCATTGGCGAGCGCGGCCCGGTCGATGCCCAGATCCTGTGCCAGCAGCCGCTTCGCCTCGACCTCGGCGATGGCTTTCCGGCGGGCGCTGTCGAGCGCCTCGCGGGTCTCCGCGTCGCACATGCTGCCGTCGCTCGGCAGCGCCGTCTCGCCATCACCCGCGCCTTCCCAGGCTTCGCTGGGGCAGAGCCGGTCCGACGGCCGGATCATCCGCTCGCTATTGGTATCGGCCGGGTAGATCTTGCAGATATTGGGGCGCTCTTCATAGGCGCCGCATCGCATGTCGGGCTGCAGGTTCGGGCAGGCGCCCTCGAAGCGCGCGACGAGGGTCAGCGACACGCTGATCGGCAGGCTGCCGCTGACGGCCTGGAAGCTGCGCGCATAGCGGAACGCGCTCTGCTCCCCGTCCGGACCCAGATCGGGCAGGGCATCGGCCAGGATCTGCACGGTGCCGCCACGCTCGATCCAGCGCAGCGCCTCGGCCAGGCTCAGGGTCAAGCGCAGGTCATGGCAGCAGCGGCCGCAGGATGTGCACGAGAATGTCAGCATGGGGTCCATAATCATCCCGTGTAGCGCAAGGCGTCGAGCAGGAGGGTGAAGGCCGCGGAATGCTGGCGCCGGCTGGGATAATAAAGATGATATCCCGCAAAGGGCGGGCACCAGTCCTCCAGCACCCTGACGAGGCGGCCATCGGCCAGCATCGGGGCGACATGGTCTTCCATCACGAAGCCGATCCCGATGCCCGACAGCGCGGCGCGCGCCACCATCGCAGGCGCGTTCACGGTGAACTGGCCGTCCACCCTGACCCGAAGTTCGCGGTCGTCGCGCTCCAGTTCCCACACATAGAGATCGCCGCGCGTCAGGAAGCGCAGGTTGATGCAATTATGCTGGGCCAGGTCCTGCGGCGTCAGCGGGATCGGCCGGGTCTCGAAATAGGCGGGCGATCCGACCACGGCCATCCGCAGGTCGGGCCCGATCCGCATCGCGATCATGTCCTGCGCCAGCGCCTCGCCGAGGCGAACCCCGGCATCGAAGCGGCCATCGGCCAGATCGGTGAAACTGGAATCGATGCTGAGCTCGCATTTGATGTCGGGATAGGCGGGCAGCAATTTCTCGATTGCCGGCCACAGCACCGTGTTGGCGGCATGTTCGGACGTCGTGATGCGGATCGTACCGGCCGGGCGATCGCGCAACTCCCCGATCGAGGCGAGTTCGGAACCGATACTGGCCAGCGCGGGGGCCAGGGTGGCGAGGAGGCGTTCGCCCGCATCGGTGGGCGCAACGCTGCGGGTCGTGCGGGTGAGCAGGCGGACGCCGAGCCGGGTTTCGAGCCGGCGGACGATATGGCTGAGCGCGGACTGCGAAAGGCCGAGCTTCGCGGCCGCACCGGTGAAACTGCGCGCTTCGGCAACCGCCAGGAAAACGGTGAGGTCGGCCAGATCTTCGCGGTTCATTGATGAAGGATAATCATGGCTGGGATCGGAAGCCAATGGCTCTGCTCACAAATCGAAGGCGCCGGGTGAGATTTGCTTCGGCGTGCGCGCAACGACCGGACGCTTCGGCGGTTTCATGAACTGAGCGCATAGGTCCATGCGGATTAGCGCGACTAGTCGAGCCGCGGCCGGTGCGGGATATTCTCGCTTTTGGTCGCTTGCCGACCTCTCGATCAGGAGATGTCGATGACCGATGCCGTCGATCTGAAGCTTTCCCGCCGCAGCATGCTCGTGGCCAGCGCCGCCTCCGCCGCGACGAGCGTCGTTCCCGCCCCCGCCTCTGCGGCACCGTCCGGAAAGACCTCCGCCCCACCCCCGACGGCGACGGTGACGATGGAGGTGAACGGGGCCTCCCGCTCGGTCAAGCTCGACACGCGCACGACCCTGCTCGACGCCCTGCGCGAGCATCTGCGGCTGACCGGCACCAAGAAGGGCTGCGACCATGGCCAGTGCGGCGCCTGCACCGTGCTGGTGAACGGCGAGCGGATCAACAGCTGCCTGAGCCTCGCGGTGATGCACGAGGGCGACAAGATCACCACCATCGAGGGGCTGGGAAGCGCCGAGGATCTCCACCCGATGCAGGCGGCCTTCATCAAGCATGACGGCTACCAGTGCGGCTATTGCACGCCCGGCCAGATCTGCTCGGCGGTGGGCGTGCTCGACGAGATAAAGCGCGGCGTGCCCAGCCATGCGATGGACGATGTCCGCGATCGCCCGAAGGCGAGCAACATCGAGATGCGCGAGCGGATGAGCGGCAATATCTGCCGCTGCGGTGCCTATTCGAACATCGCCGAAGCCATGGCCGAAGTCGCGGGAGCCTGAACCATGAAGCCCTTCACCTATGAGCGCGCGAAGAGCCCCGCCGCCGCCGCCGCGATCGTCGCCGGTAATACGGCCGCCAAATTCATCGCCGGGGGCACCAACCTGCTCGACCTGATGAAGCTGGAGATCGAGACGCCCGGTCATCTGGTCGACGTGCAGGATCTGGGCCTCGATCGCATCGAGGCGACCGATGGCGGCGGGTTGCGGATCGGCGCCCTCGTCAGCAACACGGCGCTGGCCAGCGACATGCGTGTGCGCCGCGACTATGCGGTGCTCAGCAAGGCGATCGTCGCGGGCGCCTCCGGGCAGCTCCGCAACAAGGCGACGACCGCCGGCAACCTGCTGCAGCGGACGCGCTGCCCCTATTTCTACGACACCAACATGCCGTGCAATAAGCGCAAGCCCGGCACCGGCTGCGCGGCGATCGGCGGCTTCTCGCGCCAGCTCGCGGTGATCGGGGTCAGCGACCATTGCATCGCTACCTATCCGGGCGACATGGCGGTGGCCCTGCGCGTGCTGGATGCCTCGGTCGAGACGGTTCGCCCCGACGGGTCGACCCGCGCCATCCCCATCGCCGATTTCCACCGCCTGCCCGGCGATACGCCGCATCGCGACAATGCTCTGGAGCGCGGCGAACTGATCACCGCCGTCACCCTGCCGCGCCCGCTGGGCGGCCGGCACGTCTATCGCAAGGTCCGGGATCGCGCCTCCTACGCCTTCGCGCTGGTCTCGGTGGCGACGGTGCTGCAGCGCGATGGCAGCGGACGGGTCGCCTTTGGCGGCGTGGCGGCGAGGCCCTGGCGGGTCGAGGCGGCCGAGGCGGCGATGCCGCAGGGCGCCGCCGCCGTCACCGCACGGACCTTCGCCGATGCCCGGCCGACCGAGCATAACCGGTTCAAGCTGACGCTCGCCGAACGGACGCTCGCATCGACGATCGCCGAGGCGAAGGGAGAGCGGGCATGAAGTTCGATACCCCCGCCGGCCGCAACCCGATCGACCGGCTGAAGGTGATCGGCAAGGCGACCGATCGGATCGATGGCCCGCTCAAGACCACGGGCGCCGCGCCCTATGCCTATGAGCGCCACGATGTCGTGGCCAACCAGGCCTATGGCTTTATCGTCGGATCGGCCGTCGCCAAGGGGCGGATTGTCCATATGGACACGCGCGATGCGAAGGCCGCGCCGGGCGTGCTGGCGGTGGTGACCACCCTCGACCTGCCCCAGGCGTTGCCGCTCAGCCAGATGAACATCGCGCATCTGTTCGGCGGGCCCGATGTCGCCCATTATCACCAGGCGATCGCGGTGGTGGTGGCTGAGACCTTCGAGCAGGCACGCGCCGCCGCGGCGCTGGTCCGCACCGAATATGCCCGTGCCAAGGGGCGCTACGACCTGGCGGCGCTGGCCCCCACCGCGCCGTTCGAGCCCAGCGGCCGGGGGCCCGACGCGAAGGACATCGATCGGGTCGGGGACTTCGCCGCCGCCTTCGACGCGGCGCCGGTCAAGATCGACCAGAGCTACACCACGCCCGGCGAGAGCCATGCGATGATGGAGCCCTTCGCCACCATCGCGGCGTGGGAAGGCGAAAAGCTGACCGTCTGGACGTCCAACCAGATGATCGCCTGGAACAAGCGCGACCTGGCCAAGACGCTGTCGCTGAAGTCCGAAAATGTCCGCGTGGACTCGCCCTTCATCGGCGGCGGCTTCGGCGGCAAGCTGTTCGTGCGCGCCGATGCGGTGCTGGCGGCGCTGGGCGCGAAGGCGGCGGGGCGGCCGGTGAAGCTGGCCATGCAGCGCCCGCTGATGATCAACAACGCGACCCACCGGCCCGCCACGATCCAGCGGATCAAGCTTGGCGCGGCCCGCGACGGCCGTCTGCTGGCGCTGCACCACAGCAGCGCCAGCGGCAACCTGCCCGACGGCAAGCCGGAGGTCGCGGTGCAGCAGACCAAGCTGCTCTACGCCGCACCCAACCGCGAATTCTGGATGAAGCTTGCGGTCACCGATCTGCCCGAGGGGAATGCGATGCGCGCGCCGGGCGAGGCGCCGGGGCTGATGGTGCTCGAAATGGCGATGGACGAGCTGGCCGAGAAACTTGGCATGGATCCGGTCGAGCTGCGCATCGTCAACGACACGATGGTCGATCCGGCCAAGCCCGACCGGCCCTTTTCCGAACGCCATCTGGTCGAATGCCTGCGCACCGGCGCCGAGCGCTTCGACTGGAAACGACGCAACCCCACGCCCGCCCAGGTCCGCGAGGGGCGTTGGCTGGTCGGCATGGGCATGGCGGCCGCCTTCCGCAACAACCAGCTCACCAAGTCGGCGGCGCGCATCCGCCTCGAACGCGACGGGCGCCTGACGGTCGAAACCGACATGACCGACATCGGCACCGGCACCTACACGATCCTGGCCCAGACCGCGGCCGAGATGATGGGTGTCGGGATCGGCGACGTCACCGTTCGGCTCGGCGACAGCGACTTTCCCGTCTCGGCGGGGTCGGGCGGCCAATGGGGCGCCAATAATTCGACCGCTGGCCTGTTCGCGGCGTGCACGAAGCTGCGCGAGCAGGTCGCGCGGCAGCTGGGCTTCGATCCCGCCGATGCCGATTTCGCCGACGGCAAGGTCATCGGCGGCGGCCGATCGGCGCGGCTGGCCGATGCCGCGCGCGGCGGGCCGATCGTCGCCGAGGACGGCATCGAATATGGCAGCCTCGACAAGACCTATCAGCAGTCCACCTTCGCGGCGCATTTCGTCGAGGTGGGCGTGGACATGTACACCGGCGAGACGCGTATCCGGCGCATGCTGGCGGTGTGCGACGCGGGCCGCATCCTGAACCCGAAGGCGGCGCGCAGCCAGGTGATCGGCGCGATGACGATGGGGGCGGGCGCGGCACTGATGGAGGAACTGGCGGTGGACCAGCGCTTCGGCTTCTTCGTCAATCACGACCTCGCCAGCTATGAGGTGCCGGTCCATGCCGACATCCCGCACCAGGAGGTGATCTTCCTCGATTATCCCGACGACAAGTCGTCGCCGATGAAGGCGAAGGGGGTTGGGGAACTCGGCCTGTGCGGGGTGGGGGCGGCGATCGCCAACGCGATCTACAACGCCACCGGCGTACGA
>CAUTRN010000058.1:0-34694 GCA_963540925.1 uncultured Sphingomonadaceae bacterium
CTCGACCGCGACCGGCCGTCCGATGCGCCCGAGGTGCTGGCCCGCAACGCTACCCTGCGCTGCGACGCGCTGCTCCCGTCGGCGGTGGCGGAGGCGGCGTCGCGCGCCGGCCTCGCCGGCAGCCGCAACCAGCTCATGGCCGAATTCCGCCAGCGCTCGATCGCCGAGCTGGCCGACAGGATCAACGCGCAGCGCGCGAACAAGAAGTGAGATCGATGCTCAAGATTGAAAACCTCCACGCCGAAGTCGACGGCAAGCAGATCCTGAAGGGGCTCTCGCTCACCATCAACGCGGGCGAGATCCATGCGATCATGGGGCCGAACGGCGCGGGCAAGTCGACGCTCAGCTATGTCCTGTCGGGCCGCCCCGGCTATGACGTGACCGAGGGCAGTGTCACCTTCGAGGGCGAGGATCTGCTCGACAAGGCGCCGCATGAGCGCGCCGCCGCCGGGCTGTTCCTGGGCTTCCAGTATCCGGTCGAGATTCCGGGCGTGTCGAACGTCCAGTTCCTGCGCGAGGCGCTCAACGCGCAGCGCCGCCTGCGCGGCGAGGAGCCGCTGTCGGGCGGCGACTTCCTGAAGCGCGCGCGGGTGCAGGCCGACGAGCTGGGGCTCAGCATGGACATGCTCAAGCGGCCGGTGAACGTCGGCTTCTCGGGCGGCGAGAAGAAGCGCAACGAGATGGTGCAGATGGGGATCATCGACCCCAAGCTCGCCATCCTCGACGAGACCGACAGCGGCCTCGACATCGATGCGCTGCGCACCGTGGGCCATGGCATCAACACGATCATGCGCAAGCCGAACAAGGCGGTGCTGCTGATCACCCATTATCAGCGCCTGCTCGACTATGTGAAACCCGACTTCGTCCATGTCCTCGCGGCGGGCCGCATCGTCCGCACCGGCGGCGCCGAGCTGGCGCTCGAGCTGGAGCGCGAAGGCTATGGAGCGATCGCGGCGTGAGGGCGCGGTTCACATTCCTCCCCGGAACGGGGAGGGGGACCATCCGCAGGATGGTGGAGGGGTCTTCCGACCTCTCGGCCATCGCTGCCGGCTTGGTTCTGCCCAGCCCCTCCACCGGCTGCGCCGGTCCCCCTCCCCGTTCCGGGGAGGAATGGGCATGACCCTTTCCCTCCCCACCACCCATGAGGAAGCGTGGCGCTGGTCCGATCTTTCGGGCCTGGAAACGCTGTCCGTAGCACCCGCTACGGGGCTGGCCGCCGACCTCGATTCGCACTGGATTTCGGACGAGGCTCCCCGCCTGCTGTTCGTCGACGGCAAGCTCGACGAGGGCCGCAGCCGTCCCGGCCCGCTGGCGCTCGGTGCGGTCGCGGTCGAGACCGCCCACCCGCTGGCGAAGCTGGCCACCGGCCCCGGCTGGATGCTGACGCTCGGCAAGGATGCCGTCGCGGCGGCGCCCGCGATCGAGATCGTCCATGTCGCGACCGGCGGTGCCAATCACCTGCCCGCGCGCATCGTGCTGGCCGAGGATGCCCATGCCAGCATCGTCGAGACCTATGTCGGCGACGGTTGGGCCAACCGGCTGACGAGCATCGAGCTGGGCCGTTCGGCGCGGCTGATGCGCGCGATCCGGATCGTCCAGGCCTCGGGCTTCACCTCGCTGCGCGACGAGGCGCGGCTGGCGGCGGGCGCGAGCCTCGTCACCACCATCCTCGGCGCCGGGGCGGGGAGCAGCCGCATCGACGGAGCGATCCTGCTCGACGGGCCGGGCGCCTTCGCCGAACATGGCGGCGCGCTGCTGGCGCGTGACGAGCAGCGCCATGATGCCGCGATCGTCGTCCGCCACGCCGCGCCCGAGGGCACCAGCCGCCAGCTGTGGCGCGCGGTGGCCGACGACCGCGCGACCGCCAGCATGGCGGCGCGGGTCGAGGTGGCGAGGGATGCGCAGAAGACCGACGGCGAACAGTCGCTGCGCGGGCTGATGCTCAAGCGCACCGCGACGATCAACCTGAAGCCCGAGCTGGAAATCTTCGCCGACGACGTGAAATGCGCCCATGGCGCCACCGTCGGCGAACTCGACGCCCAGGCGCTGTTCTACATGACCTCGCGCGGGATCACCCCCGATCGCGCCAAGGCGCTGCTGACCCAGGCCTTCATCGCCGATGGCGTCTCGCGCATCGGCGATGAGGCCGTTCGCGACGCCTTCCAGGCCGTCGCCGAAACCTGGCTGGAGGGCCGGCTGTGACCCTGTTGCTCGACATCGCCCAGACCAGCCGCCGCGCCGATTTCCCGGCGATCCCGGAGGGCTGGCACTATCTCGACAGCGCCGCCACCGCGCAGAAGCCGCAGGCGGTGATCGATGCGATCGATACCGCCTATGGCCGCGACTATGCGACGGTCCATCGCGGCGTCTATCGCCGCTCGGCCGACATGACGATCGCCTATGAGGCGGCGCGCCAGCGGGTCGCCCGCTTCCTGAACGCGCGCAGCGCGGACGAGATCGTCTTCGTGCGCGGCGCCACCGAGGCGATCAACCTTGTCGCCCAGACCTGGGGCGTCGCCAACCTCAAGCCCGGCGACCGCATCCTGCTGTCGCTGCTCGAGCATCATTCGAACATCGTCCCCTGGCAGTTGATCCAGGAGCGGACCGGGATCGCCATCGACGTCTGCCCGCTGACCGAGGATGGCCGGATCGACCTCGACGCCGCCGAGGCGATGCTGACCGAGCGGCACAAGCTGGTCGCGCTCGCCCATGTCTCGAACGTGCTCGGCTCGATCCTCGACGCCAAGCGCGCGACCGAGCTGGCGCATCGGGTGGGGGCGAAGATCCTGCTCGACGGCTGCCAGGCGGTGTCGCGGATCGGCGCCGATATGGCCGCGATCGGCTGCGACTTCTACGTCTTCTCGGGCCACAAGCTCTATGGGCCCACCGGCATCGGCGCGCTCTGGGCGAAGGGCGAGCTGCTGAACGCGATGCCGCCCTATCAGGGCGGCGGTTCGATGATCGACCGGGTGACCTTCGCGAAGACGACCTGGGCGCCGGCGCCGCAGCGCTTCGAGGCGGGGACGCCGAACATCGTCGGCGCGCTCGGCCTTCACGCCGCGATCGACTATGTCGATGCGATCGGGCTCGACGTGATCCACGCGCATGAAGCGGCGCTGGTGACGAAGGCGCGCGCCGCGCTGTCGGCGATCAACAGCGTCAAGCTGTTCGGCCCCGAGGAATCGGCCGGCATCGTCAGCTTCGCGATCGAGGGCGTGCATCCGCACGACATCGGCACCATATTGGACGAGGAAGGCGTGGCGATCAGGGCGGGGCATCATTGCGCCCAGCCGTTGATGGAGCATCTCGACCTGCCGGCGACGGCGCGGGCGAGCTTTGGAATCTACAGTGACGAGGCCGATGTCGCCGCACTGGCGCGGGGCATCGAACGGGTGACGCGGATTTTCGGATGATGGACGAGCACAGCGAAGAGACGGGCAAGATCCAGGTCGAGGAGGTGGCGTCGGTGACGGCGCCGCCCAAGGCGCGGGTCGATATGGCGGACGAAGCGAGTGCGCCGGCGGTGGAAGCCCCCGCGCGCAAACCCGACTATCTGGACGGGTTCCTGTCGCAGAAGCCGGCGGGCGACAATCCCGGCGCGCCGGGCGGCGATCTCTATGAAGCGGTCATCGACGCGCTCAAGGAGATCTACGATCCCGAGATCCCCGTGAACATCTACGAGCTGGGCCTCGTCTATGGCGTCGACATTACCGACGACGCGCATGTCGTGGTGACGATGACCCTCACCACCCCGCATTGCCCGGTCGCCGAATCGATGCCCGGCGAGGTGGAGCTGCGGGTCGGCGCGGTGCCTGGTGTGGGCTCGGCCGAGGTCAACCTGATCTGGGATCCGCCGTGGGACCCGCAGAAGATGTCCGACGAGGCGAAGCTCGAACTGGGAATGTTGTAGGATGGGGCTCCGCTCCCCATCTCCTCATTGTTCTGGAGTGCTGAACTGATGGCTACGACGACCCGCCAGCGCCCCGCCGCGCTGATCCTGACCGCCTCGGCCGAGGCGCGCATCGCCACCCTGATGGCGACGGCGCCCGAGGGCGCGATCGGCGTCAAGCTGTCGACCCCGCGGCGCGGCTGCTCGGGGCTCGCCTATTCGGTCGACTATGTCACCGAGGCCGATCCCTTCGACGAGAAGATCGAGACCCCGGGCGGGTTGTTCTTCGTCGACGGCGGATCGCTGCTCTATCTGGTCGGCTCGACGATGGACTGGGTCGAGGACGACTTCACCGCCGGCTTCGTCTTCCAGAATCCGAACGCCAAGGGCAGCTGCGGCTGCGGCGAGAGCTTCACGGTCTGACCTTCGCGGAGGGACCTCCTCCGTCATGCTGAACTTGTTTCAGCATCCACCGGGAGGCGGGGCCCTGGCCTTCCGGTTCCTGTTCGAACGGCACATTCCAGCCTCAAGACCGGCCTGAGCGGCCTGGTGGATGCTGAAACAAGTTCAGCATGACGATTGGGGAGGCGTTGCGCCACGCGCCCGCTCGGTCTACTCGCGCGCCATGCTTGCCGCGCTCGACCATATCGACGCCTGGATCTTCGATCTGGACAACACGCTCTACCCGGCGTCGGCGGACCTCTTCGGGCTGATCGACGTGCGGATGGGGCTCTATGTTCAGCGACTGCTGGGGGTCGATCCGGTCGAGGCCAAGATCATCCAGAAGCGGCTGTTCCGCGAACATGGCACCACCCTGTCGGGCCTGATGCGCAGCCATGACATCGATCCGCGTGAATTCCTGGATTTCGTCCACGATATCGAGATGGACGTGCTGCGGGAGGACCGCCGCCTGGTGCAGGCGGTGGCGAAGCTGCCCGGCCGCAAGCTGATCTTCACCAATGGCGATGCCGATTATGCCGGCCGGGTGCTGGCGCGGCTGGGGCTGTCGGACAGCTTCGAGGCGATCCACGACATCCACGCCTGCGCCTATCTGCCCAAACCGCAGGACGAGAGCTATGCGTCGATGGTCAAGGCGTTCGGCATCGATCCCGCCACCTCGCTGTTCGTCGAGGACATGGCGCGCAACCTGAAGCCCGCCAAGGCGATCGGGATGACCACGGTGTGGGTGAACAACGGCTCGGAACTCGGCAACCACGAGGCCGATGCGAGCTTCATCGACTTTGAGATCCAAGATGTCGGGCACTGGCTCGACGAACTGACGTCCGATCTTTGAAGGGGACTGGAATGAGCGGCGATCTGCAGACGGTAATCGAAAAGGCCTGGGAAGAGCGCGATGGCATCGGCTTTTCCACCAAAGGCGAGGTCCGCGACGCGGTCGAGACCGCGCTGCTCGCGCTCGACTCGGGCGAGCGTCGTGTGGCCGAGAAGGGGGCTGATGGCTGGACGGTCAACCAGTGGCTCAAAAAGGCGGTGCTGCTGTCCTTCCGCCTGAACGACATGGAGCTGATCCCCGGCGCGCCCGGCGGCGCCAGCTGGTGGGACAAGGTGCCGTCGAAGTTCGCCGGCTGGGGCGAGGCCGAGTTCCGCTCGGCCGGCTTCCGCGCGGTGCCGGGCTCGATCGTCCGCCGCGGCGCGCACATCGCCAAGGGCGCGGTGCTGATGCCCAGCTTCGTCAACCTCGGCGCCTATGTCGGCGAGGGCACGATGGTCGACACCTGGGCGACCGTGGGCAGCTGCGCGCAGATCGGCAAGAATGTCCACCTGTCGGGCGGCGTCGGCATCGGCGGCGTGCTCGAGCCGCTGCAGGCCGGCCCGGTGGTGATCGAGGATGGCTGCTTCATCGGGGCCCGCTCGGAAGTGGCCGAGGGCGTGATCGTCGAAGAGGGCGCGGTGCTCTCGATGGGCGTCTATCTGGGCGCCTCGACCAAGATCGTCGACCGCGCGACCGGCGAGGTCTTCATCGGCCGCGTGCCGAGCTATGCGGTGGTCGTCCCGGGCACCCTGCCGGGCAAGGATGGCGGCCCCGGCCTCTATTGCGCGGTGATCGTCAAGCGCGTCGACGCGCAGACCCGCTCGAAGACCGGAATCAACGAGCTGCTGCGCGACTGATCGCGTCCGAAACCGCGGCGGCCGGCCGCGGGTTAGCTCCCGGGGACGGCCGTCGGCTGGACTTTTTGAGGCGCATCAACTATATAGGCCGCGCTAAAGTCGCCTGATGCGGACTCGACGCCCGGCATGGGCCTCCCCTCCACTCCACGCTTCCTGGCTTCGACGGCATGTCGCCGTCGGCAATGCGTATGAGAAGGGAATCCTCTATATGCCTACCGGTATCGTCAAATTCTTCAATTCCGACAAGGGTTATGGCTTCATCGCCGCCGAAGACGGCTCGGGCGACAGCTTCGTTCACATCTCGGCGGTCGAGCGCGCGGGCATGGCCACGCTCGAGAAGGACCAGCGGGTCACCTATGAGCTGGAAGAAGACCGGCGGGGTCGCCATTCGGCCGTGAACCTCCAGTCGGCCTGATCATGGCGAAAGAGGACCTTATGGTCCTCGACGGCATGATTGAGGAAATCCTTCCCGATGGGCGCTTCCGCGTCCTGCTCGAGAATGGACATCGTCTGATCGCCTATACCGCCGGCCGGATGCGACGTTTTCGCATCCGTTCGGTGGCAGGCGATCGCGTGCAGGTCGAGATGACCCCTTATGATCTGGACAAGGGACGGATCATCTATCGCGAGCGGACGCCGGGCGGAGGTCCGGGCCAGAAATCCAGGCGATAGATAAGCCCAAGGAGGATCCGATGAACTCCAACAGCCGATATTTCATGGACCAGGCCGATGCGTGCGCGCGGGACGCTGCCGCGGCGACGCTCGACAATGTGCGCGAGCGTTGCCTGCGGTCGGAAAAGTCATGGCGCGCCATGGCCGATCGGCAGCTGCGGGCCGAAGGGCTGCGCGCGGACCAGGCCGCCAAGAAGGCAGCGCGCGACGAAGCTGAAGCTGACGCCTGACAGGCTTCAGCGGGCCAGGCGCGCCGCGCGTCTGAGGATCGAGCGGGCGGATCGCAGCAGGAAATGGTGCGGTCCGTCCTTGGGCTGCCCGCCCAGCGCGGCATTGATCCGCGACGCATAGCGGTCGGCCATGCCCAGATAATTGGTCCGGGCCTCGGGATTCGAAGTGGCCGCGGCCTGCATCAGGCTCAGCTGGTGCTGATAATAGAGATCGTTGAAGTCCATCACGGGCCTCCTCTCTCACACATCGGAGCGTTTATCGCCCTCTGCACCGTCCCTGCCACAGACAGTGCGCGACTCGGACTATAGCATGAAATCGTCGGAGAACCGTAGCGTTGCGTGCATTCGCAAGGGGTTGGCCGCGCCGGCCGACCGGCCCGACGCCCCAACCCGCGCTTTTCCGTCGGATTCTTCCGCCAGAGTCCGGGCCAGAGTCCGGAAAGGACTCAGCTCATCGCGATGAGCGTGCCGGCCCCGCGCTTGGTGAAGGCCTCGATCAGCATCGCGTGCGGCACCCGTCCGTCGAGGATGACGGCGGCGTCGACCCCGCCCTCGACCGCGTCGACGCAGGTCTCGAGCTTGGGGATCATGCCGCCCTGGATGGTGCCTTCCTCGCGCAGCCGCTCGATCTGGCGCGGGGTGAGGTCGCGGATCAGCTTCTTGTCCTTGTCGAGCACGCCGGCCACGTCGGTGAGCAGGAACAGCCGCGCCGCGCCCAGCGCGATCGCGATCGCGCCCGCCATGGTGTCGGCGTTGACGTTGTAGGTGTGGCCGTCCTCGCCGATCGCGATCGGGGCGATCACCGGGATCATGCCCGCCTTGGAGATGGTGTCGATCACCCGCCGGTCGATGTCGTTGGGCTCGCCGACGAAGCCGAGGTCGACTTCCTTCTCGATGTTGCTGTCGGGATCGCGCTGGGTGCGGCGGACCTTCTCGGCGACGACCATCCGGCCGTCCTTACCCGAAATGCCGACCGCGCGGCCGCCCGCCTGGGCGATCCACGAGACGATCTCCTTGTTGATCGAGCCGCACAGCACCATCTCGGCGATCTTGGCGGTCTCGGCGTCGGTCACCCGCAGGCCGTCGACGAAGCTGCTCTCGACGCCCAGCGTCTTCAGCATCTTGCCGATCTGCGGGCCGCCGCCATGGACAACCACCGGGTTGATCCCCACCGCCTTCAGCAGGACGATATCCTCGGCGAAATCGCTCGCCGCCTCCGGATCGCCCATCGCATGGCCGCCATATTTCACGACGAAGGTCTCGCCGGCATAGCGCTGCATATAGGGCAGCGCTTCGACGAGGGTCTCGGCCTTGGCGAGGAGGGCGGGATCGGGGTGGTGATCGGTCGACATGGCGGCCCCTTAGCGGAGGGGGACGCCAAGTTAAAGCACCGGATTCACAGGGCTGTCATGACGGTTTCGGGACGGTCGCCCCGATTTCGTCACCCCGGCGGAGGCCGGGGTCTCAGGAGAGCGGAGGCGAGGTCGCCGCAAGAGCCTCCCGAGATACCGGCCTCCGCCGGGAAGACGGGTCAGGGAGAGGTCAGGATTTTGCGTCGAGCCGCTTGCCCAGTGCCACGAAGGCGGTGATCAGCGGCGGCACCAGGATGATCGACAGCACCACCTTGGTCAGCATCTGCCCGCCCATCAGGCCCAGTATCTCGCGTTCGCCATAGAAGCTGATCGTGATGAACAGCACCGTGTCGAGCATCTGGCTGATCACGCTGGCGATCATCCCGCGCAGCCAGACGAAGCGGCCCGCGCCCGCGCCGCGCAGCTTGTCGAAGATCAGCACGTTCAGGGTCTGCGACAGGCCGTAGGAGATCAGCCCGGCGATCATCATCCGCGCGCCCTGGCCCACCACGATCGGGAAGGCCTCGATCGCGGGCGGATACATGCCGGGATCGGTCGGCAGCACCAGCACCAGCCGGATCAGCAGCGCCGCGGTGATCAGCGGCAGGAAACCCCAGCGCACCAGCGCGTCGGCGACGGCGCGGCCGTGCAGCTCGGCCACCGCACTGGCCATTACCACCAGCAGCAGGAAGGCGAAGATGCCGGCCTCTACGGCAAGCGGGCCGAACGCCACCTGCTTCACTCCCAGCACCCCGGCGATGCACACCATGCCGCCATAAAGCAGCGAGAAGATGAAGAGCGAGCGGGCCGGGAGGGCCGGGGAGGGAGCGGTCATCCGCCGGTTGCTAACGGCTTTATCGGGCCGGCGAAAGAGCGCTTGACCGGCGCTCAGCCTCCGCCATGGTGCCGCTTTGATCTTTGGGTGGGCCCCTGAATGACGAAATGGCTGACCGGCCTGGCCGGTATCGCGCTGATCCTGCTGGTCGCGGTGGCTTTGTCCTCCGACCGCAAGGCGATCCGGCTGCGAGTGGTGGGCGCAGCCTTCGCGCTCCAGGCGGGCATCGCGGTGCTCGTCCTCTACGTTCCCTGGGGCAAGGCGGCGCTGGAAGGGCTGTCGACCGGCGTGTCGAACCTGCTCGGCTATGCCAATGAGGGCTCGAAGCTGCTGTTCGGCAATCTTCTGTCGCCGGAGAATGGCGGCACCTCGTTCATGCTGACGGCGCTGCCGATCATCATCTTCTTCGCGTCGCTGGTCTCGATCCTCTATTATCTGGGCGTCATGCAGCGGCTGATCCGCTGGCTGGGCGGCGCGATCGAATTCGTGATCGGCGTGTCGAAGGTCGAATCGCTGTGCGCGGCCGCGAACATCTTCGTCGGGCAGAGCGAATCGCCGCTCGTCATCCGCCCCTATCTCGCCGCGCTGAAGCCGCACCAGCTGTTCGCGATCATGACCTCGGGCATGGCCGGCGTCGCCGGCACGATCCTGGGCGCCTATGCGGCGATGGGGATCCGGGTCGACCTGCTGCTCGCCGCCAGTTTCATGTCGGCGCCCGGCGCGCTGCTGATGGCCAAGATCATCATGCCTGATCCCCGCACGCCCGAAGGCGAGCTGCCTCTCGACGACGACACCGAGGAAGCGATGCTGCGCGCCGCCGAGGCGCATGAGGCCGAGGAGCGGCCCGCCAACATCATCATGGCCGCCTCGATGGGCGCGCAGATCGGCGTGCGGATCGCGGTGGCGGTGGGCGCGATGGTGTTCGCCTTCGTCGGGCTGGTCGCGCTCGCCAACGGGCTGCTCGGCGGGCTGGGCGGGCTGGTCGGCTTTCCCGACATCACCTTCCAGCAGATCCTCGGCTATGTGTTCGCCCCGGTCATGCTGTTCCTGAACATCCCCTGGGATCAGGCGCAGATCGCCGGCGGCCTGTTCGGCGAGAAGCTCGTCCTCAACGAGTTCGTCGCTTATGGCCATCTCGGCGCGATCGGCGCGGCGCTCAGCCCCTATACGATCGCGGTGATCACCTTCGCGCTGTGCGGTTTCGCCAATTTCTCGTCGATCGCGATCCAGATGGCGTCGGCCGGCAGCCTGGCGCCGAACCAGCGGCCGATGATCGCCAAGCTGGGCCTGAAGGCGCTGCTCGCGGGCAGCCTTGCCAACCTGATGTCGGCGGCGATGGCCGGTTTGCTCATCCCCGCCTGACACCAAATCGCGTTCCGCGCGTTGGGGCAGGACAATATGCAGGGAAAGTTGCGATGAAACCGAGTTGGGCCATCGGTGCCGCTTTGCTGATTGCCGGGCCGATCATGGCCCTGCCGTCGGGCCGTCCGTCGGCGCAGGAACCCGAGACCCAGGCGGTCGTGGTCGACCTGACCGGCAGCCAGGCCGAGGCGGCCACCACCGGGGCGAAGGCCGACGACAAGCCCGACAAGGTCGACATCCTGCTCCACAAGATTTCGGCGCGGTTGTAAAAGCCCCCGTTCGTCCCGAGCGAAGTCGAGGGACATTGGTTTGCGAGCTATACCGAACTGGGCCGTGTCTCGACTTCGCTCGACACGAACGGGCCGAGGAGAGGGGCGTCTCGCGAATCAGCGTCTGATCAAGCCGCCTTCATCGCCCGCTGCCGCCGCCGCTGGACCGACGAGCCCAGGCCGATCGCCTCGCGATATTTGGCCACCGTCCGCCGGGCGAGATCGAAGCCCTTGTCGCGCAGCAGCTCGACCAGCTTGTCGTCGGAGAGGATGTCGTCGCCCTCGGCCGCGATCAGCTTGGCGATCTGGCTCTTCACCGCTTCGGCCGACACCGCGTCGCCGCCATCGGCCGCCGCCACGCCCGAGGTGAAGAAATATTTGAGCTCGAACAGCCCGCGCTCGCACATCAGATATTTGTTCGAGGTGACGCGGCTGACGGTGGATTCGTGCATGCCGATCACGTCCGCCACCGCCTTCAGGGTGAGCGGGCGGAGATGCTCGACGCCGTGGAGGAAGAAGGCCTCCTGCTGCTTCACCAGCTCCTGCGCGACTTTGACGATGGTGCGCGCGCGCTGGTCGAGCGCCTTCACCAGCCAGTTGGCCGAGGCGAGGCATTCGCTGAGCCAGGCCTTGCTCGTCCGGTCCTGAGGCCCGCCCGACAGTTCGCTATAATAAGAGCGGTTGACGATCAGCCGCGGCAAGGTGGCCGAGTTGAGCTCGATCGCCCAGCCGGTGGCGGTGCGCCGCACGAACAGGTCGGGGGTCACCGGCGCGGCGGGCTCGCCGCCGAAGCGCAGGCCGGGCTTGGGATCATAATCGCGCAGCTCGCGGATCATGTCCGCCATATCCTCCTCGTCGACCCCGCACAGCCGGCGCAGCTGGGCGATCGCGCCGCGCGCGAGCAGGTCGAGATTGTCGATCAGCTTGGCCATCGCCGGATCGTAGCGATCGGCTTCCTTCGCCTGGAGCGCGATGCACTCGGCCAGGCTGCGCGCGCCGACCCCGGTGGGGTCGAGCGTCTGCACCACCGCCAATATCCGTTCGACATGGTAGAGCGGCACGTCGAGCGCCTGGGCGATCTCGAAGGTCTGGCCCTCGAAATAGCCGGCCTCGTCGATCAGGTCGATGATCCGCACCGCGACCGCCAGCTCGAAGCCCGACAGCAGCTCGCCCGCCTGGGCGGTGAGATGGTCGTGGAGCGAGAGCGCCGCGGTGGCGAACTCGTCGAGGTCGCGCGCCTCGCCGGCGGCGTCGCCGGAGGCGCCCTCGACACCGGGCCCGCCATTGTCGCGCACGCTGTCGGCGGCGCTGTCATGGTGGAAGGTCTCGGCGTCATAATCGGCGTCGAGCGGCGAATCGGCGGCGGCGTCGCCGTTCTCGATCAGCCGGTCGGCGGTGGGGCCGTCCACGTCGAAACCGTCCTCGCCCAGCCCGCTGGCCTCGAAGGCGTCGGCGTCGAAGCCGTCCTCGACGGGCGGCGCATCGTCGCGCTCGCCCGGCTCGGCGGCGGCGCCGCCTTCCAGCAGGGGATTCTTCTCGACCTCTTCGGCGATGAAAGCCTCGATTTCGAGGTTCGACAGCGCCAGCAGCTTGATCGCCTGCTGGAGCTGCGGCGTCATCACCAGCGACTGGCTCTGCCGTAGATCGAGGCGAGGGCCTAATGCCATGGGATCAGGTCGCGTGCCGCATGCCTAGAGCGAGAAGCCCTCGCCTAGATAGAGGCGCCGCACATTGGGATCGGCGACCAGCGCCTCGGGGCTGCCCTGGAACAGCACCTTGCCGTCATAGATGATGCAGGCGCGGTCGACGATGTCGAGCGTCTCGCGGACATTATGGTCGGTGATCAGCACGCCGATGTCGCGGCGCTTCAGGTCGCGCACCAGCTCGCGGATGTCGGCGATCGAGATCGGGTCGATGCCCGCGAAGGGTTCGTCGAGCAGCATGATCGACGGCTCGGCGGCCAGCGCGCGCGCGATCTCGCAGCGGCGGCGCTCGCCACCCGACAGCGCCATCGCCGCCGAATCGCGCAGATGGGAGAGGTGGAACTCGCCGAGCAGTGCATCGAGCCGTTCGGCGCGCTGCTTCTTGTCGGGCTCGACCAGCTCGAGCACCGCCAGGATGTTCTGGCTGACCGTCAGGCCGCGGAAGATCGAGGTCTCCTGCGGCAGATAGCCCAGGCCCAGGATCGCGCGGCGGTACATCGGCAAAGTGGTGATGTCGTCGCCGTCGAGCAGGATGCGGCCGGCATCGGGACGCACCAGACCCATCACCGAATAGAAGCAGGTCGTCTTGCCCGCGCCATTGGGGCCGAGCAGGCCCACCACCTCGCCGCGCGCGACGTCGAGCGAGATGTCGGTCAGCACCTGGCGCTTGTCGTAGGTCTTCGCGATCGAGACGACCGAGAGCCCGCGCACCACGCCAGTGCCATCGGGGCCGGTCGGACGTTCGAGCGTGGCGGAATCGTTCATGGGGCAATCCGGCTATTATTTCGCTGCCTGATTAGCGAAAGCCGCGCCTTATGGAAACTGGCAAGCTTCCTGCATGGCGCATTTCGCCGTCGGCAAGTGGCTGAAATGAGACGGTGGGGGATTTGATGCTCCTCCTCGCTCCCTAATCGTCACTCCAGCGAAAGCTGGAGTCTCGGGAGAGGGGAGATGAGCGCGAGGCAGGAGCCGCCCGAGATTCCAGCCTTCGCTGGAATGGCGCCTCGGGACTGGCGAACCCTCAGTTCTTCGACGACGGCCCCGGCTGGCGCGGCGGCGGGGTGAAGCGGCCGGTGACGCGGCCGCCCTGGTTGCCGCCCAGGGTCGCCTGGCCGCTGTTCAGGTTGAGCACCAGCCGGTCGCCCTTGGTCTCGCCCTTGCCGGCGCGCGCGATGGTGACGCCGCCGATCATCGTCACCAGCCGGGTGCGCAGGTCGTAGATCGCATATTGCGAGCGCGCGGTTTCCGACGAGGTGGTGAGGGTCACGCCGCCCGAGGCATCCATCCGGTTGATCTGGGTCTGGTCGGCCGAGGTGTAGGCGATGGTGACGCGCGCGGCGCGCAGCCGCATGTCGGACTGGGTGATGTCGACATTGCCGGTCAGCACCGCGCGGTCGGCGCGGTCCTGCAGCTCGATCCGGTCGGCGGCGAAGTCCACCGGCGCGTTCGAATCATGCTTCTTCAGCGAATTGACCGTGGCGGTCTGCGCCTGGCCCGACACCGAGCCCGCCAGCGCGACGGTGGCCGCCAGCAGCGTTCCCAGCATCAGCTTCGCGCGCATGTTCCCGCCCCGGCTGTCCATGCGCTGCCTGTCCACGCTCTTCATCCGACCTTCGCTCCGGTCCTGGTTCCGGTCTTCGCCCCGGCCTGGGGCTTGGGCTGTGCTCTGGCCTGTCGCTGATCGATATGCAAGCGCGCACGGCCCTCCAGCACGACCACCCGGCTGTTGAGATCGGCGGTGAAGCGGTCGCTGGAGAAGGTGCCGACGTTCATCCGCCCGTCGACCGGGCCGCTGCTCTCGACCTTGCGGGTCTTCATGTCGACGCCGACGTCGCGGGTCTTGATGTTGTAGCCGTCGGCCGAGCGGAACAGCACCGGGCCGTCGATCGCCACCTTCTCGCTGTCCATGTCGTAGCGGCCGCGATTGGCGACGATGCGCGAGGGGCCCTCGGGAAGCTGAATCTCGGCGGCGAGCTTCTGGAGCTGGACGATCGGATCGCGCGAGCTGACCTGCACCGCCGATCCGGCGGTGAGCTGGAAGGGCTGGCCCTTCGAATCCTGGCCGCGATAGGTGGCGGTGGTGACTCGCAGCCGTTCGCGCGCCATCGCCACCCGGTCCTTCGACAGCACGAAGCTGATGTCGCGGCCCACCGTCAGCGGGGCGAGCGCGAGCAGCACCACGAGCACGCCGATCGCCGCCGGCAGCACGATGCGCAGCAGGGCGATCACCCGGTCATGATTGCTGCCGCTGGCCGCCCAGAGCTGGCGTTCGCTACGGACGCGGTCGGCGAGTTCGGACATGCGCTCCCCTTACGTCATTCCAGCTGACGAGCAGCTGAACTTGGTTATTCGGGGGCCGCTTGGCTAGCCCCGTCGCTCAAATATGCGCGAAGATGTCGATCTCGGGCCAGCCGGCCAGGTCGAGCTCGGCGCGGGCGGGCAGGAAGTCGAAGCAGGCCTGGGCCAGCTCGGTACGGCCCTCGCGGGCGAGGCGCTCGTCGAGGATCGTCTTCATCGCGTGGAGATAGCGCACGTCGGACGCGGCATATTCCTTCTGCGGCTCGGTCAGATCGGCGGCGCCCCAGTCGGACGACTGCTGCTGCTTCGACAGCTCCTGGCCGAGCAGCTCGCGCACCAGTTCCTTCAGGCCGTGGCGGTCGGTATAGGTGCGCACCAGCCGCGACGCGGTCTTGGTGCAATAGACCGGGGCCGCGACGACGCCCATATAATGCTTGATCGCGGCGAGGTCGAAGCGCGCGAAATGGTAGAGCTTGATCCGGGCGGGATCGGCCAGCACGGCGCGCAGATTGGGGGCGGCATAGTCGCTGCCCGGCGCGAAACGGACGAGATGCTCGTCGCCGCGGCCGTCCGAGATCTGGACCAGGCACAGCCGGTCGCGCGGGGTGATCAGGCCCATCGTCTCGGTGTCGACGGCGACGGGGCCGGGGGCCAGCACGTCGGCGGGCAGATCTTCCTGATGCAAATAGACTGTCATCGCGCCGCCATAAGCCTCGCGGCGGAGTAGGGCAACGCTCTTGAACCCTCTCCCCTCGGGGGAGAGGGCAGGGTGAGGGGGCGCGAGGCGGAGCCGAGCGTCCCGCACGGGCGGCAAGGGCGGCGCCCGTTGAGGGGGCCCTCACCCTCCCACCGCTTCGCGGCGGGCCCGTCCCTCTCCCCAAATGGGAGAGGGGTTATTTTCCTCTCTTCCGCCGCCTGTTCCGCTGGACCATGTTGAGCAGCTCGACCAGCACAGAGAAGGCCATCGCGGCATAGATATAGCCCTTGGGCACATGCACGCCGAAGCCTTCGGCGATCAGCGTCATGCCGATCATGAACAGGAAGGCGAGCGCCAGCATCACCACGGTCGGGTTCTTCTCCACGAAGCGCGACAGCGGGCCCGCGGCGGTCATCATCGCGATCACGGCGGCGATCACCGCGACGAACATGATCGGGACATGGTCGGTCATGCCCACCGCGGTGATGATCGAGTCGATCGAGAAGACCAGGTCGAGCAGGATGATCTGGAAGATCGCCGCGCCGAAGCCCAGCGTGGGGCGCGAATCGCCCTTGTCGTCGGCGCCGCCCTCGGGGTCGACATTATGGTGGATCTCGGTGGTGGCCTTCCACACCAGGAACAGGCCGCCCGCGATCAGGATGATGTCGCGCCACGACAGCGGCTGGCCGAACGGCTCGAACACCGGCCGGGTGAGGGTGACGATGAAGGCGACCAGGCTGAGCAGCACCAGCCGCATCACCAGCGCCAGGCTGATCCCGATCATCCGCGCGCGAGCGCGGAACTGCTCCGGCAGCTTGTTGGTCAGGATCGAGATGAAGATCAGATTGTCGATGCCGAGCACCACTTCCATGGTGACGAGCGCGGCGAGCGCCGCCCAATTGGCAGGATTGGCAAAGATGGCGAGGATGTCTGACATGGTTTCCCGGCTCTGATCGATCGACGGACTGGGTGAGAATCACCCCCGATCCGCTAACGCAACAACGCTGCGGAAGGTGCCCGCGACTCGGATTCTATAGTTGGTGCCGAGTCTTGGGAATTCAGCGCGAATTCAGCGTAGCGCGCCAAGATAATACCGTTACATCCACGTCCGGGCGCAAATTTGGCGCCTGTCGGCGCACCCTGACGGCTGTTTGCGGCGCGAAACCGCTCGCAGGACGCCTATATTTGCTTTATGACTATTGTTTGGCGCGACTGGTTTTTGCGCGCCGGAAGGATGCGTGCCCACGCCCGGCGCTACGTCCTTTCGATGCTTGGGGCGAGATTCGGGAAGAATTGCAAGGCATGGGTTTCGATAGAGGGAAGCGCGGTCCGCGCGGCGGCGGCAGGGACAAGCGCGACGGCTTCGGCGACGATAGCTTCGGTGGCTATGGTGGTGGCGGCTTCGGCGGCGGCGGTGATCGCTTCGGCGGTGGCGGCGGCTACGGCGGCGGCGGTGATCGCTTCGGCGGCGGCGGCGGCGGTGGTTATGGCGGCGGCGGCGATCGCTTCGGCGGTGGCGGCGGCGGCGGTTACCGCGGCGGTGGCGGCGGTGGCTTCGGCGGCGGTGGTGGCGGCTTCGGCGGCGGCGGTGGCCGCGGCGGCATGCCGGCCCAGGTGATCGGCGAAGGCAAGGGCGTCGTCAAATTCTTCAACGGTCAGAAGGGCTTCGGCTTCATCGTCCGTGAAGATGGCGGCGAGGACGTCTTCGTTCACATCTCCGCGGTCGAGCAGGCGGGCCTGACCGGCCTGGCCGAGGGTCAGCCGCTTGAGTTCACGCTCGTCGATCGCGGCGGCCGTATCTCGGCGACCGATCTCAAGATCGAGGGTGATCCCCTGCCGGTCGAGGAGCGCGCTCCTCGTGATGCCGCCCCCGGCGGCCCCGGTGGCGCACCGCGCGGTGGCCCGACCCGTCAGCTGACGGGCGAGAAGGCCAGCGGCACGGTCAAGTTCTTCAACGCGATGAAGGGCTTCGGCTTCATCCAGCGCGATGACGGCCAGCCCGATGCCTTCGTGCACATCTCGGCTGTCGAGCGTGCCGGCATGACCAACCTCAATGAGGGCGACCGTCTCGAGTTCGAACTCGAGGTCGATCGTCGCGGCAAATATGCCGCGGTCAATCTGGTCCCGCTGCACTAAGCGAGATCTGATTCCAGATAGAGGCCCGGCTTCCTTCGGGAGGCCGGGCCTTTTTCTTTGTGCGTGACTGATCGCCGGCAGCAGCAACGCCGTCCTTCCAGCGAAAGCTGGAATCTCCCTTTTCTTCGGGCGTTGGAAGGGCGGGGAGAGTCCGGCTTTCGCTGGAAGGACGGGAGACTGCGAAGGCGCTCAGGCCTTCTTTGGCGCGAAGGTCATCGCCCCGCCGTTCATGCAGTAGCGCTTGCCGCTGGGCGCCGGGCCATCGTCGAAGACATGGCCGAGATGCCCGCCGCAGCGGCTGCAATGCACTTCGGTGCGCGGCACGCCGATCTTGTAGTCGGTGGTGGTGCCCACGGCGCGCGGCAGCGGGCGCCAGAAGCTGGGCCAGCCGGTGCCGCTGTCATATTTGGTGAGCGAGGAGAAAAGCGGCAGGGCGCAGCCCGCGCAGGCATAGGTGCCGGTGCGATGCTCCTTGTAGAGCGGGTTGCTATAGGCCCGCTCGGTCGCTTCCTGGCGCAGGATCGCATAAGCGGTGGGACTGAGCTTCTTCTGCCATTCGGCATCGCTCATGCTCACCGCGAACACTTCCTTGGGCGCCGAGGCGGCCTTGCCCGCGATGATCGCCGTCACCGCGGTCGCCATGCCCGCGCCCAACAGGGTCCGTCGATCGATCTTCACCGCTCTTCTCCTCATCCTCCGCCGATGCAGACGGACCAGATACGGATCAACCTTGGCCAGAGTTACACCACGAGCCTAGATATATGTGGGTATGATCGATGACGGTTTCGAGCTGCGCGAGGCGATAAGGGCCGAGGCGCTGGCGCTGGGCTTCTCGGCCTGTGGATTCGCGCGCGCCGACGCCGCGCCCGAAAGCGCCGCCCGGCTCGACCAGTGGCTGGAGGCCGGATCGCACGGATCGATGGAATGGATGGAGGCGCGCAAGGACCAGCGCGCCCGCCCGCAGGGGCTGTGGCCCGAGGCGGCAAGCCTGATCATGCTGGGGATGAGCTATGCCCCGCGCGAGGACCCGCTGCGGCTGGCGGCCGAGCCCGGCGTCGGCCGCATCTCGGTCTATGCCCAGGGGGCCGACTATCATGACATCGTCAAGAAGGCGCTGAAGGCGCTCGCCCGCTGGCTGGTCGATCGCGCCGGCGGCGAGCTGAAGGTGTTCGTAGACACCGCGCCGGTGATGGAGAAGCCGCTGTCGGCCGCCGCCGGGATCGGCTGGCAGGGCAAGCACAGCAACCTCGTTTCGCGCGAGCATGGCAGCTGGCTGTTCCTGGGCGCGATCATGACCAACCTCGCTCTGCCGCCCGACGAGGCGCAGGGCGACCATTGCGGCCGCTGCGATGCCTGCCAGACCGCCTGCCCGACCGCAGCCTTCCCGCGCCCCTATGTCGTCGACGCGCGGCGCTGCATTTCCTATCTGACGATCGAGAACAAGGGGCCGATCCCGGAGGAATTCCGCGCGGCGATGGGCAACCGCATCTATGGCTGCGACGATTGCCTGGCGGTCTGCCCGTGGAACAAGTTCGCCGAGGCGGCCGCCGCCAACCGCGCCTTCGCCGCCCGCGCCGAGCTGGCGGTGCCCGAGCTGGGCGACCTGCTGGCGATGGACGATGCCGCCTTCCGCACGATCTTCGCCGGCTCGCCGATCAAGCGGATCGGGCGCGACCGGATGATTCGCAACGCGCTGATCGCCGCCGGCAACAGCGGACTGGCCAGGCTTCTGCCCGCGGTGAGGCAGCTGCTCGACGATCCCGCGCCGGTGGTGCGCGGCGCTGCGATATGGGCGCTCGGCCGGCTCGACCCTGGCGGCTTCGCGGAAGAGCGCGCGCTGCGGCGCCCCTGTGAAATAGACCAGCAGGTGGCCGGCGAATGGGATGTTGCGATTGCGAAGGCCTCCGTCGCCCGATAACAGACCCCGAAAGCTGAGGGAGTGAGCGCTATGGTGGATGTCGTCGGAGTCGTCGGGGCGGGGATCATGGGCGCGGGCATCGCGCAGATTTCGGCACAGGCCGGTCTCAAGGTGCTGCTCTCCGACGTGTCGATCGACGTCGCCGCCAAGGGCAAGGCCGGGATCGTCAAGCAGCTCGACAAGGCGGTCGAGCGCGGCAAGCTCGACGCCGCCAAGCGCGATGCCGCCGCCGAGCTGATCGTTCCCGTCGCCGATCTGGAGCCGTTCCGCGACGCCGACCTGGTGATCGAGGCCGCCACCGAGCGCGAGCCGGTCAAGCGCACCATCTTCGAGAACATCGGCAAGGTGCTCGCGCCCAACGCGATCCTCGCCAGCAACACCTCGTCGATCTCGATCACGCGCCTGGCGCAGGCGACCACCGATCCGACCCGCTTCATCGGCATGCACTTCTTCAACCCGGTGCCGCTGATGCCGCTGCTCGAACTGATCAAGGGCCTCGCCACCGGCCCGGCGGCGATCGAGGCCGCCGAGGAATTCGGCCGCAAGACCGGCAAGACCACGATCGTCGCGGCCGACAGCCCCGGCTTCGTCGTCAATCGCATCCTGCTGCCGCTGCTCAACGAAGCCTTCTTCGCGGCGGGCGAGCGGCTGGCTTCGATCCCCGACATCGATGCCGGCGTGAAGCTGGGCCTCGGCCATCCGATGGGCCCGCTGACCCTGGCCGACATGGTCGGTCTCGACACGATCCTCGAGATCCTCAAGATCTTCCAGGCCGACTTCGGCGATCCCAAATATCGCCCCGCGCCGATCCTCACCCGCATGGTCGAGGCCGGCTGGTATGGTCGCAAGACCGGCAAGGGCTTCTACGACTATTCGGGCGAGACGCCCGTGCCGAGCTTCTGAGGAGACGGGTGATGGCGGACCAGGTCGCATATAAGGTGCTGCTGGCGGACGAGATGGCGCGGCTCGAAGCCGATGGCCGCTTCGCCGGGGCGCCGGTCGACCTGGCCGACGGCTATATCCACATGTCGACCGCGGCCCAGCTGGCCGAGACGATCGAGAAGCATTTCGCCGGCAAGGGCGAACTGCACATCGTCGCGGTCGACCTGTCGGTGCTCGGCGAGGCGCTGATATGGGAGCCGTCGCGCGGCGGCGCCCTCTTCCCGCACCTCTATGGCGAACTGACCCTCGACGCGGTGCTGGCCTATGGCCCGCTGGAGCATGAGCCCGACGGGTCGATCAAGCTGCCGGTGGCGGGGTAGGGCACCCAAGTGCGTCGCTCCGGCGGAGGCCGGAGCCGCTACAGGCTATTGCGGCAACCGTTTAGCACCTTTCGTGGCGGCCCCGGCCTCCGCCGGGGCGACGAACATCGTCAGGCGGAGGGGGTGTCCTCCCCCTTCTTCAACACCATCGCCACCACCCAGCCCATCGACAGCCCCACGCAGATCAGGTGCGAGAAGAGCGCGTTGCTGACGTCCCACACCCCGGTCCTGGGGAAGAGGTTCGGCCAGCGATAGGGCAGCACGATCCAGTACATCACCACATAGATGGCGAAGCCGTAGACCAGCCCCCAGAACAGCGGCTGGCGCAGGATGAAGGGCAGCTTGCGCGCGGCGAGGACGAAGATCGTCACCATCACCGTCATCAGCGCATAATGGACGATCCCGCCGGCGATCGCGATCGGGATGCTCGTGCCGCGCAGCATGGGATCGCCGAACGGGCCAGCCGCCACGCTCTGCAACACCCGCAGGGGGCCCACGCTCTTCACCGCGCTGAACGCGAAGGCGCTCAGCAGGTCGAGCGTGCCCGAGACGATGGTCGCGGTGGCGATGGCGCGGGCGGTGGGGCCCATGGCTTGTTCCTCTCCCGATACAGACTGCGCCTTTTGCCGCGCTGCTTCAAGCAGATGGGTCAGGCCAGCCGGTAGGGCACCACGTCGCGATTGTCGGCGTCGACGGTGATCGGCTGGCCGGCGGGCGGGAAGGCGCGCTGGTCGCAGTCGGGGCGTGGGCAGAGCCGGCACGAGATGCCGATCGGGGTGGCGGCCTCAAGGTTCGCGGTGTCGAGCGCGTCGGCATAGATGAAGTCGCGCGCATGCTCGACCTCGCAGCCCAGCGCCACGGCGAAGCGGCGTGGCGCGCGGGTGAAGCTGCCCGAGGGTTTCACCAACCCCTTGGCCATCGAGACATAGCGCACCCCGTCGGGCATCTCGGCGAGCTGAACGAGGATGCGGTCGGGGATCGCCACCGCCTCATGGACGATCCACAGCGGGCAGGCGCCGCCGAAGCGGGCGAATTGCAGCCGGGTCGCCGAGTGACGCTTGGTGATGTTGCCGGCCATGTCGACCCGGCAGAAGAAGAAGGGGATGCCGCGTTCGCCCGGCCGCTGCAGGGTCGACAGGCGGTGGCAGGCCTGTTCGAAGCTCACCCCGAAGCGCTGGCACAGCCGGTCGATGTCGTGGCGCAGCGCGCGCGCCGTCTCGCGGAAGCGGCGATAGGGCATGAGGAGCGCGCCCGCGGCATAGTTGGCGAGGCCCACCGACAGCAGCGGATGCGCCTCGGCCGCGCGCAGCTTCGCCTGCGACGCGACGGTCGCGATCTGCCAGCGGAATTCGAGCTGGGCGAGCTGGTGCGCCATGGTGAAGCGCCGCGTCTCGGGCGGCTGCGCCGCGCCGACGGTCAGCAGCCCGCGCGCCCGGTCGAAGCGGCGCAGCATCCCGCCGCTATCGCCGCCGCTGTCGCTGGCGACCACCACGTCGACGCCGTGGCGCTTCTTCAGCGCATGGGCGATCAGCGCCTCGGGCAGCGGCTCGGCGTCGAACTCGTCGGCCAGCGCCTCGGCGGCGCGGTCGATATTGTCGACATAATTGCCCGCCTCGTGAAACCAGTCGCGCACCTCTTCCCAGGGCAGGCGATCGTCGCCGGGCACGCCGCTGGCGAAGCGGTCGTCGACCAGCTGGAGCCGCTCCTCGGCGCGGCGCCAGGCATCGTGCAGGCGCAGGAACTGGTCGGCGAATTGCGGTTGCTGCTCGACCATGCGGTGGAGCCCCTGCGGGGCGATCTCGGCGGTGGTGAACAGCGGGTCGGCGAGCGCTTCGCGCAGGCCAGCCAGCCGCCGGTCGGCATCCTCGCCGGCATCGGCGTTCCAGTCGATCGGAAAGGCCCGGGCGAAGGCCTCGCTCACCGCCGGGGTGATCGGCCGGTCGTCATTCTCCAGCTGCGAGAGATAGGAGACCGACAGCCCCACCCGCGCCGCCATCGCCGCCTGGCCCAGCCCCGCGCGCTGGCGCAGGCCGCGCAGCTCATGGCCGGCGAACAGGCGTGTCCCACTGCGTCTGGCCATGGCCCGATCCCTTCGTCATTCCAGCGAAAGCTGGAATCTCCCTGCCTTCATCGACCTGACGTCGAAGCGTTGCAAAGAGAAGTGAGATCCCAGCTTTCGCTGGGATGACGGTCGAAAAACGATTCTGCAAATAGCGACTTCGCAATTCCGCAATTTCACATTTGCCTTATCCGGCAAAGCTTGGAAAGGGGGTCGCCATCACGAATCCGGAATGGAGCTAGAGGCCTGATGCTGGCGATCCTGCAGAAGCTCGAGGAAAAGCGCGCCGCCGCGCGACTGGGTGGCGGCGAGAAGCGCATCGAGGCGCAGCACAAGAAGGGCAAGCTCACCGCCCGCGAGCGCATCGAAGTGCTGCTCGACGCGGACAGCTTCGAGGAGCTCGACATGTATGTCGAGCATAACTGCACCGATTTCGGCATGGAGCAGGAGCATATCCCCGGCGACGGCGTCGTCACCGGCTCGGGCACGATCAACGGCCGCCTCGTCTTCGTCTTCAGCCAGGACTTCACCGTCTATGGCGGCGCCCTGTCGGAGCGGCACGCGCAGAAGATCTGCAAGATCATGGACATGGCGCTGAAGGTCGGCGCGCCGGTGATCGGCCTCAACGATTCGGGCGGCGCCCGCATCCAGGAGGGCGTGGCCTCGCTCGGCGGCTATGCCGAGGTGTTCCAGCGCAACATCCTCGCTTCGGGCGTGGTGCCGCAGATCAGCGTGATCATGGGCCCGTGCGCGGGCGGCGCGGTCTATTCGCCGGCGATGACCGACTTCATCTTCATGGTGAAGGACAGCTCGTTCATGTTCGTCACCGGCCCCGACGTGGTGAAGACCGTGACCAACGAGGTCGTCACCCAGGAGGAGCTGGGCGGCGCCGTCACCCACACCACCAAGACCTCGGTCGCCGACAACGCCTTCGACAACGACATCGAGGCGCTGCTGAGCGTGCGCGAGTTCGTCGACTTCCTGCCGCTGTCGAACCGCCACGAGCTGCCGACCCGGCCGACCGACGACCCCTGGGACCGGACCGAGCCCAGCCTCGACACCCTGATCCCGGACAGCGCGACCAAGCCCTATGACATCAAGGAGCTGATCAACAAGGTCGTCGACGAGGGCGATTTCTTCGAGGTCCAGCCCGGCCATGCCGGCAATATCGTGATCGGCTTCGGCCGCATCGAGGGCCGCCCGGTGGGCATCGTCGCCAACCAGCCGATGGTGCTGGCGGGCTGCCTCGACATCGCCTCGTCGAAGAAGGCGGCGCGCTTCGTCCGCTTCTGCGACGCCTTCGACATCCCGATCATCACCTTCGTCGACGTGCCCGGCTTCCTGCCCGGCACCGCGCAGGAGCATAACGGCATCATCAAGCATGGCGCCAAGCTGCTCTTCGCTTATGGCGAGGCGACCGTCCCGAAGATCACCGTCATCACCCGCAAGGCCTATGGCGGCGCCTATGACGTGATGTCCTCCAAGCATCTGCGCGGCGACCTCAACTATGCCTGGCCCACCGCCGAGATCGCGGTGATGGGCGCCAAGGGCGCGGTGGAGATCATCTTCCGCAAGGACATCGGCGACAAGGACAAGATCGCCGCCCGCACCAAGGAATATGAGGACCGCTTCGCCAACCCGTTCGTGGCGGCGTCGAAGGGCTTCATCGACGAGGTGATCATGCCGCATTCGACGCGGCGCCGCATCGCCCTGGGTCTCCGCAAGCTCAAGAACAAGAGCCTGGAGAACCCCTGGAAGAAGCACGACAACATTCCGCTGTAAGGCGCCTCCTCCCCAGGAACGGATCCGACGGAACAACCTTCCCGGCAACGGGACATGGAGTGAATGGCAATGGAAGACATCTACATCGTCAGCGGCGCGCGCACCGCGATCGGCGATTTCGGCGGCTCGCTGAAGAGCTTCTACCCGTCGGAGCTGGGCACCAAGGTCGCCGCCGAGGCGATCAGCCGCGCCGGCGTCGAGCCCAAGGACGTCCAGCACATCGTCGTCGGCCAGGTGATGCCGACCAGCGCCAAGGATTCGATGCTCGCGCGCACCATCGGCCTCGATGCCGGCGTGCCGCTGGAGACCCCGGCGCTCACCCTCAACCGTCTCTGCGGCTCGGGCGTGCAGGCGATCGTCTCGGCCGCCCAGATGATGAAGCTCGGCGAAGCCACGATCACCGTCGCCGGCGGCGCGGAATCGATGTCGAACGTGCCCTATCATGACCATGGCGCGCGCTGGGGCGTGAAGATGGGCAACAACATGCTCGTCGACGCGCTGACCCAGGGCCTGCAGGACGCCTCTGGCGGCTATCATATGGGCATCACCGCCGAGAATTGCGCCGAGCGCCACCAGGTGACCCGCGAGGAGCAGGACGCGCTGGCGCTCGAAGGCCATCAGCGTGCGGTCCGCGCGATCGAGGAAGGCCGCTTCAAGGAGCAGATCCTTCCGATCGAGATCAAGACCCGCAAGGGCGTGACCATCTTCGACACCGACGAGCATCCGCGCGCCGACACCAGCGCCGAGACGCTCGCCAAGATGAAGCCGGCGTTCAAGAAGGAAGGCGGCACCGTCACCGCCGCCAACGCCTCGGGCATCAACGACGGCGCCGCGATGGTGGTGCTGGCGACCGGCGGCGAGGTCGAGAAGCGCGGGCTGAAGCCGCTGGCGAAGATCGTTGCCTGGGGCCATGCCGGCGTCGAACCCGAATATATGGGCGAGGGCCCGATCAAGGCGGTCCCCATCGCGCTCCAGCGCGCCGGCCTCAAGCTCGAGGACATGGACGTGATCGAGGCGAACGAGGCGTTCGCGGCGCAGGCGCTGGCGGTCAGCAAATCGCTCGGCTTCGACCGCGAGAAGCTCAACCCCAATGGCTCGGGCATCGCGCTCGGCCATCCGGTGGGCGCCACCGGCGCGATCCTGACGGTGAAGGCCGCCTACGAGCTGAAGCGCACCGGCGGCCGCTATGGCCTGATCACCATGTGCATCGGCGGCGGCCAGGGCATCGCCATGATCATCGAGCGGGTCTGATCATGAAGCTCGGCCGCCTGAACCATGTCGGGGTCGCGACCCCGTCGATCGAGAAGAGCATCGCGCTCTATCGCGACACGCTGGGCGCGGAGGTGATCCGCGAGCCCTTCGACCTGCCGGCGCAGGGCGTGAAGGTGTGCTTCGTCGACACCCCCAACACCCAGATCGAGCTGATCGAGCCGCTGGGCGAGGCGTCGCCGATCCACGGTTTCCTCGCCAAGAACCCGGCGGGCGGCCAGCATCATATCTGCTACGAAGTCCCCGACATCCATGCCGCCAAGGCCTGGTTCGAGGGCAAGGGCGCCAAGGTGCTCGGCGAGCCGCGCATCGGCGCGCACGGCACCTACATCTTCTTCGTCCACCCCAAGGACATGGGCGGGGTGCTGACCGAGATCATGGAATCCCCCGGCGGTCCGAACGACCCCGGCGGCCACCACTGAGGATAGCGAGGAAGCCGCTATGACCGACAAGACGCCCGATCAGGCCCCGAATCTGGCCACTTGGGAAGCCGCCGCCGCCAAGGAGGTGAAGGGCAAGGACCTGACCTGGCAGACCCCCGAGGGGATCGCGGTCAAGCCGCTCTATACCGCCGAGGACGTGGCCGGCATCGATCCCGGCCTGCCCGGTTTCGCGCCCTTCACCCGCGGCGTGCGCGCGTCGATGTATGCCGGGCGTCCCTGGACGATCCGCCAATATGCCGGCTTCTCGACCGCCGAGGAATCGAACGCCTTCTATCACCGCAACCTGAAGGCGGGGCAGAAGGGCCTGTCGGTCGCCTTCGACCTGGCCACCCATCGTGGCTATGACAGCGACCATCCGCGCGTGACCGGCGACGTCGGCAAGGCCGGCGTGGCGATCGACACGATCGACGACATGAAGATCCTGTTCGACGGCATCCCGCTCGACAAGATGTCGGTGTCGATGACGATGAACGGCGCGGTGATCCCGATCCTCGCCTTCTTCATCGTCGCGGGCGAGGAGCAGGGCGTTCCCCGCGAGCAGCTCGACGGGACCATCCAGAACGACATCCTCAAGGAGTTCATGGTCCGCAACACCTATATCTACCCGCCCGAGCCGAGCATGCGGATCATCTCGGACATCTTCGGCTACACCTCGCGCGAGATGCCGAAGTTCAACTCGATCTCGATCTCCGGCTATCACATGCAGGAAGCCGGGGCGACGCAGGTCCAGGAACTGGCCTTCACCATCGCCGACGGCATGGAATATGTGAAGTACGGCGTCGCCTCGGGCCTCGACATCGACAAGTTCGCCGGGCGCCTGAGCTTCTTCTTCGCGATCGGCATGAACTTCTTCATGGAGATCGCCAAGCTGCGCGCCGCGCGCGTGCTGTGGCACCGGGTGATGACCAAGCTCGGCGCCAAGGACGAGCGCTCGAAGATGCTGCGCACCCATTGCCAGACCTCGGGCGTCTCGCTGACCGAGCAGGACCCGTACAACAACGTCATGCGCACCACGATCGAGGCGATGGCGGCGATGCTGGGCGGCACCCAGTCGCTCCACACCAACGCGCTCGACGAGGCGATCGCGCTGCCGACCGACTTCTCGGCCCGCATCGCGCGCAACACCCAGATCGTCATCCAGGAAGAGACCGGGATGACCAAGGTCGTCGATCCGCTCGGCGGCTCCTATTATATCGAGAGCCTGACCCAGCAGCTCGTCGACGCCGCCTGGGCGATCATCGAGAAGGTCGAGGCCGAGGGCGGCATGGCGAAGGCCGTGGGCGCCGGCTGGCCGAAGGCGATGATCGAGGAGGCTTCCGCCGCGAAGGCCGCCCGCATCGACCGGGTCGAAGAGGTGATCGTCGGCGTCAACAAGTATAAGCTGGCGCAGGAAGACCCGATCGACATCCTCGACGTCGATAACGTCGCGGTGCGCGAGGCGCAGATTCGCCGCATCAACAAGGTGAAGGCCGGCCGCGACGAGGCCGCCTGTCAGACCGCGCTCGCCGCCCTCACCGAAGGCGCCAAGGGCAAGGCCAATCTGCTCGAACTCGCCGTCGAATGCGCCCGCAAGCGCGCCACCCTGGGCGAGATCAGCGCGGCGATGGAGGCAGTGTTCGGCCGCTTCGGCACCAACCCGACCCCGGTGAAGGGCATCTATGGCGGCGCCTATGGCGACGATCCGCGCTGGACCGGGCTGATCGAGGGCGTGAACAGCATCTCGCAGCGCAAGGGCCGTAAGCCCAAGATGCTCGTCGCCAAGATGGGCCAGGATGGGCATGACCGCGGCGCCAACCTGGTGTCCTCGGCGTTCGGCGACCTCGGCTTCGAGGTGGTCGCGGGGCCGCTGTTCCAGACCCCGAAGGAAGCCGCCGAGCTGGCGATCAAGGCCGATGTCGACGTGGTTGGCGCGTCGAGCCTGGCCGCCGGCCACAAGACCCTGATCCCCGAGCTGATCGGCCATCTGCGCGATGCCGGCCGTTCGGACATCAAGGTGATCGCGGGCGGCGTCATCCCCGCGCAGGATTATCAGTTCCTGCGCGATGCCGGCGTCCAGGGAATCTTCGGCCCGGGCACGAACCTCGTCAGCGCCGCCACCGAGGTGCTAAGGCTGTTGGGTCACAACCAACCGCCCGAAGGTTTCGAGGAAGCTGCCGAATGAACGCTCCCATTATTTCTTATGGCGCCACCCCCCGCCCCGCCGTCCGCACCGACTGGACCCGCGAGGAGATCGCGGACCTGTTCGACCTGCCGTTTGGCGAGCTGATGTGGCAGGCGCAGGCCGTACACCGCGCCCATCACGCGGCGAACGAAGTCCAGCTCTCCACCCTGCTGTCGATCAAGACCGGCGGCTGCGTCGAGGATTGCGGCTATTGCAACCAGTCGGTCCATGCCGAGACCGGGCTGAAGGCGACCAAGCTGATGGACGTGCGCGCCGTGCTCCAGGCCGCCGCGCAGGCCAAGGACAATGGCTCGTCGCGCTTCTGCATGGGCGCCGCCTGGCGCAACCCCAAGGACCGCGACATGCCCGCCATCGTCGAGATGGTGAAGGGCGTGCGCCAGATGGGCATGGAAACCTGCATGACGCTGGGCATGCTGACCGAGCAGCAGGCCGGGATGCTCGCCGATGCCGGGCTCGACTATTACAACCACAATATCGACACCTCGCCCGAGCGCTATAACGAGGTGATCACCACCCGCACCTTCGAGGATCGTCTCGACACGCTCGAGCATGTCCGAGACGCCGGCATCAACGTGTGCTGCGGCGGCATCGTCGGCATGGGCGAGACCCGCGCCGACCGGGTCGGCTTCATCCACGCGCTCGCCACCCTGCCGGCGCATCCCGACAGCGTGCCGGTGAACGCGCTGGTGCCGGTGAAGGGCACCGTGCTGGGCGACATGCTCGCCGATACCCCGCTGGCGAAGATCGACGAGATCGAGTTCGTCCGCACAGTCGCGGTCGCCCGCATCACCATGCCCGCCTCGATGGTCCGCCTCTCGGCCGGCCGCGAGAGCATGTCGGATTCGGCGCAGGCGATGTGCTTCATGGCCGGCGCCAACTCGATCTTCACCGGCGACAAGCTGCTCACCACGGGCAATGCCGGCGACGACAAGGACGCCGCCCTGTTCGCCAAGCTCGGCGTCACGCCGATGGCCGTCCAGAAGGTGGAGCTGGCGGCGGAATAACTGTTTTCTCTTCGGCATGCTGAAGCTTCCGGAGACCCCTGCCTGCGCAGGGGCAGGAAAGTTCAGCATGACGGTTCGGATGTAGAAGGACGACGATGTTCAAGAAGATCCTGATCGCCAATCGCGGCGAAATCGCCTGCCGCGTGATCAAGACCGCCCGCAAGATGGGCATCAAGACCGTCGCGGTCTATTCGGACGCCGATGCGCGCGCGCCGCATGTCGAGATGGCCGACGAGGCCGTCCATATCGGCGCCCCGCCTGCGTCGGAGAGCTATCTCGTCGCCGACAAGATCATCGCCGCCTGCAAGGCGACGGGGGCCGAGGCGGTCCATCCCGGCTATGGCTTCCTGTCGGAGCGGACCAGCTTCGCCGAGGCGCTGGCCAAGGAGAACATCGCCTTCATCGGCCCGCCGGCCAATGCGATCGCCGCGATGGGCGACAAGATCGAGTCGAAGAAGCTCGCCATGCAGGCCGGCGTCAACGTCGTCCCCGGCTATGTCGGCGAGATCGACGACACCGAGCATGCCGTCCGCATCGCCAACGACATCGGCTATCCGGTGATGATGAAGGCCTCGGCCGGCGGCGGCGGCAAGGGCATGCGTCTGGCCTATAGCGAGAAGGACGTCCGCGAGAATTTCGAGAGCGTGAAGCGCGAGGGCCTGAACAGCTTCGGCGACGACCGCGTCTTCATCGAGAAGTTCATCGAGAGCCCGCGCCACATCGAGATCCAGGTGCTCGGCGACAAGCATGGCAACATCGTCTACCTGAACGAGCGCGAATGCTCGATCCAGCGCCGCCACCAGAAGGTGGTCGAGGAGGCGCCGTCGCCCTTCGTCACCCCGAAGATGCGCAAGGCGATGGGCGAGCAGTGCGTCGCCCTGGCCCGCGCGGTCGGCTATTTCAGCGCCGGCACGGTCGAGCTGATCGTCAGCGGTGCCGACACCACCGGCGAGGGCTTCTACTTCCTCGAGATGAACACCCGCCTGCAGGTGGAGCATCCCGTCACCGAATGCATCACCGGGCTGGACCTGGTCGAGCAGATGATCCGGGTCGCCTATGGCGAGAAGCTGGCCTTCGGGCAGGCCGATGTGAAGATCAACGGCTGGGCGGTCGAGAACCGCGTCTATGCCGAGGATCCCTATCGCGGCTTCCTGCCCTCCACCGGGCGCCTCGTCCGCTATCGTCCGCCCGCCGAGGTGGAGGACGTCCGCGTCGACGACGGTGTCTATGAGGGCTCCGAGATCTCGATGTTCTACGACCCGATGATCGCCAAGCTGATCACCTGGGGCGAGACCCGCGAGGCGGCGATCGACAAGCAGATCACCGCGCTCGACCGTTTCGAGATCGACGGCATCGGCCACAACATCGATTTCCTCTCGGCGCTGATGCAGCATGACCGCTTCCGCTCGGGCAACATCACCACCGGCTTCATCGCCGAGGAATTCCCCGAGGGCTTCACCGGTGCTGCCGCGAGCGACAAGCTCAGCACCCGCCTCGCCGCGATCGCTGGTGTCCTCGCCAGCGTCGACGCGGCCCGCGCCGCGCAGATCGAGGGTCGCCTCAATGGCCCGGCCGATCCGTCGGCGAACTGGGTGGTCACCCTCGACGGGGTCGAGCGCCAGGTCGAGCTGCTCGGCGACGCGGTGACGGTCGACGGCGTCGCGGTGGTGGTCGATGCCCCCTATATCCCCGGCCAGAAGCTGGTCGAGGCGGTGGTCGACGGCGAATCGCTGTCGCTGCGGGTCGAGCGCAAGCGCACCGGCTGGCGCTTCACCACGCGGGGCGCGAGCCACACTCTGCGCGTGCTCACCCCGCGGGTGGCGGCGCTGTCGCACCACATGATCGAAAAGATCCCGCCGGACATGTCGCGCTTCCTGCTGTGCCCGATGCCGGGCCTGGTGACCGCGATCCACGTTGGCGAGGGCGACAAGGTCGAGGCCGGCCAGCCGCTCGCGGTGGTCGAGGCGATGAAGATGGAGAATATCCTGCGCGCCGAGAAGGCGGGCACGGTGAAGGCCGTCGCCGCCAAGCCGGGCGACAGCCTGGCCGTCGACGCGGTGATCCTCGAGTTCGAATAAGACCTGCCTGAAGAGTATCGCGGCCGCCGTCCCGGATCGCCGGGGCGGCGGCCGTTCGATTCTTTTTCCCGGAAAACCGCCGCAAAACGGCTCGAACTACGTGGTTTTCCGTAGGATTTAGACTAAAGAGATCGACTTCCCCTTACGAAATCTCAAGATTCCTGCCGCTATTTCCCACCCCGGGAATCGGGGGGTGATGGGAAGGACGCCCTCCTCCAGTCAATCTGGAAGGGAGCGGAACGATGGCCGGACTATCGGCGAGAATGGGTATTGGCGTGAAGCTTGGAGCCGCCTTTCTGGCGATGCTCGGCATGATCGCAGGTCTCGGCGCCTTTGCCGTGGTCAAGATGGGCGAAGTCGACGCGCGC
The DNA here is from genome assembly GCA_963540925.1 of uncultured Sphingomonadaceae bacterium. Lineage (GTDB taxonomy): Bacteria > Pseudomonadota > Alphaproteobacteria > Sphingomonadales > Sphingomonadaceae > Rhizorhabdus. The sequence continues at coordinate 31,939 of CAUTRN010000058.1, forward strand.
TCGATCGAGATGCGCAACCAGTGGCTGCCCGCCACCAAGCTGGTGGGCGATCTCCACGCCTATACCTCGCAATATCGCATCGCGCAGGGCCTGGGGGTGATGTCGGCCGACGAGGGTGGCCGCCGCAAGGCCACCATCCAGATCCGCAACGCCGACAAGGCGATCAAGGGCATGCTCGACGATTATGAGCCCTATGCCCGCGGCGACGAGCAGCAGGCGGCCTATAATGGCCTGAAAACGGCCTGGACCGACTATCTCGGCTCGAACGACCAGCTCCAGCAACTCGTCGCGAGCGGCGACCAGGACGCCGCCATCCAGCATTTCCGCGGCGACAGCCTCGACAAATTCTACGCGGTCGAGGACAGCATCCTCGCGCTGACCGACCTCAACGACAAGGGCGGCCAGGCGGCTGCGGCGACCGCCGCGACCATCTACGCCAAGACCCGCACGCTGGTGATCCAGTCGGTGGTCGCCGGCCTCGTCGTCGCGCTGCTGCTGATGACCCTGATGCTGTTGTCGGTGGCGCGTCCGCTGTCGAAGATGAGCGCCGCGGTGCGCGCGCTGTCGGGCGGCAACCTCAATGTCCAGATCCCGGCGCTGCGCCGCCATGACGAGATTGGCGGGCTCGCCCGTGCGCTCGACGGCTTCAAGGCGCTGTTCGCCGCGGAGCAGGAGCGCGCGCTGGCCGACCAGCAGCGCGCCGCGCAGGACCAGGCGCAGGCGCAGGCGACCCAGCGCACCGTGTCGCTGATCGGCCAGGGCCTGTCGGCGGTGGCCAATGGCGACCTGACCGTGCGCGTCCCCGACGACGCCCATGGCCCGCTCGGCCAGCTCCATCGCGACTTCAACGATGCGCTGGAGCGGCTGTCGACCACGATGACGCAGATCGTCAGCGGCTTCGGCGTGATCCATTCGGGCACCGACGAGATCGCCCAGGCCGCCAAGGACCTGTCGCAGCGCACCGAGCATCAGGCCCATTCGCTGGCGCGCACCGCCTCGGCCGTCGAGCAGTTCATGGGCACCGTGCGGCTGACCGCCGGCAATGCCCGCCAGACCAGCGAGAAGGTGAAGGCGGCTCGGCTCGCGGCCGAATCGATGGGCACCACCGCCCGTCAGGCGGTCACCGCGATCCGCACGATCGAGGCATCGAGCCGCGAGATGGGCGAGATCGTCGCGACGATCGACAACCTCGCCTTCCAGACCAACCTGCTCGCGCTCAACGCCGGTGTCGAGGCGGCGCGTGCCGGCCAGGCCGGTGCCGGCTTCGCGGTGGTCGCCACCGAGGTCCGCGTGCTCGCCCAGCGCTGCACCGAGGCCGCGGGCAAGATCCGCGACCTGATCACCACCTCGTCGACCCAGGTCGTCACCGGTGTGGATCTGGTCGAGAAGTCGGGCAATGCGATCGGCACGATCGTCGAGGAGTTCGTCGAGGTGGCCGAGCTGATCTCGGCGATCGCCTCGGCCAACGAGCAGCAGGCCGCCGGGATCAACGAGATCAACGCCGGCGTCTCCTCGATGGACAATGCCACCCAGCAGAATGCGGCGATGGTCGAGGAGACCAACGCCAGCGTTCAGAGCCTGTCGGCCGAGGCGCGGCGTCTGGCCGGCCAGGTGGCGGGCTTCCGCACCGGCGGCGCGGTGGCCGCCCCGGCGCCCCGCCAGGCGGCGCCTGCTCCGGCCCCGCGCCGGCCGGCCGCTCCCCCCGTCCATGGCGCGCTCGCGCTCCAGGTCGAGGAAGAGGACTGGGCCGAATTCTGAAGAAAGAAGGGGCCGGTTAACCCTGTTCGTTAGTCGGCCGACAATCTCCTTACGCTAGGTTTTTCAAGTAACAGGGACGGAGGGCAATACCGTGACGATTCGTATTCGCAATGTTGTTCTGGGTGTGGCTGCGGCGCTGACGATGGCGAGCACCGGTTTCGCGGCGGCGACCCCGGAGTGGACCGCCCAGGTTCGCAAGCTGCTGGCTTCGAAGCAGGATTATCCGAACGCCGCCCAGATGCGCGGTGACGAGGGCACCGCCAAGCTGAAGCTCGACGTCGCCGCCGACGGTTCGGTCGCGGCCGCCTCGCTGGTGCAGCCCTCGGGCTCGTCGCTGCTCGACAAGGAGGCCCTCGCGGTCGTCAAGCGCGTCGGCACCTTCCCGGCCCCTCCGGGCGGCTCGGCGTCGGTGGTGATCCCGCTGACCTGGAAGATGCAGTAAGATCTTCCGTCTCGCTTCGGCGAGCTACTGGAACGGGCGGTCCGTGAGGGCCGCCCGTTTCGATTCGGCCTCATCCCGCCAGAAACCGTCATTCCTGCGGAGGCAGGAATCCATGTCTGTCTTCACCCACGGTGATCATCGAGGAGAAGAGAGACATGGACCCCAGCCTTCGCTGGGGTGACGTCTTACTTGGCTTTCAATTTCGCCGCCGCCTGGGCGCGCTTGCGGATCTCGGCGACGTCGGGCTTGCCGGCGGGCACGACCCAGCTTCCCCCAACACAGAGCACCGCATCGAGCGCGAGCCAGTCGGCCGCGGTTTCCTCGGTGATCCCTCCCGTCGGACAGAAGCGCGCGTTGAACAGCGGTGCTGCGATCGCCTTGAGCGCGGGGATGCCGCCATTGGCGGTGGCGGGGAAATATTTGAAGTGGGTGAGCCCCATATCGAGCCCGCGCATGATGTCGCCGGCATTGGCGGTGCCGGGGAGGAAAGGCAGGCCGGAACCGATCGCCGCATTGGCGAGCCGGTCGGTGAGGCCGGGCGAGACGAGGAAGCGCG
>CAUTRN010000059.1:0-32386 GCA_963540925.1 uncultured Sphingomonadaceae bacterium
TCGCCTGCATCGCGGCCGGCATCGCCTGCCTGTGGGGCCCGGCGCATGGCGGCGCGAACGAGGCCGCGCTCAACATGCTGCGCGAGATCGGCACCCCGGATCGCATTCCGGAATATATCGCCCGCGCCAAGAACAAGGACGATCCCTTCCGCCTGATGGGCTTCGGCCACCGCGTGTACAAGAATTTCGACCCGCGCGCGAAGGTGCTCGGCAAGGCCGCGACCGAAGTGCTCGACAAGCTGGGCATCAACGATCCGGTGCTCGACACCGCCCGCGAGCTCGAGCAGATCGCCCTCAAGGATCCCTATTTCATCGACAAGAAGCTCTACCCGAACGTGGACTTCTACTCGGGCGTGATCCTGTCGGCGATCGGCTTCCCGACCACGATGTTCACCGTGCTCTTCGCGCTCGCCCGCACCGTCGGCTGGGTCGCGCAGTGGAACGAGATGATCTCGGACCCCGAGCAGAAGATCGGCCGCCCGCGCCAGCTCTACAAGGGCTCGGCCGCGCGCGACTATGTGTCGGTCGACAAGCGCTAAAAGCGCGCTCTTCGAACAAGCAAAAGGCCGGGGCGAAAACCCCGGCCTTTTTCGTTAGGCCGTTTGTTTTCCCTCAAGCGCCGGCGTGCGCATTCGCGCTTGCGGAACGCTATGCGCTCCGACGCCGATCTCATACGCAGCGTTGAAGAGGTTCGAAGAGGCAAGCGCGTGCAGCGCGTCCGAGCGTTAGCGAGGGAAGCCAAGGCGGACGAATGTCCGCCGCCCGGCGCCTGAGGGCTACTCTCCCGAAGGGAGAGTAAGAATAAACCGCGCCCCCTGCTCGGGCGCGCTGTCGACGCCCAGGTCGCCGCCCATCGCGCGGGCGAGGCGGCGGGAAATGTAGAGGCCCAGGCCGCTGCCGCTGTCGTCGCGCAGGCCCAGCCGCTCGAACCGGTCGAAGACGCGCTCGCAATCCTCCGACGGGATGCCGTCGCCGGCATCGGCGACGATCAGCACCGCATTGCCGCCGGCGCGCGCGCAGCGCAGCCAGACGGTGCCGCCCGGCGGCGAATGGCGGATCGCGTTGCTGAGCAGGTTGATCAGGATCTGGAGGATGCGGCGGACGTCGCCCTGCGCCAGCACCGGGCCCTTCGCCTCGGGCCCGTCGATCTCGATCCCGCAATCGGCGGCGCGCACCGCCAGCAGCCCGGCGGCGCGCTGCGCGATCTCGACCAGGTCGATCGCTTCGGCCTCGGGCCGGAAATCGGGGCTCTCGATCGTCTGCAGCTCGACCAGATCGTCGACCAGCGCGAGCAGGTGGCGGCCGGCGCCGGCGATATCCTCGGCATAGGTGGCATAGTCGCGGCGCACCGGGCCGTCGCCGCGCGCGGAAATCCGTTCGGCTTCGCTGATGATCAGGCTCAGCGGCTCGCGCATCGCCCGGCCGAGCTGGCTGCCGAAGGCCGCGTCGAGCGGGGCCGGGTCGGGCCGGCGCCAGCTGGCCGGCCGCACCGCCTCGCGCCGGCTGACGAGCAGTTGGTAGCCCGTAAAGCCGTCGGTGCCGCTGAACAGCGGCAGGCCGGCGACATGCACCGCTATGCCCTGCCCCAGCAGCAAGGTGGCGCCGCCATCCTCGAAGGCCGCGGCATGCTGGGCGGCGGCGACGATCGTCGACACCCCCGCGGCGTCGCCCGACAGCGCGAACAGCGCCTCGATCGGCTGCCCCATCGCGCCGGGCAGGTTGGCGGGTGGCAGGGTGATGCGCAGCATCGCGTCGGTCTCGACGATCCAGTCGGCGGCGGCACGGCTGAAGTCGCGCCAACGCAACGCCTCCAGCCCTGCGCTCGGCTGGGCCGGGGCGCTTTCCTGCCAGCCGGTGATCGCCAGCTCGATCGCGTCGCCATCGGGCTTCACCACCGCCCACAGGCCGACATCCTTGTCGCCGCTGGCCGCGACGATGCGGCGCGAGATGGCGATGCCCAGGCGGCGCGACAGCCGCACCAGCCCGGCGAGCTGCGGCACCGCGAGCGGCCCGCCGACCAGACCGCCGGCATGTTCCTGCAGCCGGACCAGCGGCGGATCGGCCTCCACCAGGCAGCCCTGGGCGTCGATCCGGCCGCCGACGGGGCGGATGGTCTGCGGTGCGTTCATCGGCTGGCGCGGCGGGTGGAGCCACCCTCACCGATCTCAAGCACGGCGCGGCGATAATTAGGGTCGAGCCGCCAGATCAGCACCGCCTCGGCGGCCTCGCGCCGGGCGAGCGCATCGAAGGCATCGGCGCGGGCGACGATCGCCTCCTCGTCGGCGCCCTCGGCCGATCCGATCCGCCACAACATGGTGACCGCGGCATCGCGGCCGCAGTCGATCGCACGGAGCACCGTGCCCTGCATCATCCCCGCCGGATCGGTGATCATCGACCAGACCCCGGTCGCATCGATCCCGGCGCGCTGGGCGACGGCGGCGGTGAACAGCGCCAGCCACCCCTCCTCCAGCGCATCGGCGAGCAGCCGGTCGTCGATCAGGTCGCGCGCGGCGAGCAGGGTGGCGAGCGCCTCGGCGCGCCCCTCCAGCGTGTCGGCATCGTCATGCTCGGCGAGCAAAGCGCGCACCGCCTCGGCCAGCAGCAGGTCTGCCCGCCCTTCGGCCAGGCCATGATCGTCGACCAGATGGTGGCGCAGCGCCGCCGCCACCGCCCAGAGCAGCTTGCGGTGCGGCGCGGGGGGCAGGTCGGTGCGGGCGAGCGCGGGGTCGCCGAACTGGTCGTAGCGGCGGCTCTCGGCGACGAGCAGCGCCATCGTCGCCTCGGCCACGGCATCGTCGCCGAGATCGAGCAGGCGCTGGGCGAGGTCGGCGACATGATAGGGCGAATCGCGGCCCAGCATCAGCGCCAGGCGATGCTCGTCGACCCGGCGGAGCATCACCGCCACCAGATCGGGTTCGCGCAACAGCCGAGTCGCCTCCAGCAGCGGCAGCGCGATCGGGTGGAGCGGGGAGCCGAGCATCGCGGCAAGGTCGCCGGGCTCGTCCTCCAGCGCGATGGCCAGGCGGATGCGCAGATCGTCCTCGATCGCGCCGATCAGCGCGCGCATCAGCGCCCCGATCTGGGCGCGATGCTGGTCCGACAGCGCTTCGCCGGCCTGATGGAACAGGTCGCTCGCGGCGCGATCGACCCTCAGGTCGACGCTGTCGAGCGCGCGCACGGCATCGACCAGCCGCCGCGATGCCGCGGGCTGACCCTGATCCTGTCGTTCGCCTTCCTTCCCCATCATGCAGCGGTCATATGGAAGATGTCGTTAAGTCGAAGCTAAGCGATCAAATGCCACCATCCCTCGCCTCTTTCCACGCGGCGCGGAAACGTTCGCTGAACGAAGCCCCGGCATAGCAGGCCAGCGCCACCAGCATCCAGTTCCAGCCGCCCACCACCGCGAGCAGCGGGGCGACCCAGATCAGCGCGTCGGCGCTCGCCAGCCAGCGTGGCGGCGGCACGGCGCCCAGCGCGTCGACGATCGGCGTGAGGCCAGCCATACCGGCCAGCGCGAGCGGCGGAATCGCGGCCACCATCCACCAGCCCCAGCCACCATCGGCCGCGAGCCGCTGGGCGAGCAGCAGCAGGATCGCCAGCATCACGAAGCGGCGCGCCAGTTCGGGCCAGGAGGCCGGCCCGGCGCCGCCCCAGATCCGCGCCATGCGGCGCCCGGCCGAGGCGATCGTCGCCGCCAGCGGCAGCAGCAGCGCCGACACCCAGAAGAAAGCGAAGGCCGCGGCCAGGCCGGCGAGGAGGGTGAGCCCCACCGCCGCCCAGGCCACCTGGCGCTGGTCGACCTGTTTCGCGATCAGCGGCCGGATCAGTGGCGAGGCGACGAGGCGGTGGAGATGATGCTCGGCCCAATTGCCCTCGCCCGGTTCGGCGCGGCGCAGCAGGCTCGCCTCGATCCGCGCCACCCCGGCGGGGCTCGACACCAGGATCGGCGGCGGCACCGGTCCGCTGCCCTGCGGGTCGAGCGCCTCGATCCGCTCGGCATCGTCCTGCACCAGCCGGCGCAGCAGGGTGGAGGTGAGGTCCCAGTCGCCCAGCATCGCCGCGGTCGCTACCAGCATCCGCTTGTCGAGCAGCGCGAAGCCGGCCCAGCGCTCGGCGGCGTCGATCCGCTCGAACATCGCATAGTCCTGGATATCGGGCAGCGAGAGCAGCGCCGCGCCCTCGGTGGTCCCCAGCGCCTCGACCGCGCCCTGCGCCGCCACCGCCCCGTCGGCGATCAGCAGGATGCGCTCGTCGTCCTCGAAGCGGTCGATCGCGTCGGACAGCCCCCGCGCCACCGCGATGCGCGCGCCCTGGCGCCGCAGCCGGTCCACCGCCTGCGCCAGCGCCGCCGGCACCCGCTCGACCAGCACGACGATATGCCGGGCGCCCGCCGCCAGAGCGAGCCCCGCCTGATATTCGAGCAAGCTGCGCCCCGCGAGCGGCAGCGCAGCCCGCAGTCCGTCCGCCATATCGGCCTGATCCTGCGCGGCGATCAACGCTGCAACCGGCAATGCTCAACCCCCTTTCGGCAAGCCGACGGGGATAGGAGCAAATCCCCGATTCTGCAAAGCGCTTATCGGGCTTTGATCGGGGTGCGATGTTCGGTTTTGGGGCGCCCCGTGGAAGGGGTGCGATCGGTCAGCTGCGGCAGTCGGCGAGCGCGTCGGCGACCATGTCGAGCAGCAGCGGATCGGGGCCGGCATCGGCGGCGCGCGCGGCGGCCTCCATCAGCGCGGTCATGCCGAAGCTCGCGGCCAGGCCCTGAAGCTGGAGTGCCTGGTCGCGCCACGGCTGGATCGCTTCGGCCAGCGACATTTCGGCGACGTGCCGGGTCGCGGACGCCAGGAACAACGCCCTGAGATCGGCGGCGATCTCGCCGGTTTCGCCGACGGCTTCGGCAAGCATGCGATCGAGATGTCCGGGGTCGAGAGCCATGGCGCCATAAGCGGCGGAATCGGTAAAGATTTCGTTAGCGGGCCCTAGGCGGCGACTCTCGATTCCTGTAGAGTCAACCCCGATGGGCAAAGCACCGCATCCTCTGGATCGCTGGCGCGCCGCGAACGCGGCTGAAGCCGACGCCGTGCGGGCCGCCGCCACCCCCGAACAAGCCGCCGCCGATCCGGTGGGCGTGCTGCCGCAGACCAGCGAATTGCTGCTCGACGCGCCGGCCCCGTCCGCCGGCTCGGCCCTGCCGCCCGGGGCCGCCGAACTGTCGCGCCGGCGCGGCGGCGACATGGCGATCGGCGCGCTGTTCGGCCTGCTCGCGGCGGGCTGGATCGCGCTCGCGGTGGGCGCCACGCCGGCGACGATCGACCTTCCCCGGATCGCCCAGGCGATCGCGCTGGCCAGTGGCCCGCTCGCGCTGCTCGGCATCGTCTACATGCTGTTCCAGCGCGGCACCCTGCGCGAAGCGCGCCGCTTCGGCCAGACCGCGCTGTCGCTGCGCGTGGAATCGATGCGGCTGGAGCAGGCGGTGGGCCGGATCAACGCCGCGCTCGACGCCCGCCGCGGCGAACTGGCCGCGCACACCGGATCGCTGCTCGAGGAAGGCGGCAAGGCGGCCGAACGGCTCCAGCAGATCAGCATGGACATGCGCGACGAGACCGACCTGCTCGCCCGCCAGACCGACTTGCTGCGTGATGCCGCGGGCGGCGCTCGTTCCGACATGAGCGGGCTGATGGTCGACCTGCCCAAGTCGCTCGACATGGTGCGCGAGACCGCCGGGCTGATCGGTTCGATCGGCGACACCGCCCGCCAGCGCGCCGAGGGCCTCTCCGAAGCGCTGTCGGCGATCGTCGCGCGCAGCCAGGAGGCCGATGAGCTGATCGGCGCCGCCTCGGGCCGGCTCGCCACCCAGATCGGCCGCATCGAGACGCGCGCCGAGCGCACCGGCCGCACCATCGAGGAAGCCGGCGCCGCGCTCGCCCGCACCGTCGACGCCTCGCTCGACCAGAGCCTGGCCGCGATCGAGCAGACCCGCAGCGGCCTCGACGCGCAGCGCGAGGCGATGGCGGCGATGATCGACCATAGCCGCGCCGCGCTCGACGAAACCGGTACCGCCGCCGCCGCCGCGCTGGGCGACCGGCTCTCGGCGATGGCGACGATGGCCAACCAGCTGTCGCGCCAGCTGACCCAGCAGGACGAGGATGCCCGCCGGCTGGTCGCCAATCTCGAACAGGCGCTGAGCGCGATCGAGGGCCGTTTCGAGGCGCTGGGCGCGACCGGCGCCGAGCAGACCGCCGACCTCGCCGAAGTGGTCGCCACCTTGAGCGGCCATGTCGAGAATCTCGGCCAGGCGGTGAGCAACAGCATGTCGGGCGCGCGCACCCTGAACGACCGGGCGAACGCGCTGCGCATCGCCTTCGATTCGATCATCGCCGATGTCGAGCGCGACCTGCCCCAGCTGATGCAGCGGGTGGAGGGCGAAGCGGCGCGCGGCGACAGCGTGATGCGCGCGGTGACCGCCCAGGCCGAGCAGCTCGCCCAGACCGTGGAGCGCGCCACCGACCGGCTCGATTCGGCCGACACGCTGATCGACCGGCAGCGCGCCGCGATCGCCGGGCTGGGCGAGGACGCCGCCCGCCGGCTGGCCATGATCGCCGCCGACAGCGAGGCCACCGTCGAGCGCCAGCGCGCCGCGCTGGCCGGGTTCGGCGACGAGGCGTCGCGGCGCATGACCAATGTCTCGGCCGAGGGCGATGCGATGCTCGAGCGCCAGCGCGAGCTGTCCGACGCTTTCGCCGAAGAGGCCGGCGCGCGGCTGGAGGCGCTGCGCGACCATTCGAACGAGCTGAGCCGCCTGATCGGCGAAAATGAGGCGAGCATGCGCTCGCTCTCCGAACTGGCCGGCAACCGGCTGGTCGACGCCATCCTGAAGATGCGCGACACCGCCGACGAGGCAGCCCAGACCGCGCGCACCGCGCTGGAGTCGGTGATCCCGCTGGCGAGCGAGCAGCTTGCCGAGAGTGGCGCCGCCGCGATCGAGCGCGCCTTTGGCGACCGCATCACCCAGCGCATCCACCTGATCTCCGACACCGCCGAGGCGGCGGTCGCCGCCGCCAGCCAGGCCAGCCAGAAGCTGCTGACGCAGATGCTGTCGCTGGGCGAGGCCGCGCAGGCGATGGAGAAGAAGGTGGGCGACGCCACCGCGCGCCAGGCCGAGGCGGGCGAGGAGACGATCAGCCGCGAGGTGGCGAGCCTCGTCCGGCAGCTCAACGCCGCGGCGATCGACGTCGCCAAGCTGCTGTCGCACGACGTGCCCGACGGCGCCTGGCAGGCCTATCTCAACGGCGACGACGGCAGCTTCACCCGCGCCGCGGTGCGCCTGCTGCGCAAGGAGGAGGCCGGCCGGCTCTCCGCCCTCTACGACACCGACCCCGCCTTCCGCGAACATGTGGCCCGCTATATCCACGACTTCGAGGCGCTGCTCCGCCGGGTCCTCCAGGCCCGCGACGGCAGCGCGCTGGCGGTGACGATGCTGTCGTCGGACATGGGCAAGCTCTATGTCGCGCTGGCCCAGGCGATCCAGCGGCTGCTGGTGTAGCAGCTAGTTCCTCCCTATCGCGCAGCGATGGGGAGGGGGACCATTCGCAAAGCGAATGGTGGAGGGGTCTGCGACCCAAAAGCTGCCGCTGGCCTCATGGTTCTGCCCTCACCCCTCCACCATCCGCTACGCGGACGGTCCCCCTCCCCGTCCTTCGGACAGGGAGGATCTTTAGGAATCCCGATTGAACCCCGCCCGCCCTTCGGCCAATACCTCTCCCATGGCGGGCGAGATCAAACTGCACGAGAGCTGGCGCGAACCCCTGGCTGCGGAGTTCGAGGCGCCCTATATGGCGCAGCTCCGCCAGTTCCTGATGGGCGAACGCGAGAAGGGGAAGCGCATCTTCCCCAGCGCCAGCAACTGGTTCCGCGCGCTCGACCTGACCCCGCTCGACAAGGTGCGGGTCGTGATCCTGGGGCAGGATCCCTATCATGGCGTCGGCCAGGCGCATGGCCTGTGCTTCAGCGTGATGCCCGGCGTCGCGCCGCCGCCCAGCCTGGTCAACATCTACAAGGAATTGCACAGCGACCTGGGCCTGCCGCGCCCCGGCCATGGCTTCCTGGAGCATTGGGCGAAGCAGGGCGTGCTGCTGCTCAACTTGGTGCTGACGGTGGAGATGGCCCAGGCCGCGTCGCACCGCGCGCGGGGGTGGGAGACCTTCACCGACGCGATCATCCGGCTGGTCAACGCCAAGCCCGATCCGGTCGTCTTCCTGCTGTGGGGCAGCTACGCCCAGAAGAAGGCCGCCTTCGTCGACTCGGTCGAGCGCGGCGGCCATCATCTGGTGCTGAAGGCGCCGCACCCCTCGCCGCTGTCGGCGCATGCCGGCTTCTTCGGCTGCCGCCATTTCTCCCAGACCAACGCCTTCCTGGAGTCGAAGGGGCTGGCACCGATCGACTGGTCGCTGCCCGCGCTCGACGCGGCGGCGTGATCGGCAGCGTGATGGGGGCCTGAGCCGGGCATGGGCGGGGTCGATCCCGGGCTGATCCGCGCCTGGCTCGCCGCCCGCTCGCTGTCGCGCGACCTGCCCGCCCCGGTCGACGACCATGGCGGCTGGCGGGTCGACACCGGCCTGCCGACCGAGACGCGCCGCCATGTCTTCGCCGCCGCCGGGCGGGGGCTGGTGGACCTCGGCAAGACGATCACGGCGCCGCTGATCCTGCTCAAGCTCGCCGGCAGCCATGCCGAACTGGCGGCGCTGCTCCCGGCACACTGGCAGCTGGAGCCGCTCGCCCATGTGATGGTGGCGCCCGGCCGTTTCGGCGATGGTATCGCCGCCAGCCCACCGACCGGCTATCGGATCGAGCTGGACAGGGACGACCGCCGCGCCGCTGCCCGGCTGATCGCGCCCGACGGCGGCCTGGCGGCGAGCGGCCATGCCGCCGAGCTCGACGGGGTCTTCATCTACGACCGGATCGTAACCGACCCCGCCCATCGCCGCCGCGGGCTCGGCCGCGCGCTGATGCTGGCGCTGCAGACCACGCGCCGCGCTCCCGCCGCCCGCCAGATCCTCACCGCCACCGCCGAGGGCGAGGCGCTCTACCGGACGCTGGGCTGGGAGGTGCTGACCCCGTGGAGCACCGCAGCGATCCGGGCGGAGGGCTGAGCGAGCTTCCGGCGGATCGAACGATCCGGCCCACGCGTTTGTCCGGCTCCCGCAAGAGGAGAGGATCATGAGCCGGACCCTGGCCGAACTGGCCGAGAAGATGCGCGACATCGACTTCGCGATGCTGTCCACCCGCACCGCCGGTGGCGCGATCGGCGCGCGGCCGATGAGCAACAACCGCGAGGTCGATTATGACGGCGACAGCTATTATTTCGCCTATGACGACGCGCTGATGGTGGCGGATATCCAGGCCGACAATCATGTCGGGCTGAGCTTCCAGGCCAAGTCCGGGTTGCTGCGCCAGCGCCCCTTCTTCGTCGCCGTAGAAGGCCGCGCCACGCTGCTGCGCGACAAGGAGCGCTTTGCCGAGCGCTGGTCCAGCGATCTCGACCGCTGGTTCCCCGAGGGGATCGATACCCCCGGCCTGGTGATGATCCGGGTCGGCGCCGAGCGCGTCCATTATTGGGATGGCGAGGACGAGGGCGAGGTCGACCTGCCCGCGAAGGTGTCGGGGTAGGCTCCCAAAACCCTCTCCCTGCAGGGGAGAGGGGTTACTTCGCGCCCTACGCCGCCCTATCGAGCAGCGGCCCCATCGCGACGACGTCGCCGGCGCTGAAGACGAGCTGGCCGGGTGTGTCGCCGTCCACCGCGTGGAAGAAGAAGGGTGTGCCGAAGCTGCCCCCCTCGACCAGCTTCGTCGCCATGTCGTCGGCCACCGCGCGCACCAGATCGGCCTGGGCGCTGCTCTGCGAGGGCGAGACCTGGGTCAGCTGGCGCGCCATATAGCTGCGATAGTCGGCCAGGGTCGTCTCGGGCCGGTAGAGCCAGTTGAGTTCGGCCATCGGCTCGCCCGGCCAGGGGAAGATGATGTAGCGCATCTCCAGCTTGCGGAAGCCCTGCGGGAATTCCTTGTGGACCACCTGGCAGACCGCGCAGTCCTTGTTGGTGAACATATAGCAGACGCCGTCCGACGGCGCCTCGCGCGCGGGTTCCTTGATGCTGGGCAGCATGGCAAGCTGATCCCAGAAGGGCGCGAGGTCGGCCTGGAAGCCGGCCTGTTCGGCAATGCCGGGCGTACCCGCTCGAAGCGGTGCGGTGCGCGCGGCCAGAAGCAACGCAGGGAGCGCCGCCAGCAGCGAGCGCCGTTCCAAAATCATCGAAAATCCCCCGATCCCGACATAAGCTGACCATATCGCAGTGCAGCAAAGCGCGCAAATCCGCGCTGTCGCGCAAATCCACCCGTCTGCCTTCACCACAGCGAAGATCAACAATGCCGCTTCGGGCTTTCGAAGCGATGAACGAAGTGGAGCTTCAGCCCTGCAGCGCCCAGCGGCCGAGCACGACATGCTCGGTGAGCCCGACCAGGCTATGAACCAGCACGAACTCCTGCGCGCGCCAGCTGATCGGCAGGATCGGACGGCGCACGCCCTCTTCCTGGCCATAAGCCAGCGTGACGTGGGGATCGAAGCGGAAACCGCGGTTCGGCCAGAGCCCCTTGTCGGCGATGGCGAGCTGGAGCTTCTGCTGGAAGGTCTTGAGCACCGGCATCGGCTCACCGGGCTTGAGGCAGGTGACCTGGCCGTTGCCGACCAGTTCGCCCAGCGCCAGCCGCAGCGCGGGCGCCCGCACCTTCGCGGCGGCCTCGCACAGCGGCTCCACCACCCCGGCATTGGGCTCGACCGCGAGATCGATCGTCCACAAAGTGAGGTGCAGCCGATCGTCGAACACATGGCTGCGCGCCCGACCGATCCCGCCGCGCACCGCCGCGATCTCGGCCACCGCCTCAGGGCTCGGCACCAGCGCGAAGAACAGCCGGTGGCGCACGATCTCGTCACTGTCGAACGAACCCAAGAGACTCATGATGTTTCTCCTTTGTTCGCTTTGATTATCGCATTTTCAGATGGAACGAAAGAGGAACTTTGTCGACCCTCGTTGATCGCGGCTGGATCTATCGAGGCAGGAGAGGCCCCTACGGCAGCCGCGAATTGTTGCCGGAAGGGCACAGGTTACGAATTTACGTCATTTTCATGTCATTCCGGAGCAGGATCGACCCGTCGCGGGATTGACGGCCGGATTTCCATAGTGCGCTATAAAAGGGTTGGGACGAGTAGAGTTGGGCGTGTGGGGACGGCCAGCCGAGGCTTCGAGCTGAGGGCAAGGCATATGGGGCATGGGGATCCGCAACGCGGGATAGAGCAGGTCGTGCGCGACCTGGTCCTGGCGACCGATCGTGGCGCGCAGACGGCGCTCAAGCAGGAATTGAAGGCGTACCCCGATCAGGCCGACCGCGGGCTGGTGGAGGCGATGCGGCGCAACCCCTTCGTCCAGCTGACCGCCAGCGAGATCGCCGATTTCGAGATGCGCCGGCGCTATGAAGCCGCCGAAAAGGACCTGATGATCCTGCGCCAGTTCGCCACCCAGCTGGGCGGGCGGCGGATCGCGGTGTTCGCGATGCCCAAGTCGGGCTCCTCGCTGGTCCAGTCGGGGATCAGCCATGCCGCACGGCTGCCGCTGCTGAGCCTGACGAGCGTGGCCGGCGATGGCGGCCGCGCCTCCAGCCGGCTGGGCATGAACGGCCGCGAACAGGAGCTGGACGAGCTGGCCATCCTGCTCCAGTCCTATCGCACCCATGGCAATTGGGTGGCGCAGCACCACACCCGCTTCACCCCCTATCTGGGCTCGCAGATGAGCCTGTACCGGATCACCCCGGTCGTCACGGTGCGCAACATCCTCGACGCGATCGTCTCGATGGACGACATGATGATGGGCTGGCGCAGCACCAGCGGCTGGTGGAGCGACCCGCCCCATGGCTGCCCGCTCGACTATCATGAGCTCGAGCCCGACGAGCGGCTGACGATCCTGGCGCAGGATTTCGGCATATGGCTGATCAGCTTCCTGGTCTCCTGGCGCCGCGCGCCCGCCTGCGGATGCGAGCCTCTGATCATCTCCTATGAACGCGACGTGCTCGATCCGCCCGCGCTGGCACAGCGGCTGGCCGACCATCTCCGCTTCGGCGACACCGAACGCGCCGAACTCCAGCGCTTCCTGACCGCGCCGGGGGACAGCAAGGTGCGCTTCAACAAGGGGGTCGCCGGCCGCGGCGCCCGCGTGCCGCAGGCGGCGCAGGCGATGCTGATCGCCCATGCCGAGCGCTTCCACGCCGACCTGGGCAATGCGGGGATGGAGCTGCTGTTCGGTGGCGCGCAGGCCCCGACGATGGGCGAGAGCAACGCCGCCTGAGCCACCGCCCACCCTTCAGTCGCCGATGTTGCGCCCGCCGCCCGAACCGCTACCACCGGCGCAAAGGCTTCGGAGAGGGGGCACGGGATGAGGGACCTGGAGGGCAAGACCGCGCTGGTGACGGGCGCCTCGCGCGGGATCGGGCGGGGGATCGCCGAGCGGCTGGGCGCGGCGGGCGCGCTGGTGGCGGTCAACTATGCGAGCAACGCCGGCGCGGCGGCCGATACGGTAGCGGCGATCGCAGCGGCGGGCGGCACCGCCTTCGCGGTGCAGGCCACGCTCGGCCAGCCGGGCGCGGCCGAGGCGCTGGCCGCCGCGCTGGAGAGCGAGCTGGTCGCGCGCACCGGTTCGAACGGGCTCGACATCCTCGTCAACAATGTCGGCATCGGCGATTACAAGGCGATCGCCGACACCGGCGAGGCGCTGCTCCGCGCGATCTTCGACAGCAATGTGTTCGGGCCCTTCCTGCTGACCAGGGCGCTCCACCCCCGGCTCAACCCGAACGGGCGGGTGATCAACATCTCCTCCTCGGCCTCGCGCCTCGCCGACAAGGACACGATCGCCTACAATATGTCGAAGGCTGCGGTGGAGATGTTCACGGTCAGCCTGGCCAAGGACCTGGGCCCGCGCGGCATCACCGTCAACTCGGTCGCCCCCGGCTTCACCGAGACCGACGTCAACGCCGCGGTGATGAGCGACCCGGCGATGGTGAAGGCGATCAGCGACACCACCCTGCTCCGCCGCTTCGCCACCCCCGCCGACATCGCCGACTTCGTCCACGCCCTGGCCGGCGAGCCGGGACGCTGGGTGACGGGGCAGAATATCGAGGCGAGCGGCGGGCTCAGGATGGGGTGACAGGCTCCGAAAGGATCAGAGCAGTCCCGACCCCTGCCAGTAGAACCCGTCGTACATTTCAGCGAGAGTTGAGGCTTTCCAGATCGCCTTCCGGTCGTCGGGGCTTTCGATATCCACCGCGTTCGTCACAAGCCGCTTGAGATTCTTCAGGCTGGTCGGTGCGATCTCCTCCAGTTCGAGATCGAACTCGACGCTCGATCGCGCCGGGAAGATTTGCCACCAGCGCCTGATCGGCGGCGGCGTCAGCGGGTGGATCGCCCGCACCACCCAGCGGCGTAGGCCATTGTCGATCAGTTCCATGCCGATCAGCGTCCCGTTGGTGACATAGAACCAGGAACTATGGGTCAGCGCGAACAAGTCATCGAAGACCAGCATGCCCTCGGTCCGGGTGAAGCCCACCAGCGGATAGGCGAAATCGATCTCGAATGCCTTGGCCATTTCACCCCCTCGAAATGGAACATATTAAGAACGATATTTCGTTCCTGGCCAGGTACAAGTCACCGTCTCCGCTTTGGATCTTTCAGCCCGCCAGAGGATCGCGAGCTGTTTTCCACGGCATCGACCGCCGTTGCGCCAGCAGCGAGAGCCGTCGTCTTTTGTAACGCATTGGTACCATGCCAGGCTTTCTGCGCGGCGTTGAATTCCGGCAGCACTTGTCCCGTGATCGGGTCGGTCCACTTTCCCGTCATCCGCCGATGATCCGCCTTCCGCATGATCTTAAGATTCGCCGGATGGTTGCGCGCTAGACCTTCAACATATCGACTGGCCCCCGGAATGAGACCACGGATGCCCTTCATTGGAATGGTGTGATGGATCTCGACGTCCTTGCCCTTGAGGTTCTCGATGTTCCTGATTCGAGCAGCCTGAGTCTTCGCTCCTGCTAGCAAAGGCCCGCGACGGCTTTTATTGATCGCATCAACGACTCGCATAACCTTTCGGGCGTGACCAAAAGGAGTCAGGTCAGCGGCCAGCATGACGCCGTTGAACAGCGCGCCAGCATAATCGCCGTCTCGGAGGTCCTGGCGCATATCGAGAGCCGGCCCGACGACCGGCACATAAGGCGCCGTGGCTCGCGAAACATCGAGCGCTTGCTGCGCAATCTCTTCGAAATTCAAACCTTCGAACGTCGGCGTCGCGCCACGACGCTTCTGCCCGCGACCGGCGGCAACAGTCTGCGCCGGCTGCCGGGGAGGCAGGCCCATATTCTTCATCTCCAAGGTGGGATGGCACAGTCGCCACTGAGCGAATGAACATCCGCTCACCCAGCTTCAGGCCGTATGTTTAGGAATTTGTGCCCGCACCTGCCGCGCCTTGTCCGCTTAGCGAAGCGGGTGGCCAGAGCATTCGTTCAAGGCACGCAAACCCTGGCACAAAGAGCGTTTCTTGTCAAGAACAAAATAGGAACGCTTGAAAGCTGTGACGAATGCTAAGCCCATTCCAGCCGATCCGGATTGGTGATCCACTGGATCGCCATATAGCGACGGCCGGCTGCCTCCGCGGCATTGGCGCACTCGCTGGAAGGCGTCTCTCGATAGGCCTGCTCAGTTCGAAGCATTGCCTCTCGGCAGGCCTCGGCCATCTTCGCGAGCGCACGGGCTGGACGCAAAGCGGCATTGGAGACGAACCGCTCAACGTCGACGTCAGCAGACGGCGGCATGATGTCGGCGATTGCCGAGATATCGGCAAACTCGCCGGGGGCCGGCATATCCATATAGCCGAGAGCCCATGACAGCGCAGCGAGACCTTCCACGTTCCAGCCCGCCTCTGCGCGCTGTTCATCGGACAAGCGAAGGCTCGTGAACAATGGGGGTTCGGCCGGTGTGATCGCCTCGATCAATCCGTTGTCGCTCAACCATTCCATCGTCGTGATGCGATCGGCCTTGAGCGAGAGCCTGACGAGAGCGAACAGGATCAGCGCCCTGCGAGCGACATCGGCCGGAGGCCTGATCGGTATGGCCAAATCGCCCGCAAGGATGCGGCGCCCCTGCGCCCTGATCGTGATATGATGCAGACAGGCTTCGCCAAGGTCCGCCAAGCTGTTCGCCGAGCGAATCTGGGCGAGAGCGTCGTCGCCTCCCTCGAAAATCCGGCTCGCCTGAAGCTCGACCCTCTGGCGCGTCGCCTCAAAAGGCTCCGAATCGAGAGGCCTGACCTCGATATCCCATTCGGGGTTAGACGGCTTGCCCAGCCCCCACCATCGCCGTTTCGTCGGCGCGACCTCGACCAGTCCCGAGACCACCCAACGCTTCTCCGCGCTATCGACGATCTCGACGCCGACATGGCGATCCTGGTCTGCCCACCAGCCGAGCTTTCCGACCAGCAATCCCACTCCCTCGAAGGGGAAAGGGTCATCGTCGGTAGGAAACGCCAGGAAAGGAGGCTCCAGCCCGGCTTGGCTCATCGGAACAGTCGTCAATTCGCCCTCCCCGAATCGAAACATAAGGAGAACGATACCGATTTGGAGGGATGAGGCAAGAAGCGATTAGGAGACCTCGATCAGCGCCTCGGAAAACCGCACGATGGAGATTGCCCCCTCACACCGACCCACGCTTCCCCAGGATCGGCGGCGTCTCGCGTGCGATCTGGTACTCGATGAACGGCACCAGCACGGCGGGTACGCCGGCGACGCCGATCACCGTGACGATCAGATTGCCGGGGATGTCGCTGGGCCAGTGGTTGAAATGAACCGCGAAGGTGTTCCGGTCGGCCTCGGTCAGGTGCTGGCGCAGGCGGTCGGCGACCTTGTCCGAGGTGCCGAGGTAGAGGCAGCGGCTGCCGAGGACGCCCTTGCGCTTATTGACGCGGGCGAAGGCGCGGCGCTGGTCGGCGGGCAGCTCCTTGTTGCGCGCCTTGAAGCCGTCGACGACCGCATAGACCCGCTCCAGCGGCACGTTGCGATCGAAGCCGAGCGTGTAGATGGCGGGGTGGCCGCGGCGCAGGCGGGTGGCGATCGCATCGATATGCTCGGCCATGCGCGGGGTGGCGATGTCGGCCATCGGGATGATCCATTCGATCGGATCGAGCAGCGCGCCCGCTTCGAGCTGGTCGGCCAGCTCGCGCAGCGAGGTGGCGGTGCGCCCGATCAGGCCGGCGACGTCGCTGTCGTCCGAGGTAGCAGCGGGCGGGGTGGCGGCGGGAATGGGGTCTTCGGATTCGGTCTGCACGGTCTGCTCCAGGGGAAAGGCGATGTGGGCGCGAAAGGCGGCCCGTCATGATCTCGTCTATAGGGCCATCGCTTCAGGCCGCCATCCCTAGGAAGATCGGCAAGGCTCGTTCGACCATCGATCCCGGCATCTTGAAATTGTACACAATGTTGTACATATTGGTGCTGGAGACAGACTATGGACTCGATCAGCTTCTCGGAAACCCGCGCCAATCTGAAGGCGGTGATGGACAAGGTGGTGAGCGACCGCGCCCCCGTGGCGATCACGCGCGCGCGCGGGCAGGAGGGCGTGGTGATCGTCTCCGCCAGCGAATGGGCGTCGATCGAGGAGACGCTTTATCTGCTGCGCTCGCCCGCCAATGCGGCGCGCCTGCTGGAAGCCATAGCCGGGCTGGAAGCCGGTGGTGGCGAGGAGCATGAGCTGATCGAGCCATGAAACTCGTCTTCTGGCCGACCGCCTGGGACGATTATCTCCATTGGCAGGTCGAAGACCCGAAACTGCTCGCCCGCCTCAACGATCTGATCAAGGAATGCCGCCGCGATCCCTTTCGCGGCACCGGCAAGCCCGAACCCTTGGGCGGCAATCTGAGCGGCTGGTGGTCCCGCCGCATCAACAGCGAGCATCGGCTGGTCTATCGGGTCAGCGGTAAGGGCGAGACGCAAGCGCTGGAAATCGCGCAGTGCCGCTATCATTATTGAGCAAGCAGTTCACACAATCCACATTCGTTGTTGCGGCGACTCGTTCGTGATACGTTCCCCAGGAGGAGCCAATTCTCATGGATGATCTCAACATCTCGGTTGAAAGCGCGACAACTACTGCGGATGCAAGCGCCCCCCCTACCGGACGAGCGGAAACCTCTCGCAAATTGGGAAAAAAACCGGTGGCAAAACAAAAAGAAAAAGCTGCAGCTCCCATGGAAAAGGAGAGCAAACCGAAGAGCAGCAAACCCGCCCCATCTCCTTGGACTTTTCCTAAGAACACCCTCGAAGATTCCATCAAGATCGCTCGCGCCATCGAAGAGCAAAATGCTGGTAATCCGATGAAACCTGACATGCTAGCAAAAGCTGTTGGTTTCAATTCTCTAGCAGATTGGCGCTTCCTCGACCTTTTACGTTCGGCCAATCAATATGGCCTCGTTACCGGCAGCGGAAAAATTTCGCCGGTCGGACTTACTGAGATTGGGCAGGATGTTGTGGCTCCCAGCGCACCATCGGACCGCCCCAAGGCGCTGATGGCAGCCTTCCGGAACGTGCAAGACTTTCAGAAAGTTGAGGATTTTTACAACGGCAAGAAGCTTCCGGAAGACGAGTTTTTTGAAAACACCCTTTACCGAGAATTCTCAATTCCTCGTGAAAGAATAAAAGCCTTTATAGAAACTTTTACTAGCAACCTTAATTATTTAAGAGCATTTCGCCCGGATCGATCAGGAATAGGTCCGATAGTCGAGAACGAAATTAGGACATCAGACACCACATCGTCCGACGAACCTGGTGCTGGCCGGCAGTTTCTTGACACTTGCTTCGTCATGATGCCGTTTGGCCAGTGGATGGATGCCTATTACCGTGAAATCTATGTTCCCGCCATTCGAGAGGCGGGCCTTGAGCCGATCCGAGCCGACGAACTTTTTTCTACAGGCTCTGTTATAGAACAAATATGGGAACAGATTTCTCGAGCAAAAGTTCTCTTAGCAGATCTTACCGGAAAAAATGCAAACGTCTTTTATGAACTTGGCCTTGCACATGCTGCGAATAAACCCGTTGTCTTTACCACTGGCGACCTCGAAGATGTCCCCTTTGACCTTCGGCATCTTAGAGTAGCCGTATATGACATTCGCGATCCAGCATGGGGCGACAAACTTAGGTCAACATTGTCTGTCTATCTAAAGGCCGCAAAAGCTGAACCAGGCAAATCCGTGCCCCAGCCATTTAGGGGGCAACTAGCAATGCCCAGTACAGGAGTTTAAAAACCACTCCTTATTAAAACCACAACCTCAGTTATTAGGTTTTTAGCGGACAGTATGAATTTTACTCAGAAAAAATTCTGAAAAATCTGCCTATATAATAGATTTTTTCTTTCACTCCACCGCCGGCAGATAAAGCTCCCCGCCCTTCTCCTTGAACACCTCGCTCATCGCGCGCATGCCCGCCTCGGCGTCGCCGGCGGCGATGAACTGGTCGGCCGGGGCGTTCTTGGTCGCGGCGAACTCGCGGACTTCCTGGCTGATCTTCATCGAGCAGAATTTCGGCCCGCACATCGAGCAGAAATGCGCGGTCTTGGCGCCCTCGGCCGGCAGGGTCTGGTCGTGATATTGCTCGGCCGTCTCGGGATCGAGCGACAGGTTGAACTGGTCGCGCCAGCGGAACTCGAAGCGGGCGCGGCTCAGCGCGTCGTCGCGCAGCTTGGCGGCGGGGTGGCCCTTCGCCAGGTCGGCGGCATGGGCGGCGAGCTTGTAGGTGACCACACCCACCTTCACGTCGTCGCGGTCGGGCAGGCCCAGATGCTCCTTCGGCGTCACGTAGCAGAGCATCGCGGTGCCGAACCAGCCGATCATCGCCGCGCCGATCGCCGAGGTGATATGATCATAGCCCGGCGCGATATCGGTGGTCAGCGGCCCCAGCGTGTAGAAGGGGGCCTCGCCGCACGCTTCCAGCTGCTTGTCCATGTTCACCTTGATCTTGTGCATCGGCACATGGCCGGGGCCCTCGATCATCACCTGCACGTCATGCTGCCAGGCGATCTGGGTCAGCTCGCCCAGGGTCTTCAGCTCGGCGAACTGCGCGGCGTCGTTGGCGTCGGCGATCGAGCCCGGGCGGAGACCATCACCCAGCGAGAAGGCCACGTCATAGGCCTTCATGATCTCGCAGATGTCCTCGAAATGCTCGTAGAGGAAGCTCTCCTTGTGGTGCGCGAGGCACCATTTCGCCATGATCGAGCCGCCCCGGCTGACGATGCCGGTCACCCGGTTCGCGGCCAGCGGGATGAAGGGCAGGCGCACGCCCGCATGGATGGTGAAATAGTCGACGCCCTGCTCGGCCTGCTCGATCAAGGTGTCGCGGAAGATCTCCCACGTCAGGTCCTCGGCGATGCCGCCGACCTTCTCCAGCGCCTGGTAGATCGGCACGGTGCCGATCGGCACCGGCGAGTTGCGCAGGATCCATTCGCGGGTGTCGTGGATGTTGCGGCCGGTGGACAGGTCCATCACCGTGTCGGCGCCCCAGCGGATCGACCAGACCATCTTGTCGACTTCGGAGGCGACGTCGGAGGCGACTGCCGAATTGCCGATATTGGCGTTGATCTTCACCAGGAAGTTGCGGCCGATCGCCATCGGCTCGGATTCGGGGTGGTTGATGTTCGACGGGATGATCGCGCGGCCGCGGGCGACTTCGCTGCGCACGAACTCGGCCGTCACGTAATCGGGGATCTCGGCGCCGAAATCCTCGCCGTCGCGCAGCAGCTTCTCCTTGAGCGCGGCGCGGCCGACATTCTCGCGGATCGCGACATATTCCATCTCGGGGGTGATGATGCCGCGCCGGGCATAGTGCATCTGGCTGACATTCTGGCCGGCCCTGGCGCGCAGCGGGCGCTGGACGACGTTCGGGAAGGGGGTGACGCCGCCCGAGCGGTCGGGCCCCTTCAGGCCATTGTCCTCGGGCTTGATCGCCCGGCCGTCATACTCCTCCACGTCACCGCGGCCGACGATCCAGTCGCGGCGCAGCGCGGGCAGGCCCGCCATGATGTCGATATGCGCCTTGTCGTCGGTATAGGGGCCCGAGCAGTCATAGACGCGGACCGGCGGCTCGTTCGCCGACGGTTCGAGCGAAATCTCGCGCATCGCCACGCGCACGCCCTGCGGGCCCTCGACATGGATCTTGCGCGAGCCCCGGATCGGTCCGGTGGTCACCTTCATTTCGGTGCGCGCGGGAATATCGGCCATGACGAGTCTCTCCATTCGGGACTCGCAACGGGGACGGGAGGAGAGACCGCGGACCGGCATTCCCTCCCTACGCCGGTGCGAGCCGGATCAGGTTCAGCGGGTCGTGGGCATCGCAGCGCCACCTCTCAGCCTTCGGCTCCCCGGGGATGCGAACAATGGTAACGGAACTGTCCGGCCGACGAAAGCCCGTTTTCTCCCGCTGGCGTCCTCGGAACGTCCCACTATAAGCGGACGGATATGGCGGGGCATATGTGCGATCTTGCGATCATCGGCGGCGGCTTGTCCGGCGGGTTGATCGCCCTTGCGGCGCGGCGGATGCGCCCCGATCGGCGCGTGATCCTGATCGAGGCGGCGCCGTCGCTGGGGGGCGCGCACCTGTGGTCGTTCCTCGACGCCGATGTCGACGCGCATGGCAAGGCGCTGCTCGAACCGCTGGTCAATTATGGCTGGCGCGAGTTCGCGGTGATCTTCCCCAAATACAAGCGCGCCTTGCCCTTTCCCTATTACAGCCTGCGCTCCGACCGGTTCGACGAGGCGCTGCGCCAGGCGATGCCGGCCGAGAGCCTGCTCACCGGCCGCCGCGCCGTGGCGGCCAGCGCCACCGAGGTGCGGCTGGAGGACGGCAGCTCGATCCGCGCGCTGGGCGTGATCGACGCGCGCGGGCCGGGCGACCTGTCGCTGCTCGACCTGCACTGGCGCAAATTCGTGGGCTATGAGCTGACCCTGGACGGCCCCCACAGCGTGCGCCGCGCCACGATCATCGACGCCGCCGCCGATCCGGCCGACGGCTTCCAGTTCATGACGATGCTGCCGATCGAGAATGACCGGCTGTTCATCGAGGATATCCGCTACGAAGCCTGGCCCGAGATCGACATGACCGATCACGGCAACCGCATCGTCAACCACGCCGCCCGCTTCGGCTGGCGCATCCGCGCCTCGGCGCGCGGCCAGGCCGGGGTGCTGCCGATCGTGCTGGGCGGCGACTTCGCCGATTACTGGAAGTCGGGCGGGCACGGCATCGCCAAGGTGGGCCTGCGCGCCGGGCTGTTCCACCCGATCACCGGCAATTCGCTGGGCGACGCTGCGGCCACCGCGCTGCTGGTGGCGCAGGCCGACGACTGGTCGGGCCCCGCGCTCCACAAGATGCTGTTCGCCCATGCCACCGGTGCGTGGAACCGGCGCAGCTATTATCGCCGCTTCGCCCGGCGGATGCTGCGCGAGACCGCGCCGCAGGACGGCTACAAGATGCTCGAAGCGCTCTACACGATGGACGCCGAGCTGATCGCGCGCTTCCACGGCATGCGCCTGGGCGCGGCCGACCGGATGGCGCTGAGCATCGGCGACGGGCCGATGCCGATCAAGGCGATGTTCGGCCGCTGATCCCCCTCCACTGACGGACTGAAGAAGAGTTTACCGATGACGATCTCCACCCTCTGCGTGTTCTGCGGCTCCAGCCCCGGGCACGATCCCGCCCATGCCGACGCCGCCCGCGCGCTGGGCCGCGCGATCGCCGAGGCGGGGATCGACCTGGTCTATGGCGGCGGCCATGTCGGGCTGATGGGGATCGTGGCGGACACGGTGCTGGCGCATGGCCGCCGCGCGATCGGGGTGATCCCCAAGGCGCTGGCCGACCTGGAGGTGGCGCATACGGGCCTCAGCGAGCTCCACATCGTCGGCTCGATGCACGAGCGCAAGGCGATGATGGCCGATCGCTCGGACGGCTTCATCGCGCTGTCGGGCGGGATCGGCACCTTCGAGGAGCTGTTCGAGATCTGGACCTGGGGGCAGCTGGGCTATCACGCCAAGCCGGTGGGGCTGCTGAACGTGGCGGGCTTCTACGACAAGCTGGTCGGCTTCGTGGACGACGTGGTGGCGGCCGGCTTCCTGCGCCAGGCCCATCGCGACATGCTGCTGTCGGGCGACGACGCGGCGGCGCTGGTGGCGGGGATGCGGGACTATCGGCCGACCGCGATGGAGAAGTGGATCGGGCGGGAGCAGCGGTAACAATAATCCCCCTCCCTGCCCAGGGAGGGGCTAGGGGTGGGTCGACGAGGCCAAGGGGGTCGATCCCCCTTGGTGGAGTTCATGGGGCCATCGTAGACGCTCGCTTCGCTCGCGACCCACCCCCTGCCCCCTCCCTGGGCAGGGAGGGGAATCTTCACCCGTTCACTCTCCATCCATCTGCCGCATCGCAAACAGCGGTCGTCCGATCGCAAGGAAAGTCTTATGCCCCGCCTTCTCCGCCTCGCGCCGCTCGCCGCGCTTGCGCTGGCCGCCTGCTCCACCGTGTCCCCCGAAGCGCGGGTGCGGAGCAAGCTCATCGAGGCGGGGATCCGGCCGCCGGTCGCCGGCTGCATGGCCGAGCGGATGGTGGACAGGCTCAGCCTGGTCCAACTCAAGCGGCTCCAGTCGCTGGGCGGGCTGGGGACGAAGAATGTCCGCGAGATGAGCGTTGACGAGCTGGTCCGCCGCCTGCGCGCGCTGGACGACCCCGAGATCGTCTCGGTGGTGCTGCGCGCCGGCATCGGATGCTCGATATCGGCCTGACCCAAAGGTGAGCTAACCGAATCGACAGGTGGCGATTCGCGGCGGATTGGCACCGCCAAGGGCGCAAAACGCGCCACAAAGCTGTTCTATTGCGCTGCAAAAGCGAAATGCCGCACTTGGGGTTTTCAAGCCCGCACTTTCATGCTTAAGCGCCACCCGATCCGTTCGCACTCCAAGGAGCAGGCGCGCCCCATGAACATTCACGAATATCAGGCCAAGGAATTGCTGGCGAAGTTCGGCGTCGCGGTCCCCGCGGGCTATGCGGCCCTCACCGTCGACGAAGCCGTCGAAGCGGCGGGCAAGCTCCCCGGACCGCTTTACGTCGTCAAGGCGCAGATCCACGCCGGCGGCCGCGGCAAGGGCAAGTTCAAGGAACTGGCCCCCGAAGCCAAGGGCGGCGTCCGCCTGTCCAAGACCATCGACGAGGTCCGCACCAACGCGACCGAGATGCTCGGCAACACCCTGGTCACCATCCAGACCGGCGAGGCCGGCAAGCAGGTCAACCGCCTGTACGTGACCGACGGCGCCGACATCAAAGCCGAATATTATTTCTCGATGCTCGTCGATCGCAAGACCGGCCGCATCGCGATGATCGTGTCGACCGAGGGCGGCATGGACATCGAGACCGTCGCGCATGACACGCCCGAGAAGATCCGCACGATCGTGATCGACCCGGCCGAGGGTTTCCAGCCGCACCACGGCCGCGCCGTCGCCTTCGCGCTGAAGCTGTCGGGCGACCTGAACAAGCAGGCCGTGAAGCTGGCCGAGCAGCTCTACAACGCGTTCATCGCCACCGACATGTCGATGCTCGAGGTGAACCCGCTGATCGAGACCACGGACGGCAAGCTGCTCGTGCTCGACGCCAAGGTGAGCTTCGACTCGAACGCGCTGTATCGCCACCCCGACATCTTCGCGCTGCGCGACGAGACCGAGGAAGATCCGGCCGAGATCGAGGCGTCGAAGTACGACCTCGCCTATATCAAGCTCGATGGCGACATCGGCTGCATGGTCAACGGCGCCGGCCTCGCCATGGCGACGATGGACATCATCAAGCTGAACGGCATGTTCCCGGCCAACTTCCTCGACGTCGGCGGCGGCGCTTCGAAGGAGAAGGTCACCGCGGCGTTCAAGATCATCCTCGCCGATCCCGCGGTGAAGGGCATCCTGGTCAACATCTTCGGCGGCATCATGAAGTGCGACATCATCGCCGAGGGCATCGTCGCGGCCGCCAAGGAAGTGAACCTGTCGGTTCCGCTGGTCGTCCGCCTCGAGGGCACCAACGTCCAGCAGGGCAAGGACATCCTGGCCAATTCGGGTCTCCCGATCGTCGCTGCCGATGATCTGGGCGATGCCGCCAAGAAGATCGTCGCCGAGGTCAAGAAGGCGGCCTGAACCAAAAGCACCGTTGCCCCGGCGAAAGCCGGGGCCTCGGGAAAGGCGGGACCACCCCCTTCCCGGGATGCCGGCCGACCGGCATGACGACGATAGGAGAAGACTGATGAAGATACTCGTGCCCGTGAAGCGGGTGATCGATTACAACGTCAAGCCGCGCGTGAAGATGGACGGCACCGGCGTCGATCTCGCCAACGTCAAGATGTCGATGAACCCGTTCGACGAGATCGCGGTCGAGGAAGCCATCCGCCTGAAGGAAAAGGGCATCGCCACCGAGATCGTCGCGGTCTCGATCGGTGAGGCCAAGGCCCAGGAAACGCTGCGCACCGCGCTCGCGATGGGCGCCGACCGCGCGATCCTGATCGTCAGCGAGACCGAGGTGGAGCCGCTCGGCGTCGCCAAGCTGCTCGCCAAGGTCGTCGAGGAGGAAGCTCCCGGCATGGTGATCCTGGGCAAGCAGGCGATCGACGACGACAGCAACCAGACCGGCCAGATGCTGGCCGCGCTCACCGGCCGCCCGCAGGGCACCTTCGCCTCGAAGGTCGAGGTCGAGGGCGACACCGTCAAGGTGACCCGCGAAGTCGATGGCGGCCTCGAGACCGTCAGCCTGAAGTCGCCGGCGATCGTCACCACCGACCTGCGCCTCAACGAGCCGCGCTATGCGTCGCTGCCGAACATCATGAAGGCGAAGTCCAAGCCGCTCGCGCAGAAGACCCCCGCCGATTACGGCGTGGACGTCGCGCCGCGCCTGAAGACCCTCAAGGTCTCCGAGCCGCCGAAGCGTTCGGCGGGCATCAAGGTTGCCGATGTCGATGAACTGGTGGCCAAACTCAAGGCTCTGGGAGTGGCGGCATGAGCGTTCTCATCTGGGTTGAGCATGAGGGCGGCGCCGTCAAGGACGCGACCCTGTCGGCGGTCACCGCCGGTTCGAAGCTGGGCGACGTGCATCTGCTCGTCGCGGGCGAAGGCGTGGGCGGTGTCGCCGATGCGGCCGCCAAGATCGCCGGCGTCGCCAAGGTGCTGGTCGCCGACGGTGCGGCCTATGGCCACGCCCTGGCCGAGAATGTCGCCCCGCTGGTCGTCGACCTGATGGGTGGCTACGACGCCTTCCTGGCGCCGGCCACCGCCAACGGCAAGAACATCGCCCCGCGCGTCGCGGCTCTCCTCGACGTGATGCAGATCTCCGAGATCCTGTCGGTCGAAGGCGCCGACACCTTCACCCGCCCGACCTATGCCGGCAACGCGATCGCGACCGTGCAGTCGTCGGACGCCAAGAAGGTGATCACCGTGCGCGCCACCGGCTTCGAGAAGGCGGCCCGCGAGGGCGGCTCGGCCGGCACCGAGGCGGTGTCGGGTGCGGGCGATGCGGGTCTCTCGACCTTCGTCGGCGCCGAGATCTCCAAGTCGGAGCGTCCGGAGCTGACCTCGGCCAAGGTGATCGTGTCGGGCGGCCGCGCGCTGCAGAACAGCGAGAACTTCCATTCGGTCATCGAGCCGCTCGCCGACAAGCTCGGCGCCGCGGTCGGCGCCTCGCGCGCCGCGGTCGACGCGGGCTATGTCCCGAACGACTATCAGGTCGGCCAGACCGGCAAGATCGTCGCCCCGGAAGTCTATGTCGCGATCGGCATCTCGGGGGCCATCCAGCACCTCGCCGGCATGAAGGACTCCAAGACGATCATCGCGATCAACAAGGACGAAGAGGCGCCGATCTTCCAGGTCGCCGACATCGGCCTCGTCGCGGATCTGTTCAAAGCCGTACCGGAATTGACCGGCAAGCTCTGAACCACGACGTCCAGGCGTTCGAACGGGGCGGGTACCGAGAGGTGCCCGCCCTTTTCATTTCTGATCAAGAATAGATCAGCCAAATATCCGAATTGTTACTTTTACGACATGGCCCCGATCTGGACGCGATCTTTATTGCCGGACAGAGGGTTCTTACCTAAGTTGCCCGCCGGAGTAGTGGGGGCTTACCGATGACCGATCGCCTGCTCGACGACGTTGCCGCGATCCAGCAGGCCCCCGGCATGGCGGCGATCCTGGTGCTCGCGCAGCGGGTGAGCGGCATGGGCCTCGTCGCGATCGCCCGGGTCACCGACACGCGCTGGATGGCCTGCGCGGTGCGCGACAAGCAGGATTTCGGGATCGGCTCCGGCACCGAACTCGACCTCAAGACCACGATCTGCGACGAGACGCGCGGCCACCGCCAGGCGATCATCATCGACCATGTCGCCGAGGACCCGATCTACCGCGATCACCACACCCCGCGGCTCTACGGCTTCCAGAGCTATATCTCCGCGCCGATCATCCGCGCCGACAACAGCTTCTACGGCACCCTGTTCGGGGTCGACCGCGGCCCGAGCAAGCTGGCCAACGGCGCCGCCGTCACCGCCTTCCCGCTGCTGTCGCAGTTGATCGCGATCGAGCTGGACGCGATCGACGCGGCCAAGGGGTAAGAGGACCTGACCTCATCCCCACGTCGCTCCGGCGGAGGCCGGAGCCGCTACCGGCTCTTGCGGCCAGCTGACGTCCAGCCCCGTGGCGGCCCCGGCCTCCGCCGGGGCGACGCATGTTCGGGCCGTCCTGTCACACCTTCGGCGCGAACAGCTTTGCGATCTTGAGCACCGAGGCGTCGGCCGCCGCACGGTCGGGGGTTTCGTTGTCGTCGTTGAAGCCGAAGCGGTCGTCGGGCCCCATGTCCTGCACGACGATGCCGTCGCGGCGGCCGAGCACGCTGACATTGTCGTAGAACAGGCCGTAATTCACCCCCGGCTGGGGCAGCAGCCAGGCGATCTGGCCGCGCACCGGCACCAGACTCTCGTCGCGGAACAGCGCGCGGGCGCCATAGCCGGTGCAGTTGATGATCACCTTCTCCTTCAACCGGCCCAGCTCGGACGGCTCGTGGAACTCGGCGGTCTCGATCCGCCCGCCGGCGGCGAAGAAATCATTGGTCAGCTGGTGCGCGAGCCCGGCGACGTTGAACATCATCGAGCTGTTGCGCAACGCATAGCGGGTGGCGAACGGGTGGGTGCCGGGCTCGAACAGCTGCGAGCGCGGGCTGATGTCGGCGATCTGGCCGCTATAATGGGCGAAGCCCGCCACCTCGGTCGCGTGCATCGCCGCGCGCATTTCGTCGGGTGGCAGGTCGGACAGGGTGTAGCGGTCGTTCCACTCCACCGGGTCACCGGGCAACCCCACATAGCTCTGCCACATCGCATAGGAGCTGTGCGCCATCCGGCTCCACAGATCGGCGAATTCGGGGCCGACCGCATTGGCCATCGCCACGCGCGAGTCCGGGGTCCAGCTGCCGGTCGCGCGGGCCGAGCGGACGTCGGGGAAGCGTTCCTTGGCGTAGATCGTCACCTTCGCGCCCGCGCGCTGCGCCATGATCGCAGCGGTGATGCCCAGCGCACCCGCGCCGATCACCGCGATCTCCTTGGGGCTGTCGACCATCGCCTTGGCGATCGCGACCTGGGCCGAGCCCCAGCTGAGCGACCAGCCGCTGCCGCCATGGCCATAATTGTGGACCACCAGCTTGCGGCCGACCTGTTCGGCCTCGATCCGGGGTCCGGTGGCGCGGAACGGGCGTAGGCAGACCGTGATCCGGAACAGCCGGTCGGGGATCGCGCGGATCGGGGTGATCGGGCCGATCGGATCGAACATCGGCACCGCCTGGGCGAGCAGCCCCGAGGGGCGGGCCAATCCGAGCCCCGCCAGGCCGAGGGCGCCCCGGCCGAGGAAATGACGTCTATCCATGCTGCACCCCGAAAGAAAAAGAACGCCTCTCCAACCTCTTCTTCCACCATGGAAGCGCGGCCCCGGCAAGCCCCCGCCATCGCAGCCAAGGAACTATAGGCCCCGTTCCGGGTTCGTAGCGATAAGAGGTTGTCCAGAAAGGCGAGGGCCCAATCCCATGCTCATTCATATCATCATCGTACTGATCGTCGTCGGCGTTCTGCTGTGGCTGATCAACAACTATATTCCGATGGACGGCAAGATCCGCAGCATCATCAATGCCGTCGTCGTGATCGTCGTGATCCTGTGGCTGCTCCAGGCGTTCGGCCTGTTGACCGGGGTCGGGATCTGATCTGACCGCTTAAACCCCCGCGCTCTCTCCGGCTTCCCCTTCGCCGGAGAGAGCCAGGGGGATTGTATGGCAGCGTTGCGACAAGGTGATCCCGGCGAAAGCCGGGATTTCTTTTTGGAGCAAGAACAGACGACCATCTCTTCGTCATCCCCGCCCTTCGACTGCCTGCAAGGCAGGCGCTCAGGATAAACTTCAGCCGCAGGCTGAAGGCGGGGATCCATATTCTCAAAGGCGTGAGACTCTCGCGGTTCGGAGGTTATGGATTCCCGCTTTCGCGGGAATGACAGAGAGGCAGTCACCGAAAAACGCTCACCCTATCGCCGCCTTCAGATCCTCCACGAACCCCGCATATTCGGCCTCGGCGCGCTCGCGATCGGGCAGGCGGAGCAGGTAGCTGGGGTGGATCGTCGCGCGCGCATGGCCGCCCTCGGGCAGGGTCAGGTCGCGCCCGCGCAGCGAGGCCAGGGTCGCCGCCTTGCCGGTGAGCGAATGGATCGCAGTGGTCCCCAGCATCACCGTGCGCTTCGGCATCACCAGCGCGCGTTCCTGCTCGATCCACCAGCGGCACGCCTTGATCTCGCCGGCATTGGGCTTCGCATGGATGCGCCGCTTGCCGCGCGGCTCAAATTTGAAATGCTTGACCGCGTTCGTGACATAGACCTTCGACCGGTCGATCCCCGCCTCGTCCAGCGCGCGATCGAGCATCTGCCCCGCCGGGCCTATAAAGGGCTTGCCGGCCAGGTCCTCCTGGTCGCCCGGCTGTTCGCCGACGATCATCAGCTCGGCCTCCAGCGGCCCCTCGCCGAACACTGTCTGCGTCGCGCAGGCGTGCAGGCTGCAGCGCCGGCACTGCGACGCCTCGGTCCGCAGCGCATCCCAGGCCTTCACCCTGTTGGGGCCGATCATGACCTGCTCCACCATCCTGGTCTCGCGGGCCCGTGCGCCCGCGATCAGTTCGGGGATCAACGCGGTTTCGGGCATATTGGCCCAATATTTTCGCGGCATCTCCTTCAGCATCGCGCCGGTCTTCAGCCGGGCGGGGTTGAAGATCGACGCATAATAGCCCTTCCACAACGCCTCGACCGGATCGCCCTGCGGCGCCTGGTCGCGCGTGGCACCGGGCGCCTCGCTCAAAGTCTCGCCATCCCAGTGGATCGACAGCGCGGGGGTGAGGATCGACCAGCGCATCGTCGCGAAGCGTCGCATGAAGAAGCCCGCATTGGCGCGGACGATATGATGCTCGGGCTCAAACCAGGCGACGAAACGGTCGTCGATCTCGCGGAAGCGGACGAAGGCGCGCATCTTGTGGATGTCCCGCCGCACCTCCTTGGCCAGCAGGTCGAGCCGGCGGCGCAGCGGATCGGCCTCGTCGTCGATCGCGGCGGGGGTCTCGCGAAGTTTGAGCAACATGGCGTGGAGCAGCGCGAAGCGCTGGGGATCGCGATGGAGGATGACGCTCTCGGCGAGGTCGAGGAAGCGCTTCGACACCGCGAAGCCGGGGCGACAAGGCGGCGGCAACGCCTGCCCCGCCCCCGCCGCGAACAGATCGCCCGCCTCGCCCTCGACCTGCCACGCCACCGCATCGGGCGCGACATCGGCGAGCGCGGCGGCGCGGGCGGCCGTGCGCCAGCCGTCGATGTCGTCGGGGGAGGAGAGGGTCACACGATACATGAAACCGGCGTCATCCCAGCGAAAGCTGGGATCTCACTGCCTCTAGCAGCGAAGAAGAAAGGGAGATTCCAGCTTCCCCTGGAATGACGGCCAAGAATTTCATCCCCTAGCCGAACAGCTCGAGCTGCTCGGTCACCTTCGCCTTCAGGTCGATCCGATCGACCAGCCCGATCGGGCGCCAGTCGCTGGTGACGATGAAGGGGCGCAGCTTGGCGATCGAGCGCGACAGCCGGCCGACATCGGCGAGCGCCAGCCGCCGCCAGCGCCGGCTGTTGAGGATCGCGTCGACCGCTTTCACCCCCAGGCCCGGCACCCGCAGCAGCAGCTCGCGCGGGGCGCGGTTGACGTCGACGGGGAAGATCTCGCGCGCCTGCAGCGCCCAGGCGAGCTTGGGGTCGATGTCGAGCGGCAGCATCCCCTGCTCGTCGGTCGCCTGCGCCACCTCGCCTGCGCCGAAGCCGTAGAAGCGGGTCATCCAATCGGCCTGGTAGAGGCGATGCTCGCGCATCAGCGGCGGGCGGCGCAGCGGCAGCACCGCCGAGGCGTCGGGGATCGGGCTGAACGCCGAATAATAGACGCGGCGCAGCGCATAGCGATCGTAGAGCCGGCTCGCGGTGCCGACGATGTCGCGATCGGTGGCGGCGTCGGCACCGACGATCATCTGGGTCGACTGGCCGGCCGGCGCGAAGCCGGGCGCGCTGCGGTAACGCCGCTTCGCGTCGGCGCCATCCTCGATCGCCGCCTTCATCCCCGCCATCGCGCCGTGGATCGTCTCGGCCGATTTCTCGGGCGCCAGCCGGGCGAGCCCCGCGACGGTGGGCAGCTCGATGTTGATCGAGATGCGATCGGCATGGCGCCCCGCCGCCTCGACCAGTTCGGGCGCGGCATCGGGGATCGTCTTCAGATGGATATAGCCGCGAAAGCCATGGTCCTCGCGCAGCGAGCGGGCGACCTCGACGATCTGCTCCATCGTATAGTCGGACGAGCGGATGATCCCCGAGGAGAGGAACAGCCCCTCGATATAGTTGCGCCGATAGAAGGCGAGGGTGAGGTCGACCACCTCCTTCGCGGTGAAGCGCGCGCGGCGGACGTTCGAGCTCTTCCGGTTGATGCAATAATGGCAGTCGTAGATGCAGCTGTTGGTCAGCAGGATCTTGAGCAGCGAGATGCAGCGACCATCGGGCGCATAGGCATGGCAGATGCCCATGCCCTCGGTCGAGCCGATCCCCTTGGCCGCGCCCTTGGAATCGCGCTTGGCGGTGCCGGAGGATGCGCAGGACGCATCATATTTGGCGGCATCGGCAAGAATCTCGAGCTTCTGCCGCAGATCGAGCTGGGACATTCGTTCTATTTATGTTCTAGCCGAAGCCATGTCGAGCGGATAGCCGCTCGACCCGTCGCAAAAGGCGGTCAGGCGACCAGCGTCACCCTCGCGATGTCAGCGCCGGGGCGGGCCGTCGCGTTCGTCGCGGGACCCGGGGGTGCCGGAGGGGTTCGGGGTAGCCCCCGATCCCGGCGTATCGCCAGACCCCGAAGGCGATGCCGAGCCGGAGCCGTCGCCTGATCCGCTGCCCTGCGTCGAACCGTCGCCGATAGCGCCGATCTCGCCGGCGGCGCCCGAAAAGCCGCCGGTGCCGATCGTATCGCCGGCCACGGGCGCGCCGCCCGATCCGGGGCCCGTGTTCGGGCCGGTCGTCACACCGGGCGTGCCGGGAGCAGCGGTGCCGCCGGAGCCCGCGCCGCTGCCGCCGCTGCCACCGCTCTCCTCGGCACCGGCTTGGCCGGCCGCGCCCGAGAAGCCGCCAGTGCCGATCGTGTCGCCCGAAATGGGCAGGCTGCCCGCTCCAGGCCCCGTGTTCGGACCGGTCGTGGCGCCGGGCGCACCGGGGGTAGCGGCACTGCCCGAACCCGCGCCACCACCGCCGCCGCCATCGCCGCCTTCGATACCGTCGGCGCCCTGCCACAGGCTGCTGTTGCCCGAACTGATGATCGGGGTGTCGACCTGCCCGGCATTGCCGCCGATATTGCTGAGGTCGATCAGCGCGTTCGGACCCGAGACCGGGCCGCCCGTCGAGGCCACCGCCTCGCCGCCCTCATCGTCGCCGCCGTCATCGCCGGGGCTCTGCTCGTCCCCGCCATCGGCACTGGCCGAGGCGCTGCCCGACGAACCCGCGCTGGCTGGCGGCGGAGGCGGTGACGCCTCGAGCGAGGTGGTGCCGCCGATCGTGCCCCCGGCAACGCGGGCGCCGGCGAGCGATGCCTGGATGTTCGAGCTGATGTTGGTGACCTGCTGGTTCACCGTCGCGACCACCTGCGGCACCTCGTTAGGCTGTCTCTTATACACATCTGA
>CAUTRN010000060.1:0-32042 GCA_963540925.1 uncultured Sphingomonadaceae bacterium
ACCCGGAGCCGCCGCCCACATGTCCCTTCATCTTTCCAACAATGTCAAAGAACCGGGGACGCCTCTTTATCACCCGGAATTGGTATCCCAGGGAGATCGTTTACCGATCTGATAATGAGGCGCGGAAGCGATCCGGAAAAACCAACTCGCCGCCGCCGGTGAAGGGGCTTCTATGGGAACTCCTACAGAGCGTCAAGCGCTTTCGTAGAACTGTAATGTTTTTTTGGAGCTGCCCCTACGGAGGCCCCAAAAAGCGGGGCCGAAAGCCGGCCCCGCCCCCTCTATCAGTTGCTCTTGGTGATGATTCTCGCCGTCACGACGGGCGTGAACAGCTGATTCAGGATCGCGACGAACTTGGTGACCGGATTCGCCGCCGCATTGGCGATGTAGATCAGGTCCTTGTCGCGCATCTGGAAATTCTGGGCGATGATGTAGCTCTCGGGCTTCATCAGGTTGAGCCGATAGATCACCGGCGGTTCGCCCGCCGCGATCGCCGCCGCATCATAGCGGAACAGGAACACCGCGCGCGCATCGGCCTGGGCGTCGTTCGGGCCGCCGATTCGCGCGAGCCCTTCGGCCAGCGACACGGTCGGCGCCTCGAACGCGACCTGCGACACCTTCGACGTCGCACCAAAGGCGCTGAAGCTGCGCGGCTCGACGAGCAGTTCGATTCGGTCGCCGGGCAACAAGGTGACATCGTCGCTGCTGCCGGGGCGCACATCGCTCAGCCGCATCTCCGCATTCTCGCCGCCGCGCGACAGGCGAATCACCGTATCGGCGTTGCTGACCTTCGATCCGCCCGCCGTCGCCACCGCGTCGAGCAGCCGCTCGCGCGCCGCGCTCAGCGGCATGCGCCCCGTGCGGGTGACATCGCCGAGCAGATAGACGCTGTTGCCGGGGCTGTTGACGACGGTGACCATCGCCTGCGGGCTTTGCGATTTGCCGTGCAGCCCCTGCTCGATCATCCGCTGGACGTCATAGGGTGTGGAGCCCGCCACCATCAGCCGGCCGACATAAGGCAGCCGGATGGTGCCGTCGCTGGCCACCGTCACCACGTTGATCGGCTGCGGACGCGCCGACGGGTCGACCGTCTCGGCGGTCGCCGAGGTCGCACCGATATTCTGGCCGGCGCCGCCGAACAGCGTCATCCCCACTTCATAGATGCTGACCTGGAGCGCATCGCCCGGCGCGATCCGATCGACCCGCCCTTCGCGGGCGAGCCCGGCGAGCTGGCCGACCGCGCGCCCGGCGGGCTGGATCGAGATCAGCTTCTGGAACGCCGCGCCGTCGAGCTCGACGACGTTGAACTTGAGCGCCGCCTCCGGATCGGTGGCACCTTTCATCACCTGGCGCCCGGTGGGGCCGCTCGACGGAAGGGTGGTGCAACCCGCCATGAGGACCGACAGCACCGACAGGGCGCCGGTGATGCGGAAGCGGGAGTAAAGTCTGGGCGACATGCAAGTCCCTATAACGACGAAATAGGCAAATATATGGCTGGGCGCGACGAGAAGCGCGGCTGGGCGGGCTCCGTCAAGCCTTAATCCATCGGGGCGAAAGAGAATATGAGCGCAACGGTCGTCACGATGCCCGCATCTGCAGGCCGTGGTGAATCTCGCAAGCCTCGGCGACCGTATCATAGAAGGTGAGCAAACCGCCGTAGAGCACGGCCCCACGCTCGCAATATTGCTGGAGCGTGTGCGGGTCGTGCGACACCATCACCAAGGTCCCCTGCTCGCGCCGCTTCATCAATTCCTCGTGCGAGCGCTTGCGGAAGCGCTCGTCGCCGGCGCCGGTGACCTCGTCGACGAGATAGCAGTCGAAATTGATCGCGAGCGAGATGCCGAACGCCAGGCGCCCGGCCATGCCCGACGAATAGGTGCGCACCGGCTGATAGAAATAGGGGCCGAGCTGGGCGAAGTCCTCGACGAAATCGAGGATCTCCTGCTCGGGCTGGCGATAGATGCGGGCGATGAAGCGGGCATTGTCGGCCCCGGTCATCTGCGACTGGAAGGCGCTGGCATAGCCGATCGGCCAGCTCGTCGTCATCTCGCGCACCACCCGGCCCGAACTCGGCATCTCGACCCCGGCGATCATCCGCATCAGGGTCGACTTGCCCGCACCGTTCGCACCACAGACGCCGATGCTCTCCCCCCGCCGGATCTCGAAATTGAGGTTGCTGAACACCTGCTTGTGGAATTTGCGGATGTGATAGGTCTTCGAAACATTCTCGAACCGGATCATCGAACGACCGTCTCCAACGCGCGCCATAGAGAGCCTGGCGGCCGGCACAAAATGCTGGACGCTCCGCGCCCGTGCTGCAATGCGCTCCTGCATAGACGATGCCTGGCCAGACGCACAACATCCCCTTCGCGATCGATGCGCGCATGCTGGGCCGAGCCGGCACCGGCGTGGCCACCTATGCGACCGCGCTGGACAGCGCCCTGCTCGCCGCCGGCCGGGTGCCGATCCGCATCACCGATCCCAGCTGCGAACGGCCGATGGGCCCCGCCGGCCGGATCGAGCGCTGGACGCGCTGGGCGCTGGCACTGGCCGACCGGCCACGAAATCTCCGCCACTCGGCGGACCGCCTCGCGGGGCGCGACATCTTCCGCCTCGCCCAGGTCCATTTCGACCGGCACGGCACGATGCTGCGGCTGCACGCGCCCGGCCCTCGCGGGATCGTCCACTGGACCTATCCGCTGCCACTGCGCATCGACGGCTGGATCAACATCTACACCGTCCATGACGCGATCCCGATCTTCCATCCCGAACTGAGCCAAATCGACGGTGTCCGCCACCGCCGGCTGCTCGAGGCGCTGGCGAAGAGCGCCGAGCATATCATGACGGTGTCGGAAGCAGCCCGCCTTGATATCATCGCCGCGCTCGGCTGCGCGCCCGGCATCATCAGCGCCTGCCCCCCGGGGCTCGACATCGCGGCCGGCGGCGGCACGCTGCCCGAAGGACTCCGGCCGGGCGGCTTCCTGCTGTCGGTGGGCAGCATCGAGCCGCGCAAGAATCTGCTCCGCCTCGCCGAAGCCTATCGCCGGAGTGGACTCGCCGTGCCGCTCGTCATCGCCGGCCCCGATGGCTGGCGCTCCGAGGAGATCGCACCCGCGCTGGCCGCGACCCCGGGGATCGTCCGCCTCCCTTATGTCGCGCGCGAGACCCTGATGGCGTTGCTCGCCGGCGCCCGCGCGCTGGTTTTCCCGACGATCACCGAGGGCTTCGGCCTGCCGATCATCGAGGCGATGCAGTTCGGGACCCCCGTGCTGACCTCGACCGGGGGCGCGACCGAGGAAGTGGCGGGCGGCGCCGCGCTGCTCGCCGATCCGCTGTCAGTGGCAGATCTGGCGGCGAAGCTCGCGCAGCTGGCGGACGACGCGCTGGTCGCGAAGCTCGGCGAGGCGGGGCGCACGCGCGGCGCATCCTTCACCACCGCCGCCTTCGCCGATCGGCTCGATGCGCTTCACCATCGTCTTGCCGCACAGCATGGTGGCCAAATCCGCTCCGAGTGATTAGGGGGCCGGCTGGGGACGGCAAAGCGGATCGGGATGACCAGACTCACTATCGGAATCGACGGGTTCAACCTGGCCATGCCGCGCGGCACCGGGGTGGCCACCTATGGCCATGGTCTGACGCAGGCGGTGCGCGGCCTCGGCCATTCCACCCTGGGCGTGTTCGGGATCGACGTGGGCGACCGCGCCGAGACGCGCGAGCTGTTCTTCTACGACCGGATCGGCAAGGAGCGCGGGCACGAGACCCGCAAGCAGCACAAGCGCCGGCTGCGCCGCGAATGGCTGCGCTCCTTCCTGCCCGCCCATGGCTATGAAGTGCCGATCACCAACGCGGTGGAGAAACAGGGCTTCGCCGATCGGCTGCCCGTCTTCGACCGGCTGGTCAGCTCGCCCTCGCTCTGGGACATCGCCGACAAGAGGCTGCGCAAGCTGGGCAGTTTCCTGACCCTGCGCATCCCCGACCCACCCGACATCATGCATTGGACCTACCCGGTACCGGTGCGGCTCGAAGGCGCGCGCAACGTCTATACATTGCATGACCTGGTGCCGCTGAAGCTGCCCTACACCACGCTCGACAACAAGGCGGTCTACCGCCGGCTGATCGAGCTGTGCATCAGCCAGGGCGACCATATCTGCACCGTCTCCGAATCGAGCCGGCGCGACATCCTCGATCTCTTTCCCGCGCTGGCGCCCGACAAGGTGACCAACAGCTACCAGACCGCGCCGGTGCCCGAGGCCCTCCTCGCGCGCGCGCCTGAAGAAGACGCGTCGGTTGTGGAGGGCATGTTCGGCCTCAAGCGGCGCGGCTATTTCCTGTTCTTCGGCGCGCTCGACCCGAAGAAGAACCTCGCCCGCATCCTCGAAGCCTATCTGGCGAGCCGCAGCGAGACCCCGCTGGTGATCGTCGGCGCGCGCCATTGGGGCACCGAGCAGGAAGCCCGCATCTTCGGCGATAAGGGCATCTCGCTCTATGGCGAGACCTCGGCCAAGGGGCTCGTCCAGCTCGACTATCTGCCGCGCGAGATGCTGCTGCGCCTCGCGCGCGGGGCCAAGGCGGTGCTGTTCCCGTCGCTCTACGAAGGCTTCGGCCTGCCGGCGCTGGAGGCGATCCGCCTGGGCACCCCGGTGATCGCGTCGAACAACAGCTCGCTGCCCGAGGTGGTGGGCGCGGCCGGGCTGCAGGTGAATCCCTATGACGCCGCGACGATCACCGCCGCGATTCGCGCGCTCGATGCCGATCCGGCGCTGGGCGAGCGGCTGTCGGCGGCGGGCCCCGCGCAGGCGGCGAAGTTCAGCGACGCGGCCTATGCCGAGCGGCTGGCGGCGATGTACGATCGGGTGATGCGGGGCTGATCGCCGACCAGGTCAGGCCTGATCGGGCCAGCGCTTGCGCGATTCGATGCCGTGCCGGTCGAGCGACTGCAACTCGGCGAGCATGTCCTCCATCCGGTCGAGCGGCCAGGCGTTGGGGCCGTCGGACTTGGCGTTGGCCGGATCGGGATGGGTTTCCATGAACAGGCCCGCGATGCCGACCGCGACCGCGCCGCGCGCGAGCACCGGCACATATTCGCGCTGGCCGCCCGAGGTCGTCCCCTGCCCGCCCGGCAGCTGCACCGAATGGGTGGCATCGAACACCACCGGGCAACCGGTCTCGCGCATGATCACGAGGCCGCGCAGATCGGTGACGAGATTGTTGTAGCCGAAGGAGGTGCCGCGCTCGGTGACGAGGATCGCCGCCTCCTGCCCCGCCGCCTGGCCCGCATCGCGCGCCTTGGCGACGACATGTTTCATGTCGTTCGGCGCCATGAACTGCGCCTTCTTGATATTGCCCACCTTGCCGCAGGCGCCGACCGCCTCGATCAGGTCGGTCTGGCGGGCGAGGAAGGCGGGGGTCTGAACGATGTCGACCACCTGCGCCGCGGAGCGGACCTGTTCGGCATCGTGGACGTCGGTGAGGATCGGCAGGCCCGTTTCGGCGCGGACCTTCTCGAGGATGCGCAGGCCTTCGTCGAGGCCGGGGCCGCGGAAGGAGGCGTTCGAGCTGCGGTTCGCCTTGTCGAACGAGCTCTTGAACACCAGCAGCATGCCGAGCCGGTCGGCGATGCCGCGCAGCCGCTCGGCGACCGACAGCACCAGTTCCTCGGATTCGATCACGCAGGGTCCCGCGATCACGAACAGCGGCTCGTCGAGCCCTACCTTATGTCCCAGCAATTGCATCGGCGCTCTTTAGGCGCGAGGCCGCGCCGCTGCAATCAGCCGCGCGCAATCGCGAAACGCGGCTCCAGCGCGAGGCCCGCGGCCTGGTCGGGCGTCTCCTCGTCGAAACGGATATCCTCCGAGGGCGACAGGAAGAAGCGATGGCGGACCAGCCAGTCGCCGACATCGGCGCGCGCGGTGAGCCACACGGTGACCGGCGCCAGCAGCAGGCCGACCGCGACCGGGAGCGACCAGATCGTCCCGTCGACCCCGAGCAGGATCGCCGCGAGCAGCGCAGCACCGAGCAGCTGGTGCCAGCGATAATAGCGCACGACCTCGATGAAGTTCAGGCCGTCGACCTCGCGCCGCTGGGGCTGCCAGCCGCTGCGGCGGCCGCGCAGGATGTCGACGATCGCCATCGTCTGGGTGAGCATGATCGCGGGCGCCGCGACAACCGAGGTGACGATCTCGAGCAGCGTGGAGCGCATCACGCCCTGCCAGCCGCCGAGCCGGCGCACCATCTCGCGATCGAGCACCAGCGAGGCGAGCGCGGCGATCTTGGGGCCGAGCAGCATCAGCAGGGTGAGGCCCAGCAGCCAGCCCGACGACATCAGAAAGAAGCCGTCGAAATCGGCGCGGAGCTGTTCGAAGATCGCGGCGCCGATCAGCAGCATCCACAAGGGCGAGGTGAGATAGGCCGACGCCCCCATCACCAGCTGGAGCCGGCTGACCCAGTGCAGCCCCGCCGTGCCGAGCAGGCGGAGATGCTGGAGATTGCCCTGGCACCAGCGCCGGTCGCGGATCGAGTGATCGATCATCGTCGGCGGGAATTCCTCGTAGCTGCCATCGGACAGGGTGACCATGTGGACCGCCCAGCCGCGCCGGCGCAGCAGCGCCGCCTCGACCATGTCGTGGCTCATGATGTGGCCGCCGAGCAGGCTGTCCTCGGGCAGGTCGGGCAGGCCGCAGCTTTCGGCGAAGGCGCGCACGCGCACGATCGCGTTGTGGCCCCAGAAGGTGGATTCGGTGCCCGACCACCAGCGCAGGCCGGCCGAGGCGACCGGGCCGTAGACCGAGGCGGCGAACTGGTGCCAGCGGGCGAACATGGTGCGGCCGTTGACGAGCTGCGGCACGGTCTGGAGCAGGCCGATCTCGGGCCGCGCCTCCATCGCGGAGGCCAGGCGCACCATCGCCGCGCCCGACATCAGGCTGTCGGCGTCGAGCACCAGCATATAGTCATAGCCGCCACCGAAGCGGCGAACCCATTCGGCGATATTGCCGGGCTTGCGCGCGGTGTTGCGCTCGCGGCGGCGATAATAGACGGCGCTGCGGCTCGTCTCGCGCAGCCGGCGGAAGGCCAGATATTCGGGCGTGTGGTTGCCCTCGTGCGAATCGCTGAGGATGAAGAAGTCGAACCGGTCGGCGCCGCCGACCCGGTCGATCGAATCGGTCATCTCGGTCAGGCGGCGGAAGACCGCGCC
Organism: uncultured Sphingomonadaceae bacterium; assembly: GCA_963540925.1. GTDB lineage: Bacteria > Pseudomonadota > Alphaproteobacteria > Sphingomonadales > Sphingomonadaceae > Rhizorhabdus. The sequence goes on from CAUTRN010000060.1 coordinate 7,193, forward strand.
GACATCCTCGTTATAGACCGGCATCAGCACCGCGGTGCGCCGGCGCGGCAGGCTGAGCGGGCCGGCGGGCGGCGCCATCACCGGGCCGCGGCCGAGCAGGACGAGCAGCCCGGCCACCGCGCTGAGGAAACCGAAGGCGATCCAGGCGAACAGGCCGAAGAACAGCACGAAGAAAGCCGCGTCGATCCAGTCGATCCCGTCGGTCTGGAGCGGGGTGAACATCTCGTTCGCGGCGAGCAGACCGAACAGGAAGCTGCCGACGATCAGGAACAGCCGCCGCTGCATGAGCGGGCCGACATAGCCGACCGGCTCTGCGGTGCCCTGCGGCGTGCGGGAAAGATCCTGGACCGGCATGGCGATCGGCGATTCCACGGGCAGATCGCCCTGGGCGGGATTGCGGCCATGCGGTGCGCCATCGGCGGCGCCGTCGGGGTCAACTCTGTACAAATCAGGACTCGCGTTGGTGGATGGCGCTCATGACAGAAAAATCCCTATTTTAGCTGTCCTTGCGTCCAACTGCCCCAACACCCCGATCAATGACAGGCTTTGGGTGCAGTGCACAAGCGACTTCACATAAACTGATGGATCACCGTCTCGCTCAGCGGGACATCGCCCCGTTCGAGCGTCGCGCGGAGATTGGCCGGCGCGTTCGAACGAGTCAGATCCACGACCAGCCGCCAGCGATTCTTCTGGCCGACCACCGGATAGGCGTCGACCGAGATCAGCTTGCCCTGATCAACCGTCACCCTTGCGGAAACTCCCGATTTTCGGCCAAGTTCCTTGAGCGCCGGCCCTTCGAAATCGACGACCAGCCGGCGCGCGCCGGCGATCGGCTCCTGCCCCGGCCGGCCGGCGATGCCGGTCCAGCGGTCGACCACCCGGGCGAGTGGCGCGGGCGAAGGCTCACCCGCCGTCCAGCGCAGCCGATAGTCGAAGGCGAAGCTGTCGCCCGCCTTGGCCGGGCGGGCCGGCGTCCAGAAGGCGACGATATTGTCGTCGGTCTCGCGATTCGTCGGGATCTCGTAGAGCATCACCGCGCCGGGACCCCAGTCGCCCTGGGGCTCGACCCACAGGCTCGGCCGCTTCTCGTAGAAGACGCCGTCGTCCTGATAATGATCGAAGGCGCGGTCACGCTGGAGCAGGCCGAAGGCGCTCGCGCCCTTGGTATCGGCAAAGCTATTGATCGTCGCGCGCGGCGGATTGCCAAGCGGGCGCCAAATCCGCTCGCCGGCGCTGTTGTGGATCAGCAACCCGTCCGAATCATGGATTTCGGGGCGCCAGTCGGCACGCTGGGCCGGATTGCCCTCGTCATACCAGAACATGCTGGTGAGCGGAGCGATGCCGAGCCGCTCGACATCCTTGCGCAGCCAGATCGCCATCGAGACGTCCTGCACCACCTCCCCGTCATGGCGGCTCTCGATGCGATAGGCGCCGACGACGCTCGGCCCTTCGAGCAGGGCATAGACGGTGAGGCCACCCTTGGTCCGCTCCAGCCAGAAATCGCTGAAGACGGGGAATTCCTCCTTGCCGTCGATCCCGGTGTCGATCGCCAGGCCGCGCGCCGACAGACCATATTGGTCGAGCTGCCCGGCCGAGCGAAAATAGGAGGCGCCGAGGAAGGCGAGCCAGTCCCCCACCCCACCCTTGTTCATCACGCGGAAGCCGGCGATGCCGGGAATGACGTGCGGGGTCGGCCCCTCGCCCGGCCCCACGGCGAACATGTCCTCGCTATGCTCGATCAGGTGAGCGCGGCCGCCCTCGACGATCGAGAGGCACACCGGAACCGCGGCATAGCGGCTGATCGGGAAGAGCCGCACCGAATAGCCGTCGTCAGCGAAGATCGACTTGTCCTCGCGGAAGCTGATGCGGTTGACCGCGTCATAGTCGACCGAGTGGGCGCGCGGATCGGGCGCGGGCAGCGGGCGCGGCTTGGACCGCGCCATCGCGGCGGCCTGCCCTTTCAGCAGATCCCAGGAGAAGGGCTGGCCCCCGCCCGACTTGCGCGGAACCGCTGCCAAAGCCTGTCCACCGAACGCCGCTGCTGCACCCAGCAGCGCCAGGATATTCCGTCTGTCGATCATGCCCGTCCGTTAGGATTCGTTTCGCCTACGGTCCACCAGACAATCGGCGGCCAGGAAAGTTCCCCTAGCGACGGGGACATGAATGGAGACTGTAGCCCCGCCGAAATCCCGGATTTCCGCCGAAGAGGCGCGGTAAGAACCGATTCGCGCTCAATCCTCCGCCGGCTTCCGCCACAGGTGGAGCCGCCGGAACAGGCCGCGTTCATCGGGGGCTTCGAACATCTCGTCGGGGCCCTCGGGGTCGAGCACCTCATGGTCGGCGAGCCAGGCTTCGACGTCGGACAGATGCGGGGTGACATAGGGGAGCAGGGTGCGGCGGCGGTCCTTGGCGTTCTTGCGCCCGGTGAAGCGCAGCGCCTCGATCGTGGCGATCAGCGAGCCGCTTTTCTTGAGGTGGGCGGCCACCTTCTCCGCCGTGCAGCCGAGATGCTCGGCGATCAGGTCGTCGCGGATATGGGCGATGGCGGCGCTGCAATCGCCATTGCCGGGCGCCGCGCAGTCGATCGCGACGTCGCATTCGGTGTCGAGCCGCATCGAGCGGTTGTTCATGTTCGACGAGCCGACCCGCAGGATCGCATCGTCGACGATCAGGATCTTGGCGTGGACGTAGATCGCCGTCCGGTCGCGCGTATAGGGGTGGTAGATGCGCAGCCGGCCATGGACGTCGCGGTGGCGCAACGCCTCGACCAGCCGGGCGCGGGCGGTGTCCATCGCCACCGGCTCCAGCCAGCCCTGCGCCCCTTCGGGGTTGATGATGACGATCTCGGGGCCATCGGGCTCGTCGAGCCGCTTCGCGATCGCCTCGGCGATCCGGCGCGAGGCGAAATATTGGCTCTCGGCGTAGAGGAAGCGCTTCGCGCGACCGATCTGGTGCAGGTAGAGTTGCTCGATCTCGGTGACTTCGCGCTGGTCGTCCATCCGCGGCGCGGTGCGCGAGATGGTGACCTCGACGCCCGAGAACTGGACCGGCAGGTCATCGGGCCAGCAATCATGCTTGGTGCGGATCGCGGGCAGGGTCTCGCCGCAGGCCCGCTTCCAGCGGTCGCGCGCATGGCGGCCCAGCTCGGCCGCGATCGGCCCCTGCAGCGCGGTGGTGGCATCGTGCCAGGGCTCGGTGGGCGAACCGTCGGGGCGGATGCGGGACGGATCCTCGTCCGCATGGTCGCGCGTGTCCCAGCGGTCGCTGGTCATGTCGATGCCGCCGCAAAAGGCGAAGCAGTCGTCGATCACGACGATCTTCTGATGGTGCGAGGCGGCCGGCGGGTGATGGCCATCGAGCTTCACATGGATGCGCGGGTGCGCCATCCATTTGGCGACGGTGAAAGCGGTCTTTCCGCGGAACAGCGACTTGAACGCGCCGAGGTCCCAGCGCAGCAGGAACACTTCCAGCTCGGGATGGCGCTCGACCAGCCAGTAGACCAGGTCGCCGATCGTGGTGGGCGCGCCCTCCGCCTCGGCGCCCAGGCTGCCGTCGGCGGAGCGGATCAGTTCGATCCGCGCGTCGAAATCCCAGCCGATCAGCATGATCCGCCTGCGCGCCTTGCACATCGCGGCGCGGGCGAGGCGGAAATAATCCTCGGCGTCGATGATGACGCAGGCCTTGTCGGCGCGGGCTTTTCGCCAGAAGGTGCGGGGAGGTGCCATCGCTAGCCGCGCGGCTTTGGAAAAGCGGGAGGATATCCGGCGATCGGCACGCCGAGGGGCTTAATCCGGCAAGCCACTATCTTGCAATGCAACAACTTACCCCCTTATCGCGCTGGCGGCGAAACGACGCCCAGGAAAGGCCGAACGATGTCCGACGACGATTATGTCTATGACGAAGAGAGCGGCGAGTGGGTTCCCGCCGCCGAGCTGGCGCAGAAACAAAGCGCGGCCGACCAGGTGGAGGTGCGCGATTCGGTGGGCAATCTGCTGGCCGATGGCGACCAGGTGACCCTTATCAAGGACCTCGACGTCAAGGGCGCGGGACAGACCCTGAAGCGCGGCACCCTGATCAAATCGATCCGGCTGACCGGCGATGCGCAGGAGATCGACTGCAAGTTCGACGGGATCAAGGGGCTGGTGCTGCGCGCGGAGTTCGTCCGCAAGCGGTGAATGCCTAGCGGATAGAGGTACATAGCTTACCGTCACCCCGGGCTTGACCCGGGGTCCCGTTTCTTCTGGCCGATGTCAGCTGTCGAACGGTTGGCCATGATGGTGACCCAATGGCGTCCTTTTCCCTGCGTCGAGGGAAAGGCAGCGGGCCCCCGGGTCAAGCCCGGGGTGACGATATCGAGAGACGAGATGGTACGATACGCCGGGCGATCGCGTCAGCGCTTCCCCATCCGGTTGAGCCAGCTCGTCACGAAGGTGGCGAAGGTCTGGGGCACGGTGGCGTTGCAGGCATGGCCGCCGCGCGGGAGGAGCTTGAGTTCGGCGCGGGGCAGTGCCTGCGCCAGATGCTGCGAACAGTCGGACGGGACCATCATGTCGTCCTCGGTCGCGATCAGCAGGACGGGCATCGCGATCTCGCCGAGCCGGGCCGACAGGTCGGCGCGGCGCAGCGCCGCCACCCGCTTGCTGTGCGCGTCGAGGGTCGGGAAGTCCGCGATCACCGCCTCCTCGGCCTCGTCGAGCAGGCGCGATTCGGCCGAGACCCAGGCAGCCGGATAGAGCAGCAGCGGCTCCGCCCGCGCCCAGGCGCGCGGGCCGGTGTCGCGCAGCATCGCGGCCTGGACGTCGAGGCAGCGGGCGAGGTGCGGATCGAGGCTGGACCAGCCGTTGACGAGGATCAGGTCGGTGAGCCGATCCGGCGCGCGCAGCGCCAGCGCGAGGCCGGTAAGCGCGCCCATGCCATGGCCGACGAAGCTGGTCTGGCGAATGCCGAGGCCGTCGAGCAGGGTGATCACGTCGTCGACCAGACTGTCGAGCGTCACCACCCCGTCGAGCGCGCGATCGGAGCCGCCGATGCCGCGCTGGTCGAAGCGGATCACCCGGCGGTGCGCCGTCAGCGCCTCGACATTGCGATCCCAGAAGGCGGCCCGGCCGCCAAGCCCCGAGCAGAGCAGCAGCGGCTCCGCCTGCGGCTGGCCGTCGACCAGCCAGTGCAGCCCCGCGACCTTGCTCAACCCCGGGCTCAAGGCCGTCCCCGTCCGAATAGGCGCTTCATCGTCATAAGCCGTCCCCCGACAAGCCTGATGACAGGATGATGAACCTAAATTGCTGCACTGCGCAAGAGGCGGAAATCGCGAAAGAGCGCCGGGATGGCCAGAGGAATGGCGCGAACTTGCCGCAAGGCAGCTTTCACCAGGACAATCGAACGCTTTCCGTGGTTTGTCGCGTCACGAAGCCATGTTAGCCCTGCCGCATAAATGATGAGGATGAGAGCATGCGCGCGCTGACCACCGCCTTCTGGACGCTCCCGATACTGTTCTCGGCTGCCGCGCAGGCCCAGGGGGTCGACGACCTGAAGGATCTGGTGGGCGCGCGGGCGGCGGGCGGCTACACCCAGTTGCAGGCGCGCGGCTATCGCGCCACCGTCAGCAACACCGTCCGCGACCAGCGTTTCACCTTCTGGTGGAACGAGCGGAAGGGACGCTGCGTCTCGGTGTCCACCGTCGATGGCCGCTATGCCGCGATCGAACCGGTTCCGTCGGGCAATTGCGACGCGGGGAGCGACGCTGCACCCGCCTATGGTGCCGGCGAGCCACATCAGCCCGACCCGAACTCGCTGGTGCTGGTCTGCTATGGCGCGGGCACCAAGCCGACGGTGGCGCCGCAGCGCTACAGCTGGAACCCCTGGAGCCACAAATGGGAGTGGAGCACCCCGCAGACCACCGCACAGGGCTTCAGCTCCGACGTGCAGATCGAACTATATGGCGACCATGGCCGCATCCATCTGGGCAAGAGTCTGGTCCCGCCGATCCATTCGGGCGGCGACAATGGCTGGTGGGACATCGAGAATCTGGAAGTGACGCCCGACCGGATCACGGGAACCTATCGGCTGAACGGAATGAACAAGCCCCGCTTCACCGTCGACCGCCGCACCGGGCGCATCGACGTGAAGGCGGTGACGAACTTCGCCGGCCAGTGCGACATGGGCGACTGGGGCAAGGGCGAGCGGCGTTTCTGAGGATCGGGGAATGGGGGTAGCCCCACTCCCCACCTTCTCGTCATTCCAGCGAAAGCTGGAATCTCACTGCCTTCTTTCACCGCCCGAAGCACTAGGGAGATCCCAGCTTTCGCTGGGATGACGGCGAGTCCAGCCCTCTTACGCCGCCGTCTCCAGCGCCTCGCTCGCCTGGATCCATTCGGCCTCGACCGCGCCCAGCTCGTCGTCGACCTCGGCGCGCAGCTTCATCAACTCGGTCATGGTGCGCTTGGCGTCCTGCGGCACCGCCTGCTTGGGATCGAACATCGCGCGGTCGATCTCGGAGCGGCGGGTGGTGAGCTTCGCCATCCGCTCCTCCAGGTCCTTCACCGACTTGCGCAGCGCGGCGGCCTGTTCACGCGCCTGGGCGGCGGCCTTCTTGTCCTTCTTGCCGCCCTTGGCGCCGCCTTCCGTCTTGGGCTGGTTCTTGCCCAGGATCAGGTCGGTATAATCCTCCAGGCTGCCGCCATATTCCTTGGCGGTGCCGTTATCGACCAGCACCAGCCGGTCGGCCGCCATCTCGATCATGTGGCGATCATGGCTGACCACGACGACGCAGCCGTCGAAATTGTTGAGCGCCTGGACCAGCGCCTCGCGCGCGTCGACGTCGAGGTGGTTGGTCGGCTCGTCGAGGATCAGCATGTGCGGCGCGTCGCGGGTGATCAGCGCCAGCGCGAGACGCGCGCGCTCGCCACCCGAGAGCTTGCCCACCTTGGTGGTGGCCTTGTCGCCCGAGAAGCCGAAGCGGCCGAGCTGGCCGCGCACCGCCGCCGGGGTCATCCCCTTCATCAGCCGGGTCATATGCTCGAGCGGGGTATCGTCGCGGTCGAGCTCTTCCACCTGATACTGGGTGAAATAGCCGACCCGCATCTTGCCGGCGGCGGCCATGCCGCCCTCCATCGGCTTGAGCTGCGCCGCGAGCAGGCGCGCCAGGGTGGTCTTGCCGTTGCCGTTGCGGCCGAGCAGCGCGATGCGATCGTCCGGGTCGAGCCGCAGGTTGAGCCGCTGCAGGATCGGCTGGCCCGGCGTGTAGCCGACCGAGGCGAGATCGAGCGTCACCAGCGGCGGCTTCAGCCCGTCGCTGGGCGAGGGGAAGTCGAAGCTGAGGGTCGGATCCTCGGCCATCGCCGCGATCGGCTGCATCTTGGCGAGCGCCTTGGCGCGCGACTGGGCCTGCTTGGCGGTGGAGGCGCGGGCGCTGTTGCGGGCGATATAGTCCTGCAGCTTGGCGCGCTGGGCGTCCTGCGCGGCCTTGGCCGCCGCGAGCTGGGCCAGCCGCTCGGCGCGCTGGCGCTCGAAGCTGTCATAGCCGCCAGTGTAGAGCGTGGTCTTGCCGCCCTCGAGGTGGAGGATGTGGTCGACCACATTGTTGAGCAGGTCGCGCTCATGGCTGATGATCACGATCATCGCCGGATAGCTCTTCAGGAAATTCTCGAGCCACAGGGTCGCTTCGAGGTCGAGATGGTTCGACGGCTCGTCGAGCAGCAGCAGGTCCGGCTCCGAGAAGAGCAAAGCGGCGAGCGCGACGCGCATCTTCCAGCCCCCCGAATAGCTGTCGAGCGGGCGGCCCTGCATCTCCTCGTCGAAGCCGAGGCCGACCAGGATGGTCGCGGCGCGCGCCTCGGCGGTATAGGCGTCGATCGCCAGCAGCCGCTCATAAATCTCGCCCAGATGGTGCGGATCCTCGCAGGTCTCGCTTTCGATCAGCAGCGCGGCGCGCTCGGTGTCCGCGGCCAGCACCGCCTCGATCGGGGTGGTGGTGCCGCTCGGCGCTTCCTGGGCGATATAACCGATGCGCAGGTCGCGCGGCTTTTCCATGTCGCCGTCGTCGGCCTCCATCGAGCCGATCATCACCTTCATCAGGGTCGACTTGCCGGCGCCGTTGCGCCCGATCAGCCCCACTTTGGAACGGGGCGGCAGGGCGGCCGAGACGCGATCGAGGATGGTGCGCCCGCCAAGACGGACGGTGAGATTCTTTAAGTTGAGCATATATGCGCGCCGATAGAGGATTTTGGCATTGGACGGAACAGGGCTTCGCTGCTCTAGCCAAATGGCATGCGTGGCGGGAAATCTGGCATTTCGGGTGCTTGATGCTGCACCGCACCCGGACCCATAAGGCCCCGGCGAATCTAGAGGCACGAATCCAGAGGGATGCGACCCTGATGCTTTCCGGCGCGATTCCGCCGGCCAGCCGCAGGGCCAGATGACGAGAGGAATGCATGTCCGATCTTTACCCGGTACCCGCCGAATGGGCCGCCAAGGCCAAGGTGAACGACGCCACCTACAAGGCGATGTACGCCCGCTCGATCGACGACGCGCATGCTTTCTGGCTGGACCAGGCGAAGCGGCTGGACTGGGTGACCTTCCCGACCCGGACCAATGAAAGCTCGTTCCACGAAGCCGATTTCGGGGTGAAGTGGTTCGCCGACGGCGAGATCAACGTCGCCGCCAACTGCCTCGACCGCCATCTCGCCGAGCGCGGCGACCAGGTCGCGATCATCTGGGAACCCGACATCCCCACCGAGGAGCCGCGCCGCTTCACCTATGCCCAGGTGCATGAGGAGGTCTGCCGTTTCGCCAATGTGCTGAAGGCGCAGGGCGTGCGGAAGGGCGACCGGGTGACCGTCTACATGCCGATGATCCCCGAGGCGGCGTTCGCGCTGCTCGCCTGCGCGCGGATCGGGGCGATACATTCGGTGGTGTTTGGGGGCTTCTCGCCCGAGGCGCTGGCCGGCCGCATCCAGGATTGCGACAGCAGCGTCGTCATCACCGCCGACTGTGGGCGGCGCGGCGGCAAGCTGACCCCGCTCAAGACCAATGTCGACGCCGCCGTGCCGCACGCGCCCAGCCTGAAGACCGTGATCGTGGTCAAGGCGACCGGCGCCGAAGTGCCGATGCACGCCGGCCGTGACGTCTGGTATCACGAGGCCGCCGCCGAGGTGGACGCCGAGTGCCCGGCGGTGACGATGAACGCGGAAGACCCGCTGTTCATTCTCTATACGTCGGGCTCCACGGGCAAGCCCAAGGGCGTGCTCCACACCACCGGCGGCTATCTGCTGTGGGCGAGCCTGACCCATGAGGTCTGCTTCGACTATCGCCCCGGCCAGATCTACTGGTGCGCGGCCGATATCGGCTGGGTCACCGGCCACAGCTATATCGTCTACGGCCCGCTGGCGAACGGCGCGACCACGCTGATGTACGAGGGCGTGCCCAACTGGCCCGACGCCAGCCGCATCTGGCAGGTGGTAGACCGCCACCAGGTCGACATCGTCTTCACCGCGCCGACCGCATTGCGCGCGCTGATGAAGGATGGCGACGAGTTCGTCACCAAGACCTCGCGTGCGTCGCTCAAGCTGCTCGGCACCGTCGGCGAGCCGATCAACCCCGAGGCTTGGCGCTGGTATCATGAAGTCGTCGGCGAGGGCCGCTGCCCGATCGTCGACACCTGGTGGCAGACCGAGACCGGCGCGGCGATGATCGCCCCGCTGCCCGGCGCGACCGACCTGAAGCCCGGCTCGGCCACCCGCCCGCTGTTCGGCGTGGTGCCGCAGCTGGTGGACGCCGAGGGCGGTGTGCTGGAAGGCGCGATCGACGGCAATCTCTGCATCACCCAGAGCTGGCCCGGCCAGATGCGCACCGTCTGGGGCGACCATGAGCGCTTCTTCCAGACCTATTTCAGCACTTATGCCGGAAAATACTTCACCGGCGACGGCTGCCGCCGCGACGAGGACGGCTATTACTGGATCACCGGCCGGGTGGACGACGTGATCAACGTCTCGGGCCACCGCATGGGCACCGCCGAAGTGGAGAGCGCGCTGGTGCTCCACGCCAAGGTGGCCGAGGCGGCGGTGGTGGGCATGCCGCACGACATCAAGGGCCAGGGCATCTACGCCTATGTCACCCTGAACGCCGGCGAGGAGACCAGCGAGGCGCTGCGCAAGGAGCTGCGCGACTGGGTCCGCACCGAGATCGGCCCGATCGCGACCCCCGACGCGATCCAGTTCGCGCCAGGCCTGCCAAAGACGCGAAGCGGCAAGATCATGCGCCGCATCCTGCGCAAGATCGCCGAGGGGGACGTCTCGTCGCTGGGCGATACCTCGACCCTCGCCGATCCCTCGGTGGTCGACGATCTGGTTGCGAACCGGGTCAAAAGCTGATCCTCTCGAGGCGCGACCGGAACGAAATCGCCGGTCGCGCCTTAGGAGAGCTTATGACCGAGGCCCTGCTCCACTATAATCGCGTCGCCCGCATCCTCCACTGGACGATCGGGACGCTGATCATCGCCAATATCCTGCTCGGCATTTTCCACGATCCGCTGGGGGAGATGTTCGCGGCGATGCCGCTCCACAAGTCGATCGGCTTCACCGTGCTGGGGCTGAGCCTGTTCCGGCTCGCCTGGCGGATCACCCACCCCGCCCCGCCGCTGCCCGCCGCGATGCCGGGCTGGGAGAAAGCGACAGCGCTCAGCCTGCACTGGATCTTCTACGCGCTGATGATCATCCTGCCGATGACCGGCTGGATCTTCAGCTCGGCGGGCAAATATCCGCTGAGCTTCTTCGGCCTGTTCGATATCCCGAAGCTCGACGTGCAGCCCAAGACGCCGCTGCAGCAGGGTGCGCACAACGCCCATGTCGTGCTCGGCTATCTCTGGGCGGTGCTGCTGGTCGGCCATGTCGGCGCGGCGCTGCGCCACCATTTCCTGCTGAAGGACGGTGTGCTGGGGCGGATGTGGGGACCGACGCGGGGGGTCTGAGCCCCAATCCCTCAAGGCCGGGACGCCGGCCCCAGCGCCTCGATGATCCGGCAGTCGGCGACCAGCCCGCCGTCGCAGCTGTCGATCACCGCCCGCAGCTCGCGGCGCAGCGCGGTGAGGTCGGCGATCTTGCGGTCGACCTCGGCGAGATGGGCGGTGGCGATCCGGTCCACCCCGGCGCAGTCGCGGCTACGATCGTCGGACAGGCCGAGGAGCGCGCGCACCTGATCGAGCGAGAAGCCCAGGTCGCGCGCGCGGCGGATGAAGGAGAGCCGGCCCAGTTCGGCCTGGCCATAATCGCGATAATTGCCGCTGGTGCGCGGCGGCTTGGGGAGCAGCCCGATCCGCTCATAATAGCGGATCGTCTCCACCTTGGTCGCGGTCGCCTTGCCCAGATCGCCGATCGTCAGTGCCATGGTCTTGACCCTGTAGCTGCTACAGCCTCCATATGGGGCGTCTTCTGAGCGAATGCGAGGTGACGATATGGCGGGCGGATGTTGCGGCGGTTGCCCGAGCGAACAGGTGAACCCCGGCGAGGACAAGGCCTGGCGAAGGGTGTTGTGGATCGCGCTGGCGATCAACGCGGGAATGTTCGCGGTCGAGATCGTCGCGGGCGTCGCGGCGGGGTCGGCCGCGCTCAAGGCCGACGCGCTCGATTTCCTGGGGGACTCGGCGAACTATGCGATCAGCCTGGGAGTCGCCGGCCTTGCCCTGCACTGGCGGTCGCGCGCGGCGCTGGCCAAGGGCGCGTCGCTGCTGCTGCTCGGCCTCTGGGTGCTCTCCAGCACGCTGTGGATGGCGCTGCACGGCACATTGCCCGCCGCCGAGACGATGGGCGTGGTGGGGGTGATGGCGCTGGTCGCCAACCTGATCTGCGCGGTGCTGCTGTGGCGCCATCGCGAAGGCGATGCCAATCGCCGCTCGGTGTGGATCTGCTCGCGCAACGACGCGATCGGCAATGTCGCGGTGGTCGCGGCGGCGGCGGGCGTGTTCGGCACCGGCACCGCCTGGCCCGACATCGCGGTGGCGGTGGTGCTGGCCGGGCTGGGCATTTCGGGCGGCTGGCAGATCGTCGGGCAGGCGATGCGCGAGTTGCGGATTGGGCGTGCCGTTTCCGGCCTGGGCGAGCCGGCAGGAAACTGAGGACTCTCTCCCCCAAATCCGTCATTACCAGCGGGAGCAGGCATAACGGGGATAGCCGAAGCCTCAAAGAGTGGCCGACCGATGGACCAACGGAGACTCGACATCCCCGCCCCGATCCTGTAGGGGCCGCGCCTTCACGTCCCGTTTCGCCTTTCAGGGGATTCGGGATTGTACCGTCCGAGACAGCAGGTGTTGGGAATATGCCCAGCTTAATGCCCTGCCTAGACGGGGAAAAGTTTACCGGCGTGAAGCCGGGTCTGCCGCGCTCCTTCTCAGGGCCTCGGCCAGGCGACCGACCCCTCGGACGGGTCATGGGACGGCGTTTTTGTCCCTTGGCTCAAAAGCCCCTGCGGATGTGCTGCAGGGGTGGTTCTAAGGAGTAAGGCATGGATCGAGCTCAAAAAGCCGAGCTGGTCGCCGAACTGAAGAGCACCTTCGAGGGCACGAGCGTGGTGATCATCACCCGCAATCTTGGCCTCACCGTGGCGCAGTCAACTGCGCTGCGTACGAAGATGCGCGAAGCCGGTGCCAGCTACAAGGTATCGAAGAACAAGCTCGCCCGCATTGCCCTCGAGGGCACGACCTACAACGCGATCAATGATCTGCTTGTCGGTCCGACCGCGCTCAGCACCTCCGTCGATCCCGTCGCCCCTGCAAAGGTGATCGTGGATTTCGCGAAGACCAACGACAAGTTGGAAATCGTCGGCGGCGCGATGGGCGAGACCGTCCTCGACGTGGCCGGCGTGAAGGCGCTGGCCGAGCTGCCGTCGCTCGACGAGCTGCGCGCCAAGATCGTGGGCCTCATCCAGGCGCCCGCGACCAAGGTCGTTCAGATCGTCCAGGCACCCGCCGGCCAGCTGGCCCGGGTGTTCGGCGCTTATGCGGCGAAAGAAGAAGCCTGATCTTCTTCGATTTCGATATCGATTTTCACTGAACTTTTGGGCCCGCGTGGCCCTGATGGAGACTTAAAATGGCTGACCTGCAGAAGCTTGTTGACGATCTTTCGGCCCTGACCGTTCTCGAAGCCGCCGAGCTCTCGAAGCTCCTCGAAGAGAAGTGGGGCGTTTCGGCCGCTGCGGCGGTTGCGGTTGCGGCTCCGGCCGGCGGCGGCGCCGCTGCTCCGGCTGCCGAAGAGAAGACCGAGTTCGACGTGATCCTCACCGGCGACGGTGGCAAGAAGATCAACGTCATCAAGGAAGTCCGCGCGATCACCGGCCTGGGCCTGACCGAAGCCAAGACTCTCGTCGAGTCGGCTCCGAAGGCTGTCAAGGAAGGCGTCAGCAAGGACGAAGCCGAGAAGATCAAGAAGCAGCTCGAAGAAGCCGGCGCGACCGTCGACGTCAAGTAAGCTTCCAAGCTTCTTCGCTTCGGCGAAATCGAAGAGGGCGGTCCGGCAACGGGCCGCCCTTTTTGTTTGGGCTCCTCGGTTCGGGCTGGACCTCTCCGCCTCGCTGCGCCAATTTCCCAGCGGAGCGCGGGGGCGCTGGAGGATGAATGAAACGCCTGCTCCTCGCGGCGGCCCTGTTGCTACCGCTCAGCCCCGCCTCGGCCGATGACCGGCTGTTCGACCTGCACGTCCATCTCCACAAGGGCGACGCCTCGCTCGACGCCTATCAGGCCCAGCTCAAGGCCGCAGGCATCAGCGAGACCGGCTATGGCGCGATGTGGTTCGGCGGACCCAACCAGGCGCCGGCGGGCGACGTCGCCGCCATTCGCGCCGGCAATGACGGGCTGCTCGCACTGGCGGCGAAGCACCCCGGCATGGTGCCGATCGCCACCGTCCACCCCTATGACGGCCCCGCCGCGATCGCCGAGCTGGAGCGGGTCGCCGCCAGGGGCGTGAAGATCCTCAAGATCCACCCGCACACCCAGCGTTTCGACGCCGCCGACCCGCGGGTCGCGACCCTGGCGAAGCGCGCGGGCGAGCTGGGCGTCGTGGTGATGATGGACAATGCCAACATCCTGCCCGGCGACAGCGAGAAGCTGTTCAACCTGGCGCTCGCCTGCCCGAAGACCAACTTCGTCTTCGCGCATATCGGCGGGCTCAACTTCCGCTTCTGGAACATCCTGAAGCTGGCCAAGACCGCCGAGGGGCTGTTCGGCGACAATATCTATTTCGACATCTCGGCAACCGTGACGATCGCCGCCGGATCACCGATCCAGGACGAGTTCGTCTGGACGATGCGCAACGTCGGCATCGACCATATCCTGCTGGGATCGGACTTCCCCCAGCTCACTTTGCCCCAGACCCTGGCGGCGTTCGACAGGCTGGGGCTGAGCGAGGCGGAGAAGGCGCAGATCCGCTGGGGCAATGCGGCGAAGCTGCTCGGGCTGAAATAGCGCCCCACGCCGCGCACCGTGCTACCCGCCCAACACACCCTCTTGATCACCGCGCCGAAACGCGCAACTCCATCGTCATCCACAGATAAGGGGTCCCCATGTTGAAACCCGCCCTCGCCGCGCTGCTGCTCGGCGCGACCTTCCTTTCCGTTCCCGCCGCCGCCCAGACCGCACAGGGCACCGCCCCGCGCTTCGAGGGGAAGGACATCTTCGCGCTGCAGGTGGCGACCGATCCGCAGATCAGCCCCGACGGGCGCAGCATCGCCTATGTCCGCAGGCAGGGCGACATCATGACCGATCGGGCGAAGGGCGCGATCTGGCTGGTCGACGTGGCGACCGGCGCGCAGCGGCCGCTGGTGGAGGATGCCGGCCAGCCGCGCTGGTCGCCCGACGGCAAGCGGCTCGCCTATGTCGGCAAGGACGCCAAGGGCAACGCCCAGCTGTTCGTCCGCTGGCTGGCCGACGACGCCACCGTGCGCGTCACCAACCTGCCCGACGGGCCGCAGGCGATCACCTGGTCGCCCGACAGCAAGGCGATCGCCTACGTGATGCGCGTGCCCGGCGAGGGGTTGAAGCTGGGCAAGGCGCCCGACAAGCCCGAGGGCGCGGACTGGGCCAAGCCGCTGGAGGTGATCGACCGGGTCGACTATCGCGCCGACGGCGGCGGCTATGTCGAGCCCGGCTACGACCATATCTTCCTGGTCTCGGCCGAGGGCGGCCCGCCGCGCCAGCTGAGCTTCGGCGACTATAACGACAATGGCCCGCTGAGCTGGACGCCCGATGGCAGCGCGATCCTGTTCAGCGCGGTGCGCAAGCCCGACTGGCAGCAGAATATCTTCGATCCGGAAATCTATGCGCTCGACGTGGCGAGCGGCGCGATCCGCGCCCTCACCACCCGCGAGGGACCCGATATCGCGCCGGCGGTGTCGCCCGACGGCCGCCAGGTCGCCTATCTCGGCTATGACGACAAGCGCCTCTCCTACCAGAACACCCTGCTCTATGTGATGAACCGCGACGGATCGGGCGCCCGCGCGATCACCGCCAGGTTCGATCGCAGCATCGACGCGGTGGCCTGGGCCGGCGACGGCCGCTCGCTCATCGCCCAATATGACGAGCGCGGCGTCAACCGGGTCGCGCGCATCGGCCTGGACGGCAAAGTGACCGAGCTGGCCGGCGGGCTGACCGGCACCGCCTTCGACCGCCCCTATAGCGGCGGCGAGTTCACCGTCTCGAAGGGCGGGACGATCGCCTTCACCAGCGGATCGGCGCTGCGCCCGGCCGACCTGTCGGTGGCGAGCGGCGGCAAGGCGCGCCAGCTGACCGCGCTCAACGAGGACCTGCTGCGCCACCGCAGCCTCGGCCAGGTGCGCGAGCTGGCGGTGAAGGCGCCCGACGGCCGCACTGTGCCGTCCTGGCTGGTGCTGCCGCCCGGCTATCAGGAGGGCAGCAAGGTGCCGCTGCTGCTGGAGATCCATGGCGGCCCGCACACCGCTTATGGCCCGCATTTCTCGACCGACGACCAGCTCTATGCGGCGGCGGGCTATGCGGTGCTCTACACCAACCCGCGCGGCTCCACCTCCTATGGCGAGGAATTCGCCCAGCTGATCCACCACAAATATCCCGGCGACGACTATGGCGACCTGATGGCCGCGGTCGACGCCGCGATCGCGGCGGGCGTGGCCGATCCCGACAATCTGTTCGTGACGGGCGGCTCGGGCGGCGGCGTGCTGACGAGCTGGATCATCGGCAAGAATGACCGCTTCCGGGGTGCTGCGACGCAGAAGCCGGTGATCAACTGGATCAGCGAGGCGCTGACGATGGACGCCACCCTGTTCACCTCGCGCTACTGGTTCCCCAAGAAGCCGTGGGAAGACCCGATGGGCTATTGGAACCGCTCGCCGCTCAGCCTGGTCGGCAACGTCAAGACGCCGACCCTCGTCGTGGTGGGCAGCGACGATTATCGCACCCCGGTCAGCGAGTCCGAGCAATATTATGCAGCGCTGCAGATCCAGGGCGTGCCGACCGCGCTGGTGAAGGTGCCCGGCGCCAGCCATGGCGGCATCGCGGCGCGGCCCTCGCAATCGGCGGCCAAGGCTTCGGCGATCATCGCCTGGTTCGACAAGTACCGGACCGACAAGCCGAAGCCGGCGGGGAAATAGAGCAGCCTCCTCTCCTCGTCATCCCGGGCTCGACCCGGGATCCCGCTTCTTCTTCCGCCTTGGTTGGTGCCGAAGGCAGCGGGACCCCGGGTCAAGCCCGGGGTGACGGATGAGGGAACGGCTTCATTTTCCAGCCGTCATAACCGTCAGCGGCTTGCCGGCGCCCGAGGTCTGGAGCGTATCGGGGGTGACGACGACAGTGGTGCCCGGGGTCACCACGTCGGCGGTGGCCTTGATCATCTCCTCGGGCACGGTCAGCCGGGCGCGTTCGTCGGGAGTCACCTCGACCGGGCCGGCCAGGGTCTCGCCCGGCATCGGCAGCTTCATCCACTTGTAATTGCCATTCTCGATCGCGCCGAGCGTGTAGGCGGTGGTGCCGGTCACCTCGCCCGAGATCTTCACCGGGGCCGAGCCGATCGGCACGCCGTTGCGCAGCACCAGCAGCCGCTTGTCGGCGCTGCTGACGATCATCGAGACCGGGCCGGTCTTCTGCCGCTCGGGCTGCCAGAGGATGCCGCCGAACAGGTCGGCGCGGCCCTTGGCGGGGTCGCTGCTCAGCACGCTCGGGGTGGGCGCGAAGCGCGGCACGTCGGCGCCGGGGATGATGATCACGGTCAGCCCCAGCTTGGTGATCGCATAGAGCTTCTTGGCGAACTCCATCGGCAGGCGGACGCAGCCATGCGAGGCGGGATAGCCGGGCAGGTTGCCGGCGTGCATCGCGATCCCGTCCCAGGTGAGGCGCTGCATATAGGGCATGGGGGCGTTGTTGTAGAGGTTCGACTTGTGGTCGACATTCTTCTGGAGGAGCGTGAACACGCCGGTCGGCGTCTCATGCCCCTTCTTGCCGGTCGACACGGTCGAGATGCCGATGGGGATGCCGTTGCGATAGGCATAGGCGCGCTGCTGGGCGAGCGAGACGACGATCGTCACCGGCCCGTCGGGCGCGACCTGCGGCGCCCAGAGATATTGCCCCGGCTTCATCGCCGCGACGGTGGCGCCGACCGAGGCGTCGGTGAGCGACGGCGGCGTCGGCAGCGCGGCGGGCGCCGCGAGGGCGGGGGTGGAGGCGGCGAAAAGAGCCGTGGCGAGAAGAAGCGTGCGGATCATGGTCTCATCTATTCCCTGACGTCATGCTGAACTTGTTTCAGCATCCACCGGGCCGCAAGCGCTGTAATGAGGATCACAGACGAAAATATCCGGCGATCGCCCGACCAGCCTCCCGGTGGATGCTGAAACAAGTTCAGCATGACGGCGAAAGGATGGCGGACTGCCCCCTTTGCAAAAGCCTACACCGGGACTATATAGCCGCTTCCACTTACATCGGCAGTTGCCCGGCGCGCAGAGCGCGGGTGCCGCCCTTGACCCTCCGGGACACGGATCGATTAGCGAGCGATCCGCGACGAATTGGAGAAGGATTTCAAGGGTTTCCAGAACGCTGGCAGTGCGGTTCCGAACAGCCCGGACCCGCACTTTTTGTCGTGGGTCTGCCCCCACGAATCGGGCTGCGATCCCGCTGAAAGGCGGAAAAATTTTGTGACGCGAGGGAAAAACTCCATGGCCACCCAGGCAGTTCCGACGACCGCGAAGAAGCGTATCCGCAAGGTCTTCGGCAACATCCACGAAGTCGTCCAGATGCCGAACCTCATCGAGGTTCAGCGCGAATCCTACGAGCAGTTCCTGCGCTCGCGCCCGGCCGACGGCTATGTGTCGGGTCTCGAGAAGACCCTGCGCTCGGTCTTCCCGATCCGCGACTTCGCCGGCACCGCCGAGCTCGACTTCGTCCAGTATGAGCTGGAGGATCCCAAGTACGACACCGACGAGTGCCGTCAGCGCGGCATGACCTATGCCGCCCCGATGCGTGTCACCCTTCGCCTGATCGTGTTCGAGGTCGATCCCGATACGGAGACCCGTTCGGTCCTCGATATTAAGGAGCAGGACGTCTACATGGGCGACATGCCGCTCATGACCGAGAACGGCACCTTCCTGATCAACGGCACCGAGCGCGTGATCGTCAGCCAGATGCACCGTTCGCCGGGCGTGCTGTTCGACCATGACCGCGGCAAGACCCATGCCTCGGGCAAATATCTGTTCGCCGCGCGCGTCATTCCGTATCGCGGCTCGTGGCTCGACTTCGAGTTCGACGCCAAGGACATCGTCAACGTCCGCATCGACCGCAAGCGCAAGCTGCCGGTGACGACGCTGCTGCGCGCGCTGGGCGACGCGATCGTCGAAGTCACCCCCGAGAAGGGCAAGTTCGTCGAGGGCGACATCGTCGGCCTGTCGGGCGTCAATCGTCCCTGCCTCGTCAAGGCGGTGTCGGGCAATTTCGTGACCGTCGCGGATCCGACCGGCGCGATCGTGATCGGCGGCGTCATCGCCACCGCCGAGGGCGAGAAGACGGGCCGTGTCGCCCGCATCCGCCGCCAGGGCATGTCGGGTGAGGACATCCTCAACCATTTCTACAAGACCCAGACCTTCGTCCGTGGCGACGGCGGCTGGAAGGTGCCGTTCGTCGCCGAGAACTGGCGCGGCCAGAAGCCGGCGTTCGACGTCGTCAACGCCGACACCGGCGAGGTCGTCTTCCCAGCGGGCAGCAAGATCAGCCCGCGTGCCGCCAACAAGGCCGGCAAGGACGGTCTCGCCACGCTGCTGATCCCGACCGACCAGATCTATGGCCGTTATTCGGCCTATGACCTGATCGACGAGTCGACGGGCCGCATCTACATCGAGGCCGGCGACGAGGTCACCGAGGAGAATCTCGACAAGCTCGACAAGGCCGGCTTCGACCATGTCGAACTGCTCGACATCGACCATGTCTCGAAGGGTCCGTGGATCCGCAACACGCTGAAGGCCGACAAGGTCGAGGACCGCGACCATGCGCTGTCCGAGATCTATCGCGTCATGCGCCCCGGCGAGCCGCCGACGAAGGAGACCGCCGAGGCGCTGTTCGCCGGCCTGTTCTTCGACAGCGAACGCTACGACCTCTCGGCCGTGGGCCGCGTGAAGCTCAACATGCGTCTCGAGCTCGACGCCGAGGACACCTTCACCACCCTCCGTTCGGAGGACATCCTGGCGGTGGTCAAGACCCTGGTCGACCTGAAGGACGGCAAGGGCGAGATCGACGACATCGACAATCTCGGCAACCGCCGCGTCCGTTCGGTGGGCGAGCTGCTCGAGAACCAGTATCGCGTCGGCCTGCTTCGCATGGAGCGCGCCGTGAAGGAGCGCATGTCGTCGGTCGACGTGTCGACCGCGATGCCGAACGACCTGATCAACGCCAAGCCGGCGGTGGCTGCGGTCCGCGAATTCTTCGGCTCGTCGCAGCTGTCGCAGTTCATGGACCAGACCAACCCGCTCTCCGAAGTGACGCACAAGCGTCGCGTCTCGGCGCTCGGGCCGGGCGGCCTCACCCGCGAGCGCGCGGGCTTCGAGGTCCGCGACGTTCACCCGACGCATTATGGCCGTATCTGCCCGATCGAAACGCCGGAAGGCCCGAACATCGGTCTGATCAACTCGCTCGCGAGCTTCAGCCGGGTCAACAAGTACGGCTTCATCGAGACGCCGTACCGCAAGATCAACGACGGCAAGGTGACCAACGAGGTCGTCTATCTGTCGGCGATGGAAGAGGCCAAGCACACCATCGCGCAGGCGAACGCCGAGCTCGATGCCGAGGGCCGCTTCGTCGAGGAGCTGATCTCGGCCCGCGAGGCCGGCGAGTTCCTGATGGCGCCGCGCGAGCACCTGACCCTGATGGACGTGAGCCCCAAGCAGCTCGTGTCGGTCGCGGCCTCGCTCATCCCCTTCCTGGAGAACGACGACGCCAACCGCGCGCTGATGGGCTCGAACATGCAGCGCCAGGCGGTGCCGCTGGTTCGCGCCGAGGCGCCGTTCGTCGGCACCGGCATGGAAGAGACCGTCGCCCGTGACTCGGGCGCCGCGATCGGCGCCAAGCGTTCGGGCATCGTCGACCAGGTCGACGCCACCCGCATCGTGATCCGCGCCACCGGCGCGGTGGATGCCGGCAAGTCGGGCGTGGACATCTACACGCTGATGAAGTTCCAGCGGTCCAACCAGTCGACCTGCATCAACCAGCGTCCGCTGGTGAAGGTGGGCGACGTGGTGAACTCGGGCGACATCATCGCCGACGGCCCGTCGACCGAGTTCGGCGAGCTGGCGCTGGGCCGCAACGTCCTCGTCGCGTTCATGCCGTGGAACGGCTACAATTATGAGGACTCGATCCTGATCTCCGAGCGGATCGTGAAGGACGACGTCTTCACCTCGATCCACATCGACGAGTTCGAGGTGATGGCCCGCGACACCAAGCTCGGGCCGGAAGACATCACCCGCGACATCCCGAACGTCGGCGAGGAAGCCCTGCGCAACCTCGACGAGGCGGGCATCGTCTACATCGGGGCCGAGGTCGAGCCGGGCGACATCCTGTGCGGCAAGATCACGCCGAAGGGCGAGAGCCCGATGACGCCGGAAGAGAAGCTCCTCCGTGCCATCTTCGGCGAGAAGGCCTCCGACGTCCGCGACACCTCGCTGCGTCTGCCGCCGGGCGTCTCGGGCACCGTCGTCGACGTGCGCGTGTTCAACCGCCACGGCATCGACAAGGACGAGCGCGCGATGGCGATCGAGCGCGAGGAAATCGACCGTCTGACCAAGGACCGCGAGGACGAGCGGGCCATCCTGAACCGCGCCAACTATGCGCGCCTGAAGGAGATGCTGCTCGGCCAGATCGCGACCGCGGCGCCGAAGGGCATCAAGAAGGGCTCGGCCATCGACGATGCGCTGCTCGACGAGGTCGAGAAGCGCGAGTGGTGGAAGTTCGCCGTGCAGGACGACGCCCGCCAGGCGGACCTCGAAGCGGTCAAGGCCCAGTATGACGATGCCGTCGGCCTGATCGTGAAGAAGTTCGAGGACCGGGTCGAGAAGCTGCAGCGCGGCGACGAGCTGCCCCCGGGCGTGCTCAAGATGGTCAAGGTGTTCGTCGCGGTGAAGCGCAAGCTGCAGCCGGGCGACAAGATGGCCGGCCGCCACGGCAACAAGGGTGTGATCAGCCGCATCCTGCCGCAGGAGGACATGCCGTTCCTCGAGGACGGCACTCCCGTCGACATCGTGCTCAACCCGCTGGGCGTGCCGTCGCGCATGAACGTCGGTCAGATCTTCGAGACCCATCTTGGCTGGGCCGCTCGCGGCCTGGGCAAGCAGGTGACCGAGGCGCTGGAGACCTGGCGCGAAGCCAACCCCGACCCGCAGGGCGGCAGCGCCCCGACGGCGGTGGTCGACCGCCTGAAGGAGGTCTATGGCGAGCAATATCATGGCGAGATCGAGCGTCTGACGCGCGATCAGGTCGTGGATATGGCCAAGGTGCTGAAGAACGGCGTGCCGATGGCGACGCCGGTGTTTGACGGCGCCCGCGAGGCCGATGTCGCCGCGATGCTCAAGAAGGCCGGTCTCGACGAGAGCGGCCAGGTGGAGCTGTTCGACGGCCGCACCGGCGACCAGTTCGACCGCAAGGTGACCGTGGGCTACATCTACATGCTGAAGCTCCACCACCTCGTGGACGACAAGATCCACGCACGCTCGATCGGGCCGTACAGCCTCGTCACCCAGCAGCCGCTGGGCGGTAAGGCGCAGTTCGGCGGCCAGCGTTTCGGCGAAATGGAGGTCTGGGCGCTCCAGGCCTACGGCGCCGCCTATACGCTGCAGGAGATGCTGACGGTGAAGTCGGACGACGTGGTCGGCCGCACCAAGGTCTACGAGGCGATCGTCAAGGGCGACGACACCTTCGAGGCCGGCATCCCCGAGAGCTTCAACGTGCTGGTCAAGGAAATGCGGTCGCTGGGCCTGAACGTCGAACTGTCCGCGATCGAGACCGGTCCGGACGAAGACGGCATCGCCGAGGCCGCGGAGTGACGGGTGGGGCGCCGGTTCGGCCGGCGCCCGCCCTATCCGCCCAGAGATCGACCCTTCAGAGGGACTGAGAAATGAACGAACTGACCAATTTCGCCAATCCGGTCGCGAAGCCCGAAACCTTCGACCAGATCCAGATCGGCATCGCCAGCCCGGAGCGCATCCGCAGCTGGTCCTTCGGCGAGATCAAGAAGCCGGAAACCATCAACTATCGCACGTTCAAGCCCGAGCGTGACGGCCTGTTCTGCGCGCGCATCTTCGGTCCGATCAAGGACTATGAGTGCCTGTGCGGCAAGTACAAGCGCATGAAGTACAAGGGCATCGTCTGCGAGAAGTGCGGTGTCGAAGTCACCGTGTCGAAGGTCCGCCGCGAGCGGATGGGCCATATCGAGCTCGCCGCCCCGGTCGCGCACATCTGGTTCCTGAAGTCGCTGCCGTCGCGCATCGGCCTGCTGCTCGACATGCAGCTCAAGCAGCTCGAGCGCGTGCTGTACTTCGAATCCTACATCGTCATCGAGCCGGGCCTGACCGCGCTGGAAAAGTATCAGCTCCTCACCGAGGACGAGCTGCTGGAGGCGCAGGACGAATATGGCGAGGATGCCTTCTCGGCCGGCATCGGCGCCGAGGCGGTTCGCCGCATGCTCGAGGAACTCGACCTCGAGGGTGAGAAGGAGGAGCTCCTGAAGGAGCTCGCCGAGACCAAGTCGGAACTGAAGCCCAAGAAGATCATCAAGCGGCTCAAGGTCGTCGAGAGCTTCCTGGAGTCGGGCAACCGCCCCGAGTGGATGATCCTGGAAGTGATCCCGGTCATTCCGCCGGATCTCCGCCCGCTGGTGCCGCTGGACGGCGGCCGCTTCGCGACCTCGGACCTGAACGATCTCTATCGTCGCGTCATCAACCGTAACAACCGTCTGAAGCGGCTGATGGAGCTGCGCGCGCCGGACATCATCGTCCGCAACGAAAAGCGCATGCTGCAGGAAGCCGTCGACGCACTGTTCGACAATGGCCGCCGCGGCCGCACCATCACCGGCGCCAACAAGCGTCCGCTGAAGTCGCTGTCCGACATGCTGAAGGGCAAGCAGGGCCGCTTCCGCCAGAACCTGCTCGGCAAGCGCGTCGACTATTCGGGCCGTTCGGTGATCGTGACCGGTCCCGAGCTGAAGCTGCACCAGTGCGGCCTGCCGAAGAAGATGGCGCTCGAGCTGTTCAAGCCGTTCATCTACGCCCGCCTGGACGCCAAGGGTCTCTCGATGACCCTGAAGCAGGCCAAGAAGTGGGTCGAGAAGGAGCGCAAGGAAGTCTGGGACATCCTGGACGAGGTGATCCGCGAGCACCCCGTGCTGCTGAACCGCGCGCCGACGCTCCACCGCCTGGGCATCCAGGCGTTCGAGCCGGTGCTGATCGAGGGCAAGGCGATCCAGCTTCACCCGCTGGTCTGCTCGGCCTTCAACGCCGACTTCGACGGTGACCAGATGGCGGTCCACGTGCCGCTGTCGCTGGAAGCGCAGCTCGAAGCCCGCGTGCTGATGATGTCGACCAACAACATCCTGTCGCCCGCGAACGGCAAGCCGATCATCGTGCCGTCGCAGGACATGGTGCTGGGTCTCTATTATCTGTCGATGCTGAAGGAAGGCGAGCCGGGCGAAGGCTCGTTGATCTCGGACATGCAGGAAGTCCACCAGGCGCTCGCCGCCAAGGCGGTGACCCTGCACACCAAGATCATCAGCCGCGTCCCGCAGACCGACGAGGACGGCAAGAGCTACATGAAGCGGGTCGAGACGACCCCGGGCCGCATGCTGCTGGGCGAGACCCTGCCGAAGAGCCACAAGGTTCCGTTCGAGACGGTCAACCGCCTGCTGACCAAGAAGGAGATCGGCGACGTCATCGACATCGTCTATCGCCACACCGGCCAGAAGGAGACCGTGCTGTTCGCCGATGCGATCATGGCGCTGGGCTTCCGCCACGCGTTCCAGGCCGGCATCTCGTTCGGCAAGGACGACATGATCATCCCCGACGCCAAGGAGCCGCTGGTCGAAGAGACCAAGGCCCTCGTGAAGGACTTCGAGCAGCAGTATCAGGACGGCCTGATCACGCAGCAGGAGAAGTACAACAAGGTGATCGACGCCTGGTCGCGTTGCGGCGACCGCGTGGCGGCCGAGATGATGAAGGAGATCTCGACCGTCAAGAAGGGCGAGGACGGGCGCGAGAAGCCGATCAACGCGATCTACATGATGGCGCACTCCGGTGCCCGTGGTAGCGCCGCGCAGATCAAGCAGCTCGCCGGCATGCGCGGCCTGATGGCCAAGCCGTCGGGCGAGATCATCGAGAC
>CAUTRN010000061.1:0-30994 GCA_963540925.1 uncultured Sphingomonadaceae bacterium
GGCCATGACGGCTCGTGGCAGGAGGTGCCCGAAGCCCTTCGCTCTCCCCTCGACGTCATTCCAGCGAAAGCTGGAATCTCAGGAGGCTTCAAGCGGGCCCTCATATCCCCGATGTCGAAGGCCCAACCGGAGCGATGTCCGGGTGCATGGGGTTGTTCGCCCGATTTTTTGATTTTCGCGATCGGGGTGGCCCCCCTGCGCCGGGATCGCGCCCTAGCTTCGGAGAGGCATGCGGCTTTGCGCTGAAGCCAAGTCGCAGCCCGCTCGGCCCGCCAAGATGCGTCCTGCGCCCTCAGCATCAGATGGACCGCGCGCAGCATATGCGCGGTTTCGCGCAGATAGCGCGCGACCGACCGCTTCCACGCCATATGCGATGCCGAGCGCAAGCCGTGCTTCTGCGCATTGCGATTGCCGCGCGGCGCGCCGCTGCCCTTGCCGCCGTGCATGCGGCAGCGATGGTGGCTGTTGATGGCGGGGGATCGGCAGGGGGCGCCGGAGCGGGTGCGGGCGCCGCAGCGTGGGGCGTTGGCGAGGATCAAGGGCTGCATCGGGCGGGCTCGGCTTCGTGGTGCGACCGGATTGCGTAGCAGTTGAATTCCTACATTATAAGAACAAATATGGAACATTGTCGGGCTCACTCTGTTGGACGCGGTACGGATATTGCTGACGCGGATTGCCCGTGAGGGCGGGCTTCCGGCGGGTCTGGTCGCCGATCCCGCCGCGCATGACGCCTGGTTCCGGGCGAAGGTGCGCAAAGCGCTCGACGATACACGCCCGGCGGTGGGGCGCGATCAGGTGATGTCGGATGCCCGCGCCATAATCGAAGCGAAACGGCGTGGCGCGGCCGACGCTTGAGTGGCGGGAGGCTGTGCGCTCCGACCTGCTAGAGATCGTCAGCCATATCGCCGAGGATAATGTCGATGCGGCGCTGGCGTTGCTTGATGATATCGAGGCGAAGGTCGCCCCGCTCGTCGATCGTCCAAAAATCTATCAGGCGGGGCGGGTCGTTGGGACGCGCGAGATGCTTATCCGGAAGAGTTACATCGTCGTTTATGCGGAGAGCGCGGAGGCGGTGATGGTCCTGCGGTCGGCTGTGGTGTGCGAAATTATCGGATTAAATAAACTGCACCTGAATTTAATCAAGCATAGCATTTGATGCTGTTCGGCTTTGTAGTTCGGCTAAGGTGCATGGCAGGGGGGTCTGATATCCATCTTTATATATGAATATAGATCCGGTATTGCGAATGGATGTAAGCCAAGTGTCTAACGGATATTTCGTGATAAATTCTTCGTATGAAGTGGTATAGTATTTACCTAATTCAATTCCTATAAAATCATGACCAAATTTTGTGTTTGGGGATAGTTTGGCTTTTTTGGAATTATGAAATTCAACATATGCTAGGGAGCTATTCTTGAAATCGCATTCTGATACGTTTCCGAATACCCCCGATACGGCGCTATTGTAAAAATATGTTCCGGAAAAATCTCCGGTTAATGCTATGGTATTTATGATATTGCAGTCAATAAATTCTCCAGAAAGCATTGAAAATTTTTCGAATCTGCAATTGTCAAAAGTACAATCTTGAAATGTTACATAGTCAAAAGTTGAGTAGGAAAAATCACAGCATATGAAATTAACATTATTTATAAGGGAGTGTCGGGGGAGATTTAATCCTCTTAGGCTTTTATTTTTAAAAATACTTCCGGAACTGAAAAATATACTATTGGCTTCGAATATGATGTCGCGCACTGCGTTGTAAGTGGAAACTGGCAGGGCGTTGGGTGGTTTTTCTTGGTCGTCGGATAGGCCGTAGGCAATGTCTTCTGAAGTATTATGGCGAGGGTGTGAGGCTAGGGCAGCTATGACCTCAAATGCTGGACGCTTAAAGGATTCTCCATGATCTCCTCTCAGGTAGCTGATCAATAAATGAATTGCTGCTAGTTGATGAGATGTAGTATTTTTCGAATCTTCCGAGGTGAGGCTGGAAGCGGTTTTGATGACCTCGTGAAAATCTTTTAAATTAGTGTCTCGCCGCTGGTTTTCAATTTGATCTCTCGTATTCGTATCTCGCCAATGCCAAATAAGATAGACTACGGGTAGTCCGCCTAGTAAAAATAATATCTGAACCAAGTCTTTCCATTGGGGCCTAAGGTCTTTGTCGGGATGGAATATCTGTTGGAAAATTTGTCCACCACTTAAAAGAAAGTCGGCTATCGCTCCTGCAATAAGCCACAAAAACAAAGTCGATAAAAGCTTTGCTGCTCGTGTGCGTGGAACGATTTTTAGGGAGAGATTCTTAAAAAAGGTCATGTCGCTGAGATAGCATCTCATGGTCTCGTCGGAAATGCGTGTCTGGTCCGAAACGAAGGCGTCTCGCTAGATATTGGTGACCCGACTCTAGTTCGGATTACAGTGAAAACAGTGCGCTAATTTCGAGATTCCATTGTTTCAGGCGTGGGCGATCTCGATCCATAACCCCCTTCTCCCTGCCACGATCGCCAGCCGTCGATCGATGTTCGGATGCACGCTCGGGCGTCGGTGGAGTGTTCGCTGAACCGAGACTTTGTAGATAGGGAAGCGACTGGAGGCCGCCCTTGGACGACGCTCCTGGTTGACGCGTCGATCGTCAGCTCTTTTGATGTCTCGGTGCTTGCGAGCGGGCCGAGCCAGCTTTCCTCGTCGCGACGAACTCCGCCGAGGGGCGTCGAGCCCCTCGGCTCCGTTACCCACCCCTAGCCCCTCCCTTAAAGGGAGGGGGAAGAAAAGGGGGCGGCGGGCTTGTGTTTGGCGATCCTCCGCAGGGAGACGGGTGGGCGGAGGTGTGACGTTGCAGGCGGCGCCGGTATCTGGCGCCGCCGTGAGGCCTTCAATTTGAGGCAGCCGCCCCCTCAATAGCGCAGCGTCACCGTCCCCAGCACGCTCCGGCCCGCGCCATAATAGCTCTGCTCGAAGGTCAGCGAGCTGAGATATTTGCTGTTGGTGACGTTCTTGAGGTTCATGCCGATCTTGAGATTGTCGGTGATGCTGTAGGCCGCCAGCAGGTCGACCAGCGCATAGGCGCCCTGGCGCAGGCGGACGCCGCTGGTGGTGTCGTAGGTGATGCTGCTCTGATACTGGATCGAGCTGCCGAGCTTGAGCGCGGGCAGCGCCGGGGGCGAGTAGACGAGGTTGAGGCGGGCGGTGCGGCGCGGCACGAAGGTGCGCTCGGGGTCGCCGTCCTCATTCTTCACGCGCAGCGCGGTGACGCCGCCGGTCGCCTGGAGGCCGGGGATCAGCTCGCCGCCGAACTCCAGTTCGACGCCTTCGGACTTGGCGTCGACGCCTTCATAGATGGTGCGGCCGAGCACCTCGTCGAAGCCGGTCTGGGTGGCGGTGTTGTTTTGCCTGGCGCGGAAGATGGCGGCGCTGGCGTAGAGGCGGCCGTCCATCCACTCGCCCTTGATGCCGGCTTCGAGATTATTGCCCTCGATAGGATCGAGCAGGCGGTTGTTCTGGTCGAACTGGACCTGCGGGTTGAAGATCGACGAATAGCTCGCATAGGCGCTGATCGACGGGGTGACCGCGAAGGTGGCGCCGACGAAGGGCAGGAATTTCTTGCGGTCGTAATCCTGCGGGTCGCCATAGGAGACGCCCTTGCTGGTGGCATGGGTATAATTGCCGCCGAGCATGAGCTTCAGCGGATCGGCCAGGTTGAGCCGCAACAGGCCGTAGACGGTCTCGCGCCGGGTATGCTGGTCGAGGCTCAGATCATAGGGCGTCGGGAAGTTGGTGCGCGGGAAGGTGCCGTCGAAGAAGGTCGTCAGCGGGATCGGCACGCCGACCTGGCTGTAATCGTAGCTCGAATATTGCTGGTAGCTCTCGGCGCCGCGCTGGACGCCGAACATGATCTCATGATCGCGGCCGGCGACCGACAGCTTGCCGCTGGCATAGGCGTCGATCGTGAGGTTGCGGGTCTTGCCGCGGAAGGCGCCGGGATAGCTGAAGATCGACTGCGGGTTGGCGGGATCGGACAGGTCGATGCCGTCCGCCGCAGTGCGCGAGGGATTGCCATAGACGTAGAGCAGCGCGTCATTCTCGCCGATCGCCTTGCGCAGGACGGAGAGCTTGGCGGTCCAGCCATTGCCGAAATCATGGGTGATGTCGCCGAAGATCTGGCGATCGACCACGCCCCAGCCCGACCATTTGGGGGCATAGTTGGCGCTGCGATCGAACTTCAGCGGGGTGCCGTCGCTATAATAGAGCGGGATGGCGCCCCACATCGCCGCGTCGGAGTCATGATCCTGGGTGGCGTAGCCGGCGCTGACGACGGTGTTCGGGCCGAGATCGGCCTCGACGATGCCATAGCCGGTCCAGCGGGTGAGGTGGTAGCGGTCGAGGTGGCTGCCGGTGTCGAGATAGGCGCCCACCGCGCGGGCGCGGATCGAGCCGTCGCTGGTGATCGGCACGCTGACGTCGCCGTCGAGGCGGACATTGTCGAACGAGCCATATTGCGCGCTGACCGTTGCCTTGAAATCGCGATAGGGGCGCTTGCGCACGAAGTTGACCACCGCCGACGGATTGCCGGTGGGCGAAAGCAGGCCGGGGGCGCCGCGCACCACCTCGATCCGGTCGTAGATCGCGGTGTCGAGCGATCCGGTCTGGATGCCGAAGGAGAAGGGCAGGCCGATGCCGTCGATCTGGAAGGTCTGGATGTCGAAGCCGCGCGCCGAATAATAGACGCGGTCGGTCTCGGCGGCGAGGACGCTGACGCCGGGGACGGTGGCGAGCAGATCGTTGACGCTGTTGAGCTGGAAATCGTCGATCTGGGCGCGGGTGATGACGCTCACCGACTGGGGCGTGTCCTTCTGGCTGAGCGGGATGCGCAGCGCGGTGCGCTGTTCCTTGACGCCATAGGCATCGAGACCCTCGGTGCGGGCGCCGGTGACGATGATGTCGTCGGCGCGCTGGGCGGCCTGATCGGCGTCGGCGGCGGCATCCGCGCCGGCGGCGGCGGCGAGCAGTGCGAGTGCGTGGATCATGATGGTCTGTCTCCCTGGAACGGCGGGCCGATTACAGGGCAGTGTTAGCTATTGCAATTCATTAGCGATAAAACCGGACGGTATTTCTTTGATCCATCGCGGTGGTGATGGATGGGGGATCGGGCGCGCGGTGGGCTGACGGCGAGCAGGGGGCACGGCCAACGGCGGCGCGCGGCGGCAATTAAATATGATGTCCCCCGAATGGAGGAGCGATCAGTTCCCGTCGGCGTCGACGGGGAACATCATCGGCTTGCCGCGCGAGTCCGGTTCCCAGCCCGCCAGCAGGGCGACGGTCATGCCGCGTCAGCCGTCGACGTCGCTCCGCTGCGGCTCGCGATGGCCGAGCGGCCTCAATCCCCCAGCAGGTTCAGCACCGCGAGCGACATGGCCTGTACGCCCGTCCGGATCGTCGGTTCGGGGAGTGGGGCGTAATAGGGGGAGTGGTTGAACGGCAGCGGCGGCCCGCCGTTGCGGGCGGCCTGCACCCGATCCGGATCGTAGATGCCGATCTCGAAGAAGAAGGAGTGGGGCATGCCGGCCAGGGCGTAGGCGGAATAGTCCTCGCTTGCCGAGATATAGTCGGCCTTGGGGACGGCGTTGGCGCCGAAGGCTTCGCGGAAGACCGCAGCGGTCCTATCGGTCAGGTCGGGGTCGTTGACCACCGAGTCCGAGCCCTTGCTGATGCTGATGTCGGGCTTCGGCGCTTCCGACATCATCGCCGCCGCCAGCGCGACCCTCTCGACGCCGCTGACCAGTTTCGCTCGCACCTGCGGATCATAGTTCCGGATCGTGCCCTGGACCTGCACCTCGTCGGGGATGATGTTGCCGGCGGTGCCGCCCTGGATGGCGCCGATCGTCACTACACCGGGCTGTTGCGGATTCTTCTCGCGGCTGACCACTGATTGCACGTCGACGATGAAGCGCGCCGCGACCAGCACCGGATCGATCGCCTTGTCGGGGCTGGAGCCGTGGCCCCCGCGTCCCTTGAAGGTGATCGCGATGCTGTCGACGTTCGAGGTGAGCACGCCCGGCCGGTAGAGGACCTGGCCGGCGGCATAGGGGCCGGTGTGGAGCGCGAACCCGTAATCGGGCTTGGGGAAGCGTTCGAACAGCCCGTCCTTCAGCATGGCCGGGGCGCCGTCGACCGTTTCCTCGGCCGGCTGGGCGACGAACATCAACGTGCCGTGCCAGCCGTCCTTCATCGCCATCAGCGTGCGGGCGGCGCCGACCCATGTCGCCATATGGACGTCGTGTCCGCAGCTATGGGCGACGAAGCTGGGCTTGCCCTTATAGTCGGTCTGCATGCGCGAGGCGTAGGGCAGGCCGCTCTTTTCCTCCATCGGCAGCGCGTCAAGCTCGGTGCGCACGAGCACGGTCGGCCCGGGGCCGTTGCGGACGATCGCGACCACGCCGGTACCGCCGACATGCTCGGTGACCGTGAAGCCCAGCTTGCGCATCTGGGCGGCCAGCAGCGCGGCCGTGCGCGTTTCGCGGAAGCCCAACTCGGGATGGGCGTGGATGTCCGCATAGAGGCGGAAGATGTCGGGATAGCTCTGGTCGAGACTCTGGTCGATCCTACGCTTGGCCGCACCGACATCCAATGCCTCAGCCGGCGACGTCCAGGCGCACAGCGCAAGCGCCAGCAACCAGCCAGCCCGGGATCCCCTCATCAGCAAAGTCCTTCCAGCCCACAGACATGCGGAATTGTGCCGTCCTTTCCGCCCTGAGAGCCAGTGCGATGGCAGGCGGCCCAATTCGATTATTCGAATATCGAATTATTATTCGAATAATAATAAGGACGTCAAAGCTGTCAAGGCGGGGTGGTTCGGCGGCGGGCGAGAGGGGAGAGCCGCTAATTCCCCTCCGCATCCACCGAGAACGTCATCGGCTTGCCGCGCGAGTCCGGTTCCCAGCCTGCCAGCAGGGCGGCGCGGATGCCGCGGGTGACGATGGCGTCGCTGATCTGGAGGCGGCCGCGGGGCAGGCCTTTCATCAAGCGTTTGGGCGGGGGGAATTCCAGCACGGCGCCGCGCGGGGCGTCCTGCGGTTGCAGGGCGATCGTCATGCCGCGCCAGCCGTCGAAGTCGCTCCATTGCGGTTCGCGGCGGACTTCCCAGTCATAGCGGAGCCCGTCGACGGTGACGGTGCCGGAGAGCCTGTGAGTTGGTTGCATGGCGGCGCCTCTAGCATGGGGCGCAGCCTGGCTAAAGGTGGATACCCACGCGCTCCCATTCCGGGGGCCAGGTCCAGCCGCTCGGCCAGCGGTCGAAATCGGTGCCGGCCCACACCTCGCCCCGGTCGAGGACGAAGAAGGCGAAGCGGGGCGGGTCGGGCCAGCCGTGCCAGTCGCGCTCGCGGACGATCCAGCGGCGGCCGTCGATCTCGGCGACGCCGATCGTCAGGTCGCCGAAGCGACCGACGATCGGGTCGGCTTCGATCGCCTTCGCCTCGTCATCGTCGGGGCGGCGCCAGGCGACCTCGACCTTCCGGCAGCGGCGGAAGCGCGCGGCGAAGCGGAGGTCGTCGAGCAGGCTCTGGCCGAAGCCGTCGGGCGGCACCGGCTCGCTCTTCCGGCCGAACAGCCGACCGAACGGGGCGCGGAGCATGGCGGGATCAGCCCGCCTGCGCCTCCAGCAATTCCTCGATCTCGCCGCGGATCGCCTCGGGCTTGGTCTGGGGCGCGTAGCGGCTGAACACCCGGCCGTTGCGGTCGATCAGGAATTTGGTGAAGTTCCACTTGATCCCCTCGGTGCCGAGGATGCCCTTGGCGTGGCTCTTCAGCCAGCCATAGAGCGGGTGGGCGGCGGGGCCGTTGACGTCGATCTTCGCGAACATCGGGAATTTCACGTCATAGGTGGTGCGGCAGAATTCCTGGATCTCGGCCTCGTTGCCGGGCTCCTGGTTGCTGAACTGGTTGCAGGGGAAGCCGAGGATGGTGAGGCCCTTGTCGCCGAGCTGCTCGTGCAGCATCTCCAGCCCCTCATATTGATAGGTGAAGCCGCATTTGCTGGCGGTGTTGACGATCAGCAGCACCTGGCCGCGATAGTCGGCGAGCGACTTCTCGCTGCCGTCGATCGCCTTGGCGGAGAAATCATAGACGCTGCTCATCGATGGTCGGTCCCCTCTGTGGCCGGGCGGCCTTTCGGGGCTGTGTAGAGCATGTGGACGGGGATGGGAATCGGGGGCGTCTCGTTCCTCCCCGGAACGGGGAGGGGGACCGTAAAGCGGTGGAGGGGCGCCGCTGAAGGCGGCGTTCTGCATGGCCCCTCCACCATCCTGCGGATGGTCCCCCTCCCCTGCAGTGGCAGGGGAGGAATGAAGGGGCGCGCGCCTATTTCCGCACGTGGGGCATGCGGGCTTTTTCCTCGGGCGGCACCAGGCCTTCGAGGACGGCCCAGAAGCCGGTGACCGCGTTCTGGCCGGCCTGGGCGTAGGCGGAGGACATGGCTTCGCGCAGCGCTTCGAACAGCGAGGCTTCCAGCGCGGCGCCGGCTTCGGTGACGCGGAGGAGGCGCTGGCGGCGGTCCTCGCGGCCCATGCGGGTTTCGATCAGGTTGCGTTCGGCGAGCTCGTTGAGGACCCTGCCGAGCGACTGCTTGGTGATGCCGAGGATGCGCAGCAGCTCGCTCACCATGATGTCGGGGTTGCGCGCGATGAAGTAGAGCGAGCGGTGGTGCGCGCGGCCGAGGCCCTGCGTCGCGAGTCCCTCGTCGATGCCGCGCAGCAGGTGGCTATAGCCGAAATAGAGCAGCTCGACGCCGCGGCGGATCTCCGGCTCGCGCAGGAAGAGGGGGGAGGCGGCGCGGAAACCGTCGGGGGAATTTTGGACAGCCATGTTGACGTAATTTGCCAGCACGCCTATCGGAACGCAACGCCAAAGCGCGCCGGAAGCGAAGATTCGTTCGTGGAGGGTTGGGCCGAGGTAATAAACGAACCAATGCACAGGCACAGACGCAGGAACTGATCATGGCTGAGGAACCCACCTACGACGATCGCGACGGCTTCATCTGGCTCGACGGCCAGCTGGTTCCCTGGCGGGATGCCAAGGTCCACGTCCTCACCCACGCCATGCATTATGCCTCTTCGGTGTTCGAGGGCGTGCGCGCCTATGACGGCAACATCTTCGAGGCCGACTGGCACAGCCGCCGGCTGCGCGCGAGCGCCGAGATGCTGGGCTTCGACCTGCCCTGGTCGGCCGAGCAGATCACGGCCGCCTGCTATGAGACGATGAAGGCGAACAACCTGAAGGACGCCTATGTGCGCCCGGTGGCGTGGCGCGGCTCGGAGCAGATGGGCGTTTCGGCGCAGCGCACCAAGCCGCACATGGCGATCGCCTGCTGGTATTGGGGCCAGTATCTGGATCCGGGCGCGGGCGGGCTGAAGCTGGACATCGCGCCCTGGCGGCGCCCGGCGCCGTTCACCGCGCCGGTGCAGGCCAAGGCGGCCGGCCTCTACATGATCGCGACGATGTCGAAGCATCATGCCGAGGCGCGCGGCTATCAGGACGCGCTGATGTTCGACTATCGCGGCCAGGTGGCCGAGGCGACCGGCGCCAACGCCTTCTTCATCAAGGACGGCGTGATCCACACGCCGACCCCGGACTGCTTCCTGAACGGCATCACCCGCCAGACCGTGATCAAGCTGGCGCGCAAGCGCGGCATCGAGGTGATCGAGCGGGCGATCTGGCCGGAGGAGCTGGAGGAGTTCCAGCAGTTCTTCCTGACCGGATCGGCCGCCGAGATCGTGCCGGTCGGCTCGGCCGGCCCGTGGAGCTTCGAGGTGGGCGACCTGACCCGCCAGATCCAGAAGGATTATGGCGAGCTGGTGCGGGGCAAGCTGACGCTCTGATCGCGCCAGACCGATAGAGGAGCGCCGCTCCAGCTTAAGGCTGGTGCGGCGTTTTTCATGGGGGGCGCCATGAAATCAGGACGGGAAAGATCCTCCCTGCCGAAGGGCGGGGAGAGGGGACCGTTCGCACAGCGAAGGGTGGAGGGGTTTTCCGGACGTGAGGCCATCGCAGATGGGGAGGTCGAGACCCCTCCACCTTCTGCTGTGCAGATGGTTCCCCTCCCCACGCTGCGCGTAGGGAGGATCTTGCGGCGGTTTATTCCGGCACCGCCACGCTCGCCGCCGCCCGCGCCCGCCGGAAGGTGGCGATCACGTAGAGGACCAGGCCGCTCCAGATCAGGCCGAAGGCGGCCAGGTAGATCGGCAGCAGCGGCTCGCCGAACAGCTGGACCGCGATGATCAGCTGGAGGGTGGGGGCGATATATTGGAGCAGCCCCAGTTCCGAATAGCGCATCCGGTTGGCGGCGCCGGCGAACAGCAGCAGGGGGACGGTGGTGATCACCCCGCTCATCATCACCAGCCAATAGGCCGGGGAGGTCTCGCCCGCCGGCAGGATGGGCTGGGTAAGCAGCCAGCCGAGCGCGAAGGGGGCGAGCAGGCCGGTCTCGACCAGCAGCCCTTCGACCGGGCCGAGGCCGATCATCTTGCGGATCAGCCCGTAGATGGCGAAGGTAAAGGCGAGGCCGAGCGGGATATAGGGGATCGTCCCCAGGTCGATCGCCAGCGCCAGCACGCCCGCCGCGGCGAGCAGGATCGCCACCGTCTCCAGCCGGCCGAGCCGCTCGCGCAGGAAGATCAGCGCCAGCAGCACGTTGACCAGCGGGTTGATGAAATAGCCGAGGCTCGCCTGCACCGTATGACCGCCGTTGACGGCATAGATGTAGAGCAGCCAGTTGCAGGCGATCGCGATGGTGGAGCCGAGCAGCGCCAGCGCGACCCTGGGCCGGCGGATCGCGGCGAGGGCGGGGCCCCAGCGCTTCAGCGCGAAGGCGAGGCCAAGCAGGATCAGCAGCGACCAGAGGATGCGGTGCGACAAGATCCCCGGCGGCGTGATCGGGTGCAGCAGCCGGATGAACAGCGGCAGCACGCCCCACATCGTATAGGCGGTGACGCCCATGATGACGCCGAGGCGGGTTTCGGTACGGGCGGCGGACATGGGCGTCGCCTAGCCTGAGCGCCGGTTCAGGGCAATCAGCCGCGGACAACCGACAGGGTGGGCTTCTCGTCTTCCTCGTCGGTGATGAAGTCGCGCACGAAGGCGTTGGCGGGCGCGCGCTCGATCTCGGCCGGGGGCGCGAACTGCTCGATCCGGCCATGGTTGAGGATGGCGACCCGATCGGCGAGGGCGAAGGCCTCCTCGCGGTCGTGGGTGACGAAGATCGAGGTGATGCCGAGCCGGTCGTGGATCTCGCGCAGCGCCTTGCGCAGCTCGCGGCGGACCTTGGCGTCGAGCGCGCCGAACGGCTCGTCGAGCAGCAGGATGCGCGGGTTGCGGGCGAGCGCGCGGGCGAGCGCGACCCGCTGGCGCTGGCCGCCCGACAGCTGCGACGGATAGCGGCCGCCGAGGCCGGGGAGGTGGACCAGCTCGAGCAGTTCGGCGACCCGGCGATCGATCTCGGCCTGGGGCGGGCGCTCCTTGCGGGGCAGCACGTCGAGCCCGAAGGCGATGTTCTTGGCCACGGTCATGTGGCGGAACAGCGCATATTGCTGGAAGACGAAGCCGATGCCGCGATGCTGGACGGCCAGGTCGGTGACGTCCTCGCCGCCGAAGGCGATGCTGCCCTGCTCGGCATATTCGAGCCCGGCGATGATGCGCAGCAGGGTGGTCTTGCCCGAGCCCGACGGGCCGAGCAGCGCCACGAACTCGCCTTCCGGCAGGTCCAGCGAGACGCCGTCGAGCGCGGCATGGCTGCCGAAGCGGCGGACGATGTTGTCGATCGTGATCGTCATCAATCAGTGTCCCGAAGCAGCGAGGGCATCGTGGTGACGCCATTCCAGATAGGTCTTGAGGCCGAGGGTTACCAGCGCGAGCAAAGCCAGCAGCGCCGCGACCGAGAAGGCGGCGACGAAATTATACTCGTTGTAGAGCACCTCGACATGGAGCGGCATGGTGTTGGTCTCGCCCCGGATATGGCCCGAGACGACCGAGACCGCGCCGAACTCGCCCATCGCGCGGGCATTGGTGAGCAGCACGCCGTAGAGCAGGCCCCAGCGGATGTTGGGGAGGGTGACGCGGAAGAAGGTCTGGAGGCCGTTCGCGCCCAAGGTGAGCGCGGCTTCCTCCTCGGCGCGGCCCTGCGCGATCATCAGCGGCACCAGCTCGCGGGTGACGAAGGGGAAGGTGACGAAGATCGTGGCGAGCACGATGCCCGGCGTCGCGAAGACGATGGAGATACCGTGCGCCTCGGCCCAGCCGCCGAACCAGCCATGCGCGCCGTAGAGCAGGATGTAGATCAGGCCCGCGACCACCGGCGACACCGAGAAAGGCAGGTCGATCAGGGTGAGCAGGAATTCCTTGCCGCGGAAATCATGCTTGGCGATCAACCAGGCCGAGGCGACCCCGAAGACGAGGTTGCACGGCACCGAGATGGCGGCGACGAGCAGGGTGAGGCGGATCGCGGCCATCGCGTCCGGCTCGACGATCGCGGCGCGGGCGGCGTCGAGGCCCGAGCGCAGCGCCTCCACGAACACCGCGGCGAGCGGCAGGACGAGCATGATGCCGACATAGGCGATGGCAAGGCCGAGCAGGCCGAGGGTGAAGGCGCGCGACGGCTGGAGCGGATCGCGGCGCTTCACGGTGCGGTTGTCGCTCACAGGCCCCTCCTCCGGCGGTTGCGTTCCTGGATGCGGTTGATCACCAGCAGCATCGTGAAGGAGATGAGCAGCATCACCACCGCGATCGCGGCGGCGCCCGAATAATCATATTGCTCAAGCTGGGTGATGATCAGCAGCGGGGCGATTTCCGACACCATCGGCATGTTGCCGGCGATGAAGATCACCGAGCCATATTCGCCCACCCCGCGCGCGAAGGCGAGGGTGGTGCCGGTGAGCAGCGCGGGCATGATCTCGGGCAGGACGACCCGGGTGAAGATCTGCCAGCGGCTGGCGCCGAGGGTGAGGGCGGCTTCCTCGATGTCGCGGCCGAGGTCCGCCAGTACCGGCTCGACGGTGCGGACGACGAAGGGCAAGCCGATGAAGGCGAGCGCCACGACGATGCCCTGCGGATGATAGGCGACGTCGATGCCGAGCGCGGCGAGCGGCTTCCCCAGCCAGCCGGTGTCGGCATAGATGGCGGTGAGCGCGATGCCGGCAACCGCCGTCGGCAGCGCGAAGGGCAGGTCGATCACCGCGCTGAGGAGCTGTCGGCCGGGAAAGCGGTGGCGCACCAGCACCCAGGCGACGAGCAGACCGAACACCGCGTTGACCGCGGCCGCGATCGCCGCCGCGCCGAAGGTGACCCGGTAGCTCGCCAGCGCGCGTTCCGAAAAGGCGATGTCGACGAAATGGCCGAAGCCGTCGCCCATCGAGCGGACGAAGACGGTGCTGAGCGGGATCAGCACGATCAGGCTGAGCCAGGTGACGGTCAGCCCCATCGTCAACGAGAAACCCGGGAGGACGCGCCGCGACGCCCGCCTCCCCGCCAATGTCGCCATAAACTCTAACTGCCCACCGAGAGATCAGCCCAACGACCGCGACCAATCACGGCGGGGGCGAATCCACAAGGTCGATTTTACTACTCGCTGAGAAGAGAATCTTTTGGCGAGCCTTTCAGCCGCTTCAGGACAGCGCGCGCCACAGGCTGAACAGGCTGGTGGCGATCAGGATGATGCCGACGAAGAAGAGCAGCCATTTGGCGGAAACCCGCTTGATCAGCAGCGCGCCGAAGGGCGCCGCCATCAGCCCGCCGATGATCAGGCCGACCGCGGCGATGGTGAAGGCGGCGAGGCCGAGGTTGAAGATGAAGGTGAGCGAGATCGCCGAGGTGAGGAAGAATTCGACCGTGTTGACCGTACCGATCGTGCGGCGAGGCTCCGTGCCCTGGACGAGAAGGTTCGAAGTGACGATCGGCCCCCAGCCGCCGCCGCCGGCCGCGTCGAGGAAACCGCCGGCGAGGCCGAGCGGGGCAACGAAGCGGGCGGGCTTGTGCTCGATATGATGGCCGAGCTGCCAGGAGCGCCACAGCAGATAGACGCCGATCGCGGCGAGATAGGCCATGATGAAGGGGCGGGCGATCGAGCCGTCGATGTTCGACAGCAGATAGGCGCCGGTGACGCCGCCGACGATGCCGGGGATCACCAGCCGTGCGAACAGCTTCCAGTCGACGTTGCGCGCGGCGATATGGCTGACCGCCGACGCTGCCGTGGTGAAGGTCTCGACGACATGGACGCTGGCCGAGGCGCGCGCGGGCGCGAGGCCGAGGACGCTGACCAGCAGGGTGTTGGTGATGACGCCGAACGCCATGCCGAGGGCGCCGTCGACCAGCTGGGCGAGGAAACCGATGCCGATGAACGGGGCGATCGATTCGAGCTGGAGCAGGCTGATCTCAGGCAGGGAGAAAGCGAACATCAAGCGGTTGTCCCGAAAAGAAAATCCCGGCCATGGCGATACCGCCATGACCGGGAAATGCGATAGCTATCTGTCTTGGGCTATCAGAACCTGTACTTGGCCGTGGCCCCCCAGGTCCGCTGGTCGCCGGGGTTGCCGGCGATCAGGCCGACATTGCCGGGAGCGACCTGCAGCAGATCGATATAGTTGACGTCGAAGGCGTTGCGGACCCAGCCGAAGATGTCGATCTCCCCAGTGCGGAAGCCGGCGCGGAAGTTGGTCAGCGCATAGCCCTTCACCTCGGTATAGGCCGACGGCGACGCGTTCGAGTTCCAGTGCGAGCGGTAGTTGCCGTCGACACCGAAATAGATCTGACCATCGCGGCCGAGCAGATTGTGCTCCGAGTTGATCTCGGCGCCGTAGGAGGCCGACCAGCGCGAGACGCCCGGCAGGCGCTGACCCGAAATGTCGCAGGCGCGCGGGCTGAGCGCGCCGGGGACGCCGGGCTGCGAATAATCGGGGGTGGCGGTGGCCGCCTGCGAGGTGCCGCCCGACAGCTCGGGCGGGCAGGGGGCGTTGGTGAACTTCTTGTACTTGGCGTCGGTGAAGGCGCCGCTGACATAGGCGTTGAAGCGCTCGCTGGGCTGGACCTTGAAGTCGGTCTCGATGCCCTGCGACCGCACCTTGTCGGCGTTCGCCAGATAGCCGCGCACCGTGCCGAACTGGCCGCCGTTGACGGTGGCCTGGAAGTTCTTGATGTCGGTGCGGAAGGCGCTGACGTTGAAGGTCGCCTTGCGATCCCAGAACTGGGTCTTCAGGCCGATCTCATAATGGTGGACCGATTCCGGCTTCACCGTGCTGGCGCTGAGGTCGGGCACGTTCGCGGTGGTGAGCGGCAGGCCGTTCTGGTTGATGCCGACCGTCTTGAAGCTCTTCGCATAGGTCGCGTAGGCGAGGATGCCCGGCGCGACCTTGTAGTTCACGTTCAGGTCGTAGCTGAAGTTCCACTTGCTGACCGAGGGGCTGGTGCTCTGCGGCTGATAGACGCCGCACTGCGCGGCGAGCACGGTGCCCGCGGCGGGCGCCGGCGAGCAGCTGATCACCTGGCCCGCGCCGTTGGTGACGACGCGCTGATAGAAGCCGCTCTTCTTGTCGTAGTTCAGGCGGGCGCCCGGCTGGATGGTCAGCGCATCGGTGACCTTCCAGGCGACCTGGCCGAACAGGGCGGCGCTGGTGCTCTTCAGATATTGGGTGTTGGTCGCGGTGAGGCCGTTGAGGATGCTGGGATCGTTCGCCTGGGCGCCGGTGAGGCTCCAGCGACTGGCGTCGGCGCCCTGGGACTCGGTGCCCTGGGTGTCGATGCGCTGCTTGAAGCCGAACAGGCCGACCACGAAGTCGATCTTCTCGCTTTCGTAGTTGTAGCGGAATTCCTGGCTATACTGGTCCTGCTGCGACGGGTTCTGCGACTTGGCGACGATCGACAGGCCGGTGAAGTCGCGATCGTTCTCGGGCTTCCAGTCCCAGAAGCGCCAGGCGGTGATCGAGGTGAAGCTGCCGGGGCCGACATCCCAGTTCACCTTCAGCGAGGCGCCGCCGATCTTGTTGCCGGCGTTCAGGCTGGAATCGAGATCGGTGAGGCGATCATAGGGGTTGCGGCTGGGCACCTGATAGTTGCGGCCGGCGGCGTTGGCGGCCGCGACCAGCGCGTCATATTGCCGGGTCAGCGCGCGCTGGGTGCGGCCGACGCGGACGAAGACGGTGCCGCAGCACTCGGCATCCTGCGAGCTCCAGTCACCCGACAGGGTGATCTTGAGATCGTCGCTGGGCTTGAACAGCAGGGCGCCGCGCAGGCCGAGATTGTCCTGCTCGTTCACATAGGTGTCGGTGCGCGGGTTGTAGAGCGTCCCGCGGCGCGAGGTGGTGGCGCCGGCGATGCGGATCGCGACCTTGTCCGACAGCGGGCCCGACAGCGCGGCCTTGGCCTGCTTGTACTTCAGGTTGCCGACGGTCACCTCGGCCTTGCCTTCCAGATCGAAGGTGGGCTGGTTGGTGGTGATGTTGATGGCGCCGGCGGTGGTGTTCTTGCCGTAGAGCGTGCCCTGCGGGCCGCGCAGCACTTCGACCTGCGACACGTCGAGGAAGTCGAACACCGCGGCGGCGACGCGCGAGTTGTAGACGTCGTCGACATAGATGCCGACGCCCTGTTCGAAGCCGTCGCTGGTCAGGCCGAACGGAACGCCGAGACCGCGGATGTTGACCGAGGTGTTGCGCGGGTTCGACGAATAGACCTGCAGGGTCGGCGCGAGCTGCGTCAGCCGCTGGATGTTGAAATTGCCGGTGTTCTCGATCTGGTTCACGCCGAGCACCGAGATCGCCAGCGGCACTTCCTGCGCGGTCTCCTGGCGGCGACGCGCGGTGACGAGGATCTCGCCGTCACCGGCGCCTTCGCCGGCATCCGCCTCGGGAGCGGACGCGGCGGGGGCGGTGCCCTGGGCCGATGTCGATTGGGCATAGCCCGGGGTACCGAGCGCGGCAGCCAGTGCCGCACCCGCCAGAAGCGCGTGACGCATGATAATCCCTTTCGTTTTCAGGCCCCGTCGATGCGGGGCCGTTGACCCTTTTGTGTGGGGGCTTCCCTATGGGGAGAGCAGGGTGGGCACCTGCTCTCCCCGCCCCGGGGAACTGGTGTGGTTACTTTTTCGACGCGATCAGGATCTGGTCGAACAGTCCGCCATCGGCGAAGTGGACCTTCTGGGCGCGGGTCCAGCCGCCGAAATTGGCGATCGTGAACAGCGAGACGTTCGGGAACTGGCCGCGATGCTTGGCGGCGACCGCCTTGTCGCGGGGGCGGTAGTAATTGTCGGCGATGATTTCCTGCGCCTGCGGCGTGTAGAGGAAGCGGAGATAGGCCTCGGCCACCTTGCGGGTGCCCTTCTTGTCGACATTGGCGTCGAGGACGGCGACCGGCGGCTCGGCGAGCACCGAGACCGAGGGGACGACGATGTCGAACTTGTCCTTGCCCAGCTCGTTCTTGGCGAGGAAGGCCTCATTCTCCCAGGTGATCAGGACGTCGCCCTGGCCGCGCTGGGCGAAGGTGGTGGTGGAGCCGCGCGCGCCGCTGTCGAGCACCGGCACGTTGCGGAACAGCTTGACCAGATAGTCCTTCGCCGCCTGCGGGCTGCCATATTTGCGCTGCGCATAGCCCCAGGCCGCGAGATAGTTCCAGCGGGCGCCGCCCGAGGTCTTGGGGTTCGGGGTGATCACCTTCACGTCGGCGCGGACCAGATCGTTCCAGTCCTTGATCCCCTTCGGATTGCCCTTGCGGACGAGGAAGACGATCGTCGAATAATAAGGCGTGCTGTTGTTCGGCAGACGGGTCTGCCAGTTCGGCGGCAGCAGCTTGGCGAGGCGCGAAATCTCGTCGATGTCATAGGCCAGGCCGAGGGTGACGACATCGGCCGGAAGCCCGTCGATCACCGCGCGGGCCTGCTTGGCGGCGCCGCCATGGCTCTGCCGGATGTCGACGTCCTGGCCGGTCTTCGCCTTCCACTGCTTGGCGAAGGCGCCGTTGATCGCGACATAGAGCTCGCGCGTCGGATCATAGGATACGTTGAGGAGCTGCACCGGGGCGGCCTGCGCGACCACCGGCTGCAGCGATACAAAAGCTGCGACGGCCCACGTCAGCAGTTTGAAACGCTTCGTCATTGTTGCCCACCTGAATCACTAGGAGAGATATTTCTCTACCTTCGTGGTGGAGAACTATCTCTACCGTTTCAAAAGAGAAGAAAGAAAATCTATCGTTCTGATAGAGAAAATCCTTTACTCGCCCGTATCGCAAGGGGGTTTACCCTTACGGCAAGGGCGAAAAAATCGCAGTTTCAGGCGGGTTGCACGCCGTCCGCATCGACCTGATCAGGTGCGATCAGGCGGCCGATCACCCGCACCCTTTTTTCTACCAGATCGACCGGGGTGCGCGATAGCTCCAGGCGATAGACACCGCCGAGATCGCGTTTGAGGAAGAAGCCGCCGCCGTCGCGCAGCAGCATGCCGGTCTCGTTGACGGGCGTATCGCTCAGAGCGTCGCCTCGATCGCGCGGGCGGCCTGGTCGGGGTCTTCGGCCTGGGTGATCGGCCGGCCGATGACGAGGATCGAGGCGCCCTGGTCGAGCGCTTCGCGCGGGGTCATCACCCGCTTCTGGTCGCCATGGCTCTTGCCGTCGGCGGGACGGATGCCGGGGACGACGAAGAAGCCGTCGCGCCAGATCTTCCTGGCTGCCTTCACCTCATGCGCCGAGCAGACGACGCCGTCGAGGCCGGCCTGCTTGGCGAGCAGGGTGAGCCGCTCGACCTGGCCAT
This sequence comes from uncultured Sphingomonadaceae bacterium, assembly GCA_963540925.1. Taxonomy (GTDB): domain Bacteria; phylum Pseudomonadota; class Alphaproteobacteria; order Sphingomonadales; family Sphingomonadaceae; genus Rhizorhabdus. Next base: position 18,769 of record CAUTRN010000061.1, read on the forward strand.
GGGGATCGCCGGTGACGCCGATCGCGTTCAGATCGTCATGGTCGAGGCTGGTGAGCACCGTGACCGCCACCACCTTGGTGCCGACCGGGGCGGCCGCCTTGGCATCCTCCATCATCGCCAGCCCGCCGGCGGCATGGACCGTCAGGATCGCGGGCTTGAGGCCGTTGAGCGCCTGCACCGCCTTGGCGACGGTGTTGGGGATGTCGTGGAGCTTGAGGTCGAGGAAGATCGGCATGCCGAGCGCCGCCATCTCGCGCACCCCGGCCTGGCCGTGCGCCGAGAAGAACTCCAGCCCCAGCTTGATCCCGCCGACATGATTATGCACCCGCGAGGCGATCTCCTTGGCACGCGCGATGTCGGGCGTGTCGATCGCCACATAGATGGGGCTGCGGGTCATGCTTGGCTTTCCGGTGTCGTCGTCAGGTCGGGCGTGGCGGCGACGGGCGTCGCGCTGGGGGGCGCCTGTAGCGCATTGCGCTCCAAGGTGTCGATACGGCGATGGAGGCGCCACAGCTTGGTACGGTGAAGCGCATAGGTGGGCAGGAAGCCGATGAAGACGCCGATCAGCAGCAGCACCGGCATCTTCACGTCGGCGGTGAGGCCGGCCCAGAGATTGACCGGCACGGGCGACCAGTTCCGCAGCGAAAAGATCACCGCGATCACCGCCAGGACCATCCAGAACAGGGTCTTCAGAAAATGCATGACGGCGCTTGTCCCCTAGTGCCGGGGCGGGGTCAAGATGGGCGGATTTATGTTCCCCTCCCTGGAAAGGGAGGGGTTAGGGGTCGGTGGACGGCGTCAAGGGGGTCGATCCCCCTTGGCGCCGCTCTGTGTGGCGAGCCAGGATGCTCGCTAACGCTCGCGACCCACCCCCTTACCCTCCCTTTCAGGGAGGGGAGATTCAGCCCAGCTCCCCATCGATCGTTGCGATCTGGTCGGGGATGGCGGTGAGGCGGTCGCGTTCCTCGTCGAGGATGGCGCGGAACAGCGTACGTTTGATCTCCGCGATGTCGGCGGCGGCCATGTCGCGGTCCTCGGGCAGGGTGGAGATGAGCACGTCGACCATCCGCTCGGCGCCGTGGAGGCGGCCCCACAGATAGTCGTTCTCGCGATAGGCGCGGCTGAAGAAGGCGCCGAACAGGTTGAACTCGATGCCGCGCAGGGTGGCCATGGCGCCGCCGGGCCGGATCGTGCCGCAATCGTCGGGGGAGATGCGATCGACCTGGATCGCGTGGAATTCCTGCGCGCCCTGCAGCCGCATCAGCGACAGGGTGGCGAGATCGTAGAAGGCGAAGCCGAGATAGCCGAGCAGCAGCGAGCGGCGATCGGGCTTGGCGAGGCGCGGCAGCACCGCGGCGATCGCCCGGTCGGTCTCGCGGTCGAGCGTGTCGAGGTCGCGGATCGAGGCGAGGCCGTCGAGCGCGGTTTCGGGATCGACGGCGAAGCGGCGCGCGGCGGCGACCACCGGATCCTCATAATGGTCGCGCATCTGCAGGTTCAGATAGGGGCCGAGCGAGCCGTAGATCGCGTTGCGCGCCGCCTGGAGCGCGGCTTCGTCGCTGCCGCCGTCACCGGTCTCCAGCTCGGTGAGCCGATCGGCCAGGAAGCGCAGCCGGCGGATGCGGAAGCTGAGGTCGTGGCGGCGCAGGAAATCGACCACCTCGCTGCTGGTGGCGCCGCCGCGCAACGCCTCGGGCTCCTCGAAGCCGCGCGCGCGGAGCAGGTCGCCGATCGTGCGGCGGATGGCGAGACGGTCATTCTCCTCGCCGGTGCCGGCGAGCAAAGCGATGGTGGAGGCGAGTTCCTCGGCGATGATGGTGAGCTTGAGCTGGCCATAGCCGGCATAGGTGAAGCCCGCCTGGCGGGCGGCCTGTTCATGCGCGCGCAGCCGCCAGCTGGCGATGCGTTCGGGGCTGGGGCGATAGATGAGCAGCTGGCGACCCATCGCGCTTTCGACCGCGGCGTCGACCTCGGGGCGGATCGCGTCGATGATCCGCTTGGTCTGGGCGATGCGCACCGAGCGCTGCTCGATCAGCTCCAGATTGTCGCGGATCGGCTGTTCGCGCGGGATGGTGGACATCGCCCCGAAGACGGTGGCGAAGAAGCCGGGCAGCTTGACGATGCCCTCGTTCGACCGCTCGGGCGGCGCCTTGATGTTGGCGGTGGGGTCCAGATAGAGGAAGCGCCGGTCGACCTCGCGCCGGGCCGGGCGGTTGCGCAGCGCGTCGATCGCTGGGCGGAAGGGCGCGTTGGCGAGCACCGATCCGTCGATCAGCACCAGGTCTTCCGGGCTGCCGGTGGCGCCGCGCGGGAAGATGCGGTGGAGAAAGGCCTCGCGCCCGTGCCAGTCGCGCTTGCGCGCCTTCAGCACCTTGTCGAGCTCGGCGACGTTGAACGGCGGGAAGGCGCCGGGGAAGCTGGCGGTGGCGCGCGCGGCGAAGGTGAGTTCGGCCGGATCGGCGAGCGGGCGGCCGCCCAGGCCACGATCGGTGAAGCCCAGGATCAGGCGATGCTCGCGCTCGTCGGCGACGGCGGGGCTGTGCAGGCGCAGCCGCTGGTCGAAGCCGTGGAAATCGGTGACCGTGACCGAGACGTCGAGCGGCTGGCCGTCGGGCAGCAGGCGGGGGCCGATGGGGCCAGACGCCATCGCGTCGAACGCGTCGAGGATCAGGTGCGAGAAGGTGGTGCCGCCGAAGGGCGGGTGGAACCAGCGCGCGCGCACGAAGCTGGAGAGCTTGCGGCGCACCTCGGCGCGGGTGCCGGCCGAGACGGTGCGCTCGACGGTGCCGCCGGGGCGGCGCGCGAGCATCCAGGCGAAGGGCAGCGCCCAGAGCTTGGTGAACCAGCGCAGCGGCCGCGCATCCGACGCGAGCAGCACCTCGACATCGGCTTTCGACAGCCAAAGGTCGGTGAGCGGCTCGAGCGACTGGCCGGTGGAGATGGCATGGCCGAGGAAGACGCCGTTCATCCCGCCCGCGCTGGCGCCGGCGACGATATCGATCATCGCGCGCAGCTTGACGCCCTGCTCGGCCTCGATCCGTTCGAACAGCTGGCGATAGACCGCCTCGCTGCCGGGGGCGCTGGGGGCTCCGTCGTGGAAGGCGCGGCTCGCGCGGACGAGCCGCCACAGCTCCTTGGTGATCCCGTGCATGTAGACGGCCAGGCTGACCCCGCCATAGCAGACCAGCGCCAGCCGGAGTTCCTTCTCCCGCATGGGGAGGGGCTTAGCCATTTTTCGGGCGGTCTGCCAAGGGGAGGCAGCCGAGAGCTATTCGTCACCCCGGACTTGATCCGGGATCCCGCTTCTTCCTTTTACGCCGGAGAAGGCAGCGGGACCCCGGATCAAGTCCGGGGTGACGATGAAGAGAATGTCACAGCCAGCCGCAATCCTTGAGCAGGCGCCGCCGCTCCTGCTCGCTGGCGCGGTTCCAGGCCTGGCGGTTGGCTTTGGTCTCGGCGGCCTCTATCCGCTCGGGCGGGGTGGTGAGCCGGCGGATGGCGTAGGCGCGGGCTCTTTCCTGTTCGTCAGCGTCGCTTGTCATGGCCCGGCTGTTCATGTACCCCTTTTGTTCGGACTTCAAGGAGCGCACCGGAACATCATGGCCAAGCCGCAGAAACGCTATGTCTGTCAGGCCTGCGGGAGCGTGGCGACGCGCTGGCAGGGGCAGTGCGCGGATTGCGGCGAATGGAATTCGATGGTGGAGGAGGCGGCGAACGTCACCGTCTTCGCGGCCAAGCATCATCTGCGCAGCGGCGGCCGCGCGATCCAGATGGTGGGGCTGGACGCCGACATCCCGCTGCCCAAGCGCTGGAGCAGCGGCATCGCCGAGTTCGACCGCGCGCTGGGCGGCGGCATCGTCCCCGGTTCCGCGACCCTGATCGGCGGCGATCCCGGCATCGGCAAGTCGACCCTGCTGCTGCAGGCGGCGGCGCGGATGGCGATGGCGGGGCAGCCGGTGGCCTATATCTCGGGCGAGGAAGCGGCCGACCAGGTGCGGCTGCGCGCGCGGCGGCTGGGGCTGGGCCAGGCGCCGGTGCAACTCGCCTCGGCGACCTCGGTGCGCGACATCCTGACGACGATCGAGAAGAGCCCGCCGTCGCTGCTGGTGATCGATTCGATCCAGACGATGCACAGCGACCAGATCGAGGGCGCGCCCGGCACCGTCAGCCAGGTGCGCGCCTCGGCGCAGGAACTGATCCGCTTCGCCAAGGAGCGCGGCACCGCGCTGGTGCTGGTGGGCCATGTCACCAAGGACGGATCGATCGCGGGCCCGCGCGTGCTGGAGCATATGGTCGACACCGTGCTGAGCTTCGAGGGCGAGCGCAGCCACCAATATCGCATCCTGCGCGCGGTGAAGAACCGCTTCGGCGGCACCGACGAGATCGGCGTCTTCGCGATGGCCGAGGGCGGGCTGGACGAGGTGGCGAACCCGAGCGCGCTGTTCCTGACCGCGCGCGGCGACGGGATGAGCGGCGCCACCGTCTTCCCGGCGATCGAGGGGACGCGGCCGGTGCTGGTGGAGATCCAGGCGCTGACGGTGCGGCTGCAGAGCGGGGCGACCCCCAGGCGCGCGGTGGTCGGCTGGGATTCAGGGCGGCTGGCGATGATCCTGGCGGTGCTGGAGGCGCGCTGCGGGCTGAGCTTCTCGACCGCCGAGGTCTATCTGAACATCGCCGGGGGCTATCGCATCGCCGACCCCGCCGCCGACGTCGCGGTGGCGGCGGCCCTGGTCTCGGCGCTCGCCGAGCGGCCGGTGCCGAACGAGTGCATATTGTTCGGCGAGATCGCGCTGTCGGGCGAGATACGGCCGGTGGCGCATGGTGGCATCCGCCTGAAGGAAGCCGCCAAGCTGGGCTTCGAACAGGCCTGGCTGCCGGCCGCGACCGAGGGCGGGCCCAAGGGGATGAAGCAGCAGGGCTTCAAGACGCTCGGCGCGCTCGTTGACCATATCCTCGCGCGTGGCTAGCTAGCCGCCTCATGAGTGGATTGACTGGTCTCGACATGATCGTGCTGCTCGCCATCTTTGGCGGCGCGGTGCTTGGCATGATCCGCGGCTTCGTGGTCGAGGCGATCTCGATGATCGCCTGGGTGGGCGCGATCATCGCGCTCAAATTCCTCCACGGTCCCGTCACCAAGATGCTGACGAGCATGGTGGGCGGGCCGAGCGCCGCGAGCGTACTGGCCTTCGGGCTGCTGTTCCTGATCGTCTATGCGGGCGGCAAGCTGGCCGCCGCGACGATCGGCGGGCGGGTGCGCGCCTCGGGCCTGGGGCCGCTCGATCGCGCGCTGGGCTTCGGCTTCGGCGCGATGAAGGGGCTGATCATCGTCACCCTGGCCTATCTGCTGTTCAACCTCGGCTATGACCTGTTCTACGGCAAGGCCGCCGAGCGCCCGCTGTGGATGCGGGACTCGCGCACCAACACCCTGCTCAACGCCACCGGCCGCGCGATCGTCGACTGGGTCGGCCACCAGCGCGAGGAGGGCGGGCTGGTCGGCGCGGTGTCGGGGGATAAGGGGAATGCGGCGGAGAAGGACGAGAACGACCGCTGAAATCCCTCTACCGCTTGCGGGATCACTGCAAAACCTCACGTCATTCCCGCGAAGGCGGGAATCCATATTCTCCGAACCGCGAGAGTCTCCTGCTTCAGAGGATATGGATCCCCGCCTTCGCGGGGATGACGCCGGTGGATGACTTCGCAGCAATCCCGCAGACGGGAGAGGGTTAAGGAGCGAGGGGTTCGGATCAAACCCGCCCCATTTCCCCCTCGGCGAAATCCTGCTTCAGGAAGTTGAGCTCGCAGGTCACCCCGCTCGGGTCGTTCACGAAGATCTGGCGCAGGTGGAAATCGGGGAAGCTGACCGCGTGATAGGGCAGGGCGTGCGCCTCCAGCCGTTCGACGAAGCCGTCATAATCCTCGCAGCGGAAGGCGACATGGTCGAGCGCGCCGCTGCCCGAGGTCTCCATCGCCTGGCCGGGCGAGAGCTTGTCGAAGCGGTCGCGGGTGAACTTCAGCGCCATCTCGTCATTCCCGCTTTCGAGCGACATGACATGGACGACGGGGATGTCGCGCTCGTCGTAGATCCAGGCGCCGCGGCCCGGCTCGCCCGGATAGGGGCCCGATTTCAGGCCGATGATGTCCTCATAGAAGCGGATCGTCGCCGCCAGGTCGAGCGTCCGGATGTTGTAATGCTCGAGCACCGCCATCGCGCGTCTCCTTCTCCTGGCGCGAGTGTATCACCCTAAACTCGGCGGGCAAGCTTGCACGATCATTTGTTCCTGTTATGTTCTTAATCGTGACCGACTCATCGATCCCCCTGCCGCCCGCCACCAAGGGCCGTGGCGCCGTGACCGCACGGCTCAGCACGCGCTTCGACGATGGCGCGCGCGAGAGCGACGGCGACTGGCTCGATGCGCGCGAGGGCGTGGACGGCGAGGGGCCGGTGCTGCGGACCGAGGTGACGGTCGAGCATCCGCGCACGATCATCAACCGCAACCACTCGCCTGATCTCCCCTTCGACCATTCGATCAACCCCTATCGCGGCTGCGAACATGGCTGCATCTACTGCTTCGCGCGGCCGACCCATGCCTATCAGAACCTGTCCCCGGGGCTCGACTTCGAGACCAAGCTGTTCGCCAAGCCCGATGCGGCGAAGCTGCTGCGCAAGGAGCTGGCGCGGCCCGGCTATCGTTGCACGCCGATGGCGATGGGGACCAACACCGATCCCTATCAGCCGATCGAGGACAAATGGCGGGTGACCCGCTCAGTGCTCGAGGTGCTGGCCGAGCATGACCATCCGGTGGTGTTCACCACCAAATCGGCGCGGATCCTGCGCGACCTGGACCTGCTGGCGCCGATGGCGGCGAAGGGGCTGACCGCGGTGATGATGTCGGTGACGACGCTCGACCCCGCGCTCGCCCGGCGGATGGAACCGCGCGCCTCCTCGCCCCGGCGGCGGATCGAGGCGATCCGCGCGCTGACGGCGGCGGGGGTGCCGACCTCGATCAGCGTCTCGCCGATCGTGCCCGCGATCAACGACCATGAGATCGAGGCGATCGTCGAGGCGGGGGCGGAGGCGGGCGCGCGGGCGGCCTTCTCGATCGTCGTCCGCCTGCCGCACGAGGTGGCGCCGCTGTTCCGCGAATGGCTGGCGGTCCATTATCCCGACCGCGCCGCCAAGGTGATGGCCTTCATCAACGAAATGCGCGGCGGCAAGGACAACAACCCGAACTTCTTCGACCGCTTCCGCCCGCAGGGGGCCTATGCGGCGACCTTGCGCGCGCGTTTCCAGCGGATCTGCCGGAAACATGGGCTCAACGCCGAGCGGTTCGAGGTGCGGACCGATCTGTTCAAGGTGCCGACCAATCAGTTCTCGCTGTTCTAGTTCGTAGACGCATAGCAGCCGACTGTCCGGACACGACGACATAGCGGACATGGACTGACAGCAGTTTCCTAGCCATAGAGCTGCGGAAATTCTCTGTCAGATCGGCGCTATATGATCCGCACGCTGTTCAAGATTTTGGGATTGATCCTGCTATTGGCAGCCTGCTCGCTCGGTGTGGCGGTCGGAACCGTATATTATCAGGGCAAACGAGCTGTGCCCGGCGGCGCAGAATATGTTGCGCTGGGCAGTTCGTTCGCTTCCGGGCCGGGGGTAGGTGAGAGAGCGGAAGGCAGTCCCATCTTGTGCCTGCGATCTTCGACAGACTATCCGCACCTTGTGGCCAAGACGCTCGGACTGCGTTTGATCGATGTAAGCTGCGGGGCCGCGACAACTGTGCACGTCCTGAAAGGTGGACAATATTTCCAGCACCCGCAGGTTGACGCGCTCGGTCCTGAAACACGGCTCGTAACGGTTTCCGTTGGCGGAAACGACGTTGATTATATGAGGAACAATATTGCATGGGCGTGCAGGAACAAACCGGATGAAATGCCCTTCATTTGGCGCCATGCGGCATGTCGAACGACGTCCAACACAACCGTTGATCGGGCGCTGGAACATTTGCCAAGTCAACTGCAACAGATCACGAATGAGGTTCGCCGCCGCTCGCCAAAGGCTGAGCTTGTTTATGTCGACTACCTGACATCGTTTCCGGCGAGAGGTTCGTGCAGCAAGCTTCCCTTAACAGCTACACAACTGGATCGTGCCCGCTACGTCAGCCAGCGGATTTCTGCGATCACGGCGGCGGCAGCACGCGATGCTCGTGCCGTCTTGATCCCCGCCTCATTTTCTCAGAACCATCATATCTGCGCGTCAGATCCCTGGGTGTTTGACTTCCAGTTCCCCGGTGCGATGTTTAATTGGGCGCCAATGGCATTTCATCCGAATGACGCTGGAATGGTAGCCATTGCCAAAGAGATATCAGAAAAGATCACTCTCCAGCACAGCGCAAATCCTCTCCCGGCAGCGAGATAACAAAGGTCCGTTTCCCGCCCCGAAGCGGACATGCGTGTCTGCTTTCATGAATTCACGACCTAGAGATTTAACTCTCCCCTGAAGGGGAGGGGCTTTGGATAACCGCTTGTTTCGCCTGCGATTCCGAAACCGGGGGCGGGCCTGCTTCGTTACCTGTGGCCTATCCCGAAACCATTGGAGAGATGCCATGCTGGAAGAGAAGACGACGCGCAGCTTCGCGATCGGCGCCGCCGCCGGGCTGACCGCGGGGATCGCCGCGAACATGATCCGCAAGGTGTTCGTCCAGGCGCCGACCTATGCGGCGGGCGACTGGAGCGAGGGGCTGATCGCCGAACATCAGGCGGTGCTGGCGCTGTTCGACCAGATCGAGGCGACCGGCGACGAGCACAAGACCCGCCGCGCGGTGCTGCTCACCCAGATCGGCCATGCTTTGGGCAAGCATGCGATTGAGGAGGAGAATGCCGTCTATGCGGTGCTGCGCACCCATGGCCAGGCGGGCGATGCCGACCGACTCAACGGCGACCATGGCTATGTGAAGCAATATCTCTACGAGCTGGGCCAGATGGATGCCGGCCATCCCCAGTTCCTGAAGAAGATCGGCGATTTCCGCGCGATGCTGGAAGACCATATGCGCGACGAGGAGGAGAAGATCTTCCCCCGCCTGCGCGGGCTGCTGAGCGACGAGGAGAATGAGAAGCTGACCAGGGCGGTGAACGTGGAGGGATTGAAGTTGGCTTAGTTGATAGCCCTCAGGCGCCGGGCGGCGGCATCCGCCGCCTTGGCTTTCGCGGGGATACCGCGACGCGCGTTCGCGCTTGCGAGGCGCTTGCGCGCCTCGGTTCTCCTCTAGCGCTCCATCAGCCTCGGCATCAGTTCGACGAAGTTGCAGGGCATGAAGCGGCTGTCGAGCTGGTGGACGAGAATGTCGTCCCAGCCGTCCTTCACCGCGCCGGTCGAGCCGGGCAGGGCGAAGATATAGGTGCCGCGCGCGACGCAGGCGGTGGCGCGCGACTGGATCGTCGAGGTGCCGATCTTGGCGAAGCTGAGCCAGCGGAACAGCTCGCCGAAGCCGGGGATCTCCTTGTCCCAGACGCGGGCGAGCGCCTCGGGGGTGACGTCGCGGCCGGTGACGCCGGTGCCGCCGGTGGTGATCACGCAATCGAGCTGTTCGTCGTCGATCCAGTTGTGGAGCCGCGCGGTGATCAGGTCGATGTCGTCGCGGACGATCGCGCGGTCGGCAAGGATGTGGCCGGCGCCCTCGATCCGCCCGACCAGCGTGTCGCCCGACTTGTCGGTCGACAGGTCGCGCGAGTCCGAGACGGTGAGCACCGCGATGCGGACGGGTTTGAAGGGCAGGTCTTCCTTGATGGGCATCAGTCTTTTCCAGCGTCACCCCAGCGAAGGCTGGGGTCCATGTCTCTCCTCACATAGGAGGTCATCGCGTGGGATGACAGACATGGATGCCAGCCTTCGCTGGCATGACGTAAAGGAAAGAAGTGGTGACTCAGTCCGCCGCCGCCGTCGCGCCCAGCGAGGTGAGGCGGACCGCCGGTTGCCCCGGCAGGCCCGGAAAGCGCGGCCATAGCCCTTGCGAGATCGCCATCAGGCTGGGCGCCTTGTCGCCCGAGTGGCGCTGGTACATCCAGTAGTTCCGGAGCACGATCGCGACATAGGCGCGGGTCTCCACGAACGGAATCGATTCGATGAACAGCAGCGGATCGGCGAGGTTGCGGCCGCGCGCGTTCCAGTTGGCCACCGAGTTCGGCCCGGCATTATAGGCGGCGATCACCTTGGGCAGCAGGCCGCCGGTGGCGCCGAGATTGCCGGCCAGTTCGCGCAGATAGGCCTGGCCGATCTCGATGCTGGCGGCGGGCTGCGAGAGGCTGGCGGGGTCGAGGGTGCGGCCGAGGTGGCGGGCGACCATCTGCGCGGTGCCCGGCATCAGCTGCATCACCCCGCGCGCGCCGGCGGGGCTGAGCGCGTCGGCCTTGAACTGCGATTCCTGGAGCGCGTGGGCGAAGATCAGCGCCTTGTCGACCTGCCAGCCCGAGGCCGGGGTCCAGGCCGGCATCGGATAGCGCGCGGCGGCAGAGAGCTGCGCGCCCGACGGGCCGTTCTGCGCCAGCCAGATCTGGGTGGAGGGCAGATCGAGCCGGGCGGCGAGGTGGATCAGCGATTCATGGTCGCGCGGCAGGCCGATGCGGGCCTGGTGGCGCAGCATCTCGTCCGCCAGACGGGTCTGGCCGATCTCGGCGAGCGCGGTGGCGCGGCGGACATTGGGGATGGCGCCGATCGCGGCCCAGTCGTTCGCGGTGAGCTTGAGCGCGTCCTTGTCGGTGGCGCCGATGCCGAGCGCCGCCGAGGCGATCATGCCGTAGAAGGTCTCGCCCATGCGCGCGGCCGAGCGCAGGCGGGGCTCGACCCGCTCGGGCCGGGCGCAGGCCATGTCGGCGCGGCTCGCCCAATAGAGGCCGGCGGCCATCGTCTCGCTGTCGCGCGCGCGGCTGCCGACTTCCTCGAAGGCGGTGGCGGCGGACTGGCAATCCTTCTGGCGCCAGGCGGCGAGGCCCGAGACCCAGCTCGCCTGCACCGCCCATTCACCCACGCCGGCGCGCGCCTGGTCGGCCAGCCGGCGGGTGTTGGCGTCGTCGCCGGCCAGATAATAGGACCAGGCGGTGCGCTGCAGCCATTCGGCCTGCGCCTCGGGCGAGAGATCGGCGAGCTTGGCGGTGACGAGCGCCTCGGCCTCGCTGGGCCGGTCGCCGCGCAGCAGCGGCAGCGCGGTCTGCGAGAGGGCGGCGGCGGCGCGATCGTTGCGCGCGGTGCGGGCCGACAGGCGCTTCGACGGGCCGGCATAGCGGACCATCCGGCCGGCGACGGGCAGCGGGCCGGTGGTGAGGCCGCGGCGGCCGGCGATCGCGGCGAGTTCGGCGGCCTGGGGCAGATCGGGCGCGGTGCGCAACAGATTGGCGAGCGCGTCGTCGCTGACCTTGGGCGAGCCCTTGGCGAGGATCAGCTCGGCGCGGGCGATGTCGCTGAGCGAACCGGCGGGCAGCGCGTCGATCCCCGACTGGGCGGTGGTCCAGTCACTGGCGTCGATCGCGGCGAAGATCGCGCGGTAGCGGCTGCGCTCGTCGGTCGACAGGCCCGAGCTGATCGGCAGCGGCTGCGACGCGGCGGCGAGGCCAGCGGCGGCGGCGGTGGGCGCTGCCGCCAGAGGGACGGCGGTCTGCGCCGAAGCGATGGCGGGAAGGGCGGCGAACGCGGCGCCGGCAAGAAGAAGGGGGCGGATCATCCGAGGAGCTGCATCAACAATTGGAGGTCTTCCCAGGCACGGCGCTTCTGCTGCGGATGCTGAAGCAAAGTGCGGGGGTGGAAGGTGGCGACCGCGCTGACCGCGCCGTCACCGAGCTTGACGTCGTGGACGCTTCCGCGCGCCTCGACGAATCCCTTGCCGAGGAAGGCGCGCGACGGCGCCTCACCCATCAGCAGCAGCGCGCGCGGCTTGGCCAGCGCGACATGGTGGCGCGCCAGTTCGCTGAACAGCGCGCCCGAAGCCGGGTCGACATAGCCGCCGCTGGGCCGGCCCGGCGCCATCGACGACAGATAGAGCGCGCTGCGATCGCGCTTCATCGCCGAGATCATCTTGTCGAACAGCTCGCCCATCGGGCCCGAGAGCAGCCGCCCGGTTTCGATATCGACCGCCTCGGGCAGGTCGACCAGCACCATCAGCCCGGAGGCGGGATCGCCCGAGGGGCCGAGCCGCGCGCCGAGCGGGATCGAGAGCTTGTCGGTGGAGGCGAGCCAGGC
>CAUTRN010000062.1:0-30926 GCA_963540925.1 uncultured Sphingomonadaceae bacterium
TTCTAGCCCTCTCCCGCCTGCGGGAGAGGGTTGGGTGAGGGGTTTCTTCCTTCTTCCCCGTCTCCGGCACCAACCCTCTCCGTCAGACCCGCAACTCCACCACCACCTCGTCGCCTTCGCCGATCCCCTCGGCCTTCCGCACCGCCGCCTTCACCGGCAGGATGAAGCCACCGCTCTCCTTCTGCGGGAAGATCGACGTCTCCCAGCGCGTGGTGCCGATCGAGGCGCGCACCTTGATCGATCCGAAGCCGCCGGTGCGGCCCATCGCGGCATAGCGGATCTCGGCGGCGGTCTGGCCGTCGATCGTCAGGAAATGCCAGCCGCCTGACCTTGTGGGCTTGGACGGCATCCACAGCCAGAGCCGGGCCGTCACTTCGAAGATGTCGTCGTGCATGGTGGCGACATGTGAGCGGCTGGTGAGAGGCCGTCAATCATCCCGGTCGACGGGAACCGTGCCGCCCTTCGCGCGCTCAGCCGCCATGGGCCATTTCGACATCCTTCCGCACCTCATCCCGCTCACCATCGCCTATCTGCTGGCGGTGCCGATCGGCTGGAACCGCGAGCAGGCGGAGCGCAGCGCCGGCCTGCGCACCTTCCCGCTGATCGCGGTGGCGAGCTGCGGCTTCGTCCAGGCGGTGGAGGGGCTGACGGCGGACGAGCCGCAGGCGATGGCGCGCGTGCTGGAGGGAGTGATCGCCGGGGTTGGCTTCCTCGGCGGCGGCGCGATCCTGCAGGGGCGCAATTCGGTCAAGGGCACCGCCACCGCCGCCAGCCTGTGGGTGACCGGCGCGATCGGCGTGGCGGCGGGCCTCGATTCCTACGACGTCGCGGTCGTGCTGGCGCTGTTCACCATGGCCACCTTGTGGATCATGCGGCCACTGAAGCCGGTCGAGAATGAGCGCGACGAGGATGCCGAACCCGCCGGTTCGGAAAGCGTCGCCGAAAAGCGCCATCGCGGGCATTGATTTCCCTCCCTCGCGCCCGTTAGAGCGCGATATAAAGGGAGAGAAGAATGTCCGAAAAACCGAGGATCATCGCGTTCCGGCGCGGCTATGCCGATCGGCTCAATGCGGCCGCCGATGGCGCCTATGAAGCGATCTCTCCCGCCGCCGGTGAGGATGTCCTGCCCTGGCTCGACACCCATGGCGCGGGCGTGCGGCTGGTGGTGACGATCGGGATCGACCGGCTCGACAAGGACCGGCTCGATCGTCTGCCCGATCTGGAGCGCATCCAGGTGATCGGCGCCGGCATGGACGGGATCGACCTGGACGAGGCCGGACGGCGCGGCATCACCGTCGAGAATTCGGGTGGGCTCCACGCCGCCGACTCCGCCGATTTCGCGCTCACCCTGATGCTCGGCGCCTGGCGCGGGCTGATCGGCGCCGACCGCTGGGTGCGCGAGAATCGCTGGGTTCGTGAAGGCTTCCCGCCGCCGGGGCGCACGCTGAGCAACGCGAAGGTCGGCGTCGCCGGGCTCGGCCATATCGGCGAGGCGATCGCCCGCCGCGCCGAGACCTTCTGCCCCGAGCTGCGCTGGTGGGGGCCGCGCCCCAAGCCCGAGGCCCGCTGGCCGCGGGTCGAGAGCCTGCGCGAACTGGCCGAATGGTGCGACATATTGATCGTCGCGGTGCGCGCGCATGATGATACGCGCGGCCTGATCACCCGCGAGATCATTGAGGCGGTCGGTCCGCAGGGCTTGTTCGTCAATGTCTCGCGCGGCTTCGTGGTCGACGAGGCGGCGCTGATCGCGGCGCTGAAGGACGGCCGCCTCGGCCAGGCCGCGCTCGACGTCTATACGGTGGAGCCGACGCCGGCGGCGCGGTGGGCCGATGTGCCCAATGTCGTTCTGGCGCCACATTCGGCGGGCAACACCAGCCATAGCCATGGGCTGCTGGCGGACCATGCGATCGGCCGGGCCAAGGCCTTCTTCGGAGGCTGAATTCGGGTCCCGATTGATCGGGAACGGGGTTTGTTCGGCTGGCTCGACGGCGGTGGGGTTGATATCCTCAAGCCGTTGGGGGCCAGAATGATTTTCCGGAGACTATGCACATGGCCGTCATCACTGGAACCGCCGGCAACGACACGCTGACCGGAGAGGACTATAGCTCCACCGGGCCCAATGGCGACGATACGATCCATGGCGGGGCGGGCGATGACCTGATCGACGGCTTGGCCGGCCGCAATCTCCTGTTCGGTGACGATGGCGACGACACGCTGGTGGTGACGGCGAAGGCGTTCAGCGGCCCCGTCCTTTCCAGCATCGACGGCGGTTCGGGTTTCGACACGCTCCAGATCAACACGGAGAACATGTCGATCTTCCTGCAGGAAAGCGGGGCGACGGCCAGCACCACCCGCAGCCCGCCGCAGCAGATCATCGACGCCATCACCGGCATCGAGCGGATCGTCATCAAGGGCGTGGGGCTTTTCTCGGCCAGCACCATATCGCTCGCCGGCAGCAGCCAGGGCTATGAACTGGTCAATGGCGGCCAGGGAGCGCTCACCTTCATCACCGGCAGCGGCAACGACACGATCATCGGGGGCGCCAGCACCGACAGTATTTTCTTCAATGGCGGGCATGACATCGCCTCGGGCGGCGGTGGCGGTTTCGATCGCTATTATGTGCAGACCGTGACGGGCAATGACCTGATCGAGATCACCGGCAGCGCCGATAGTGACGAACTCGTTCTGCTCGCCTCGGCTGTCGACGGCCGAGGCGCGACCATCGATCTGGCGGCGGGCACGGGGCTGATCGGCGGGGCGGGTCTGGCGTCGGCAACCCTGACGTTCACCAGCATCGAGGACGTCTCGATCGAACCGTCGTTGAGCAGCGTCACCGTGTTCGGCAGCGACGGCGCCAATCGGCTGACGACCAATGTGCTGGGTGTCGCCAATCTCCGGACCGAAGGGGTCGGGATCGAGCTTCACGGGCGCGGCGGGGCCGACTGGATCCAGGCCGGGACCGGCGATGATCGGCTGTTCGGCGACGACGGGGACGACAGCGTCTTCGGTCAGGAAGGGGCCGACACGATCCAGGGTGGCGCCGGCGAGGATATCCTGTCGGGCGATGCCGGCAACGACGTGGTCGACGGTGGCGATGGTCATGACTGGATCTATGGCGGCACGTCGTTCGGCGGCAGCGGCACGGGCGGCAGCGACACGCTGTCGGGCGGCGCGGGCAACGACCATATCTATGGCCACGAACTCTTCGGTAGCGCCGGCGACAATGCGAATGACGGTGGCGACCTGATCGATGGCGGCGACGGCGCCGACTATGCCAACGGCAATGGCGGCGACGACACGATCAATGGCGGTGCCGGCAGCGATCGCCTGCTGGGCGGGCGCGGCAATGACAGCATCTCGGGCGGTGCCGATGCGGATCAGGTCAACGGCAATGTCGGCAACGACACGATCTCGGGCGGCGACGGCAATGACGTGCTGCGCGGCGGACAGGGCGATGACCGGATCGTCGGCGATGCCGGCAATGACATAATGTTTGGCGATCTCGGCAACGACACGCTGGTGGCCGGGGCGGGGGTCGACGTCATGGCCGGCGGCAACGGCGCCGACCTGTTCGACCTGTCGGCGGGCGATGCCGCCGCCATCGATCCGTCGGGCATCGCCACCGCCATTCTCGACTTCGTGCATGGCACCGACGACCTCAAGTTGCCTTCCGCCGTCACCGCCGGCAACCTGCTCACCGATGTTGGCAGCTTCGCCTCGGTCGCCACCGCGCAGGCGGCGGCCCAGGCCCTGCTGTCGGGCCATGCCGGTACCACCGACGTCGCGATCCTCCAGGTCGGCGCTGACAGCTATCTCTTCTACAATGCGGCGGGCACCGCCGATGCGATCACCGCGATCGTGCAGTTGAGCGGGGTCTCCGCCGGCACCATCGACATCGGCGACTTCACCTGAGCTACAAGCTTCCGACCAACTGGTCGGCTTGCTTTTCCGGGGCCGGTCGCCTCTAACTCTCCCCGGACAAGGGGAGAGGACGAGGATGGCCGGCCGGCTGACGGGAAAGCGCGCATTGATCACCGGGGCGGGCGGGCTGCTGGGCGGCGACATCGCCCGCGCCTTCGCGGCGGAGGGAGCGAGCCTCGTGCTCTCCACGCGCACTGCCGCCAAGCTCGAGCCGCTGGCGGCGGAACTGCGGGCGGGGGGCACGGCGGTGGCCTGTGTCGGCTGCGACTTTACCAAGGGCGAGGAGGCCGATGCGCTGGCGGGTACGGCCTGGGATGCGCTTGGTGGGATCGACGTGGTGCTCTTCTCCTCGCAGCCGGCAAATCCGCGCCAGGGCGACTTGCTGGAGCTCGACGACGCGGTGCTGCTGGAGCAGCAGCAGGCGATCGCCTGGGGCCCGATGCGGACGATGCGGGCGCTGGCGCCCCGGATGATCGCGGCGGGCACGGGCGGCAGCATCATCACCCTCACCTCCTCGACCGGGTTCGAGCCGACTCCGGGCTATGCCGCCTATGGGCTCGCCAAGGCGGCGCTGTGGCTGGCGACCCTGCACATGGCACGCGAATGGGGCGTCCACGGCATCCGCGCCAACGCGCTCCAGCCGGGGCTCGTCGCCACCGACGGCGATGTCGAGCGGCTGGAGGCGATCGTCCGCCAGCAAGGCATGCTCGCGCGCACCTCGCTCAACCGGCCGGGGACGAATGCCGAGGTGGTCGGGGCGGCGATCTACCTGGCCTCGGACGAGTCCCGCTACACGAGCGCACAGCGTATCGCGTGCGATGGGGGGAGGATCTAGCTTCCGCCCCTCTCCCACTTGGGGAGAGGGAGGGGCCCAAGCCGAAGGCTTGGGAGGGTGAGGGCACGCGCTTTCCAAAAATCAGACGTTGAGTGGTGAGAGCACCGTGCCCTCACCCTCCCACCGCTGCGCGGCGGGTCCCTCCCTCTCCCCTGCAGGGAGAGGGGTAAAGGGTCACGCCGCGCGCAGCGCCGCTCCGTTGCGTTCGCCGGCGCGGGGATCGGCGGGGCGGCTGGCCTGCCATTCGCCCACCGACTGGCCGGTCCATTCGTGGAAGGCGCGGCGGAAGCTGCCGACGTCCTTGAAGCCCAGCATATAGGCGATCATCTTGATGTTCGCGCGGCGCTCGCCAAGCAGGAACATCGCGTTGCGCATGCGGAACTGCTTCACGATCTGCTGATAGCTGATGTCCTGCGCGCGCAGTTCGCGCTGCAGCGAACGGCGGCTCATCCCCATCTTCGCGGCGAGATCGTCGAGCGACGGGATCTCGCCCGCCGTCTCGCGCATCAGGTCCTCCAGCCGCTCGCTCAGCGGGCGTTCCTGGGTCAGCATCGCCAGGAAGTTGGCGCATTGCTGGTTCAGCATCTCGCGCAGATCGCCATCCTGCGCGGGGATTTCCCGGTCGAGGTCGCTGCGCTGGCCGTGGAAGGCGGCGTGCGGCCGGCCGAACTGGATATTGGCGGTGCGGAACAGGTCATAGGCCTCGGTGTTCGCCGGGCGCGGGAAGGACAGTTCGATCTTCAGCGTGTTCGAGGGGGCGCCGGTCAGTTCCTCGATGATCGGCTCCATCGCCGCGATCGAGGCCTCGATGCAGAAGCGCTCGGCCTCGGCGGTCATCAGCCGGCGCGGCTCGAACAGCATCTGCCACTGGTCGCCTTCCTCGATCACATGGGTCACCATCGGGTGGCCCGCGACCAGGCAATAGCGATTCCAATGCTCGAAGGCGGCGCGCAAGGTGGGCATGCTCATCATCGAGAAGCCGACGATACCGAAGTCGCGCACCTTGGAGGCGTGGCCGCAGCGGATCGCGAAACCCTCGGGCGTGCGCTTGGCCAGGTAGTCGAACAGGTCGGCCATCGCGTCGAGGTCGAACGGGTGCAGCGTCTCGATCTCGTGCCAGGTCGTGCCGCTCCCTTCGAGGATCGCCTCGGGGGAGAGACCGGAGTCCCGGGCCCGAAGCAGATAGGCGCGGAGCTTGGAGGGCTTGAACATGGCTAGCGTCCCGAATGGCCGTCGAGCGGAGGACGATGTCCCTCGCTCGACGGCGAATTCAGGCAAGCTGACCCCTGATGTCAAGATTCCAGCGTGATAGCTTCGTTGCGCGGGACGCTGGGCTGCTCCGCCTCCGATCAGGTTCTGCACGGCATTTGCGCCATTTTACGGCGCTGGCTGCTGCGCCGCGATCTTCGCCTTCAGCGCGATATAGGCGCGAATTTCCTCGGCCTGGTCGGGCTTCAGCCAGTCGCGGAAGCTCGCCATGCCGGCCGGTTCGAGCGCACCGTCGATCAGGATCGCTTTCCACAGCGCGGAGTCGGACAGCGCGGCCGAGCGCCGCAGATCGGGCAGCACGCCCGCCGACTGGGCGCCCGCGCCATGGCAGCGATAGCAATGTTTGGTGAAGAGCTGGCGGCCATTGTCGACCTGCGCGGCGCTGAACGCCTCGTCGGTCGGGTTGAGCGGCGCGGTGGTCAGCTTCACGTCGGGCAGCTTCGCCTTACCACCCAGCTTGAACACGATCAGTCGGCCATTGGGCCGCGCGGTCGGCTTGGGCGCGCCTTCGCCCAGGCCGAAGCCGCCGCCATAGCCCGCGACGATCGCGACATATTGCACGCCGCCGAGTTCATAGCTGATCGGCGCGGCGATGATGCCGTCGGTGACCGGGTAGCTCCACAGCAGCTTGCCGTCGGTGGCGTCGCGCGCCTCGAAATTGGCGGCGCCGGTGCCCTCGAACACCAGCCCGCCGGCGGTGGCGAGCACGCCGCCATTCTGCAGCGAAGCATGCTGCACCGACCAGACCTGCTTCTGCGCGACCGGATCCCAGGCGACGAGGCGGCCGGCGAAGCTGGCGGTGCCGGTGGCCAGTTCCTTGGGGTCGTCGGGTGCGACCTGCAGCTTGGTGCTGATCGCGTTGTTCCAGATGCCCGGCGTGAAGTGGAAATCGGGGTCGTCGCCATAGACCATCACGAACTGGTAGGTCGGCAGATAGACGAGGCCGGTCTTCGGGCTGAACGCCATCGAATGCCAGCTATGGCCGCCCAGCGCCGAGGGGTACATGGCGAAGGGCTTGCCGTCGGGATAGCGGGCTGCCGGATTCTCGATCGGCCGGCCGGTGGTCAGGTCGACGCCCGTGGCCCAGTTCTGCGGCACGAAATTCTTCGCGGAGATCAGCTTCCCGCTGGTGCGGTCGACGACATAGAAGAAGCCGTTCTTCGGCGCCTGCATCAACACCTTGCGATCCTGGCCGTCGATCTTGAGCGTGGCGAGCATGATCGGCTGGGTGGCGGTGAAGTCCCAGCTCTCGCCAGGCGTCTCCTGATAATGCCATTTATAGGCACCGGTATCGGCGTCGAGCGCGACGACCGAGGACAGGAACAGATTGTCGCCCTTGCCGTCCGAGCGGATCTTGTGATTCCAGGGCGAGCCATTGCCGACGCCGAGGTAGAGCTGGTTCAGCTCGGGATCATAGACGATCGCATCCCAGACGGTGCCGCCGCCGCCATAGTCATACCATTTGCCGGCCCAGGTCGCGGTCGCCTTGGCCATCACCGGATCGGAAGCGGCGCCGTCGGGGCCTGCCTTGGGATCGCCGGGGACGGTGTAGAAGCGCCACAGCTGCTTGCCGGTCGCCTGGTCATAGGCGGTGACGTAACCGCGCACGCCATATTCGGCGCCGCCATTGCCGATCACGACCTTGCCGTTGAAGACGCGCGGGGCGCCGGTGATGGTGTAGGGCTTGGCCGGGTCGGTGGTCTGGACTTCCCAGGCGACCTTGCCGGTCTTCGCGTCGAGCGCGATCAGGCGCCCGTCGAGGGCGCCGAGGAACACCTTGCCCCCCGACACCGCGACGCCGCGATTGACCACGTCGCAGCAGGCGTCGAACGCCTTGCGGCCGGCGACCTGCGGATCATAGCTCCACAACTCCTTGCCGGTCTTCGCGTCGACGGCATGGACGCGCGACCAGGCGGTCGAGACGTAGAGCACGCCATCGACCATGATCGGGGTCGCTTCCTGTCCGCGGCTCGAGGTGAACTCGAACGACCAGGCGAGGCCCAGCTTGCTCACCGTCGCGCTGTTGATCTGGTCGAGCGGGCTGAAGCGCTGCTCGGAATCGGTACCGCCATGGACGAGCCATTCGGTCCCCGCCTTGGGGGCGATACTCGCCGCCATCGGCGCCAGCAGCAGCGCCGCCGGGATCATCGCGGCGACGAGCGCCGATCTGGCAAATTTCCGCATCTTCGTCTCGCCCTTGCTGCAAGCTATCCGCACATTGCGTCAGAATCGATGCATCGGAAACCCGGCGGTGCCGGGTCCCCGATGCGCCGGGGGGTCTCAGGCGCCCTCGGCGGGCGCGAAGCCCAATATCCCCTTGGTTTCCAGGAATTCGTGGAAGCCGAACGCGCCCCACTCGCGACCATTGCCGCTCTTCTTATAGCCGCCGAAGGGGGCGTTGAAGTCGAAGCCGTCGTTGATCGCCACCCAGCCGGCGCGCAGCCGCCGGGCGACCGCGCGGGCCGCCTCGACATCCTCGCCCGCGACATAGCCGGCCAGGCCATATTCGGTGTCGTTGGCGATCGAAACCGCGTGATCGACATCGTCATAGCCGAGGATCGACAGCACCGGGCCGAAGATCTCCTCGCGGGCTACCGCCATGTCGTTGGTGACGTTGGCGAAGACGGTGGGCTGGACATAATAGCCCTGCTCCAGCCCTTCGGGGCGGCCCGTGCCGCCGGCCACCAGGGTGGCGCCCTCGTCGATGCCGACCTGGATCAGCGCCTGGATCTTGTCGAACTGGGTGCGCGACACGACCGGGCCCATCGCGGCATTGCCGTTGGGATCGCCCACGGTGACGCCCGCCGCCGCCTCGCGCGCGGCGTCGATCGCCTCGGCCATGCGGGCGGCGGGCACCAGCATGCGGGTGGCGGCGCTGCAGGTCTGGCCCGAATTGCCCATCATGCCCGCGACGCCGGCACCGACATTGCGCGCCATCGACGCGTCGTCGAGGATGATGTTGGGGCTCTTGCCGCCCAGTTCCTGGGTCACGCGCTTCACCGTGGGGGCGGCGTTGCGGGCGATCTCCACGCCGGCGCGGGTCGATCCGGTGAAGGAGACCATGTCGATCTCCTCATGGGTCGACAGCGCGACGCCGACGCCGGGGCCATCGCCCTGGATCAGGTTGAACACGCCCGCGGGCACGCCCGCCTTGTCGAGCACTTCGGCGAAGATCTGCGCCGAGAAGGGCGAGACCTCCGAAGGCTTCAGGATCATCGTGCAGCCGGTGGCGATCGCCGGGAAAACCTTCACCGCGATCTGGTTGAGCGGCCAGTTCCACGGCGTGATGAGGCCACATACGCCGATCGGCTCGCGCGCGATCAGGGTCTGGCCCTGCTGTTCCTCGAAGGCGAAGCTCTTCAGCACCTCGATCGCGGTGTTGAGATGCGCGAAGCCCAGCCCGACCTGGAAGCCGTTGGCGAGTGCGGCGGGGGCGCCCATCTCCTCGGTGATCGCGGCGGCCAGGTCGCCCGAGCGGACCTGATATTCGGCAAGGATCGCCTGGAGCAGGTCGAGCCGTTCGGCGCGGCTGCTGAGCGACCAGCTGGCGAAGGCGCGACGCGCGGCCTTGGCGGCACGGTCGACGTCCGCGGCCGAGCCCAGCGAAACCCTGCCGGCGACCTGTTCGGTCGCGGGATTCTCGACGTCGAGCGTGCGCGGCTCGACCGGATCGACCCATTGGCCATCAATGTAGAACTTCAGATATTCCCGCATGTCTCGACCATCCACCAGTTGCGCGGGCCCGCCGTTCGGCCAGCAGAGATGAAAAGGGCGGGCACGGCGATCCCCCGATCGTTCGTCCCGCCCCTGTTTTGGCGGCCTGTGCCGCCTCCTTTGTCATGACGCCGATGGCGGCCGCCCGAAGACGGCCGCCGCCGTCATCGTCAGAAGTCGATGCGCATCGACACGCCATAGGTGCGCGGCGAGCCGAAGGTGGCCGATTCCACCGAGAAGTTCTGCGCGCCGGCCGAACCGCCGGTGTAGTAGAGCTTGTCGGTAAGGTTCTTGACGAAGATGCCGCCCTTCACGTTCGAACCGAACATGTTCGCCCAGTCGAGCCGCATGTTGACCAGCTCGTACCCCGGCAGGCGGGTGCCCGGCTGGATCGTGCCGCCCAGGTTCGAGAAGTAGAAGGCGGTCTGGGCGTAGATATCGACATGATAGTTGAGCGAGCCCAGATCGTTCGGCAGCTCCATCTTCGCGTCGGCATAGACCGAGCCCGACCATTTCGGCACGTCGCCGAACGGGCCGTAGAACACCGGCAGGCCGAACACAATCGACTGGTTCTTGGTGAACTTGGCGTCGGTGTAGGTCAGCGAGCCGCCCATCGTCAGCCAGTCGGCGGGCTTCAGGTAGAGCTCGCCCTCATAGCCGCGGATCTTGGTGCGGGGCACGTTGACCGCCGCCGAGGAGGCGGTACCGGCGACGACGACATAGGCCGTCTTCTGGATGTTCTTCACCCAGTTGTTGTAGACCGCGACGTTCGCGCGCACCGGCATGTCGCCGATCCGGCCGTCATATTTCGCGCCAAGTTCGATATCGATGATCTTCTCGGGCAGGAAATAATTGCCGCCCGCGCCGGTGGCCGCGGTCTGCGGGGTCGGCGTCGGCGGGTTGAACGGGTTGAAGCCGCCGCGGCGCCAGCTGCCACGGGTGGTGGCATAGACCATGATGTCGCGGTTGAAGTGATGGTCGAGCGAGACCGTCCAGCTCGGATTATCCTGCTTCGCCTTCTGCGGCTGGCCGACCCCGAACACCGAGCGGTCGAGCTGCACCAGGGTGATCTTCTCCCAGGTGTAGCGGCCGCCGACGGTCAGGTTGGTGGCATCGGCGAGCTTGTAGGTGAGCTGGCCGAAGATCGCCTTGGAGGTGTTTCCGGTCTTCGCGTTATAGGCGACCGGGATCGACACCACCGGCGCCGCCAGGGTGGTGATCACCAGCGGCGACAGGTAGTTCTCGGTCGAGCGGATGTAGAACAGGCCAGCCAGGTAGGTCAGCTTGCTGTCCGCGGTCTTGCCCGAGAATTGCAGCTCGTTCGAATAATTGCGGGTCTTGCCGGTCTCGATGTCCAGCCCCGGGCCGTTGAGCGGCAGGGTGGGGATGTTCTGGCCGATGATCGGATAGGGCGAATAATCGGTGTCGTAGTTGATCTTGTTGATCGCCCGCGAGTAGCCGAAGATGTTCTTGACCGCGAGCGCGTCCG
Source organism: uncultured Sphingomonadaceae bacterium (assembly GCA_963540925.1). Taxonomy (GTDB): domain Bacteria; phylum Pseudomonadota; class Alphaproteobacteria; order Sphingomonadales; family Sphingomonadaceae; genus Rhizorhabdus. Next base: position 11,229 of record CAUTRN010000062.1, read on the forward strand.
AGAACTCATATTCGGTGCGGTTGATGATCAGGTCGCTGCTCGACTTGAACTTGAAGTTCGCATTGGCATTGACGACGTAATCGCCCTGCGAGCGCAGGAATTCCGGCATCGCCTCGAACCCGCCCGGGAACACATAGCCCGCCGGATAGCCCGGCAGCGAATTGCCGTTGATCAGGTTCACGAAGTCCGGGTTGGACGGCGAATAGAGGCACGAGTTGAAGCCCGACGGCTGGCCGCACGGGATGGTGTAGTACATCGTGTTCGGCGCGCTGGTGCCGTGCGAACGGCTGATCTGCACCATCGTCGAGTTGGTCAGGCCCTCGACCGGCTCCAGCTTCAGGGTGGCGCGGCCCGAGCGCTCGTTGCGGTTGCCGAGCTTCTCGTTGTTGTAGAGGTTGCGCACATAGGCGCCGCCCGAGGTGACCGAGCCGGCGAGGCGCAGGCCGGCCTTCTCGCCCATCGGCAGGTTCAGCGCCGCTTCGGTGACGAGGCGGTTGAGATTGCCGTACTGGATCGAGGCATAGCCCTCGAACTCATCGGTCGGCTGCTTGGTCTGGAACAGCACCGCGCCGCCGGTCGAGTTGCGGCCGAACAGCGTGCCCTGCGGACCCTTCACCACCTGGACATTGTCGAGGTCGAAGAAGGCGGTCGCCTGGCTGACCAGGAAGGGCACGTCGTTGACATAGGGCTGCACGCCGGGGGGCGAGCCCGAATAGGCATCCACGGACTCGCCGCGGATGACATAGTTGAGCTGGTTGCTGACGTTCGACGAACGGATCACCAGGCCCGGGAAGGCGCCCTGGAGGTCGGCTTCGCTGCGGATGCCACGGGTCTCGAGCGCGGCGGAATTCATCACCGCGACGGTGACCGGCACGTCCTGCACGGACTCGGCGCGGCGACGGGCGGTGACGACGATCTCGTCGGTGTTGGCGGCGGCCGCACCCTCGGCGGCGCTCTGCGCATAAGCGGAGGTGGACGACAGCAGGGCTGTCAGCAGGCCTGCCGTCAGACCCAGCGAAAAGCTGGAACGCATCTTTGATCTCCCTGAACGATGCCGTTGATCGGCGGTTCTCTTCGGACGGCAGGAGGTATCGCAGCCAAAGGCAGGCGCAAGGAACAGCGATCGCAGCATCATCCAGGCCTCTCCCCATGGCAGCCAACCGGCACCATCTTCGGCGGGCTATGGTTGTGGAAGCGCCGAAGCGCAATTCGGGCGCCGGTGCAGATCGTGCCAAAAATCGTGCGAGGGGTGACGCCTGGCGCGGATCGCACCCCGCAGAACGGGGGTTTGCGGCGTGCGATGGTGCGCAGCAAAGCGCGCCACAAGCGCCCGGCCCAGCAGGCCGCGACGGCAAGCGAAAAACCGCCGCCACGGGCATGGTAGAAATACTGCAGTACGGCTCCCCGATTGAGAATTCGCGGCTTTTCTGGGATCTGCGCGGGTCATGGCGGTGGCTTATTCCCCCAGGATCAGGATCCCCCTCCTGCGCCGTCGCCATGGCCGCAGGGGAAGGCAGGAGCCCCCCTTCCTTAGCCCTTCCCCTGCGGCGCCCCCATCCCGGTCTTCGGGCATGCGGCGGCTGTGGGGTGCGGTATCGAGGGTGTGTTGAGTTGTTTGTAAAACCGATCAGCAAGCAGGGCAGCGCGGCGCTGCGCGGCGATTTTTCCTGGGCGATGGAGATGCTGCCGTCGGGGATGGCGCAGGGTCTGCCGACCGGCGCGTCGATCCTCGTGGTCGATGACTCGCGCAGCCTGCGGATGGCGGTGCGGGTCGCGCTCTCGGGTGCGGGCCATGCCGTCTATGAAGCCGCCGACGGCGTCGAGGGGCTGGCCGCGCTCAGCGCGGGCCGCTTCGACCTGATCGTCACCGACCTGAGCATGCCGGAGATGGACGGGATCGAGATGATCCGCCACATCCGCCGCTCGCCCGTGCATGGCGCGGTTCCGATCATCCTGCTCACCGGCGCGTCCGATCCGGCCTCGCAGGAGGCGGCGGCGAAGGCGGGCGCCAATGCGCTGCTGCTCAAGCCCTTCGCGCCCGATCAGCTGATCCGGCTCGTCGGCAATGTGCTGCTCGAAGCCGCCTGAAGCGTGATGGCACCGGCCTTCAGAGGCCGGCCATGATCCCCAGCCGCACCAGTTCGCTCAGGCTCTTGGCCTGTGTGCGCTCCATGATCGCCGCGCGATAGGCCTCGACGGTGCGCACGCTCAGGCCCAGCCGGTGCGCGATCAGCTTGTTGGGCAGGCCTTCGAGGATGCCGGTCAGCACCTCGCGCTGGCGCCGGGTGAGCGATTCCACCACCCGCACATAGCGTTCGGCCTCGGGCGAGCGGGTCGCGGTCGAGCGGCGCATCGCCGCCGTCACCGCGTCGCGGATCGGCTCGGACCGGAGCGGCTTTTCCAGGAACTCGAGCGCGCCGGCCTTCATCGCTTCCACCGCCATCGGCACATCGGCCTGGCCCGAGATCACGATCACCGGCTGCTCGACGCCCCGCGCCTTCAGATGGTGGACCAGCTCGATCCCGTTCATGCCCGGCATGTTGACGTCGGTGACGATGCAGCCTTCCGCCAGGCCCTCCAGCGAGTCGAGCAATTCGGTGGCGGTGGCATAGCCCTGGGTGGTGAAACCGGCCGCGCGCAGGATGACGGCTATCGTTTCGCGGACCGCCGGATCGTCGTCGACGATGTGGACATGCGAAGGTACCCCCTGCGCCATACTACTATACTCCGTCGCGGGCGCCCGCGACCCTGTTGCCCCGACCTCTCCAGCCCGCACGAGGCGCCCCACCCGCGCGTTTTCAGCTTATTGGATACCCTATAATGTCGCTACGACAACGGCCATCCCCCCCGCGCCCAGAGGCTTTTCCCGCTTTGGGCCATTCGGGATTTCTACAGCGCCTAGATTTCCGTAGCGGCAAATCGATCTCTCGATCGGCGAGGTCATGGAATTTCGTCTAGTACCTGACGGACTTTTTCCGAAAGCTCGCGCTTCGAATAGGGCTTGGGCAACAGAATCACCCCGTCCAGAAGGCGCCCGTCCTGGCTCAGCGCGTCGCGCGAATAGCCCGAGGTGTAGAGGATTCGGATGTGCGGCCAGCGCGCGGTGACGGCCTCGCCGAGCTGGCGGCCGTTCATCCCGCCGGGCATGACGATGTCGGTGAACAGCATGTCGATGTCGTCGCGCTGCTCCAGCACGCCGATCGCCAGCGCGGCGTTGGCGGCTTCCACCACCTGATAGCCCAGGCCTTCCAGCTGGGTGCGGACATGGGCGCGGACCAGATCGTCATCCTCGACGACGAGCAGATTTTCCGATCCGCGCTCGATCCCGTCGCCGGGGGCGATCTCGGCGACGGCGGCGGCGCTGCTCTCGTCGGCGACCGGCAGGAAGATCGAGAAGCTGGTGCCGCGGCCCAGCTCGGTGTCGACCTCCATATAGCCGTCGGACTGCTTGACGAAGCCATAGACCATGCTGAGGCCCAGCCCCGATCCCTTGCCGGTCTCCTTGGTGGTGAAAAAGGGTTCGAAGATCTTGCCGACCACGTCGGCGGGGATGCCCGATCCGGTGTCGGCGACGCGGATCATCACATAGTCGCCGGCGCGCGCGTCGGGGTGGAGGCGCGCATAGTCGGCCGACAGGGTGGTGTTGGCGGTGGTGATCGACAGCGATCCGCCGCCGGCCATCGCGTCGCGCGCGTTGATGCACAGGTTCAGGATCGCGGCGGCGGTCTGCGACTGGTCGGCGAAGGCCAGGCTCAGGTCGGGCGCCTTTTCGATCGAGAAGAGGATGTCGCCGCCGATGGTGCGGCGGATCAGCCCCTCGTTGCGGTCGAGCAGCTCGTTGATGTCGAGCAGATAGGGGGCGAGCGGCTGGCGCCGCGCAAACGCCATCAGCTGCTGGGTGAGCTCGCTGGCCTGCTCGGCGGCATAGAGGATCAGCCGCGCCAGGGTGCCATGGTCGGGGTCCTTCAGCTCGGCGGTCAGCGTTTCGCTGCAGCCGATCACCACGGTCAGCAGATTGTTGAAGTCGTGCGCGACGCCGCCGGTGAGCTGGCCGATCGCCTCCATCCGCTGGGCCAGCTGGACCTGCGCCTCCAGCGCATAATGGTCGCTCATGTCGCGGCCGACGCAGTGGCCGATCCCTTCGGTGCCGATCCAGTTGGCCGACCAGCTCATCGGCACGATCGTGCCGTCGGGGCGGATATAGCGGTTGCGCGCGCTGCTGTGCCACTGGCCGTCGACCCGCCGGCGGAAGTCGAGGATCGAGCGCTCGCGGTCGTCGGGATGCATGAACTCGATGCACGGCCGCCCGATCAGCGCCTCGCGCGGCCAGCCCCAGATCTGCTCGCAATTGTCGCTGATCTCGACGAAGCGGCCTTCCTCGTCGATCGTGCAGATGATGTCGGTGGAGGTCTCGATGATCCGCCGCAGCCGGTTCTGCGCCTGCACCGCGCGGGCCTCGGCGGTGCGCGCGGCCTTTTCGCTGTCGGTGAGCAGCGCGGCGCGGCGCTGCGCGGCGGAGAGCGCGCCCGCCAGCGCCGCCTCCATCGTCATCTGGCGCGAGCGGGCGATCGCCAGCGGCAGGCTCATCAGGATCGCGACGGTGAAGAACAGCTCCAGGTAGAAGCCGCGCTCGACCGCGTCGAAGCCAGCCATGCGCAGCTGCTGGACGATGCTGCCGCCCTGGGGGAGCAGCGCGCCGCCGATGATGATCAGGACGAGCGCGCCCACGCCCGCGCCGAACAGGCCGTTGCGCCACGCCAGCAGCATCAGCGCCGGGATGGTGATGAACACCCCGGGGGCGTGGAACGGGCCGAACACGATCGCGGTGACGATCGCCAGCAGCACCGTCAGCGCGGCGGCGGTCAGGTCATAGGGTTGCTGCTCGGGGGTGGTCCGCGCGGTGATCGCAAGGATCGGCAGCGCCAGCGCGATCAGGCCCATGAACAGGATCAGCACCCAGCTCGCCACATAGTCCCACAGGCCGACGGGGGCGGGCACCGTCAGGCTGAGCAGCAGCGCGATGGCGACCTTGAGCACCGACGTCGCCACGCCGGCCACCGCCAGCCAGACCATCGGGCGCAGGTCGGTGATGTCGAAATAGCTGCCGAAGCGGCGGCGGACGACGAAGGCGCAGAGCCAGGATTGCAGCACGTTGCTGCCGGCGAGGATCGCGGTGACGAAGAGATGGTCGGTCGACAGGCCCGCCACCATGCTGGCGACGAGGGAGGCGATGATGACCGGAGGCCAGCGGCTCTCCGGCAGGCGCAGCAGCGCGGCCAGGGTCACGCCATTGGCCAGCCACAGGCCGGGTATCGGGCCATCGTCGTTCGGGAAGTTCAGGCAATATTGGGCGACCAGATAGACGGCGAGGCCGACCGCCGCCGCAAAGGCTGCTTCCCGGACGCTGATCCGTGTCACGCTACGCTATTCCCCCCGGAATCACGGAAATAGATGTAGAGCCTGATTGTTCGAGGTGGAAGCGCTTTGCGCCCATCCGAAGTTTCGGGCGTCAGGACCGATCCGCGAAGGGCGAGCGCGCCGGTGCGTCGAGCAGTGCACGAAGCCGCTCGGCCAGCTCCTTCCGCCGATAAGGCTTCTGCAGCAGGTTCACCGCCTCGTCGATCCTGCCCTGCCGGATGATCGTCGCCTCGGGATAGCCGGAGGTGAAGAGGACGCGCAGCCGATCGTTGATCGTCAGCGCCTCGCGGGCCAGGTCGATGCCGTTCATGCCCTCGGGCATGATGATGTCGGTGAACAGCAGGTCATAGTCGCTGTCGTCATACAGGATGCGCAGCGCCTCGGGTCCGTTGGCGGCGACGGTCACGGCATAGCCGAGCGTCCTGAGCTGCGCCGCGACGTTCGAGCGCAGCAGATCGTCGTCCTCCACCGCCAGGATGCGTTCGGATCCGCCCCGGCCGGGTTGCCGCACCGGCGGCGGCGGCAATTCGCCGGGGGCGCCGAAACAGGGCAGGTGCAAGGTCACCGTCGTGCCCTGGCCAGGTTCCGAGGCGAGCCGGACATAGCCGTGCGACTGGCGGACGAAGCCGAACACCATGCTCAGCCCCAGCCCGCTGCCCTGGCCGACATCCTTGGTGGTGAAGAAGGGTTCGAAGGCGCGCGCCATCACCTCGCCGGTCATTCCGGAACCGGTGTCGGACACGGCGATGCGCAGATAATCGCCTTCCACCATCTCCGCTTCCCACCCCTGTACGCCGGGGGCGAGCAGGGCGTTGGCGATGTCGATCGACAGGCGGCCGCCCTGCGGCATGGCGTCGCGCGCATTGATGCACAGGTTGAGGATCGCATGTTCGAGCTGGCCCGGATCGACCAGCGCCGGCTTCAGGCCGGTGTCGCGGTGGAGGCGCAGCTGGACCTGCTCGCCCAGGCTGCGGCGCAGGATCGTCTCCATGCCCATGATCAGCCGCGGCACGTCGGTGGGGCGCGGAGCCAGCGCCTGGCGCCGGGCGAAGGCGAGCAGCTGGCGGGTCAGGTCGGCGCCGCGCTGGGCGGCCTGCAGCACCATCTCGGCCAGGTTGCGGTCGAACGACGGCTCGGCCAGCCGGTCGCGCAGATCTTCGGCGCTGCCGATGATCACGGTCAGCAGATTGTTGAAGTCATGGGCGAGGCCGCCGGTCAGCTCGCCCACCGCGGTCAGCCGTTCGGCCTGGAGCAGCTGGCCGGACAGCGCCCGCTCCTCGATCATCCGGCAGATATGGGCGGCGACCGCGCCCAGCATTTCGTCCTCCTCGGCCAGGAAGATGGTCGCGTCGTCGTCGGTGATCAGGGGGCCGGCATAGCCCACCTCGATCCTGCCGGCGGCATGGCCGTCGCACAGGATCGGCCGGCTGCGGCTGGCCCAGGGCGTGTCCCATCCCGCCGAGCGATATTCCTCGTCGCCGATGATGATGCGGGCCACGCCAATCTCGCTGTGGAGCAGGCTGGGGGGCAAAAGTTCGACGATCTGCTGGTAGATCGGGCCGACCGCGCCGACCCGGTCCGATGTCAGCTCCAGCACGCGATAGACGCAGTTGAGCTCCTTCACCCGCTCGCGCAGGCGTAGCCGGTCGAACTCGATGAAGCAGGCTTCGCGCACCACGCCGACGAGTTGCGCCGCTGATCCGTCGTCGGCCATGATCCGCCGGCCCCAGCACTCCACCTCGAGCTGGCGGCGGTTGAGCCGGTAGGACAGGCGGAAGCTCGATTGCGGGCGCTCCGCGGCGGCGCGCAGCGTCGCTTCCACCCGTGCCCGGTGGTCGACATGGACATGGGTCAGCCAGTCGTCGAAGGTTCGGTCGCCCACCTCGCGGTCGTCGCGCGGGCTCGGCAGGTCGGTCGACCAGCGAACGCGATCGGCCGCCAGATCCCAGGCCCAGAATCCCTCCAGGTCGCTGCCCAGGCCGCGGGCAATGCCGGCAGTGTCGTCCATGGTCATATCCCCATGGCTGCTTAGTGGCATCGGGCTGGCTCCGCCATCGCCGATCCGGGCGGAAAGGCGTGAACCGGTCCGACTTTAGACTAGTTTAGCCACCTTTCTTGCCGGCGCGCCAGGCGGCGGCCTGCGCGCGGATATATTGGCGCAGGTCGTCGAGCTGGGCGTCGCTGGCCCAGTCGAAGCGCGGCATGCCATTCTCCAGCAGCGCGCCGCCATGGACCACCGCCTTGAACGCCTCGGCCGATTGCGGGATCGCCGAGGTGCGCAGGTCGGGCGCGGCGCCGCCGGCGATCGCGTTGATGCCGTGGCATTGCAGGCAGCGGCCGTGGAAGATCATCGTGCCGCGCTGCTCGGCGGCGGCATCGGGGCGGAAGTCGGGATCGGCCACCGGCACCAGCGTATCGGGTGCCTTGGGCGGCAGGTGCTTGGTGCCCCCGATCGCGAAGGTCAGCAGCCGCCGCGCCTGGGTGCGATAGTCGATCCGGAAAGGTTCGAGCTGCTTGCCCGACATCGACCCCGCCAGGCTGAAGCCGGTCTGCACGCTCACATATTGGCGCCCGCCGACCCGGTAGCTGATCGGCGGGGCGATCACGGGGGCCTTGGCGTCGAACGACCAGAGCAGCTTGCCGCTCTTCGCGTCGAAGGCGCGGAAATGGCCGTCGAGCTGGCCCTGGAACACCAGGTCGCCGCCCGTCGCCAGCACGCCGCCGCCCTGGTTGCCGGCATTGGGCTGGGTCCACACCCGCGTCTGGGTGACCGGATCCCAGGCATCGATCCGGCTGCTGTGGTTGGGCCGCACGGTCGAGTCCGAATAGGCCGCCATCGCCGCGGTCTGGCCGGTGCCCTCGGGCGAGTTCTTGAACCAGCTGCCGTCCTTGACGCCGATGTCGTACATGTCGGCCGCGCGCTCCATCACGGGGATGTAGACGAGGCCGGTCCTGGGGCTGGCCGCCATCGGATACCAGCCATGCGCGCCCGCACCGCTCGGCCACAGGTTGAAGGTCTTGCCGTCGTCATAGCGGGCGAGGGGATTCTCCACCGGGCGGCCGGTCGCCATGTCGATCTTCGAGGCCCAGGTGACCTTGGCGAAAGGCTCGGCTGAGATCAGCTTTCCGGTCTCGCGGTCGATCACATAGAAGAAGCCGTTCTTCGGCGCCTGCATGATCACCTTGCGCGGCTTGCCGTCGATCGTCAGCGTCGCCAGCGGCATGTCCATCGCGGCGTTATAGTCCCAGCTCTCGCCGGGGTTGATCTGATAGTGCCATTTGTAGGTACCGGTCTTGCCGTCGAGCGCGACGATCGAGCAGAGATAGAGATTGTCGCCCTTGCCCTCGCTGCGCGCCTTGTGGTTCCAGGGTGATCCGTTGCCGGTGCCCAGGAAGATGGTGTCGGTCTCCGGATCATAGGTCATGGCGTTCCACACGGTGCCGCCGCCGCCCCATTTCCACCAGGTGCCCGACCAGGTCTTGGCGGCCTTCTCCATGGCCTCGTTCTCGAAGCCTTTCGCGGGATCGCCGGGCACGGTGTACCAGCGCCACAGCAGCTTGCCGGTCTCGGCGTCATAGGTGCTGACATAGCCGCGGGCATGGCCGACATCGGCGCCGCCGAAGCCGATGATCACCTTGCCGTCGAACACCCTCGGCGCGCCGGTGATGTAATTATAGTCGTCGGGGGAGATCGTCATCTGCGACCAGAGCGGCTTGCCCGTCTTCGCGTCGATCGCGATCAGCCGGCCATCCTGGGTACCGGTGTAGATCTTGCCCTTCCACCAGGCGATGCCGCGGCTGCCCCAGGCGGTGCCCAGCTTGTGCCCGGCGACCTCCCACACCTTGGGATCGTAGCTCCACAGCGTCTTGCCGGTGCGCGCGTCGGCGGCGTGGATCACCGAATAGCCGGTGGTGTAATAGATGGTGCCGTCCACCTCGAGCGGCTCGCCCATCGGGTTGGAGGCGGGCAGGTCGATCGACCAGGCGAGGCCGAGCTTGCCGACGGTGGCCGCGTTGATCTGGTCGAGCGGGCTGTAATGCTGCTCGCCGAAGGTGCCGCCATAGCCGGCCCAGTCGTCGCCGCTGCCGCCGTCGAGCAGCCTGGCGACATCTCGGTCCAGGCCGCCCGCATGGCCGAGCCCGGCCAGCGCCAGCGCGATCCCCGCCGCCACCGCCACCCGCGTCATAGGCTTCGTCATGTCCCGCATTTCCTCCCCGCTTGGCTCGATCGCCGGAGGCGATAGCCGGGCCGCTGTCCCGCGGCTTGATCCGGGAGACCTATAGCCTGAGCAGCAATCCCGCCAGCGCGCACAGGCCGAGCAGCCAGAAGATCGACAGGCGGAAGCGCAGGATCGCGACGAGCGCGGCGGCCGAGAGGGCGAGCGCGGCGATGTCGATCGAAGCGGGATCGGGCACCGGCAAAGTGAGTGGTCCGGCGACGATGTCGTCGACCCGGCCGAACCAGTAATGGAGCGCGAACCACAGGGCGAGGTTGAGGATCACGCCCACCACGGCGGCGGTGATCGCCGCCAGCGCGGCGGCGAGCGCGCGGTTGGCGCGGAGCCGCTCGACGAAGGGCGCGCCCGCGAAGATCCACAGGAAGCAGGGGATGAAGGTGACCCAGGTCGTCAGCAGCCCGCCGAGGATCGCCGCGAGCAGCGGCGGCAGGCCGCCGGGCTGGCGATAGGCGCCGAGGAAGCCGACATATTGGGTGACCATGATCAGCGGCCCCGGCGTGGTCTCGGCCAGGCCGAGCCCGTCGAGCATTTCGGCGGGGGACAGCCAGCGATACTGCTCGACCGCCGCCTGCCCGACCCAGGACAGCACCGCATAGGCGCCGCCGAAAGTGAGCATCGCCATCTTCGAGAAGAAGGTGGCGATCGTGGCAAAGGTGCTGCCGGGCGGGGCGAAGGCGAGGATCAGCGCCACCGGCAGCAGCCAGGCGACGAGCAGCGCGAGCGGCACGGCGATGCTGGCGCGGTGGGCATGATCGGGGATCTCGACGCCCAGCGCGCTATCCTCGTCGCGCAGCGTGCCGGGCTTGGCCGCGCCATGGCCGCCCCCGGCGAAGGCCGGCAGGCCCGCGCGTCCGCCGATCCAGCCGACGAGCCCCGCCGCCAGGATGACGAGCGGGAAGGGGATACGCAGCAGGAACAGCGCGAGAAAGGCGGTGGCGGCGATCGCCCAGCGTGCCGGATGGCCGAGCGCGCGGGCGCCGATGCGGGCGACCGCCTGGAAGACGATGGCCACAACCGCCGCCTTCAGGCCGAAGAACAGCGCCGCCACCGGCCCGGTCTGGCCGAGCAGCACATAGGCGATCGACAGCGCCATGATCGCGATCGCGCCCGGCAGCACGAACAGCAACCCGGCGACGAGCCCGCCTTTGGTGCGGTGAAGCAGCCAGCCGACATAGGTGGCCAATTGCTGCGCCTCGGGGCCGGGCAGCAGCATGCAGAAGTTGAGCGCGTGCAGGAAGCGCGCCTCGCCGATCCACTTCTTCTCGTCGACGAGGATGCGGTGCATCACCGCGATCTGCCCGGCCGGGCCGCCGAAGCTCAGCAGCGCGATCCGCAGCCACACGCGCACCGCTTCGCCGAAGGCGACGCCATGTGGTTCGGTGGTCGGTCCGTCGCTCATGCATGGCCTCCCACGACGCTCTCGTAGAGATCGTTGAAGATCGCGCTCGCGCGGGCGAGGCGCTGCTCGTCCGATCGCTCGGGCGCGCACACGCCCTTGAGCAGCAGCAGGATGCCGGCGGCTTCGGGCCGCCCGAACTTCTCGTCCTTCAGGTCGATGTCGTGCACGATCTCGGCGATGGCGCGGAGCGCCGGATCGCCGTCCAGGCGGGCGCGCTCGATCAGCACTTCGAACGAGCATTTGTCGCCCTCATGGCTGATCTCGCCTTCGAACATGTCGAAGCGCAGGTCGCCGGGCTCGGGCCGGCAGCCCCGCGCCGATACGAAGCGGAAGCGCGCGGCCGGATCGATGAAGCGCTTGACGGCCCAGGCGCAGGCGAGCCGGTCGACGAACATCTGCTCGCGCGTCACCCAGGTCCGGCCGAGCAGATCGGCGGGGATGCCGCTCGCCTCCTCGCCGGATGCCGGCAAGGCGGGTTTCCGCTCCAGCGTCTCGATCAGGCGCAGGGCGGGCTCGCGGCCAGCGGCTCCGAAGAAGTCGATCGCGGTCTGTGTTTCGAGCCGGCGGCGCAGGCGGGCGATCGCCCCGGTGCCGGGCTCGACCGCCGCCAGCAATTGCCGCGCCTCGCCGGCCAGCTCGGCATAGGCCTCGTCGCGCGCGGCGTTGAACATCGCCTCGACCTCGGCGTCGGCCAGCCCTTCGACGAGGCGCGCCTCGCAGACCATCGCGTCGCCGCCGCCGGTCACGATCTCGCCGACCAGCCAGTGGAAATCCTCGCGCGCTTCCTCGGTGAGCGGCAGCACATAGGCCGACCCCCGCGCCGCAACCGCGCCGAGCGCCTGCAGGCGGCGCCAGATCTTGGTGCGCAGATAGGCCGGCTGCGTCGGCAACTGATAGATCAGCATCAGCCAGCGGCAGAGGGCCGGTGATTGGTGGGCGGCAGCACTCATGATATATCCGTCACATTGATTCGAAAAAATTGATATATTCATATCATAGAGGAGTCGAGATGGACGTGGATCGTCGAGCCGTGTTGGGAAGCGCGGCCTTGCTCGGGGCGATGGCGGCATCCGCAAAGGGGGCTGAGCCTGGCCTGGCCGTGTCGCCGCCATTGGCGGGCCCAGTGGCGTTGCCGTTCGATCCGGCATCGCTCGGCTGGCTGTCCGCGAAGCTGATCACCAGCCATCACGACAACAACTATACCGGGGCGGTCAAACGGCTTGGGCAGATCCGGGGCGAGGTCGCGGCGCTCGATTCGGCCACGGCGCCGGGCTATCGGCTCAACGGGCTCAAGCGCGAGGAGCTGATCGCCTGGAATTCGATGATCCTGCACGAACTCTATTTCGCCGGGCTCGGCCGGCCGTCCCAGCCGGGCACGCGCCTAGCCCAGGCGATCGAGCGCGATTTTGGTAGTCAGGCGCGCTGGGCGGCCGAGTTCGCGGCTATAGGCAAGGCGCTTGGTGGTGGATCGGGATGGGTGCTGCTCACATGGAGCGCGCGCGACCGGGGCCTGGTCAACCAGTGGGCGGCCGATCACAGCATGGCCCTGGCGGGGGGCACACCGCTTCTCGCGCTCGACATGTATGAGCATGCCTATGCGCTCGATTTCGGTGCCAAGGCCGCCGCCTATGTCGATGGCTTCATGCAGGCGATCGACTGGAGCCATGCCGATCGGCTGTTCGCGCCGCTCGCGGCCTGATCGGAGGCGGGCCGTCAGCCGGCCGCTGGAATCCCCGAATGGCGGATGCCGAGCGCGGCGAAGCTGGGGTCGTCATTGTCCTTGCGGCCGGCGACGAACTGGCGCTGGCCCACCCAGTCCTCGGTCACCGTGACGGTCTCGGACCAGTCGCGGATCGTGATCCGCTTGCGGATGCGCCACTGGCCGCCCTCGCGGACGAGATGGTCGACATAGCGGCCGCCCATATGATGATATTTGGGCACGGTCTCGCCGGCCTCGGGGCGGGCGATGGTGGCGATGAAATAGGTTTCGGCCCCGGCGCTGTCGCCGTCGACCTTCACCAGCGTCTGGCCGAGATGGTGGTGGATCAGGTCGTCGATGCCGACCCGGCTGGCCATCGCCTGCCGGCTATAGTCCTGCCCCGGCATCTTGTTCAGGCCATGGTCGTCCCAGCTGTCCTCGGCATAGACGCTGGCCATGCGCACCTCGTCCATCCGGTCGCAGCCATGGCAATATTCGGCCACCAGCCTGGTGATGCGATAATGCTCGAGCATCTCGCGCAGCTCGTCGTCCATGCTCCGCTTCCTTTATGTATATTGGAGCGGAGCATTATCGTCAGGCCTTCACCCGCCGCAAGGTCATCGAATGGCGGTAGCGCGCGGCCGGGAAGGTGGAGAGCGTCACCTGCGCGATGCGGCCGTCGTCGATCCGGTAGCTGCGGCGGATCTCCAGCGCGGCCGAGCCTTCCTTGACCTTCAGCGTCTCGGCCAGGCTGGCGGGGAGCACGGTCGCGCCGATCTCCTGGTCGACCTCGATGATCGACAGGCCGAACAGGTCCTCGATCAGCGGGAAGATCGGGCCGTTGTGCCGCTGCAGCAGCCGGCCGACCGCGGCGAATTCGCGGTTGATATAATATTCGGTCTGGCAGGCTGGGACATCGTCGTCATCGGCATAGCGGAAGCCGCGCACCATCAGCCATTCCTCGCCGCCGGCCACGCCGACCCGCGTCGCCGCGCGGCCGTCGAGCGCGGTCATACGGATCGACTCGATATCGAAGCGCTTGCCCGCCGCGAAGGCGACGAGATCGTTGATCGACATCGCGCCCAGCGCATAGGTGTCCGACGTGCGCGGCGGCACCACCACCGTGCCGGCGCCCTGTCGCGACGAGACCAGCCCTTCCTCGCGCAGCCGGCGCAGCGCCTCGCGCACCGTGTAGCGGCTGACCCCGAAGCGGGTGCACAGCTCGTCTTCGGTCGGCAGCAGCGCCCCCACCGGATGAACGCCGCTGACGATCTCCTCCTTGAGCGTGCGCGCCACCTGCGCGTATAATGGCCCCGACCGCGTCGACCCCTGGACAAGCTGTTCCGTCACGCTTCTCTACCCCGCCCCATGCTCACCGAAGTGCATGCTATAGACATTAGTTGTCCGGATAAATAGCGGCTTCGGGTAAGAAAAGCTGACAGATATATCGGCGGGGCGATCAGTCCACTTAAGTCATATGTCTGGACATGATGTCGGCCTCATGCGATCCGCTGCGGCCATGACCGTGACCACCACCGCCGATGGGCTCGATCTTGCCCGCTTTCTCCGTGCGGGCGACCGCATCGTCTGGGGCCAGGCCTGCGGCGAGCCCACCACCCTGATCGAAGCGCTGCTCGCCCAGGCACCTGCCATCGGCGATCTCGGCGGTTTCGCGGCGACCAGCTTCTCGGGACTGCTCGACGCCGAAGCGGGGGCGAGGATCGCGCTCAGCAGCATGGGAACGATCGGCGCGCTCCGCGCGGTCGCCGCCGCCGGGCGGCTCGGCATCATTCCCTGCCATGTCGGCCAGGTCGCGTCGATGATCGGGCAGGGGATCATCGGCTGCGACGTCGCCTTCGTTCAGGTCAGCCCGGCCGACGCCGATGGCCATCACAGCTATGGCCTGATCAGCGACTTCACCGCCGCCGCGGTCGCCAAGGCGCGGGTGGTGATCGCCGAGGTCAACGACCGGGTGCCCTTCACTTATGGCTCGGACCTGCTGCCCGCCGCGCGGATCGACTGCGCGGTGACGGTGTCGCGCCCGCCGGTCGAGGTGCCGCCCGCCAAGATATCGGAGAACGACCTCGCCATCGCCCGGGTGGTGGCGGGCTATATCGGCGACGGATCGGTGATCCAGACCGGGGTGGGCGCGGTGCCCGACGCGGTGTTCCGCCTGCTCGGCGACCGCAAGGATCTGGGTGTCCATTCGGGGATGATGGGTGACGGGCTCGTCGATCTGGTCGAGGCCGGGGTGCTGACGAACGCCCGCAAGGAGATCGATGCCGGCGTGTCGGTGACAGGCGCACTGATCGGCACGCGCCGGCTCTACGACTTCGTCGATCGCAACCCGGCGGTCGCGATGCGCAACTCGGCCTATACCCACTCCGAAGCGGTGCTGTCGCAGCTCAGCCGGCTGGTGACGATCAATTCGGCGGTCGAGGTCGACCTGACCGGCCAGGTCAATGCCGAGCAGACCGGCGCCACCTATCTGGGCGGGACCGGCGGGCAGGTCGACTATGTCCGCGCGGGCAGCCGCTCGGCCGGCGGCCGTTCGATCATCGCGCTGCCCGCCACCGCCAAGGGCGGCGCGCTCAGCCGCATCACCACCACCCTGTCGGGCCCGGTGACGACGGCGCGCAGCGAGGTCGACGTGATCGTCACCGAGTTCGGCGCCGCCGAACTGAAGGGCCGCACCCTGGCCGAGCGGGCGCGCCGCATGGTCGCCATCGCCCATCCCGATTTCCGCGAGGGGCTCGACCGGGCGGCGCATGAGATAGCGAAGAGGGGATATTGATGAGCGATGCCGTCCTGTTCGATGCCCGCGCCGACGGCATCGCGATCATCACCCTCAACCGCCCCGACACGCGCAACGCACTGACCCGCGAGGTCCGGCAGGCACTGGCTGCCGCCTGGGACCGGTTCGAGCATGATCCCGCGCTTCGGGTCGCGATACTCACCGGCGCGGGGGAGAAGGCCTTCTGCGCGGGGGGCGACCTGAAGGAGATGGTCGAGACCCGGATGCAGGTGCCGCCGCGCGACATGTTCCCGCTGCCGGGCGACACGATCGAACTGACCAAGCCGACCATCGCCGCGGTCAATGGCGTCGCCTTCGCCGGCGGCTGGATGATCGCGCAGGCCTGCGACCTGTGCGTCGCCAGCACCCGCGCCCAGTTCGCCGTCACCGAGGTGAAGGTGGGGCGCAGCTCGCCCTGGGCGGCGCCGTTGATCCACATGATCCCGCAGCGGATCATGATGGAGATCTTGCTGACCGGAAAGCCGATCAGCGCCCAGCGCGCCTATGAGATCGGGCTGGTCAACCGGCTCGCCGAACCCGAGGCGCTGATGGAGACCGCGCTCGCCTTCGCCGCCGAAATCCTGGAGGGGGCGCCGCTGTCGGTCCGCGCCGCGCGCGAGACGGTGATGCTGTCGACCGAGATGGGGCGCTCGGCCGCGCTGCAGGCGGCCCGCCATGCTTCCGAAAGCTGCTACCGAAGCGAAGATGCGCAGGAAGGTCCGCTGGCCTTCTCCGAAAAGCGTCGGCCCAACTGGCGGGGGCGCTGATTTCCGCGATATTTGCCGAATCTGATCAGGCAAATAGAAACACTGGTGGTATCATTTGACCTTGTGGGTCATGTTTGCCGAATAATTTGACAGATCGATAAAATAACCATTTGCTATAGGCCTTGAGCGCCGATAGCGATCCCGTCTGACCCTGCGCCAAAGCCAGGGCAGCCACGGGAAGAGGGGGCGTCGGAGCTAAGGCAGAATGTGACCGGGCCGGGGGCCAGATGGTCCTCCTTCCCTCGTCCCATCGGGTGACCGCCGAACGAGCGCCGCCCCCTGACCCAGCGATGATCGTCGAACGCGGTTCGAACGGACGGGCGCGGCTTTGAAAAGGCCGCGGATCCGAACGTCTCCCCTTTGCCCTGACCTTTTGTCGTGATGGAAGAGGGAGGAGAGTTATGAGGTTCACCAAGGGCAAGACCCTGTTCGCCGGCGGTTGCGCGCTGTCGGCGCTGATGCTGTCGACCGCCGTCCGGGCGCAGGAGACACCCGCCGAGCCGGCCGCCGAAGCGCCCGCCGTCGAGGATATCGTCGTCACCGCCCAGCGCCGCACCGAGCGGCTCGAAAATGTGCCGATGGCGGTGAGCGCGCTGACGTCGAACGCGCTCGAAAAGGCCAATGTCGTCAACATGCAGGAGATCGGCCGGCTCGCGGCGGGCGTGCAGATCAACTTCGGCGGCGTCTCCACCCAGCCGGCGATCCGCGGCGTCACCTCGCTGACCAACGGCACCGGCAACGAGAACAACGTCGCGGTCTATGTCGACGGCTTCTACGTGTCCGACAACACTTCGATCAACCAGGACCTCGCCAATCTCCAGAGCATCCAGGTGCTCAAAGGGCCGCAGGGCACGCTCTACGGCCGCAACGCCACCGGCGGCGCGATCCTGATCAACACGCTCGATCCGACCGACGAGCTGACCGGCAAGTTCGAAGGCAGCTATGGCCGCTTCAAGGACAAGAAGATCAACGGCTATGTCTCAGCGCCGCTGAGCGAGAAGGTCGGCTTCATCGTCGCGGGGTCCTATCGCAACAGCGACGGCTGGATCGGCCTCAGCGACCCGGCCAACAATCTGCGCACCAAGGGCCATGCCAACCCGATCAAGCAGCGCGCGCTCCGCTCGAAGCTGAAGGCCGAGCTGAGCGACGACCTGCGCGTGACCCTGGCCTATAATTATGGCCTGTCGTCGGACCCCAGCGGCATCCTGTTCACGCCGTTCGAGCATATCCTGCCGAGCGTGCCCGGCGGCAACCAGCGCGCCGCGCGGTTCGGCACCGCCTCCTACAACCAGAAGACCCTGGCCGCCTCGAAGACCAACGAGGTCACCCTCAAGATCGAGTTCGACACGCCGATCGGCACGCTGACCAGCTATACCGGCTATGCCAAGCGCGCGCACCGCGTCGCCTTCGATTTCGACGGCACCTATTCGGACCTGACCTTCTCGGATGTCGACACCCGCCAGAAGACCAAGCAGCAGGCGATCGACTATGTCATCGACGCGATCGACAATGTCGATCTCGTCGTCGGCGGCCTCTACTTCAACGACGAATATTGGCAGCCGCAGGGGCAGCTCAACTTCGGGCCCAACCGCGCGCTCACCCAGCGCGTCTACAAGCCGCTGAAGACCGAGGCCTATGCGGTCTATGCCGACGCGACCGTCCACCTCTCCGACCGCCTCACCGTCGGCGTCGGCGGCCGCTACAGCCATGACGACCGCGAGGTTTCGCAGACCAACATCAGCGCGGCCGGCGTCACCACCTTCCCGTTCACCGAACGCAAGGCGAGCTTCAAGCGCTTCACCCCGCGCGCGACCGCGCGCTACGAAGTGGCCGATCGCACCAACGTCTATGCCAGCTATTCGAAGGGCTTCCGCTCGGGCTCGTTCAACGTCTCGCCGTCGGCGAGCCCGGCGTTGCTGGTGCCGACCAAGCCCGAGGACATCAACGCCTATGAAATCGGCTTCAAGACGGTGCAGTCGACTTTCCGTTTCGAAGCGGCGGCCTTCTACTACGACTATAAGAATCTGAACGTCTCGCTGCTGGTGCAGAACCCGATCTGCGCCGGCCAGCCCAATTGCGGCACCGCCACCGTCGTCGGCAATGCGCCCAAGGCGACGGTGAAGGGCCTCGACGCGCAGATCGCCTGGACCCCGGTCGAGCGGCTCAACATCACGATCGGTGGGGCTTATCTGCACGCCCGCTACGGCAGCTTCCCGAACGCGATCGGCACCGGCCTGAACGGCACGACCAACGCCAATATCTCGGGCCAGGCACAGGATTGGTCGGGGAACCAGATGGCGCGGGCGCCCGATCTGTCGGGCAACCTCAACATCGATTACACCGTGCCGGTCGGCGACGATGGTGAGCTGCGTCTGTCGGGCAACCTCCAATATACCGACAGCTATGTGGTCTCGAACCCGTCGCTGTTCGGCCCGGCCGCCGGTGCTGCGCTCGCCAACCAGCAGCGCTTCCGCCAGGGCAGCTACACCCTGGCCAATGGCGAGATCACCTGGTTCTCGCCCGACAAGAGCTATTGGGTCGGCCTCTATGGCAAGAACCTGACCAACAAGAGCTACCGGCTCACCTATAATGGCGGTGCCAATGGCGACTACAGCACCAAGGCCCCGCCGATCAGCTATGGCGTGAAGGTGGGCTATAAATTCTGATCGGGCGCTCTAAGGCTCTGATCTGATGGGTCGCCCCGGTGCCGATGGGTGCCGGGGCGATCGTCGTTACGGCCCGCCAGGGTTGTGGTGTCACGAAATTGTCATGCAGCCTTCATCTTGATGTAAGCCAGCCCGCACAAATGTTTCGCGAGCGGTTGTTAGCGAGCCCCCTTCCACCAAGGGGAAGCACCGATGACCGACAAGATCCAGCTTGGCTACAGCGACGGCGACGTCGACTGCAATCGTTCCGACAATCCCACGCTCGAGAGCATCGTCGCGGAGCGCTATTCGCGCCGCCAGACGCTGTTCGGCGGCCTCACGGCGATCACCGCCGCGACGATGGGCGGCATGCTCGTCTCGGCCTGCGGCAACGACAACAAGGCGCCGGTGGTGAACGCGGGGCAGAGCGCCACCACCAGCACCGGTCGTTTCGTGACCCTCGCCGGCTCGGCCACCGACAAGCAGGAACTGACCACCGGCTGGACCCAGGTCTCGGGCCCCACGGTCACCCTGAACAACGCCAACACCAACAATGCCAGCTTCATCGCGCCGGCCGTCTCGGCGTCCACCGCGCTGGTGTTCGAGTATAAGGCGACCGACAGCAAGGGTAAGTCCGCGACCGCGCAGACCACCATCACCGTCACCCCGGCGGTGCTGGGCTTCACCTCGGTCCCCAAGGGCTTCGACGATATCGTCAAGGTTCCGGACGGCTACACC
>CAUTRN010000063.1:0-29536 GCA_963540925.1 uncultured Sphingomonadaceae bacterium
CCATGAGACGGCGGAAGCGATCACCGCCGCCGGCGGTACCGGGATCGCGGTGCGCTGCGACCATGGCGACGATGCTCAGGTCGAGGCGCTGATCGCGCAAGTCGAGCGCGAGCAGGGGCGGATCGACATCCTCGTCAACAATGCCGCCGCGATCTACGACAGCCTGAACCTGCCCGGCCCCTTCTGGGAGAAGCCGATCGAGAGCGCCGACCTGTTCGATGTCGGCCTGCGCAGCGGCTATATAGCGACGCATTTCGCCGGCCCGATCCTGGCGCGGCAAGGCAAGGGGCTGGTGGTCTTCACCTCGGGATCGGGCGCGGTTCATTATGCCTTCGGGCCGGCCTATGGCGTCCACAAGGCCGGGATGGACAAGATGGCGTCCGACATGGCGGTGGACTTCCGCCCCTTCGGCGTCGCCGCGCTCTCGATCTGGATGGGCGCGCTCCACACCGAGCGGATGGAACGGATGCTGACCGAGGAGCCGGAGAAATACGGCTATCTGCGCGCGATGCTGGAGACGCCCGGCTATACCGGCCACATCATCGCCGCGCTCTACAACGATCCCGAGCTGATGCGCCTGAGCGGCCAGACCTTGATCGGCGCCGAGCTGGCGCCGCGCTATGGCCTGCTCGACCAGGGCGATGTGCAACCACCGTCCTATCGGGACACACTTGGGGTCAAGCCGTTCGAGCAGTTCCCGGCTATTATCCATTGAAAATCGCGCCGTTCAGTGCGAACGACTTAATGCTTATCATAGCGTTTCATTATAGCCGGGACGGCGGCAAGTTCAGCGAGAGGAGATAGCGAAGTGACCGACATCAAGGGCCGCGCGGCGGTCGTCACCGGCGGCGGCAGCGGCATCGGCGCCGGGCTCGCCAAGGAGCTCGCCCTGCAGGGTGCGTCGGTCGCGGTGGCCGACATCAAGATCGAGAATGCGCAGAAAGTGGCCGACGACATCAACGCGGCGGGCGGCAAGGCCGTGGCGCTGCATGTCGACGTGTGCGACCGCGCCTCGATCACCAAGATGGCCGCCGACGCCAAGGCCGCGCTCGGTACGGTCTCGCTGGTCTTCGCCAATGCCGGCGCCACCTCGTTCGATGCGCTGATGGACATGTCCGACGAGGACGTCGAGTGGATCCTGACGGTGAACCTGTTCGGCGTGATGTACACCACCCGCGCCTTCCTCCCCGACATGATCGCCGAGGGCAAGGGCGGCCATATCTGCGCCACCGCCTCGATGGCGGGCCTGCTGCCGGGCTGGATTCCGGTCCACGTGCCCTATTCGGCCGCCAAGATGGGCATCATCGGCATGATGATGAACCTGCAGTGCGAGCTGAGCCAGCACGACATCCACACCAGTTCCTACTGCCCGGGCGGCGTCGCCACCGGCATGAAGCAGAACAATGCCAGCTACCGCCCCGCTAAATTCGGCGGCCCGCAGGCGGGCGAGGTGCATGTCGACGAGAAGGCGTCGTTCAACAACAATATGCCCAAATTCTACACGCCGGCCGACATCGCGCCGATCGTGCTGAACGCGGTGAAGAACAACCGTCCCTTCGTGTTCGACCATGCCGAGCACCGCAACGAGTTCCGCCGCACCTACTCCAGCATCGTCGAGGCCTGCTACGACGACATCCAGGCGTGGGAAGACGAGCATGGCACGCCCGAGCCGAACAAGACCGGCCCGGTGCTCGAACAGATCAACTGAACGTCGCGGAAGCGCGAAACGGAAGGGGCGCTTCGGCGCCCCTTTCTTATTCCTCCCCGGCACGGGGAGGGGGACCGTCCGAAGGACGGTGGAGGGGAAGCCGTCGAAGACGGCGCCTGCAGCGCCGCCCCTCCACCACTCTTCGAGTGGTCCCCCTCCCCGTACCGGGGAGGAATGAAAGGCTGTCCCCCTCGCTCAAACGCCCTGCCCTCACCCGCCCTACACTCCCGCCCGACAAAACCCACGGGAGAGGGACATGACCGAGATCAGCGGACGCGCCGCCGTCGTCACCGGCGCCGGCAGCGGGATCGGCAAGGGGATGGCGCTGGCGCTGGCCGAGGAAGGCGCGGCGGTGGCAATCGCCGACATCATCCCGGAGAACGCCCAGGCCGTCGCCGACGAGATCGTCGCGAAGGGCGGCAAGGCGGTCGCGGTGCAGGTCGACGTCTGCGAGCGCGCCTCGATCGCCGCGATGAAGGTCGAGGCGGAGGCCGCGCTGGGCCCGATCAGCCTGGTCCTCGCCAATGCCGGCGCGACCAATTTCGACACGCTCGCCGAGATCGCCGACCGGGAAGCCGACTGGATCATCCAGGTCAATCTGATGGGCGTGCTGCAGACCCTGCAGGCCTTTCTGCCCGACATGATCGCGCGGGGCGCCGGCGGCCATGTCCTCGGCACCGCCTCGATCGCCGGGCTGATGCCCACGACGATCCCGGTTCATAGCGTCTATGCCGCCGCCAAGATGGGGATCATCGGGCTGATGATGAACCTGAGCTGCGAACTGAAGCCGCACGGCATCGGCTCCACCGTCTATCCGCCGGGCGGCGTGATCGGCGGGATGAAGGAGAATAACGCGCGCTACCGCCCGGCCCGCTTCGGCGGCCCCGGCACCGGCGAGGTCCATGTCCCCGCCGCGTCCTTCGCCGGGTCGAAGGTCGGCAAGAACAGCCTCGAGCCGATCCAGGCCGGCCGCATGGTCGCCCGCGCGATCCGCGCCGACCGGCTGATGGTGGTCGATCACAGCTATCAGCGCGCGATCTGGCAGGAGGATTATGCCGCGCATGTCCTCCAGGCCTATGACGATGTGGCGGCCTTCGAGCGCGACCATGGCGTGCCCGAGCATATCGAATGGGCGATCGAAGGCGGGGAGTCGCGGTAAGACCAACTTCAGTTCCTCCCTCTCGCGCAGCGATGGGGAGGGGGACCATTCGCATAGCGAATGGTGGAGGGGCTTTCCGACGATCAGCCTCGCGCAGGGGGAGAGGTTCCCCACGGCTGCTACGCAGCCGGCTCCGCGCTTTCGCCATGCCCCCGGCATGGCGACGCACTACGCCCCCTCCACCATTCGCTTTGCGAATGGTCCCCCTCCCCGCCCTTCGGGCAGGGAGGATCTTGAAGGTCAGAGCGCCTTCCCCAACACACCCCGGATGAACACCGTCACCTTCAGCGCCAGTTCGGCGTCGCTCGGCGGGGTCTCGTCCCAGTTCGCATAGGCGCGCAGCGGCACCATGCCGAGGACGATGTCCATGTAGAGCCGCGCGGCCTGCTGCGTGTCGCCGATGTCGGTGAGACCCGCCGCGACGAGATCGTCGAGCAGCGCCGCAAAGTCGCGCAGCAGGTGGTTCATCGTCTTGTCGGCGACGGCCCGCATCATGTCGGGGAAGCGCTGGCTCTCTGCGATGATCAGCCGCATCAGGCCCAGGGTGCGCGGGCGCAGCGCGATGTCGCAGGCGTAGCGCGCCATGCGCAGCAGCGCCTCGTGCAAGCTGTCGCCGGGCTGGTAGCGCGGCGGATCGTCCATCGGGTTGGTGCGGCGCGCGAAGATCACCTCGCGGAACAGCTGCTCCTTATCGCCGAAATGCTGGTAGATCAGGTTGGCGCCGACGCCCGCCGCCTTGGCGATCTCGACGAAGCTGGTGCCGGCATAGCCCTGCTCGACGAACAACCCGGTCGCCACTTCCAGCACGCGCAGCTTGCGGCGCTCCAGCTCGGCCGGGGTCGGCCGGCCGGCAGGGGTGGCGCGCTTGGCGGCCGGCTTCGTCGATGGCTTCGCACGGCGTGCGCCGGTCTGCTCCAAATCCTGCCTCCGATGGGGCCGATCGGCCCGTCTTGCCGCCGATTAATCGGATCGCCCCCTTTAAGCTAGAGTGCCCGCGACTTGGGCAGTCCCAGCTGCCGTTCGGCGATGATGCTGCGGTGGACCTCGCTGGTGCCGCCATAGGTGGTCGTCACCTGCGACTGGCGATAGGCGAGGTTGACCGCGGCGGCCGGCCCCTTCTCGATCAGCGACAGCGGCGCCAGCAGGTCGAGCAGGTCGGCGCTGTCGGTGAGATAGCGTTCGGAGCTGTACATCTTGGTCGCCGGGCCGATCCACGGATTGTTGAGCCGCTCGGCTCCCGCCCAGAGCGAGCGGTGGGTGAGCATCTGGCTCGCCTGCACCCGCGCCGCCACCGCCGCCAGCCGCTGCCGGACCAGCGGATCCTCGATCATCGGCCGGCCGTCGCGCACCGCCTCGCGGGCGAGCGCCACCGCGCGGTCGAGGATGGCGCGGTGGAGGCCGACGAAGCTGAAGCCATGCTCGATCTCGAAGGCCGCGCCCATCACCTTCACGCCGCTGCCCACCTCGCCCAGCCGGTAGCTGTCGGGCACCCAGACATCGTCGTAGAAGGTGGTGTTGGTCCGCTCGTCGTGGAAGGTGTGGATCGGCTGGATCGTCACCCCCTCGGCCGCCAACGGCAGGATGAACACGGTCAGCCCCTTATGCTTGGGCGCTTCCGGGTCGGTGCGGGTCAACATCATCGCATAGTCGCCGCAGTCGGCGCCGCTGGTGAAGATCTTCTGCCCGGTGATCCGCCAGCCGTCGCCGTCGCGCACCGCGCGGGTCTGGGCGCCGAACACGTCCGACCCGGTCTTGGGCTCGCTGAACCCCAGCACGCAATTGGCGTCCCCGCGCGCGACCTCGGCAAAGGGACCGGCGAGCAATTCCTCGCTGCCATATTTCGCCATGACATGGCCGATCATCGCGGTGGTGCCCTGCACCTGGCTGGTCCAGCCATATTCGGCCCACACCCGCAGCGCGACATGCGCGGCATAGGGGCTGACGCCGCGCCCGCCGATCTCCTTCGGCCAGGCGGGGAAGAGCAGCCCGGCATCG
Organism: uncultured Sphingomonadaceae bacterium; assembly: GCA_963540925.1. Classification (GTDB taxonomy): domain Bacteria; phylum Pseudomonadota; class Alphaproteobacteria; order Sphingomonadales; family Sphingomonadaceae; genus Rhizorhabdus. The sequence continues at coordinate 4,863 of CAUTRN010000063.1, forward strand.
CCGAGCTTGCGGTGGAGCCCGGCGTCATGGCCCTCATAGCTGTAATGTGCCTTGGCGCGCAGCTCGTCGGTCAGGTTCGCCTCGAAAAAGGCGCGGGTCTCGGCGGCGAGCGCCTCGGCCTCCTCGCCATAATCGAAGTCGATCGAGATCGCCCCCGCCTCGGGCAGCGCCGCCGCCTCGCCTTTCCACAGCCGCCGCGCGCCCTCCGCCAGCACTCGTTCGGGATCGCCCAGCACCAGCGGCCAGGCCTTGGCGCGCAGGTTGAACAGGTGGATGTCGTAATCGAGCGTCAGCCCATAGCCGCCGAAACAGTGGAGCGCATGGCGCACCGCGCGGGTGGCCGAGGTGCAGGCGAACCAATAGGCCAGCGACAGGCTGGCGGCGGCATCGGCCTGACCGTCGGCGATCGCGCGGATCGCGCCCCACACACTCAGCCGCGCCGCATCGACCTCGACGCTGATGTCGGCGAGCGGGTGCGAGATGCCCTGATAGCCGCCGATCGGCTGGCCGAACTGGATGCGCTCGGCGGCATAGGCCGAGGCGATCGTCACCGCCTGGCGCGACAGGCCGGCGAGCGCGGCGGCGATCAGCAGCTTCCATTCCTCGACCGCCGCCTGGAACGCTGCCATCGCATCGGGCCCGCGCGCCACGACGATGCCGGTGCCGAGATCGATCTTCGCCAGCGGGGTCGAGGCGAGGTTGGCGGGCGCCTCCCGCTCAGGCCCCGGCTCGACGAGGATGACGACGTCGCCGCGCCGCGCCAGCACCGCATCGGCGACCGCGCCGCCCGCGACCCATTGCGCCGGCTGCTCCGCGCTATCGTGGAGCGCGATCGTCAGCACCGCCTCCCCCGCGATCGCCCGCGCCAGCAGCGGCGATGCGGCGTCGAGCCGGCCCAGCAGCCGCGCCGCCACGATCGCCTCGGCGAGCGGCCCCGACACCAGCGTCCGCCCCGCCTCCTCCATCACCAGCGCCGCCTCGAACAGACCAAGGCCCAGCCCGCCCGCTGCCTCGGGCGCGCGCATGCCGAGGATGCCCATGCCGGCCAGTCCGCGCCACAGCGCTGGATCATATCCCGACGGCAGCGCCGCCCGCACCCGCGCCACGCTGCTCTCCTGATCGAGAAAGCGGCCGACCGCCTCGGCAATCTGGCGATGGTCCTGCGAGGGTAGGAGATTCATGGTGGCGTTCCTGTGTGGCGAAAGGAAGCCCCTCCCCTTCAGGGGAGGGGTTGGGGTGGGGGCTACGGGTCTCACCGAGACCATCGTTGGTGGGGATGAGAGCCCCCACCCCCATCCCCTCCCCTGAAGGGGAGGGGCTTAGCGATGCCTTCCCCCTCACCCGAACAGCCCTGGCAGCTCGACCTTGCGAACCTTGCCCGACGCCGTCATCGGCAGCGCCGGGACCAGCCGCCACTCGGCGGGTATCTTGAAGTGCGAGACCTGCCCCGCCGCGTGCGCGCGCAGCTCCTCGATCGAGGCCTCCGCCCCCGGCGCCAGCTCCACCGCCGCCGCGACGATCTGGCCCAGCCGCGCATCGGGCAGGCCGATCACCCCGACCCGCGCCACCGCGGGGTGGGTGAGCAAAGCCTCCTCGATCTCGATCGGGTAGATATTCTCGCCGCCGCGGATGATCAGTTCGCTGGTGCGACCGAGGATGCGGCAGATGCCGCGCGCGTCCATCGATGCGAGATCGCCGGTGCGCAGATAGCCATCGGCGGTGAAGGCGCGCGCGCTCGCCTCCGGGTTCGCCCAATAGCCGCTCATCATCGCCGGCGAACGCGCGCAGATCTCGCCCACCTCGTCGATCCCCAGCACCGCCTCGGTCGCCGGATCGATGATCTTCACCGCGACATGCGGCAGCGCGGGGCCGACCGTCTCGGCCTTAGTCGCCAGATCGTCGTCGGCGCGGGTCGCGGTGATCGCGCCGCATTCGGACTGGCCATAGCCGATCGTCACCGCAGCGCCGGTGCGCCGCTCGATCTCCACCACCTGCGCGGGTGGCACTTTCGCTCCACCGATCGTGATGATCTCCAGCGTCACCTTCGCGGGGAAATCGGGGTGGCGCAGCATGTCGTGCCACATCGTCGGCACCCCGCCCATGCGGGTGGCGCCCAGCTCGGTCATCAGCCGGATCATCTGCTCGGTCTGGAAGCGCTCGACCACGACATAGGCGCCGCCCGCCGCGAGCGCGCACAGCGGGATCGAGCAGGAGCCGGCGATATGGTGCGGCGGCACCGGGATCAGCCAAACATCGCGCTCGCCGGGTGTCCCCGCCCCCATCACGAGCTGCCCGCCGGCGAGCGCGGCATGCTGGCTGACCAGCGCGCCCTTCGACCGGCCGGTGGTGCCGCTGGTGAACTGGATCAGATAGGGCGCGTCCGGCGCGATCGGCGGCAGCGGGCGCGCAGGGTCGGCGGGGGTGCGATCGAGCAGCCCGTCGAGATCGACGATCGCGCACCCCGCCAGCGCCTCGGCGCGCGGGCGCAAGGCGGTACCCCGCATATCCCGGCCGACGATCAGCAGCACCGGCTCGACCAGCGTCAGCGCATGGGCGGTCTCGCCATCGGACCAGCCGGTGTTGAACGGGACGACGATGATCCCCGCGAGCGCGGCGGCCTTGAGCAGCACCGCATAGTCGATGCTGTTGCTCGACCAGATCGCCACCCGCTCCCCCGGCGCGGCGCGCTCCAGCAGCCAGCGCGCCATCGTCTCGGACGCGTCCAGCAATTCGCCATGGCTATAGCGCCCCACCCCACCATCGGGCTGCACCCAGAAGATCGCGGGGCGATCGGGCCGCTTGGCGGCGTTGCGGCGGAGGTGATCGGCGATCGAGCCCTGGACGAGCGGGAGCGACATGTCCGCCGCGCTCTGCGCGGGCCTCGCCAGCGACGCGGTGCCGTCCATATCGCTCCCTCCCTCCGACATCCCGGATCAAGGGTCGGATCAGATCCGAATCCCGCCTCGTCCGGCTGCTCGACAGAGTGCTAAAGAATGAATAAGAACATGTCTATTCGATTCTTGGGAGAGCAATAATGGGCGTCGACATGCTGGAGAAACCCGCGATTTCCGGCGGGGTGAAGGTGGACCCGCGACTCGGCTATGCGGCCTTCGACGCCGATGCCCATTATTATGAGGCCGAGGATTCGCTGACCCGCTACCTGCCCAAGGAGATGAAAATCCGCGGCGCCAAATGGGCCGAGATCAACGGCCGCCGCCGGCTGATGCTGGGCAATGAGCTGTTCACCTTCATCCCCAACGCGCTGTTCGATCCGGTCGCCAAACCCGGCTGCCTGCACGACTATTTCGCCGCGGACCTGGAGAAGGGCGGCGGCAACATGATGGAGCAGATGGGCCAGCTCGAACCCATCCGCCCCGAATATCGCGATCGCGACGCCCGGCTGAAGGTGCTCGACGAGCAGGGCATCGCCGCGACCTGGATGTTTCCCACTTTGGGCGTCACGCTGGAGATGGCGATGTTGAAGGACATCGACGCGATGCTCGCCACCTTCACCGCCTTCAACCGCTGGCTGCTCGACGACTGGGGCTACAACTACAAGGAGCGGATCTACGCCGCGCCGATGATCAGCCTCGCCGACCCCGACTGGGCGGTGAAGGAGGTGGAGCGGCTGATCGCCGACGGCGCCAAGCTGATCACGATGCGCAACGGCCTCGTCCACACCCGCACCGGCACCACCTCCCCCGCCGCGCCCGAATATGACCCCTTCTGGGCGCGGGTGGAGGAGGCGAACCTGATCGTGGCGCCGCACACCGGCGACGACGGATACGAGTTCCTCACCCATATGTGGGAGCCGCAGATCAGCAACAAGATGCTGAGCTTCACCCCGCTCAGCAAGGTCGTGTCGATGCAGCGCGCGGTCTACGACTTCTTCGGCGCGATCATCTGCCACCGCCTGTTCGAGCGCTTCCCGCGCCTGCGCTTCGCCTGCATCGAGAATGGCGCGGGCTGGATCAAGCCGCTCTACACGCGGCTCCACATCGGCCACGCCCAGACCAAGGGCTGGTACCAGAAAAACCCGATCGACCAATTCCGCGAGCATGTGTGGCTCACTCCCTTCTGGGAGGACAAGATCGAGGATGTGCTGGAGGTGCTGCCGGTGGAGCGCATCCTGTTCGGCAGCGACTGGCCGCATGTCGAAGGGGTGGAGGCGCCGATGGACTTCCTCAACTCGCTGCTGCCGCTCGATGACGCCCAGCGCCGGCTGGTGATGCGCGACAACGCCGCTGCCCTCACCGCGACGGCCAACGCCTGAGATGAGCGACTTCCTCGCCTCCGGCATCGTCGACACTATGATCGGCATCCGCTCCGAACGCCTGATCGGCGTGGTCCCCGCGCTGCGCGCCGAGGAGCAGGCCAACCACCATCCGCATGGCTATATGTTCAAGGCGATTCCGGCCGAACTGGCCGGCAACGAGGATGTCGACATGGCGATCGACGAGACGATCGCCAGGATGGACGCGCATGGCATCGAGCTAGGCGTGCTCAACCTCGACGAGGAATTGTCGCTGCGCGCGCTGCAGCGCCACCCCAGCCGCTTCGTGCCAACGATGTACGCCGATGGCAATCGCGGCATGGCGCAGATCCGCGACGTGGTGCGCGCGCATGAGCAGTACGGCATCAAGGCGGTGGGCACCTTCCCCTCGGGGGTGCTCCCGCAGATCCCGATCAACGACAAGCTCTGGTACCCGCTCTACGCCAAATGCTGCGAGCTCGACATTCCGGTGATGATCACTGCCGGCGTGCCCGGCCCGCGCATCAAGATGATGGCGCAGCACCCCGAACTGCTCGACGAGGTCTGCTACGACTTTCCCGAGCTCAAGATCGTGCTGCGCCACGGCGCCGACCCGTGGACCGAACTGGCGGTGAAGCTGATGCTGAAATGGCCGAACCTCTATTATTCGACCTCGGCCTGGTCGCCCAAATATATCCCCAAACCGATCATCGACTTCGCCAACAGCCGCGGCGCCGACAAGGTGATCTACGCGGGCTACTACCCCTATGGCCTGGAGCTGGAGCGAATTTTCCGGGAGCTGAAGGAGCTACCGCTGAAGCCCGAGGTGTGGCCGAAATTTCTGTCGGAGAATGCTCGACGGGTGTTTGGGTTGGGTGTTAGGGAGGGGTAGGCGAGAAACCCAATCATCGTGCGTAGTGTAATTCGGTAACAGCACCGGTGCAGCTATCGATCCGCATCTGGAGCGCCCCGCCACCCGTTGTGACGATGATGTTTTCGCCCTCCATCTGCGGCGGATAGCTTGGCCCCTGGCTCACCACCCACCCGTCGTCCGGAAATTCTTCGCGACTGATGTGCAACGGATATTTCCGTAGCCTTTGCGCGCCGGGTTGAGCAGCGATCACGGCTTTGGCGATTGCCCGTGCCGTCCTGGTATCCGGGACGACCGGCCCAGCAGCCAGCAAACATGGCAGTGCGTGGGCATCAGAGGCGTTAGCGGTGCCGAGCAGCAGCAGTGGCAAAGCCCATCCACGCATCATGTATCTGCTTCAACCCCCGTCAGGCGCGGTTCAAAAAGCGATGTAGAATTTGCTGATATCGAACCAGAGCGTGCTTTCCGTGCCGGCTCCATCGGCCGCGACGATCACATCGAAATATCTGCCCCCGTGATCGACCAGCGACTGATTGACGGCCTTCAACTTCAGCGCGGCAAGGATATCATATTCGTCCTTCACGGCGGACACTTTGAAGGCGGTTTGCTGCGATCGACCATCCGCGCGGGCCATGATCTTCGTGATATGCCTGGAGGGAGCCTGGGCAAGTTCCTGCGCGTGAACTGTCGCCGCAACCGTCATCGCAATGGTGAGCATGGCTGGTCTGATTAGGGTTCGCATATCTTCCTATAATTCGTGGGCACGAGGGATCCACGCGGGGATGAAGCCGATACGGACCAAAAAGCCGATCGATATCCGCGTCATGCTGAACTCGTTTCAGCATCCACAGGGTGACAGGCACGGGCCCGAAGGCCCTTGCGGGCGGTTCGCGCGCATCTCTCCATCTGCCCGAGAGGCCTGGTGGATGCTGAAACAAGTTCAGCATGACGGTTTGAGTGGGGAGAGGGTTGGGGGGGGGGCGGCTTCACGCCGCTCGATCGAACTCCACCACTTCGACATCGTTCGATACCACCACCGCCTCCTCCACCATCACCGCGCCGCTGCGTTCCAGCTTGCCCCAGCCGACCTTCGGGCCGCTGAGCGCGGCGAAGACCGCGCGGACGACCACGGCGTAGAGGAGCTGGCGATAGCCGAAGCGCTGGAGGAGCAGGCCGAGGCCGGGGAAGCGGGCTTCCTTGCCGTCGAGGCGGTAGGCGATCCAGCCGCAGCCGAGATCAATCGCGGCGAAGGCGCCCCAGAAGGCGAGGATGGTGAGCAGGTCGCCCTGCATCGCCTCGCCGCCGCGCACGACCATGCGGAAGGCGGTGTCGGCGAGGCTCGCGACCAGCGCGAGGTCGATCAGCGGGGAGATCAGGCCGAAGCCGATCTGGAACAGCCAGGCCTGCGGCATGCCGAAGCGGGCGAGCCCCCTGGGTTTGGCCGAGACCAGCGCGCCGCGATGCTTCCACAGGCATTGGAGCGTGCCATAGGCCCAGCGGTAGCGCTGCTTGAACAGCGCGCGGAAGCTTTCGGGCGCCTCGGTCCAGGCGATCGCGTCGACGTCGCACGTCACCTTCCAGCCGGCGCGCTGGATGGCGATCGTCAGGTCCTGGTCCTCCGCCAGGGTGTCGCACGGATAGCCGCCCACCGCATCGAGCGCGGTGCGCCGCCAGGCGCCGACCGCACCAGGCACCACGGTGATCGCGTCGAGCGCGGAGAGCGCGCGGCGCTCCAGATTCTGCGCGGTGACATATTCGATCGACTGCCAGCGGGTGACGAGGTTCACCCGGTTGCCGATCTTGGCATTGCCCGCCACCGCGCCGATCGCGGGATCGGCGAACCAACGGGTGAGCTTGCCGATCGTCTCCGCCTCGAACTGGGTATCGGCGTCGAGCGCGATGACGACCTCGCCCTTGGCTAGCGCCAGCCCCCGGTTGAGCGCGCGGGCCTTGCCGCCATTTTCCAGGGTGAGCAGCGTCACCCTGGGGTCCATGCCGAAGGCGGCGCGGACGATCGCCGAGGTGGCATCGGCCGAGCCGTCGTCGATCACGATCACCTCGATGCGCGGCCCGGTGCTGGCGAGCACGCGGCGCACCGACGCCTCGATCACCGTCGCCTCATTATAGGCGGGGATCAGCACCGAGACGAAGCCGGGCACCAGATGCGGCGCCGGATCGGGCACGACGGCGCGACGCGCGTTCCAGAGGGCCAGCGCGGTGAGGATCAGCGAGCGGGCGATGCCCACCGCGATCGCGACGAGGAACAGCCCGCCGAGCAGCTTCCACGCCCCCGACAGGCCCAGGAACAGCGCGCCCGCGCTCTTGGCGGTGCCATTGTCCTTCAGGCTGAGCGGCGGCATCGCCTGATCGGGGGTGAGCCCGGCGAGGCGCGAGACGGTGACGAATTCATAGCCGCGCGCGCGCAGCTCGCGGATGATGCGGGGCAGCGCCTGCAAGGTGGCGGTGCGGTCCCCGCCAGAGTCATGCAGCAGCACGATCTGGGTGGAGCGGACGTCGTCGCCCGATTCCACCTGCGCCACGGTGCGCGCGACGATCGCATCGGCGCTGCTGGCGGCGGACCAGTCGAGCGGGTCGACGTTGAGGCCCACCGAGAGATAGCCCATCTCGGCCGCCACCTGCGCGGCGTGCAGCTCGTCGGGCCGGTCGGGCGCGGCGTCGCCCAGATAGGGCGCGCGGAACAGCCGCATCGATCGGCCGGCATAGCTTTCCACCAGCCGCTGGGTGGTGTTCAGCTCCAGCCGGATCGCGCTTTCGGGCATCCGGTCGAGATCGGGATGGGTGGTCGAATGATTGCCGACCTCGGACCCTTCCGCGAGGATGCGGCGCAGCAGGTCGCGATGGCCGAGCACATTGGCGCCGGTGACGAAGAAGGTGGAAGGCGCGCGTTCGGCCTTCAAGATGTCGAGGATCGCGGGCGTCCATTTCGGATCGGGCCCGTCGTCGAAGGTGAGCGCGACCAGGCGGCGCTGGTGGCCGGCGCGCTGCACCTGGTTGGCGGTGGGCAGCGCATGATAGCGCGCGCCATGGATCAGCCCGTCGGTGCCGAAATCGGCGCTGCGCTGGCCCGGCCGGGCGCTGCTGGCGAGGCGCAGCACCTCGCCGCTGCCGAGCAATTGGACGCCCTCCTGGCGCGGCATATGGGCAAGGTCGGGGGTGCGGTGCGCGGGAGTGGAGAGCGCGGCCCAGAAGCCGGGATCCTCGCTGCCCAGCCGCCACAGCGCGACGCCGGCGGCATCGAGATGGCGCGCGGTCTGAAGGTGGTTCCAGCTGCTCAGCGCGTCGAGCATCCACACCTTGTGGCGGACGCCGTCCTCCTCATAGGCGAAATGGCTGTTGCCGCTGGCGGGATCGAAGACGGGCGAGACGCCGGCCTCGACCGCCTTCTTCCAGGCCTGGTCGACGGTCAGCGGCTCGGCGCCATCCGAACCCCAGTCATAAGCGTAATTGCCGATCGCGACGATCGCCCTGCGCGGGCCGACGGCCCGGACGGCAGCGGCGACCTGTTCGGCGAACCAGGGCTGCGAGGCGATCGGGCCGGGCTCGCCGCCAGGCCAATGCTCGTCATAGGCCATCAGGAAAATACGGTCGGCGGTGGCGCCATAGGCGGCGAGATCCCAGTCGGCATTGCCGAGCGGCGCGGCCAGGGTGACGAGCAGCCCGCGCGGAGCAAAGCGCGCCCGTGCCTCGCCCAGGAAGGTGAGATAGTCGCGATGCGCGGTGGCGGGCAGGTCCTCGATGTCGAGGGCGATGCCCCCCGCGCGCTCGGCGGTGACGGCGGCGTCGAGCTGGTCGAGCAGGCGGCGGCGCGCGGCGGGATCGGCGAACAGCCGGGCGCTGTTGCGCCCGTCCCACACACCCTCGCCGCTGACATTCTGCACCATCAGCAGCAGGCGGCCGGCGCGATTCCCCTGTTTGTCGAGCACCGCGCGGAGGTGATTGTCCGGCTGGTAGCTCCATACATTGTCGGGGCCATGGACGGTGGCGAGGCCCGCCGCGATCCAGTCGAGCCGCCCGGCGTTGCGCGCCAGCGAGGCGCGGCCGGCGGCATCCCACGGCATGTAGAAGCCGATGCGTTCCTTTGCGGAGGCGATGGTGGCGGCCCGGCCCTGCGGCAGCCAGGCTCCCGATCGAGCGGTGGAAGGCGCGGAAAACGACGCGGCGACCGGCTTCGGCCCGCCGCGCTTCTCGAAGGCAGCGAACCCCGGCGCGACATGGCGTTCGGTGGTCAGGATCGCCGAGAGCAATATGGCCGCCCCCGCGACCAGCAGCGCCGCAAGGACGCCCACGCTCCACCAGACCAGCCGCCCCCGCCGCCCGCTCGGGTCATGAAAAATCTGCAAGATCCACCGCCACGCTACATCCCAGGTGGAGGCGCATTAACCATGAAATTCGTAAGGAAGTGCTAAGGCCAGCGAGCGGCAGCCATGGCTGCCCTTCCCCCTCCTCGAACGGTCTTATCGCCTCACGCGAGCCCCAAGCTGCGCCCGATGTCTGGTGGCAGATCACTATCGAATGATCCAAGAACAGCGGAAATCGGCGCAAATGTTCGATTTTTCCTAAGACACCCCTCAGTCCAATTCCCAATAATACGCCCTATCGACAGCATTTTACGCCAATTTAAGTTATTATGACTTAAATCCCTCAATTGATATGAAGATCTACGGGTGATTACGTATCATCTATATTGATCCAGATCAGCTTTGAGTGTTTCTACGTATTTGTACTAGGTAATCGACAATGCTTTCAGTGTTGCGTCACATCTGGGAACATCATAATCATGGATTGCTGCCGCTGGCGGCGGCGATCTGGGTCTGCGGCAGCTTCTCGCTCTTCGCGCTGCTCCAGCGGTCGTTCGAGTTCGGCCTTCGCCGCCGGCGCCAATGGATCGCGATCGGGGCGACGACGGGCGGGGTCGGCGTCTGGGCGACGCATTTCGTCGCGATGCTCGCGCATCATGACGGCATGCCGATGAACTATGACGCGGGGCTCACCACATTGTCGGTGGCCGAGGTGATCGCCTGTTTCTGGCTGGCGCTGCGGATCTTCGCCTCGGCACCGGGGCTGGCCCGCCAGCTGATCGCCGGTCTGGTGGCGGTCGCGGGCGTCGCGCTGATGCATTTCACCGGCATGGCCGCCATTGAGTCGGCGTTCGAGGTCCATTATGCGCCGATACCGGCGATCTGGGCAGGCGCGATCTCGGCGATCTGCTTCGTGGCGGCGTTCGTCCTGTTCGCGCGCAGCAGCGGGAAGTGGCAGGTGATCGTGCCGGCCCTGCTCTCGATCGTCGCGGTGTGCGCGCTGCACTTCATCGTGATGTCGGGCACCACCATCACTTTGTGCGATCCGGCCGCGGTCGCGCGCGGCGGGATCGACCGGACCTGGCTGATCACCGCCATCGTCGCCGCCACCAGCCTGCTCGTCGCCACCACCGCAGTCGCCATCCTGCTCGACCGCTATCTGAACGACCTGCACGGCCTGGCCAACGCCACGCTGGAGGGCATCGTGATCGTCCAGGGCGAGCAGATCGTGGAGGTCAACGATCGCTTCGCCGAGATGCTGGGCGTCGATGCGCGTTCGCTGCTGGGCCAGCCGCTGGACAAGCAGTTGATCGCCGCCGACGGGCTGGCGCTGCCGGCGCTGCGCGACAAGCCGGTGGAGGCGAAATTGCCGGCGGCGGACGCCGACCTCGTCTTCGAAATCTCCACCCGCCCGATCGAATATCGCGGCCGCGACTGCACCGTGCTGGCGCTGCGCGACCTGACCGAGAAGAAGGCGGCCCAGCGCCAGATCGAGCATATGGCCCGGCACGACGCGCTGACCGACCTGCCCAACCGGACCCTGCTCGACGAGCGGCTGAACCATGCCCTGGCGCGCGCCGGGCGCGAAGGGCAGCAACTCGCGGTGATCGCGCTCGACCTCGACCGGTTCAAGGCCGTCAACGACATCTTCGGCCATGCCGCGGGCGACGAGGTGTTGTGCCGGGTCGCCGCGATGCTGAACAACGCGACGCGGGCGAGCGACACGGTCGCGCGGATCGGCGGCGACGAGTTCGTGATCCTGCAGACCGGCCCCGCCCAGCCCGAGGGCGCCCGCGCGCTGACCGAACGCATCCTGGACCTGTTCGCGCGCGAGATGGACACCGCCCGCGATCCGATGGCGGTGGGCGTCAGCATGGGCGTCGCGATCTTCCCGCACGACGCCGCCGACGCCGAAGGGCTGCGCCACGGCGCCGATATCGCGCTGTACCAGGCCAAGCAGTCCGGCCGCGGCAATGCCCGCTTCTTCGACGAGGCGATGGACCGCTCGGTGCGCGAGCGCCGCGCGCTCGAGCACGACCTGCGTCACGCGCTGCTGCGCCGGCAGATCAACGTCGCCTTCCAGCCGCTGGTGCGCACCGAGGACAAGCGCATCAAGGGCTATGAGGCGCTGATGCGCTGGGACCATCCCGAGCGCGGCGAGGTGCCGGCCGACATCTTCGTGCCGATCGCCGAGGATACCGGCGCGATCGTACAGCTGGGCGAATGGATTTTGCGCGAGGCGTGCACGACGGCCTCGGCCTGGCCCGACGACCTGTTCCTGTCGGTCAACGTCTCGCCGATCCAGTTCCAGGTCGCGAACCTCGCCGAGACGGTCGCCACCATCCTCGACGAGACCGGCTTTCCCGCGCATCGGCTGGAGCTGGAGATCACCGAGACGGTGCTGATGAAGGACCGCGACAGCGTGCTGCGCATCTTGGGCCGGCTGAAGCAGCGCGGCGTGCGGATCGTGATGGACGATTTCGGCACGGGCTATTCGTCGCTCAGCAATCTCCAGAGCTTCCCCTTCGACAAGATCAAGATCGACCGCAGCTTCATCGGCGCGATGGAGGATGATCACGCCGCCCGCTCGATCATCCGCGCGATCGTGGGGATCGGCCGCAGCCTGTCGCTCCCCGTGGTGGCGGAGGGCGTCGAGACCGAGGCGCAGCATCGCATGGTGATCGAGGAAGGCTGCCTGGAGGCGCAGGGCTATCTGTTCGGCCGCCCCGCGCGCATGGACGCCGCCCGACAGCCGGGGCTGCGCGCTGCCGAAGGCTGAGCGCGTCGCGGCCGTCGTTCAGCGCAGCATCGACCCCGTTTCGATATAGCGCTGGTGCCACGACAGCGCCTCGCCCGGCAGCGACGGCGCGTGGAGGCCGTAGGAGCCCTTGAGGGCGCGCGCCTGATAGTCGCGCAGCGCGTCGCGATAGGAGGGGTGGGCGCAGCGCTCGATGATCAGGTCGGCGCGCTTGCGCGGGCTCAGGCCGCGCAGGTCGGCCAGCCCCTGTTCGGTCACCAGCACCGCGACGTCCTGGGTGATATGGTCGACATGCGAGGCCTGCGGCACGATCGCCGAGATCGCGCCGCCTTTGGCGGTCGACGGCGTCATGAAAATCGAGACATAGGCGTTGCGCGCGAAGTCGCCCGATCCGCCGATGCCGTTCTGGATGCGCGATCCCATGATGCAGGTGGAATTGACGTTGCCGTAGATGTCGGCCTCGATCAGTCCGTTCATCGCCACGCAGCCCAGCCGGCGGATCAACTCGGGATGGTTGCTGATCTCCTGCGGGCGCAGGAGGATGCGGTCGCGATAGCGGGCGATGTCGGCGTTCATCCGCAGCGCCGCCTCCGGGCTCAGCGAGAAGGCGGTGGCCGAGGCGGTGCGCAGCTTGCCGCTGTCGAGCAGATCGAGCATGCCGTCCTGGATCACCTCGGTATAGGCGGTGAGATTGTCGAAGCGGCTGTCGACCAGCCCCGCGAGCACCGCATTGGCGATGTTGCCCACCCCCGATTGCAACGGCAGCAGCGAGGCCGGCATGCGGCCGACGGTCACCTCATGCGCCAGGAAGTCGAGCAGATGCGCGGCGATCGCGCGGGACGAGGCATCGGGCGCCGAGAAGGGGGCGTTGCGATCGGGCGCGTCGGTCTCGACGATCGCGATGATCTTCGCCGGATCGCAGCGCAGGGTCTCCTGCCCGATCCGGTCATTGGGGCGAACCAGCGGGATCGGCACGCGATGCGGCGGCAGCGCGGTGCCGTAGTAGATGTCGTGCATCCCCTCCAGCGCTGGGTTCTGCCAGCGGTTCACCTCCAGGATCACGCCCTTGGCGCGATCGAGCCAGGTCTTGTTGTTGCCCACCGACGAGGAGGGGATCAGGCCGCCGTCGGCGCGGATGCCGACCACCTCGACGATGGCGATGTCGAGCTCGCCCAGAAAGCCTTCCCACGCCATCGGCGCGACCTGGCTCAGGTGCATGTCGAGATAGTCCATCTCGCCCCGGTTGATCCGCTCGCGCGCGATCGGGTCCGAATTATAGGGCAGGCGCAGTTCGATGCCGTCGGCCTTGGCGAGCGCGCCGTCCAGCTCGGGCCCGGTCGAGGCGCCGGTCCACACCTTCACCCGCATCGGCCGGCCGGCGGCATGCTCGGCCTCGATCCGCTCGGCCAGCGCCAGCGGCACCGCCTTGGGATAGCCCGATCCGGTGAAGCCGCTCATCCCCACCGTCATGCCGTGGCGGATCAGCGCAGCGGCCTCGACCGCGGGCACCAGCTTCGACCGCAAGGTGGGGGAGGCAATTCGATCCGACATGGCAACGTCTCCTGCGTCGGCCATCGCTGCCGAACATGATCGGCATCTCTGTCCGTGCATCCTGATTTACAATATGGATTATCTGCACCTCAATTGTGCAAAGACCGTGTAAATGAGCGACCTCTATCTCAACCTGCAATTGTTCGTGCGCGTGGCCGAGCGGCTGAGCTTCACCGCGGTCGCGCGCGAGACCCATGCCAGCCACACCACCGTGGCACGGCGGATCGACCAGCTCGAGCAGCATTTCGGCGCGCGGCTGTTCCACCGCTCGACCCGGCGCCTGGCGCTGACCCCGGAGGGCGAGCGGCTGCTGGAACATGCCCGGCGCGTCGTCGCCGAGATCCGCACGGCGGAGGCCGACCTGGCCGGGCTGATGGTGGTGCGCGGCGTGGTGCGCGTCGGGGTGACGACCGCGCTGGGCCTCCATTATGCCGAGCGGCTGCACCATCTGGCCCGACGCCATCCCGAGCTGAGCGTCGAGTTCGTGGTGGGCGACTGGCAGGACAGCCTGGTCGAAAGCGGGGTGGACCTGGCGCTGCGGGTCAATGACGACGCCCCCGGGGCGACCGGCCTGGAACCACTCGGCCTGATCCGGCTCGCGCTGGTGGCGTCGCCCGCCTATCTGGCCGAACGCGGAACGCCGATGACGGCGGGTGACCTGCTCGACCATGACTGCATCACCTATGGCTATGGCGCGATGCCGGCGATCTGGGAGATTGACGGCGGCACCTGGCGGGTGAGAGGGCCGTTCCGCGCGAACAGCAGCGAAGCGGTGTTGCGCGCGGCGATCAGCGGGCTCGGCCTGGCGCTGTTGCCCTATATCCAGGTGGCCGCGGCGATCGCGGCGTCGCAAGTGATGCCATTGCTGCCCGAAGCGGAGATTCCGGCGCTGCGGCTGTCGATCGGCCATCGCTTCGATGCCGTCCCCCTTCCCCAGCGGGTTCGTGCGGTGTGGGACTTCCTGGTCGAGGAATTTCCGCCACTCCAAGCCTGAAAGTAAATTCACCCCATACCGATAGCGTAATCAGATAGGGTGATTAGTTTCACCCATTAGACACGATAGTTTTTGCCTCTAATAGGCAGCTTTCCTGCGGCTTTGCGCCGCCAATCAAGACGTCACGCGAACGTCGGACAAGAGGGAGGCTTCATGACCAAATATTTCGGATTCGAGTTGATCGCCGGCACTGCGCGCAGGGCGCTGCTGGGGGGCTGCGCCATCGCGGCGCTGACGGCGACCCCGGCTTTCGCGCAGGACGCGGCCGCCGATGCCGCCGCCGCCCAGACCAGCGGCACGGGCATGGAAGAGATCGTGGTGACGGCGCAGCGCCGCACCGAGCGGCTCGAGAATGTGCCGATGGCGGTCTCCGCCCTCACCGCCAATGCGCTCGAGAAGGCCAATGTCGTCAACGTCCATGAATTGAGCCGCATCGCCCCGGGCGTGCAGTTCAACTTCGCCGGCGTCTCGACCCAACCGGCCGTGCGCGGCATCACCTCGCTCACCAACGGCACCGGCAACGAGAACAACGTCGCCATCTATGTCGACGGCTTCTACGTCTCGGACAACATCACCATCAACCAGGACCTGGCCAATCTTCAGAGCATCCAGGTGCTGAAGGGCCCGCAGGGCACGCTGTATGGGCGCAACGCCACCGGCGGCGCGATCCTGATCCAGACGCTCGATCCGACCGACGAACTGTCGGGCAAGTTCGAGGGCAGCTATGCCCGCTTCAACGAGAAGCGCCTGATGGGCTATATCTCGGCCCCGCTCAGCGACAAGGTCGGCTTCATCGTGGCCGGCGCGCTGCGCAACGGCGACGGCTGGATCGGCAAGTCCGACCCGACCAACAACCAGCGCAACATCGGCAAGTTCAACCCGCAGAAGCAGCGCTCCTTCCGCTCGAAGCTGAAGGCCGAACTGAGCGATGACCTGACCGCGACCCTGGCCTATAATTACGGCTTCACCTCGGACACCTCGGGCAACATCTTCACGCCGCAGGCCTATGTGGTGACCGTGCCCAGCGACAACCGCCGCGCCGTGAACTTCGGCACCGCTTCGGGCAACTACAAGAACATCGCCGCGGGCAAGACCAACGAAGCCACGCTGAAGCTGGAATGGGATCTCGGCATCGGTAAGCTGACGTCGTACACCGGCTACAACAAGCGCACGGTGCGCAACGACTTCGACTTCGACGGCACCTATTCGGATCTGACGTTCAATCAGAGCTTCCCGGATTTCAAGACGTTCCAGCAGGCGGCCGATTTCGTCATCAATCGGTTCGACAATCTCGACCTGATCGTCGGCGGTCTCTACTTCAACGAGAAGTTCCACAACGACACGTTCAACTATGGCGCCAGCCGCGTCGTGACGAGCCAGCAGATCCGCAACCTCAAGACCGAGGCTTGGGCGATCTATGCCGACGCGACCTATCATGTGACCGACGATCTGACGATCGGCGTGGGCGGCCGCTACAGCAATGACGACAAGTCGGGCGACCTGCAGGTGCTGAACGGCGTCGGCGCGGTCGTGGTGCCGCTGTCTCCGCACCAGAAGAGCTTCAAGAAGTTCACCCCGCGCGCGACGATCCGCTACACGCTCGCGCCGCGCACCAACGTCTACGCCTCCTACTCGAAGGGCTTCCGCTCGGGCTCGTTCAACGCGTCGGGCTCGACCGCACTGGCCGCGACCACGCCGATCAAGCCGGAGGACATCACCGCCTACGAGATCGGCTTCAAGACCGTGCAGTCGATCTTCCGCTTCGAGGCGGCGGCCTTCTACTACGACTATAAGAACCTCAACGTCGCGCTGACCGTGCCGAACCCGATCTGCGCGGGCCAGCCGATCTGCAACCCGACCACGCTGGTCGGCAACGCGCCCAAGGCCAAGGTGAAGGGCATCGACGCGCAACTGACCGCTACCCCGGTGGAGAAGCTGAACATCACCCTGGGGGGCGCATGGCTGCATGCCCGCTATGGCAAATTCGCCAACGCGGTCGGCAACGGCATCAACGCCGCCGGCACCGCCAACGTCTCGGGCCAGACCCAGGACTGGAGCGGCAAGCAGATGTCGCGCGCGCCGGACCTGTCGGCCAACCTCTCGGTCGACTATTCGGTGCCGGTGGCCGACGGCGAACTGCGGCTGTCGGGCAACGTGAAATATTCGGACAGCTTCGTGATCTCCAACCCGTCGCTGTTCGGCCCGCTCGCTCCGGCGGCGATCGCCAACAAGCAGCGCTATCGGCAGAGCGCCTACACCGTGGTGGACGGCGAGATCACCTGGTTCTCGCCCGACCAGAAATATTGGATCGGCCTGTTCGGCAAGAACCTGACCAACAAGAGCTATCGCCTGAGCTACAATGGCGCGACCTTTGGCGACTACAGCACCAAGGCCCCGCCGATCACCTATGGCGTGAAGGCCGGCTACAAATTCTGACCTGACCAGCTCCCCTGCCCCACGATCGAGGCAGTTTTGGCCCCTCCCCCTCACGGTGGAGGGGCTTTTTTTATCTAAACCTCTCTCCCATTTGGGGAGAGGGGTTTTCCTAGACGCCCAGCCTTGGCCTCCCCCGCGCTCTCCTATTTCCCCCGCCCGCGAAACCGCCCTAGCCTTGCCGCAACTTCGGAGAGGATAGTCATGATCACGAACCGCCAATGGCTGTTGCGCCGGCGCCCCGAGGGCGCGCTCGATCCCGCCCGGCATCTGGAGCTGCACGAAGCCCCCCTGCCCGACCGGCTCGCCCCTGGCGAGATCCTGCTGAAGACGCTGGTCGCGCATATGGCGCCCACCATTCGCAACTGGATGAACGAGCGCACCGCCGAGGAGCAGGAGAACCGGCTCTTCCCCTATATCCCGATCGGCGGCCCGGTGGCGGGGCCCAGCATCGCGCAGGTCGTCCGCTCGGAGAACCCCGCCTTCCCGGTCGGCACGCGGCTGTTCTCGATGCTCGGCTGGCAGGACTATGCGCTGCTCGATCCGGTGAAGGAGGGGCATCCGGTGGCGGTGGTCCCGCCCGAGATCGATCCGGCGCTGGCACTGAGCGCGCTCGGCCCCAACGGCCTGGCCGCCTGGTTCGGGCTGGAGAAAATATGCCGGCCCAAGGCGGGCGAGACGGTGGTGGTCTCGGGCGCGGCGGGGTCGACCGGATCGGTCGCCGCGCAGATCGCCAAGATCCGCGGCTGCACGGTGATCGGCATCGCCGGCGGCCCCGCCAAATGCGCCTGGCTGACCGGCGAACTCGGGATCGACCATGCGATCGACTATAAGAGCCAGTCGATCGAGGCCGAGCTGCGCCGGCTGGCGCCGCATGGCGTCGACGTCTTCTTCGACAATATCGGCGGCGACACGCTGAGCGCGGTGGTCGAGAATATGGCGATCAAGGGCCGCATCGCGCTGTGCGGGCAGGTCGCCACCTATAATGACGACGGCCGCACCATCGCACCGCTCAACGTGATGAAGCTGGTCTATTGGCGGGTGCGGATCGAGGGCTTCATCATGTCCGACTGGTGGGACGAGATCGACGGCGCGCGCGACCAGCTCGCCCGCTGGATCGCCGAGGGCAAGCTTCGCCATCGCGAGGATGTCCGCAGCGGTTTCGAGACGATTCCGACGGTGTTCAACGAGCTGTTCGCCGGCACCAACGAGGGCACCTTGCTGGTCAAACTGGCCGATCCGGACGGCTGACGCGTGGCGGGCGGACCCGGGCGGCTGGCGCTGCCTGGGTCACCATGTGACAGGCCCGGTTTGCGGCATCGCAGCACTAAAAAAGTTTACGATATATACTTTGACGAGGGATCATTTCCCACGCCCGCTCAGTCGCAGAAAACCGCCGGAAAATCAGTTTCCGTACATGCGAAGATATCATCCATGATTTTTCATGGACCGATCCACAAAATAACAAAACGATCATTCAGGAAATATTCTACTACTATAGTATAAATCCGAGTGTGGACTGTTTCCACCAAGCAAAGTTGACAACTTATTAGCTCGACCTCATCCTAGACCTAACAAATCCGTCGACTCGAACGGATCAAAAGCTGCCGGACACAGGCCAGCGGGAGGAGGGGACAGCATGGCGCATTCGCCATCGACGGACGTCGGCATCCGCACAGAGTCGCGCTTTCGCAGAGCGCATCCCCGTCACCTTTGCCTGATGATCGGCGCAGCCGCCGGCCGCCATCATCCGGCGCGGCGCGCCTTCCGGACATGGGAGATCAGAGCAGAAGATCGCCGGGGAACGGCGACCTAGACGACACGCACCCACGACCATCGAAGCGAAAAGAGGAGGGGGATTATGAACGGGGACAACAGGACATCGGCGGCGTTCCGACTGGCGCTGGCGGGCGGATGCGCGCTGGGCGCGATGAGTGTCGCCACGCCGGCGCTGGCGCAGGCCGCCGGGCAAGGCGCCACCACCGGCATCGAGGAAATCGTCGTCACCGCGCAGCGCCGCGCCGAGCGGCTAGAGGACGTGCCGATGGCCGTCACCGCGCTGACCTCGGGCGCGCTGGAGCGGGCCAACGTCAACAACATGCATGAAATCGGCCGCATCGCGCCGGGCGTGCAGATCAACTTCGCCGGCGTGTCCACGCAGCCGGCGATCCGCGGCATCACCTCGCTCACCAACGGGTCGGGCAACGAGAACAACATCGCCATCTACGTCGACGGCTTCTACGTCTCGGACAATCTGACCATCAACCAGGACCTGGCCAACCTCCAGAGCATCCAGGTACTGAAGGGGCCGCAGGGAACGCTCTACGGCCGCAACGCCACCGGCGGCGCGATCCTGGTCCAGACGCTCGATCCCACCTCCGAGTTGTCGGGCAAGTTCGAGGGGAGCTATGCCCGCTTCAGCGAGAAGAAGCTGGCGGGCTATGTCTCGGCGCCGCTCAGCGACAAGGTGGGCTTCATCGTCGCCGGTGCCTATCGCGACAGCGACGGCTGGATCAACAAGTCCGATCCGACCAACAACAAGCTCAGCATCGGCAAATATAATCCGCAGAAGCAGCGCTCGATCCGCTCCAAGCTGAAGGCCGAGCTGACCGAGGACTTCAGGGCAACCCTGGCCTATAATTACGGGCTGAGCTCGGACACGACCGGCAACATCTTCACCCCGTTCGATTATATCAACA
The DNA here is from genome assembly GCA_963540925.1 of uncultured Sphingomonadaceae bacterium. Lineage (GTDB taxonomy): Bacteria > Pseudomonadota > Alphaproteobacteria > Sphingomonadales > Sphingomonadaceae > Rhizorhabdus. The sequence goes on from CAUTRN010000063.1 coordinate 24,740, forward strand.
ACCTGGCCTATGGCTCGGCGGCGGGCCCCGGCAACGCCAAGGCGTGCTGCTTCGGCAGCGCCTCGGGCAACGGCAAGAACATCGCCGCGGGCAAGACCAACGAAGTCACCCTGAAGCTGGAATGGGACACCCCGATCGGCACGCTGACCTCGTACAGCGGCTACAACAAGCGCCGCATCCACAATGATTTCGACTTCGACGGCAGCTATCTGGACCTGACCTTTTCCGAGGGCCGCGCCCGCTTCAAGGCGATCCAGCAGTCGGTCGACTATGCGATCACCGCGATCGACCGGGTCGACCTGATCATCGGCGCCAACTATTTCAACGAGAAGACTTTCCTGCGGAACCGCAGCTTCGGCGCGGGCGCCGCGCGGCCGACCAGCTTCATCAACGAGCGCGGCCTGAAGACCGAAGCCTATGCGGTCTATGCCGATGCGACCTTCCACGCGACCGACAAGCTCTCGATCGGCGTGGGCGCCCGTTACAGCAGCGACAAGAAGGACCAGAACTTCCAGACGCTGAGCGGCGCGGGGGCGTTCATCAACCCCTATAACGAGTCGAGCAAGTCGTTCCACAAGGTCACCCCGCGCGCGACGATCCGCTATGAGGTCGCCGACCGCACCAACATCTATGCGACCTATTCGAAGGGCTTCCGCGCGGGTTCGTTCAACGCCGCCGCATCGAGCACCGCCGCGTCGCGGCTGCCGATCGCGCCGGAGACGATCGACTCGTTCGAAGTCGGCTTCAAGACCGCGCAGACCTGGTTCCGCGCCGAACTCGCGGCCTTCTATTATGACTATAAGAACCTCAACACCTCGCTCACCATCCCCAACCCGCTGAACCCGCTGGCGCCGACCACGATCGTCGGCAACGCGCCCAAGGCGAAGGTGAAGGGCCTCGACGGCCTGTTCGTCGCGACCCCGGTGGAGAAGCTGAACATCACCATCGGTGCGGCCTATCTCCATGCGCGCTACGGCACCTTCACCAATGCGGTGGGCAACGGCATCAACGCGGCGGGCACCGCCAACGTCACCGGCCAGACCCAGGACTGGAGCGGCAAGCAGATGTCGCGCGCGCCGGACTTCTCGGCCAATCTCGGCATGGATTACACCGTTCCTGTCGGCACCGAGAATGGCGAGCTGCGGCTGTCGGGCAACGTCAAATATTCGGACAGCTATGTGATCAACAACGCGTCGCTGTTCGGCCCGCTCGCCCCCGCGGCGCTGCGCGGCAAGCAGCGCTACCGCAACCCGAAGACCACGCTGGTCGACGGCGAGGTGATCTGGACCGAGCCCGACGGCCATTATTGGGTGGGCGTGTTCGGCAAGAACCTGACCAACAAGAGCTATCGCCTCACCTATAATGGCGGCGCCTTCGGCGACTACAGCTCCAAGGCGCAGCCGATCACCTATGGCGTGAAGGCCGGCTACAAATTCTGAGCGATCAGAGGATCAACCGACCCTCCGACATCCGCTACGAAGCCCGGATGTTGGGATCTGGGGCGGCACCGGGAAACCGGTGCCGCCTCCTTCTTTTCCGGCAGATATATAAAAAGACGCGCCCGCTTATCCCATATGCATATTAGCCAAATCGCCCCTGCCACCTAGATTGGCCCGGTCATCGCCGCGCGACAGGCCGGCGGACAGGGAGAGACGCGGGATGAGGGTCCGGATCGACGACCGGCTGTGCCAGGGCCATGCGATGTGCATCCTCGCCTGCCCCGAACTGTTCGACCTCAGCGACGAGGATGGCCACGCCTTCGTGACCCAAACCGAGGTGCCGGCCGACCTCGAGGACAAGATCGACCAGGCGATCCGCGGATGCCCCGAGGGCGCCATCCAGAGCTATTGAACCGACAAGGAGAGGCTTCATGGACGAGCGCTTCGACCGCGACGCTGCGCAGCAAAGCCCGATCGATTTCGATCATCACAGCGCCGACCACGCCGCAAACTGGGCCGAGGAGTTCGCCGATCTGCGCGCCAGCACGCCGCGCGCCTGGTCCGAACACCATGGCGGCTTCTGGGTCGCGACGACGTTCAGCGACGTCGTGAGCATAGGCCAGAAGCCCGACTATTTTTCCGCCCACAAGGAATTCGACGCCGCGACCGGCGCGATCGAGGGCGGGGTTTCGATCCCGCCGATCCCGGGCCTGCGCGGCATTCCCAACGAGACCGCCTCGCCCGAATGGGACGGAATCCGGGGCTTCATCAACCGCCGCTTCTCGCCGCGCGCGGTGGAGGCGTTCCGCGCCAGGGCGCAGCAATTTTCCGCAGCATTGATCGATGCCGCGATCGAGACCGGCCGGATCGACTTCGTTGAGGATTATACCAACCCGCTGCCCGCGCTGGTGACGATGGAGATGTTCGGCTTCCCGCTCGACGAGTGGCGTGCCTTCGCCGATCCCTTCCACCGCATCGTCTACACGCCGCGCGACGACCCCGCCTTTGCCGAGACGGTGCGCGGGCTCGACCATTTCAACCAGCGGGTGGCGGAGGAAGTGGCGCTGCGGCGCATCGAACCGCGCGACGATCTGCTCAGCCACCTTGCCAATGGCTCGATCGACGGCCGGCCGCTCGATGCCGAGACGATCCAGAACCTGGCATTCAACATCCTGGCGGGCGGGGTCGACACCACCACCGCGCTCACCTCGAACACGCTGATCCATCTGGCCCGCCATCCCGAGGATCGCGAGCGGCTGCGCGCCGACCGCTCGCTGCTGCCGGTCGCGCGCGAGGAGTTCATCCGCTTCTACTCGCCGATCCATGGCCTAGCGCGCAGCGTGACCGAGGATGTCGAGATCGACGGCTGGCAGTTCCGCAAGGGCGAGCGGGTGCTGCTCGCCTATTCGGCGGCCAATCGCGACCCGGCGGTGTTCGAGGAGCCCGACCGGCTGATCCTCGATCGCTTCCCCAACAAGCATATCGGCTTCGGCGCCGGCATGCACCGTTGCGTCGGATCCTTCCTGGCGCGGATCATGTTCGAGGCGATGATCAACGAGGTGCTCGACCGCATTCCCGACTATCGGGTCGTCGAGGAGGAACTGCAGGTCTATCCGACGATCGGCACGATCAACGGCTGGGTCCATATCCCGGCCGTCTTCACGCCCGGTGCCAAGGTGGGCGCAACGATCGCCTGACGTTCAGGCCATCAGATGCTGGCCACAGTCGACCGGGATCACCGTCCCGGTGATATGCCGCGCGGCATCGCTCACCAGGAAGGCGGCGAGCGCGCCGACATCCTCGATCGTTGCCAGGCGGCGCTGGGGCACCGTTGCCGCGGTCCGCTCGAGCAGTTCGTCGAAGCGGCCGATCCCGCTGGCCGCTCGGGTGGCGATCGGCCCCGGCGAGATCGCATGGGCGCGGATATCCTTCGGGCCCAGCTCGGCCGCAATATAGCGGGTCGCGCTTTCGAGCGCGGCCTTCACTGGCCCCATCAGATTATAATGCTCCACCACCCGCTCCGAGCCGTAGAAGGTGACGTTGAGCAGGCAGCCGCCATCGGCCATCAGCGGCTCGGCCAGGCGCGCCATGCGTAGGAAGCTGTGGCAGGAGACGTCCATCGCGAGGGCAAAGCCCTCGGCCGAGCTGTCGACGACCCGGCCCTGCAGATCCTCGCGCGGCGCGAAGGCGATCGAATGGAGCAGGAAGTCGAGCCCGCCCCAGCTGGAGCGGACATGGTCGAACAGCGCCTCCAGCTGCCCGTCGATGCGGACGTCGAGCGGATGGAGCCATTCGATGCCAAGCCCATCGGCCACCGGCTGAACGAAGGGCCTGGCCTTGTCGTTGAGGAAGGTGGCGCCGATCCGCGCGCCGCAACGGCGGAACTGGGCGGCACAGCCCGCCGCGATGCTCTGCTCATTCGCGATGCCGACGACCAGCCCGCGCTTTCCCTCAAGGTCGACGAGCGGTCCCATATCGGTGGCTCCCTGGAGAATAGCCGGACCGGGCGGATCAGCCCTTGCGCTTCTTGCCCTTCGCCTTGGCGCCGGGGCCGGTGCGTTCCAGCTTGGTCGCCAGGTCGAGGATCGCGGCGCGGGAGACCGGGGCGGCCTCGGCCGGATAGGCGGCGGTCAGGCGTGCGCTCCAATAGCCGAAGCTGACCGTCGACAGGCTGAGTTCATAGGGGGTGCCGTCGACTTTCGCGGCGAAGCGGCCCTGATAGCCTGAGCCTGGCTTCATGCCGGGCGGATCGAACGGCCCCTCGCCGGCGGGCTTGATGTCGACCGGGTCGATGCTGCGATAATAGCTGCCGACAAGCGCCTTCATCCCGAGATAATGTTCCTTCGGGGTCATCGCCTCGATGTGGATCAGCGAGATCCGCGCGATCACCGGCCGGCCGTCCATCTCGCGCTTATAGGCGATGGTGACGTCATGGCCGGTCAGATCGAAGGGCTGCTCATAGACGCGGGTGAAGCCGGCGAGCTGCTTGGGGAATTCGGTGCCGCTGGCCTCATGCACCATCAGGTCGGCGCCCTTGCACTTGAAGCCGGTCGGGGCTTCCTCGGCGCAGGCCGCGCTCGCGGCGGACGCCGTCCCGAGGGCCAGAGCCGCCGTCATGGAGAAAATGGCCGAAGTCCAACGCATTGCGAGCCCCTCCCGGGTGAGAATCGGGTGGAGCTTCGCGCCTGGGCGCGCCCGCGTCAATTCGGCAGATTGTCCCAATGCAGTCTGGAGAACGAGAAAAAGCCCGCTGTCCTTGCGGACGCGGGCGTTGCTGCTGTTGCGAATGGGTTTTTGGGGGAGTTGGTTGCGGGGACAGGATTTGAACCTGTGACCTTCAGGTTATGAGCCTGACGAG
>CAUTRN010000064.1:0-29152 GCA_963540925.1 uncultured Sphingomonadaceae bacterium
AAGGCGCGCCATCTCGACTTCGCCGCCCCCGGCGCCGGGCTGCTCGCCGCGAAGGCCGCCGGTGGCACCGCCATAGTGCGCGGCACCTCTTTTGCCGCACCCTTCGTCACCGGCCGGATCGCGCGCCTCGCGGCACAGGGCGCCCTGCCCCGCGCCCGCGCCATCACCCTGCTCGCCGCCGAAGCCAGGCCCGCCAAGGGCAGCCGGGCCGGCCGTGGGCTGATCTGCGCACCCTGCGCAACCTACTGACTTTCCAGCAGTATCGAAGTTTTTTCGAGCTTTCGGGATGAAACGCCCCTCGGCCCCCGTTGCCAGGATGTGCGGCGCTCGATGCCGTCCCACTGGAAAAGGACGAGAGAGATGAAGAAGCTTATCTGGGGCAGCGCGCTGACCGCGCTGGCGATCATGGCCGCTCCGGCTCCGGCCCAGCTGCTGGGCGGCGGTGGTGGTCTCGGCGGCGGATTGGGCGGCGGGCTCGGTGGCGGCATGGGAGGCCTGGGTGGCACGCTCGGCGGCACGCTGAACGGCGCCGGTAGTGTCGGCGGCAGCGTCGGCCGGCTCGGCTCGGATGTCGGCGGCACCGTCAACGGCACCGCTTCGGGCGCCGCCAATGTCGACCGTCAGAACCGCCGCGCCTCGGGCAGCGCCAATGCCGGCCTAGCCGGTGCCGCTTCGGGCAGCCTCGGCCAGCTCGCGCTGGCGGGCAGCAGCGCCGCGAACGTCGCCGGTAATTTCGACGTCGCCCCCGGCATGGTGATCGAGGATGCACGCGGCCGCGCGATCGGCACGGTTCAGGACATCCGCTCGACCGCGAACGGCACCGTCGAAAGCGTCGTCATGAAGGTGGGCGATGCCACCGCCAGCCTGCCGGCCGCCAATTTCAGTGGCTCGGGCGACGTGCTCGTCTCGGCGATGGGCAAGGGTGAGGTGAAGAAGACCGCCAGGTCGCAGGATCAGACCAGCGGCCAGAAGCAGGCGAGCGCCGCCGGCAATGGCGGCGGCGAGGGCCGCGCCCAGGCGAACGCCACCGGCACCAAATAACCGGATCGCGGGTGCGTGGCGCGGCCTCCCCCGACGCCGCCCCGCGCTATCGGCCGGTCGGCTAGCCGACCGGGACCGAGGAGGCCGTGCCGGCTGGAGGCGGCACGGCCTTTTCGCGCGTCCGGATCAGATCAGGCCGAAGCTCAGATCAAGAAGGTAAGGTCGAAATAGCCATAATGGGTGTTGCCGGTGCGCGGCGCGTTCGGCGCGTCGTTCAACAGGCCCTGCTTGAACAGGGTCGCGGCGCCGACATCGGCCTGGATACGGCCGGGGATCAGCCAGTAGCGGAAACGGCCCTCGACCTGATAGCCGGCGCGACGGCCCGACAGGCCCTTGGAGTCGCGCACGCCGGTCTGCGAGAAGCTGTCCTTCGCGCTCTCGGCCCACAGCGCGCGCGCCATGATGAAGGCGTCCGAGCGCTTCGACGGGATCAGCTCCAGGCGCAGGCCCGGCGAGACGATATTGGCGCGGCCGAGCGGACCATAGAGGCTGGTCGGCCCGAACTCCCAGCGGCGGGCGCCATAGAGCGTGTCGAAGCGGCTGAACTTGCCCGCCTTGCCCTTGTCGCCGCTCACCGCGTCCATCTGGAAGGCGACGCGCGGCTGCCACGGGGTGGCGAAGCGATAGCCGAGCTCGCCATGGACGAACCAGGCCGAGACGTCGAGGTCGCGGCGATCGGTGATCGCGGTCGTCGCGCGGACGTCGCCGAACTGATAGGCGCCCTCGATATCATGGTCCCACTGTCCCTTGGCGGGCTTGCGGAACAGGCGGGCGCCGGTGGTCCACAGGCGGCGGTTGCGGGTCGGCCGGCCGGCGCTGTCCTTCTCGGCCAGGCGATAGCCATAGACTTCGGCGACCCCGCCCACCACCTTGGGCACGGTCAGATGTGCGCCATAGAATTGCAGGTTGGTGGTCTCCTGGTCCCACTCCACCCCGTCGTCGCGAATGCCGTTGGCATCTTCGGGCAGGCGGATCTGCGGCATCGTCCAGAAGGCCTGGAGGCGATAGCCCTTGGCGTTGGTCCAGTCGGCATGGAGGCCGGTGAAGGCGTTGGTGGTGTTGCGGAAATTCTGGCGCGAGATGAAGCGCCGCGACCCGACGTCGAAGGTGAAGCGGCCGGCGGTGATCATGCCCTTGCCGCCCTTCGCGCCCTTGGACTGGTCGCCCAGCTCGTAGCGGACATAGGCCTGGATCAGCTCCAGCGCGTTGACCTCGGTCGCGCCCGCGCTCGAATTGCGGTCCTGCCCATAGGTCCGCGCATCCCAGATCTCGCCGCCGAAGCGCACCCGGCCGGCATCATATTCGGCTGCCAGCGTGGTCTTCAGCGAGAACATCTCGTCCTTCTCGGGACGCGACGGGCGGAACTGGCCATCGATCGCCTCGACGCGCGAACGCATGCTGGCGGTGATGGTCAGCTCGTCGGGCGCGCCGAGCGCCTTGGCGAGCGGGCCCTGTTCGGCCTGGGCAGGGAAAGCGCCGAGGCAGGTGGCGGTGATGGCAGCGAGGAGATGGCGGGCGTTCACTGGGGCGGGCTTCCGTTTCGAGTTCGCAATCACCCCGTCCATAAGATGCGATGGTTAAGCGACTCTCAGCTATTCCGTCCGGAAACGCACCAATTATCCAACTTTGGTCTACAGTAAATTTACCTTAGAGCGCCGGGGGTTTCGGACTTTCCGCACGCATTTTTAACCTCTCCCGCCTGCGGGAGAGGAGCGAGACTTAGCGAACGCAGTGAGCTTAATCGCAGCGGTGAGGGTCTCTAGGTGGACTTCGAAAAGAAGAAGACCCTCACCCTCCATCCCTCTCCCGCAAGCGGGAGAGGGAAGTAAGGCCTAAAAAGAAGTATTTAGATCACGCCGCCGCCGGCACCTTTATCTTGTAGAGTTCGGCCATGTTGTCGCGGATGATCGCGTTGACGGTTTCCTCGGACAGGCCCTGGCTATGGTCGCGGATGATGTCCTGGCTCCACGGCCAGGTCGAATCGCTGTGCGGGAAGTCGCTCGCCCACATCAGCCGCTTCGGATTCATCAGATGCGCGGTCTGCCAGGCGACGCGATCATCCTGGAAGGTCAGATAGACATTCTCCAGGAAATAGTCGCTCGGCTTGCGGACCATGTCGTTGACCCCCAGCGTGTAGCGGTGGCGATCCCACGCATGGTTCATCCGGCTCACATAATGCGGCGCCCAGCCGCCATCGGCCTCCACCAGCACCAGCCGCAGCGCCGGATGCCGCTCGAACACCCGGCCGAAGATGAATTGCGTGACGATGTTCTGCAGCGCCAGGATCAGCCGGTTGCCGTACATCACCGTCTTCACCGTGTTGCTGTTCGGCCCCGAATCCCTGGCCAGATCGTCGATCGGGTTCACCCCGTCGGACTTGGTGGTGAGGATGTGGAAGCTGATCGGCATGTCGAGCGCGATCGACGCCTCCCACAGCGGGTCGAACTCGGCATGGTGATATTCGGCCTCGGTGGCGGGGCTGCCAGGCAGCATCACCCCCTTGAAACCCATGTCCTTGAAACGGCGCAGATCCTCGATCGCCTCGGCCACGGAGCGCACCGCGGTCTGGCCCAGCCCGAACAGCCGGTCGGGCGCCTCGGCACAGAATTCCTCGGCCAGCCAACCATTATAGGCTTCGAAGCAGGCCTGCTTGTAATCGGGATCGGGATGGTTGCAGAGCATCATGCCCACCGAGGGGTAGATGATCTCGCCGGCCACGCCGTCGCGGTCCTGGTCGGCGATCCGCGCCTTCGGGTCCCAGCCGCCGCGATGCAGCTCCTCGAACGGCACCCCGCTCAGCCGGGTCGCCAGGATCGCGGGATCGATGCCGGCGCCGGCGATGATACCCAGCGGCACCTTGCCCGGCATCCCGTCGATCACGAAACTGTCGCCGCCATCGTCGCCACGCACCACCCTGGGCGCGCGATCGCGATATTTCGGATCGATACGGTCGACATAGCAATGCGGTGGCTCGGTGATGTGCGAGTCAGCCGACAGGGCACGAAAAGAGGGGGGATCGATCAACGCCATATCGCTCTCCTTCGACAGGGTTTGCCGCTTCGGCACCTCTCCGGGCGCTCGAAGTGTATGACATAAACCTGATCGGGGAGAGGAGCAATCGGGGCGTATAGGGAAGGCGCCGTCCTGCCCTCTCCCGCAAGCGGGAGAGGGACAAGAGCCTCACCCTCAAATGAAGTCGGTCTGGTCGATCGACACCGCGGTGGTGTTGAACAACGCCACCACACCGGTGATCTGGTCGCCCGTGCCGGCCGCGTTGTAGAACAGATAGGCGGTGGTGCCGACCCGCGCCACGGCCACGTCCTGCGTACCGGCATGGTCGATCAGCATCTGCTGGGCGCTGTCCTGCGCCGCGCCCACATTGCGGAAGGTTCCGGCCTGCAGCACCTGGCCCGTCGCGACGGTGAAGGCCAGGTGGATCTGGTCGACGCCCTGCTCGAAATCGGCGATCGCGGTGTAGAAGTCTTCGACATCGATGTTGCCGGCGCCGACGCCCGACAGATCGAAGCGATCGGCCCCGCCGCCGCCGGTCATCACGTCGATGCCCGCGCCGGCCACCAGCGTGTCGTTGCCCAGGTCGCCGAACAGCACGTCGTTACCGCCGTCGCCGCGCAGCAGATCGTTGCCCTCGCCACCGCGGATCTGGTCGTTGCCCGCCCCGCCCGACAGCGTGTCGTCGCCGAGATTGCCGTTGAGCTGGTCGGTGCCGTCGTCGCCCGACAGGCTGTCATTGCCGCGCCCGCCGAACAGGCGATCGCCATCGGCCCCGCCCGCGATGGTGTCGTTGCCGCCATTGCCGTTGATATAATCGGCCCCGGCGCCGCCTTCGATCGAGTCGTCGCCATCGGCGACATTGCCCGCACCGGCGCCCGCGCCATTGCCATAGATATGGTCGGCGCCATCGCCGGCGATCAGCGTGTCGTTGCCGCCTTCGGAACCGCCGCTGCTCATCGCGCCGCCAAACAGCCAGTCATGGCCCGCACCGGCCACCAGGCTGTCGTCGCCCGCGCCGCCGCCCAGCGTATCCTCGCCGATGCCGCCGCTGATGACGTCGGCCCCGCCACCGCCGTCGATGGCATTGCCATTGTCGTTGCCGACGATCTCCTCATCATCGTCATTGCCGTCATAGACGGTCTGCATCGGAGTGAAGGTGGTCACGACGCTGTCGGCGATCGCGGTGACCTGGATCGACAGCGTGGCGGTGGTGTTGCCGCCACGACCGTCGCTGGCGGTGTAGGTGAAGCTGTCGGTCCGCTGCTCGCCATCGGCCAGCGCATCGGCCCGGTCGCCATCGGCCGCATAGGAATAGCTGCCGTTCGGGTTGATCGTCAGCGTGCCATATTGGCCGACGATGGCGGTGGCGCCGCTGATCGTCTGCTCGCCCACCCGGCTGACCGTCAGCGTGTCGGTGGCCTGCGCATCGCTGTCGTTGGTCAGGATATTGCCCGTGACGCTCGCGTCCTCATTCACCGCATTGCTGTCGTTGAAGGTGACCGGCGCATCGTTCGAGGTCACCCGACCCGGCGAGCCGATCTGGGTGGCGTCGCCCGGCGCCGCGAAGGCCAGATTGGTGCCCACGCTGCTGATGGTCGATATCGTGCCGCCGTTGATCCCAGCGCCGTTGTCGAACGTGCCGAGCGGCGAGGTGGGCGACGTGCCGAAGCTGACGCTCGCCTGCAGGACGCCGCTGGCATTGTAGAGGTTCACCCCGTCGCCGCCGGTGCTTAGGCCGATGCCGCTGCCGGTATAGGTGCCGAAGTGCAGGCCGCTCGGCGCCGTTCCGCCGAACCAGGTATCGATGAAGGCGGCGATCGTCTCGGCCGGGTTCGCGCTTTCCAGGAAGATCACCGACTCGCCCGCGGCGATGCTGGTGATCCCGTTCAGCGCCAGCGCGCTGCCGAACGAAGCCGAGCTGTCGTCGACCTTCCAGCCGGTGATGTCGATCGCCGAAGCGGTGGTGTTGGTCACCTCGAACCAGTCGGCGCCAACCGCCGTGCTGCTCGAGAAGGCCGCCACTTCGGAGATGAACAGCTTGCCGGTGGTGCCCGGCGAGCCGATCTCGCTGGTGTCGCCGATGCCACGGGCCGCCCCGTTCACGTCGACCTGGCTGAGGGTCGAGATCGCGCCATTGACGCCCGCCGCGTTGTTGAAGGTCTGGCCGGTCGTCGAGGCGCCGAAGGTGACATTCGCCTGCAGGGTGCCGCTGGCATCATAGATGTTCACGGCATCGCCGCCGCCGCCAAGCCCGATGCCGCCGCCCGTATAGGTGCCGACCTGAAGGCCGGTGGGCAGCGAGCTGCTGCCGAACCAGGCGGTCGAGAAGGCCGCGATCGTCGTCGACGGCGTCGCACTCTCGATGAAGATCACAGACTCGCCGGCGGCGATGCTGGTGATGCCGCTGAGCACGAGGGCGCTGGCGAAGGAGGCGGAGTCGTCGTCCACCTTCCAGCCGGTCAGGTCGATCGCGGTGGTCCCGCGGTTGGTCAGCTCGAACCAATCGGCCCCGTAGGGGCTGCCGCCACCGCTCGACCAGGGCGAGACCTCGGTGATGTAGATCGCTTCCTGTTCGGCCACGTTGGTGACGCTGACGGTCAGGCTCTGCGTGGTCGTGTGGGTGCCGTCGCTGGCCTGCACGTCGAACAGATAGGCGTTGTCGTGGTTGGCGTCGGCCGGCGCCTCGAAGTTCGGCGCGTTGACGAAGCTGACCACGCCGGTGCTGGCATTGATCGTGAACAGGCTCTGGTCCGCACCGCCGACGATCGAGAAGGTGATCGGGTCGCTCTGCGGATCGGTCGCGGTGACGGTGCCCACCGCAGTCTGGTTCTCGGCGGCGCTGAAGGTCGCTCCTGAGGTGAAGGCTGGCGCGTCGGCGACCGGGGTGACGGTGAAGCTCACCGATCCGGTGTCGCTCTTGAAGTCGTCGGCGCCATAGCTGGTGCCGTTGTCGCGAACGACATAGTCGAAGCTGGCGGTGCCATTGAAGCCGGCGGTGGGCGTGAAGATGATGTCGGTGCCAGAGATGGTGGCGGTGCCGCCCACCGCATTGCTGACGCCGGTGATCGTCAGGGTCTGGCCCGCATCGTTCGGTGCGCCGACATTGTCATTGGCGGTCAGCGAGGCGAAGCTGATCGTGCGGCTGCCCGAGACGGTGAAGGCCGACAGCGCATCGTCGGTGGCGACCGGCGCATTGTTGATGACGTCGGCCTCGCCGGGCGAGCCGATCTGGGTGGGGTCGTTGACCGCGGCGAAGGCCGGGTCGCCGGCGCCGACGGTGCTGCGATCGGTGATCGGGGTCCCCGTACCGTCGAGCCCCGCCGAATTGTCGAAGGTCGTCTTGTCGCTGCCCGACGCACCAAAGGCGACGCTGGTCCGCAGCACATTGTCCGCATCATAGAGGTTGACCTGGTCGCCGCCGCTGCCCAGGCCGACGCCGCTGCCATTGTAGCTGCCGAAGCGGAGCCCCTCGGGGGCGGTGCCACCGAACCAGGTGTTGACGAAGGCCGTGACCGTCGCGCTCAGATCGGCGGTCTCGAAGAAGATCACCGACTCGCCGGCAGCGATGCTGGTGATGCCGCTCAGCGCGACCGCGTTGGCCGGGTTGTGCGAGTCATCGTCCATCTTCCAGCCGGTCAGGTCGATCGCCATGCCGGTGTCGTTGGTCAGCTCGAACCAGTCGGCACCGATCGACGTGCCGCTCGACCAGGGCGCGACTTCCGAGATGAACAGCTTGCCGACGGTGCCCGGCGAGCCGATCTCGTTCGGGCTGTCGGAGGCGGTGAAGCCGCCATTCTGGCCGACATGGCTGAGCTGGGTGATGGTGCCTTCGAGGCCGGCCGCATTGTTGAAGGTCGCAAAGGTCGGGCCGCCCGGCGAGGTGCCGAAGATGACATTGGCTTCCAACTCGCCTGCGCTGTTGAACAGGTTGACCTGATCGCCGCCGGTGCTGAGGCCGATGCCGCTGCCGGTATAGGTGCCGATCTGGAGACCGGCGGGCGCGACGCCGTTGAACCAGGTGTCGAGGAAGGCGGTGACCGTCGCGGCGCTGGCACCCGCCGCGGCTTCGAGAAAGATGACCGACTCGCCCGCGGCGATGCTGGTGATCCCGCTCAGGGCGATCGCCGTGGCGAAGCTGGGGTTGCTGTCGTCGACCCGCCAGCCGGTGATGTCGACGGCGGTCGAGCCGCCATTGGTCACCTCGAACCAGTCGGCGCCGACCGGGCTGTTGCCGCTCGAGAAGGCCGCGACCTCCGAGATGTAGACGCCGGTGGTGCCGCCGCCACCGCCCTCGCTCAGGTCGTTGACGTTGAGCGTATAGGAGACGCTGGCGTCAACCGAGCCGCCGACATTGGGATCGTCGACATTGACGGTGAAGCTGTAGCTGCTCTTGGTCTCGAAATCGACGCTGGTGCCGACCCGCAGATAGACGCCGGTATGGTCGACCTCGAAGAAGGCCGCATCGGCGCCGCCGAGGGTGTAGTTGTTGGTGCCGAGGCCATCGTCGGTCAGTGCGAGCGCGGCGATCTTGATCCGGCCCGCGGTGTTCAGATTCTCGTCGATCGACGCGACTTCGTTGACCAGGTCGACCGCGGTCGGCGCGGTGTTGGTCGCCGAGGAGGATTCATAGACCCAGAGCTGCGAATTGGTGCCATTCTCGCTGACGACATAGATGCGCCCGTCGGGGCCCATCGTGATGCCCTCGTGATTCTGGCCTTCCACCGGCAGCGTGTCGGTGGGATCGGCATAGATATCGAGCCGGCTCACCACCACGCCATCGCGCGTGACTTCCAGGATCTGCGCCGATTCCTGGCTGATCAGCAGCACATTGCCGTCGCCGGCGTCAAAGTTGGACAACGCATAGACATCGGCAAGATCGCGGACGCCGAGCGTGGCGGGATCGAAGCCGGGGCCGAACAGGCCGGACGTGGTTCCGCTCGACGGGGTCGAACCGAAGGTGCCGTCGCCCAGCAGGATCGAGATGGGGTCGGTTTCCTTGACGATGATATAGTCGCCGGTGGTCGGATCGTAGCTGACGCCCTCGAAGCCGACATTGCCCACATTCGAGCCGAAATTGACGATCTGGGTTTCCGAACGGATCAGCGTGCCGCCGCCGTCATAGGTGAAGAGGACGAGGTTGCGGCTGCGCTCCTCGGTCATCACGAACTGGCCGCCGCCGATATAGGTGAGGCCCTCGGTGTCGTCGAACGCGCCCGAGGCGAGGCTCATCGAATCGATCAGCTGGCCGGTGAGGCTAACCTGGACGATCGAGGTCCCTTCGTCACCGACGATGAAGAGGGTGTTGGTGTCCGTGTTGTAGGCGACCGCCGAAGCTTCCTCGGCCAGCTGGCTGCCCGCCGGCGGGGTGGTGTTGCTGGGCGTCGGCAGATCGTAACGACCAACACGGACATATGTCGACAGATCAACCATGGGAAACACCCCTCTTCGGACAGCGATGGGAAAGACCCCGGGCCAACGGGCACGGGGAAAGACCGCCCGGAACGGCGATCAGCCCCTCCGCGCGCGTGAAAAGCGACGCAAAACTGCGAAACGAAACCCTGTTGATGAGCGGCTTATTGGCGCCCCATGAAGGTTCGATGACGGATCGATTACCTTATTGGGGCGATCGGTATTTCCGGATCAGAGCCCGGTGGATTCCCGATTCCGACGCAGGATCACATACAGCGCCCCCGCCCCGCCATGGCGCGGGTGGGCATTTCGGACGGCGGCGATGCGCGAGGCATGGCGCGAGCTTTGCAGCCATTGCCCGATCGAGGCGCGGATCAGGCCGCGGCGCGGGCGCCCATCGAGACCGCGATCATTATCGCGCGGGGGTTTGCCGGTGATCAGCAGCAGCACGCGGACGTCGCCCGCCACCGCCTGGTCGAGCACCCGATCGAGCAGGCCGCGCGCGCTGTCCAAGGTGTGGCCGTGCAGGTCCACCGTCCAGTCGGGCGTCGTGACGCCGCGCCGCAGCCGCTTGTCCCAGCCGCCGTCGAGCGTGTCGGCGAGCGGCTTCTGCTGTGCGATCGGGGTGGCGGGGGTGGCCCTAGGCGGGGGCACCCGGCCCTTCACCTTGGGCTGAGGCTTGGGCGCTGCGGCAGGTTCGACCTCGGGCGCGGCCGCCTTGGCTCGGGGCTTGCGCCCGGCCAGCGGCTTCACCGTTGCGGTCACGCGCTTCCAGAGCGCGTCTTCCTCAGGATCGAGCCGCCTGCTCATCCGCCAGCCGCGCCGCCGAGGCGCGCGGGATCAGCAGCCAGGCCTGGCCACGTCCACTCATGCCGCCGGCGATCGTCCGCGCATCGTCGCCTGCGCCCCAGAAGGTGTCGAACCGGTTCGATCCCTTGATCGCCCCACCGGTGTCCTGCGCGACCCACAGGCCATTGGCCTCGGTGCGGTCGAGCTTCAGGATCACGGGCGCGCCCAGCGGCACGAAGGCCGGATCGGCGGCCACGGTCACCCGGCCGGTGACGGGCACGTTCATCGCGCCGATCGGGCCGGGCCCGGTCAGTTCGCGGAAGAAGACGAAGCTCTTGTTCTCGCGCATGATCGCGTCGCCCTCGACGGGGTTCGCACGCAGCCAGGCCATCACGCCCTGCATCGAGAGCTGGCCGGGGCCGAGCAGCCCGCGATCGCGCATCAGCTTGCCGATGCCCACATATTCGCGGCCATTCTGTCCGTCATAGCCGATGCGCATCACCGATCCGTCGGGCAGGCGCAGCCGGCCCGAGCCCTGGACCTGGAGGAAGAAGAACTCGACCGCATCGGCCGCATAACCGATCTCGAGCTTCATGTTCTTGAGCGCGCCATCCTCGATCTGGCCGCGATCGGGATAGGGGATCAGCTTGCCGCCCTGCACCTTGCCGCGAATCTTCTTCCCCTTCAGATCGGGGTAGAAATCGCCAAGGTCGCCTTCGACCAGATCGGACGGCTTCTTGTAGACGGGCACCTCATAGCCGAGCTGCGGCGTCCGCGAGCCCGCGATCTCGGGCTCGTAATAGCCGGTCGCATAGGCCTGGCCGTCGCCGACCTGGACCACCGCGAGCGCGCTGGTGAAGAAAGCGGCGGCGTCGCTGTCGGGCCAGCCGGTCGCCTGGGTGCAGGCCTGGCTCCAGTCGCCCGAGCGGGTCAGCCCGCTCTGGTCGGCGCGGCGCTGCAGGCCCGGGCAGGACAGGCGGAAGGCGACGAGCGCGGCCTTCGCCGCCTCGGGATTGATCGCGAAGCTGGCGAGCGCGGGGCCGGGCTTCACCCCCGCCTGCGCCGCGCTGGTCGGCTTGGGCTTGGGCGCGGGCGGCGTCTGGGCCACCGGCGGCTGCTCGGGCTGCGGCGTGTGATGATGTTTGGGCGCCGGCTGGCCGGTCGGCGCGGTGCCGCTCGGAATCACCGAGCAGGCGGAGAGCATGGTAAGGGCGGCGACCCCCGCCCAGAGGCGCACGGTCACGCCGCCTCGTCGGTTTCGACCAGGGTCCAGTTCGGATCGTCGGAGCGGACGTGACGGCTGAAGGTCCAGACGTCGTGGGTCGGCACCGCGTCGGTCAGCGATCCGGCGATGACATTGCCTTCGGTGTCGCGGGTGACCGCGGCGATGTCGGCGTCGAAGCGGACGGTGACGTTGGCGGTGGTGCCGTTCATCTCGGCCTGCGAGATCACGGCGTTCTCGATCGTGACCAGCCGGTTGTCGAGCACCTCGCCCGCCGCCTTGCGGTCGGCGATGGCGCCGGCGAATGCCTCATAGACGTCGTCGTCGGCGAGACGGCGGAGCATCTCCTCGTCGCCGCGCCAATAGGCTTCCAGGATCATCCGATAGGCCGAACGCGCGCCTTCCAGGAACTGCGCGGGATCGAAGCTGCCATCGGCGGCCTGCAGCGCGCGGACGCCGGCTTCGGCGCGCGGCTCGACCGCGGCGGGGCGGGCCGGCGCGGCGGGCGCGATGTTGTCGGGAAGCGAGCGGCCGGCGCCGATCGGCGCGGGCGCGGCCTCGGCGGGGCGCGCGATGGTCTGCTCATGCCCGGTGCGACGGCCCAGGACGCTCCACAGGCGGAACGCCACGAACAGAAAAACCATCGCAAGAATGACAATCGTGGTCACCGGGCCTCCAATACGCTGCCGAACCGTCAACATAGGGGCAATGGCGGCAGTTTTCAAATGACTCGGGAAAGCCCCGGTTGTTCCATCCCGGAGCGAAACGCGGCGGCGCCCGCGCGCACGCCGCCATTGCCCCGCTTGGCCCTGCCTGCTAGGCGCGTGGCGCATTGCCGGGGCGGGTGCGCGACGCCCGGAACCCGGCGCCCCTGCGGACATGGAAAGACCGAAAGATGAGTGAAGAGACGGGCGCCGCCGAAACGCTGACCAACGGCGAGGACCATCTGCCGCAGATCGCGCTGATCGCCCAATATGTGAAGGACCTGTCCTTCGAGAACCCCAGCGCCCCGGGCATCTACCAGGCGCCCGAGCAGCCGCGCATGGACGTGCAGTTCAACATCGGCTCGCAGCCGGTGGGCGAAGACCTGTACGAGGTCGCGCTGAAGATCGAGATCACCTCGACCCAGGGCGAGCTGACCGCCTATGTCGTCGAGCTGGTCTATGCGGGCCTGTTCGGCATCCGCAACGTGCCCGAGGAGCATCTGCCGGCCTTCCTGCTGGCCGAAGCGCCCCGCCTGCTCTTCCCCTTCGCGCGCCGTGTCGTCGCCGACACGATTCGCGACGGCAACTTCACCCCGCTGGTGCTCGAGCCGATCGACTTCGGCGCGCTGTACATGCAGCAGGCGCAGGAGCAGGCCGAACTGGCCAGCGCCCAACCGGCGGGCGAAGCCTGAGGATAAGCGGGCCCCTTCATTCCTCCCCGGTACGGGGAGGGGGACCGCTCGCAGAGCGGTGGAGGGGCCTGCGACGATTCCACGAACGTTCGGGTGAGGATGAGCGGGGCTCCCCCTCCACCAGCCTGCGGCTGGTCCCCCTCCCCGTTCCGGGGAGGAATTAGAAGACAATGAGCCTCCTCCGCGCCAGCGCGACGATCGGCGGGCTGACCCTGATCAGCCGCATCGCCGGCTTCGTCCGCGACATGCTGATGGCGCGCTTCGTCGGTGCCGGCTTCGCGTCGGACGCCTTCCTGATCGCCTGGCGGCTGCCCAACCTGTTCCGCGCCCTCTTCGCCGAGGGCGCCTTTTCGGCCGCCTTCGTGCCGATGTTCAACCGCACCGTCGCCGAAGCCGAGGCCGAGCAGCCCGGCCAGGGCCTGAAGGTGGCGCTGCGCTTCGCCGAGGACGTGCTGTCGGTGCTGCTGCCGGTGCTGATCGTCTTCACCGGCCTGATGATGCTCGCGGCGGGCCCGATCGTCTGGGCGATGACCGGCGGTTTTCCCGACGGCGGCCCCGAGAAGTTCGATCTGGCGACCCAATATACGCGGATCACCTTCCCCTATCTGATGCTGATCTCGCTGGTGTCGCTGCTCGGCGGCATCCTCAACTCGCTCAACCGCTTCTGGGTGAACGCGGCCGCGCCGATCCTGCTGAACCTCTGCCTGATCGCCAGCCTGATCTTCTTCCGCGGGGCCACCGACGTCGAGACCGCGCGCAGCCAGGCGGTCGCGGTCACCGTATCGGGCGCGCTCCAGCTCGGCTGGCTGATCCTCGCCTGCTGGCAGGCCGGGGTGCGGCTGCGCGTCCGCCTGCCCCGCCTCAGCCCCGAGGTGAAGCGCCTGCTCGCGCTGATCGGCCCGGCCGCGATCGGCGCGGGCGCGGTGCAGTTCAACCTGCTGATCTCCACCACCCTGGCGGCACGCTTCCTGCCCGAGGGCTCGGTCTCCTACCTCTATTATGCCGACCGGCTGAACCAGCTGCCGCTGGGCCTGATCGGCATCGGCGTGGGCACCGCGATGCTGCCCAGCCTGTCGCGACAGCTGGGCGGCGGCGACCACCAGGCCGCGCTCGACACCCAGAACCGCGCGATCGAGCTCGTGCTGCTGCTCACCCTGCCCGCCACCGCCGGGCTGATGGTGTCGGCCACCCCGCTGATCCGCGCGCTGCTCCAGCATGGCGCGTTCAACGCCCATGACACGATCGCCAGCGCCCGCGCGCTCGCCGCTTTCTCGCTGGGCCTGCCCGCCTATGTGCTGATCAAGGTGCTGACCCCCGGCTTCTACGCCCGCGCCGACACCCGCACCCCGGTGCGGATCGCGCTGGTGGCGATGCTGGTGAACCTGGTGCTCAACCTGGTGCTGATCTGGCCGCTCGCCCATGTCGGCCTCGCGCTCAGCACCGCGATCTCGGCCTGGGTCAACGCGATCCTGCTCTACGTCACGCTGCGCCGCCGCGACCATTTCGCGATCGACGCCCGCCTGCGCCGCACCGGCATCCGCCTGATCGCAGCGACGGTAGCGATGGCGGCGATGCTGTTCTTCCTCAACCCCTGGATCGATCCCTGGACCGGCCACCGCCTCTATGAGCGGGTGATCGCGCTGCTCGTGCTGATCGGCGCGGGGATGGCGGTCTATTTCGGGCTGGTGTTCGGGCTGGGCGCCTATTCGCTGGCCACGCTCAAGGGGCAACTGCGGCGGAAGCGCTGACGCACGGGCAAGCGGAGCCGCTTGACTCGCCCTCTCCGCCCCTCGATAGCCGCGCGGTCATGACCAAAAAGCGCACAGTCTCGGGCATCCAGCCCACCGGCAACCTGCACCTCGGCAACTATCTGGGCGCGATCAAGCGCTGGGTAGCGATGCAGGACGAGGGCGAATGCCTGTTCTTCCTGGCCGACCTGCACGCGATCACCGTGCACAATGAGCCGGCGACGCTCCGCAACAACATCCGCGAGATGGCGGCGGCGCTGGTCGCCTGCGGCATCGACCCGGACAAGGCGACCCTGTTCCGCCAGCGCGACGTGCCCGCGCACAGCGAGCTGTGCTGGCTGCTCAACGGCACCGCACGGATCGGCTGGCTGAACCGGATGACCCAGTTCAAGGAGAAGTCGGGCAAGAACCGCGAGGGCGCCTCGATCGGCCTCTATGCCTATCCAGTGCTGCAGGCCGCCGACGTGCTGCTCTACCAGACCACCCACGTTCCCGTGGGCGAGGACCAGAAGCAGCATCTGGAGCTGGCGCGCGACATCGCGACCAAGTTCAACACCGATTTCGGGGTCGAGCTGTTCACCCTGCCGGAGCCCGTGATCGGCGGCCCCGCCGCGCGCGTGATGTCCTTGCGCGACGGTTCGGCCAAGATGTCCAAGTCCGACCCGTCGGACATGAGCCGCATCAACCTGACCGACGACGCCGAGACGATCATGTCGAAGGTCCGCAAGGCCAAGACCGATCCGGAGCCGTTGCCCGACACCATCGAGGGGCTGGAAGGCCGCCCCGAGGCGCGCAACCTGGTGGGCATCTATGCGGCGATGACCGACACGACCCCGGCCGATGTGCTCGCGCAGTTCGGCGGCCAGGGCTTCGGCGCGTTCAAGCCCGCGCTGGGCGAGCTGCTCGCCACCAAGCTGGGCCCGATCGCCGAGCGCTTCCGCGCGCTCAAGGCCAACCCCGACGAGGTCGACGCGATCCTCGCCAAGGGCGCCGCCAAGGCCCGCGCCCTGGCCGAGCCGACCCTGGCCAAGGCCTATGAGGCGATGGGGCTCTAAGCCTGCCTCAGGAGCTTCTTCGAGAGGCGAGTGCGATTGCGGAAAGAGCGGCGTCATCCCGGACTTGATCCGGGATGACGCATTCGAATGCCGCTGCGCTTCCCTTGAAAGGCCACTCGCTCCCTCCCTGCCAGGGAGGGAGCTGACCAGCTCTATTCCGCGGCTTTCTTCGCAGCCGTCTTCTTGGCCGGAGCCTTCTTCGCCGCCGGCTTCTTCGCCGCCGCAGCCTTCGGAGCCGCGGCCTTCTTCGGCGCGGCCTTCTTCTTGCCCTTGCCGGCCGGCGGGCCCTTCGCGGCGCGCGCCGCGAGCAGTTCCAGCGCGCCTTCCACGGTCAGCTCGTCGGGATTGGCCGATTTGGGCAGGGTCGCGTTGGTCTCGCCGTCGGTGACATAGGGGCCGAAGCGGCCCGCCATCAGCTTGACCTCGTTGTTCGTCACCGGGCTGGTGCCGAAGGTCTTGAGCGGTTCAGCCTTGCCGCGCTGGCGCCCGCCGCCGCTGGCGGCCTCGGCGAGCTTGACGACCGCCGCGTTCATGCCGGTCTCGAACACCTCGGCGGTCGAACCCAGCCGGGCATATTTGCCGTCATGCGCCAGATAGGGGCCGAAGCGGCCGATCGAGGCGGTGATCGGGTTGCCGGTCTCGGGATGCGGCCCCACGGTGCGCGGCAGGGTCAGCAGCTTCAGCGCCCAGTCGAGATCAAGCTCGGGGATGTCCTTCGGGATCGAGGAGCGCTTGGCCTCCTTGCCCTCGCCCAGCTGGATATAGGGGCCGAAGCGCCCGGCCCGCTTGGAGACCTCCAGCCCGCTCTCCGGATCGGTGCCGAGCACCACCGGCCCCGAATCGGCGCCGGCATCCTCGCTGCCGCCCTGGGCGAAGCGGCGGGTATATTTGCACTCGGGATAGTTGGAGCAGGCGATGAAGGCGCCGAAGCGCCCGCCGCGCAGCGAGAGCTGGCCCTGGGTGCACACCGGGCAGAGCCGCGGATCGGTGCCGTCGCCCTTGTCGGGGAAGAGATAGGGGGCGAGGAATTCGTCGAGCGCCTTGGTGATGTCCGACGGCTTCTGCTCCATCACCTCGGCGGTCTTGGGCTTGAAGTCCTTCCAGAAGGCCTCCAGCACCTGCTGCCAGCCGGCACGGCCGCCCGACACGTCGTCGAGTTCCTCCTCCAGATGGGCGGTATAGTCGTAGCTCACATAGCGCTCGAAGAAGCGCTCGAGGAAGCTCGTCACCAGACGGCCGCTCTCATTGGGGATGAAGCGGTTCTTCTCGACCGCGACATAGTCGCGATCCTTCAGGGTCTGCAGCACCGAGGCATAGGTCGACGGGCGGCCGATCCCCAGCTCCTCCATCTTCTTGACGAGGCTGGCTTCCGAATAGCGCGGCGGCGGCTGGGTGAAATGCTGCTCGGCCTCCACCTTCTTCTTGGCCGGCGAATCGCCATCCTTCATCCGCGGCAGGCGGCGGCTTTCCTCATCGCCCTCGTCGTCGCGGCCCTCCTCGTAGAGCGCGAGATAGCCAGGGAAGAGCACGACCTGGCCGGTCGCGCGCAGCGCATGCTGGCCGGTGCCCTCGACCAGGTCGACCGTGGTCCGCTCCAGCCGCGCCGAGGCCATCTGGCTGGCCAGCGCGCGCTTGAAGATCAGGTCGTAGAGGCGGGCATGGTCGCCGCTGCCGGCGCGATCCTTGGAGAAATCGGTGGGACGGATCGCTTCGTGCGCTTCCTGGGCGTTCTTGGCCTTCGCCTGATATTGGCGCGGCTTGTCGGGCACATAGGAGGCGTCATAGCGGTTGGCGATCGCGCCGCGCGCGGCCGAGATGGCGCTGCCGTCCATCTGCACGCCGTCGGTGCGCATATAGGTGATCGCGCCGTCCTCGTAGAGGCCCTGGGCGACCCGCATCGTGTGGCTGGCCGAGAAGCCCAGCTTGCGCGCGGCCTCCTGCTGCAGGGTCGAGGTGGTGAAGGGCGGCGGGGGATTGCGGGTGAGCGGCTTGGTCTCGACGCTGGCCACCGCGAACCGGCCAGCCTCGACATCGGCCTTGGCCGCCGTCGCATCGCCGCCATTGCCGATCGTCAGGCGATCGATCTTCTGCCCCTTCCAGCGCACCAGCCGGGTGACGAAGGGGATGCCGTCATGCTCCATGTCGGCGGTGACCGACCAATATTCCTGCGGCTTGAACAGCTCGATCTCGCGCTCGCGGTCGACCACCAGGCGCAGCGCGACCGACTGGACGCGACCCGCCGACTTGGCGCCGGGCAGCTTGCGCCACAGCACCGGCGACAGGGTGAAGCCGACCAGATAGTCGAGCGCGCGGCGGGCGCGGTAGGCGTCGATCAGATCCTCGTCGAGCGCGCGCGGATTGGCCATCGCCTCCAGAACGGCAGGCTTGGTGATCGCGTTGAAGGTGACCCGCTGGACGTCCTTCGGCAGCGCCCGGCGCTTCTTCAGCACTTCCTGCACATGCCAGCTGATCGCCTCGCCCTCGCGGTCAGGGTCGGTCGCGAGGATCAGCGTATCGGCATCCTTGGCCTCGTCGGCGATCGCCTTGAGCTGGCGCGACTTGTCGGCATAGGCTTCCCATTCCATCGCGAAGCCATTGTCGGGATCGACCGAGCCATCCTTGGCCGGCAGATCACGGACATGGCCGTAGGACGCCAGGACGCGGTGGCCCGGTCCCAGATATTTCTCGATGGTCTTCGCCTTGGCGGGAGATTCGACGACGACGAGTTTCATGGCGGGCCGGACTATCCTCTTACACACGCGTACACGTACGAGGGTGGAGAGACCGGCCGAGGGTCGTCAAGGGGTTCGATCAGCCGATCAGGCTCACCCGCCCGCCGGCATGGCGCTCCAGCCGCCCCGCCAGTTCGAGTTCGAGCAGCGCCATCTGGACCACCGGCCCGCCGAGGCCGCTTTGGCGGATCACCTCGTCGATCGGTACGGGCACGGGCCCGAGCAGCGCCGCCACCGCCTCGCGGGTGCGATCGTCGACATCGGCCGGCGGCGCGGGATCATAGCCGTTGGACCGCGGCGACTCGACCGAAGCGATCGGGCTCAGCGCCTCGACGACGTCGGCGGCCGACTGGACCAGGGTAGCGCCCTCGCGAATCAGCAGGTTGCAGCCCTGCGCGCGCGGATCGAGCGGCGAGCCGGGCACCGCCATCACCTCGCGGCCATATTCGCCCGCCAGGCGCGCGGTGATCAAAGAGCCCGACTTGGGTGCCGCCTCCACCACCACGGTGCCCGCCGCCAGCCCGGCGATGATTCGGTTGCGGCGGGGAAAGTCGCGAGCGCGTGGCTCGATGCCCGGCACCTGTTCGGCGATCAGCACGCCGCGCTCGGCGATCTCGGCCTGGAGCTTCGTATTTTCGGGCGGGAAGACGATGTCGATCCCGCCCGCGATCACCGCCGCGGTGCCGCCCGCGATCGATCCGACATGCGCCGCGGTGTCGATGCCGCGCGCCAGGCCCGAGACGACCAGCCAGCCGCGCTCCGACAGGTCATGCGCCAGCGCGCGGGCGAAGCGCACCCCGGCGCTGCTGGCGTTGCGCGCGCCGACCATCGCGACCGTCGGCCGCTCGAACAGGCGGGTGTCGCCACGCACGATCAGCGCGGGCGGCGGCGCCTCGACATGGCCGAGCAGCACCGGATAATCGGGATCGCCGTGGAGCAGATGCCGCGCGCCGAGCCTGGCGACCCGGTCGACCTCGGCTTCGATCGCCGCCAGCGGCGGAATCGAGGGCGGGGCACCGCCACTGCGAAAGGCCAGCCCCGGCAGCGCCTCCAGCGCGGCGGTGGCGCTGCCAAAGCGGCGCAGCAGCATCGCATAGCCGACCGGGCCGATCCGCGGGGTGCGGATCAACCGCAGCCGGGCGAGGCGCTCCGCCGGATCCAGCTCAGCTCTCGCCGACCTTGGGTTCGCTTCCGTCGAGCAGCCGCGCGATGTTGCCGCGATGCTTCCAGATCACCAGCAGCGCCATGCCGAGCAGCAGCAGCACCGCATCGGACTGGCCACCGATGGCGGCGGCGATCGGCGCGGCGACCGCGCCCGACAGCCCCCCCACCGACGAGCGCTTGCTGATCGCCAGCATCGCCAGCCAGACCAGCGCGAACGCGATGCCCGCCGGCCACCAGGCCGCCAGCGCGACGCCCAGCATCGTCGCCACGCCCTTGCCGCCGTTGAACTTCAGCCACACCGGATAGAGATGGCCGAGAAAGGCCAGCCCGCCCGCCGGCAGCGCCAGCGACGGATCGATCGCCTGGGCGATCAGCACAGCCGCCGCGCCCTTGCCGCCATCCAGCAGCAGGGTGGCCGCGGCCAGCCCCTTGCGGCCGGTGCGCAGCACATTGGTGGCGCCGATGTTGCCCGACCCGATCTTGCGCAGGTCGCCGGCACCGAACAGGCGGGTAAGGACGATCCCAAAGGGGATCGATCCGAGAAGATAGGCCCCGACAAAAATCGCCACAGCCGTCGACGAAAACATGGATGAAGCGAGCTCCCTTTTGACGGCACAAACATAATGCCCGTCACCGTCTTCGCAACATGCACTAATGCACAAAAAGTTTCGGTGGCGACATGATTTGCCTCCGTTGCGGAGATGAGCCCATGCCCCTAAATGAGCGCCGATGGCTGACGATCGCCCGATCCTGATGTTCGATTCCGGGGTGGGTGGCCTGTCGGTGCTGGCGCCCACGCGCGCGCTGCTGCCCCAGGCGTCCTATGTCTATGTCGCCGATAATGGTGGCTTTCCCTATGGAATCCGCAGCGAAGCCGAGATCGCCGCGCGCGTGCCCGCGCTGCTCGGCCGGCTGGTGGAGCGCTATCGCCCCCGGCTGGTGGTGATCGCCTGCAACACCGCCTCGACGATCGCGCTCGCCGCGGTGCGCGCGGCGCTCGATCTGCCCGTCGTCGGTACCGTGCCCGCGATCAAGCCCGCCGCCGAACAGTCCGAGAGCCGCGCGATCGGCGTGCTCGGCACCGACGCCACGGTCCGCCAGCCCTATGTCGACGATCTGTCGGCGCGCTTCGCGTCGGACTGCCTGGTGCTGCGCCATGGATCGGCGCGGCTGGTCGAGCTGGCCGAGGCCGAACTGCGCGGTCAGTCCGGCGATCAGGCCGATTATGCCGCAGTGCTCGCCGGCCTGCTCGGCCAGCCCGGCGGCGACCGCATCGATACGATCGTGCTCGCCTGCACCCATTTCCCGCTGGTGGCCGACCGGCTCGCCGCCGCCGCGCCGCGCCCCATCCGCTTCGTCGACGGCGGCCCCGGCATCGCCCGGCGGGTCGCCTATCTGACCGAGGGGCAGGACTGGCCGACCGAACCGCGCGGCGAGGCGGTGTTCACCGCGCCGCTCGACGTGGGGGAGGAACTGCGAGCGGGGCTTGCGGCGCGCGGGCTCGACACCATCTCGACGCTTTGAGCGGGATTGTCGGTCTCCGATTGATCGATCCAGTGCGATTCTGTGATTGGGTTTCTTCGGAATCGTTCGCACTGGCTTTTGGCAGGGCGAGGCCGTAAAAGGCAGCGCGATTCAGCCCCTTGGCAAAGCGGGGCGTTGGGGAGCAGGCCCTTGGATTACCAGCGTGTTTTCACCCAGGCGATCGATCGTCTTCATGCCGAAGGTCGTTACCGGGTGTTTATCGACATCCTCCGCAACAAGGGCATGTTCCCGAACGCGCGGTGCTTCGCAGGGCATAACGGCCCCAAGCCGGTCACCGTCTGGTGCTCGAACGACTATCTGGCGATGGGCCAGCACCCCAAGGTGATCGCGGCGATGGAGGAAGCCCTCCACGACGTCGGCGCCGGTTCGGGCGGCACCCGCAACATCGGCGGCAACACCCATTATCATGTCGACCTCGAGGCCGAGCTCGCCGACCTGCACGAGAAGGAGGGCGCGCTGCTCTTCACCTCGGGCTATGTGTCGAACGAAGCGACCCTGTCGACCCTCGCCAAGGTGCTGCCGGGCTGCATCATCTTCTCCGACGAGCTCAACCACGCCTCGATGATCGCGGGCATCCGCAATTCGGGCTGCGAGAAGCGCGTGTGGCGTCACAACGACCTCGCCCATCTCGAGGAGCTGCTGGCCGCCGAGGACGCCGACGCGCCCAAGCTGATCGCGTTCGAAAGCGTCTATTCGATGGACGGCGACGTCGCCCCGATCCACGCGATCTGCGACCTGGCCGACAAATATAACGCGCTGACCTATCTCGACGAAGTCCATGCCGTCGGCATGTACGGCGCGCGCGGCGGCGGCATTTCCGACCGCGACGGCGCCGCCAAGCGGCTGACCGTGATCGAGGGCACCCTCGGCAAGGCGTTCGGCGTGATGGGCGGCTATATCGCGGCCGACCAGATGATCATCGACGTGATCCGCAGCTATGCGCCGGGCTTCATCTTCACCACCTCGCTGTCGCCGGTGCTCGTCGCCGGCGCGCTGGCCAGCGTGAAGCACCTGAAAGCATCTTCGGCCGAGCGCGAGGGCCAGCAGGCCGCCGCCGCCAACCTCAAGAAGATGTTCGCCGATGCTGGCCTGCCGGTGATGGACACCGACACGCATATCGTGCCGCTGATGGTGGGCGATCCGGTCAAGGCCAAGAAGGTCTCGGACATCCTGCTCGCCGAATATGGCGTCTACGTCCAGCCGATCAACTATCCGACGGTGCCGCGCGGCACCGAGCGGCTGCGCTTCACCCCCGGCCCCGCCCATGACGAGGCCATGATGCGCGAGCTGACCCAGGCCCTCGTCGAGATCTGGGACCGGATGGAAATGAAGCTGGCGGCCTGAGCCGTCTGGGATCGGCAGGCATGCTCGCCGGTCTCCCTTTCAATCTGGACGGGATGCAAGCGGCTGAGACGCCGCTGATCGGGCCGGGACTGCCCACGCCGGATCGGCAGCCGGCGGAAATTGCCCGGATATCAACGGAAATGGACCGAATTCCGCTTTGACTTCAAAGCCAGCTCGGCAACCAATCCCACCGGCTACACCATGACATGGAGACGGGTCGATGGCTCGAGTGACTGCGGGCACCAGTGTTGCCCTTCGCCTGGACAGTCTCGACGTCGCCAACCTCGTCGACGGAATCATCACCTCCGCGACCTTGAACCAGGTCATCATCGACATCGGCGGCGGCTATCTCGAAACCTTCACCGGTACCGGCTTCGCCTTCGGACCGAACGGCCTTCCCACGGGCGGCACGATCACCGGCATCCGCGAGACGCTGAACGGCGCAGTCACCTTCGATCTCACCGATATCAATGTGCCGACGTCGCAATTCGTAGGCTGGGCCCAGACGGCCGCGACCGCGACCGCGCTGAACACGATCTTCGGCGGCAACGACGACATTCGCGGCAGCCTGTTCGCGGATTATCTGGAAGGCTTTGGCGGGCATGACGTCATGCTGGGCGGCGCCGGCGCGGACACGCTGATCGGGGGCGCCGGCAACGATCATCTCTATGGCCAGTCCGCCAATGGCGGCGACGACGGCGCGGACGTGCTGCTCGGCGGTGACGGATCGGACTATCTTCAGGGCAATGCCGGCGCCGATGGACTGGACGGCGGCGCTGGCAGCGACCGCATCATGGGCGGCGGCGGCAACGACCTCATCCTCGGTGACGACGGCAACGACACCGTCAACGGCAATCTCGGCGACGACAATATCGACGGCGGGACCGGCAATGACTCGCTGCGCGGTGGCCAGGGCAATGATGTGATCAAGGGCGGCGACGGCCATGATATCCTGCTGGGGGACGCGGGCGCCGACACGCTGACCGGTGGGGCCGGCATGGACATCTTTCAGATCGATCGGGGCGGCTCGCTCCGCATCACGCCCGACGTCATCACCGATTTCACCGATGGGGTCGATCATATCGCGCTGCGCTATACCGACAATATCGGCATCGTTTATGCCTTGCGCCCGCAGGAGGTCCGGACGGGGACCGCGGACAGCTATGTCGCCGCCCATGACGTCGCGGTTCAGCTGATGGGAAGAGACGGGCCTGCGGGCGGCGTCTACGCCGCGGTCGGCGTCGGCAACGACACCTATGTCTTCTATTCGACCACGCCCGTCCTGATCGAATCGGCTTTCAAGCTCGAAGGCGTCGCCCCCTCGACGGTCACGCCCGACGATTTCATCTGACCGCGGGCGAGCGTCGCCCGCTCTTCATCACGCGGCCTTCAGGTGCTGGACGAAGGTCTGGGTAGCGCTCTTCAGGCTCACCGCATGGTCGAGCAGCTCACTCGCGGCCCCGCGCACCTGACTCGACAATTCGCCGGCCTGGTTGGCGACCGCGGCGACCTGGCCGATGCGGCCGGCCATCTCGTCGGCACCCTGGGCGGTGTTCTGGGCATTGGCTTCCAGCAGCTGGGCGGTGCGGCGCTGCTCCGAAAGCATCTCCCGGATCCGCATCGCGGCGTCGGCCAGTTCCTCGACGACGTTCGACACGTCGGCGAGCGAGCCTTCGGCGATGCGCGCGCCGGCATGGACGCCGCCGATCAGGCTGCTGATCTCCTCGGTCGCGCGCGAGCATTGCGCGGCGAGCGACTTCACTTCGGTGGCGACCACCGCGAAGCCCTGGCCGGCGACCCCGGCGCGGGCGGCCTCGATTGTCGCGTTGAGCGCGAGCAAATTGGTCTGCGAGGCGATCGCCTGGATGCGCCCGGTGAACTCGCCGATGCCGGTGGCGCGCGAGGCGAGCGAGCGCATCGCCTTGTCGCCCGTCTCCGAATTGCTGCGCGCTCGGGCGCCCAGCTCGGCCTGGTGATCGATGTTCGCCGCGATCCCGCTGATCGAGCGCGACAGCTCGCCGACGCTGCCCGCCACGGCGCGCGCCGCCTGCGAAGCGCTGGTCGCGCGTTCGGCGACGGCAGCGCTCTGGCGGCCGCTTTCATGGGCGAGATCGCTGAGCGACGACGCGGTCGATTCGAGCTGCGAGGCGGCGGCGCCGACCGAAGTGACGACGGCGTGGACCGAATGTTCGAACTGGTCGGCCAGCTTCAGCAGGTCGCGGGTCCGCTCGGCGGCGGCGGCGCGCTGGTCCTCCTCGCGCATCTGGCGTTCGGCGGCGGCGCGGCGATCGGCGGCGGCGGCGGCCTGCAGCGCGGTCTCGGCGCGGGCCTGGGCGTCGCGCGCCTCGATCATCGCGGCCTCGGCGTCGCGGGCGAGTTGCTCGCTATTCTCGCGCGCCTGGCGATGGTCGACCATCAGGCTGTGCAGCTTGGCGGTGATGTAGCTGAGCATCGAGCATTGCAGGATCACCGCGACCGCGTGGATGAGCACCTGAAAGATATTGCCCGAGCCTTCGAACACCCAGTCGGGCATCACCAGGTCGAGCAGCAGATGGTGGATCGCGATCATCGCCGAGGCGAGCACGATCGGGCGCCAGTCGCACAGGATCGTCAGCCCGGCGAGGGCGACGAAGAAATACATGTGCATGTCCATCTGCCACGCATGGCCGCGCAGCAGATAGACGAGGATCGCGGGCTGGACCGCGGCGAGCATGCCGATCGCCTGGCGCGCGCGGGCGTCGTGGCGGCCGGTGATGACGATCCAGCTGGGAACGATGTTGACGAGCGCCGCGCCCGCGATCGCATAGCCGGCGTCCCGGATCAGGCCGGTCGCGGCGGCGAGCAGCAGCAGGACGACGAAGGTCCAGCTGCACCGCACCAGCAGCTTGATGCCGCGCAATTGCAGCAGGTCGACGTCGCTGGAACTGGCCAGCGCCTCGGCGGCCTCGCGGCGCGCGCCGATGGCGGCGACGGCACTCCGCCACAGGGCTACGCCCTTCGTCAGTGCGATTCCCGGCAGCGCCGGCGGCTTTGGCGTCCTGGCATCCATGGCGCCGCTGTGACGCCGCGATGGTTATCAAAGCCCTAACCCGATTGTGA
This sequence comes from uncultured Sphingomonadaceae bacterium, assembly GCA_963540925.1. Classification (GTDB taxonomy): domain Bacteria; phylum Pseudomonadota; class Alphaproteobacteria; order Sphingomonadales; family Sphingomonadaceae; genus Rhizorhabdus. The sequence goes on from CAUTRN010000064.1 coordinate 25,557, forward strand.
ATTCCGCACTCGAAACGGTGCCGTTTCGACCAAGGTCTGAGGATGCGTGCGAGAAACGCCGATCGCATATTGCCCCTCGCCGCCTCTTCCCCTATATCGCCAATCAATTCTCGACATTGGAAACTTTGCCGGGCTCGGGGGCGGAAGCCTCCGGGGCGCGAAAGACTGTGATTCGGACGGGAGTATCAATGGCGGACATCGCCGCGCTGACCACGTTGATCGAACCGGAGGCCAAGGCCCTCGGGCTCGACCTCGTGCGCGTCGCCTTCTTCGGGGGCAAGAGCGATCCGACCCTGCAGGTGATGGCCGAGCGGCCCGACACCCGCCAGCTCGACATCACCGATTGCGAGGCGCTGTCGCGCCGCATTTCCGAGAAGTTCGACGAGCTCGATCCGATCGAGGAGGCCTATCGGCTCGAAGTCAGCTCGCCCGGCATCGACCGCCCGCTGACCCGGGTGCAGGACTGGGCCGACTGGACCGGCTTCGACGCGCGGGTGAAGCTCGGCTCGCCGCTCGATGGGCGCAAGCAGTTCGACGGCACCATCCTCTCCAGCGATGGCGATTCGGCGACGCTGCGTGTAAACAAATTGGGTGAGGTGAAGATTCCGCTGGCGCAGATCGCCGGCGCGAAACTGATCCTGACCGACGCCCTCATCAAGGCCACCGCCCCCCTCTCGACCGAGGGCGCGGATAAGATTCAACTGGAAGGATAAGTTCGTCATGGCCACCGCCATTTCCGCCAACCGCGCCGAGCTGCTCGCCATCGCCGATGCCGTCGCGCGCGAGAAGCTGATCGATCGCGAGATCGTGATCGAGGCGATGGAAGACGCGATCCAGCGCGCCGCCCGGGCCCGCTACGGCGCCGAGAACGACATCCGTGCCAAGATCGACGGCAAGACCGGCGACATGCGTCTGTGGCGCGTCGTCGAGGTGGTCGAGCTGGTCGACGACTATTTTAAGCAGGTCTCGGTCCCCGACGCGCAGAAGCTGCAGAAGGGCGCCGTCATCGGCGACTATATCGTCGATCCGCTGCCCCCGATCGAGTTCGGCCGCATCGCCGCCCAGGCCGCCAAGCAGGTGATCTTCCAGAAGGTCCGCGATGCCGAGCGCGAGCGCCAGTATGAAGAGTTCAAGGACCGCGCCAGCGAGATCATCACCGGCGTCGTCAAGCGGGTCGAGTTCGGCCATGTCGTCGTCGACCTGGGCCGCGCCGAGGGCGTCATCCGCCGCGACCAGCAGATCCCCCGCGAAGTCGTCCGCGTCGGTGACCGCGTCCGCAGCCTGATCCTGAGCGTGCGCCGCGAGAACCGCGGCCCGCAGATCTTCCTGAGCCGCGCGCATCCCGACTTCATGAAGAAGCTGTTCGCGCAGGAAGTGCCCGAGATCTACGACGGCATCATCGAGATCAAGGCCGCCGCCCGCGACCCGGGCAGCCGCGCCAAGATCGGCGTGATCAGCCATGACGGCTCGATCGATCCGGTCGGCGCCTGCGTCGGCATGAAGGGCAGCCGCGTGCAGGCCGTCGTGCAGGAAATGCAGGGTGAGAAGATCGACATCATCCCCTGGTCGCCCGACACCGCCACCTTCGTGGTCAACGCGCTGCAGCCCGCCCAGGTCTCGCGCGTCGTGATCGACGAGGAGGAGGAGCGCATCGAGGTGGTCGTCCCCGACGATCAGCTGAGCCTCGCCATCGGCCGCCGCGGCCAGAATGTCCGCCTCGCCAGCCAGCTGACCGGCAAGGCGATCGACATCCTCACCGAGGCCGACGCCAGCGAGAAGCGCCAGAAGGAGTTCCTCCAGAATTCCGAGATGTTCCAGAACGAGCTGGACGTCGACGAGACCCTCGCCCAGCTGCTCGTCGCCGAAGGCTTCGGCGCGCTGGAAGAGGTCGCCTATGTCGAGCTCGACGAGCTGGCCTCGATCGAGGGCTTCGACGAGGAGCTGGGCGCCGAGCTGCAGAGCCGCGCGCAGGAAGCGCTGGAGCGCCGCGAAGCCGCCGCCCGCGAGGAGCGCCGCACCCTGGGCGTCGAGGACGCGCTGGCCGAGCTGCCCTATCTGACCGAAGCGATGCTCGTCACCCTCGGCAAGGCCGGGATCAAGACGCTCGACGACCTCGCCGACCTGGCGACCGACGAGCTGATCCAGAAGAAGCGCGCCGAGCAGCGCCGCCGCCAGAACAGCGATCGCCCCGATCGCGACCGTGGCGACCGCGAGGAGAGCAAGGGCGGCGTTCTGGCCGAATATGGCCTGAGCGAGGACCAGGGCAATGAGATCATCATGGCCGCCCGCGCCCATTGGTTCACCGACGAGGCCTGATCCCAGATGCCGTTTGTCGACATCCGCATCGCCGGCAGCGCCACCCGCGCGCAGAAGGCCGCCATCGTCGCCGACGTGACGAAGGCGCTTGGCGTGCACCTCGGCAAGTCGGAGAGCGGCGTCCAGGTGAACATCACCGAACTCTCGACCGAAAATTACGGCGCCGGCGGCATATTGATTGCCGACCGGACGCCGGCTCCTGCGCAGGAGGTCGCTTCTGCGAATGGGCAACGATGAGCATCGCGACGCGGTAGCACCGCCTCCTGGCCCCGCCCCCGATCACCGGGGACGGCCGGGGAAACATGTCCCCGAGCGGAAATGCATCCTGACCGGCGAGCATGATGCGCGCGCCAGTCTGATCCGGCTTGCGCTCGGCCCCGACGGCCAGGTCCTGCCCGACCTGCGCGCCAAGGCCCCCGGGCGCGGCGCGTGGATCGGCGTCGACCGCGCGGCGCTGGAGACGGCGCTCGCCAAGGGCAAGCTCAAGGGCGCCCTCGCCCGCGCCTTCAAGACCGGCGACATCACCATCCCGGCCGACCTGGCCGATCGCATCGAGGACGGCCTGCGCCGCGCCGCGCTGGACCGGATCGGGCTGGAGATGCGCGCGGGCACCGTGCTCACCGGATCGGACCGGATCGGCGAGGCCGCCCGGCGCGGCCAGCTGGGGCTGCTGCTGCACGCCGCCGACGCCTCCGAGGACGGCAACCGCAAGCTCGATCAGGCCTGGCGGGTCGGCATGGACGCCGAGGGCGGAGACCTGCGAGGGGTAGTAATCCCGGCGGATCGCACCATATTGTCGATGGCGCTGGGGCGCGACAATGTGGTACATGTCGGGGTGACCGTGCCGGCGTCCGCCGTGCGCGTTGCTGACGCTTTGGGCCGCTGGTGCGGTTTCATAGGACGTTCGGAGAGCGCTTCAGCCTTGCGGAACAGCTCCGCAGGGTCCATCGGCGCTATGAAATTCGAAGATTGACGACAGAAGAGTCGTGAAGTGAAGGGTTCGGTTACCAGATGAGCGATAGTGAAAAGCCGAAACTGGGAATGCGCGCGCCGCTGGGCCTGAAGCGCACGGTTGAGACGGGTCAGGTGAAGCAGAGCTTCAGCCATGGCCGGTCGAACACCGTCGTGGTCGAGGTCAAGCGTCGCCGCGTGCTCGGTCGGCCTGGCGAGGCCGAACCCCAGGTGATCGAGGAAGTCGTGGCAGCTCCGGCGGCACCCGCCGCCCCTGCCCCCGCTCTGTCTCTTATACACATCTCCGAGCCCACGAGACTACGCTGCAT
>CAUTRN010000065.1:0-29133 GCA_963540925.1 uncultured Sphingomonadaceae bacterium
GAATCCGCGCCTTGCCTGTTGGAGCGGGCCCTATGAATTCGAGCGCCTTATAGGCGTGGCTCACGAGAGCCTCAAGCACCGCTTGGCCGCAAATGCAAGCGGTTGAAGCGAGTAACGGGTGCCTCTATCTGGGCGCGATGCTGCAAAGCGGCGCTATATACGGGACAGATATGATGACCGACGAACAGGTACTGGCCGAATTTCGTGAGGCGGAAGCGCTGCTTGAGGGCCATTTCATCCTGTCGTCGGGGCTGCGCAGCCCCCGCTATCTGCAATGCGCGCGCGTTCTGATGAATCCCGCGCGCGCGTCGCGCCTGGCCGAAGCCCTGACCTTCAAGATCCCCGACAAGATCAAGATTCAGCTCGGTGCGGTCGTAGCGCCGGCGATGGGCGGCGTGATCATCGGCCATGAAATGGGCCGCGCCCTCGCCCTCGACGCGATGTTCGTCGAGCGGCCCGACGGCGTCTTCCACCTGCGCCGCGGCTTCCGCCTGCTGCCCGGCCAGAAGGTGCTGCTGGTCGAGGATGTGGTGACCACCGGCCTGTCCTCGCGCGAGGCGATCAAGGCGGTCGAGGCCGCGGGCGGCGAAGTGATCGCCGCCGCGTCGCTGGTCGACCGGTCGAACGGCACCGCCGACCTCGGCGTCCCCTTCTACCCGCTGATCGCGCTCGAAGTGCCGACCTACGAGCCCGATGCGCTGCCGCCCGAGCTTGCCGCGATCCCCGCGGTGAAGCCCGGCAGCCGGGCCGCAGCCTGAGGTCCCCGGCGTGGAGCGGCTTCGCCTCGGGGTCAATATCGACCATGTCGCCACGATCCGGAACGCGCGCGGCGGGGCGCATCCCGATCCGCTGCGCGCCGCCCTCATCGCGGCGGAAAACGGCGCCGACGGCATCACCGCGCATCTGCGCGAGGATCGCCGCCACATCACCGATCACGACATCGACCATCTGATCAACGCGATCTCGCTGCCGCTCAACCTGGAGATGGCGGCGACCGACGAGATGCTGGCGATCGCGCTGCGCCACAAGCCGCACGCCGCCTGTATCGTCCCCGAGCGGCGCGAGGAGCGGACGACCGAGGGCGGACTCGACGCCGCCGGCCAGCATGATCACCTGAAGCCGATGATCGCCCGGCTGAGCGACGCCGGCATAAGGGTGAGCCTGTTCATCGAGGCCGACCCGCGCCAGATCGAGGCCGCCGTCTCGCTCGGCGCGCCGGTGGTCGAGTTCCACACCGGCCGCTATGCCCATGTCGAGGGCGAGGAGCGCAGCACCGAGCTGCGGCGAATCACCGACGCCGTCGCGCTCGCCGCCAAGAACGGCATCGAGCCGCATGCCGGCCATGGCCTGACCTTCGACAATGTCCAGCCGATCGCCGCGATCCCGCAGATCGCCGAGCTCAACATCGGCCATTTCCTGATCGGCGAGGCGATCTTCGAAGGGCTGGGCCCGGTGGTCCGGAAGATGCGCCGGCTGATGGAAGAGGCGCGATGACGGGCTCCGCCATTCCTCCCCGGAACGGGGAGGGGGACCATCCGCAGGATGGTGGAGGGGCGGCGCGCCAGCGCCGGCTCCGCCGTCGCCCCCTCCACCGCTCTACGAGCGGTCCCCCTCCCCGTTCCGGGGAGGAATTGTGAGATGATCATCGGCATCGGTTCCGACCTCTGCAACATCGAGCGGATCCAGCAGTCGCTCGACCGCTTCGGCGAGCGCTTCATCACCCGCGTCTTCACCGATGTCGAGCGCGCCAAGTCCGAACGGCGCACGCTGACCCGCGCCGGCACCTATGCGAAGCGATTCGCCGCCAAGGAGGCCTTCTCCAAGGCGGTCGGCACCGGCTTCAAGGCCGGCGTGTTCATGAAGGACATTGGCGTGGCCAACCTGCCGAGCGGCGCGCCCACGCTGGTTTTGACGGGCGGCGCCAAGGCAAGGCTTGACGCGCTCACGCCGCCGGGCCACGCCATCGAGGTACATTTGACGATGACGGACGATCATCCCTGGGCGCAGGCGTTCGTGATCCTGTATGCGCGCCCGCTGTGAGGAGGGGATCGCGTGAGCGATCAACCGAGTGACCCTATGGACAATATGAGCGACGCTCCCACCAAGCCGGTGGAGGCCGCCGCGGCGCAACCCAAGAAGCAAGGCACCGACTGGTGGGCCGAGGTGCGCGGCATCTTCTGGCTGATCCTGGCCGTGCTCGGCTTTCACAGCTTCATCGCCAAGCCCTTCTACATCCCTTCCGAATCGATGATGCCGACGCTGATCACCGGCGATCGGCTCGTCGTGACCAAATATCCCTATGGCTGGTCCTATGTGTCGCCCAGCTTCCACGTGCTGCCCTTCATCAACGGGCGGCTGTTCGGGCGCCTGCCCGAGCGCGGCGACATCGTGATCCTGAAGCCGCCCCAGGCGGACACCGACTTCATCAAGCGCGTCATCGGCCTGCCCGGCGACCGCATCGAAGTGCGTGGCGGCACCGTCGTGATCAACGGCGTGCCGGTGAAGCGGGTCGCCGAATCGCCGGCGATGATCCCGGTCGACGACAACGTCCCCTGCGACCAGGCCGAGGTGATGCGCTTCCGCGTCACCGGCCCCGACGGCAAGCTCTATTGCGCGCTGCCGCGCTTCCGCGAGACGCTGCCGAACGGCCGCAGCTACGACACGCTCGACCTGGGCTATATCCCCGATATCGACGATTATCCGGCGATCACCATCCCGGCCGACCATATCTTCGTGATGGGCGACAATCGCGACCAGTCGGCCGACAGCCGCGTCCCCGCCTTCCGCAACGGCCTGGACGGCCCGGTGCCGTTCGAGAATATCGGCGGCCGCGTCGAGTTCATCACCTTCTCGCTCGACGGCTCGACCAAGCTGTGGAACCCGATCAGCTGGTTCACCGCCCTGCGCGGCGGCCGTGCGGGCACCAGCCTGCACCCGGCGCGAGAGAAGTAAGTCAGACCAAGATCCTCCCCTTCCCCCTGTAATCACCCCTCCCTTTCAAGGGAGGGGAAGGGGGTGGGTGACGGAGCCAAGGGGGTCGATCCCCCTTGGCGGAGTTCAGCGGAACGACCGAGGAGCGCTCGCTTCGCTCGCGACCCACCCCTTCCCCCTCCCTTGAAAGGGAGGGGCTTATTTGGTTTCACACCAGGCCGAAGCCCTTCGCCACCACTTCGAGATTCTTGAACGACGTGTCGTCGACCATGTCGTCCATGCCGATGATCAGGCGGTTGACCCCCGATTCCTTATATTGGGCGAGCAGCTCGTCCTTGTCGTGGGTGGGCAGGTCATAGGCCCATTCCGGACGCTCGCCGAGGCCGAAGGAAATGGCCGGCACGATCAGGGTGATGTCCATCGCCTCGAAGTCGCGCCCGGTCTCGGCGCAGAGCTGCTTCAGACGAGCAAGGTCGTCGCGCATCTCCTGCGGGGTCAGCATCGAGGGCACCCAGCCATCGGCGATCTCGGCCACCCGGCGCAGCGCGCGGCCGTTGTCGAGGCCGGTGCCGCCCGATCCGATCAGCAGCGGCACACCGCCCGGCCGCACCGGCTTGGGGTTCGAATGGACTGCGGGGAAGTTGATGAACTCGCCCGAAAAGCTCGGCGTCTCCTCGGCCCAGATCTTCTTGAGCGCGAGCACCATCTCGCTGGAACGGCGGACGCGGGTGTTCCACGGCACGCCGAAGATCTCGGACTCTTCCTTGATCCAGCCATAGCCGATGCCGATGATCAGCCGGCCGTCCGAGACGCGATCAAGCGTCGCCGCCTCCTTGGCCAGCACCAGCGGGTCGCGTTGGGTGACCAGGCAGACGTCCATCCCGAACTTCAGCTTGCTCGTCACCGCCGCGGCGGCGGCCATGCTGATGAAGGGATCGGGCATATGCTTGTAGTTGGTCGGCAGCGGCACGCCATAGCGATAGGGATCGGCGATATCGACAGGGATGATGATGTGCTCGCCGGTCCACAGCGATTCGAAACCCAGCGCTTCCATATGCTTCGCCAGGTCGGTGAACTTCGGACCGAACCAGGGAAAATTCGCCGAGACGCCGATATCCAAATGCCCCTCCCATCTTTCCGGGCGGCAGTCCGCCCTGTCGCGGCGGAAATTATCGGGGGCCCGAGGGGCTAGCCATGATCCTGCGGGTCAGCGGCGTTCCACGCTTTTGACGTCGGATATCGACCAGACAAAAAGAAAGGGGCCGCCCGTGGGCGACCCCTCCTCTCCTATTCGTGCAAAGCGCGGACGGCTTACATGCCGCCATGGCCCTGGGGCATACCGCCCATGCCCATGCCCATCGGCTGCGCCGCGACGTCGACCAGTTCGACGTCGAAAACCAGAACCGCATTCGGGGGGATGATGCCGTTGCCGGCACCCTCGGCGCCGTAACCCAGGGTCGGCGGCATCCAGAAACGATATTTGGCGCCCTTGCTCATCAGCTGCATGCCCTCGGCCCAGCCGGGGATGGTACCGCTGACGGGGATGGGGCGGGCCTTGCCGTCGGTCTTGGTGGTATCGAACACCTTGCCGTTCAGCAGCTTGCCCTCATACTGGACGAGGACCAGGTCGTTCGGGCCGGGCTTGGCGCCCGAGCCTTCTTCCAACACCTGGTACTGCAGGCCCGACGGCGTCGCCTTGACGCTGCCGCCCAGGTTCGAGGCCATGAACTCCTCGGGAGTCATGGCCATCATCACCTGGTGCTTCGTGGTGGCGAAGGCCACCCCGATGGCGATCACCAAGACCAAAGCGACCCCGACCCACAGCTTGGTGAGCGAACCCTTCGTGATCGGACGAAGGGGGACGGCGGTCACTTCCGACATGGGCGCTCGCTTTCTGAGAATGATAACCTAGTTCGTCGCCGCCCGGCGAACCGGGCGCCGGAGACGCCGATATTCTTACCGGACGCCGTCACGCTCCATGCGCTTGCGCTCCAGCTTGCGGGCGCGGCGGATGGCGGCGGCACGCTCGCGGGCGCGCTTCTCCGACGGCTTCTCATAGTGACGGCGCAGCTTCATCTCGCGATAGACGCCCTCGCGCTGCAGCTTCTTCTTCAGCGCCCGGAGGGCCTGGTCAACATTGTTGTCGCGAACGATGATCTGCATAAAAACCAATATCTCCAATTACTTGCGGAGCAAGCCATCCACGCCGCCGATCCGACGGTGCCTCAGCTACAACGCAAAAAAATAGGCCGTCGCGGAAAAAATCCCGCCACGCGAGGTGCCGCCCTTACCGACCAACACATGATTCTACAAGCGAAAGCAGAGAAATTTCCGCTGTGTCGCGCCGGGCTCAGGCTCTATTGACGAAGCCATGACCAGTTTCACCGTCAATGGCCAGCCGGTTCACTACAAGATGGACCCCGCGACTCCGCTGCTCTGGGCGCTGCGCGACGCCTCCAACCTCACCGGCACCAAATATGGCTGCGGTGCGGGACTCTGCGGCGCCTGCACCGTCCACCTCGACGGCCAGCCGGTCCGCTCCTGCCAGGTGCCGATCGGCACGATCGAGGGCAGCTTCATCACCACCATCGAGGCATTGTCGCCCGATCGCGGCCATCCGGTGCAGCAGGCCTGGGTGGCGGAGAATCTGCCGCAATGCGGCTATTGCCAGTCGGGCATGATCATGGCCGCCGCCGCACTGCTCGAACGCAGCCGCGACCCGAGCGACGCCGAGATCGATGCGGCGATGACCAATATCTGCCGCTGCGGCACCTATCCGCGCATCCGCAAGGCGATCCGCCGCGCCGGCCGGGTGATGGCCGGCAGCGAGACGATCGCCGCCGCCCCCGCCCCCGGCATCGAGGCCGACGATGCGGCGCGCAGCGTGCCCGCGCTCGCCCCGAAGCCGGGCGACTCGAACAAGGGCGACTCAACTTCCATCCGCTGATGCCGTGAATCTTTCTGTTTGCTGACGGGCAAGTTCAGCATCGGCTCAGTCGGCGGGGTGCAAAAGCGGATCATCGGCGCGGAGTCTGGTCCGGCCGGCTGGAGAGTATCGGGATGCGTACCCTTGCGACTTTGATGACCGGGCTGCTGCTGGGGACGGCGATCGTCGCCCCCGCCATGGCCCAGGATCGCGGCGGCCGCGAAGGCCGGGGCGCGATGATGAATGGCGATTCCCGGCGCGAGGCCGTGGCGCGTGGTCGCGACATGATGAACGCGGGCGCGGCGAATGCCGGCGTGGCGCGCAGCGACGATCGCGGCAGCCGCGGCGGCGATTGGAATCGCGGTGGTGATCGTGGCGGCGGCGGCAATGGCAATGGCTGGGATCGCGGCCGCAGCGGCGGAACCCCGGGCGGCATGAGCGTCGGCGTGGCGCCCACGCCCCCCGCCGCTACCCCGGCGCCCGCTCCTCGCCCGAGCGGCGACGTCACCGCGCGGGGCCGGGGCGAGCGCTGGTCCACCGACCGTCGCGACTGGGATCGCGGCAATGGCGCAACCGCCGGCACTCCGGGCGCCTCCCCGGCCGGAAACAGCACCGATCGCAACTGGACGACCGACCGGCAGCGCTGGGATCGCAATGGTGATGGCCGTCCGGATGCCGGGCGCCCCGACGCCGGCCGCCCCGGCACCGATGCGCGCAACGACCGCGATGGGCGCAACGATCGCGACGATCGCTGGGCGCGCGGCAATGACGGGCGCAACGACGGCCGGGACGGAAACCGCGACCGCGCCGACGGCCGCAACGACGGGCGCGACTGGAACCGTGATCGCGATCGCAACGATGGACGCAATGGCGGCCGCGACTGGGATCGCAACGACCGTCGCGACCATGACCGCTGGAAGCAGAGCTGGCGCGACGACCGCCGCTATGCCTGGCGCGACTATCGCAACAGCCATCGCAGCGTCTATCGCCTGCCGCGTTACCAGCCCCCGCGCTGGGGCTACAGCTATCGCCGCTGGGACATCGGCTATCGCTGGGACAGCTGGTTCTACACGTCGAACTACTGGATCTCGGACCCGTGGCAGTACCGCCTGCCGCCGGCCTATGGCCCCTATCGCTGGGTCCGCTATTATGACGATGCCGTGCTGGTGGACACCTACACCGGCGAGATCGTCGACATCATCTACGACTTCTTCTTCTGAGCCTTTTCGGTTTCGGCAAGAGAGTGGCCGAACGGGGCCCGGTGGCGAAAGCCGCCGGGCCCTTCCTTTTGGCGGCCGGCGGCTTCCCCTGAAACTTCATGTCAGCGCTGCAATAAGCGGCCGGAATCCGGCCCTTTTCCTGTCTCTAGCCTGACTAGCCCATTCCCGTTCGGTTCAGCCCCGCTGTGCGAATCAGGAACCTGTGATGGCGCCGAGCATTGACGCCGCCACGACCGAGTTTCGGAAGTGAATCGAAAAGGAGTAATCCGATGCGTACACCGATCATCCTGGCGCTCATGGCCGCGGTCGCGGCGCCGACCATCGCCCAGGCCCAGTCGCTGGGCGAGGCACGCCACAGCCAGCGCGAAGTCCGCGAGGAGCGCCGCGACCTGCGCGACGCGCAGCGCTATGGCGACCGCCGCGACGTCCGCGATGCCCGCAAGGATCTTCGCGACGCCAAGCAGGAGGCCCGCGAGGACTGGCGCGACTATCGCCAGAGCAACCGCAACGTCTATCGCCGCCCGGCCTATGTCGGCCCACGTGGCTATGCCTATCGCCCGGTGACCCCCGGCTATCGCTTCGCGCCGGCCTATTATAGCTCGCGCTATGTGATCACCGACCCCTATCGCTATCGCCTGCCGGCCGCGAGCGGCTACAACCGCTGGGTCCGCTACGGTAACGACGTGGCGCTGGTGAACATCCGCACCGGCCGCGTGGTCGAGGTCCACAACCGCTTCTTCTGGTAAGCGGCGGGCCCACCCCCGGCAAAGGCCCCGGCCTCCCTCGTGGAGGCCGGGGCTTCTTGCATGTGGGGCGGTACAGGAATAGCCCCAGGCCATTCAGATAATCCGGAAGACCCCCATGATGCTTCGATCGATCCTGCTGGCCGCCACCGTCCTGGCCGGCCTCGCCTCTCCCGTTCTCGCGGCCGTGCCGGCCGCCGCTGCCGCGACCCCGCAGCCCTCGGCGGCGGACAGCGCGCTGCTCAAGCTGTTCCACGACAGCGACGAGGCGAGCCTGAAGCGGAACCCGATCTCGGGCATGTTCCGCGGCGACATGCGCTATGCCGGCCGGCTCGGCGACAATGTGAGCGACGCCTATTTCGCGGCCGAGCGCGCGGCCGCCGAGGGCGACCTTGCCGCGCTGGCCAGGATCGACCGGGCGAAGCTCTCGCCCATCGACCAGATCGCCTATGATGTGTTCGCCTGGCAGGCCAAGACGACCCTGAAGGGCCTGTCGCCCGAATTGCTGGCGGTCACCGTGGTCCAGCCGGTCGACCATTTCCAGGGCTTCCACACCTTCTATCCGGGCTTCGCCTCGGGCGGCGGCGCCGCGCCGTTCCGCACCGTCCAGGACTATGAGAACAATATCCAGCGCCACCGCGACTATGTCGTGATGGTCGATCGCTGGATCGCGCGCTTCCGTCAGGGCATGGCCGCGGGCGTGGTCGAGCCCAAGCTGGTCGTCCGCAACATGATCGAGCAGATGGACCTGCAGATCGCGCAAGGGGTGGAAGGCTCCACCTTCTACGGCCCGCTCAAGCAGTTCCCCGACGACATCCCCGCCGCCGAGCAGGCGCGGCTGCGCGACCAGACCGCCGCGGTGATCCGCGACGGCATCCTGCCCGCTTATGAGCGCTTCCGCACCTTCCTGAAGACCGAATATCTGCCCGCCGCGCGCGACAGCGTGGGGCTGGTCGGGCTGAAGGGCGGCGACCGGCTCTACGCCCATCTGATCGAAGCCCACACCACGCTGCCGCTGAAGGCGGAGGAGGTGCACCAGCTGGGCCTGAAGGAGGTGGCGCGGATCACCGCCGAGATGGAGAAGATCAAGGCGCAGGTCGGCTACAAGGGCACGCTCGCCGAATTCTTCGTCTATCTGCGCGACGATCCCAAATTCCAGCCGCCGAGCGTCGAATGGCTGCGCGAGGAATATTTCCGGATCGGCAAGCGGGTGGACCAGCGCATCCCCGAGCAATTCTCGCTGATCCCCAAGAGCCCGCTCGAGATCAAGGCGGTCGAGCCCTATCGCGAGAAGACCGAGGCCGGCGGCAGCTACCAGCAGGGCACGCCCGACGGCTCTCGCCCCGGTGTCTTCTATTATAACAGCTACGACCTGAAATCGCGGACCACGCCGGGGATGGAGACGCTGTACCTGCACGAGGGTGTGCCGGGACATCATTTCCAGATCAGCCTGGCGCAGGAGAACACCGCGCTTCCCGCCTTCATGCGCTTCGGCGGCAACACCGCCTTCGTCGAGGGCTGGGCGCTCTATGCCGAGACCCTGTGGAAGGACCTGGGCATGGAGACCGACCCCTATCAGCGCTTCGGCGGGCTGTCGGACGAGATGCTGCGCGCGATGCGGCTGGTGGTCGACACCGGCATCCACGCCAAGGGCTGGAGCCGCGACCAGGCAATCGACTATATGCTGACCCATTCGAACATCGGCAAGACCGACGCCACCGCCGAGGTGGAGCGCTACATCGCGATGCCGGGCCAGGCGCTCGCCTACAAGATCGGCGCGCTGACCATATTGAAGCTGAAGGCGAAGGCGCAGCAGGAGCTGGGCCCGAAGTTCGACCCGCGCGCCTTCCACGCCCAGGTGCTGGACACCGGCGCGCTGCCGATGACGGTGCTGGAAGCGAAGATCGACGCCTGGATCAAGGCGTCGAAATAGGGTTTTAGAAGGAAGAAGACCCTCATCCCGACCTTCTCCCGCAAGCGGGAGAAGGAGAGACGCTGGCCCTCGCCGCAAGGGAGCCCTCTCCCGCCTGCGGGAGAGGGTTGGGTGAGGGTCTTCTTCTACCTTCTACCCGCTACCTTCCGCGCGCGCCCGCCTCAGCCGAGCGCTTCCGCGATCAGCTTGCGGCTGTTCGCGATCCCGTAGAGCGCGATGAAGCTGCCCATGCGCGGGCCCTGCTCGGCGCCCAGCAAGGTCTCGTAGAGCGCCTTGAACCAGTCGCGTAGCGAGGCGAAGCCGTAAGCCTCCTCCTTGCCGATCGCATAGACCTCGTTCTGGATATCCTCAGCCGAGGCATCGGCGGGCATCGCGGCCAGCTTGGCGTCGAGCGCGCGCAGCGCCGCCGCTTCATTGTCGGTCGGCTTGCGGCGCTTGAGCGTCGGCGCGACGAAATCGCGGTGATAGGCCAGCGCATGGCCGATCAGCCGGTCGAGCTCGGGATATTTCTCGGCCGAGGCGTCGGCGACATAGTTGGAGAGATAGCCCCAGACCTGGTCCTTCGAGGCATCGCCCATCACGCCGACGAGGTTGAGCAGCAGCCCGAAGGTGACGGGCAGCAGCTCGGCCGGCACGTCCTCCTGGGTCGCGCGGTGGATGTGGTGGACCGGGTTGCCGAGCCGCTGCTCGATCGGCTGGGCGGGATAATTGCCGCGGAACTGCCAATATTCGTCCACCGCGCGCGGGATCACGCCCATGTGGAGCTGCTTGGCCTTCTTCGGCTCGCGATAGGCGTAGAAAGCCAGGCTCTCCTCGGGCCCATAGGTCAGCCATTGCTCGAGGCTCAGGCCGTTGCCCTTCGACTTGGAGATCTTCTCGCCCTTCTCGTCGAGGAACATCTCGTAGTTGAAGCCCTCGGGCGGGCGGGCGCCCAGCTCGCGGCAGATCTTCGACGACTGGGTGACCGAATCGATCAGGTCCTTGCCCGCCATCTCATAATCGACGCCGAGCGCGACCCAGCGCATCGCCCAGTCGACCTTCCACTGCAGCTTGGCCCTGCCGCCGAGGATGGTCTGGGTGACCTCCTCGCCCTCATCGGTGAAGCGGATCAGGCCCGCCTCGGCGTCGACGACGGTGACGGGCACCTGCAGGACGATGCCGCTCTTCGGGCTGATCGGCAGCACCGGCGAATAGGTTTCCTGGCGCTCCTTGCGCAGGGTGGGCAGCATGATGCCCATGATGCCGTCATAATGGCGCAGAACGTTTTTCAGCGCCTCGTCGAACTGGCCGCCCTCATAGGCTTCGGTCGACGAGCGGAAGTCGTAATCGAAGCCGAAGCGATCGAGGAATTCGCGCAGCATCGCGTTGTTGTGGTGCGCGAAGCTTTCGAACTTTCCGAACGGATCGGGGATCTTGCTGAGCGGCTTGCCGAGATATTCGCGCAGCATCTCCTGGTTCGGAACGTTGTCGGGTACCTTGCGCAGCCCGTCCATGTCGTCGCTGAACGCGATCAGCTGGGTCGGCAGCTCCGACATCTCCTCATAGGCGCGGCGCACCATCGTGGTGCGCAGCACCTCGTTGAAGGTGCCGATATGCGGCAGGCCCGACGGTCCATAGCCGGTCTCGAACAGCACATGGCCCTTGGCGGGCGCGCCCTTCTCATAGCGCTTGAGCAGCTTGCGCGCCTCTTCATAGGGCCAGGCCTTGGAGACGAGCGCGGCTTCGCGCAGGGCGGCGGGGGTGATGCTGTCGGACATGATGGGGCGCTCTTAGCGCGACCAGCGACCGAATCAACAATGCGGAGATTGTCCTGTCGATAAGGTGCAACACGTCATCCCCGCGAAGGCGGGGATCCATAACCTCCGAACCGCAAGAGTCTCCCGCCCTTGAGAATATGGATTCCCGCCTTCGCGGGAATGACGATCGGGATTAACGACGGATCCCTGTTCCCTGATCGTTCCCCATCTCCTACATGGGAAGCAATGCCTCTCGCCCTCCCCTATCCTGCGCTGCACGCGACCCATGGCGGGATCTGGCTCGCCTCGCCCCAGGGCGAGGTGCGCGGGATCGGCCGGGGCGAGGCGGTGGCGCGGGCGGCCGAGACGCCGATGATCGTGCTCAACGCCGCGGTCACCGCCAGCCGGCTGGGCATGGCGGAGTTCCTGGGGCTCGACCTGCTCGAGCTGTTCGCCTTCGTCCATCCGGCGCGCTTCGCGGTGCCGACGCCGGCCGGCCTGGCCCGCGCGCTGGGGCTCACCCCGCCAGTCGACGATGCCCGTGCCCCCCTCTTCCTGATCGAGGCGGCGCAGGCGCTGCTCCAGCGCATGGCCGATCGCGAGGGCTGGGCCGAAGCCTATGGCGCGTGGAACAGCCACCAGTCGCTGGCCCGGCTGCGCTGGCCCTGGTCGCCGGCGATCGGGCAGGTGCTGCGCGAGCCCTCCCGCCCCGAACGCGGCCTGTTCGCGCGCCTGCCCGAATGGGACGAGGCCGGCGGCCGCCCCCAGCCGCGCAACATCAAGCTCGACGAGGCCGAGACCCTGGCCCGCCTCGCCATATTGACCGGCGAGGGCGCCGAGACGCGCGACGGCCAGCGCCTCTATGCCGCCGCCAACAGCCGCATGTTCGACCCGCGCCTGTCGGAGGGCCGCCCCAATCTCGTGCTGGCAGAGGCGGGCACCGGCATCGGCAAGACGCTCGGCTATCTCGCCCCCGCCTCGCTCTGGGCCGAGCGGGCGAATGGCGCGGTGTGGATTTCCACCTACACCAAGGCGCTCCAGCGCCAGCTCGACGCCGAGACGCGGCGCATTTTCCCCGATCCCGCCGAGCGGCGCGAGAAGGTGGTCGTGCGCAAGGGACGGGAGAATTATCTCTGCCTGCTCAACCTGGAGGACGCCCTGCAGGGCGGTTTCCAGAACCGCGCCGCGATCCTGGCGCAGATGGTGTCGCGCTGGGCGCAATATAGCCGCGATGGCGACATGGTCGGCGGCGACCTGCCCGGCTGGCTGCCCACCCTGTTCCGCCGCGCGGGCTCGACCGCGCTAACCGACCGGCGCGGCGAATGCGTCTATGCCGGCTGCCCGCATTACCGAAAATGCTTCATCGAGCGCGCCGCCCGCGCCTCGGAGGGCGCCGACATCGTCATCGCCAACCATGCGCTGGTGATGATCCTGGCCCAGCGCCGCGCCGACGAGGGCCATCCGCTCGGCCGGCTGGTGTTCGACGAAGGCCATCACCTGTTCGACGCCGCCGACTCCACCTTCGCCGCCGCGCTGACCGGGCAGGAGGCAATCGAGCTGCGCCGCTGGATCATCGGGCCCGAGGCCAAGGCGCGCGGCCGGCGGCGCGGCCTGTCGGCGCGGCTGTCCGACGTCGCCAGCTATGACGAGGAAGGCGGGCTCGCGATCGAGGCCGCGTCGGCCGCCGCCACCCTGCTTCCCGCCGACGGCTGGCTTGGCCGGCTGGGCGAGAATCTGCCGCTCGGCCCGATCGAGCGGCTGCTCGCGGCGGCGCGCGCCAATGTCTATGCGCGTGCCAATGCCCAGGACGCCGGCTATGGGCTGGAGACCGATGTCGGCCAGCCCGACCCGGCGCTGATCGACGCCGCCCAGCCCGCGATCGAGGCGCTGGAGGCGCTGATGCGGCCGATGGCGCGGCTCAAGCAGCGGCTCGCCGCGGTGATGGACGACGGACCCGACTGGCTCGACGGCCAGGCGCGCGCGCGGATCGAGGGCGCGATCGCCGGGCTCAACCAGCGCGGGCAGCTGGTCGCCGCCTGGATCTCGATGCTGGCGCGGCTCGGTGGCCCGCTCGATCCCGACTTCGTCGACTGGCTCGCGGTCGACCGGATCGAGGGACGCGAACTCGATATCGGCCTGCATCGCCACTGGCTCGATCCCACCCGGCCGCTCGCCGAGACCGTGCTGAAACCGGCCCATGGCGTGCTCGTCACCTCGGCCACCTTGCGCGACGGCGAGGACTGGTCGGGCGCCGAAGCGCGCAGCGGCGCGGTCCATCTCGACCTGCCCGCGCGCC
The DNA here is from genome assembly GCA_963540925.1 of uncultured Sphingomonadaceae bacterium. Classification (GTDB taxonomy): domain Bacteria; phylum Pseudomonadota; class Alphaproteobacteria; order Sphingomonadales; family Sphingomonadaceae; genus Rhizorhabdus. Next base: position 13,786 of record CAUTRN010000065.1, read on the forward strand.
ATATCGCGGTGCCCAGCCCGTTCGACTATGCCTCGCATGCCGAGGTGCTGGTCGTCAGCGACCTGAAGCGCGGCGACGTGGCGCAGCTGGGGCAGGCCTATCAGCGGCTGATCTCGGCCGCCGGCGGCGGCACGCTGGGGCTGTTCACCGCCATCTCCCGCCTGCGCGCCGTCCACGCCCGCATCGCCGACCGGCTCGCCCGCGACGGGCTGCCGCTCTACGCCCAGCATGTCGACCCGATCGACACCGGCACTTTGGTCGACATTTTTCGCGATGATCCCCACGCCTCGCTGCTCGGCACCGACGCGCTCCGCGACGGCGTCGACGTGCCCGGTGATTCGCTGCGGCTGGTGGTGATGGAAGGCGTGCCGTGGCCGCGCCCGACCGTGCTCCACGCGGCGCGGAAAGCTGCGGGCGGCGGCAGCGTCTATGACGACCGCATCGTCCGCGCGCGGATGCGCCAGGCGTTCGGGCGGCTGATCCGCAGCTCGGCCGATCGCGGCCATTTCGTGCTGCTCGGCGCGGCCACGCCCTCGCGCCTGCTCGATGCCTTCCCCGGCGGCGTGCCGGTGCTCCGGATGACCTTGGACGAGGCGGTGGCGCGGGTCTCGGGTCGGCGCAGCGCCGCGGCGCCCGCCGAACTCGGCCTCACCTCAGGCCGCGCGCCGCTGCCCGAAACCCAGCGCGATTAGCCAGCCGACCACGCCGCAGCCGCCCAGCCACAGGAAGAAGCCTGCGCCATGGCCGGTGACGGCGAGCAGCAGGCCCGGCAGGCAGGCGGCGGCGGCCAGCAGGCGCCGCTGGGTCGTGCTCATCCCGTCGTCACGCAGACCGGCGGCGCGACGGCGCTTGGGATCGCCGGTGCAGAGCCACAGGATCAGCGCGGTCGAGACGATGATGGCAAGGACGGTCAGCATGCTCACTCCGCCGGCTGCAGGGTGAAATCGGTGGCAGCGGCCGGCGGTGTCTCGCGCTGGCGGCGCATCTGCCACAGCATCCAGCCGCCCGCGAAGACGAAGCCGATGTCGAGCGCGACGATGATCGGCTGGGCCGCCGCCATCGCCTCGCCCCAGCCCGGCCCGCCGAACAGCAAGCGGATGAAGGGTAGCGCGATCAGCAGCGCCGCGGTGCCGAGCTTGAGCAGCGCGTCGAGCTGGTCGACCGATCGCGCGGCGATGCCAGCGACGATCGCGATCGCCGCGGCGATCAGGAAGCCGGCCGGAGTCCACCACACGGCGGTCCCCTCCCCCGTCGTCACCAGGAAGGCGACCGCGCAGGCGACCAGCGAGAAAGGCAGGCCGAAGCCGACGACGCTGGTGGCGCGCTCGAGCCAGCCGAGCGATCGCGCATTCTCCCGCCGCCGCTCCAGCCACAGGCGCAGCCCGGTGAGGGTGACGTAGCACATCGCGAAGCCGAGCCCGAACCACACCGACTTCGACAGCAGCCCCGCGAAATTGCCGAAATGGAGCGGCGCCATGATCGCCGCGAGCGTGCCGCCCACCGACGGCCGGGTGCCGATCGACGGCTTTTCGCGGATGAAGCTGGCGTCGGCGGCCTTGTAGAGCAAGGTCACCGGCTCCAGCCCGCCCTCGCGCGGATTGTGGAAGACGGTGACGCTCGAATCGGCGCGGCCGAAATTCTCGATCGACAGGAAGGTCGGCGCCTCGCCCACCCGGCTGGTGGCGTCGCTGGTGATGCGATCGAGATTGCCGATCGCCACTGGCCGCTTGTCGGGGGTCGCGGGATTGCCGAACACCGCGTCGCTCATCGCCTGCACGTCTCCCGCGAACGCCGTCATCGCGACGATCGGCACGCCGACGGTCGAGAAGAAGGAGAAGAAAGCGCCGGTGAAGGCGAGCAGGAAGGCGAAAGGCAGGCTCCAGGTGCCGGCGACGCTGTGCCGGTCGCGATCGACCAGCACCTTGTTGGCCTTGCGGCGCAGGGTGAAGATGTCCTTGAACAGATGGCGGTGGATCAGCAGCCCCGAGATCGCGGCCACCAGCATCGCCAGGCCCAGGATGCCGGTGAGGATCAGGCCCCAGGGGTTGGGCACGTGCAGCCGCACATGGGTGTCGACCAGGAAGCTCGACAGCGCATCGTCGTTGCGCGGGCCGAACACCTCCTCGCCGGTGCCATGCTGCTCGCTGACGACCTTGCCGTCGCGATCGAGCTGATAATAGACGCCGCGGCTGACGAATTCGCCGTCGGGATCGGTCTCGTGCCGGTGGAAGAAGACGCCGAGATTGTGGTCGCCGATCTCGAACATGTCGGCGCCCTCATGATATTTGGCGGGCGTGCGGGCGCCAAGCTCACGGATCGCGGCATCGATCGGGCGCGAGAAGGCCGAGCGCTGCTCGACATGGCCGGCCGACCAGATGCCGATCTCCTCGGCGAACACCGCGGCCATGCCGGTGATCACCACCGCATAGAGCAGCAGGCCGAGCAATATGCCCGACCAGCCATGGACGGCGACGAGCAGCTTGGTCTCTTGCTTGGGCAGGTGGATCATGGCCGTGCCTCCTGAGCCTTATGCGTGGGCGCGCCGCTGGCGAACCGCTGGGCAATCAACGCACCGTGGACCGCGACCAGCCCGAGGGCGACCAGCGCCACCCGCCCGAGCCGGGGATCGAGGCAGGCGTGGAAGAACAGCGCGGCCCAGATCAGCGGTATCAGTACCAGCGGCAGCACCAGATTGTCGATTCCGGCGGCGCCGCCGGGCAGCCACAGCGCCATGCCGGCCATCACCACCAGGGCAACGATCACCGCCCCGGGCCCGGCCAAGCCGATCCTGATCCATTTCCGCGCCCTTGGCGACACGCCGATTCCTTTCACCCGTCCGCGATCCCACGAAGCCGTACAGCAGCAACGCTACTGCAAGGCGTTATTAATTCATACCCCGCAGTGCAAGCGGGTTGATATTGCGGATGACTCTCATTAGCCGCCTGCGACCAAGGCGGCATCCCGCCGCTGGCACAAGGGGACAGGTGCTATGATCGCAAGAAAAGCCATATGGGCCATGTTGATGGCCAGTATCTCGGTTCCGGCCTTCGCCGCCGATGCCGGAGAAGGCGGCGCCGCTGCCGAGGAAGGCGCGACGCCCACCATCATCGTCAAGGGCGCGCGCGAGCGCAGCATGGCCGGCACCAAGACCGACACGCCGCTGACCCAGACGCCGCAGGCGCTGACCGTCGTCACCGCCGACGAGTTCATCTCGCAGGGCGCGATCTCGATCTCGGACACGCTCAACTATGTCGCGGGCGTCACCGCCAATCCCTATGGCCCCGACAGCCGGGTCGACGGCGGCCTCATCCGCGGCCTCAACCCGCTCCAGTTCCGCGACGGAATGCGCGACCTGTTCAGCTATTATGCCAGCATCCGCTCGGACCCGTATAATTTCTCGCAGATCGAGGTGGTGCGTGGACCCGCCTCGGTGCTGTTCGGCGCGGGCACCCTGGGCGGCCTGATCAACATGGTGTCGAAGACCCCCGAGTTCGAGACGCGCGGCGAGGCATCGCTGGTCTATGGCTCGTTCGACCGCAAAGAGGCGATGGGCGACATCACCGGCCCGATCACCGAGCAGCTCGCCGCCCGGATCGTCGCCCGCGTGCGCGACGGCAACACCCAGGTCGACCATGTCCCCGACGACCGCGTGATGGTCGCACCGTCGCTCACCTGGCAGCCCGGCGTCGACACCAGGCTCACCCTCACCGGCCTCTACCAGGAGGACGACCAGGGCTCGACCTCGCAGTTCCTGCCGCTGGTCGGCACGCTGCTGCCCAATCCCAACGGCAAGTTGCCCAACAACACCTTCATCGGCAAGCCGGGCTGGGACCGCTATGACGGCCGCCTGCTGGAGGGCGGCGCCCAGTTCGAGCACCGCTTCAACGAGCATGTGAAGGTGAACCTCAAGGCGCGCTACATCGACAGCGACCTGACCTACCTTACCCATTATCCCGACAGCTATTCGAACCCGGCCAATCCCTATCTCGACCCGGCACAGCGCACGATCGGCCTCTATGCCGATGGCAGCTATGCCCGGCTCAATGTCTTCACCACCGACAATCATCTGCGCTTCGATTTCAACACTGGCGCGCAGATCGAGCATCTCGTGATTGCGGGCATCGACTATAGCTGGAACCGGGTCCGCAAGACCGGCGGCTACGGCTACGAATTCATCGACATCTACAATATCGATTATGCCGCGCTGTCCGACTATGGCGGCGGCCTTCCCACCCCGACCTTCAGCGAAGACACGAAGCAGCGCCAGGTGGGCTTCTACGTCCAGGACCAGATCCGCGTGTGGGACAAGGTCTCGGTCGTGCTCGGCGGCCGGCGCGACTATGTCCGCACCAAACCCGCCGGCGGCACCGCCGACAAGGATCATGCGACCTCGTTCCGCGCCGGCATCATCGCCGACATCCTGCCCGGCGTGTCGCCCTATTTCAGCTATACCGAAGCGTTCGACCCGATCTCGGGCACGGCGAGCGACGGCAACCCGTTCAAGCCGAAGCAGGGCCGCCAATATGAGGGCGGCGTGAAGTTCCACCCGGACGACGCCACGCTGATCACCCTCACCGCCTATCACATCAAGGAGAACAACCGCCCGGTCGACGACCCGTCGACCGCCGATCCGTTCGACCAGCGCCAGGCCGGTTCGCTGATCTCGAAGGGCTATGAGATCGAGGCGAAGCGCACCCTGGCAGGCAATTACGACATCATCGCCAATTTCAGCCACAACTCGACCCGCGCCGACGGCAGCGCTTTCCAGCTCGACAACGTCCCGCGCGACAACGCCTCGGTCTTCGCCACCAAGACGGTGAAGATCGGCGAGGATGCCTCGGTGCGGTTCGGCGGCGGCGTGCGCTACACCAGCTCGAACGTGTCGGCGGGCGCGGCCTTCCCGACCGGGCTCAAGACCCCCGACTATACGCTGGTCGATGGCCTGGTCGACGTGGACTGGAAGGACTGGAGCCTCACCGTCACGGCGACCAACCTGTTCAACAAGAAGTTCTACGCCGCCTGCCTGGCGCGCGGCGACTGCTTCATCGGGGCCGAGCGCAACATCATGGCGCGGATCACCCGGCGCTTCTGAAACCCCTGTTCGTGTCCGCCCGTATCTTCGCGGTGCGGGCGGATGCGACACCACCCTTCCTTCCGCCGCCGCTTTGGGGCATCACCCAGGCATGACACGGGAGGGCGCCGGAATCGTGAAGACGCTGACGTTGCTTCGCCACGCCAAATCGGGCTGGGATGACCCGGTCGCGCGCGATTTCGATCGCCCGCTGAACGCGAAAGGCAAGCGCGCCGCCCACAAGGTGGGCGAATATCTGAAGAAGCACGACGTCCATTTCGACCATGTCGTCGCCTCGCCCGCGGTTCGCGTGGTCGAGACGATCGAGCATCTCGCCGAAGGCACCGGCGAGCTGATGGCGCCGGCCTGGGACAAGCGCGTCTATCTCGCCTCGGCGGTGTCGCTGCTCGACGTCGTCCAGGAAGCCGACGACCGGCACGACAGCCTGCTGCTGGTGGGCCATAATCCGGGGCTCGAGGATCTCGTCCTGATGCTGGTCCCCGACAATCCCGACGACGCGGCGCGCGACCAGGTCGAGGAGAAATTCCCGACCGCGAGCATCGCCGAGATCAGCTTCCCGGTCGCGCGCTGGGAAGACGTCCGCCCCAATGGCGGCACCCTGTCGCTGTTCGTCCGCCCGAGGGACCTCGACCCCGCGCTGGGCCCGGATCGGGACTGAGCCTTTTTTGCCCCTCTCCCTGCAGGGGAGAGGGGAAGAAAGAGGGAAGAGGGCTGGAGGCCTATTCCATATCCGCCGCGAGGGCCTGGACGAGCGATTCGCGAATCGCCTCCAGCTCGGTCCGCGCAGTCGACGGGAGGGCCGGCTGGCTCACCACCAGCACCGGCTGGGGCGCGATCGCCGCCGCCGCGGGCGCGGCCTCGGGCTCGGCCGGTTCGGCGGGCGTCTTCTGCGAAAGCAGCTTCTGAACCCCACGGATCGTATAGCCCTGCTCGTTGAGCAGGCTGTGAATCCGCCGCACCAGGGCAGCATCGGCAGGCCGGTAATAGCGGCGATTTCCGGCGCGCTGAAGCGGACGGAGCTGCGGAAAACGGGTCTCCCAATAGCGCAATATATGCTGCTGGATACCCAGTTCGGCCGACAATTCGCCGATGGTACGGAAAGCGTCTTCGGCTTTATCGCTGCCGGAAGTCATTGAAAATCAGCCTTAATTGCCCGCGACAATCTTGTCCCGAAGCATCTGGCTGGCGCGGAAGGTGAGCACGCGACGCGGTGCGATCGGCACCTCGACGCCAGTCTTCGGATTGCGTCCGACCCGCTGCCCCTTCTCGCGCAGGATGAAGCTGCCGAAGCCCGAGATCTTGACGTTCTCGCCCTTGGCCAGCGCCGAGCACATATGCTCCAGAACCTGCTCGACCACCGCCGCGGAATCCGCGCGCGACAGGCCGATCTCACGATGCACTTCTTCCGACAAATCCGCCCGCGTCAGGGTCCCCGGAATCAACGCCATACTGCCCCCCAGTAAAAATCGGTATCGCTCACCTTATTATTGCCGGCGGGCGAATCAAAGCCGATTCCAAAGGCTTCAGTAGCGAAGCGCTGCCGCGCCCCAGGTGAAGCCGCCGCCCATCGCTTCGAGCACCAGCAGATCGCCCGGTTTGACCCGCCCGTCGCGGATGCCCGCGTCAAGCGCGAGCGGCACCGAGGCCGCCGAGGTGTTGGCGTGGCGATCGACGGTGATGATCACCCGCTCGGCCGGAAGCCCCAGCTTGCGCGCGGTGGCGTCGAGGATGCGGCGATTGGCCTGATGCGGGACGACCCAGTCGATCTCGGAGACCGACAACCCGGCCGAGGCCATCACCTCGCGCAGCACGTCGGCCAGGTTGGTGACCGCATGACGAAACACCTCCTGCCCCTTCATGCGCAGCTTGCCGACGGTCTGCGTGGTCGAGGGACCGCCGTCGACATAGAGAAGCTGGTTGTGCCGGCCGTCGGCGTGAAGCTTGCTCGCCAGCACGCCGCGGGTCGAGCCCTCCTCGGCGCGCAGCACGACCGCGCCGGCACCGTCGCCGAACAGCACGCAGGTGGTGCGGTCCTCCCAGTCGAGGATGCGGCTGAACGTCTCGGCGCCGATCACCAACGCATGCTGGGCGGTGCCGCCGCGCAGCATCGAATCGGCCACGGTCAGCGCGTAGAGGAAGCCCGAGCACACCGCCTGGACGTCGAAGGCGACGCAGTCGTCGATGCCGAGCGCGGCCTGGACGATGGTGGCCGAGGCCGGAAAGGTCTGGTCGGGGGTCGCGGTGGCGAGGATGATCAGGCCGATGTCGGTGGGGGCGATGCCCGCCGCCTCGATCGCCCGGCGCGCCGCCTCGGTCGCCAGGGTCGAGGTGGTCTCGCCCTCGCCCGCGATATAGCGGCTGCGGATCCCGGTCCGCTCGACGATCCATTCGTCGGACGTGTCGACGGTCTCGGCCAGCTCGGCGTTGCTCACCTGGCGGCGCGGAAGCGCCGATCCGGTACCGATGAGAACAGAGCGACGGGCAGGCTCGATCGTCATTCAACCCCTTCCGGCATGACCGCGACGCTGCGGAAGCGCTCGAGATCATCGGTGATCCGGCGAGTCAGGTCCTCGCGCGCGATCTTGGCCGCCACGGCGATGGCGTTGGCGATGCCGACCTCGTCGGCGCCACCATGGCTCTTCACCACCAGCCCGTTGAGGCCGAGGAAGACCGCACCATTATGATTATTGGGATCGAGATGGTGCCGCAGCAGCTGGAAGGCCGGCTTGGACAGCAGGAACCCCGCCTTCGAGCGCAGCGAACTGGAGAAGGCGCGGCGCAGCAGATCGGTGATGAAGCGCGCCGTGCCCTCGATCGACTTGAGCGCGATATTGCCCGAGAAGCCGTCGCTTACCACCACGTCGGCTTCGCCCCGGCCCAGCCGGTCGGCCTCGATGAAGCCGTCGAAACGCCAGGCGCCGGTGGTCTGCTGGCGCAGCATCGCGGCGGCGTCCTTCAGTTCGCCGGTGCCCTTCAGCTCCTCGGTGCCAATGTTGAGCAGGCACACCCGCGGGCAATCGATGCTCAGCGCGAGGCGCGAATAGGCGGCGCCCATCACCGCGAACTCAACGAGGTTGCGGGCGTCGCAATCGGTGTTGGCGCCCAGGTCGAGCATCACCAGGTCATTGTCGCCCAGGGTCGGCATCAGCGCCGCCAGCGCCGGCCGGTCGATGCCGTGCATCGTCCTGAGCGAGAGCTTGGCGATCGCCATCAGCGCGCCGGTGTTCCCGGCGGACAGCGCGGCCGACGCCACGCCATCCTTCACCGCGAGGATCGCGGCGCCCATCGAGCTGGTCTTGGTGCGGCGGATCGCCTGGCTGGGCTTGTCGTCGCCGGTGATGACCTCGTCGCAATGGACGACATCGATCTCCGCCGACGCGCGCAGCCGCTTGAGTTCGGCGCGGAGCGTGGGCTCGTCGCCAAACAAGGTGAACCGCAGCGAAGGATCGCTGGCATGTGCCCGCACGACTCCGGCAACCATCGTCGCCGGCCCGCCATCACCGCCCATCGCGTCGATTGCGATTCGCGGTGCCTCTTCCACGCGCATGCCCCGATCGGCCTTTTAGGTTCAGGCCTCGACCGAAATGATCTCGCGACCGTTATAGTGGCCGCAGGCGTTGCACAGGTTGTGCGGACGCTTCAGTTCGCCGCAGTTCGGGCATTCCTGAAACGCTTCCACCGTCAGCGCATGGTGGCTGCGACGCATGTTGCGCCGCGAAGGCGAGGTCTTTCTCTTGGGGACGGCCATGTCGGCACCTGTTCCTAGCTAGCAAATAAATAAAGCGACGAACGCCCGTTACCCATGAGGCCGGGCTCGTCGCGAGCGCGCGACCTATAGCGATTTCGCTCCGCGTTGCAAGTAGACTCCCGTCGCACCGAATGTCACCGCGAATTCAGGGGGCTGGACCCGTGCGGTGCGACCTGTACATCAGGAGCATCCAATCATGGAGGGGGAATATGATCCTGCCCATCACTCTGACGATCGCCGGCGCCGCCGCGATCGTGAACATCTGGCTCGCCATCCGAATCGTCACCCTGCGCCTGAAGGAGAAGGTGCTGATCGGCGACGGCGGCAAGGCGCTGCTGATCGCGCGGACCCGCGCCCAGCTCAACTTCGTCGAATATACGCCCTTCGTGCTGATCCTGATGGGGCTGATCGAATATGCCAAGGGCACCCAGTCCTGGCTGTGGGGCGCCGGCATCATCTACATCATCGGCCGCATCCTGCACCCGTTCGGGCTCGACAAGCAGACCGCCAACCCGCTGCGCGCCGCCGGCATCCTGACCACCTGGATCGTCACCCTGGCGCTGGCCGGCTATGCGCTGACCATCCCTTACACCACCAAGAACGGCATCATCACCACGGTGACCAGCGACAGCATGGGCGCGGGCCACTGAAGAGGCTCTATATATAAGGTGTGATGTTTGGACGGATCAGGCTCCGTTTCGAACGCTGCTCTCTTGGCGCGTCATTCCAGCGAAGGCTGGAATCCATGTCTGTTTTCTCCCTCGATGCCATCTGGCTGATGAGAGACATGGACCCCAGCCTTCGCTGGGGTGACGGAAGAGGGAGAGAGTAGCTTAAGCCCCCACCGCCCGATCGCTCACATAAGGATTGGTCGCGCGCTCATGCGCGAAGGTCGACATCGGGCCGTGGCCCGGCACGAAGGCGGTCTCGCCGCCCAGCGGCCAGAGCTTCTTCGTGATCGAGGCGATCAGGTCTTCATGGTTGCCGCGCGGAAAGTCGGTGCGGCCGATCGAGCCCTGGAACAGCACGTCGCCCACCAGCGCCAGCTTCGACGGCGCATGATGGAGCACGACATGGCCGGGCGTGTGGCCGGGGCAGTGGATCACGTCGAGCACCAGCTCGCCCACCGTCACCTGGTCGCCATCCTCCAGCCAGCGATCGGGCTCGAAGGCGCGGCCCTCGATGCCATAGCCCCGGCCATCCTCGTCCAGCCGGGCGATCCAGAAGCGGTCCTCCTCCTGCGGCCCCTCGATCGGCACGCCGAGCTGCTCGGCCAGGATGCCGGTACCGCCGCAATGATCGATATGGCCATGGGTGACGATCAGCTTCTCGATCGTCACGCCATGCTGTGCCGCCGCCGCCTTCAGCCGGTCGAGGTCGCCACCGGCATCGACGAAGGCGCCCTTCATCGTCTTGGTGCACCACAGCAGGGTGCAATTCTGCTGGAAGGCGGTGACGGGGATGATCGTGGCCTTGAGCGGCTGGGTGGCTTCGCTGGTCATGCGCTCGACATGGGCAAAGCCGGGGCCGGATGCAAGGCGGGCCACGATGCGGCCCGTCCCACATTGTCATCACCGCGAAAAAATTCGCGCCGAATCGGGCATTTGCCCTTAGAACCGTTGCGTAACGTTCGAAACGCAACCATTCCTGTGGGCGACAGGCAGTTTTGTCGAGGACAGTGGGACTTCCCGTGGCGAGAGCGTTCGATCTGATCGAGACGATGCGATTCGAGGCGCTCGACGGCTTCGTCGAACTCGAACGCCATCTGACCCGCATGAAGAACAGCGCCACCGCGCTGGGCTATGAATTCAACCGGCACGACTGCCGCAACGAGCTGCAGGCCGCGACCTTCCGGCTGACCGGTGACGCGCGCGTGCGGCTGATGCTGGCACCGAGCGGCGCGATCGCGATCGAGGTGCGGCCGATGCCCGAGACGCCGGTCGAGCCGGTCGAGGTGACGATCCTCCCCCTGCCGGTCGAGCCCGACGACGCGCGCCTGCTCCACAAGACCAGCGACCGCGCCTTTTACGACGATGCCCGTCGCGCCGCCGGCACCTTCGAGGTGATCTTCGAGGATCCGCTCGGTCGGCTGACCGAAGGCAGCTTCACCACCATCTTCGCCGAACGCGACGGCCAGCTGGTGACGCCGCGCTCGGGCGCATTGCTGCCCGGCGTGCTGCGCGAGCGGCTGCTGGCCGAGGGCAAGGCCGTCGAGGGCTATGTCCGCGCCGAGGATCTGGCGGGCGGTTTCTTCATCGGCAATGCGCTGCGCGGCCTGATCGCGGCGAAACTGGTGTCCCGCTCGCAGAACTGAGGTTGAGGCTTCGGCCGCACCGGCCTATAGCGCGCGCGTTTCCCAACCGATCCAATCAGGAAAGCGCCTCGCCATGAGCCTCATCGCCCCTGCCCTGAACCGCATCTCGCCCTCGCCCACGCTCGCCATGACGAGCCGGGTGCTGGAGCTGAAGGCGAAGGGGATCGACGTGATCGGCCTGTCGGCGGGCGAGCCCGACTTCGACACGCCCGACTTCGTCAAGGAGGCCGCGATCGAGGCGATCCGCGCGGGCAAGACCAAGTACACCAATGTCGACGGCACCGCCGAGCTGAAGGCCGCGATCGCCGCCAAGTTCAAGCGCGACAACGGCCTGACCTACGAAGCCGCGCAGATCAGCGTCAACGTGGGCGGCAAGCACACCCTGTTCAACGCGCTGGTCGCCACCGTCTCGGCCGGCGACGAGGTGATCATCCCGGCGCCTTATTGGGTCAGCTATCCCGATATCGTCCAGTTCGCGGGCGGCACCCCGGTGTTCATCCGCGCCGGCGCGGACCAGAATTACAAGATCACCCCCGAGCAGATCGAGGGCGCGATCACCGCGAAGACCAAGTGGCTGCTGCTCAACTCGCCGTCCAACCCGTCGGGCGCCGCCTATACCGCCGACGAGCTGAAGGCGATCGCCGAGGTGCTGCGCCGCCACCCGCATGTGTGGGTGATGGCCGACGACATGTATGAGCACATCCTCTACGACGGCTTCGAGTTCGCCACGATCGCCCAGGTCGCCCCCGACCTGTACGAGCGCACGCTGACGATCAACGGCTGCTCCAAGGCCTATTCGATGACCGGCTGGCGCATCGGCTATGCCGGCGGCCCGGCCCCGCTGATCAAGGCGATGGCCAAGCTGCAGTCGCAGTCGACCTCGAACCCCTGCTCGATCGCGCAGGCGGCCGCCACCGCCGCGCTCAACGGCGACCAGAGCTTCCTCAAGGATCGCACCGTCGCCTTCCAGAAGCGCCGCGACCTCGTCGTCTCGATGCTGAACCAGGCGAAGGGCATCAACTGCCCGCGTCCGGAAGGCGCCTTCTATGTCTATCCCGACGTGTCGGGCCTGATCGGCCTCAGCACGCCGGCGGGCAAGACGATCACCAACGACGCCGAGCTGATCGACTATTTCCTCGACGACTATCGCGTCGCCGCCGTCCATGGCGCGGCCTTCGGCGTCGAGCCGGCCTTCCGCGTCTCCTACGCCACCTCGGAAGCGATCCTCACCGAGGCGTGCGAGCGCATCCAGGCCGCCGCTGCGGCATTGAAGTAAGTTTGGCCCTCAAGCGCCGGGCGGCCAGCATCCGCTGGCCTTGGCTGTCCTCGCATAAGCTCGGGCGGCCGTTCGACCTTGCGGGGCGCGGAGCGCCCCGAAGCTCGTCTCATGACCAGATATGGAGAGGTTCGAAGAGGCAAGCGCGTGCAGCGCGTCCGAGCGACAGCGAGGGAAGCCAAGCAGGCCGGATGGCCTGCGCCGGCGTCTGAGGCGGGCCAAATGTTGATAAACATTTGGCCCCATCCTAGATTGTGTGGCAATATGGTCACAAGATCGAAAAAAAGGATGACCCTTTGATGGAAAATCCTAACCGGCCGATGGTTGCCGGAATCTGCGCGGGCGTGCTGTTGCTCGTCGCAGCGGGGACGATGGCGACGCGGAGTCCCGCGATCGCGCCGACGCCCCGAGTCGACGCCGGACCGATCGTCCGTGTTCCCGCTCCCGCTGTGGATCCCGCCGAAGCCGGCAAGACCGCGACGGCCATCTTCGCGGGCGGCTGCTTCTGGGGCGTGCAGGGCGTCTACCAGCATGTCGACGGCGTGAAGTCCGCCGTCTCGGGCTATTCGGGCGGCACCCGCCAGAACGCCGATTATGATTCGGTCGGCACCGGCACCACCGGCCATGCCGAAGCGGTGAAGGTCACCTACGATCCTTCCCAGGTCAGCTACGGCACACTGTTGCGCATCTTCTTCGCGGTGGTGGCCGACCCGACCACCTTGAACCGCCAGGGCCCCGATCGCGGCCCGCAATATCGCACCGCCATCTTCCCGACGACGCCCCAGCAGCAGCAGGTGGCGGGCGCCTATATCGCCCAGCTCGGCGGCGCCAAGCTGTGGAAGGGCCCGATCGTCACCAAGGTCGAGCGCTTCCGCGGCTTCTTCCCGGCCGAGAAATATCACCAGGACTTCCTCGTCCGGAAACCCGACTATCCGTACATCGTCTATAACGACCTGCCCAAGGTCGAGGCGCTGCGGATCGCCTTTCCCAAGCATTTCCGGAAACCCGCGGTGACGGTCTACCCGCTGGGGTGACCTCTTCCCGTCATCCTGACGAAAGTCAGGATCCAGACGCGCTTCGCCCCGGTTCCAGCGTTGCGGCAATGGATGCTGAATCAAGTTCAGCATGACAGGCCATGCTAAGCCGCCAGCGGGAACCCCAGCAGCTTTTCCTGCACCGTCACCAGCGCACGCGCGTCGGTGCCGACCATGTCGAGGATCACCGGGTCGGCCGCGTCCATCCCGCCGGTGAGCACCCCGAAGGACGGCAGGATCAGCTTGCTCCGCCCCGCGACGAAACAGGGCCGCGAGACGCGGCGGCCGCGCAGGGTGACCTTATATTTGGGGTGATAATGGCCCGAGATTTCGGGGCGTCGTTCTTCCGGGTCGGCTTCGTGCCGCAGCACCAGCCCTTCCAGCTCGGCCTCGGCGACGACATGGCCGCCGAGCGGATCGGTGAAGGCCGCGTCATGGTTGCCGACGATCCAGGTCCAGCGGACCTTGGCGGTGAGCAGACTGAGCAGCCCCCGCGCCTCGTCGCCCAGCCGGGCGATGCCGCCGCGATCGTGGAAACTGTCGCCCAGACAATACAGCGCCGTCGCCCCGGTCCGCTCGACCAGCGCCAACACCCGGCGCAGGGTCTCGATCGAATCATAGGGCGGCAGCATCTGCCCGCGCCGCGCATAGCTGCTCGCTTTTTCGAGGTGCAGGTCGGCGAGCAGCAGGCTTCCCGACGGGGCGTGGAACAACCCACCCTCGGGGAGCGCGCACAAGTCGACGGAACAGAACGAAAAGGGAACCATGGAGCGGGTATATCGCGTTCGGTGGAAGGAGCAACACCCACCACCCGTCATTCCAGCGAAAGCTGGAATCTCACTGCCTTCCCCCGCCGCCCGAAGACCAAGCGAGATCCCAGCTTTCGCTGGGACGACGAATCTCTCAGCCATTTTCGAACGGGTGCCCTTCCCTCCCCCGCCTGAAATGACTAGCCCTTCGGGATGGACCTCTATCTGCCCATAGCCGGTCTGTCGGTGAACATCATCGTGATCATCGGCCTGGGTGGCCTCGTCGGCCTGCTGTCGGGCATGTTCGGCGTCGGCGGCGGCTTCCTCACCACGCCGCTGATGATCTTCTACGGCATCCCGCCCGCCGTCGCGGTCGCCTCCTCGGCGCCGCAGATCACCGGCGCCAGCGTGTCGGGCGTGCTCGCCCATGGCGCGCGCGGCGGGGTCGATCACCAGATGGGTGCGGTGATGGTGGTGGGCGGCGCGATCGGATCGCTGCTCGGCGGCTTCCTGTTCCGCATCCTCCAGCAGGTGGGCCAGATCGATACGGTCGTCACCGTCCTCTATGTCGTGATGCTCGGCGGGATCGGCATCTTCATGGCGCGCGACGCGATCCACGCGCTCGTCATCGAGATGCGCGGCGAGAAGCCGACGGCGAGCGGGCGGCGGCATCATCCGCTGATCGCCGCCCTCCCCTTCCGCTGGCGCTTCTACAAGTCGGGCCTCTACATCTCCCCGCTCGCGCCCTTCTTCCTCGGCCTGCTCACCGGCGTCATGACGGTGCTGATGGGGGTGGGCGGCGGCTTCATCCTGGTGCCGGCGATGATCTACATCCTCGGCATGTCGGCGCGGGTGGTGGTGGGCACCTCGCTGTTCCAGATCCTGTTCGTCACCGCCGCGACGACGATGGTCCACGCGCTCACCACCCGCGCGGTCGACCTCGTCCTCACCGCGCTGCTGCTGGTCGGCAGCGTCACCGGCGCCCAGTTCGGCAGCCGCCTGGCGCTCAAGATCAAGCCCGAATATCTGCGCCTCGCGCTCGCCTTCATCGTGCTGGTGGTGGCGATCCGCATGTTGCTCGGCCTCACCTGGCGCCCGCCCGAGATCTTCACGGTGCAAGTCTTATGAGCGGGCT
>CAUTRN010000066.1:0-26857 GCA_963540925.1 uncultured Sphingomonadaceae bacterium
GTCGCCGAGATCCGCAAGCGCGCCCAGGCGGCGGCGAAGCTCACTTCAAACTAGGTCACTCCAGCGAAGGCAGGGGGCCATGCCTCCGCAGGAATGACGGCGGTTAAGGAGAACGGGCGCCGAATCGAAACGGGAGGCTCTTCGCAGGATCGCCCGTTCCATGTCTCGCCGAAGCGAGGCGGAAGAGAGCCGCATCTATCGTTCCATGCAAATTCCGACAGGAGCGTTTCAAGCCAACGGGCCGCCGGCGACCGCGAGCTGCCCCGGGCATCGCTCCCCGAGACTCCAACTATCGCTTGTGCTCCTTCGGAGGATGTTCCGTCAGCGCCTGCTCGTCGACATCAGCGCCCCAGCCCGGACGATCGGAAAGATGGAGCTGGCCGTCGCGGATGTCGACGGGATGGGTGACGAAGGATTTTGTCCAGGGCGCCTCGTCCCAGCGATATTCGAGGATGCGGAAGTTCGGGATCGCCGCGCTGAAATGGGCGCTTTGCAAGGTTGCCAGATCGCCCAGCGGATTATGCGGGGCGACGTTATATTCATAGGCGTCGGCGATCGTGGCGATCCGCACCGATTGCCAGACGCCGTTATAGTTCACGTCGATGATCGGCACGTCGATGCTGCGGCCCTCGATGAAGGGGCGGAACTCGCTGATCCCGAACAAGGTCTCCAGCGATGCGATCGGGGTGGTGGTGCCGCGCCGCAGGTCGGCCAGCGCCCCCGGATCCTTGTTCTCCACCTCCAGCCAGGTCAGGCCGAGCGGCTCCACCGCGCGGGCGATCTGCAGCAGCCCTTCGGTGCGCTGGTTGAAGGCCAGGTCGATCATCAGGCCGGGATCGCGGCCCAGGCCGTCGCGGATCGCCTCCAGCTGCTCGACGATGCCACGGATATAGCCGCGGGTCGGGTTTCGTTCGACGAATAGGTCGCCGGGATCGACCCGCCAGCCGCCGTTGAACCCGCGCGGGTTGCGGCCGTCGCGGTCGAAGAGGATCGGGTTGGTCTTCACCGCCTTGAAGCCCAGCGACACCGCCTCCTCGGCGAGGCGCTTGAAATCGTCGAGCGTCTCGATCGGCGGCAGGCCCAGCCTGGCGAAGAAGGGCGCGTTGAACACCCGGTAACTGCCCAGATGGGTCCAGTAGACGTCCAGCTTCGTGCGGAAGGGGCCGCCGAACAGCGCATAGACCGGCACGCCCAGCGCCTTGCCCTGGATGTCGAGCAGCGCATTCTCGATCGCCGCGATGGCGAGATGGTTGAGCCCGCCGAACGCATGATAGGTCGTGGCGTGCAGCACCGAGCTGATCTGGCCCACGGGGCGCGGATCGCGGCCGATGATCTGCTGGGCGAAATGGTGGATCACCTTGGTGAGCGGGCCTTCGATCACCCGCTCGGGATATTCGCTCCAGCCGACGATCCCCTCGTCGGTGGTGATCTTCAGATAGGAGGCGTTGCGGAAGCCCGCATCGGCGGAGAAATTCTCGACTTTGACGATCTTCATGCGGGGCGGTCCTCATCAGGGTGGCGGGCGATGGCCCAGGCCGTGGAGCGGTCGAAGGACAGGGCGACGTCGTCGCCCGGCCGGGGGGCGAGCCCGCCGGCCAGTTCGAGGTGGAAGCGGTCGTCGCCGGCCTCGACGACCACCGCCGTCGTGGCGCCGCGAAACTGCGCGCTGGCGACCCGGCCGCGTGCGTCCGCCGCCACCGATCCGTCTGGCGATACGAGGCGCACCGCCTCGGGCCGGACGACCACCGTCACCGGAGTGCCGGGCTCCAGCGGCGCGGCGGCGCGGCAGCGGCCGGTGAAGTGGCGACCCTCCAGGTCGAGCAGGATGTCGCCCTCGGGGCCGGCCGCGTCCTCGGCGACCCGCGCGACCGTGGCGGGCAGCAGGTTGGGCGTGCCGAAGAAGCTGGCGACCTCGACGTCCCGGGGCCGGGCGTAGATGTCGGTCGGGGACGCTTCCTGAAGGATATTGCCCCGCTGCATCACCACCACCCGGTCGGACAGCGCCAGCGCCTCCTGCTGGTCGTGGGTCACATAGAGGGTGGTGACATTGGTCTGCCGTTGCAGCGCGCGAAGCTCCTCGCCCATCTGCGCGCGCAGCCGTGCGTCGAGGTTGGAGAGCGGCTCATCGAGCAGCAGCACGGCGGGCTGTGCCACCAGCGCGCGGGCGATCGCCACGCGCTGCTGTTGCCCGCCTGACAGGGCGGGGGAGGGACGGTCGGCATAAGTCTCCATCTCCACCAGCCGCAGCGCCCGGGCGACAAGCTCCCGCACCTCGGCGTCCTTCGCGCGCCGCACCCGCAGCGGATAGGCGACATTCTCGAACACCGTCATGTGCGGCCAGATCGCATAGGACTGGAACACCATGCCCAGCCCGCGCCGCTCGGGGGGCAGGAACAGCCGGCGCTCGCTGTCGCTGACGACCAGGTCGCCCACCGCGATGCGCCCGCTGTCGGGCCGCTCCAGCCCGGCCACCATGCGCAACGTCGTCGTCTTGCCGCAGCCCGACGGGCCGAGCAGGGTGACGAACTCGCCTTCGTCGACCGTCAGGCTGATGCCATCGACCGCGGCGCCGACGTCGCCGAACCTGCGGACGATGGTGTCGATGCGGACCTCAGACATGGATGCGGTGCAGCAGCTCGCGCCCGTCGATCAGGCGCTGGAGATTTTCCACCACCACGCCGACGATCCGGTCGCGGGTCCGGGTGCCGCCGGCCCCGGCGACGTGCGGGGTGATGACGAGGTTGGGCGCGGACCAGAGCGGATCGCCCTCGGGCAGCGGCTCGGGGTCGGTCACGTCGAGGCCGGCGGCGGCCAGCTTGCCGCTCTCCAGCGCCGCGCGCAGCGCGACCGGATCGACCGTGCCGCCGCGCGAGACGTTGACCAGCACCGCGCCCTGCTTGATCGCGGCGAGCGCGTCGGCACCGATGATGTGGCGGGTGGCCGGCGCCAGCGCGATCGCGACGACGGCCAGGTCGGCTTTCGCCAGCACCGCGTGAAGCTCGCTCAGCGGCACCCGCTCGTCGACATTGGGGTCGTCGATCGGCGCGCGCGAGACCGCGATCACCTTCACCCCGAACGGCTTGGCCAGCTTCGCCAGATGGCGGCCGATATGGCCATGGCCGACGATCACGAGGGTCCGGTCCTCGAGCGACTGGATGCCGGCGGCATAGTCGCGGTCCCAGCGGCCCTGCTGCGTCTGGGCGATCGCCTGCGGGATGCGGCGGAGCAGCGAGAGGCCCAGGGTCAGCGCATGTTCGGCGACGATCGGGGCGACCCCGCCGCCCTGGTTGGCGATGGTCACGCCGGGCGGCAGCGGCAGGTCGGCGAAGCTCTCATAGCCCGCCGACACCAGCTGCACCCAGCGCACCTTGCTGTCGGGCTTGCCCAGGCCGTCCTGCAACGCCTTCGCCACCGCCTCGCCCGGATCGTGGAGCAGGATGCCGTCGGCTTCGTGGAGATGCTCGATCAGGTCGGCCGGCTGGTCGAGCGTGGCGGTCTCCACCCCGGCGGGAAGGTCGGGCAGGCCGGCGGCGATGACTTTCGGCAGATGGCCGGCGAAAAACAGCTTCATGGGATATCTCCGCGAGTTGGAGGAAGGAGCGATCAGAGGCGGCCGTAGACCTGCTGCGCCTGGCGCAGCACGGCGTCGGTCGGGTCATAGGGCGGAATCTTCAGGCGGGGTGCGGCGAACAGGCCGCGCACCTTGGGCGGCATCCGCTCGGCCACGCCGGTGATCGCCGGCATGGTGCCGCGGCTGGCCACCATCGCCTGCACCTCGGGCGAGAGCAGGAAGTTGATGAACAGCCGGGCGGCATTGGGGTGGGGCGCCTTGCGCAGCATCCCGGCGTCGAAGCGCGCCGAGATGACGCCCTCCTTCGGCACGACGATCTTGAGCGGCAGGCGGCCGCCGCGCTTCTGGTCGTCCAGCCAGAATTTATAGCCGTCGATCATGATCGCGAACTCGCCGAGCAGCAGCCGCCGCCGTGCGCCGGTGTCCATCGTGATCACCGGCTTCTGGCCGTGCATCCGCCGCTCATAGCCCTCGCCGAAATTGAGCCGCATCGAGGCGAAGCGCGCGGAGCCGGCGCTGGGCACACGCGGATCGTCGAGGATGATCTTGCCCCGCCAGCGCGGGTCGAGCAGGTCGAGCCAGCTCTTCGGCTCCTGCCCCGGCTTCACCAGCCGGGTGTTCACCAGGATCGCCCAGGAAGCGAAGAAGACCGGCAGAGACAGCTTGTCCGGCACCGCGCCGGGCTGCAGCAGCCGCTGGTTCGGCACCGACCCATAGGGCTGGAGATTGCCGTCATGGCCGTGGCGGATCAGGCTGCCTTGCCCGTTGATCGTCACGTCGCCGTTGAAGCGGCCCGCGATCTGTTCGGTGCGGATGCGCTGCGGGAACTCGTTGCCGCGCCCGCCGACATGGCTGACCCTGATGCCGTAGCGCTTCTGGAACAGGTCGAAGATCGGGCGATAGGTGTCGCCGCTGCTCGTCGCGTAGACGACGACGGTGCCCTCCTGGCGGGCGGCCTGCACCACCTTCGCCCAGTCCTCGGCGCGCGCCTGCGCGGGCAGGGCGGCGAACAGCCAGGCGGCGGTCAGCGCGACGGCCGCCTTCATCGCCGTGCGGCGGCTGTGAAACATCGTCCTCTCCATGTCAGATCGCCCGCACGCCACGGACCAGGAAGCGGTGCTGGACCACCCGCAGGATGATCACGAGCAGCAGCAACAGCAGGCCGATCACGCTCACCTGCTCCACCTGTCCGTCATTCCACAGGCGGAACAGCATGATCGACAGCGTCTCGGAGCCCGCCGAATAGAGCAGCATCGCCGCACTCAGTTCGCGCAGGACGCCGAAGAAGATCAGGATCCAGCCGACCATGAAGGACGGCCAGGCGAGCGCGATGGTGATGTGCCACTGGGTCGCCAGCCAGCTCGCCCCGGCGAGGCGCGACGCCTCCTCCAGGTCATTGGCGAGCTGGGCGAAGGCGGCCGACATCAGCCGCACCGACAGCGGCGTGCTGAGGGTGATGTTGGCGATGATCAGCGCCCAGATCGTGCCGTAGATCGGGATCGACGCGGGCATCAGCGCGAAGGCCCAGAGGAAGCCGACGCCCAGCACGATCCCCGGCATCATATAGGGCAGCCAGGCCAGCGTCTCGATGACGCGGGCGCCCGCCACCCGCTGCTTGACGATCACATAGGAAGCCGCGCTGCCCAGCAGCATCGTCGCGCTGGCGCCGATCAGGCCCAGCAGCACGGTGTTGCCCAGGATCGCCCAGAATTCGGCATTGTGCAGGACGGCCCGCCAATGCTCGAGCGTGAGCATGTCGAGATAATAATAGCCGAAATATTCGAAGAAGGTGCCGACGATCATCTGCAGGATCGGCGCGATCACCGACAGAGTGATGAACAGCAGGCAGAAGGCGAAGGTGGCCCAGCGCCATTTGCCGAGCCGCACGATGCGCGGCGTGAAGCCCTTGCCCGACACGGTCTGGAAGTTGCGCCCGCCCAGCAGCCGCCATTGCAGCGTCACCAGCACGAACATCAGAAGGATCATCGAGAAGCCGAGCGCCGTGGCATATTGGAAGTTGGGCGTGCCCTCCTGCGTGATTGACAGATAGACCTGGGTGGCGAGCATGCGGATGCCGGCCTGGGATCCGTAGATCAGCGCCGGCTCGAAGGACTCCAGCCCGCGGATGAAGCTGAGCAGGAAGCAGTTGGTGAGCGCGGGCAGCAGCAGGATCGCGGTGATGCGGAAGAAGGTCTGGCCGGGGCCGGCGCCCGACATCCGGCTCGCTTCCTCCAGCGACGGGTCGACTGCGCGGAAATTGTCGACCAGGAACATGAACAGGAAGGCGGTGGAGATCTGCGAGATCAGCCAGACCACGCCCCACCAGCTGTAGATGTTGACGAGCGGCGCCTCCGACCCGGTCAGCGCGGTCCAGGCGATGTTGAACACTCCGACCTGCGGGTTGCCGAGCATGCCCCATGCGGTCGACGACAGGATCGGCGGGATGAACACCGGGAAGGTGATCAGCACCTCCAGTACCCGCCGGCCCGGCGTGTCGGTGCGGGCGATGATCCAGGCGAGCAGGGTGGCGCCGACGAAGGCGATGCCCGTCGTCGCCAGCGCGATCTTCACCGTCTCTACCAGCAGCTCGAAATTGCCAGGGGTCAGGACCTTGCGATAACCGTCCAGCGACAGGTCGCCGTCCAGCCCCGGCTGGGTGCTGTGCAGGCTGCCATAGAGCAGCATCCCGATCGGCAGCAGCGTGAGGAAGGCCAGGACCAGGGCGAGCGCCGCCACCGCGGCGACGCCCCCCGACGATCCATGGCCACGGCCCGGCCAGGGCATGGACAAGCGCGCCACGATCAGAAGCTGAAGCGCAGGTCGGCGTACAGGAAACGCCCGTCGAACCCGTCGGGGCTCTGGATCGAATAGCGCGAGGTGGAGTTCGCGGTATAGGCCAGCGGCGACTGGTCCGGGAAACTGTTGAACAGGTTCCGGGCGCCCACCGTCATGGTCACGGCGGAGGTCACGTCATAGGAGACGCTCGTGTTCGCCACCCATTGCGGGCCGATATAATAATTCTGCGTCGCGACGTTGCTCAGGCTGACGCTGTAGACCTTGCCATAGCGGGTCGCGCCGAGATTCAAGTTGAACGGCCCGGTCTCCAGATTGGCGCCGAGGATCACCTTGTCCTTGGGCGAGCCGCGCTCGATCAGGTCGACCACGAACTGCGAGTTGACGTTGAGCGTCGCCAACGCGCCCGGCGCGCGGTTGACCTTCGTCACCTTGGTGTCGATGCGCGTATAGGCGGCGTTCAGGTCCAGCTTGGCGTTGTCGCTGATATCGATGCTGGTGCGGCCGGCCACGTCGATGCCCTTGATCCGCACGTCGCCGGCATTGGTGAACACGCGCACCACCTGGGTGCCGGCATAGCCGGCGGCGGCGAGCAGGTTCAGCACCGTGGTGCCGCTGATATTGTCGGTCGGCGCCAGCTTGTCGCGCAGCTTGATCCGGTAGACGTCGACGGTCAGCGAGGTGCGCGTCGCCGGACGCAGGACGAGGCCGCCGGCCACGCTCAGCGATTTCTCGGGCTTGAGATCGGGGAAGCCCAGCGCGCGCGAGATCGGGCTGTCGACCGGTACGGTGCGGGTGTAGCGGATGGTGCCGTCGGGCACCGGCTGCGCGGTCGATGTCGCGAAGCCGATCTGGCCCAGGCCCGGCGCGCGATAGCCGGTGCTGATCGAGGCGCGGGTGGCGATCCACGGTGCGAACTCGTAGCGCGCCGCGAACTTGCCGTTCACCGTCTCGCCGAAGTCCGAATAATGCTCGATCCGGCCGGTGAGCCCCACCGAGAGCGCCTTGGTGAGATTGCCCTCCAGGTTCAGATAGCCGCCGAACACGTCGCGCGAATAGCTGCCGGCCTCGTCGGGGCGGACGCCGGGGCCGATCGGCGGCTGGCGGCCCGCGCTCGGCCCGTCGAGGATCCTGACCGAACCGATGATCCACGAGGCTTCCTCGCCGGCGATCAGGTCATAGGCCTCGTGGCGATAGTCTACGCCGGTGACGAGCGCGAAGGACTTGCCGAACAGCCGCTCGCCGATGTCGGTGGAATATTCGAGCGAGGCGTTGAACAGCTCGTTGCGGCGGGTGGCGACGCGGAAGGAGGTGGGGCTGGCGGCGCCCAGCGAGGCGTTCAGCACGCCGCTGCGATTCTCCTTCTGGGTCGAGCGGCCATAGACCAGGCTGAAATCGGCGCTGTCGCCGTTCGACGCCTCGTAGCGGATGCCGCCCAGGGTCGCGATATCCTCGTTGCGGCCCACCTGGGTGGTGGTCGATCCGTCGGGAAAGATCGAGCGGACGTTGCTGTCGTCCAGCGGGCGCAGTGAGCCGGTGCCCGACACGCGGTTGAGCGCATAGTTCACATAGCCGTAAAGCGAGAACTGGTCGCCCAGCGGCAGGCCGAAATTGGCGAGCAGCGCCAGCTTGCGGTTCTGCGGCGAGCCTTCCTTCGAACGGTTGCGGTTGGCGGTCGCCTCGCGCGCGTCCCCGGCGAAATATTGCTGGCGCAGGTCGGGCTGGCCACGGCTGGTCTCGTCCGAATAGGTCGCGTCGGCGCTGAGGTTCAGATAGCCCTCGGAACCGAGGCCGAAGCCGACCCAGCCGCCGGCCTGGTAGCGGCTCTCATTGCCCTCGGTGAACTGGCCGTAATTGGCATAGACCGAGCCGCCCGAGCGATCCTTGCGGAGCAGCAGGTTGACGACGCCGGCGATCGCATCCGAGCCATATTGCGCGGAGGCGCCGTCGGTCAGCACCTCGACCCGCTGCAGCGCGCTCACCGGGATCACGCTCAGGTCGACCGCCTGCGAACCGTGGAAGATGCCGCTCGACGTCTTGGCGAGCGCGTTGGCGGTGCGGCGCTTGCCGTCGACCAGGACCAGCGTGTCGTCGGGGGCCAGGCCGCGCAGCGAGGCGCCCTTCACGCTGGTGCGCGCATTGGTCTGGCTCTGCGGATAGTTGAGCGAGGGCACCAGTTCCTGGAGCGACTGGTTCAGTTCCTGCGTGCCCTGGCGGGTGAGCCGTTCCGAGCTCAGCACCTGGACGGGCGCGGTGCTGGTGAACTCGGTCGCGAATTTGCGCGCGGTGCCGGTGACGATGATCGTGTCCTGCTCGCCGCTATCGGCCTCCGCGTCGGGGGCGGCTTGAGGCACCTGCGCCTGTCCGAGGCTGGGCATCGACAGCACCAGCGAGGCAAGTGCGGTTCTGAAAAGGAGGCTGTTTTTCATCGATCTTCGGCACGTCCCTGTTGTGAGGGCTGCGCCGGATATCAGCGGATTTATATATCCAATATGGAGTTATCTAAAATCGAGAAGAGGAATGATTTATATTATGAGTGAATCTCATAATTTATATTTCATTACCTCATAGGTATATTATTTATACTGCGAAATTGGTGATCTGTTAGGCGGAAATTTGAGTAATAAGTAGATTGTTCGTGGAGGCGGTCGGTGGCCGAACGGCTTGGTCTGGGCGTCGATCGCACGCGGGTGATGGGTCGCGGCCTATGGGTGAAACGGATTTGCAGCCCGTTTCAAACCCTGTAAGGCGATTCCTCCCAAATCCGATGGGAAATACATCGACAAGCGGTGCGATCTGCGTCTTCCTTGGGAAGACGGCGAGCCATCGGGCTTCGTCGAAACAAGAATTGAAAGGCGAAGATGCTTTCCCAACGCAGCCGTTATGCGCTGAAAGCCCTGCTGTATCTGGCCGATTCCGACGCCGAGCATGAAGCGATTTCGACGATCGCCGAAGCGACCAGTATTTCGCGGAAATTCCTCGAAGGAATCTTGCTGGAACTGAAGCGCTACGGCCTGGTCGACAGCGTGCGCGGCAAGATGGGCGGCTATCGGCTCGCGCGTCTGCCGGAGGAGATCAGCTTCGGCGACGTGATCCGCGCGACCGATGGGCCGCTCGCCCTGGTTCCTTGCGTTAGCAAGAATTTCTATCGCCGATGCAATGATTGCCTCGACGAGACCAGCTGCGTGCTGCGCCGCGTCATGGCCGAGGCGCGCGACAAGGTCAGTGAAGTGCTCGACCAGACCAGCCTGGCCGACGCCGTCGCGAAGCCGGAATCCTTGATCGGCGCGGGTTTGCGCGTCTGATCGGAAGACCGGAAGCCTCCCCCCGGCGCTGAACGCCGACGCCCCGTCCGGGCTTTTTCCACCCCCCGAACATCGCCGAAACCACCGTCCGAAAAGGGGCGAACGGCTCCTTGACATGTCTCTGCATTTTTATATTCCACCAATCCAATAGGAATTAGGGATATTAAACGTGCAGGCATCGTCGAAGGGGTCGTTCCATCGGGTCATCAAGCTGCGTCGCGCTGCGGCGCTGGCGGGGGCAATGCTCGTTGCCAGCCAAGGCGCTGCCGCCTGGGCCGAAGAGGCGGATGGGGAGGCGCCGCAGGACATCGTCGTGACGGCGCAGCGCCGCGAAACCGCGCTGCTCAAGACCCCGGTCGCGATCAACGCGGTGACCAGCAAGACGCTGGAGGAGAATGCCGTCCGCCGGATCAACGATCTCGGTGGTCTTGCCGCGGGCGTGAACATCCCGAACCAGACCTTGGCCAACCAGTCGATCTTCATCCGCGGCGTCGGCACCGCGATCGCCAGCGCCAATCCGTCGGTCGGCGTCTATATCGACGACGTCTATGTGCCGCGCCCGTTCGGCGTGGGCTGGTATGGCGCGCTGCCCGATATCGACCAGATCGAGATCCTGCACGGCCCGCAGGGCACGCTCTATGGCCAGAGCAGCAGCGCGGGCGCGCTCAAGATCAACTCGCGCACCCCGACCGATGAGACCAAGGGCCTGATCGAGGCCGGCGTCGGCAACCAGAACAGCTATGAAGCGCGCAGCTATCTGTCGGGCGGGCTCGTTCCCGAGACGCTCGCAGGCAGCATCGCCGGTGCCTATGTGCACCGTGGTGGCCCCGACTATAACGCCTTCCTCGGCCGGCATGTCGGCAAGCTCGACAATCTCCAGCTGCGCGGCATCCTGAGCTACACGCCCAGCGAGCAGTTCGACGCCAAGCTGTCGGTCGAATATATGCGCGACCGTGGTGAGTATCGCACCACCGCGCCGACCACTCGGCCCGATGGCGGCCTGCGCGTGACCTTCTCGGACACCGACCCCAGCCAGCCCTATGACGGCCTCGCCGCCACCTTGCGGCTGAACTACAAGCTGAGCGACGTCGTCACCCTGCGCTCGATCACCGCCGCGCGCGGCTTCGAGACGACAACGCCGGTGGACAGCGACGGTCTGCCCACCTTCATCTCGGGCTTCGTCCGCAATGTCGACCAGCGCCAGCTGTCGCAGGAATTCCACCTGCTCGCCGATCTCGGCCGGCTGAACCTGACCGGCGGCCTCACCCTCTATCGCGAGCGGCTGACCACCGATCGCCTGTCGTGGAACCGCAACGCCTTCTCCTACCTGAAGAGCCGCAACGTCGCGAAGAATGCCGGCATCTTCCTGCAGGCCGATTATGAGCTGACCGACAAGCTGACCGCCACGGCGGGCATCCGCTTCAGCATCGAGAAGCGCGAGATGGACAGCGCGGCCAACCAGAGCAACCAGGCGGGCGACCTGCTGGCGAGCATCTATCGGCTGGAGGGGCTCCACAAGACCTTCAAGGCGGCGCTGCCCAAGGCCTCGCTCGCCTATCAGTGGACCCCCGACTTCCTGTCCTATGTCAGCTTCGCGATCGGCCAGACGACGGGCGGCTACAACCAGGCCGCGCCCACCGCGGCGGTGGCGCGCATCGCCGTCGATCCGGAGAAGGTGCTGGCCTATGAGTTCGGCAACAAGCTGACCTTCCTGGGCGGCAAGGCCTATGCGACCGCGACCGTCTTCTACAACGACTATCGCGACTATCAGGCCTCGATCGCCAACCCGATCCTGAACGGGCAGGTGACGGCGGGCACGATCGTCGTCAACGCCGGCGACGCCACCATCTATGGCGGCGAGTTCGAGCTGGGCGGCCAGCCGCTGCCGCGCATCGACACCCGCCTGTCGGTGAGCGTGCTGCACAGCGAGTTCGACAGTTTCCTCAATCCCACGGGTGCCGCGAACACCAACTATGTCGGCCAGGCGCTGGCCTTCGCGCCGAAGTTCACGATCGGCGGTAGCGGCACCTATACCCTGCCGCTGGCCGATGGCGTCAAGGTCCGCCTCAACGGCACGGTGCGGCACGAGAGCAGCTCCTATTCGGAGATCACGACCGTGCGGAACATCACCAAGTTCCCGCGCCAGACCTATGTCGACGGCAGCATCGCCTTCGTCACCGCCGAGGGCGGCTGGACCTTCTCGGTCACCGCCAAGAACCTGCTCGACAAGGATTACAGGCTGCCGGTGGCGGGCGGCTATTCGCCGGCCGGCGGCTTCACCGGCTTCATTTCCAACTATCCGCGGCAGGTCGTCTTCCGCGTGCGGCACGATTTCTGATCGTTTCCGGCTAGGTATCTCAGGAGAAAATAAGTGGGTGATGTTGCTCTCCAGGACCGGATCGAAAAGCTCGACCGGCTGACCACCACGGTGTTCCGCGAGCGCGCGATGCGCGACGAGGCGGAAGGCCGCTTCCCGCTCGAAAATCTGCGGGCGATCCATGATCTCGGCCTGCTCCACGTGACGGCCGAGCCCGAAAACGGCGGCTATGGCGGCCATCTGCTGGGCGAACGGCCCGAGCTGTTCCTGGACGTGCTGCGCCGGATCAGCCGGGGCGATGCCGCGACGGCGCATTGCTACCAGCTCCACAACCACACGCTGTGGACGCTCGAGGGTGTGGGCACCCCCGAGCAGAAGGAGCGCTTCGTGCGTCCGCTTACCTCGCGCTTCGGCATCTCTGCCTCGGTCGGCAGCGAGCCGGGCCGGGTGAACATGTACGAGATGAAGACCAAGGCGCGCCGGGTCGACGGCGGCTGGATCGTCAACGGCGTGAAGAACTTCGTCACCAACGGCGAATATTCGGACATCGTCATCGTCGTGGTCGCGGTCGAAGGCGTCACCGATCCGATCGAGGGCCATATGATGGTGGTGCTCGAACCGGGCATGGCCGGGCAGAGCTGGGACGACGACTGGTATCAACCCAACGGCATGCGCATCGCGCGCAGCCCGCTGCTCACCCTGAAGGACGTGTTCGTGCCCGACAGCCATGTGCTGGGCGCGCCGGGCACCTACCCGAAGCAGCGCTGGCAGGGCCGCTTCCACCTGGGCTTCGCCGCCAATTACCTCGGCAGCGCCGAAGGGCTGTTCGACTGGTTCGTCGACTATGCCAAGGGCCGCGGCCGCATCGCCAACCCGCTCGTCCAGCTGCGCACCGGCGAAATGCGGATGCAGATCGATGCGGCGCGCGCGCTGTTCGAAAAGGCGGTGCACAGCTGGAAGGACGGCAAGATCGTCGAGGCCGAGCTGATCTCGATGAGCGCGAAGACGACGGCGGCCCACGCCGCTCTCGCGATCGCGCGCGGCGTGCTCTATTCGGCCGGCGCCTCGGCGCAGTTCGACGAGCATCCGTTCGGCTATTTCGTCCGCAACATCGAGATGCACTGCGTCCATGCCGGGCATGACCGCACCGCGCAGATCATCGGCCAGGCCGCCCTCGGCGAAACCTTCGATTCGACCCTGCAGCGCTGACGATCATGACCGACCAGGCTGCCCGGATGCATCTCGGGCTCTTCTTCATCGGGACGGGGCACCATGTCTCGGCCTGGCGCCATCCGGCTACCCCGAATGCGGGCGATATCGACATCGACTATCATGTCGATGTCGCCCGCCGGGCGGAGGCGGCGGGGTTCGACTTCCTGTTCCTCGCCGATTCCTCGGCGATGCGCGGGGCGGGCGACGTCGAGACCCTGAGCCGCACCTCGCGCGCGGCGGCGTTGGAGCCGCTCACCACGCTCGGCGCGCTGGCGGTGTCGACGCGCCATATCGGCTTCATCGCGACGATCACGACCAGCTACAACGAGCCCTATAATCTCGCCCGCCAGCTCGCCTCGCTCGATCATATCAGCAAGGGGCGGATCGGCTGGAACATGGTCACCTCGAATAACGAGGCCGAGGCGCGCAACTTCAGCCGCGACGCCCATTTCGCCCATGGCGACCGCTATGATCGCGCGCGCGAGTTCGTCAGCGTCGTGCGCGGGCTGTGGGACAGTTTCGATGACGACGCCTTCATCGGTGACAAGGCTGAGGGGCGCTTCTTCCGTCCCGGTGGGCTTCACCGCCTCGACCACAAGGGCGAGCATTTCTCGGTCGCCGGCCCGCTGACCCTGCCGCGCCCGCCGCAGGGCCATCCGATCATCGTCCAGGCCGGTTCGTCCGACACCGGCCGCGAACTCGCCGCGCAGAGCGCCGATATCGTCTTCACCGCCCAGCAGACGGTGGAGGGCGCGCGCGCCTTCTATGCCGATCTGAAGGGCCGGATGGCCGTCTATGGCCGCGATCCCGGTACGCTCAAGATCATGCCCGGCATCGCCCCGATCGTCGGGCGGACCGAGGAGGAGGCGAAGGCGAAGTTCGCGGAGATCCAGTCCTACGTCCAGCCCGAGGTGGGCCTGTCGACCCTCGCCAACACCTTGGGCGGTGCCGACCTGAGCGGCTATCCGCTCGACGGCCCGGTGCCCGACCTGCCGCAAACCAACGGGCCGCGCAGCCGCCAGCAGCTGATCCTGGACAATGCCCGACGGCGCGGGCTCACCCTGCGCGAGCTCTATCTGGAGGTCGTCGTCGCGCGCGGCCATTTCGCGATCGTCGGTACGCCCGAAAGGATCGCCGACGAGCTGCAGCTCTGGTTCGAGACCGGCGCGGCCGACGGCTTCAACATCATGCCCCAGTTCATGCCCGGCGGCTTCGACGATTTCGCCGAGCTGGTGGTGCCCGAGCTGCGCCGCCGAGGCCTGTTTCGCGACGGCTATGTCGACGGCACCCTGCGCGACAATCTGGGGCTGGCGCGGCCGGTGCCGCAGCGGGCATGACCGCCTCCGCCCGGCTGGCGGCCTTTGCCGCCGGTACCCGCTTCGAAGCGCTGCCCGGCGCGCTGGTCGATCATGCCCGGCGCTCGCTGGTCGACCTGCTGATGGTCGCGCGCGCCGGGCGCCGCGAGCCGCATATCGCCCCGATCCTGGCCATGCTGGAAGGCGAGGGGAGTGGGGTGGCCCGCGTCTGGACGGGGCCGGAGCGGCTGCCGCTGCGCTCGGCCGCCTTCTTCAACGCGCTGTGCGCGGCGGCGCTCGACTATGACAGCGTCGTCGGCGCGGCGCATGGCGATGTCGTCGTCTGGCCGGCGCTGCTGGCGATCGCCTCCACGCGGCCGGTCAGCGGGCGCGACCTGATCGTTGCCCATGCGGTGGGCAGCGAGATCGTCGCGCGGCTGAGCGCGGCGGCGGCGATGCCCGGCGTCGGCTGGTCGCCCACCGCGATCTACGGGCCCTTCGGCAGCGCGGCGGCCAGCGCGCGGCTGCTGGGGCTCGATGCGACCGCCACCGCGCGCGCGCTGGGCTTCGCGCTCGCCCAGGCGGCGGGCACCCAGCAGGGCCATGTCGAACAGACCCTGTCGAAGAACACCCAGCCCGCATTGGCGGCGCAGGCCGGGCTGTTCGCGGCGCAGCTCGTCGCGGCCGGCCTCACCGGGCCTGCGGCTGCGATCGAAGGGCGCTTCGGGCTCAGCGCGGTCTATCAGCGGCTCGATCTCGATGCGCTGCTCGACGGGCTCGGCGACCGCTGGCTGATCCTCGAGACCGCCTACAAGAAATATCCGGTCTGCGCGGCGAGCCACCCGCTGATCGACAGCGCGATCGATTTGGCCAATCGCCATGCCCTGAAGCCGGCCGCGATCGAGGCGATCGACCTGGTGGTCACCCCCGTCATTGACCGGCTGGTGGGCGGTCCCTTCGCACCAAGGGACAATCCGCTCGTCACTGCCCAGTTCAGCCTGCGCTACGGGCTGGCGAGCGCGATCCTGCGGCGCGGGCTGACCCTCGACCATCTTCGCCCCGATCAGGTGTTCGCTCCCGAGATCGCCGGCTTGGCGGCGCGGATATCGATCCGCGTCGATGAGGAGCGGGCCTGCGCCTATGGCCCCTCCGACCTCCGCATCTGGCTGCGCGACGGCACCGTGCTGGATGCGCGCACGACGGTCTTTCCGGGCGGCCCCGAACGACCGCTGACCGAGGCCGAGCGCGCCGCGAAATATCGCGACTGCATCGGGCCGGGCGGCGACGATCTCCCCGCGCTGGAAGCCTGGGCGGCATCCTTGCCGGACCTTGCCGACGTGGACGCCGCCTGGCCGCTCTGATGGTCAGAGCGTCGAGGGGTGGAACAGCTCCTCGGGCTCGAACACGCTGTCGATCAGCTTCTGGTCGACCATCGCGTCCATGAAGTCGCGCAGGTTCGCCGCATTGGCGGCGAGGCCCGAGGGCCAGGGATCGGCGCCGAAGCGCCGGCGCTGCTCGGCGATGACCGGGCCCAGCACCGGGAACAGCGAATAGGCCGGATCGTCATAGGCGTGCGCCGCCTGGCGCTTGGCCTCTTCCCAGGCCTGGATCAGATAGCGGCCCAGCTCGGGGAAGCGCGCGATGCTGTCGTCGCGCACCGCCATCAGGTGCATGATCGGGAAATAGCCGCGCCGCTTCAGATAGGCTTCGCTCTCCGCCTCCGGGTCGGCGAAGAAGCGCCGGATCACGCCGTCGGTCAGCAGCGCGGGGGGCGGGAAGGGGTCGATCATCGCGTCCAGCTCGCCCGCCGCCAGCAGGTCGCCCACGGTCTTGCCTTCGGGGATCGGATCGATGCGCACGCCGTCGCTGGCGGCCCAGGCGATCGTCTCGGGCTCGCGGGTGAACCAGTGGACCGAGGCCCAGGGCAGGCCATAATCGCGCGCCAGATCGGCCTTGGCCTGCACCGAGAGCGTCACCTGAAAAGCGCGGATCGCGACCCGCTTGCCGGCCAGTTCGGACGGATGGCGGATGTCGCTGTCGGCGCGCAGATAGAGGCAGGGCGGGGTGAACAGCCGGCGCGGGAAGACCGGTACCGCGGTAAGGCTGGAGCCCTTCTTCCTCGCCATGATGTAGGAGGCGAGCGACACTTCGGCGACGTCGAACTCGCCATCGTGGAGCATGCGGGCATGGCGACGCAGGCCGTGGCGGCCGGGCGCGGTCATCCCCACGTCGAGCCAGTCGATGCGGAAGTCGGGATGCTCCGCCACCGATCCCACGAACAGCGGGATGTGGCGATCGAAGGCGGCGAGCGCCGCGGTCAGGACGGGACGGTCGGCCATCAGCCCAATACCTCACGGGCGAGGGTCTCGGCGCGCTGGGCCAGCTTCGCCATCTCCTCGCGGTTGAAACTGATGCCCTTGTCGAAGGCATCGGCGGTCATGTGGCTGGCGGGCAGGCCGACCGGCACGTCGAGCCGGCGCGAATTGACCCGGCCGCGCTTCGCCCAGTCGACCTGCGCCTCGCGTGACAGCAGCCAGTTGACGAACAGCTTGGCGGCGTTGGGGTGGGGTGCGCCGTTGAGCAGCCCCAGCACGCCATTGCCGGGGGTCCAGGGCGATTGCTGCGGCGGCAGCACCAGCGGCTCCACCGATCGGCCGAGCCCGCGCGCCTGCCACAGCGCATGTTCGGACGGGCTCATCCCCGATGTGATCGGATAGGCGCCGCGCATCGCCCATTCGGTGATCTGGCGCTGGACGGTGGTGAACACCGGCTTCTGCTGCACCAGGAAACGGCGCGCGGCATCCTCGCCGAGCACCGCGATCAGCAGGGTAATGGTGTGGCCGCCGCCGCGCACCCGGGGATCGAACATCGCGATCTTGCCGCGCCAGCGCGGATCGAGCAGCCCGGAGAGGCTGTGGAGCTGCGACAGCGGGATCGCCGAGCGGTCGATATAAATATTGCGCTGATAGCCCGCCTGGAAGGCATAGAGATATTGCTGCCGGGTATCGACGAAGCCCGAGGCGAAGCCGCCCAGCCAGCGGCGGTCGTCCAATATGTCGGGCCGTACGATCAGCGGGCGCAGCGGATCGAACCAGCCCGACTTCAACTGCCGGGTGAAGACCGCGCCGCTCACCCCGGTGACGATCACGTCCCACAGGAATAGGCCCGCCCGCCGCTCGGTGCGGATGCGCGACTGGAAATCGCTGGCCGAGGAGCCGTTATATTCCAGCTCGATCTTCGGATAGGCCTTCTGGAACTGCATCAGCGAGACGCGGTAAGGCTCGATCGTCGGGCCGAGCAGGGCGAGCTTGCCCTCGCGCTCGGCGGCGCGGACAAGGTCGTCCCAGGCGGCGGTATCCGCGGCGCTGCTCGATCCGAGCAGGCCGGCGGCGACCCCGCCGAGCGCGAACCGCCCGAAATCGCGACGCGAAAGGTCGATGGTCATGCCGGATAGACCTCGGGCAGGCGATCGAAGCGCACCGCGATGTCGGCGGGGGCCGAGGCGCCGATCTCCTGATAGACGACCAGCGACTGGCCGCCTTCCAGCTCGATCAGGCATTCATAGCGATCGCCGACGAACAGCCGGTCGACGATGCGGCCGGGCAGCACCGGCGCACCGTTGAGCGGGGTGTGGCGTTCGACGAGCTGGACGTCCTGCGGGCGGACCAGCAGCGCCACCGGCGCGCCATGGGCGAGGGCCGCGCTGTTGTCGCCCGCCACGGGGAGCGGCGTGTCCGCGCCGATCGCGACGGCGTTGGCACCCGACCAGGTGCCCGACAGGCGCGAGGAGCGCCCGACGAAACCGCGCACAAAGGCGGTGGCGGGCCGCTGGTAGATGTCCTCGGGGGTGCCGACCTGTTCGACCACGCCATGGCGCATCACCGCGATCCGGTCGGACAGGGCGAAGGCGTCAGCCTGGTCGTGGGTGACGAGGACGATCGTGATCCCCAGTCGCTTCTGGATCTGGCGCAGCTCAAGGCGAAGCTGGTCGCGCAGCGCGACGTCGAGATTGCTGAAGGGCTCGTCGAGCAGCAGCAGCGCGGGCTCGGCGACCAGCGCGCGCGCCATGGCGACCCGCTGCTGCTGGCCGCCGCTGAGCTGCTGCGCCGAACGCTCGGCGAAGGCGGCCATGCCCACAGCCTCCAGCGCGGCCAGCACTCTCGGGCGGATCTCGGCCCGGGCCGTGACGCGCGAGCGCAGCGGATAGGCGACCTGATCGAACACCGACAGGTGCGGCCAGATCGCATAGCTCTGGAACACCAGCCCGATCCCGCGACGCTGCGGGGTGACGAAGGCGCCGTGATCGTCGACCCAGGGGGCGCCGTCGAAGGTGATGCGCCCGGCATCGGGGCGTTCGAGGCCAGCGATGATACGGAGCAGGGTGGTCTTCCCGCAGCCGCTGGCGCCGAGCAGGGTGAACAGTTCGCCGCGCGCGACGTCGAGCGAGACGTCCGACAGGACCTTGGTCGCGCCGAAGGATTTTTCGAGATGGGTGATTTCGAGCATCGGGCGCTCCGTCAGTGAGGCATGCGATTGGCGAAGCCGCGGCCGAGCCGGCGCGCGAGGATCGCAGCGATGATGGCCAGCCCGACCACCAGGACGCCCACGACGGCGGCGGCCTCGTAGCGGCCCTCCTGGAGATATTCGAGCTGGAGGATAGCGAGCGGCCGGTTGTTCGACGCGACCAGCAGCGAGAGATGGCCGATGTTGCGCGCGGCGGCGACGAACGCCATCACCGCGACCACCGCCAGCGAGCGCGAGGCGAGCGGCAGCACGATCGACCACAGGGTGCGCCACCGGCTGGCGCCGCCGATCCACGCGGCCTCCTCCAGGTCGCGGCTGATCTGCTGCAGGTTGGCGCGCACCATCTGGGTGCCGACCGTGACCGAGGCGAGCGAGATCGCCAGCGCCAGCACCAGGGTGGAACCATAGATCGGCATCAGGCTGTTGATCTGGATCACCGCCCAGAACAGCGCCAGCGAGAAGAGCACGCCCGGCATGGTGAAGGGCAGCCAGGAGGCCGCGGTCATGATCGCCGATCCCAGCCGTGGCCCGCGCAGGATCGCATAGGCGACGGCGAAGCTCAGCACCGCGGTGAGGAGGGCGCTGGTCGCCGACAGGCGCAGCGTGTTCCACAGCGAGGCGGTGAACACCGGATCGCCGAACACCGCGCCCCAGTGCGAGAAGGTCCAGGCGCCGTCGATCGTGAAGAAGCCGAACAAGGTCATCACGCTGCCGGTGAGCAGCAGCACCAGCGGCACCGCGGTCAGCAGTGCGGCGAGCAGGCCGACGAGGATCGCGGCGGGCCAGCGCCAGCGGCCGAGCGGCAGGCGGTTGCTCTTGCTGTGGCTGGAGATGGTGGCGTCGTGCTGGCGCCGCTCCAGCCGGCTGGCGGCGGCGGCGAGGATCACCAGCACGGTGATGATGATGACGCCCAGGACGTTGGCCGAGGCATAGTCGGGCTCGTCCTGGCGGACGAGCTGGTAGATCTTGGTGCTGTAGACCTGGATATTGTGGGGGGCGCCGAGCAGCAGCTCGATCTCGAAGGATTCGAGCGCGCGGATCACGCCCACCAGCAGGGTGACGATGAAGGCCGGCGCGATCAGCGGCAGGGTGACGCGGGCCAGGGTCCGCAGCGGCCCGTCGCCGGCGATATAGGCGGCCTCCTCATAGCGGCTGTCCATGTTCTGGAAGGCCGGGGTCAGCATCATGATCTTGGCCGACACCGTGGTGGTGACGAGATGGCCGAAGACGATGCCGCCGAAGCTGTAGAGGTCGAAGGGGCGCACCCCGATCAGATTTTCGAACAGGTTGTTGAGCACGCCGCTCTGCGCGTCGAGCAGCAGGATCCAGCCCTGGATCACCGCCAGCGGCGGCAGGAAGAAGGAGATCCAGAACAGGAATTCGAAGCCGCGCCGGCCGGGCAGGTCGGTGCGCCCGATCAGCCAGGCGACGATCACGCCCACCGGCAGCGCCAGCACCTGGGCGATCAGCGCCAGTTCGATAGTGTTGCGGATCGCCGAGAGGATGCCCGACTGGGCCAGCGCCTCGCGCCATCCGGCCAGGCCGAAATGCACGCCGTCGCCCTGCGCATCTGACAGGACGAAGCTGTTCGTCAGGATGATGAGGAACGGCCCCACCATCGCCAGCAGGAACAGGCCGAAGCCGATCCAATAGGCGGGAGAGATGCCTTTCCCTGCGGGTCGGGGCCGGAAATGCCCCGCCGGCCGATCCGGCTGGATGACCCCTGTCTCTGCGTTCAAGTCCCTACCTCGGCGATGTCGTCAAACCATTTGCATGGCTTATTAGCTTTATTGCCTATCGGAATGATAGGGTATAGGGATCGGCAAAATCTATCACGTCGGAAAGTTATCCATGGCCACTGCCCCGATCTCCCGTCTTGCCGCCGCTTTCGAAGGGCCGGCGCCCTTCCGCTCGGAACCCTATTGGACCGGCGAGGATGGGCTGACCCCGGATCAGCAGGAGCTGGCCGAGCGCGCCTCGGGCATCGCGATCGACGTGATCCGCGCCAATGCCGACCGCTATGACGCCGAAGCCGCCTTCCCGCGCGACGACATCGATGCGCTGTGGCGCGAAGGCTTCCTGACCCTGACGCTGGATGAAAAGTTCGGTGGCAAGGGTCATGGCATCGGCGGCACCGATCCGCTGGCCATGTATCTGGTGATCGAGGCGATCGCGCGGGTCAGCCCGGCCACCGCCCATTGCTACCAGATCAACGCCAACACCTGCCGCCTGCTCAGCGCCTATGCCAGCCAGGAGCAGATGAAGGTGTACACCGCCGCGCTGAACGCGCGCGGCGCGCTGTTCGCCGGGGCGGGCGCGGAGCCGGGCGGCGGCCGCCAGGGCACGATCGCGACCAAGGTTCCGGGCGGCTATCGCGTCTCGGGCCGCAAACATTATGCGAGCAACGCCACCGACGCCGAATGGATGATGGTGGTGGTGCGCGAGCCGTCGATCGACAACAACCTGATGCTGATGATCCACCGCGACACGCCGGGCCTGCGCATCGATGCCAGCGTGTGGAACCCGGTGGGCATGCGCGCCTGCGTCAGCCCGATGCTCTATTTCGACGATATCATCGTTCCCGACGAGCATGTGCTGGGTCCGCCCGGCGCCTTCTTCGACGATCTCTGGCTGGCCAAGATCAACCTGGGCTTCACCGCCAATTATCTCGGCACCTTGCTGGGCATGTATGACTGGCTGGTGCCCTATCTGCGCGAGCGATCGACCCGCACCAACGCGGTGTTCCAGGCCTCGGTCGGCGAGCTCAAGGCGCGGATCGGCGGCGCGCGGCTCGCCCATCGCAACGCGCTCCGGATTTCGCAGACCGACATGCATCGCGGCCTGCTGCTCAGCAACGAGGCGAAGTTCCTCGCGGTCGACGCGCTCGACGTGATGATCCGGCTGGGCAACCAGGCCGCGGGCAGCACCGCGCTGTTCCGCGACTATCCCTATCAGCGGCTGATGCGCGACGCGCAGGTCCACCTGCTCCACCGTCGCCACCATGTCGGCGCGCAGATCGTCGGCCAGGCCGAGCTGCACGAGCCCTATAACCTCAACCTGTCCTGATCATGACGGCAGCTTTGGCAGGGCGCGGCGTCTGGGTGATCGGCGCCGGCGGCGCGATCGGCGCGGGGGTGAGCGATCATCTGGACGGCGTCGGCGCGCGGGTGGTGCGCTCGTCGCGGTCGAGCGGCGATCCTCGGGTCGACGTGCGCGATGCGGCTTCGGTGGTCGCGGGCGAAGCGGTGGCGCGCGAGCGGCTGGGCGGCATAGACGCGCTGGTCGTCAGCATCACCGTGCCGATCTTCGGCGATTTCCTGGAGCTGGACGACAGCGCCTGGACGACGGTGCTCGACACCAAGCTCACCGGTTCGCTGCGCGCTGTCCGTGCGGTGGCGCCGGGAATGATCGAGCGGGGCGGCGGCGACATCATCCTGATCGCGGGCACTGGCCGGGGTGTTCCCCCGTTGCTCACCCATCTGCCGGGCGGGGCGGCCAATGCCGCGCTCAATTTCCTGGTGCAGGGGCTGTCGGCGCGGCTGGGGCGTGAGGGCATCCGCATCAACAGCATCTCGCCGGGGCCGATCCAGTCGCCCCGCCTCGATGCGATGAAGGCGGTCGGCGCCTCGGGTGCCACCCATATCGGCCGGCCCGGCACGGTGGGGGATGTCGCCTCGGCGGTGGCCTTCCTGCTCTCGCCCGAGGGCGGCTTCGTCGCCGGCACCAATCTCGTCCTCGATGGTGGCGGTCGGCTCGGCCTCTGACGATGCCGACCGATCCGTGGTTCTATCTGGCGACGGTGGTGGCCGTCGTCCTGCTCGGCCTCGCCAAGGGCGGGCTGGCGGGGGCGGGGCTGCTCGCGATGCCGCTGATGAGCCTGGCGATGCCGCCGCTGCAGGCGGGGGCGATCCTGCTGCCGGTCCTGCTGGTGCAGGATGTCGTCACCGTCGCGGCCTTCCGGCGCAGCTGGGATGGGGCGAGCCTCAAGCGGCTGATCCCCGGCGGGATCGCCGGCGTGGGGCTGGGCTATCTGCTCGCGGCATCGACCCCGGCCAATGCGGTCGAAGCGGCAGTGGGCGGCATCGCCTTGTGCTTCGCGCTGGTCCGGCTGGCCCGCCCCAAGGTCGCCGAGGAGGGCCGGCGGGATCACGGCGGCGTGGCGCTGCTGACCGGGCTCGCCTCGGGCTTCACCAGCCAGGTCGCGCATGCCGGGGCGCCGCCCTTCCAGATCTACATGCTGCGCCGTCGCCTGCCGAGCGCGACCTATTTGGGCACCGCCGCGATCTTCTTCGCGACCCTGGATGTGGTGAAGCTCCCCGCCTTCCTGGCGCTGGGCCAGCTGCGGACGGCCGACCTGATGGTCTCGGCGGTCATGGCGCCCGTCGCGGT
Organism: uncultured Sphingomonadaceae bacterium; assembly: GCA_963540925.1. Taxonomy (GTDB): domain Bacteria; phylum Pseudomonadota; class Alphaproteobacteria; order Sphingomonadales; family Sphingomonadaceae; genus Rhizorhabdus. The sequence goes on from CAUTRN010000066.1 coordinate 23,407, forward strand.
CCTCAGCAGCTGGGGCGGCGTATGGCTGATGCGCCGGTTGCCCGTCGAACGTCTCTACCGGCTGGTGACAATCATGCTGCTTGCGGTCGGTGGAGTCCTTCTGGCCAAGGGTGTGCTGGGCTGATCGAGCCAAGATCCCGCTCCCGAGTGTCGCGGAGCACGGGACTGACGGCTTGCTTCCAGCAGGGAAGCAAGTCGAAGGAATGCGGCCCTCGATAGCGATGGCAAGGAACGGCCATGAAGCCGTCATCTCCAAGCTCATGACGGGGATCCAGCCGATCGCCCCGGTCATTCGGAGGCGTGATTGGCGAGTCCGCCACCGACACCCTGCAGGGTGCTGTCATGGATATGCACCACCACCCTTGAGGGTTTGAACGGATGTTTCTTCGGTTGAACTGGAAGGAGGCTTGCCAGCGCTTCCAGGGAGACCGTCATGCATCGCGGCCTTGGCAAAGGACGCCTTTTCCGCACCGCGTCGATCCTGGCCTTTGCCGGGGGCTATGCGGCTTGGCCAACGGATGCGCCGGCCGTCGATATCGTTCGGGCGGAGGGAGACGGCAGCGTCGAGACGGTCAGCGGCCAGACCCTCGTCGTCACCCCGGCCTCGTCCAACGGCCTTCATGCCCTGACGAGCGGCCGGATCGACGGCACCACCCTTACGATCAATCTCGGCGCGGCGACGACCACCGGCGCGCTTGCGGAAACGGCGGGGACGATCGACCTGGCCGATAGCGCCATCCGGACGACCGCGACGACAGTGGCGACCAGTACCGGACAGACCGGTATCCGCGCCAATGGCGTCGGCAGCGGTGTGACCGGCACGAACCTGACCCTGCAGATCGGGCCCGCCACCACCACGCTGAACACGCCCAATCTGACCGGCCTGGTCGCCGAGGCCGGCGGGACGATCGACGTCACCGGTACCGTCGAGATCCGGGGCGGTGGTGGTGCCAATAACCGCGCGCTCGTCGCCACCGGCGCGGGCAGCAGCCTCGACTTCGGCGGAACGGTCACCACGCGCGGCGGCGGCACTTTCGGTGCGTTGGCCAGCGCTGGCGGCACGATCACGCTCGACACCGGCACGACGATCGCGACATCGGGCGCGGGTACATCCGGCGCCGGCGCGGTCGGCAGCCACGGCCTCTTCGCGACGGGGGCGGGCAGCAGCGTCACCGGCGACGCCGTCATCGTCACCACCGACAGCAACGCGACGATCGGCAATGCGGTGCGGATCGACGATGGCGCCAGCGTCACCCTCACCGGCGGCAGCCGGCTCACCGCGCAGGGCGCGGGCAACGCCGTCAATGCCGCGGCGGGCGTCCGCATCTCGGGCGGCGGCAGCCTCATGATGAGCGGCACGGGGGGGCTGATCAGCGGCGGTACGGTGGCGGGCAGCAACCAGGCGCCGGGGCTGACGATCGAAGGCTCGGGATCGGCGACGATCTCCGACACCCTGATCCAGTCCTTCGGCAGCCGTGGCCCCGGCATCCTGTTGACCGGAGGCTCGGTGAACCTGGCCGACAGCCGGGTGACGGCGGCCAACAACAGCGCGATCGATGCCTCGAATGCGACGCTGACCCTTGCCGACACCGCCATCGACAACAGCAGCACGACCAGCGTCCACGGCATCCGCCTGCTGGCCGGATCGACGGCGACGATGACGGGGGGATCGATTTCGACCGCCGGGGTCAACAGCAAGGCGATCATCATCGGCAACGCGACCTTCACCGGCACCGATGTCGCGATCGTAACGACGGGCGAGGGCAGTTCCTATGGCGCCTATTCGAACGGCAAAAGCCTTCTCACCCTGAATGGCGGCTCGATCGTCACCAGCGGTGCCCCCCAGAATCCGGGAACGGTGAGCGCGCGGCGCGCCGAGGGCATGGCCGCCGACAATCCCGGCGGCCGGATCGTCTCGACCGGTACCTCGGTGACGACCTCGGGGGCCGAGGCGTTCGGGGTCGTCGCCGACGATGGCGGCATCGTCACTCTCAGCGGCAATGCGGTGACGACCAGCGGCTCGCTCGGCATCGGCCTCTATGCCGGGATCGACCAGGCCGGCACCCAGTTCCTGGTTGAGCTGACCGGCACCGACGTGGTCGTCGCGACCTCGGGCGAGAGCGCCCATGCCGCCTATGTGAACCGCACCTATCTGCAGGCGACCGCAGTGATGGACTTGACCGGCGGCTCGCTGACGACGACCGGCGATCTCGCGGCGGGCTTGCGCGCGCTGGCGGGGGCGACCGCCCGGATCAGCGGCACGCCGATCGCGACGAGCGGCGATCGCGCGCCCGGCATATTGGCGCGCTATTTCAACACCGCGGTCGTCACCGACCCGCGCGACGAGCCGACCTCGGTGACCCTCGACGACGTCAGCATCGCCACCAGCGGCGTCGGTTCGCACGGCATCGTCGTCCAGAATGGCGCCCAGCTGCGCGCGACCGACAGCGAGATCGGCATCACCGGCACGGCCGCCGCCGCGCTCTACGCGCTCGGCGACATCGGGCCGGCGTCGGAGGCGACCTTCACCGACAGCCGCCTGGTCAATGCCGACGGGCCGACGATCGGCGTCGCCGGGGCCGCCACCATCGTGCTGACGGGTACGACAGTGGGCGCGCCGATCGGTACGACGGGCCTGCCGGCGGGTAATGCGCAATGGCTGCTGGTCGGGACCAGCGCCGATTTCCCGCTGCTCGCCGACAGTCCGCTGCTCACCCACAACAGCGATCCGCTCGGCGACCCGTTGCCCGACGGCAGCATCTCGCCACCCCCGCCACCGGTGATGGGGCCGCCGCTTGGCGCCACCGCCGGCGCGGCCACCATCACCGCGTCCAATGCGCGCCTCACCGGCTCGGCGATCACCCTGGCGGGCAGCACGTCGGATGTGACGCTCGACCAGGGCACCCGCTGGGACATGACCGGCAGCTCGAACCTCACCAACCTGCTCAACCGACAGAGCCGCATCGTCTATTCGGCGCCGACCGGGGACCCGACCCTGCTCGCGAGCTACAAGACGCTGACCGTGGTCAACTATGTCGGTGACGACGGGGTGCTCGCGATCAACACCTTCCTGGAGGACGATCCTTCGCCGTCCGACCGGCTGGTGATCGACGGCGGCACGGGCGGCGGGAGCAGTTCGCTGCTGGTCGCTTCGGCGGGCGGGGCGGGGGCGCTCACGCTCGACAACGGCATATTGGTGATCGATGCGCAGAACGGCGCCACCACCGTGGCGGGCAGTTTTGCGCTCGGCAATGCCGTGGTCGCCGGACCCTATGAATATCGGCTCTACCGGGGTGGCGTGAACGGCGCCGCGCCCGACAGCTGGTTCCTGCGCAGCGTGCTGAACCCGCCGCCGCCACCTCCGCCACCACCTCCGCCGCCCCCTTCGCCGCCGCCGCCCCCTTCCTGTCTCTTATACACATCTCCGAGCCCACGAGACTACGCTGCATCT
>CAUTRN010000067.1:0-25890 GCA_963540925.1 uncultured Sphingomonadaceae bacterium
GAGATGCAGCGTAGTCTCGTGGGCTCGGAGATGTGTATAAGAGACAGCCCGCCCAGCATCCCGCCAAGGCCCCCGCCACCGCCGCCAAGCAGCCCGGCCAGGCCCTTGAGGCCGCCCATCTTCTTCATCTTCTTCATCACCGTCGACATTTCCTGATGCATCTTCAGGAGCTTGTTGACGTCCTGCACGGTGGTGCCGGAACCCTTGGCGATGCGGATCTTGCGCTTGGCGTTGATCAGCTCGGGCTTGCCGCGCTCCTTCGGCGTCATCGATCCGATGATCGCGTCCATGCGCACCAGCACCTTGTCGTCGGCGGCGCCCGAGGCCATCGCCTGCTTCACCTGCTTGATCCCGGGCAGCATCGAGGCGAGGCCCGACAGGCCGCCCATCCGCTTCATCTGGTTGAGCTGGTTGCGCAGGTCGTTGAGGTCGAACAGGCCCTTGGCCATCCGCGCGGCGAGCGCCTCGGCCTCCTCGACCTTGATCGTCTCGGCGGCCCGCTCGACGAGGCTGACGACGTCGCCCATGCCCAGGATACGGCCGGCCACGCGCTGCGGCTGGAACAGCTCGATCCCGTCCAGCTTCTCGCCGGTGCCGACGAACTTGATCGGCTTGCCGGTGACGGCGCGCATCGAGAGGGCCGCACCGCCACGCGCGTCGCCGTCCATCCGGGTCAGCACCACGCCGGTCAGCGCGACCTGCTCCGAGAAGTTCTTGGCGACGTTGACGGCGTCCTGGCCGGTCAGCGAGTCGACGACGAGCAGGATTTCTTCCGGGTCGGAGACCTCGGCAACCGCCTTCATCTCGTCCATCAGCGCCTGGTCGACATGGAGTCGGCCGGCGGTGTCGAGCATCAGCACATCGAAGCCCTGGAGCTTCGCCGCCTGCAGCGCGCGCCGGGCGATGTCGACCGGCTGCTGGCCGGCGACGATCGGCAGGGTCGCGACCGAGGCCTGGGTGCCCAGGGTCGCCAGCTGCTCCTGCGCGGCCGGACGGTTGACGTCGAGCGACGCCATCAGGACCTTCTTGCGGCCCTTCTCGGTCAGCCGCTTGGCGATCTTGGCGGTGCTGGTCGTCTTGCCCGAGCCCTGGAGGCCGACCATCATCACCACCGCGGGCGGGGTGACGTCGACCAGCAGGTCCGAAGCTTCCGACCCCAGCGTCTCGACCAGCGCGTCATGGACGATCTTGACGACCTGCTGGCCCGGGGTGACCGAGCGCAGGACATTGTGCCCCACCGCCTGCTCAGTGATCTTCTCGACGAAATCCCGGACCACGGGCAGCGCGACATCGGCTTCGAGCAGCGCGATGCGGACTTCGCGCATCGCCTCGCGCACGTCCGATTCGGAAAGCGCGCCACGGCCGCGCAGGCGGTCGAAGACCCCTCCCAGCCTTTCGCTCAGACTCTCGAACATGCGTTCACTCCAGCCGCGCCGAAGCGCCGAAAACCATGACTTTCAGACCCAAAACGCAAAGCACGCCGGCGGGCGAAACCTCGCCGGCCAGCGTGCGCCCGTAGGCGCTTCCAATGCTGTTTTGTCTGTAAGACGGGGGTGCCTCTACGCCCAAAGCCTCGAAAAGGCAAGATTTCAGGGCGCGCCCTCTCCACCGTCATGCCAGCGAAGGCTGGCATCCATGTCTGTGGCATTCTCAGATGCCATCGCGGGTGAAGAGAGACATGGACCCCAGCCTCCGCTGGGGTGACGCAACAGCGAGAGAAGCGCCCAAACCTCTCCCGTATATCAAACGAAGAGGGCCCGGGTGTGTCGCCCCGGGCCCTCCCTATCCTCTCCCCAGAGAAGTACGTCGGGACACGCCAGTGTCCCGCAAGGATCGAAGCCGGTCCGCGGACTGCCGGGGGCAGTCCGTAGGCAGAGATCGGCTCGCAACGCGAGCCGTGGCGGCCGCCCGAGCTTATGCGAGGCTAGCCAAGCGAGCCGGATGGCTCGCGCCCGGCGCTTGAGGGCGAAAGGTCCGGGCCGAGCCCGGACCTTTCTACAATCACGCCGCGAACTGGTTCATCGTGTTGTGGGCGCCGCCAGCCTTGAGGGCCGCCTCGCCGGCGAAATAGTCCTTATGGTCGTCGCCGATGTCGGAGCCGGCCATGTTCTGGTGCCGCACGCAGGCGATGCCCTGGCGGATCTCCTGGCGCTGCACGTTGAGGACGTAGCCGAGCATGCCCGCCTCGCCGAAATATTCCTTGGCGAGGTTGTCGGTCGACAGCGCCGCGGTGTGATAAGTCGGCAGGGTGATCAGGTGATGGAAGATGCCCGCCCGCTTCGCCGCGTCGCGCTGGAAGGTGCGGATCTTCTCGTCGGCCTCGGCCGCCAGCTCGGTGCCGTCATAGTCGACGCTCATCAGCTTGGCGCGGTCGAACGCCGACACGTCCTTGCCCGCTTCGGCCCAGGCGTCGAACACCTGCTGACGGAAGTTCAGCGTCCAGTTGAACGACGGCGAGTTGTTGTAGACGAGCTTGGCGTTCGGGATCACCTTGCGGATGCCGTCGACCATGCCCGCGATCTGCTCGATATGCGGCTTCTCGGTCTCGATCCAAAGCAGGTCGGCGCCGTTCTGCAGCGAGTTGATGCCGTCGAGCACGCAGCGCTCGGCACCAGTGCCGGCGCGGAACTGGAACAGGTTCGAGCGCAGACGCTTCGGGCGCATCAGCTTGCCGCCGCGGTTGATCACAACATCGCCGTTGATCGTCGACGTGTCGGTGATCTCCTCGCAGTCGAGGAAGCTGTTATACTGGTCGCCGATGTCGCCCGGCTCGGCCGAGAAGGCGATCTGCTTGGTCAGGCCTGCGCCGAGCGAGTCGGTGCGGGCGACGATGATGCCGTCGGTGATGCCCAGTTCGAGGAAGGCATAGCGGCACGCACGGATCTTCGCGACGAAGTCCTCGTGCGGCACGGTCACCTTGCCGTCCTGGTGGCCGCACTGCTTCTCGTCGGACACCTGATTCTCGATCTGCAGCGCGCAGGCGCCGGCCTCGATCATCTTCTTGGCGAGCAGATAGGTCGCCTCGGCATTGCCGAAGCCGGCGTCGATGTCGGCGATGATCGGCACCACATGGGTCTGATGGTTGTCGATCGCCTGGATCAGACGCTGCTCCTCCATCTGGTTGCCGGCCTCGCGCGCCTTGTCGAGCTCGCGGAACATGCCACCCAGCTCGCGGGCGTCGGCCTGGCGCAGGAAGGTGTAGAGCTCGCCGATCAGCGCGGGGACGCTGGTCTTCTCGTGCATCGACTGATCGGGCAGCGGCCCGAAGTCCGAGCGCAGCGCGGCGACCATCCAGCCCGACAGATAGAGGTAACGGCGCTTGGTGGTGCCGAAATGCTTCTTGATCGAGATCATCTTCTGCTGGCCGATGAAGCCGTGCCAGCAGCCCAGCGACTGGGTGTAGTTGGCGGGGTCGGCGTCATAGGCCGCCATGTCCTCGCGCATGATCTTCGCGGTGTAGCGGGCGATGTCGAGACCGCTCTGGAAACGGTTCTGGAGACGCATGCGGGCAACCGCCTCGGCGCCGATGCCACCCCAGGGGGCGCCGTTGGCGCGGATCAGCTGCTCGGCCTTCGCGATTTCGTCCTGGTAAGTCATGGCACTACTTTCCAAATGAACTGTGGATGCGGTGCGGATAACGGCGCCAGGCCCCGGAAAGCCATCGGTCACCACCTCAAAAAGAGGTAATATTGTAAATATGATTTTGCCTATATGGATTTTCTTGTAAAATTCTTACATACCCTTTTACGCAAGCACGACATGGAATCCGACACCCTCTCCGGCTGCGGACGAATAAAATATCGCTACGGCAAGGGCTTGTCCCCGATCGCCGAAAATCCGCGAAAAATGCCCAGTTTCTGAGCAGCCGTTAAAAGGTTGGAAACCAGCGACTCGCTAAAATCGGGGCTCACAGGACCCCGGAGATGGCAATGCAGCGCAACAGGATCGAGGAGGGCACGCCCGCGCGCCCGCCGCGCGATCGACGCGACCTGCTCGCCGCGGGGATCATGCTGTCGGCGGTGGCCCTGGTCATCGCGTCCGGGCTCACCGTGGCCGCCTCGCTCCTCGCCGAGGACCTCCACCACATCTCGATCACCGACCAGCTGACCGTCTCGGTCCTGCTGCTCAACGTCGCGCTGATGCTACTCGGCTGGCGGCGCTATCGCGCCCTCAAGCTGGAAGTGGCGCTGCGCCGCGATGCCGAGGAGCGCGCCAGCGAACTCGCCACCAGCGATCCGCTCACCGGCCTGCTCAACCGCCGCGCCCTCGCCGAAGCCGGCGCCCGGCTGATCGACCGCGCCCTGCCCCACGATGCGGCGGTGGCGATGCTGATGATCGACCTCGACCATTTCAAGGCGATCAACGACGTCCATGGCCACCCCGCCGGTGACCAGCTGCTCCGCGCCGCGTCGGAGGCGATCACCGCGCCGCTGCCCGCCCAGGCGATCGCCGCCCGGCTCGGCGGCGACGAGTTCGCCTGCGCCTTCCCTTTCGATCCCGCCAATCCCGCGACGGTCGAGTATGTCGCCGACGCGATCCTCGAACGGATGGCCAAGCCCTTCCTGATCGGCGGGATCGAGGCGCGGGTCGGCGCCTCGGTGGGCATCGCCAGCACCGAGCCCGGCTGCCGCACGATCGACACGCTGATGCGCCGCTCCGACATCGCCCTCTACGAGGCGAAGCGCGGCGGCCGCCATCGCCGCGCCTGGTTCGACGCCAGCATGGAGCGCGAGCTGGAGATACGGAACCAGGTCGAACTGGGCCTGCGCGCCGGCATCCCCTCCGGCCAGATCGTCCCCTGGTTCGCGCCGCAGGTCGAGCTGCCCAGCGGCAAGCTGATCGGCTTCGAGATGCTCGCCCGTTGGGACCATCCCGAGCTCGGCCTGATCGAGCCCGCCGCCTTCATCCCGGTCGCCGAGGAATCGGGGCTGATCGGCGAATTGTCGATGTCGGTGATGCGCAGCGCGCTCGAAGAGGCGCGCCACTGGGATCCGGGCCTGGTGCTCGCGGTCAACGTCTCCCCGGCACAGATGCGCGACAGCTGGCTGGCGCAGAAGATCGTCAAGCTGCTCACCGAGCGCAGCTTCCCCGCCGATCGGCTCGAGGTGGAGATCACCGAAGCGGCGCTGCTCGAAAGCCCCGGCATGGCGGCATCGATCATCACCAGCCTGAAGAATCAGGGCATCCGGGTCGCGCTCGACGATTTCGGCACGGGCTATTCCAGCCTCACCCATCTGCGCGCGGTGCCGCTCGACCGGATCAAGATCGATCGCAGCTTCGTGCTGCGGATGCAGAGCGACCCCGATGCCGCGGCCCTGGTGCGCACGATCGTTTCGCTCGCCGGCAGCCTCGACCTCGACGTGATGGCCGAAGGGGTCGAGACGGCCGAGCTCGCCGCGATGCTGATCGACATGGGCTGCACCACCGCACAGGGCTGGCATTTCGGCCGCGCCGCGCCCGCCCGCACCACTCGCGCCCTCCTCGCCGAACGCGGCCTGCTCGCCGCCGCCAGCCCCAGCGCGGTGGCCGGCGGGGTCGTGGCGATGCGCCAGGCGCTCAAGAAGCTGGCTTGAAAAGATCCTCCCTGCGGCGAAGCCGTGGGGAGGATCTTTGGCCGCCTTATGGACTTACACCCCGCAAATCCCTAGATCGCGCGCCCATGCAGGTCCGCTTTCACAAGATGCACGGTCTCGGCAACGACTTCGTCGTGATCGATGCGCGCGAGACGCCGGTCGAGATGACCGAAGCGCGCGCCCGTGCGCTCGCCGATCGCAAGACCGGTGTGGGCTGCGACCAGCTCATCCTGCTCGAATCCTCCGACCGCGCCGACGCGCGGATGCGCATCTTCAACGCCGACGGCAGCGAGGTCGAGGCCTGCGGCAACGCCACCCGCTGCGTGGTCAGCCTGCTTGGCGGCACCGCGACCCTGGAAACCCTGGGCGGCATGCTCGGCGGCACCAGCGCGGGCGACCAGGTGTCGGTCGAACTGGAACAGCCGCGCTTCGACTGGGATGCGATCCCGCTCGCTTATGCGATGGACACCCGCTCGATGCCGGTCGGCTGGGAGGCGCTGGAAGCGCCGATGGCCGCCAATGTCGGCAATCCGCACGTCATCTTCTTCGTGCCCGAGACCGACGCCGTGGAGCTGGACCGGCTCGGTCCGCTGATCGAGACCGATCCGCTGTTCCCCGCCAAGGTGAACGTCAACGTCGCGACGGTCGACGACCGCAAGAATATCCGCCTGCGCGTCTGGGAACGCGGTGTGGGGCTGACCGACGCCTGCGGCACCGGCGCCTGCGCCACAGCGGTCTCGGCGATCCGCGCCGGCCTGGTCGAATCGCCGGTCACCGTCACCCTGCCCGGCGGCCCGCTGACGATCGGCTGGGCGCCCGGCGAACGGATCACCATGACTGGCCCCGCCACCCATGTCTTCACGGCGGAAGCGGATCTGAGCCGATTCGGATGAGCGGCCCCGAGCTGATCACTTTGGGTTGTCGGCTCAACATCGCCGAGAGCGAGGCGATGCGCGAGGCTTCGGCGGGCGCTGACGACCTGATCATCGTCAACAGCTGCGCCGTCACCAACGAGGCAGTGAAGCAGGCGCGCAAGGCGATCCGCCAGGCGGCGAAGCGGCGGCCCGAGGCGCGCATCGTCGTCACCGGCTGCGCAGCCCAGCTCGATCCCGCCGGCTTCGCGGCAATGCCCGAGGTGGCGCGCGTGATCGGCAATGCCGAAAAGGCCCGGCCCGAGCTGCTCGTTTTCGAGCGCGCGCCGGAGGCCGACATCCACGTCACCGACATCATGGCGCTGCGCGAGACCGCGCCGCACATGGCCGCCGCCTTCACCGGCCACGCCCGCGCCTTCGTCGAGGTGCAAAATGGCTGCGACCATCGCTGCACCTTCTGCGCGATCCCCTATGGCCGCGGCAACAGCCGCTCGGTCCCCGCCGGGCTGGTGATCGAGCGGATCAAGGCGCTGGTCGACCATGGCCATGCCGAGGTGGTGCTGACCGGCGTCGACCTGACCAGCTATGGCCCCGATCTGCCGGGCAGCCCTTCGCTGGGCCAGCTGGTCGAGCGCATCCTGGCGCATGTGCCGGAGCTTCGGCGGCTGCGCCTCTCGTCGCTCGATTCGGTCGAGATCGACGACCGGCTATTCGCCCTGCTGACCCAGGAAGCACGGATCATGCCGCATCTGCACCTGTCCTTGCAGGCCGGCGACGACATGATCCTGAAGCGGATGAAGCGCCGCCACAGCCGCGCCGAGGCGGTGACGATGGTCGAGCGGCTGAAGAGCGCCCGGCCCGAGATCGCGATCGGCGCCGACCTGATCGCCGGCTTCCCCACCGAGGACGAGGCGATGGCCGCTAACAGCGCCGCGCTGATCGACGATTGCGACATCGTCTTCGGCCATGTCTTTCCCTTCTCGCCGCGCAACGGCACGCCGGCCGCGCGGATGCCGCAGCTCGACCGCGAGACCATCCGCCGCCGCGCCGCCGATCTGCGCGCGCGCGCCGCCGCGCGCCGGTCGGGCTGGCTCGCGACCCTGGTCGGCAGCCGCCAGTCCGTGCTGGCCGAGCGTGGCGGCAGCGGCCACGCGCCCAATTTCGCGCCCGTGCGTTTCGAGGGCGATGCCCCGGCGCCGGGCCGCATCGTCGATACGATCATCACCGGCCTCGACGGCGAGGGGCTTCGAGGCAGGATGGCATGAGCGAAGGACGTTGGCACGAGAAGCTGTTCGGGGGATTCCGCAAGACCTCCGACAAGCTGGGCGAGAATCTGACCGGGCTGTGGGGCAAGGCCGCGCTCGACAAGGCGACCCTCGACGAGATCGAGGAGGCGCTGATCGCCTCCGATCTGGGGCCCGCCACCGCGGCCCGCATCCGCGCCCGGCTGCAGGGCGAGATGTTCGAGAAGGGGCTCGACGAGCGCCAGCTGCGCGAGATCGTGGCGCAGGAGATCGAGAAGGTGCTGGCCCCGGTCGCCAAGCCGCTGGAGATCGAGGCCTTTCCGCGCCCGCAGGTGATCCTCGTCATCGGCGTCAACGGGTCGGGCAAGACCACCACCATCGCCAAGGTCGCGCACTGGCTGCAGGAGCAGGACTATGCGGTGATGCTGGTGGCGGGCGACACCTTCCGCGCCGCCGCGATCGGCCAGCTCCAGGTGTGGGCCGACCGGATCGGCGTTCCGCTGATCAGCGGCAAGGAAGGCGGCGACGCCGCCGGCCTGGTGTTCGAGGGGGTCAAGCAGGGCACCGAGAAGGGCATCGACGTGCTGATCGTCGACACCGCCGGTCGCCTGCAGAACAAGACTGGCCTGATGGACGAGCTGGCGAAGATTCGCCGGGTGCTGGGCCGGCTCAACCCGGCGGCGCCGCACGACGTGCTGCTCGTGCTCGACGCCACCACCGGGCAGAACGCGCTCAGCCAGATCGAGATCTTCAAGGAGACCGCCGGGGTGACCGGGCTGATCATGACCAAGCTCGACGGCACCGCGCGCGGCGGCGTGCTGGTGGCGGCCGCCGAGCGCTATGGCCTGCCGGTCCACGCGATCGGGCTGGGCGAGGGCGTGGACGATCTGCGGCCCTTCGATCCGGCCGAGGTGGCGCGCGCCATCGCCGGGGTCGAGCGGCTGAAATGAGGAGTGACGCGGCGTTGACCGACAAGGCGGACAAGAAGCGCCGGGAGCCTGGCGCCAAGGCGCGGATGGCGATCGATTTCGGCCCGCTGGTCGTGTGGCTGATCGTCTATTTCACCACCAAGAACGTGCTGCTCTCGACCGCGGTGTTCATGGGCGCGACGACGGTGGCGATCGGCGCCTCCTGGCTCTTCTATCGCCACATCTCGGCGCTGCTGCTCTTCTCGGGGGCGATGGTGCTGGGTTTCGGCGGGCTCACCCTGTGGCTCCACGATCCCAAATATATCCAGATGAAGCCGACCGCTTATTATCTGCTGGTCGCCGCGATCCTGGGCTTCGGCATCGTCACCGGCCGGCCGACGATCAAGCTGGTGCTGGGCCATGCCTATCCGGGCCTCACCGATCTCGGCTGGGCCAAGCTGACCCGCAACTGGGCACTGTTCTTCGTCGCCATGGCGATCGCCAACGAAGCGGTGTGGCGCTCGACGAGCATGGACTTCTGGCTGGGCTACAAGCTGTGGGGGGCGATGCCCGCCACGCTGGTCTTCGCGCTGGCCAATGTGCCGATGCTGATGAAGCATGGCCTCAACACCGAGAAGGCCGAGGACGCCGCCCTGCCGCCACAAGGGTGACGTCGCGGAAAATGGCGCAAAATAGCCGGATTTCACGGTAGTTTCATCGAACTGTCACGCCCGGCTTACCCCTCGTTTACCAACGCGATCTACATCTGCCTCCAAGGGAGCAGATCAATGAGCCGCGACATCGCGATAGTGCCGGGCCGGTCTTCGGCCGACATGCTGCGCGCCGCGCTGATCGGGCGGTCGATTTCGATCGACACCGGTCTGCGCGACGTGATCGCGCTGTTCCGCGCCGAATCGGCGCTGGAGGCGCTGCCCGTCGTCGACTCGAACGACCGCCCGGTGGGCGCCGTGCTGGAGCGCGACATTCGCCGCCTGCTGCTCAATCCCTACGGCCATGCCCTGCTCGCCAATCCCAGCCTCTATCGCGGCATCCACGGCTTCGTTTCCACCCCGCCCGTCGCCGAGATCGGCGTGGGGCTGGGGCCGATGTTCGCGCTGATCTCGGAGGGTGGCGGGCATGAGATGCTGATCGTCACCGAGCGGGGGCGCTTCCTGGGCACGATCAGCGCGCGCACCCTGCTGCGCATGGCGGCCGACCGCGAGGCCGCGCTGGCGGCCGGGCGCGCCGAGCGGCTGCGGCGCATCGCCGTCGCCTCCGAAGCGATGCGCGGCGCGGCGACGCGGATGTCGGGCGATCTCGGCGGCGCGTCCAGCGCGCTGGAGGATGCCGCGCTGGCGATGAACCAGCGCGCCACCGATGCCGGCGCGATGGGCCTGTCGATGATGACCGCGGCGACCCAGGCAGCCGACAATATCGGCGCGATCGCCGAGCAGGGCCGCACCCTGGTCGGCGAGCTCGAACATCTCGGCCAGGAAGTCACCGAAGCGCGCAGCTCCACCACCCGGGTCGCCCAGCTGATCGAACAGGGCAGCGTCCGCGCGCGCCAGCTCGATACGGCGACCAAGGAGATCGGTGCCGTCGTCGAATCGATCGACGGCATCGCCCGACGGATCAACCTGCTCGCGCTCAACGCGACGATCGAGGCCGCCCGCGCCGGCGAGGCCGGGCGCGGCTTCGCCGTGGTCGCGAGCGAGGTGAAGGCGCTGGCCCAACAGACCCGCGATTCGGCGCGGCTGATCGCCACCCGGATCGGCGGCGTGCGCGCCGGCGTCGACGACGTCGCCGCCGGCCAGGCCGGAATCGAGGCGGCGATCGCCGCGCTGGAGGGACTGGCCTCGTCGATCGACGAGGCGGTGGTGCGCAACCGCGCGGCGGGCGCGATGATCAGCGCCAATGTCCGCGACGCCGCCGGCGCCAACGAGCATATCCGTGGGGAAGCCGCCGAACTGAGCGCGACCGCGAGCGACGCGGCCAAGGGCTCCGACCAGATGATCGGCATCGCCCGATCGCTGATGGCAGGCGCCGGCCGCCTGCACGAGCGGCTCGACCGCTTTCTGGAAGAGATAGAGATGGCATAAAAAATCCCTCTCCCTTCAGGGGAGAGGGAGGGGCCCGTCGCCGCAGGCGATGGGAGGGGCGCAGTGCGCGGCCATGCCGGGGGCATGGCAAAAGCGCGAAGCCGGCTGCATAGCAGCCGCTCGGCACGCTCGAACCAAGCGCGACCCTCGCCGAAAGTGCGGGACGCTCGGCATTCGCCTCGCGCCCCTCACCCTCAATCCCTCTCCCCAATGGGGAGAGGGAAGCCAGCTTAGGCCAGCTCGGGCTCCTGGTCGGCCTTGGCGACCGCATCCTCTTCGACATTCGCCGAGACGAAGTCCCAGTTCACGACCTTGCCGAGCACTTCCTCGGCGAACTTCGGCCGCGCGTTGCGATAGTCGATATAATAGGCATGCTCCCACACATCGATGGTGAACAGCGGCTTGATGCCCTCGATCGCCAGCGGGGTCTCGCCATCATGGACCGACAAGACCTTGAGCGCGTCACCGGCGAGCACCAGCCACGCCCAGCCGCTGCCGAAATGGCCGACGGCCTCCTTCACCATCGCCTCGACCAGCTTCTCCTGGTCGCCGAAGCCCGCCTCGATCAGCTGCTTCAGCTTCGCCGACGGCTTGGTGCTGCCCTGCGGCGCGAGGCCCTGCCAGAAGAAGTCGTGGTTCCAGATCTGGCCGGCATTGTTCGAGACCGCCTTGTCATTCTGGTCCTTCGCCAGCTTGATCACCTCGACGAGGCTGCGGCCCTCCAGGCCCTTCTCGGCGAGCATGCCGTTGAGCTTGTCGACATAGGCCTTGTGATGCTTGCCATGGTGATAGTCGAAGCTCTCCGCCGACAGGATCGGCTCGAGCGCCGAAGTCTCGAAGGGAAGCGGGGGAAGGGCGAACGCCATGGCGAAAACTCCGTTGGAAAATGGTATGCGCGAGATGGCGGTTCAACGTTCGGATGCAACCCCGGATCCGCAGAAAATCGCGGATTTTATCGCAGTGCAGCGGCAGGGCATCGCTCCCGCGCCAGAAAGCATCGCTCCCGCATCATAATGTGTGACAAATCCGCCACGGATTCCTAAGATGGTTACAGAAGCGATCCGCATGGCCAAGGGAGCGGGCGCAACTGCAGGGGACAGCCATGGACAAGTTTTTCGGCAATCTACATCTGGTGCTGCTGGTCGGCCTGGTGGCCGCGATCGCTCTGATCGCCGGCACGGGGGGCTTCGTCGATCCGGCGATCGGCACGAACCAGATCTTCCGCTGGCTGCACGTCTTCTTCGGCATCACCTGGATCGGCCTGCTCTACTATTTCAACTTCGTGCAGATCCCGACCATGCCGTCGGTCCCCGCCGAGCTGAAGCCGGGCGTCACCAAGTATATCGCCCCCAAGGCGCTGTTCTTCTTCCGCTGGGCCGCGCTTCTGACCGTCCTCACGGGCCTGATCGTCGCGCATCTGACCGGCTATCTCGGCGATGCGCTGACCTTCGAGGAATATCATCGCCTGATCGGTATCGGCATGTGGCTGGCGCTGATCATGGCGTTCAACGTCTGGGTGTTCATCTGGCCGGCGCAGAAGAAGGCGCTGGGCATCGTCGAAGCCGACGCCGACACCAAGGCGAAGGCCGCCAAGACCGCGATGATCTTCTCGCGCACCAACACGCTGCTTTCGATCCCGATGCTCTACGCGATGATCGCCGCCAACCACGGCTGATCCGCGGGACATAGGTACCGACCGAAGGGGCCGGAGGAGCGATCCTCCGGCCCTTTTCTTTGGTTTGCTTCTTTTCACCAACGTCGCTCCGGCGGAGGCCGGAGCCGCCAGAGGCTCTTGCCGCTCGCTATTCGCAAAAATCGTGGCGGCTCCGGCCGCCGCCGGAGCGACGGCTAGAGCGATTTCCAGGCAGATGGAAACATCTGCCGTCTCGGAAATCGCGGCAAATAACAATCTAGAGCGGCCGCTCTAGACGCGGCGGCGCTGCGCCGCTCGCCGCGTCGACCGCACCATCCGTGCCAACGGTCCCGGCAACCGGTCGAGCGGCCCCGGCGGGGAGATGTCGGTGCGCGATGGCCGCTGGTGGCCGAGCTGCGGCAGCGCCAGCCAGGCCGACAGGTCGGGCCGGCGAGCGCGGAACCAGTTATAGGCGCCGTCGACGTCCATCGGCCCGCCCTCGGGGCTGCCCGCCGGACGCTCCAGCATCGCCTCCAGATAGGGGACCAGCGCCTCGATCGCGCTGCGGCCGAAGCCCATGAAATGGGCGAGCAGCAGCGGCGAGGCCGGATCGGCGAGCGCGAGCGGGGTCGCCGCCATATCGACCCGCCCCGGGCCCTCGGGCATGGCATGGCCGCCGAAGAAGATGTCGAAGCCGAGCTGGTCGAGCAGGTCGAGCACCGGCGGCAGCCGTTCCTCGATCCGCGCCACGAAGTCGCAATCATCCTCCAGCATCAGGATCGCATGGCAGCCGCTGTCGCGCGCATCGCGCAGCACGCCGAGCTGGCTGAGGAAGGCGCCCCGCGCGCCGATGCTGCGGAACGGCCCCGCCTCTGCGGGGCGAACCGCCTCGAACAGCCGTACCCCGGGGTGGTCGAAACTCAGCCCCAGCCGCGTCAGTTCGCCCGCCATCTCGGCACGGCGATCGGCGCGGTCGCGCAGGTTGATGATGTAGATGCGGTCGAAGCTGTGGAAGATGCGCTCGGCCAGGCTCATCCCTGCCGGCCAGCGTCGAGCAGGTCGTGGCGGCGCAGCGCGTGGCGAAGCTGGTCGTAGCTGAGCTTCAGCGCCACCGCGGTGGTGCGCTGGTTGTAGCGGCAGCGGCGCAGTGCATCCTCGAGCAGCGCCTTTTCATAGACGAGCACGGCGGTGCGGAAATCGTCGCAGCTCGGCGCCGGAGCCACGGGCGCCTGGGCGGGAGTCGATACCGCCGCCGGAGCCGCCTCGCCCGCGACGACGGGGACCGCCGCCGCCGGCACGGCCGCCGGGCGCCACGGGCTCTCGAACGGATCGAACTGGATCGCGTCGACCGGCGCCTCGGGATCCTCCCAACGATAGATCGCGCGCTCGACCACGTTGCGCAGCTCGCGGACATTGCCGGGCCAGCTGTAGCGCGTCAGCGCCTCGGCCGCCGCGGCACCGAAACCCGGCCAATAGGGCCAGCCCAGCTCGGCCGCCATCCGCCGCCCGAAATGGTCGGCCAGCACCGGCACGTCGCCTTCGCGCGCGCGCAGCGGCGGCAGGGTGATCACCTCGAAGCTCAGCCGGTCGAGCAGGTCGGCACGGAAGCGGCCCTTGTCGACCAGCTCGGGCAGATGCTCGTTGGTCGCGGCGACGATCCGCACGTCGACCCGCACCGGACGCGACGAGCCGATCCGCGTCACCTCGCCATATTCCACCGCGCGCAGCAGCCGTTCCTGCGCGCCGGTCGACAGGGTCGCCAGCTCGTCGAGGAACAGGGTGCCGCCATCGGCCTCCTCGAAACGGCCCACCCGCGCCTTGGTGGCGCCGGTGAAGGCGCCCGCCTCATGGCCGAACAGCTCGGCCTCGATCAGCGTCTCGGGCAGCGCCGCGCAGTTCATCGTGACGAGCGGGCCGTCCCAGCGCTGCGACAGGCGGTGAAGGCGCTCGGCGACCAGTTCCTTGCCGGTGCCGCGCTCGCCGATCACGAGCACCGGCCGGTTCAGCGCAGCCGCGCGGCTTGCCCGCTCGACCGAATCGAGAAAGGCGGTAGACTGGCCGATGAACTGGGCGTCGCGCTCCATAACCAGTAGTTGGTATATTCTCCCAAGTCTTGGCAAGAGACATTTGTGCCAGGCCGTAGCGAACGTCCGGAAAATGGCGGATTTCCGAGGAAATCCAAATTGGCACGGTTGATGCTAAGCATAGACCACGAACCAGTATCGCGTTTGCAAGGAGCCACATGATGGGGATTTTTTCCCGAACCCGAGACATCATCGCCGCCAACGTCACCGACCTGCTCGACAAGGCGGAGGACCCCGCGAAGATGATCCGGATGATCATCCTCGAGATGGAGGAGACCCTCGTCGAGGTCCGCGCCTCGGCCGCCCGCACCATCGCCGACCAGAAGGAACTGCGCCGCCAGATCACCAAGCTGGAGACCGTCCAGTCCAACTGGCTGGAAAAGGCCGAGCTGGCGCTGTCGAAGGACCGCGAGGACCTGGCCAAGGCGGCGCTGGTCGAGAAGCAGAAGGCGGCCGACCTGGCCGAGCAGCTGCAGGAAGAGATCGCGCTGCTCGACGAGTCGCTGAAGGGCTCGGAGACCGACATCGCCAAGCTGCAGGGCAAGCTGCGCGAGGCGCGCGCCCGCCAGAACAGCATCGTCACCCGCCTGGAATCGGCCAACAACCGCGCGAAGATGCGCGAGATGTATGCCGGCGCCAAGGTCGACGACGCCTTCGCCCGCTTCGAGCTGCTCGAGCGCCGGGTGGACTATGCCGAGGGCCGCGCCGAAGCGGCTGGCATGGGCGCCGCGCCCAAGACGCTGGAGGAGGAGATCGCCGAGCTGCGCTCGTCCGACAAGGTCGATGCCGAGCTCGCCGCGCTCAAGGCCAAGACCAAGGGGGCCTGACCGATGGAAGATATTCTCGTCCCGATCGTCGTCGTCGGCATCCTGTTCCTGGGGCTTCCCTGGCTGATCTTCCACTATGTCACCCAGTGGAAGAAGAATGGCGGCCTGACGGCCGAGGACGAGAAGCTTCTCGACGACATGCACGCCGTGGCCCGGCGGCTCGACGAGCGGCTCGCCACCCTGGAGCGGATCCTGGACAGCCAGGATCCCACCTGGCGCCCCCGCGCCCAGGTCGACCGCAGCCGTGAGGAGGAGTGGCGCCGCGATAACTGACCCCGGGTCAGACGCAGGCAGCCCCAGATAAGAGGAGGAAGTTCGAAATGTCCGCTCGCCGCACCAAATTCTACCTCGACAAGCGCAACCGCAAATGGCTCGGCGTCTGCGCCGGCCTGGCCGACTATACCGGGGTCGACGTGACCCTGATCCGGGTCGGCATGGTGATCCTCGGCTTCGTCACCTTTCCCTGGGCGCTGGTCGCCTATCTGGTGATCAACTGGCTGGCCGACGACAAGCCCGGCGAGTTCTACGACGGCAGCCGCGAGGACGAGAAGTTCTGGCAGACCGTCCGGGCCCGCCCGGGCGCCTCGGTCCGCGACGTCCGCGCCCGTTTCCGCGACATCGACCGCCGGATCGCCGACGTCGAGGCGCATGTGACGAGCCACAATTCGGCGCTGGCCCGCGAGATCGACGCGCTCCGCTGAGGCCGGGCGCCCGAATGGGACCCGCCGATCGACTCGACAGGCGTCATGACGTTGATCGAAGCCGCCATGTCGTTCGTCGAAAAACGCGACCGACATCCGTGTAAATAATGATCGGCTCAAAGTTTAGGGGTTGAACGATGACTTTGCCTTTCGAAGCCTTTGCTCCTGTCGCCGTGATCCTGGGCGTGCTCGGCATCGGCGGCTGGGTGCTCACCACCTGGCTGCGCATCAAGCATGGCTATCCGCTGGAAAACAGCTGGGGCAAAGCGGTCTATCCGCGCACCACCGACGAGACGGCGGAGCGCATCAAGCTGCTGTCGGGCGAGAATGCCCAGCTGCGCGCCGAACTGTCGGCAATCAAGGATCGGCTCGCCACGGTCGAGCGGATCGTCACCGACGGCGCCTACCGCCTCGATCGCGAGATCGATGCGCTACGCAGCCCGGCGAACTGAAGGAAGGCAAGGCCATGAACGTCGGCAACATCTTCGCCTTCGTCGCGCTCAGCATCCCGGTCCTCGCGATCCTCGCCTGGGTGATCACCGACTGGCTGCGCTTCAAGGAGAAGCAGATCGCGGCGATCTCGTCCGAGACCGCCGAGAAGGCCGCCCAATATGCGGCCAAGACCGAACGGCTCGAAGCGCGCGTCGCGGTGCTCGAACGGATCCTCACCGATCGTTCGCACACCCTGGCCGACGAGATCGACACGCTGCGCGACAAGCCGCTGAACTGACATCTTCGCATTGACGGCGGCCGGGGGACGGCGCCGGAAGGAGACATGTGATGAATCCATTCGAGATGGTGGTGCTGATCGTCGCGATCACCGCGATCGCCAGCGTCTGCCGAGCCAAGATGGGCGTCGTCCGCCGCGGCAAGGGCGAGGACTATGTCCGCCCCGGCAACGACGCCGAGAATGACCGCCTCCGCGAGGAGCTGCGCGCGCTGAAGGAGCGGGTCGCGGTGCTCGAGCGGATCGCCACCGAGAATGACCGCGGCCTGACGCTCGATCGCGAGATCGAGGCGCTGCGGAACCGCGACTGAGAAGGGACCGGACCATGAACACTCCCGCCTTCTGGCTGACCATCAGCGGCGCCGGCCTCGTCGGCCTCGGCGTCATCGCCTGGACCGCGCTCGCCGGCTGGCGTGGCTGGCTCGAGCTCGAACGGATGAAGCTCGACCGCCGCCGCCTGCCCGAGGAGCCGAGCGCCGGCCCCTCGCCCGCCGCCCGCATCGAGCTGGCCGACCTCAAGGAACGCATCCGCAAGCTCGAGGCGATCGCCTCGGGGGTGGACCTCTAGGAGCAACCATTCCCGAAGCGTCGCCCCCGGGCCGGGGCCGGGGTGACGAACCGGGGAAAATATTCTAGCGCTCGCGCCATGACCGCGCCCGCCTCCATCTCCGATGTCCTCGACGAATATGAATTCCTCGACGCCGACGACCGCTATCGCTTGCTGATCGACCTGGGCAAGGCGCTGGAGCCGATGCCCGACCCGCTCAAGACCGACGCGACCCTGGTGCGCGGCTGCTCGGCGGCGGTGTGGGTCTATCCCACCGTACTGCCCGATGGCCGGCTTCACTTCCTGGCCGACAGCAATGCCGCGATCACCAAGGGGATCATCGCGCTGGTGCTGCTGACCGTGCAGGACCGCCCGGCCGCCGAGATCGCCGCCACCGACATCGCGGCGACGCTCGAACCCTTCGACCTGAAGAACCAGCTCAGCTCGAACCGCACCCAGGGGATTCCCAACATGATCGCGCTGATCCGCTCCACCGCGGAGCGCTACGCATGATGCGCCGGCCTCTGAACCGGCTCGCGGCCCTCGCACTGGCCCTCGCCGCGCCGGTGGCGATGCAGGCGTGCAACGCCGCGCCCCCGCCGCCCGCCACGCCGTTCGAGACCGGCCAGCTCATGATCGGGGGCGAGCCCTTCGCCATCGGCGAGGTGCTCGATGCGCGCGCGCTGCCCGACATCAACGGCAAGGTCGGCGTCATGATCACCCTGACCCCCGCCGGCGCGAAACGGCTGGAAGGGATCAGCGGTGCGCTGATCGGCAAGCCGATGATCGTCGCGCTCGACGGCAAGACGCTGGTCGCCGAACTGATCCGCAAGGCCAATGCCAGCGGCGTGATCGAGATTCCCGGCCGCTGGTCCCTCGCCGACGGCGAGGCGCTCGCCCGCCGCATCTCCGGCCGCGATCCCCTGCCCGACGATCTGAGCGGGGAGTAAGGAAAAAGTCCCGTTCCCGTCATTCCTGCGAAGGCAGGAATCCATGTCTGTTATCACCCGAGATGACTTTCATTGCTGGGAGACCACGCCAGCCTTGCCTGGCGAACTTAGGTAGATGACCACCTGCCTGCCTCATGATCACCGCTCGCCGTGACAGACATGGACCCCAGCCTTCGCTGGGGTGACGAAAAAGGAGCAGTGGCTGCGCCCGAACCACAGGCTTCCGCGTTCTGCCTTTCATGCAGCACCGCCCGATCGACCAGCTCGACACCATCGACTCCGCCCCCGGCATCAGCCGGATTCGGCGTGGCGGCGGCTGGCGCTTCCTCCATCCCGACGGCTCGACCGTGCGCGACGTCGAGGAGCGGATGCGCATCCTGGCGCTGGGCATCCCGCCCGCCTGGAAGAAGGTGTGGATCAACCCCGATCCCACGGCGCCGGTGCAGGCCACCGGGCTCGATGCCGCGGGGCGCAAGCAATATCGCTATCACAGCGCCTGGCGGATCGCCCGCGACGAGGAGAAATTCGCCTCGCTGCCCGAGTTCGCGAAACATCTGCCGAATCTGCGCGCTGCCGTCCGCCGCGCTCTGAAGAGCGACGATCCCTGGGAGCGCGCCCGCGCCGCGGCGGTGCGGCTGCTCGACGGCTTCGCGATCCGGGTGGGTTCCACCGACAGCGCCGCGCGCGGCAGCTTCGGCGCCACCACGCTGCTCAACCGCCATGCCCGTATCAACGGCGACGAGATCCAGCTCTGCTTCTACGGCAAGCATGGCATCCGCGCCGAGCTGTCGGGCAAGGACGCGGCGCTGGCCGCCGCGCTCGCCGAGTTGAAGCGCGCGGGACCCGGCGATCTGTTCGCGATGCGATCGGGCCTCAGGGTCCGTGCCGCCGATATCAACGAATGGATTTGCGAGCTGACCGAGGGCACCGGCACCGCCAAGACCTTCCGCACCTGGCGCGCCTGCGCTTCGGCGGCCGAGATGCTGGCGCGCGGGCGGCGTACCTCGGTGAAGACCCTGCTCGACGAATGCGCGCGTCAGCTGGGCAACACGCCGGCGGTCTGCCGCAAGGCCTATGTGGCGCCGGCCTTCATCGAGATGGCCAAGGCGGGCCGCTGGATCGAGCATGTCCCGGCCCAGCCGCGCGCGCTGCGCTTCAACGAGCGCGCGAGCCTCTCGGTTCTTCAGGGTGGATAGGGCTGAGCCGCGGTCAGGCCGCGGCAGCGATCGCCTGCTGGAGCCTGCCCAGGCTGCACGGCTTGCGCAGCACCGGATCCGTGATCCCCGTCGGGATCGCCGGCGAGACTCCGCTGAAGTAGATCACCGGCAGGCCCGGACGCGCGTTGCGCGCGATGGCCGCCAGATCCTCACCCCCAGGCCCCCCCGGCATGTGGATGTCGGTAACGAGCATGTCGAACGGACCATGGCTGTCGATCAGCCGGGCGGCCTGATGGCCCCCGATAGCCTCGACCACTTCATGGTCCAGCTCACGCAGCAGGTCGGCGGTCACCGCCAGCACCAGCCCGTCATCGTCAACGCATAGAATCCGCAAGTTCGTTCCTCGCCGTTCATGTTGCTCAACGCCGCAGAAATGCGTGCAATTCAGCAAAGTTCCGGAACTGGTACAAACAAAATTGTAAATTAGCTGTGATATGGACCACAGCGGTCCATTTAGCGGGGGCGGCGCTCTTCCGCCCGCCGCAGCACCTCGAAGGCGGCCTGCACCGTCTGGAAACGAACCGCCGCTTCCGTATCGTTAGGCCGGATGTCGGGATGATTGGCCTTGGCGAGCCGCCGCCACGCCGTTTTCACCTCCTCGAAACTGGCACCAACCTCCAGTTCGAGCGCCTCGAAGGCATGCTGTTCGTCGCGGCTCCAGCGGCCGTCGCCGGGGCCCGCCCACGCATAATGGCTCTGCTCGGCATAGCCCGACGCATCGCGCTTTTCATTGGCCTCGCGCGCGGCGGCCTCTTCCGCCGACAGGCCGGCGAAATAGTCCCAGTTGCGATTATATTCCTCGGCGTGGCGCGCGCAGAAATACCAGCGCTCGCGGCTGTTCGGCGCCTTTGGGGCAGGGCAGTCGCCGGGCTGGTCGCAGCCGACCCGGTCGCACATGCGCACCTGGGTCGCGCCGCGCTCGCTGCCATAGCCGCGCCAGCGGGGAAAACCCCAGTCGTTCGAACGGGAGGAGGATCGAGCCATAAGCCGGCCACTTTAACGCTTAAGAGGTGAACGGGGAATTATGGTTTTTCGATTTTAACCCTCCGTGGGACGGGGCCCGGGCGCGAAACCCGCGGCAATCCAAATAAATTTCATATCCGTAACCCGGCATTTACCGCACCTGCGCTATCCCGATTCGTGCGGGTGGCGGTGTTTGTGTCGCCCGCACTTTGATCCGGTTGTATTCGGAGCATGTTGCGTATGGCGTATGTACTACAGCAGGAGGCTGCACGTCCGCGTGCGGCCGAGATCATCGGCGCGTTGTTGAGCGCGGACGGTGGCAAGAACCATCCCTATATCGCCTGTTCGATCTTCGCACGGGGCCGCGACGGTGCGCGCGACCTGGCCGATGCGGTGCATCTCATCTCCAGCCTCCACGGTGCCCAGAACGGCATCATAGACCTGGCCCGGGCACGCCCGGCGAGCGAGGGCGCGCGCGTCTGGCTGAAGGCCGCGGCCGACGCCTTCGACGCCGAGCGCGCCTATCTGATGCGCACCGTGGTGGCCGCGGGGCCGCTGCCCAGCACGCCCGGCCATGCCGGCTGCGAAGCCGCGGTGGCGGGACAGCGCCATGCGCTGGAGATGCTCGCCCGATCGGAGCGCAACGGCTGCGCGCTGGGCGCGGCGGTGGCGCTGGTGCTCGACTGGCGCGGCATCCGCGCGGTGATCGACGCCTCGGCGCAGCGCTTCGGCATCGCGCTGATCCCGCCGGCGCTGCCCTCGATGCGGCAGACCATGGCGGTGGTCGAGGAGGCCGAGTCGGTAGCGGTCGAACGGGCGATGATGTTCGGCGCGCAGCAGCTGCTCGTCCAGCATCGCGGTTTGTGGGACCTGCTCGAGGCCCGCTCGGAAGCCCGGATCGCGGCCTTCGTCTGACCCTTGGCCCCCTCTCCGTCGCATCGCGATGGAGAGGGGCGCTTCGGTGGCTCCGGTGGCTAGCGAAACACTGACCAGGGATGCCGCCCGACATGGGCGGCGACCGTGTCGACCCTTGGCCCGTCGAGATCCACCGCCACCCCGCCGGTCCGCCGCAGCATCGGCCCGTCGAGCTTCAGCCAGCGCGGCGTGCAGCCGCGCGGCAGGCGGCGTTCGCTGATCGCGATGTCGACGCTCGCGCACAGCCGGGTCAGCCGCTGCCAGTCGAGTCGATAGGGGCTGCGTGTCGCGAGGACGCGCCAGCGCCGCCCGCCCGCGTTCATGCCCGCGATGCACAGGTCGTTCGAGCAACGCGCCTGCATCAGCGCGTCGATCGGCAGCGGCTCGCCGTCATGGCCCGCCGCCTCGCTCAGCATGCCGCGCACATAATCGCCCGCGCGCTCGCGCAGCAGCGCCACCCGCCCGTCGCCCAGCACCAGCGCGACATGGCGGCCATCCCCCGTCACCAGCAGTTCCGGTGCCGGCGAGACGAGCGCCCAGAGCGCGCCGATCGCGAAGGGCACCAGCCCCCAGCGCCGGAGCCGGGTGCGCCACAGCGCAAGCCACAGTCCGCCGATCACCATCAGCGCGAAGGCGCCCCAACCCATCGTCGGCAGCATCGTCACCGATCCCGGCGCCTCCGCCACGACCCGCGCGATCCACAGCAGCAGCGCCAGCGCCCGTCCCGTCACCCACCAGGCGGGAGTGCCGAGCCCGATCCCGGGATCGACGGCGTCGAGCAGCAGCGCCAGCGCCTCGAACGGCATGATCACGAAGGTGGTGAGCGGGATCGCGACGAGATTGGCAAGCGCCCCGTAAAGCCCCGATTTGTGGAAGTGGAACAGCGCGATCGGCGCCAGCGCCGCCTCGATCAGCAGGCCCGAGAGCAGGAGGATGGCGAGGCTCCGCCCCCAGCGCGCGGGCCAGCCCTCCTCGCGCTTCGCGGCGAAGGCGGCGATCTTCGGATGGTCGAGCAGCCCCACCAGCGCGGTGACGGCGGCGAAGCTGAGCTGGAAGCTCGGCCCGGCCAGTGCCTCGGGCCACAGGATCAGCACGATCAGCGCGCCGGTCGCCACCAGCCGCAGGGTGATCGCCTCGCGCCCCATCGCGATCCCGGCGAGGACGAGCAGCGCCGCGACGCAGGACCGGATCGTCGGCACCTGCGCGCCAGACAGCAAGGTGTAGAAGATCCCCGCCAGCGC
Source organism: uncultured Sphingomonadaceae bacterium (assembly GCA_963540925.1). Classification (GTDB taxonomy): domain Bacteria; phylum Pseudomonadota; class Alphaproteobacteria; order Sphingomonadales; family Sphingomonadaceae; genus Rhizorhabdus. The sequence continues at coordinate 22,502 of CAUTRN010000067.1, forward strand.
CCCCGCCCCGGCCGCGACCAGCAACAGGGGAGCACGCAGCGCAAGGGTGGGGCTGAGCGCAAGCAGCCGCAGGGTGAGCAGCAGCACCCCGCCCACCACCGCCGAGACATGCAGCCCCGACACCGACAGGAGATGGGCGAGCCCCGAGCGACGCAGCGCCTCGGCATCCTCCTCGGCGATCGCGCCCTGATCGCCGGTCGCGAGCGAGGCGGCGATGCCGCCCGCGCTGCCCGCCAGTCGCGACTCGATATGTGCCGACAGCCGCGCCCGCCGATCGGCCAGCCAGCCGAGGAAGCCCGACTCGCCGCCCGCCATGATGACCGGGGGGTCGAGCGCCTTGCCCGTCGCCCCCAGCCCCTGGAACCAGGCGGCACGCGCGAAATCATAGGCGCCGGGCACCGCCGGCGGCGCGGGCGGCATCAGCCGGGCCCGCACCTCGATCCGGCTGCCGGGGGCGATCGGCCCCGTGATGCCTGTCCGCGCGATGCCGGTCCGCGCCATCATGTCGTCGTCGACATTGATCCGGATGCGCGGGGGCAACAACAGCGCCTTGTCGGTCGCGATCGTCAGCCGCACCAGTTCGCGCGCCGGCTGCCGCTCAGCCGCCTCGATCGTGCCCGTCACCCGCGCCACCACCGGCCGGTCGATCCGGGGCGATGCCACCCAGTCGGCGCGTGCCCAGATCAGCACCACCCCCAGCAATGCGGCGAAACCCGCCCAGGCGAGCGTCCGTCCCAGCCGCCGGCCGAGCCCCAGCGCGCAGCCGGCCAGCCCGACTCCCGCGAACAGCGCCATCGCCGCGAACCAGCCCGCCCGATCGGGCAGCATGAACCAGGCGGCGATTCCCGCGCCCAGCGCCACCGGCAGCCACAAGGCGATCTGGTCGCGCTCGGCCTCGAGCGCGGCTTCGATCGGCGCAACGAGCCCCCCGCCCCCGGTCATCGCGTGTCGAACAGCCGGGGCGGATTCGCACCCATCGAATCGCAAGCGAAATTGACCGGCTCGCAAAATGCTCTACGGGGCACTTCCATATCGCGGGCCATCATGGCCGATCTTGGAGAATATGCGCGTGAGCGCAAGCACCGAAACATCGACGGTCGTCACCCGTTTCGCCCCGTCGCCGACGGGTTTCCTGCACATCGGCGGCGCCCGCACGGCGCTGTTCAACTGGCTGTTCGCCCGCCACCATGGCGGCAAGTTCCTGCTGCGCATCGAGGACACCGACCGCGCCCGCTCGACCCAGCCGGCGATCGAGGCGATCCTCGACGGGATGCAGTGGCTCGATCTCAACTGGGACGGCGAGGTCGTCTACCAGTTCGCGCGCGCCGAACGCCATGCCGAGGTCGCCAACCAGCTGCTGGCCAACGGCCATGCCTATCGCTGCTATGCGACCGCCGAGGAACTGGCCGAGCTGCGCGAACAGCAGCGCGCCGCCAAGCAGCCGCTGCGCTATGACGGCCGCTGGCGCGACCGCGATCCGTCCGAAGCGCCCGAGGGCGCGCCCTTCGTGATCCGCCTGAAGGCGCCGCGCGAGGGCGAGGTGACGATCGAGGACAAGGTCCAGGGTTCGGTCACGGTGCAGAATGCCGAGCTGGACGACATGATCCTGCTCCGCTCGGACGGCACCCCCACCTATATGCTCGCGGTGGTGGTCGACGATCACGACATGGGCGTCACCCATGTCATCCGCGGCGACGACCATCTCAACAACGCCTTCCGCCAGCTCGCGCTGATCCGCGCGATGAACGAGATCACGGGCGACTGGCCCGATCCGATCTATGCGCACATCCCGCTGATCCACGGCGCCGACGGCGCCAAGCTCTCCAAGCGCCATGGCGCGCTGGGGGTGGACGCCTATCGCGACGAGATGGGGCTGCTCGCCGAAGCGGTGAACAACTATCTGCTGCGGCTCGGCTGGGGCCATGGCGACGACGAGATCATCAGCCGCGAACAGGCGGTAGAGTGGTTCGATCTTTCGGGGGTGGGCCGCTCGCCCTCGCGCTTCGATTTCAAGAAGCTGGAGAATCTGAACGGCCATTATATGCGCGAGACCGACGATGCCCGGCTGGCCGATCTGATCGCCGCCGGAGTCGCGGCGGGCGCCGGCCGCGAATTCGACTCGGCCGATCGCGAGCTTCTGCTTCGCAGCATCCCGTTTTTGAAGGTAAGAGCCAAGGATCTCAACGAGTTGAGAGAGGGTGCAGCCTTTCTGTTTCGCACCCGCCCGCTCGATATGGACGAGAAGGCCGCATCGCTGCTAGACGGTCCCGGCAAGGCGCTGCTGGCCGAGGCCCGCGACGCCCTTGCGGCCACTGCCGACTGGTCGGCAACCGCTCTCGAAGAGGCGGTCCGTCTGGTGGCGGAGCGGGGGGGAATCGGTCTCGGCAAGGTTGCGCAGCCGCTGCGGGCGGCGCTCACCGGCCGCACGACCTCCCCTGGCATATTCGACGTCCTGGCCCTTCTCGGCCGTGAGGAGAGCCTGGGTCGACTGGACGATCAACTGGCCTGACCGCCGGTTGTACGTGAGGGTTGGGGTTGGACAAACATGGCCGGTTCGCTGGCCAACGGGTGAACGACAGGAGATTGAACATGGCGGATAATGTGAAACTGGAGCTCGGCGGCAAGCCGTCCGAATATCCGGTCCTGTCGGGCACCGTCGGTCCTGACGTCATCGACATCCGCAAGCTGTATGGCGCGACCGGCGCCTTCACCTATGATCCGGGCTTCACCTCCACCGCGTCGTGCCAGTCCTCGATCACCTATATCGATGGCGACGAGGGCGTCCTGCTCCACCGCGGCTATCCGATCGACCAGCTCGCCGAGCAGTCGAGCTTCATGGAAGTCAGCTACCTGCTGCTGAACGGCGAACTGCCGAGCGCCAAGGAGCTGGACAACTTCACCTACACGATCAGCCGCCACACGATGCTGCACGAGCAGCTCGCCACCTTCTATCGCGGCTTCCGTCGCGATGCTCACCCGATGGCGATCATGTGCGGCGTCGTCGGCGCTCTGTCGGCCTTCTATCACGACTCGACCGACATCAACGATCCGAAGCAGCGCCTGATCGCGTCGCACCGCCTGATCGCGAAGATCCCGACGATCGCGGCGATGGCCTATAAATATTCGGTGGGTCAGCCCTTCCTCTATCCGAAGAACGACCTGAGCTACACCGCCAACTTCCTGCGCATGACCTTCGGCGTGCCGGCGGAAGAATATGAGCCCGATCCCGTCATCGTCTCGGCGATGGACAAGATCTTCATCCTCCACGCCGACCATGAGCAGAACGCGTCGACCTCGACCGTGCGCCTCGCCGGTTCGTCGGGCGCCAATCCGTTCGCCTGCATCGCGGCCGGCATCGCCTGCCTGTGGGGCCCGGCGCATGGCGGCGC
>CAUTRN010000068.1:0-24135 GCA_963540925.1 uncultured Sphingomonadaceae bacterium
AGCCGCTACAGATAATGTACGGACATTGCGGCAGGAACCCGTGGCGGCTCCGGCCTCCGCCGGAGCGACGATACATCACTCGTCCAGCCGCACCGTCTGGTTGCGGAACAGCGTGCAATTCTCGGCGTGGAACACCGTCGAGCGGACCTCGGACAGCACCGGTAATTCGCGCAGCCGATCGATGATCCGGCCCGAATAGGGTGCCTGCTTCGCATCGGGGCTGCCCCACTCGATCGCGCCCTTGCCGCGCCACAGCCGGGTGAGCGGGGTCCACATCCGCATCGTCGCCGGATAGTCGGCATCGGGCACGCCGCCGGGGCCGGGGATATATTTCCAGTACCAGCCGAGCGCGCTCTTCATCCGCTCGCTCGCCCGCTCGACCTTGGCGGTCTCGACCTCGACCAGGTCGGTGGCGGTGCCGCGATAGAGCAGCGTGCCATATTCGCTGCAGGTGAAGCCATGATCGGCGCCGCCCACCTCGACCGCCGGAATCTCGCCGAAGAGCTTGGGGGCACCCATCAGCTCGCGGCCGGCCAGGATCGGGGCCGTGTCCGATTCCCAGATGGCGAGCACGAAGGGGTTGGTCTCGACGATCCCGCCCACCTCGCGTTCGGCGGTCACCGCGATGGTGATGAGCTGATAGTCGCGCCCGCCCATCCAGGCCATGTCGAGCATGCGGCGATAGGAGATGGTGAGCATGCAGCGCTCGGCCGGACGGAACCAGCGCGGCAGCAGCGGATCGATCGCGTCGCCCGAGGTCTCGAAGTCGATCGTCGTGTTGTGCGCGCCGAATCCGGTCTCGACATCGGGCGCCACCGACGGACCGAACATCGGCGGCATGTCATAGCGGACGCCGGGCGTGAGTGTGGCGCTTCCCATCGTCGATCCTCTCCCTGCTCCCCTTGTCCTGCCTGCTTAGCGGGTAAACAGCGGGCTGCAATGGCCGACGGGATCGCAATGGCCTCCGGCCCTGCCTTTGTTCGCTGATGCGGCAAAGTTTTTCATTCATTTATGACGCGGTCATGATTGTGAAAATATTCGATCCTATTCGAAACATGAAAATCAATTCTGCATCTAATCTCTAAATGACACGAAAATGAAGTGTTTGTTTCCTTGTCTTTACTGTTGCTGTAACATTAATGACGCGACGAAGACCTAGTTGGCGCCCCAATTCAGAGTCACAAGAAAGGGGTTCTTCGTCATGCGGTCTCGCACCAATATCCATCTGCGCCTGCTCGCGGCCACCGCCGCGCTGGCGATCGCCGCACCGGCCTTGGCGCAGAGCGCTGCGCCGGCCGATGCGGCCGCGGCTGATGCCGGCGGCGATTCGGGCGGCCTCGACGAGATCGTCGTCACCGCCACCAAGCGCGAGACCAACCTGCAGAAGACGCCGATCGCGATGAACGTGCTGTCGACGACGGCGCTGTCGAACCGCCACGTCCAGAGCCTCTACGATCTCGCCGACGGCGCGATCCCCAGCTTGCGCGTCGCCACCTTCGAGGCGCGCCAGACCGCGCTGACCATCGGCATCCGCGGCATCGTGCCGCTCGACGCCAACCAGCCCGCGCGCGAGCAGGGCGTCGGCATCTATGTCGACGGCGTCTATCTGGGCCGCCAGCACGGCCTGAACGCCGCGCTGTTCGAGGTCGAGCGGGTCGAGGTTCTGAAGGGCCCGCAGGGCACCTTGTTCGGCCGCAACACCGAGGGCGGCGCGCTCAGCATCGTTCCCAAGGCGCCGACCGGCGAGTTCGGCGGCAGCATGACCGCGGGCATCGCCAACTATGGCGGCTACAATGCGCAGGGTCATATCAACCTGCCCGAGTTCGCGAACATCAGCCTGAAGTTCGACGGCGTCGTCCAATATCAGGGCGCCACCACCAAGAACCCGCTCGCCGGGCAGAAGGGCTGGAATTATTTCGATCGCCGCGGTTTCCGCGCCGCCGCCCGCTGGAAGCCGACCTCGGACCTCACCGTCGATCTGAGCTACGACATTGGCTACGACGCCAACTCGCCCTTCTACAGCCAGCTGCTCAACTATAACCCGAATGGCTGCGTCGCCGGCTCGTCGGTGGGCTCGTGCCAGCTGCCGGGCACCTCGTTCACCTCGCTGTCGGGCACGGTCAAGCCGACCTCGCCGCTCGTCCAGGTCGAGGGCAAGGACCGCATGAAGGTGGCCGATATCGGCGTGCCGCAGCAGCCGAGCGTTGATCGCACCCATGGCTATGTCGCCAATGTGAAATGGGCGGTGGCGCCGTGGGTCGAACTGCGCTCGATCACCGCGTGGCGCGACGTCAGCTCGAACCAGTGGGACAACAGTGGCGGCGCGCATCGCCCGCCGGTGGTCGCCGCGGGCTGCACCGGCAATGCCTGCAATTTCAGCCGCTACAGCCTGGCCGATCTCTACCAGCATCAGTTCAGCCAGGAATTCCAGGCGGTCGGCCATCTGCCGAAGCTCGATTATGCGGTCGGCCTCTATTATTTCAACGAGCGGGTGAGCGACGATGCCGCAACGCCGAACTCGAACGCTTTCAACTCGACCCTGACCGCCGTCACCATCCTCGATCCGTGCACCGGTTCGGCGGGCTTCGGCTCGCAGGTCGGCTGCCGCTCGATCGACCGCGCCAGCAATGCCGAGGCGAAGAGCTATGCGGTGTTCGGCCAGGCGACCTATTCGCCGGTCGACACGATCCACGTCACCGTCGGTGGCCGCAACACCTGGGACGACCGCAGCGGCCTGCTCTACAAGGTCAACAACGCCGCCCGGAACCTGACCTACAGCCAGAACACCAGCCGCTTCGATCCGCTCGCGATCATCGCCTGGGACGCGGCCGAGGGCATCAACCTCTACGGCAAGTTCTCGACCGGCTACCGCTCGGGCGGCGCCAGCTCGCGCTCGGTGAGCTATCGCGAGTTCGGGCCGGAGAAGGTGAAGGCCTATGAGATCGGCGCCAAGACCGAGTTCCTGGACCACCGCGTCCGCCTGAACCTGGCGGGCTACATCATGGACCGCAAGGGCAGCCAGATCGACTTCAGCTCGGTTTCGTTCGATCCGGCGACGGGTTCGAACCGCAACACGATCGAGACGATCAATGCGCCGGGCACCACCAAGATCCGCGGTGTCGAGGCCGACCTGACCGTCGCGCCGGTCGACGGGCTGACGCTGACCGCGTCCTACGCCTACACCTACACCAAGATCCCGCCGGTGCTGAACCCGTTCACCAACGTGCTGCAGCAGGTCTACATCGTCTTCACCCCACGCAACGCGGCGAGCGGCTCGGTCGACTATGCGGTGCCGGTGATGGGTGACTTCGCGACCCTGCAGTTCCATGCGGACGGCAATTATTCGCAGGCCACCCAGACCTTCGACCAATATGCGACCAAGAACGACTCCTCGTTCATCGTCAACGCCCGCCTGTCGCTGGCCGACATCGACATGGGCCGCGACATCAAGCTGACCGTGTCGGCCTGGTCGCGCAACCTGTTCAACGAGGCGCATGTCTATCGCCGCGACCCGTCGAACAGCCTGCCGGCCTTCGGCAGCGGCACCACCGGCAACATCAACAATGTGCTGGGCGACTATGGCAACTTCAACGCCCCGCGCACCTTCGGCATCGAAGGCAAGCTGGCTTTCTAAGCTCCCTCAAGCCGCCCTCCCTTTCGGGCGCGATGCCCCCTCCCGGCAACGGGAGGGGGCTTTTTTGTGGGGTGTGGATCAGCGCCACTGCTCCCTCGTCATGCTGAACTTGTTTCAGCATCCACCGGGAGGCTGGGTCATGGCCAGGAGATTCCCGCTGCAATGGCTCGACCCTCGCCAGGACCGTCAGAATGGCCTGGTGGATGCTGAAACAAGTTCAGCATGACGGCTATTGTCTAGGGTTAAGTCGCCTTCGCCGCCCGCCGCGTCAGGATCTGCTGGAGCGGGTTGGGTTTGCCCGGTGCCGTGCGGGTCAGCCGGTTGGTGTCGTGATGTTCGAAGGGCCCAGGCTGGCCGTGGACGGTCAGCATCGTGCGGATGTCGTAGCGCCAGGCGTCGTCACCCTCGAAGGCGATGTCGATGCTGTAGCTGTCGGTACGGAAGCCATATTCGAGGAAGGCGGTGGAGCAGATGCCATAGTCGGTCTGCCCGCGCGTCGCGGTGACGCGCAGATGGTCGTCACCCGGCTTCGCCTGGCCCGAGGCGAGCAGCACCTGGCCGCGCGGGATCGCCAGGGTCTGGAGGACCATGCCGGTCGCCGGCTCCCACAGCCAATAGCCGACCTGGTCGTGGAAGGTGATGTCCTCCTCTCGCGTGGTGATGTGGATATGATAGCGCAGGCCATAGAGGAGCTGCGGGCCGTTGGCCTGCGGGTCGATCGGGTCGAAGACGATCCGCTCGATGAAGGTGCGCTGTTCGGGCCCGGCGGCCTTGGGGGCGATGTCGATCCCCTTCACCGCCTCCCAGCGCCCCGCCAGCCGGGTGAGCGGGCCGAGATTGGCGAGCGTGTCGGGGTCGACGTCGCTGGGTTCGGTGAAGATATCGTGCGGGAAGGGATTCACGGCGGGCCCCTGCTGTGGAGTCGATGGCGCCGATCATAAGCGAAGCGTTGGCCGAGGCCAGATCAGCCCGCGGTCGGCAGCGCGATCACCACGCGCAGGCCCGGACCCGCATCCTCCAGCCGCATCGTGCCGCCATGGAGCCGGGCGATCGCCTCGACCAGCGGCAGGCCGAGCCCGTGACCGCCGCGCGTGCGGGCGCTGTCGAGCCGGCCGAAGCGACGCATTGCGCGGGCGAGCCCTTCCTCGGGGATGCCGGGGCCGTCGTCTTCGACCGTCACCACCACCTCGCCTTCGCCCTTCGTCACGCCCAGCCGGATATGCGAGCCGGGCGGGCAGTGGCGGATCGCATTCTCGGTCAGGTTGATCAGCGCCTGGGCGAGGAGCTGGCGGTCGCCCTGGATCGGGGCAAGGATGCGCGCCACCTCGTCGAGCCGCTGTCCGGACTCGGCGGCGACCGGCATCATCGTCGTCGCGACATTGTGGACCAGCGCGCCGAGGTCGATCCGTTCGAAACCGGCGCGGCGGGCGCCGCCCTCGATCTCGGCGATGCGCAGGATCGCGGCGAACATCGCGAGCAGCTCGTCGCTGTCGGCGAGCGCCGCCTCGATCTCGTCGCGCAGCGGCTCATCGCCGGCGCGCTCGGCGATCGCGTGGAGCCGGCTGCGCAGCCGGGCGAGCGGGGTGCGCAGGTCATGGGCGATGTCGTTGGAGACGTTGCTGATCTCGGCCATCAGCGCGGCGATGCGGTCGAGCATCGCGTTGAAGGCGCGGGCCTGTTGGTTGAAGGCGCTGTCGGAGGCGTCGACGGGCACCCGGCTCTGCATGTCGCCATCGACGATCGCCTCGACGGTGCGGCGCATCGCCACGATCCGCCGGCCGATGATGAAGCCGAAGGTGGCGATGCCGGCGACGACGATCAGCACGATCGAACCGAAGCCGAACAGATAGATGCGCAGCCGCGCGACATTGTAATTGTCGAAGGGTTCGGTCTCGGCGATCACGGTGAGGATCAACCCGTCGCCAAGCGGGCGCACCAGCGCGCGGCCGACCGACAGGCCCTTGAGGCCGAGGCTGGCATCGACCGAGGAGAAGCCGCCCGGCAGCGGCCGGCGCAGCCGGATATTGCCGGCCAGGAAATCGCCATTGGAGGTGGTCAGTTCGAGGCCGAGATCGCCGGTGTCGCGCTCGCTGGTCAGCGCCTCGACCTGCTCGACGAGTTCGGCTGTGCCGCTGTGGCTACTCATCGCGGCCAGGTCGCTGCTGACGCTGGCCAGCCGCTGGTCGACGAGCTCCGCGATCGTCTCATGGGTCGCATGATAGACCGCGAGGCCGGTGAGGATCGTCGCCGCGATGAAGGCCGCGAGGAAGGCGGCGGTCAGCGCGCGGAGCGACCGGAAGCCCTTCATCCGGGCAGCATATAGCCGACGCCGCGCACCGTGGTGATCGGGTCGTCGCCGCCCTGTGCCATCAGCTTGGTGCGCAGCCGGCGGATATGGACGTCGACCAGGTTGGTCGAGGGCTCGAAATCATAGCCCCACACCTTTTCGAGCAGCATCGCGCGGGTGACGATCGAATCGGCGTTGCGGACCAGTTCGAGCAGCAGGTTGAACTCGAGCTTCGACAGGTCGACGCCCTTGCCGTCGCGCCAGGCGCGGAAGCGGGCGGGGCTCACCACCAGGTCGCCGGCGCGCAGCGTGTCGCCTTCCTGGGCGGGCTGGCGGCGGCCGCGCAATATGGCGTTGATGCGGGCGTTGAGCTCGGCGGCGGAGACCGGCTTCACCACATAATCGTCGGCGCCCGCGTCGAGCCCCTCGACCTTCTCGATCGGGCGGCCGAGCGCCGAGAGGATCACCACCGGCAGGCTCATATCCTCGCTCCGGATGCGCTGCAGCACCGACATGCCGTCGACGGTGGGGAGCATCAGGTCGAGCACCATCGCGTCGAAGCGGTCGCGCGCCACCGCCTCGATCGCGGCGCGCCCGTCGGTGGCGATGGTGACGCTGTGGCCCAGCGCGAGCAGGTCCTGCTCCATCATCGCCACCAGCGATGCATCATCCTCGACCAGCAACAGATTCAGACCCATGGCATCCTCGCAACGCGACCGGCGCTTTCCATCCGCTCCAGCAAAAGCCGGGCATGGGGGGAAGCGCGATTGTCACGCCGCTGTAGCACGGCTTTCATCTGGCGATCAGAGTCGATGAAAATCGGTGTGTGGGGATCTTTCTTCCACCGTCACACCCATTTGGCATCCTTGCTTCGTCATCCCCGTCTTCGCGGGGATGACGAAAGGCAGGCTATCTTGCCCCTCTTCCTACCTGGACGTAGGATAAGCCCAGAAAAAAGGGAGAGAGCGACGATGTTCGAGATCTGGCGGGCCGGCGGCTCCAACACCACCACCTCGGCTGCGGTCGCCCGCGCGGTGGAGGCCGAGGGCTGGGACGGCCAGATGTTCATGGACTCGCAGTCGCTGAGCGCCGATCCCTATGTGCAGATGGGTGCCTGGGCGATGGCCACCGAGCGGCTCAAGCTCTCCACCGGGGTGACCAACCCCTATACCCGTCATGTCGCGGTGACGGCGGCGAGCGTGGCGACCCTGCAGGCGATCTCGAACGGGCGCGCGGTGTGCGGCATCGGACGCGGCGATTCGGCGCTTGCCTATCTGGGGCTCCAGCCCGCCCGCCTGCCGGTGTTCGAACGCTATCTCACCGACTTGCAGACTCTGTTGTCGCATGGCGAGATCGGCTTTGGCGAGCGCACCGAGGACGCCCAGTCGCTCGACTCGATGTCGCTGGGCGCGCGGCCCGACACCACTCAGCTGCGCTGGCTGTCACCCGACCTGCCCAAGGTACCGCTCGACGTGGCGGCGACCGGCCCCAAGGTGATCGAGATGGCCGCACGCATCGCCGAGCAGGCGACCTTCAGCGTCGGCGCGATCGCCGAGCGGCTGGCCTGGGCACGCGACCTGGCCGATGCGGCGCGGGCGGCGGCGGGCCTGCCGCGCGGGGGCTGTTCCTATGGTGCCCAGCTGATCGTCGCGTGCAGCAATGACGAGGAGGCCGCGGTCGACATGGCGATGCGCAGCTGCGCCCCGCTCGCGCGCTTCCAGGTGATCCAGGGCAAGGCGGCGGGCCCCGCCAACGAGATCGACGCGCGGAATTTCGAGGCGATCCGCAAGGGTTACGACATGACCAAGCACAGCTCGCTCACCGACTCGAAGAAGATCATCGGCGAGCAGATCACCCCCGATTTCGCGCGCCGTTTCGCCGTCGTCGGCACTCCCGAGCATTGCTATGAGCGGCTGCTGGAACTGGCCGCGACCGGGCTGGAGCGGATGGTGATCGTCGGGCCCGGCTTCTATCCGCCGAGTTGGGGCGACAATCAGGGCCTGTTCGTGCGCGAGGTGCTGCCCGCGCTCAAGAAGGCGCTGGCCGAAGGGTGGCAGGAACAGGTAGAGCCTGCCTGATGTCTGGAGACCGCTTCGAACGCCACCGCCAGCCCTGGACCTCGGACGAGATCCAGAAGCTCCATACCCTCGCCAAGAAGGGGATGGCGCTGAAAGCCATCGCCAAGGCGCTCAAGCGCAGCGAGGAATCGACCAAGGACCGGGCCAAGGCCGACGGGCTGAACATCGCCAAGCTGCGGTGAGCGAATAAGCCCCTCCCTTTTAGGGGGGGGGGGGGTCGCGAGCGCAGCGAGCGTCCTCGATCGTCCCGTAGAACTCCGTGAAGGGGCATCGAGCCCCTTCCCTCCGTACCCCACCCTTACATCCCTCCCCTGAAGGGGAGGGAGAAATATTAGGGGAGGGGGCTAGGCTTTCCGCCCCACCACCACGACCAGCGGGTCGCTCCGGCTTCCATCTGCCAGCAGCACCGTCTCGATCGCGGCGAAGCCGGCCCGTTCGAGATACCAGGTCACCAGGTTCGCGCGGCCCGACATGTCGAGCCGGCGCCAGGCGTCGATCGCCTTGGTCCAGAAGCAGCGGTTGGAGAAGCTGATCAGCAAGGGCGCGCCCGTCTTCAGCGCGCGGCGGACCTCGGCGAAGATTTCGACCGGGTGCTGGAGATATTGGACGCCGACGCAGCAGAGCGCGGCGTCGAGCGAAGCGTCCTCCAGCGGCAGCGCCTGGTCGGCGTTGAAATCCTGCACGAACCAGCGGTCGAGGCGGGGGTTGGCGGCGAGTTCCTCGGCGTTCATGCCATGGCCGATCATCTCGGCGGTGGGCAGGTTGTCGGGCAGGTGGCTCACCCAGCTCGACATCAGGTCTAGGATCACCGCGCCCTGCGGCAGGGTGCGCGCGTAGAAGGCGCCGAGCGCCGCCACCGCCGCCTCGTCGATATGATGGACCAGCCGCGGAAAGCCGTAAAAGGCGAGGTCGTCGCCCTCGTCGAGCCGGGCATAGGCTTCAGGCGGAAGCTCGGTCGGGGCGTCGCTGCTCATGGGCCGAGGCTATCGGCAAATGCGCCGGTGGGGAATGGCCGGATCGTCCGTCGACACGCCGTCGAGTCGGCGTATTGCTGTGGCACATATGCCATACACCTCGCCCCGATCGCCGATCGCCGGACAAATCCGCCCTTTTTCATTGTTACAACGATGTTTTCATAGTCATTAGGCGGTCATGAAGGGCAATGGCGACTCGGGGGCAGGCCGCCCGGCAGGGGCATCGGAACGTATCTTGCGGGCGTTGGCGGCGGAATTTCCGCGCCTGCACGACCGGCAAAGCTTCCTCGACAGCGCCGCGCTGAAGGCGTGGTACGAAAAGGAGGGCGGTGGTCCGCTCAGCGAGAATGAGCGCCAGGCCGTCGCTCGCGCGCTCAGCCGGCTGATCGCCGACGGCGGCGTCGCCGAGGTGCTGTGGCCCAATGGCAATTCGGACAAGGTGCAGCTGCCCGAACAGGGGATGATCGCGGTGTCGGTCAATCTCGGCTCGCTGCGCGAGGAGCGGCTGGCTTGGGAAGCGAGCCGCCAGGGGCCCGAACCGAGCCAGGAGCGGATCGTCACCGAGATCATCGATCGGTCGCGCGGCTGGATCGAGGCCAATCTGGACGCCGGCAAGCCGCCGCTGCTGCTGGTCAACGCCAGCATCATCCACGGCTCCAACGCCTTCGACATCCTGATCAGCGCGCAATATCGCAACCCGTACAATCTGCTGCGCTACACCCGTGAGGTGGTGCAGGTGGCGCCGCATGTGGCGGGCACCCACACCATGCTTGTCGCGCAGAATTACGGCTTCCCCGATTTTGCGCCGAAGCGCTGACCGGTCGCTCCATCGCTGATGGACAGCCGCCCTCCGCAGGATCACTATCCGGTCGGAGAGGAGCTGCCGTGATGGAGCAGGAACAGGCGCTCGACCCTTCGCGTCGCTGGTGGGTGCCCGCGGTCAAGGCCCCCTGCCGGGATTGGGAAGGGATGCCGGGTTGCCGCAAGGGCGCCCGCTATCTGGTCGGTGCGCACAGCTATGCCGCGACCACCGACGATTATCCGGTGTTCGAGTCGCGCGGCGACTGCCTGCAATGGATCATGCGCCACCGCGCCGAACTGGCACGCTCGGCGCCGGGCACCTCGGTCGAGGCGGTCGACCTGGCCCGCTGGATGCTGGGGATGAACTGAGGCGGTGCCCGCCGTCATGACCATCGTCGATCGGGCCTTTCCGATCCTGTCGCTGGCGGCCTGTGCCGGGCTGGCGGCTGTGATGCTGATGATGGGCGAGCCGGAACGGCCCGACTGGTGGGCGTCGGCCGGGCCTTTCGCGCTATGGGCGTTGGGGCCGTTCCTGCTTCCCTGGCTGTTCGCACGGCGCAGGCCGCCGGCGCTGCGGCTGCTGCTGTTCCTCTATCTGTTGCTCGCGACGGCGGTGGGGGCGTGGGCCTGCATCGATGCGCTGCGATCGACCTCATCGACCGCCGGACTGATCTTCGTCGCGCTGCCCGCCTATCAGATGGCAGGGCTGTTGGCGGTGCTGCTGCTGTATGCGCTGACCGTGACCCTGATTGGCCGCCGCCGGCCGAATTCCTGACGATTTGCCCTTGCCCGTCCGCCGTCTCGCGGCCAGCATCATGGGCGAGCGGCCCATAATGAACAGGAACCGCGCAGGACCGGAGAGGACGCCCATGATTTTCGACCTGACCCAGACCGATAGCTTGCTGTCCACCACGCGCGCGGTGCGCAAGCGGCTGGATCTGGAGCGGCCGGTGCCGCGCGCCGTGATCGACGAATGCCTGGAGCTGGCGGTGCAGGCGCCGACTGGCGGCAACAGCCAGATCTGGCGCTGGATCGTGGTCGACGATCCCGCGATCAAGACGAAGCTGGCCGACATCTATCGCCGCGCGGGCCGCGACTATCTGGTGGGTGCGGCGGAAAGGGCCGAGGAGGAGGGGCAGGACCAGACCAAGCGGGTCTATCAGTCGGCCACCTGGCTGGCCGACCATATGGACCAGGTGCCGCTGTTCGTGATCCCCTGCGTGGAGGGGCGCCCGCCCGCCGACGCGCCCTCGGCGATGCTGGCCGGGCTCTATGGCTCGATCTTCCCGGCGGTGTGGAGTTTCCAGCTGGCGCTGCGCTCGCGCGGGCTCGGCTCGACCCTCACCACGCTCCATCTGGTGCTGGAGCAGGAGGCGGCCGACCTGCTCGGCATTCCCGACCATGTGCTGCAGGTGGCGATGCTGCCGGTCGGCTACACCAAGGGCACCGACTTCAAGCGCGCCTCGCGCCCGCCGGCCAGCGAAGTGACCCGCTGGAACGGCTGGTAAGCGGCGCGGACGGGCAGGGAGGGGGTGGCCGGCTCGCCGCTCGCATGGCTGAAGGCCTATGCCGCCCACCCCGATCCACGCGCCGAATCGTGCAACTGGATCGCGCTGGTGGTGGCGTCGAACCAGCCCATCTATCCTTTCTATGTGCTGTGGCTCGTCGGCGGGGATTGGCGGGTGGCCTTCTGGACCTTCCTGTCGACACCCTTCTTCCTGGCGGTGCCGGCGGTGGCGAAGCGCAACAGCGTCGCCGGGCGCGCGCTGCTGGCGCTGGCCGGGATCGCCAATGGCGTGGTCAGCGCCAAGGCCTTCGGGGTGGCCTCGGGGGTCGAGCTGTTCCTGATCCCCTGTGCGCTGATCGGCCTGCTGGCTTTCCGTCGTTCGGAGTGGCGGGGGGCGATGGCGGTGCTGGCGGCCTGCCTCGGCTGGGCGGCATTGCATGGGGTCTATGGGGCACCGCTCGGGCAGTTCGATGCCGGGGACTATGCGGCCTTCCAGCGGCTCAATGCCTATAGCGTCGCGGGCCTGTCCTTCGTCGTGGTGTGGAGCCTGGGACGGGCGGCGTTGCGGCGGACGCGAAACTCCTGACGTCATCCCAGCGAAAGCTGGGATCTCCCTTTTTCTTCGTGTCGTTGGCGACGGCCGCGAGAAGGCAGTGAGATCCCAGCTTTCGCTGGGATGACGGGATGGCAGGAACGAAAGAAGCGGCGGAACCGGTTGTCCGGCCCGCCGCTTCTCCTCTCCTTCCGAGCCGAAGGGGGCGGCTCAGAAATCCTGCCAGTCGTCATCGCTGGTCGGGGCCAGTGCCAGATTGCCATGGCTGCGGGGCATCGGCGCCGCGCGGCGCGCGACCGGGGCCGGCGCGGCATAGACCGGGGCAGTGGGGCGGGCGCCGACATCGAAGCGGTCGACCAGCTCGCCCAGCTGATTCGCCTCGGATGTCAGGCTGCGCGCGGCGGCGCTCGCCTGCTCGACCATCGCGGCGTTCTGCTGGGTCGCCTTCTCGATCTCGGAGACCGCGCTGTTGGCCTTCTGGATGCCCTCAGCCTGCTCATTGGCCGAGCCGGCGATCTCGCGGACCAGGGTGGAGGTGGTGTTCACCCCCTCGAGGATATTGTCGAAGGTCTTGCCGGTGCGGCTGACCAGATCGACGCCATCCTTCACCTGGTTCGCGCTCTTCTCGATCAGGCTCTTGATCTGGCTGGCCGATTCGGCCGAGCGCTGGGCGAGGGCACGGACTTCGCTGGCGACGACCGCGAAGCCACGGCCCGATTCCCCGGCGCGCGCCGCCTCGACACCCGCATTGAGGGCGAGGAGGTTGGTCTGGAAGGCGATGCCGTCGATCACCGAGATGATCTGGGCGATCTCCTGGCTCGATTGTTCGATTGCGGCCATCGCGCGGACCGCATCGCGGACCACCGCACTGCCGGTCTGGGCGTTGTCGCTGGCGGCCATGGCGAAGCGCTCGGCCTCGCTGGCGCTCTTGGCGGCGCCGCGGACGACCTCGGACAGCTGGTCCATGGTCAGCGCGGTCTGTTCGATCGACGCGGCCTGGCCCTCGGTGCGGCGGGCGAGATCGTCCGACGCCTGGCTGATCTCGGCCGAACCGGTGCGGATCCGCTCGGACGTGCCCGAAACCTCGAGGATCGCCTCCTGCAGCGCGGCGACCGCCGCGTTGAAATTGGCGCGCAGCATTTCATATTCGGCTGCGAAGGCATGATCGATCCGGCAGGCGAAATTGCCGGTGGCCAGCTTCTGCAGCCCATCGGACAGCGCATCGACCGCCTGTTCCTGGCTGCGGCTGTTGGCCAGCGCGGCCTCGGCGTCGGCACGGGCCTGCGCGGCTTCCTTGAAGCTCTGCATCGCGCGGGTCATGCGGCCCACGCAATCCTCATAGTCGGTGAACTGGACCGGGCTGTTCAGGTCGCCGGCGGCCAGCGCCTCCATGCGCACCACGGTGGTGACATAGGGATCGGCGATCCCCTTCTTGAAGGACCGTGCGAGGATCAGCGCGGCGACGGCGCAGACGCCCGTCACCATCGCCACCCCATGGGCAACGCCGAACAGGCTGTCGAGCCCGGGCGCCGACCAGAGCAAAGAGGCTTCCAGCGCGAGCGGCAGTCCCAACAAGCCGATCACCACGCCGAAAGACAAAGTCAGTTTCTGCCGGACCGGCAGATATTTCCGAAACCATTCCATGTTCGTCCCCCATGGATGGGCAGCATCGCCCGTAGCCAAAAATTAGACGAAGGGCGGTTGAAGAATGGTTGAAATCGTCGAAAGTACAAATACTTAGTAGTAGTACCTAAGGGGCAGTAAAAATCGCGGAAATGCGTGCCTGCGGATGATGTCGTCTGATAGCGCAATGATCGCAGGACCCGGGCCAATGGTGAACGACAAGGAGAGGATGATGGCGGACGACTCGCTGAAGGGGCGCTTGGTGATGGTGGTGGGAGGGTCTTCCGGCATCGGCTTGGCGGTGGCCGAGGCGGCAGCGCGGCAGGGGGCGGGGCTGATTCTCGCTGGGCGTGACCCCGCGAAGCTGGAGGTTGCCGCGGCGCGAGCCGGCGGTGCGAAGACCGTTTCGATCGACCTGCGCCGGCTCGACAGCGTGCTGGCGGCGGCCGAGGGGATCGAGCGGGTCGACCATCTCGTCATCACCGCTGGAGGCTTCGCGCCCGCCGCGCTGGAAGCCTCGACCCCCGACGACTGGCGCGGGGTGCTGGAGGAGCGGCTGATCGGCCCGCTCGCGCTGGTCAAGGCGCTGGGCCCGCGCATCGCCGGGTCGATCACCCTCTTTTCGGGCACGATCGCGCAGCGGCCCTTTCCGGGCTCGGTGGTCCTCGCCGCGGCGGCGAGCGGGGTGGAATCGGCGGTCCGCGCGCTGGCGCTGGAACTGGCGCCGGTGCGGGTGAATGCGGTGGCCCCCGGCATGGTCGACACGCCGATGCTCGACGGGGTGCTGGGTGCGGGCAAGGCCGATGCGATCGCCGCTACCGCGGCGCGGCTTCCCGCCCGCCATGTCGGCACTGCCGACGATATCGCCCAGGCGGTGCTGTTCCTGATGGCCAATCGCTACATGACCGGCAAGACGATCGAGATCGACGGCGGAGCGCCGCTGATCTAAGCGTCATGGCTTATCGGGAACGAGGAGAGGATATGGGCAGGTTCACCCAGGAAGAGGCGATCATCGCGCTCGAACTGCAGCAGCTGATCGCCGAGTTCGGCGCCGAGCTCGATTTCAACGATGGCCATAACGTCACCGACTTCTACACCGAGGACGGGGTGTTCGTGGCCGGCGGCACCCGTTTCGAGGGCCACGCCGCGATCGCCCAATTCTACGCCGACCGCAACGAGCGGGTGCGCACCCAGCAGAAGGACGGCGTCCGCACCGGGCGGCACACCTTCGTCAACATCCGCACCTATGTGGAGGGGCCGGACAAGGCGCGCGTGCTCTACACCACGGTCCACTATTCGGGCGAGGGCAAGCCGCCGCTGCCGCTGACCGGCCCGTCGATCGTCTCCGACTGCCGGGTCGATTGCGTGCGCGGCGAGGATGGCCGCTGGCGGATGAAAGAGTTCGTCCCCGAGCCGATCTTCGTCGGCACCGACAGCTTCATGAACAAGACGCTGGTGAAATAGTCGACCGAGGGAAGGGGAGAGGGTCCGATGGCCGGAGAGGATGCCACTGTCGCCGAGCTGCGGCGCTTCTACACATCGTACATCGAGACCTTCAACCGGGGCGAGGCGGCGCCGATGGCGGCCTTCCTCGCCGCGCCGCTGGTGATGGTGACGGGCAACCGCTCGATCATCTTCCCGGACGAGGCGGCCGGGATCGCGCTCTACGAAAAGATCCTGGCCGACCTGCGCGGCGAGGGCTGGGCCTCGTCGAGCGTCGCCACGCTCGACGTACAGCTGGCGGGCAGCCGTGCCGCGATCCTGATCGTCACCGCCGTCCGCCACGCCGCCGACGGCCGCGAGATGACGCGCGGCCAGGCCTGTTATTCGATGCTGCGCGAAGCAGACGGCTGGAAGATGGCCGCGATCATCGTCGATTTCGCGAGCGGTTTCTCGGCTGATCCGGTGGACTGACCCTTCCGGTCTGTCGAGTTCATGATGCTCGATATCCCGCAATGCGTGCTCGGAATCGGAATGGTGCAAGGCTCAGGCTGAGGTTTGCGCAGGGAAGAAGCGCAGCGCGCCGCAACGCCGCCGCAGAGCGCCAGCGAAAGCGGTTCTCCCCGAAGGGGGAATAGTACGTCATATCAATGTGATGAAGTGGTCGGGGAGAGAGGATTCGAACCTCCGGCCCCTGCCTCCCGAAGACAGTGCTCTACCAGGCTGAGCTACTCCCCGACGGAGATCCGGTCGTTTTTTCGGCTTCGGGAGCCGACCGGATGAGCCAAGTCGGGGCCCTATAGGGGGCACCCCGATTCCCCGCAAGGGGGTTAGTGCGACTTTTTCGTCCGGCCTTTCATCCGGCGTAGGCCGGAGCCTTACGGGCGAAGCCCACCGCGGCGAAGGCGGCGAGCACGCCGAAGGCGCCCGCAATGGTGAAGGCGAGGAAATAGCTGCCGGTCTGTTCGCGAATCAGCCCCGCGCCGAAGGCGGCGGCGGCGGCGCCCATCTGGTGGCCGGTGAGCACCCAGCCGAAGATGATCGGCGCGCGCGCCTCGCCGAAATGCCGGGTCGCCAGCGCCACGGTGGGGGGAACGGTGGCGATCCAGTCGAGCCCGTAGAAGACCGCGAAGAGCAGCAGGCCGGTCGGCCGGAAGTCGAGCGCGGGCAGCGCGATCAGCGAGAGGCCGCGCAGCGCATAATAGACGAACAGCAGCTTGCGCGGGTCGTAGCGGTCGGTGAGCCAGCCCGAGGCGGTGGTGCCGATCAGGTCGAACAGCCCCATCAGCGAGAGCAGCCCGGCGGCCTTCACCGGATCGATGCCGTTGTCGCCGCAATAGGCGATCAGATGGGTACCGACGAGGCCGTTGGTGGTGAGCCCGCAGATGA
Organism: uncultured Sphingomonadaceae bacterium; assembly: GCA_963540925.1. Classification (GTDB taxonomy): domain Bacteria; phylum Pseudomonadota; class Alphaproteobacteria; order Sphingomonadales; family Sphingomonadaceae; genus Rhizorhabdus. The sequence continues at coordinate 16,287 of CAUTRN010000068.1, forward strand.
AGAAGGTGCCGAACAGCAGCCAGAAGACCGGATGGCGCATCCCCTCCACCAGGGTGGTGATCGCCAGCATCGGGCCGCGCGCGGCGGCGGCGGGCGGTTCGGCGCCGGGCGCCTCGCCCATGCGGGTGGCGCCGATCGCGGCGGGGCTTTCGGGCATCAGCAGCCAGACCACGGGAATCAGCAGCGCCGCGGCCAGCCCGACGGTGATCGCCACCGGGGTCCAGGCGCCGCTGCGGGTGAGCCAGGCCATCGCGGGCAGGAAGACGAGCGAGCCGGTGGCGGTGCTGGCGGTGAGCAGGCCCATCATCAGCCCGCGCCGCGTGGCGAACCAGCGGTTGACGATGGTGGCGCCGAGCACCGGCGCGATCGCGCCCGATCCGACGCCCGAGATCACCCCCCAGCTCAGGATATATTGCCAGCTCTCGGTCATCCACAGGCTGGCGAGGCTGGAGGCCGCCATCAGCGCGAGCCCACCGATCATCGTGCGGCGGATGCCGATCGACTGCATCAGCCCGGCGGCGAAGGGGCCGGCGAGGCCATAGAGGAAGATCCCGACCGCCGCGGCGAAGGAGATGGTCGCGCGGTCCCAGCCGAAATGCGCCTCCAGCGGCAGGATCAGGACGCTGGGGGCCGATCGCAGCGCCGCCGCGACGAGCAGCGCCACGAAAGTGACGGCGAGGACGACATAGGCATAGTTCTGCCCGGAGGCGCGGCGGTGCAGCATAGCGCCTACGTACCGATCGGTACGGCCCCGCGCAACCGTAAAGGGCGCGACCCGAAAGGCGCGCCAAAGAGAAAGGCCCCGCCATCGCTGGCAGGGCCTCCTGTATCGCTCATATATCCGTGGGGAAGGGAAGGATCAGGCCTGCTTGGCCTTCTTCGCCGCGTCGATCGCCTCGAGGATGATCTTGCGGGCTTCCTCGGCGTCGCCCCAGGTACCGATCCGGACCCACTTCTTGGGCTCCAGATCCTTATAGTGGGTGAAGAAATGCTCGATCTGCTGCATGATGATCTCAGGCAGATCGTCCTTCTCGCCGACCTTCGAATAATAAGGGAAGGTGCCATCGACCGGGACGGTCAGCAGCTTCTCGTCGCCGCCGGCCTCGTCCTCGAGCTTGAGCACCGCGATCGGGCGGACGCGGACGACGCAGCCCGGGATGAACGGCGAGCGCGACACGACCAGCGCGTCGAGCGGGTCGCCGTCGGGCGACAGGGTGTGCGGCACGAAGCCGTAATTCGCCGGGTAGCGCATCGGCGTGTGGAGGATGCGGTCCACGAACAATGCGCCCGACTTCTTGTCGAACTCATATTTAACGGGTTCACCGCCCACCGGTACTTCGATGATGACGTTGAGGCTGTTGGGCGGATCGTCGCCCACGGGGATGAGGTCGATGTTCATGGCCGCGCCCTTTATGCTGCACCGCACCTGATTCCAAGCGGCAATCGCGCTGATCTGGCCGATTTCCGTTATGAAATCGCGACAGATTTGCAAATCCTCCTTTGGGACAGCGCCTTGCCGCGAACCGGCGTGGAAAAGCGGTTCCCACTTTTCCGCGCGATGCTTTAAGGGCGCGCAGATGAGCAAGATCGAAACCCCCCGTCCGATCCGCGGCACCCAGGACATGCTGGGCGAGCAGGCGCTGCGCTTCGGCCATGTCGTCGAGACCTTCGATCGGGTGCGCCGCCTCTATGGTTTCGGCCGGGTCGAGGTGCCGGTGTTCGAGCCGACCGCAGTGTTCGCCCGCTCGCTGGGCGAGACGACCGACGTCGTTTCCAAGGAGATGTACAGCTTCGAGGATCGCGGCGGAGACTCGGTCACCCTGCGCCCGGAGTTCACCGCGGGGATCAGCCGCGCCTATCTGACCGAGGGCTGGCAGCAGCATGTGCCGCTCAAGGTGGCGACCCATGGGCCGCTGTTCCGCTATGAACGGCCGCAAAAGGGGCGCTATCGTCAGTTCCACCAGCTCGACGCCGAGGTGATCGGTTCGGCCGAGCCGGCCGCCGATGTCGAGCTGCTGTGCCTGGCCGATCAGCTGCTGCGCGAGCTGGGTGTGTCCGAGGGCGTCACCCTGACGCTCAACACCCTGGGCGACGGCGAGACGCGCGAGGCGTGGCGCGCCGCGCTGGTCGCGCATTTCGAGAAGCATCGCGGCGAGCTCAGCGAGGACAGCCTCGACCGGCTGGCCAAGAACCCGCTGCGCATCCTCGATTCGAAGGACCCGCGCGACCGGCCGATCGCCGACGCCGCACCCGAGATCGACGCCTATCTGTCGGCCGAGGCGGGCGCCTTCTTCGAGGCGGTGACGAAGGGGCTCGAGGCCGCCGGCGTCGCCTGGACCCGCAACGCCCGGCTGGTGCGCGGGCTCGATTATTATCGCCACACCGCGTTCGAGTTCGTCACCGATCGGCTCGGCGCGCAGGGCACCGTGCTGGGCGGCGGCCGTTATGACGGGCTGATCGAGGCGCTGGGCGGCCCCGCCACCCCGGCGGTGGGCTGGGCGGCCGGGATCGAGCGGCTGGCGATGCTGATCGAGGCGCCCGAGCCCGAGCGGATCGACGTGGCGGTGGTGCCGATGGGCGAGGGCGCGCAGGCGATGGCCGGGCGGGTGCTGGCCGATCTGCGCCGCGCCGGCATCGCGGCCGACATGGCCTATAAGGGCAATATGAAGAAGCGCATGCAGAAGGCCGACGCCTCGGGCGCGATCTGGGCAGTGATCATCGGCGACGATGAGGTGGCCAAGAACGAGGTCGCGCTCAAGCATATGGTCGACCAGACCCAGAGCTGGGTCGCCGCCGACAGGCTGGTCGAGACGATCCGGGACTGATCGGGCATATGGTAGCGATCAGTTCGGCGCGCATCGCGCAGATCGAGGCCCGGCGCGACGAGCTCCAGGCGCTGATGGCGCGCGGCGATCTGCCGTCGGACCAGTTCGTCCAGCTCTCCAAGGACTATGCCGAGATCGAGCCGGTCGCGGCGGCGGCGGGCGAGGTGCGGCGGCTGCGCGACGAGCTGGAAGTGCTGAAAGGCCTGGCCGACGATGAGGGCGGCGAGGCCGAGCTGCGCGCGATGGCGGCCGAGGAGGCCGACGAGATCAAGGCGAAGCTGCCCGGCGCCGAGCGCGCGCTGGCGCTGAAGCTGCTGCCGCGCGACGCGGCCGACGAGCGCTCGGCGATGCTCGAGATCCGCGCCGGCACCGGTGGCGACGAAGCAGCCTTGTTCGCGGGCGACCTGTTCCGCATGTACCAGCGCTATGCCGAGGATCGCGGCTGGCGGGTCGAGCTGATCTCGGCGAGCAGCGCCGACATGGGCGGCTATAAGGAAGTGGTGGCGGGCGTCACCGGCGCGGGCGTGTTCGCGCGGCTGAAGTTCGAGAGCGGGGTCCACCGGGTCCAGCGCGTGCCGGTCACCGAATCGGGCGGGCGCATCCACACCTCGGCGGCCACCGTTGCGGTGCTGCCCGAGGCCGAGGAGGTCGACGTCCAGATCGACGAGGCCAAGGACCTGCGGATCGACGTCTATCGCTCGTCGGGCCCCGGCGGCCAGTCGGTCAACACCACCGACAGCGCGGTGCGCATCACCCACCTGCCCTCGGGACTGGTGGTGATCCAGCAGGACGAGAAGTCGCAGCACAAGAACAAGGCCAAGGCGCTGAAGGTGCTTCGCACCCGGCTCTATGAGATCGAGCGCGAGCGGCTGGCCAGCGCGCGCGCGGGCGCGCGTAAGTCGATGGTGGGTTCGGGCGATCGATCGGAGCGGATCCGCACCTATAATTTCCCGCAGGGACGGGTGACCGATCATCGCATCAACCTGACCCTCCATCGCTTGGCCGAGATCCTCGAAGGCCCGGGGCTCGAGGAGCTGGTCGGCGCGCTGATCGCCGAGGACGAAGCCGAACGGCTGGCGCAGCTGGATGGCTGACACGGTTCGCGCGGTGCTGAGCCGTGCGGCGGCGGCGCTGTCCGAGACGAGCGATAGCGCCCGGCTCGATGCCGAGTTGCTGATGGCCGAGGCGCTCGGTGTCTCCCGCGAGGCGATGCTGCTGATGCGGCTCGACGATCCGGTGCCGGCGGGGTTCGAGGCGCTGCTGGCGCGGCGGCAGGCACATGAGCCGGTGGCCTATATCCTCGGCCGGCGCGACTTCTGGACGATCGAACTGGCGGTGGCGCCTGGCGTGCTGATCCCGCGCCCCGACAGCGAGACGCTGATCGAGGCGGCGGTCGGGCATTTCGGCAGGGCGGGGCCGGCGATGGTGCTCGACCTGGGGGTCGGGTCCGGCGCGTTGCTGCTGGCGGCGCTGGCCGAATGGCCGGGCGCGCGGGGGCTGGGGATCGACCGCTCGGAACAGGCCGCGGCGATCGCGCGGGCCAATGCCGAACAGTTGGGGCTGGCGGATCGGGCCGAGATACGGCTGGGCGACTGGGGGGCGGGGATCGGCGACCGCTTCGACCTCATCCTGTGCAACCCGCCCTATGTCGAGAGCGTGGCGGAGCTGGCGCCCGACGTGTCCCGTTTCGAGCCGGCTTCGGCGCTCTATGCCGGGCCCGACGGGCTCGACGATTATCGCCTGCTGGCGCCGCAGATCGGCCGGCTGCTGGCGCCCGGCGGGCTGGCGGCCGTGGAAATCGGCGCGGATCAAGCGGATAGCGTGCTGGCGCTGTTCGCGGCCCACGGGCTGACGGGGCAGGTACGGCGCGATCTGGCCGGGCGCGACCGCGCGGTGATCCTGCGCGGCTGATCCTTTTGTCGAAAAAGCACATATTGTGCTTGGAAAATCCCGTTCGACCCCCTACATCGGGAGCCACGGTAAGGGCTCGGGATGCCATAGCGCACCAGCCCGATGCAACGACCTCCAATGTCATGGCCGCCTTTTGCGGCGGCCTTGTCGTCTGGCGGATGCGGGTCTGAGATGGCCTCGCGCCTGTGGGGGGCGTGCATCATTTTCGGTTTGGGGCGTGGCCCCTGCATGGATCCGGGACGGTCCCGGTGTGGGAGTGGTGAACCGATACCACCAGTGACGAGGACATCGGAAAGTTGATCAATAATCGGCAGAACGGCCGCCGTCGCGGTCGTGGCGGTGGGTCGGGCGCGCCTCGGCCGAACGGGTCTAACGGCGGCCAGGAGCGTGGCAATCGGATCGACAATCGGGCGCGCGGCAATGCCGCCCAGCTGCTCGAGAAGTATAAGGCGCTTGCGCGTGACGCGCAGATGCAGGGCGATCGCGTCAACACCGAATATTATCTGCAGTTCGCGGATCATTATTTCCGGGTGCTGAGCGAGAGCCGCTCGCGCTTCGAGGATCAGCAGCCGCGCCAGCGCCGGGACGAGTTCGCCCAGCAGTCCGACGAGGAATATGGCGACGAGGGCGAGCGCATCGGCAATGACGATTCGCCGCCGGCCTACGCCTCGCAGGATCGCGGCCAGCAGCAGGCCGATTACGGCAACCGTTCCGACGAGGATCGCGACAGCCATCGCGAGGCCGGTCGTGATCAGGGGGGGCGTGATCAGGGTGGCCGCGAGCCGCGTGCGCGCGAACAGAGCCGCGACGATGGTCGCGATTCCGGCGAGGAGCGTCGTCCGCGCCGCGGCCGCGAGCCGCGCGCCGAGCGTCGCTTCGAGAGTGAGGAGCGGGCTGTAGAACCGACCCTCGCGCTGGAGCCGCCGGCGGCACCCGCCCCGGCCGCTGCTGCCGAGGAAGAGCCGCGCGCGCCGCGTCGTCGTGGCCGTCCGCCCAAGGTTCAGCCCAGCGAGGAGCAGATCGAGGTTGATCGCCTGCCGCCCGCGCTGTCGCTGAAGCCGTCGGCCAATGACGGTGAAGAGCCGGCCGAGCGGCCGCGCCGCACGCGCCGTCCGCGCGGCGAGAGCGCCACGGCCGAAGCCTGAGCTTCAGCTTATGAAAAGAAGAGGGGCGGCCGGGTGACTGGCCGCCCCTTTTTCTATGCCCGCCGCGAGTCGCCTTATTCGGCGGCCGCCGCGAAGGAGCATTGGGTGTCCATGCCCAGCGCATGGGTGACCCGGCCCAGCCCGATCCAGCAGGCGATGCAATAGCTCAGGTCGACGATCTCCTCGTCGGAGAAGGCCGCCTTGAGCCGCGCCCAGAAGCCGTCGTCATAGGCGAGCGCATCGGGCTCGAGCCCCATCTTCTCGGCATATTCGATCGCGAGCCGCTCGCGCTCCGAATAGAGTGGCGAGGTCCGCCATTCGCTGGTGTCGGCGTAGAAGGCATCGTCGGGCGGGTTGCTGGTGTCGCTGGCCACGCTCCGGCTGTCGGCCTTGCCGAGCATGGCGAGATAGTCGGGCACGTCGCGCGCCGAGCGCCAGCCCTTGCAGACCATGCAGCCGTTGATGTCGGCGGTGCGCTTGCGGGCGGCCTCGAACTCGCGCAGCGACAGGCAGGTCGCTTCATAGGTGATCGAGGAAAAGGCCATCGCCGCCGCGGTGATCGGCCGGGCATAATGGCTGGTGACATAGCCGATCGGATTGTCGGCCTGGTCGGCGGGCACGGCGACGCGCATCTCTCTTCTCCCACTGCTTTATAGGGCGACTATAAATCGTGGGCGAGCGAGCGGCAAATAGCGGGCTCGTCTAGCGCGCTGTGCGGCGGTGCCTCAGGGACGCTTGTCCAGGTGGCTGCCGTCGGGATCGAAATCGGCGACGTCCTGGTCGTGGCCGCTGCCCGAGCTGAGGAAGATCAGCCCCATCAGCCCGCCGCCGAGCATCACCGAGAGCGATACGCCCGCGCTGGTGGCGATGACCACCGCCACCGTCATCGGCGATCCCTCGGCCCACAGATAGGTGAGGGCGGCGGCCACGGCGAGGATCGCGGTCGCGATCACCCAGCGCATGATCCAGCGGAAGCGCGCCCAGGCATGGGCTGCGGCGACAGGGTCCGACAGGCGGTTGCGCGGCTGGTTCATGGCTTTCCTTTGGGACGGAAAAGTGGGATCATCAAGCCGTCAGGGATCCGGCCGTTCCCGCCTCGAAGCGGGAACCGGGACACGGGCCCGGCAGTTTCGGCTCTGACCGGCACCGCCGGCAGGGCTTCGGGGGGAAGGAGGCCGATATGACGATTGCGTCCATACTTCAGGGTCGCGGCGACAACAGCATCATCAGCGTCACGCCGGACATGGCGGTGATCGAGGTGCTTGCCCTACTGGCAGAGAAGCGGATCGGTGCGGTGCCGGTGATCGAGCAGGAGCGCGTGGTCGGAATCCTGTCCGAGCGCGACATGGTCTATGGGATCGGGCGCGATGGCGCCGCCTTCCTCGACCGCTCGGTGCGCGAGGCGATGACCTCTCCGGTGATCACGGTGTCGAGCGTGACCAGTCCGCTCGAGGCGCTGGCGATGATGACCCGGCGGCGCATCCGCCACCTGCCCGTGGTCGACGACGGCGTGCTCGTCGGCTTCGTGTCGATCGGCGACCTGGTGAAGGCCCGGATCGAGCGGATCGAGAGCGAGGCGGCAGCGATGCGCGAGTATATCCAGACCGCCTGAGAGCGAAAAAGCCCGGTTTTCAAGGATTTGAAGGTCGGGCTGATTCGTCTTTCCGAATCGGGGCCCGGATTGATTCGGAGTGATTCGTCCCCGCCTCCTGATCGGCGGCCGGCCAAAACCCCCATAAAATGGGGCTCAATTCACGCCGTATTTTTTTTGTAATTTTGTTGTTGACCGGTGGGGGCCTCGCCCATAGAAGCCGCTCCACCGACGGCGGCGACGCGGTTTACCGAGACGCCACCGAGCTTCCCGATCGTTAATTCGATCACCCGAAGAGTAATCCTCGGGGAGGGAAGGTTTTCGGTTCTTTGACATTGTTGGAAAGATGAAGGGACATGTGGGCGGCGGCTCCGGGT
>CAUTRN010000069.1:0-23843 GCA_963540925.1 uncultured Sphingomonadaceae bacterium
GTGCGGGGTGGGGGCGGCGATCGCCAACGCGATCTACAACGCCACCGGCGTACGAGTGCGCGATTATCCGATCACGCTCGACAAGCATCTCGACCGGCTTCCCGCCGTCGCATGATCAGGGAGGTGTCGCTGTGAAGTTCGACAAACCCGCAGGCCGGAACCCGATCGACAGGCTGGCGGTCATCGGAAAGCCGCATGATCGCATCGACGGGCCGCTGAAGACCACCGGCACCGCGACCTATGCCCATGAATATCAGACCGTCGCCGCCGACCAGGCGTATGGCGTCATTCTGGGCGCCGGGGTGGCGCGGGGGCGGATCGAGCATATCGACCTCGCCGCGGCGCGCGCCGCGGCGGGCGTGCTCGCCATCGTCACCCATGAGACCATAGCGGCGCTGGGCCCGCAGGGCTTCTACAAGGCGCGCGTGCTGGCCGGGCCCGAGGTCCAGCATTATCATCAGGCCGTGGCGATCGTCGTGGCGGAGAGCTTCGAGCAGGCGCGGCACGCCGCCGGCCTGATCCGCATCGACTATGCCCGCACCGCTGGGCGCTACGATCTTGCCGCGGCGCGCGAGGGCGCGAAGGCGCCGCCCGGCATGGCCGATGAGGACCATGGCGATTTCGCCACCGCCTTCGAAGCGGCGCCCTGCAAGGTCGATCAGGTCTACACCACGCCCGACCAGAGCCACTGCATGATGGAGCCGCATGCCACCATCGCCGCCTGGCAGGGCGACCGGCTGACGCTGTGGTCCGCCCAGCAGCTGGTGTTCTGGGCGCGGCGCGATCTGGCGGGACTGTTGAAGATTCCGGCCGACAATATCCGTGTCGTCTCGGCCTATGTCGGTGGCGGTTTCGGCGGCAAGGGATCGGTCGGTGCCGACGCGGTGCTGGCGGCGCTCGGCGCGCGCGCCGCCGGGCGGCCGGTGAAGGTGGCGCAGGCCCGGCCGATGATGTTCAACAACACCACCCACAGGCCGGCGACGATCCAGCGGGTGCGGCTGGGCGCCGACCGCGACGGCCGCATCCTGGCGATCGCCCATGACAGCCTGTCGGGCAATCTTCCCGGCGGCATGGCCGAGACGGCGGCGGACCAGACGCGGCTGCTCTATGCCGGCACCGACCGGCACGTCGCGCATCGCCTGGCGCTGCTCGATCTTCCCGAAGGCAATGCCATGCGCGCGCCCGGCGAAGCACCGGGCATGATGGCGCTGGAGGTGGCGATGGACGAACTGGCCGAGAAACTGGCCATCGACCCGGTCGAACTGCGCATCCGCAACGATACCGACAGCGTGCCCGGCGAACCGGGAAAGCGCTTCTCGACCCGCCCCTTCGTCGAATGTCTGCGGACCGGGGCCGCGCGCTTCGGCTGGTCGGAACGGCCAGCGCGGCCCGGTGCCCGGCGCGACGACAATTGGCTGATCGGCATGGGCATGGCGGCCGCGATCCGGGGCGCGCCGACCGCGCCTTCGGCGGCGCGGGTTCGCCTGGAGACCAGCGGCCGGCTGACCGTCGAGACCGACATGACCGATATCGGCACCGGCAGCTACACGATCATCGCCCAGACCGCGGCGGAGATGCTGGGGCTGCCGCTCGACATGGTCGACGTCCGACTGGGCGACTCGCTCTATCCCGTGGCGGCCGGGTCTGGCGGCCAGTGGGGTGCGGCATCGTCGACCTCGGGCGTCTATGCGGCGTGCATGAAACTGCGCGAGGCGGTCGCTCAACGGCTCGGCATGGCGGTGGACCAGGCCGAGTTCGCCGATCGCCATGTCCGGATCGGCAATGACAGCCGCCCGCTTTCGGCCGCAGCGGCCGACGGTGCGATCGTCGCGGAGGACAGGATCGAGTGGGGCTCGCTGAAGGAGAGCTTCGAGCAGCAGACCTTCGGCGCGCATTTCTGCGAAATCGGCGTCGATGCGGCGACCGGGGAGATCCGCGTTCGCCGGATGCTCGCGGTCTGTGCGGCGGGCCGCATCCTCAATCCCAAGCAGGCGCGCAGCCAGGTGATCGGCGGCATGACGATGGGCGTGGGCGCCGCGCTGATGGAGGAGCTGGCGGTCGACCGTCGCTTCGGCTTCTTCGTCAACCATGATCTGGCGAGCTATGAAGTGCCCGTCCACGCCGACATCCCCGATCTGGAGGTGATCTTCATCGACGAGGTCGATCCGATCGCTTCGCCGCTGAAGGCGAAGGGGGTGGGCGAACTGGGCATTTCCGGCGTTGCGGCAGCTGTCGCAAATGCGGTTTATAATGCCACCGGCGTGCGGGTGCGCGATTACCCGATCACGCTCGACAAGCTTCTGGATCGCCTGCCGGCGATCACCTGACAAGAGGACCGGATTGATGGACAGCCGCAGCACCGCCCTGCTTCTGATCGAATTTCAGAACGACTTCGTGTCGGAGGGCGGCGTCCAGCATGAGGCGGTGAAGGGCGTGATGGCGTCGACCGGCACGCTCGAGAACAGCGTGAAGCTGCTGGAGGGCGCCCGCGCCGGCGGGGTGACGGTGCTCCACGCGCCGATCGCCTTTGCCGAGGGCTATCCCGAGATCGCCGCCCACAGCTATGGCATCCTGGCGGCGGTGAAGGCGGGCCAGGCCTTTCGGAAGGGCAGCTGGGGGGCCGAGATCGCGCCGTCGATGCAGCCGCTGGCAAGTGAGATCGTCGTCGAGGGCAAGCGCGGGCTCGATTGCTTCGCCAGCACCAATCTCGACTTCATCCTGCGCCAGCGCGGCATCACCGATCTCGCCATCGCCGGCTTCCTGACCAATTGTTGCGTCGAATCGACGATGCGCTCGGCCTATGAGCGCGGCTATCATGTCGTGACCCTGGTCGATTGCTGCGCGACGATCGGCGAGGAGGAACATCGGGTGGCGATCGAGAAGGACTTCCCGATGTTCTCCGAGCCGATGACCCACCAGGCGTTTCTCGCGGCCCTCTAGAGCGTCTAGTCGGCGGAACCGCCGCCGGGCAGCAGATAGGTGCAGGCGAGGCTGCCGATCCCCATCAGCGCCATGACGAGGCCGAGCGGCCAGGTCGTGCCGTCGGCGAGCAGGCCCACCAGCGCCGAACCGGCGATGCCGCTGCCATATTGGATCGACCCGACCAGCGCCGAGGCCGCTCCGGCGCGATCGGGCCAGGCCGAGAGCGCGCCGGCCAGCGAATTGGCGACGATCAGGCCGTTCATCGATGAAAAGACGAACAATATCAGCGCCAGCGCGGTGAGCCCGCCCCAGTCGGTGTAGCCCGCAATGGCGGCGGCGATGCCCGACAGCGCGGCGATCATCGCGCCCCAGCTCAGCAGCAGGTCGCCGCCGAAGCGGCGGACGAGCCGCGCGTTGATCATGTTGACGATCATGATGCCCAGGATCGCGGAGCCGAACAGCAGGCCGTAGAGCGACGGCGGCACATGATAATAGTCGATATAGGCGAAGGGCGTGCCGGCGATATAGGCGAAGGCGCCCGCGTAGAAGAAGCCGCTGATCCCCGCATAGGCCTGGATGCGCCGATCGGCGAGCAGCGCCCCATAGCGGGCGAAGGCATGGCGGACGGCGTCCATGTCGCGCCGTTCGGGCGGCAGCGTCTCGGGCACGGAGAACAAGGCGACCAGCGTGATCGCGCCGATCACGACCAGCGCCCAGAAGATCATGTGCCAGGAGGCGAACGCCAGGATCTGGCCGCCGAGCAGCGGCCCGACCAGCGGGGCGATGGCCATGATGACGATGAGGGTCGACAGCATCTGGGCGGCGCGGTCGCGGTCGAAAAGGTCGCGAACCATCGCGCGCGACAGCACCACGCCTGCGCAGGCGCCGACCGCCTGGACGATCCGCCAGCCGATCACCGCGACCACGCTGCCCGAGAGCGCACAGCCGGCCGAGCCGATGATGAACAGGATGATGCCCAGCGCCACCGGCAGCCGGCGCCCGACCCGGTCGCTGACGGCACCCCAGAGCAACTGGCCGAGGCTGAAGCCGATCAGATAGCCGGAGATGGTGAATTCGAGGTCGCCATGCCCTGCGCCGAGTTCACGGGCCATGGCCGGCATCGCGGGCAGATAGAGATCGGTCGAGATCGAACCGAAGGCCATCAGGGTCGCAAGGACCGCCATGATCCGCAGCGAATGGCGGACAGGGGCGTCGCCGCCGGCTGGCGCATGGGCGGGAGCCGCCAGGGTCGAAGGGGTGGTCATGCGGATCCTTTGCCGTGCGGCACGGCGCAATAGGTCAACGGGCAACGGCCGTCGGCGCCCCTTCCTCGGGGTACCGACGGCCGCCTTTCCGGGGGAGTGGTCTTTGTCTCAGTTGCCGGTGGTCGCCTCGAGCTGCGCCGGATAGCGGGCGCCCTCCACGTCGATCTCGGCAAGCGCCCGGCGGATGTCGTCGAGATTGGCTGGGGTCAGCTCCACAGTGGCGCCGCCCAGATTTTCCTCCAGCCGGTGCACCTTTGTGGTGCCCGGGATCGGCACGATCCACGGCCTCTGCGCGAGCAGCCACGCCAGCGCGATCTGGGCCGGGGTGGCGCCCTTGTCGTCGGCGATGCGCTTCAGCAGGTCGATCAGCGCCTGGTTCTTCTCCATCGCCTCCGGGGTGAAGCGCGGCAGCAGCTTGCGGAAATCATTCTCCGGAATCTTGCTGTCCTTGCCCATCGCGCCGGTCAGGAAGCCCTTGCCCAGCGGGCTGTAGGGCACCAGGCCGATGCCCAGTTCCTCGCACGCGTCCAGGATGCCGTTGGTTTCCACCTGGCGGGTCCACAGCGAATATTCGTTCTGCAGGGCGGCCACCGGCTGCACCGCATGGGCCCGGCGCACCGTCTGGGCGCCCGGCTCGGACAGGCCGAAATGCTTGACCTTCCCTTCGCGGATCAGGTCACCGACGGTGCCCGCTACGTCCTCGATCGGCACGCTGGTGTCGACGCGGTGCTGGTAGAACAGGTCGATGACGTCGGTGCGGAGCCGCTTCAGCGAGGCTTCGCACACCGCGCGGATCTGCTCGGGGCGGCTGTTGAGACCCTGTTGCTTGCCGTTGACGATGTTGAAGCCGAATTTGGTGGCGATCGTCACCCGATCGCGCACGGGGGACAGCGCCTCGCCGACGATCTCCTCATTGACATAGGGGCCGTAGACCTCGGCGGTGTCGAAGAAGGTGACGCCGCGATCGGCCGCCTGGCGGATCAGCGCGACGCCCTCTTCCCGGCCCAGTATATTGGCATAGCCGAAGCTGATGCCCATGCAGCCGAAGCCCAGGGCCGAAACCGTCAGCCCGTTCTTTCCCAACACACGCTTTTCCATAGGACACTCCTGACATCCGGGATGTTCGGAGGCGGATATAGGCGCGCCCGCCGGCCCCCATTAGTGGGCCCGGGGAACGTGCCTTTATGATGTGGGGTCATTAATCGGCGATAGTCTGTGCTTCGTATCGATCAGTGCCCGCCTGGCGGTGCTGTTGACGCCGCTCCGCGAATGATGCCATTGATTGCGGCAAGGCACGTCGCGCCGAGCGCTCCTGGATGAGGAGCGGCTCGAGACGGTCCCATAGCTCTTACTGCAGGCGAGTGTGCCGGTGTTCGAAGGCAGCGGGCTCAGCTCGATCTTTCCCGAAATGCGGCCGGCGCTTCTGCGGTTTCTCACCAGCCGTGGCGCTTCGCCCGAAGAGGCCGAGGACGTCCTTCAGGACGTACAGATAAAATTGTTGGGCGAAACGGCCGGGCCGATCGCCCAGCCCCGCGCCTATCTGTACAAGATGGTCAACAACCACTTCCTGGTCCACCGGCGGACGGCCGAGCGGCGGTCCCGGCGGGAAGAGGACTGGGTCGATGCGCATGGCTCGGGTGGCGAAATCGACGATCAGCCGTCGATCGAGACCGAGCTGGCCGCAAGGCAGCAGGTGGCGATCCTCCAGCGGGTCCTGGACGCCATGCCCGAGCGGACCCGAATGATCTTCCGCCGCTTCCGCATCGAGGGCGAAACGCAGCGCGTCATCGCCGCCGAACTGGGGATCAGCGTCAGCGCCATCGAGAAGCATCTGGCGCGTGCCTACAAGGAAATCTCTGCTGCCAAGCTAAGGCTGGATGAGGAAGCGCCCGATCGGCGGAGTCTGACGGACGATAGGGGTCGCTATGTCATCTGAAGCGGATACCAGCGTGCAGGCGCTTGCCATGGATTGGCATATCCGTCTTCGCGACGGCGACGATGCCACATGGGATGCCTTTGCCGAGTGGCTGGCCGAGGACGAACGCCATGCGCTGGCCTATGACGCGGTCGAACGGGACGACCTGGCGCTGGACGAGCTGCTTCCGCACGTCACCTTCCGCGAGGCGGCGAATGACTCGGCGGACGAGCCGGCGACGCCGCCAGCTCGACGGAGATGGCCGCTCGGGCTCGTCGGCGGGGGCCTCGCCGCATCGGCGGCGGCGATTCTGGCGGTCGTGCTGCTGCCGCTGGGCGGGCAGGACCGATATGATGTCGCCACGCGCAGCGGCGAGGTCCGGGTCGTCAGGCTCGATCCCGCGACCGAGGTGATATTGAACGGCGCGACCAGGATGACCTTCGACCGGAAGGATCCGCGCTTCGCGTCGCTGGAGGGAGGCGAGGCGTTTTTCCGCGTCCGCCACGATGCCGACAACCCGTTCCGCCTGACGGTGGGGCAGCATGTGGTGGAGGATGCGGGAACGCAGTTCAACGTCGTGCATGAGGCCGGCGAGGTCCGGGTGGCGGTCAGTGAGGGCAAGGTCGTCTACAATCCCTCGGGTGCTGCCATTGCGCTGGCGGCCGGCCAGGCGCTGGTCGATCGGGCGGGCACCGACGTCGTTCGTGTGAGCGATGTGGAGATCGATAGCGTCGGCAGCTGGCGGAACCGCTCGCTCGTCTACGCGCAGGCGCCGCTGTCGCAGGTGGCCGCCGATATCGGTCGCACGCTCGGCGCGCGCATCGAGGTTTCCCGCGATATCGCAGCCAGGCCCTTCTCGGGCACCGTCGTGCTGCAGAGCACCGATATCGAGCATCTCGATCGGCTTGGCAGGGTGCTGGACGTGGAGCTGGAGCGCAAAGCCGATGGATGGCTGATGAAGCCAACCGGACGTGCAGATCGATAGGACATGGGGGGTCGCAACCATATTTGCGGCCGGCCTGGCGGCGGTGCCCTCAGCCGCTGAAGCGACGCGGTTCGACATTGCGGCAGGCCCGCTGGGGGCGGTCGCGGCGGCGATCGGCGTGCGCGCGGGCATCACCATCGCCGTGACCGATCCGGACGTCGCCGCGCGCCGCTCCCCAGGCGTTCGTGGCGATCTTTCGGTGCGTGCCGCGGTGGCGCATGCGCTGCGCGGCACCGGTGCCGAAGCGCTGTTCTACGACGACAGGATGGTGCGGATCATCCGCCGCCGTTCTGCCCCGCCCCGGCCCCCGATAGCGGCCGATGGCGCGCCCCCGCCCGTTACGGAGTCTTCGGCGAGCATCATCGTCACCGCCAGCAAGCAGCATATCAGGCTCGCCGACTATCCCGGTTCGCTTCACGTCATCGAGCCGGCAGGTCCGTGGACCGCGCGCAACGCGGCGCGCGGCACCGCGGCCTTCGCCGAGCTGATGCCGACGCTCAGCTCGACCAATCTGGGCCGCGGCCGCAACAAGATCTATGTGCGCGGGATCGCCGACAGCAGCTTCAGCGGCCCGACCCAATCGACGGTGGGGCAATATCTCGGCGATGTCCGGCTCAACTATAATGCGCCCGATCCCGACCTCAATCTCTATGACCTGAAGCGGATCGAGGTCCTCGCCGGTCCGCAGGGCACCTTGTACGGGGCGGGCTCGCTTGGCGGCGTGGTGCGGCTCATTCCCAACGCACCCGATCCCGATGCATCCTATGGCGCTGCGTCGACAGGTGTCAGCGCCACCCGCTCGGGCGGGTTCGGTGCCGATGCGGCGGCGATGGTCAACCTGCCGATCGGCGACAGGGCGGCGGTTCGCGCCGTCCTCTACGGCAGCCGCGAAGCCGGCTATATCGACGATCCCGCGCGGAAACTGCACAACATCAACAAAAGCCGCAGCGCGGGCGGGCGGCTGGCGCTGCGGCGCGAGGATGTGGGCGGCTGGACGATCGATATCGGCACCGTCATCCAGAATATCGACAGCGCGGACAGCCAATATAGCCTGCGGGGCGACCCGCCGCTGTCTCGACGCAGCACGCTCGCGCAGCCGTCTCGCAACGACTATCAACTCGCCTATATCGTCGGCCGCCGGAAAGTGGGCGGCAAGGACTTCGTCACCGCCACCTCCTTCGTCCACCATGAGCTGCAATCGAAATATGATGCGACCGGCGCCGACGGCACCACCGCGCCGCGCCTGTTCGACGAGCTCAACCGCTTCACCTTCATCGCGCATGAAACCCGGCTGGCCGGGGGCAGCACACGGGCCCCCTGGGTCGCCGGTTTCTCGGGCCTCTACAATGTCAGCCGGATTTCGCGGTCACTGGGTCCGCCAGACGATCTGCAGCCGCTGGCCGGCGTCCAGAACGTGCAGTTCGAGGGCTCGCTCTTCGGCCAGAAATCCTTTCCGCTCAGCCGTTCGCTGATCGCCAGCGCCGGCGGGCGGCTCACGGTCGCCCGAAATCTCGGTAGGCTGATCAGCGAGACGGCCGGGGGGCGGAAGCAATCCTCGCAGACGCGGGTCCGCTTTGCCGGCGACGCGGCGCTCACCTGGCGTCTCGCGCCCCGGCTGTCGACCTACACCCATTATCAACAGGGGTTTCGCCCCGGCGGCTTTGCCGCATCGGCTGCGGAAGCGACCCGCGGGGGGACGGAATTCGCCGCCGACGATCTCACCCAGATCGAACTCGGCCTGCGCTGGCGAAATGGCGAGCAGGACAGGATCTCGGTCCAGGCCGCTATCTTCACCGTCGACTGGAAGCAGATCCAGGCGGACATCATCGACGATGCCGGCCTCACCAATACGGCGAACATCGGCAACGGGCGGATTTACGGCCTGGACGGCGAGATTCGATGGCGCCCGTTCTCGAGCTTCACATTCTCCATCAGCGCCTTCCAGAACCAGAGTTTCCTCTATCGGGCGGCGCCGGGCTTCGTGGCATCGGGCAAGACGACCCTGGCCAATGTGCCGCGTGATGGCGTCCGGTCCTCGGTCGAATGGCACGGGGATGTCGGCCCGAACGCCACCCTCAGCGCCAGCGCGTCGCTGCGCTTCGTGGGCAAGTCTTTCCTGGGGCCGGCTCCGCTGCTCGATATCGCGCAGGGCCGCTATTTCACGGGGGACGTCGGCCTGCGGCTCGATCTCGATCGCTTCGGCCTGTCGCTCGATATCCGCAACGTTGGCAACAGGCGGGCCAACACCTTCGCCTTCGGCAATCCGTTCGGCGTGGCGGCACGCGACCAGGTGACGCCGCTGCGCCCGCGCACCATCCGGCTGGGGCTCGACACGCGCTTCTGAAAGCGGCGCGATGGCGGGTGAGGAAGGACGGCCGCTCCGGCGTCCCGACGCCTCCAGCCACGGGATCGGGCTGCCCTGATCGACCGACATCCGGCCGACGCGAAACGCGGTCCGCCTAGCGGTTAGATTCCGCGACCACGCGTCTTCCTCATCCCTTCACAAGAAAAAATCCTCGCCCCGAAATCATTGTGTTTCGGCGCATTTTTTTGGTGAGGGTCTTCGAAACACTCGGTGTCTCAGGGGCAAATGGAGACGACCGGCATGCCTCATTCTCTCGCACCGCTCGACTTTGCGGTGATCGCTTTGGCGCTTCGCGATTCGGTATCGAGCCTGAGCCACCAGGGTCGCCTCGCCCGCCTGATCTTCGGCCCGCGGCAAGGCGAACTCCCCCTCGCCAATCCGAAGCTGGAGGCGCTGCGCCGATATGTCGTCCTGCGTCGCCGGCTGGGCGACAGGCGCGCCTCCGAAGAACGCGGCCCGCTGCGCAGCGCGGGATACGACCTTCCGGACCTGAGCGAGATCGATCGGCTGATCGACACGCTGCCCCCTTCCCGCCGCCAGCGGCGCGACACCCTTCACACCACCAGAACGGGAACCGACATGCATCCATCTCTTCGTGCCTATAGCCGGATCATCCTCTCGGCCGCGTTCCTCCCGCTCGCGGGTTGGTCGCAGGAGGCGATCGCCCAGGTGCCGCCGGCGGCCGATGCGCCGCTGATGGGGCCAGGCGAAGGACCCGATGGTCCGGGTGGTCCCGGCGGAGGGCCGGGCGGCGATCATATCTCGATCGGGATCGGCGGCATGTATCAGCCGGCCTTTGTCGGCGCGAAGAAATACCGGTTCCAGCCGCTGCCCGCGATCGACATCAAGCAGGGCATGTTCTTCGCTAACTTCCAGAACGGGATAGGCGTCGCGCCGCTGGAAACCGAAACCCTCACCGCCGGCGTCGGCGTGACGATGATGGACAATTACCGCAGGAAGGATGTGCCCAGGGGCATCGACCGGGTGAAATTCGGCGCCGGCGTCCGCGGCTTCGTCACCGTCAAGAAGTTCGACCTCGAAGCGACCGCCGGCCTGACCCAGGGGATCGTGGGCGGCACCAAGGGCATGATCGCCGATTTCAACCTGGCGCGCCCGATCATGGTGAACCAACGCCTGTTCCTGATGCCGTCGGTCACGGTGCGCTGGGCGAATGCGAAGCACAGCAACCGCTTCTATGGCGTCGATGCGCGGGAAGCGGCGGCGTCCGGTTTCGGTCAGTTCCGTCCCGGTTCCGGCCTGCTCGACGCCAAGGCCGACCTTGGCCTGATGTATCAGGTCTCCGATCGCATCGGCGTGGGCCTGATCGGCGGGGTCACGACCCTACTGGGCGACAACAAGGACAGCCCGATCGTCAAGAAGAAGACCGCGCCCTTTGGGCTGGGCTTCGTCAGCTACGGCTTCTGACCGGCGCGGGCGCTGGAGGACCGCGGCGTCCTCCAGCGCCCCGATGCCGATGATCGAACCGACTCTCCCCTCGCAGAACGGGATCATGCTGGCGGTGGACAGACGATCTTCATGATGACCTTCCTTCGCGGTGGCGTGGCCTTGCCCGTCGCCTTGCTGGGCGCATGCGCTCTTCAACCCGATTATCGCCGGCCGGCGCCGGACGTGCCGGCGTTGTGGAGCAACGCTCCGGATCGAGCGGTGCCATCGTCGGCCGGGGAGCCGGACGACGGGCAGGCCTGGTGGTCGCGGCTCGACGATCCCGCGATCGACCAGCTTGTCGCGGCCGGCCTGCGCGACAATCCGACCCTGGCCGAGGCGGCCGCGCGGATCGACCAGGCCAGCGCGCTGCTGACGGTGCGCGACGCTGCCAAGCTGCCGGCGGTCGGCATCGAGGGCAGCGCCACGCGGGCGCGCGATCGCCTCAATCCTGGCGGCGGCCCCAGCCATCAGACGTCGGTGGCCATCGGCGCCCGGCTGTCCTGGGAGCTCGATCTTTGGCGGCGGGTGCGTGAAAGCGCTGAGGCCGCGCGGCTGAGGGTCGATGCGAGGACCGCCGATGCGCAGGGGGCCCGCCTGTCGGTGATCGGCGATATCGCCGACACGGCGATCGCGCTGCGGGCGTGCCGCCTGACCCTGGAGGTGCGCGACCGCGACATCGCGTCGCGCGAAACCGAATGGACGATCGGCCGCGCCCGGCTCGCCTTCGGCGGTATCGCTCCGGTGACTCTGGCGACCGCGCGGAGCAATCTCGCTTCGGCCCGTACCGATCGGATCGCGCAGGACGAGACATGCCGGCGCCTGGTCGACGCGCTGGTCGCGCTGAGCGGGGTGGACGCCGCCCGGATCGGCGGCCTCCTGGCTGGGCGTCCGGATGGCGTCGGCGAGAGGTGGCTGCCAACGCCCCCTTCTTATGGTCCGGCGCTGCCGGCGACGGTCGTGCTCGGCAATCCCGCCGTTATGGCGGCGGAGCGGGAGGTGGCGGCGCGCTGGTCGGACATCGCCGTCGCCCGTGCCGAGCGGATGCCGCGGATCGATCTGGCCGCCGTGCTCACTGGGCAATGGATCCGCGCGCTCGGGTCGGAAAGCTCCTTCACCAGCAATTCCATCGGCGCGACGCTGTCGGCGCCGCTGTTCGACGGTGGTGCGCGAGCCGCCAATGTCCGCGGC
Organism: uncultured Sphingomonadaceae bacterium; assembly: GCA_963540925.1. Classification (GTDB taxonomy): domain Bacteria; phylum Pseudomonadota; class Alphaproteobacteria; order Sphingomonadales; family Sphingomonadaceae; genus Rhizorhabdus. Next base: position 12,087 of record CAUTRN010000069.1, read on the forward strand.
GCGCAGGCCGCCTATCGCGAGGCGGTCGCACGACTGTCCCAGGCGACGCGCATCACGATCCGCGACATCGAGGATGCGCTGGCGGCTGAGCAGTCGGCCACGCTGCGCATCGATACTTCACAGGACATGCTGGAGGCCGCACGCCTGGCCTTCGACGCCAATGACGCGCGCTGGCGCGCCGGCGCGATCTCGCAGTTCGAACTCGAGGAAAGCCGTCGTCAGCTGAACCAGGCGCAGCAGGGCGCGATCGCGGCGACAGCCGATCGGGCGCGGGCCTGGGTGGCGCTGATGCGGCGCACCGGTCCCGCCGCCGGCCAGGCAGACACAGCGAATTCGGAAAACCGGGGCGGGCCCCAATGACAGGCAAGATCATAGCCATGGCCAGATTTGATGCCGTATCGAGCGACAATCCTTCCACCCCGCCGTCCCGGCGACGACGCTGGATGATGGGCGTCGGATCGCTGATCGTGCTGGCGGTTGCGGGCACGGCCTGCCACCAGATCCTGCAACCGGCCGACAGCCCGCCGGCCGCCGCGCAATCGCACGCCGCGCTGGCCGTGACGACGGCGATCCCCCAGCGCCTGACATGGCCGGACGTGCTGGTCGCCCAAGGCGTAATCGCGCCTTGGGAGGAGGCCAGCATCGGCACGCAGATCGGCAGCTACCAGCTGATCGAGGTGCGCGCGAATGTTGGCGATCGGGTGACGCGCGGGCAGGTGCTGGCCCGGCTCAACCCGGCGCTTCTCCAGGCGGAGGAGCGGCAGTTGCTGGCGCGGAACGCGCAGGCAGAGGCCAATGACCGCCGCGCGCGTGGCCTCAAGGACGCGGGCGGCATCAGCGATCAGGAGGCGCTGCAATTCTCGACCGAAGCCCGAACGGCGACGGCGCTGCTCGCCGCCAAGCGGCTGGAGCTGCGCTATACCCATATCGTCGCGCCCGACAACGGCGTGATCAGTGCGCGCACCGCCACCACCGGCGCCGTCGTGCCGGCGGGGCAGGAGCTGTTCCGCCTCATCCGCCAGAACCGCCTCGAATGGCGGGGCGAACTGACGGCCGAGCAGATCAGGGTCGCCCGGCACGGTCAGGCGATCACCCTCAGCCTGCCCGATGGCAGCGATGCCCAGGCGAGGATCCGCGAGTTCGCGCCGACACTGGATGCGGCATCGCGTCTCGGCATCGTCTATGCCGATATCCTGCCGGGCAGCCGGGCGCGGGCCGGCATGTATGCGAGCGGCGCCATCGCGGTCGGCCAGTCCCCGGCGCTGGTGGTGCTGGCGGAGTGCGTGGTGATCCGCGACGGCCGTGCCTATGTCATGGTCCTGCCGTCTCCGGGCCGGAGGTCGGGCGTCCGCTTGCGCGTCGTCACGACGGGGCGCCGCAACGGGGATAGCGTCGAAATCACCGGCGGCCTGACCGGTTCGGAGCGCCTGGTGCGCAGGGGCGCGGGCTTTCTCGACGATGGCGATGTGGTCGATGTCGCGGACGCCGGAAAGGCGCGGCCATGAATTTCGCCACCTGGTCGATCCGCAACCCGATCCCGTCGGTCCTGCTGTTCATCCTCCTGGCGATCGCGGGGCTGTTCGGCTTCTCGCGCCTGCCGGTCCAGGATCTTCCCGATCTCGACCTGCCCTCGGTGTCGGTGTCGGCGATCCTGCCGGGGGCGACGCCCACACAGCTGGAGACCGAGGTGGCACGGCCGATCGAGGACGCCGTCGCCGCGCTCGAAGGGGTGCGCCACGTCACCACCACGATCACCGACGGATCGGTCCGGGTCGAAGCCGAGTTCAATCTGGAGACCCTGCTGTCCGACGCGCAGATGCGCACCAAGGATGCCGTGGATTCGATCCGGTCGGACCTGCCGTCGGACCTGCTGCCACCCACGGTGACCACCGCCAATTTCACCATGGCACCGATCCTCGTGCTGGCGGTCCAGTCGCCGCGGATGAACGAGGCGGAACTGAGCTGGTTCGTCGACGACAGCATCGTCCGCGCGGTTCGCGCGGTTCCCGGCATCGGCAAGGTCGAGCGGGTGGGCGGCATCGAGCGCGAGGCGCAGGTGATCGTCGATCCCGTCCGTCTAGCAAGTGTGGGCGCGACCGCCAGTGACGTCTCGCGAGCGCTGCGGCAGGTGCAGCAGCAATCGTCCGGCGGCCGCGGCCAGCTTGGCGGCGAGGAACAGTCGATCCGCACCGTGGCTCTGGTCGGGCAAGCCTCCGATCTGACGAAGCTGCCGATCCTGTTGTCGAACGGGCAGCGGGTGCGGCTCGATCAGGTCGCGACGATCCGGGACGCCGCCGCCGATCGCAGCCAACTCGCCCTGCTCGACGGCAAGTCCGTCGTCGGGCTCAGCATCTACCGCGCGAGGGGCGCCGGCGAGGTGGCTGTCGCGGAAGGCGTGAAAGCGACGCTGAAGGACTTGGAGAAGCGCACGCCCGGGCTCAGGCTGACCCCGGTCGGGGGCTCGATCGACTATACGGTCGAGCAATATGAAGCGTCGATCGCCATGCTCTATGAAGGCTCGCTGCTCGCGATCTTCGTCGTCTGGCTGTTCCTGCGTGACTGGCGGGCGACGATGATCGCGGCGACGGCGCTGCCGCTGTCGATCCTGCCCACCTTTGCCGCGATCCACTGGTTCGGCTTCACGCTCAACACGCTCACCCTGCTCGCGCTCGCGGTCGTCGTCGGCATCCTCGTCGATGACGCGATCGTCGAGGTGGAGAATATCGAACGCCACCGGCGCATGGGCAAACCGGTGATGGAAGCGACCGAGGAGGCGGTCAACGAGATCGCCAAGGCGGTGATCGCGACCACCTTGAGCCTGGTTGCCGTGTTCCTGCCCACCGCCTTGATGACCGGCTATGCGGGGCTGTTCTTCAAGCCCTTCGGCTGGACCGCGGTGATCGCCGTGCTGGCGTCATTGCTCGTCGCGCGCCTCCTGACACCGATGATGGCGGCCTATTTCCTGAAGGGGCATGGCCGGGCCGAGCCCGAAAATGGGCGCCTGGGGAAGGAGTTGCTCTATATCTCGATGGTCCGCTGGTGCCTGCTGCATCCCAGGGCGACGATCGCGGCGACATTGGTGTTTCTGGCGGCATCGCTCGCCTTGCTGCCCTTCCTTCCGACCGGTTTCCTTCCGTCCGACGATCGCAGCCTGACCGAGATGTCGATCGAGCTGCCGCCCGGAACCGCGCTGCGGACCACGGCGGAGGCCAGCGAGCAGGTGCGCCGCGCCTTGCTGCGGGTGGACGGCGTCGACCATGTCTTCACGACGATCGGCCAGTCCGGGGAAAGCCCGTCCGGGGAGGTCCGGCAGGCGAGCCTGACGCTCCTTCTGGCGCCCAGGGGAGAACGGCCCAGGAAGACGGCGATCGAAGCCGCGGTGCGGCAGAGCGTCGCCAGCGTTCCCGGCGCCCGCTTCTCCGTCGGCGACGGCGGCAGCGAGCGGCTGGAACTGATCCTGGCCGGCGAGGATGCGCAGGCGCTCGGCCAGACCGCGCAGGCCCTGGTCCGCGAATTGCGCGGGCTCGGCACCTTGTCGAACATCAACTCGACGGCGAGCGCCGAGCGACAGGAGATCGTCATCCGACCCGATCTCCAGCGCGCGACCGAGCGCGGCGTCACCACCGAGGAGATCGGCGAGGTCGTGCGGATCGCCACCAGCGGGGACTTCGATGCGCAGGTCGGCCGCCTCAATCTCGACAACCGGCAGCTCTTCATCCGCACGCGCATGGCCGATGAGGCGCGCCGCGATCTGTCGATCCTCGCCAATCTCAGGGTGGCCGGGCGGGACGGGGTCGTCGCGCTGGGGAGCGTCGCCGACATTTCGGTGACGAGCGATCTGTCGAGGATCGACCGCTACGACCGGAAACGCTTCATCGCCGTGACCGCCGATCTTGGCGGCATGGCGCAGGGCGATGCGCTGGCCCAGGTCGAGGCGCTGCCCGCGATCCGGGCGATGCCGTCGACGGTGTCGCTGATCCCCGATGGCAGCGCGCAGATCGGCGAGGATATCTCGGCCGGCTTCCTGACCGCGCTCATCGCCGGGGTGCTCTGCATCTATTGCGTGCTGGTGCTGCTGTTCCGGGATTTCTTCCAGCCCATCACCATCCTCTCGGCGCTGCCGCTGTCGATCGGCGGCGCCTTCCTCGCCCTGTTCCTGACCGGCAGCGCGCTGGTGCTCACCGCGATGATCGGGCTCGTCATGCTGATGGGGATTGTCGCCAAGAATTCGATCCTGCTGGTCGAATATGCGATCCTCGGGATGAAGGAGCATGGTCTGCCGCGCGAAGAGGCGCTGCTGGAAGCCTGCCGGATGCGCGCTCGCCCGATCGTGATGACGACGGTGGCGATGATCGCGGGCATGGCACCGCTGGCGCTGGGCATCGGCGCCGATGCCAGCTTCCGCCAGCCGATGGCGATCGCCGTCATCGGCGGGCTGCTCTCCTCGACCGTCCTCAGCCTGCTGGTCGTGCCCGTCATCTTCGAACTGGTGGATGGCCTCGAGCAGCGCGCGCGTCGGCTCGTCCGGCGGCCGTCTCCTGAAACCCAACCGGGACCTTTGAGCCTATGAGCCTTACCACCCTCCTCATCGCCCTGCCCTTGGCCGGCGTTCAGCCATCCTTCGGCGATCCTTCGTCGCCGATTGCCGACGCATCGCCCGTCGCCAGCGAAGCTGGCCCGCCGCCGGAGCCGGTGGCTGCGGACCCAGGGGGAGCGATCACCGTGACCGCCAGGCCGGCACCGCCGCCCGGCGATCCGATGCAGGGCCTCAACGTCCAGTCCTTCGAACTCGTCCAGTCGATCGACAAGGGCGTCACCGGGCCGGTTGCCCGCGGGTATAAAAGGGCGCTGCCGTCACCGGTGCGCAGCGGCTTGCGCAATGCGCTGCGCAATCTGGGCGAACCGGTGGTCGTCCTGAACTACATGCTCCAGATAAAGCCGGGCCGAAGCCTGAGGACGTTGGGGCGCTTCGCGATCAATTCCACGATCGGGATCGCCGGGCTGATCGACGTCGCGAAAAGGCGGCCTTTCCATTTGCCCCATTGCTCCAATGGCTTCGCCTACACATTGGGATATTATGGCGTGAAGCCCGGCGCCTATATGTACCTGCCCCTGATCGGGCCGACCACCGTGCGCGATCTCGCAGGGCGCCTGGGCGATCTTTCGCTGCTGCCCCTGACGGTGGGAAAGCCGTTCAACGACCCCGTCTTCGCGATCCCCACCACGACGATCCGGCTGATCGACGAGCGCGCCGAAGCCGATGACGAGATGCGGGAACTCGCCAACGGACCCGCCGACCCCTATTCGACGGTTCGCGACCGCTATCTGCAAAAGCGCCAGGCGGAGATCGATGCGCTGCGCCGTGGCAAGTCCATGTCCGCTTGCACGAATATAGTCAGGCCCATTTGATCGGCCGGCTTCAGCTCACAGTTCGGCGATGATCCTGTCCACCGCATAGTTCAGTTCGGCGAGATAGGCGCCCGCGGCGCTTTCGGTCGACATCGCGTTCGAGAAGAAGATCATCGACAGGGTTGCCAGCACGATATTCTCGCCGGGCAGGATGATCGGCACCGATATGCCCGAGGTACGGCCGGGCTCCTCGGTATAGGTCAGGCATTTGGCGACGGCATAGCCGCGCTGGCGGGTCACCCGCAGCTCCTTCTCGATCTCGGTGCGCGCCGCGCGTCCGGCGGGTGTGGGCTCGAACAGGCTGCCCAGGATCGTGTCGGTGTGGGTCTCGTTCGAGAAGGCGAGATAGGCGCGGCCGCTGGCGGCTTCGAGCAGCGGCGTCGTGTAGCCCGGATAGCAGCGGGTGAAGGTGAGCGTGGTGAGCGCGTCGGTCGACAGCTTCACCATCATGTGGGGGCCGACCTTGATCGAGATATAGACCGGCCATTTGATCCGGGTGGTCGTCTCGGCGAGGATCGGCCACGCGACCGAGGTGAGGATATCCTCCAGCTGGTAGCCGACGCTCAGGCTGCTGACGAGGGCGGTGGGGCGGTAGCGCTTCCGGTTCGGCTCGCGCTCGACCATCCCCTCCTCGATCAGGGTGCGCACGATCCGACGCGCGGTCGGATAGGGCACTTCGGATTCGCGGGAGATGTGGGCGAGCGAGAGGCTGCGATGGCGGTTGATCACCTGGAGGATCTTCAGCCCTCGGCTCAAGGATCGGTTAAGGACTTCTTCCGTCGCCATTTCTCCGCTCTCACGCTGCAGCGCAACATGAGAAGCCATCCCGGCGAGCCTGTCAACTGTCCTGCGCGGCGGCGCGCTCCGGGTTGCCCCGGTCACACGACATAGGGTGCGGCGGGATCGCCGGCCAGCGCCTCCACGCCCGGATAGGCGCCGCTACGGGGGACATGGAATTCGATCAGCATGTCGTCCGGATCGCGCACGAACACGCTGCGCTTGTGGGGCGCGTCGATCTCCTTCTCGGCGGTGAAGCCGCTGGCCATCAGCGCCTCGATCGAGGCGGCCAGATCGGCCTCCGATTCGACCAGGAAGGAGATGTGGTGGATGCCGGAGGGCTGCTCGTCGTTGCGACGGACCAGCACCAGGTCGAGCTTGCCCAGGCTGCCGCCCAGGAAGCGGATGTCGTCATTGCCGGGATAGATGTCCTGCAGCCCGGCGAATTCGACATAATGCTCCAGCATCCGCTCGAAATTGCGCGCAACGATCACCGAATGCGAGAAGCCGAGCGGGTGGAACACCGCCGCGGCGTCGCGCACGATCGGCGGATCGACGTGGAAGAGCTGCTCGGTCTTCGGCGTGTCGTTGCCGACTTCCCAGGTGGTGGTGACCAGATGGGTCTCCTCCGGGTTCAGCACCCGGCGCCAGTCGGCCATGATGTCGGCATACCATTCGTTGAGATGGCCGTCGGGATCGAAGACATAGAGGCTGCGCGAGATCTGGTGATCGACCGCCTTGTGGATCTTGATCCCCCGCTCCATCGCGAAGGCGTGCGCCTCGACCAGGTCGGCCTCGTTGTTGGTCTCCCAGCCGAAATGGTTCATGCCGGTCTTGCGGGCGCGGCTGGCGGCGATCTGCACCGATCCGTCGGCGCCGAGGCGGGCCTCCTCGGCCACCTCGACCACCGCCACGTCATGATGGGTCTGGCCGCAGGAGAGCAGGGCGGCGGCGATCTCGGGCTCGCGGCGGACGACCTCCAGGCCGACGACGTCGCGATAGAAGCCGACCGATTCCTCCAGCCCGTCATGTTTCACGAACATGTTCGCATGGCCGATGCGACGCGTCTGCAAGCGCTTACCCATAGTCTCCACCATCTCTGCCATCTGGTCCATGGTTCGAAGCTATCCCGCCGGCGGCGCGGCACAATCGCCCGATCCCGCTTTGGTCATACAATGACCGATCGGCCAAAGCGCGTTGGCGTCGCCCGGTCGAATCCGCCAATCGCTTCGGTGTCGGCCAGGGGCGTTGCCCCTTGCTGCTGTCCTCGTTTCTGCTGTCCTCGTTTCTTAGGGGTGAGACCGAAAACATGCTCGATCGCAAATTGCTGGTGAATCCGCCGTCGATCACGCCGCCGCTCAAGCCCTATTACGCCAATGGCGTGGTGGTGGCGCCGGGGCCGCTGATGTTCATCTCGGGCCAGGTGTCGATCGATGCGAATGGCGACACGGTGGCGCCGGGCGACCTGCGCGGCCAGGCGATCCAGACCTTGGAGAATATCAAGGCGATCCTGGAGGAGCATGGCGGCACGATGAGCGATATCGTGAAGGTGACCGTCTACGTCACCAACATGTGCGCCTATCACGACCTCACCGAGATCCGGGTCCGCTATTTCGGGGAGAGCCCGCCCGCCTCGACGATCATCCAGGTGGTGGCGCTCGCCGACCCGTCATGGATGGTCGAGATCGACGCGGTCGCCGCGATCGGCTGACCCGCCTTTCCCGCGCCGGTGAGCGTGCAGGGGCCCGTTGCCATATGGCGGCGGGCCTTTTTGCATGGCCGGAGCCTGGCGTAGCGAATTGGCGTCATCACCTTGGTTTCGCGCCATATCCCGGGTGATTCGCGCGCGACCGCGCTTGATCTCCGACCCGAATTTTTCACTATATGACCAATCGCACCATCGCCGCTGGCATGTTCCCGAGCTTGGATCATTCTGTGCCGCAGGGAACGAAGACGCGGCGCCACGCCAAAGGGCGGACGCCGCCAACAGCTCCGGGCGGAAAGCCGGACATCCATGAGGAGAGGCCCTGAAAGCCGCGGTCCGCGCCAGCGGCGGGGCTCGTCGGATGATGGTGAGAACAAGGGGGTTTCAATGATCAAGCTCTGTCCGAACCCGAAGACGCGGCTGCTCGCCGGCATCGCCTCGGGCCTGCTGCTCCTGCCCGTGGCGGCCCATGCGCAGGCCGGTCCCGATGCCGCCGGGGCCGAGGGCACCGCCGACGAGATTGTGGTGACCGCGACGCGGCGCTCGGAGGACATCTCCAAGGTGCCGATCGCGATCGAGCAGATCGGCGGCAAGCAGATCACCGAACTGCGCATCCAGCAGCCGATCGACCTGCAGGGCAGCATCGCCGGCCTCACCATCGTCAACACCTTCAGCGACGCGACCCCGATCTTCTCGATCCGCGGCGTCAGCGCCGACGACATCTACCCCACCAGCAGCAGCCCGATCGGCGTCTATTATGACGACGTCTACGCCGCCTCGCCGCTGATCCTGGTGCAGCCGGTGTTCGATCTGGAGCGGGTCGAGGTGCTGAAGGGGCCGCAGGGCACCCTTTACGGCCGCAACACGCCGGGCGGCGCGATCAACTTCCTCTCGCGCAAGCCCAGCCAGAATACGGACGGCTATCTGCGGGTCGGCTATGGCCGCTGGGATACGGTGCAGGTCGAAGGCGCCGTCGGCGCCGCGATCAACGAGGCGATGAGCTTCCGCCTGTCGGGCACGATGACCAAGGCCGGCGAGGGATATCAGAAGGACCTGTTCACCGGCCGCGAGTTCGGCAAGCCCGATCGCGGCGGGGTGCGCGGCCAGCTGCTCGTCGACCTGAGCGACAATATCAGCCTGCTGCTCAACGGCCATTATTCCTGGGATCGCTCGACCACCGCCTCGCCCTTCTCGAGCTTCTTCTACACCGGCAATCCGCGCGACGTGACGGTGGGCGACCTCGACCTGAAGATGCATTCGGACGCGCCGGGCGGCAGCGCCACCTTCGACATCGACCTGGGCGGCATGACGCTGAAGTCGATCACCGCCTATGAGAAGGTCCGCCGCTACGGGTTCGACAATTATGACGGCCTGTCGGACACGATCCTCGACTTCTACAATGATTTCCGCGGGCGCCAGTTCAGCCAGGAGCTGCGCCTGTCGTCCGACGAGCCGATCGGCGGGGTGGTCGACTGGATCCTCGGCCTGACCTACGGCAAGGACCGGATCAAGGCGACGATCGTCCAGGACCTGAGCGACGTCTTCTATCCCGACGGCTCGGCCACCGCCGCGCTCCAGGCCAATTATGTGCAGAAGTCGCGGTCACTGGGCGCCTATGCCCATCTCGTCGCGCACCTGACCGAGACGCTGAACCTCACCACCGGCCTGCGCTATTCGGACGACCGCCGCAGCTTCGTGGGCGTCACCCGCGACACGACGGGCGGCTACACCTTCAGCCCGCCGGGCACGATCACCGCGCAGCGCGACGAGAGCCGCAAGAGCGACAATGTCTCCTTCCGGGTCGGGCTCGACTGGACCGCGACCCCGGCGGTGCTGCTCTATGGCAGCCTCGCCACCGGCTACAAGCAGGGCGCTTTCTATGGCAATGCCGCCTCCACCCAGGAGGCCTGGGGCTTCACCCGGCCCGAGAAGGTCACCTCGGGCGAGATCGGCTTCAAGGGCAATTTCCTCGACCGCCATGTGCTGATCAACGGCGCGGTCTTCTATTCGGATTACAAGGACCGCCAGACCCTCGTCGCGGTGCAGGCGCCCTTCGCGGTGACCTCGGCGCTCGCCAACATCCCCAAGTCGCGCTCGATGGGTTTCGAGGTGGACGCGACGATCAAGCCGGCGCCGGGCTTTACCCTCTCGGGCAGCTGGGCCTATGTCGACACCAAGATCAAGGACGTCGTCACCGATGTCCGCGGCCTGCCCGTCGTCACCCCGATCTCGTCGAGCGATCCGCTGCCGCAGACGCCCGAGATTTCCTATAATATCCGCGGCCGCTACGAATGGGCGATCGGATCGATGACCGCGTCGCTCCAGGCCGACTATAGCTGGCTCGACAAGGCGCTGTCTGCGCTGGGGGATGCCAATGCCGGCTATGGCCCGATCCCGATGCTGGGCGCCTCGGCGATGCTGGTGAGCGACAAGGGCTGGAGCCTGCAGCTGTGGGGCCGCAACCTCACCGACGAGCGGCGCCACACCTATGGCTTCACCTCGATCCTGGGCGACAACCAGTTCTACATCCAGAAGCCGCGCAGCTATGGCGTGACCCTGGGCTACGAATTCTGACCGAAGGACCGGTCCGCCGGCCAGGGAGTGCATCATGACGACGACGGTGGGCAGCCTCGACATCCCCGGTGCGGGCGCGGCTGCCCCGCCGCACGTCCGCGATTATCTCGCCGTCTCGGCGGCGATGATCACCGGCCATCTCGGGCCGATCTCGCAACCCTATCAGATCGCCACGCTGATCGAGGCCGGCGGCGCGGGCCAGGCCTCGGCCGGCCTGTTCCTGGGGGTGGAGATCGCCTTCTACGCGGCGGCGCTGATGCTGGTCGCGCGCTTCGTGACCCGCATCAACCTGCGCACCCTGGCGCTGGCCGGGGCGGCGCTGTCGCTGTTCGCCTTCCTGTTCGCGAAGGTCGCGATCGGCGGCGCGGGCGCGATCCCGGCCGCCGCGTTGATCGGCATCGGCCAGGGGATGATCTTCGCCACCTCGATCGCCGCCGCCTCGCGCGCCAGCGAGCCCGAGAAGGTGGTGGGCGTCGCCGGCATGGTGGCGCTGATCTTCTTCGCGCTGTTCATGGCGGTGACCCCGCTGGTGCAGGAGCGGTGGGGCGCCGCGGCGCTGTTCGTCGAGCTGGCGCTGTTCGGCATCGCCTTCGCGCCCGCGCTGCTCTTGCTGCCCGCCGCGGGCGCGCCGCCCTCGCCGCGCGGTGGCCGGATCGACGGGCAGGTGATCCGCTTCGTCGTCCAGTTGCTGCTCTATGGCGCGGCGAGCGGGGCGGTCTATGCCTTCATGGAGCGGATGGGCACCGCCGCCGGCGCCACCCCGCGCATCAACGGGCTGATCCTGATGCTGGGCATCCTGCTCGGCGCGGCCGGCAGCGCGCTGGCGTGGAAGATCGGCCATGGCTGGGGTCGGGTCGTACCGCTGCTGCTCGCGCTCGCCGGGGTCGGCCTGTCGTCGCTGCTGATGGCCAGCGGCTGGGGCCTGGCGCTCTTCATCCTCGGCGTCGCGATCTACCAGATCTTCTACAGCTTCGCTTATCCCTATCTGCTGGGGGCGGCGATGCACCTCCATGGCGGCGGGCTCGCCTCCTTCGCGGGCGGCTTCATCTTCCTCGCCAGCGCCGCCGGGGCACCGCTCGCCGGCTGGCTGGTCGAGCAGGCCTCCTATGCTGCGCTGGGCATCGCCGCCTTCGCGGCCTGCCTGCTGACGGCGGTGTTGATGCCGTCGCGGTTGCGGGATGAGGCCGCGCAGGGCTGATCCGAGAGAGAAGAAGAAAGAAGACCCTCATCCCGACCTTCTCCCGCAGGCGGGATCACTGCAAAACCTCATCGTCATTCCCGCGAAGGCGGGA
>CAUTRN010000070.1:0-23013 GCA_963540925.1 uncultured Sphingomonadaceae bacterium
TAGCTATACTGCATCACGCCCACGGGCTCACCCTGGGCGTTGGTCATGATGATGCCCTTACCCGGCGTGCCGGCGGTGGCGGTGTGCGCCTGCGCCTGCATGGCGGCGACCTGCTGCCACATCGCCTGGCTGCGGGCCTCCATCATCGCCGAGATGCGCTCCATTTCGGCGAACGGGGAATCGGCGCCGAAGGCGGCTGCGAACAGGCTTCCAGGCTGAGGTGTGGCAGGTTGCGGCATGGCGACCAGCGTCACCGGAGCGGCGTCTTCACGATAGGCGATATGGCGAACCGAGCCGTCGGGCAGGGCGACGAGCATCTCGCGCTTCTGGGCGGCCGTCTGGCTGGCGTCGGTCTGTTTCACCGCGTCGCAGGCGGCAAAGGCCGCACCGGCGAGCGTGGCGGTGGCGATGCCGGCCAATATGGCCGTGCGAGCAAAACGCATGGGGGCAGTCTCCCTTCGTGCTGATCGACCTGCCTTTGCTAAGCCTCGCTAGCTGAACCTCCGATAAACGGAATCGCTCGGCACATCCGGTCATGCCAACGGCTCAGCGTGACCAGCGCCAGCGCGGCGCCGATCAGGCACATCAGCATGTCCCACTGCGTATCCCACGGGTCGCCCTGGGTTCCCAGGAACTCGTCGGCGCCCTGGCCGAGCAACATCGCGGCGGCGAATTCGATCAGTTCATAGCCGGCGCTGACCGCCAGGCAGATCATCAGCGTGATCGGCGCGACGAGGCCGGGTACGCGCAGCAGCGCGCGGCGGACCAGGATTTCGCGCACCACGATCGCGGGCGCGAAACCCTGCATCAGATGGCCGAAGCGGTCATAGGGATTGCGTGCCAGCCCCAGCCAGTCCTGCACGGCGAAGCCGATCGGCACCCGCGCATAGCTATAGGCCCCGCCCAGCATCAGCACGAGGCCGTGGAAGCCGATCAGCCCCAGCGCGAGCGGGGTGAAGGCGAAGCGGCGGCGGATCGCGAACAGCAGCGGCCAGACGATCAGGACGGGCGCAACCTCCATCCACCAGGTCGCCCGGTCAAACGGCGCCCAGCCCGACAGCAGCAGCCCGGCGAGCCAGATGATGCCGAGCAGCAGCAGCGAGCGATCGGTCTTATCCATTCGCGCCATTCAACCCGGAAGCAGGCGGTGGCCGCAAGCCCGAAATCATCCGGCCAGCAGTCGCGGCGTCCGCAGCAGCAGGCGGACGGTGGCCCCGCGCTCGCCATTCTCCACGGTCAGCTCGCCGCGATGGCGCTCGGCGATCGCGCGGACGATGGTGAGGCCGAGGCCATGGCCGCCCAAAGTGGAGCGCGGCTCGCTCGGGGCCTGACCCTCGGGGAAGCCGGGCCCCTCGTCGCTGACGCTCAGCTCCAGCGCGGCTTCGCCATCCTTCTGCACGGCGTGGGCGGCCACGCCGATCGTCGCGCCGGGGGGCGAGACCTTCAGGGCATTCTCGATCAGATTGGCGAGCGCGCGGATCACCAGTTCGCGCTCGCCGCTGAACTGGGCGATGCTTACGGTGCGCTCGATCCGCACGCCCTTGTCGTCCTCGGCCACCGCCTCATAGAGGTCGATCGCGTCGTCGACCGCGCTCGGCACGTCGAACAGCCAGGGGGCGGGGCTGATCTCGGACTCGATCTCGCGCAGCTCGAGCAGCGCGTTGAACGCCGCCATCAGCTTGTCGAGCTCGGCCCCGGCGCGGGTGGCCTGGTCGGCGGTTTCGCCACCGGCCGACGCCTCGATCGTCGAGAGACGTGCGCGCACGCGGGCGAGCGGGGTGCGCAGGTCATGGGCGATATGGTCGGAGGCGGAGCGCAGCCCGTGGATGCGGCGGTCGAGCTCGCCCAGCATGCCGTTCATGTGGCGCGCCAAGATGCCCAGTTCGTCGGGCGGGCCCGGATCGGCGATGCGTGCCGCGACGTCGCCCTCGACCACGCGGTCGCACACCCGGTTGATGCGGCGGATGCGCGCGGCGATCTGGCCGCCCACCACCAGCGCGGTGGTCACCGACAGCGCGACCAGCAGCAGCATGATCGCACCGCCCCACAGGCCGAGCGACTGGCGCAGCGCGCTCGCGGAGCGGACCGGCCGGGCGACCAGCAGCCGCGCTCCGCCCGGCAAGGCCTTCTCGATCCCCACCAGCTCACTGCCGCCGGGGGCGTGGCCGATGACGAAGCCGTCGCGCCAGTCGGACAGGTCGCGTGGCCAGCCCTCCCAGGTGCCGCCGACATGCCCCCTCATGTCGCGGTAGAGCGCGATGCGCGGCTGGTTGGTGCGCCCGGCATATTGGCCGATCTCGCTGACCGCGGCCGCGAGCAACGGCGTGGCGGCGGGATCGCCGATCACCCCGGGCAGCTTCTCGTTCAACGCATCGAAATCATGCTCGGCGGCCTCGGCGGCGGCGATCCGCCGGGCATCGCGATCGACCATGACGAGCCCCGCCAGGCTCAGGGCGAGCGCCAGCGCCGAGAAGAGGGCGAGCAGCAATGCGGCCTTCGTCGAGAGATGCAGTCGTCTCAATGCGCGCCGTCCAGCCTTCGCAGCATCAGCCCCTGGCTGCGCACCGCCACGATCAGCGGCAGCATCGCCGGGGACAGGCAGCCGCCCGCCGCCTCCAGCTTGCGGCGCAGGCGCGAGACATGGACGTCGATCGTGTTCGCGAAATTGGCCGGCACGAATTTATAGGTCGACCAGCAGACCGACCACAGCATCGAGCGCGTCACCGGCAGGCCGATATTGCGGGCGAGCAGCGACAGGATCGAGAATTCGCGCGCGGTCAGGTCCAGCGCCTCGCCGCACAGCGACGCCGTCATCGCGCCCGGGTCGATCCGCAGCGGGCCGCAGACCAGCTCGGCGCTTTCCGGGGCAGTGGCGCCGTCCCATTCGCGCCGGCGCAGCAGCGCGGCGAGCCGGGCGAGCAGTTCGATCTCCGACAGCGGCTTCACCGCATAATCGTCGCCGCCGATCGCCAGCCCTTCCACCCGATGCCGTTCGGAGCCGAGCGCGGTGAGGAACAGCGCGGGGGCGCGTTCCGATCGACCGCCTTCGCTGCGGATCCGGCCCAGTGCACCGAGCCCGTCGAGCTGGGGTGTCTGCCGGTCGAGGATCAATATGTCGAACGGATCGACATTGGCGCGGCGCACCGCGTCCAGCCCGCTCGCCACCACCTCGACCCGGCCGAAACCGGCACGGTCGAGGGTGCTCGCCAGCAGCTCCGCCACTTCGGCCTCATCCTCGAGGATCAGCGCCCAGCGGCCGAGGAACAGCCGGCGGAAGCTCTGCTCGATCCCGCTATCATCTTCTTGCCCCATGCCGGCATCATGGCAGCGCCACCGCGAAAGGAAAGCGGCCCGCTCGGGATCGTAAGGTAAATTCAGCCTTCTCAAGCTGGTGCCAGGCGGACGGGCGCTGCATAAGTTCCTCCCCTGCCTTTGCAGGGGAGGGGGACCATCCGAAGGATGGTGGAGGGGAGAGGGGCGGAAGCCCCTCCACCGCTCTGCGAGCGGTCCCCCTCCCCGTGCCGGGGAGGAATGGGATGTCGCGGATGAGAGGAAGTGGGATCATGGCCAGCGGATCAAGGTTGTTCATCTTGCCGGCCCTGTTCCTGCTGGGCGCCACGGCCCCCTCGGCGATCGAGGATGCGGCGCTGGGCCTCAGGCTCGCCGAACATGCGCGGCGCACCGGCGATGCGCGCGAGATGCTGGTGGCGGCGCGGATCGTGGCGGTCAGTGGTTTGCGCGATGCCGCGTTGAAGGAGGGCGCGTTGGTCGCCGATGCCGGTCTGCCCGATCGCTCGCCGATCGCGGTCGCGCTGGCCGACGAGGCGCGGCTGATGGCGCCCGGCGATCCGGCCATCGCGACCGAGGCCGAGGCGATCGCCCGCGCCCGGCCGAAAGGGGTGATCGGCGGCAGCTGGGGCAGCGGCCCGCTGCAGTTCCGCCAGCTGCTGCCCGCGGGCGAGCGGATCGGCTGGACGGTGGCGACGCGCGGCACCGAGACGGTGCTCGTCTCGGCGATCGGCGACGGCGACGCCGACCTCCATCTGAGCGTCGCCGACGATCGCGGCCGCACCGTCTGTGACGAGCGGGCCCGCGCCTATTATCCGCTCTGCCGCTGGTCCCCGCCGAAGCCGGCCCGATATCGGGTGGCGCTGGGCAATGCCGGGCGGGTGCCCACGCGCGTGATCGTGCTCAGCAACTGAGCGACGGCGTTGGAGCGCCGGGCATCCTGCGCTATGATGCAGCCGGTTGCCGAGAGGAGGAGTCGATGATCCTTCGTCTTTCCATTTTGGTCCTGGCGACGATCGCCGGGCCGCAGATCGCCACCGCGCAAGCCGTGCACGCCACCGCCAACAACTACAACGCGCCGCAGCTCACCCCCCGCGCCGTGGCCAACAAACGCTATCTCGACCGGATGTCGGCCATCCGCACCGATGCGCTGGCGCAGCGGGACGCCGATGGCGGCGCGCTGACGGCGGAGCATCGCGACGCGATCCAGGCGCGGATCGACAAGGTCGAGGGCGCCTATCGCCGGGAGCTGCGGCGCAACGATCCCCGCAGCGTCGATGCCAATGGCGTGCCGGTGGGCTGAGGCCTTCGGCCCCGCCCCATCACCGCAGATAGCCGGCTGCCGTTTCGCGCACCTGATCGAGATGGGTGAACAGCGCCACATGCTCGCCGTCCGGGATCGCCATCAGCTCGGCCTGCCGCGCCAGCCGCTGGACCGCCAGGGCATGCGAGAAGGGGACGACGCTGTCCCTTTCGCCATGGATCACCAGCGTGGGCGCGGTGATCATCGGGCCCGAGCCCTGCTCCAGCCGGGCAAAACGCTCGATATCGTTGATCGTCCCCGGCAGGCGCTTCGCCGTCCGGTCGAAGATGCTGGAGCGTAGCACCCGCAACAACTCGACCGCTTCCCCATGGCGCAGAGTCCGCTCGCGCACGGCCGGGTCCTTGATCGAGCGTCCGGCGCTCGCCTCCGGGTTGCGGCCGGACCGCCAGCGCATCAGCGGGATGAGGCCGGGCAGGCGCGCGATCAGCGCCATCGGCCGCATCCGCCGCAGCACTTCGGGCGGGGTCTCCAGCCGGCCGGTGCAGGCCGATACCAGCAGCAGCGCGCGGCAGCGTTCCGGGAAGCGCGTGGCGAATGCGATTGCGGACGGGCCACCCGCCGAGACGGCGGCGACGGCGGCCGTTTCGATGCCGAGCGCGTCGAGCAGCGCGGCGAAGATCTCCGACTGAGTGTCATGGCTTGGCCCGGCCGCCAGCGGAGTACCCAGATAGCCGGGGCGCGACACCGCGATCACCCGGTGTCCGGCGGTCTCGCCGAGCAACGCGCGGGCCAGCAGCCAGGATTGGTCGTGCCCACCCATGCCGCCATGGATGGCGAGGAGGGCAGGCCCGTCCCCGGCCACCGCGCATTCGATTGGCCCCAGCCGGGTCTGGACGAGGATCGGCGCCGGGTTGGTCGGGGGGAGGGGAGTGGCGCTCATTCCGTTGCTCCTTCACGCCGGGGGCGGACGCCGAGCCGGGCGATCAGCGCGCGCCCCTCGGGCGTCGGTTCGCGCTCGATCCGCCGATAGTCGCGCCCGTCGCGGGTGCGCCAGAGCAGCCCCGCCGCCCAGAGCGCACGGCGCAGCAGGGCGGGGTCGCCGAAGCTGTGCCGGGTCCTGAGCAGCGCATTGATCGCCAGTTCGTCGAGTGAGCGGCCGGCCGGGATCGCCGCCCACAGCGCTTCCAGGCAGAGCTGCTGAAGCGGGGTGCGGGCGGGCCAGCGGAGCAACAGGCCCTGTTCGTCGAAATGGCGCAGGGCCTGCTCGACCCGGCGGGTGTCGACGGGCTCCGGCGCCGGGGCGAGCGGCGTGTCGGGTTCAGCCGCCGCCGGTGCGGGCTGCCCGAGCGCGGCCGCGCGGAGCTGCTGATAGTTGCGATGGCCGGCGGCGCGCGCCAGCATGTTGAGCAGCTCGACATGGCCGGGCGGCGTGGTGCGGCCGGCGAGCTGCTCGCGCAGCGATTTGGCGAGCGCGGAAATGTCGCTCGCGGCGAAGGCAATCTGGGTCCGTGACATGACCAATCCCCATGGGGTGCCGTTCCGGAAGGATATCGAGGGTCACCGACTTTCGACGCGGCACGAGGCTTGGTGTCGTACGAGATCAGAATGGCAGGTTTAGCTTCCCTCGCGGGACGGTGACGCCTGGGTGAACTGCGGACCCTGTTCGCCCCATGCCGTAACGAGCGACCAAATTCAAGCTTTCCCAGCCTTCTGGTCGCCGATCGCCTCGACCAGATGATCGACCAGCGCGCGCAGACGCCGCAGCCGGCGCAGGTCGCTATGATAGCCCAGCCACAGGTCGCGGCCGGGAATCTCGTCAGTGGCGATGCGTTGCAGCGGCAGGCTGTCGCCGATCACCATGGGCAGGATGGCGATGCCGGCACCGCGCACGCAGGCATCGGCCTGCACCTCGCGGCTGTTGCTGCCCATCGCCAGCCGCGCCTGCGGCCAGCGCTGGCGCAGCCAGATCGCGTCCTCGATATGGTTGAACGCGCTTTCCATGGTGACGAGATGATGGTCGCGCCCGTCGATACAGTCGTTCGGGTCGCCGCGCCGCGCCAGATAGGCGGGGGCGGCATAAAGGCCATAGCGGATGTGCGCGAAACGGCGCTGGACGATGTCGGGCCGGTCGAACGGCACGAAGCGGAAGGCCAGGTCGGTCTCGCGCCGTTGCAGGTCCACCAGCCGCTCGGCGGTGTGCAACTCGATCGTCACCAGTGGCTGGGCGATCGCGAAATCGGCGAGCGGCCCGGCGAGCACCCGGCCGGCGAACCAGTCCGAGGCCGAGATCCGGATGACCCCCGACAATTCCTGCCCCCCGCCGACCAGCTTGCGCTCCAGCGCGATCGCATCTTCCTCCATATGCTCGGCATGGACGAGCATCGCCTCGCCCTCGTCGGTCAGCAGGAAACCGGCGGGGGTGCGCTGGAACAGCGGCGTGCCCACCGCGCTCTCCAGGCTGCGCAGCCGGCGGCCGGCGGTGGGCTGGCTCAGCCGCAGGCGCTTTGCCGCTGCCGTCAGGGTGCCGGTGCGGGCGATCTCCAGGAACAGGCGCAGATCGTCCCAGTCGATCCGCAGGCGATGGGGCGTGTCGCTCATTCGCGCATGCTGTCATCCCGCAGGGAATAAGGCCATTCATTTTTAAATGAGGGTTCTGCATTTCGCGCCGTAGCCGAAACAAACATCGATGCCGATCTGGGCGGGCGAGGAGATCGCATCATGAGAGCCATCGGATACACCACCCCCGGACCCATCAGCCGCGCCGACGCGCTGGCCGATATCGAAGCCCCCGCGCCGAAGCCCGGCCCCCACGACCTGATCGTGCGGGTCCGCGCGGTCTCGGTGAATCCCGTCGACACCAAGGTCCGCGCCGCGGCCACCCCCGAGGATGGCGCCCGCGTCCTGGGCTGGGACGCCGCGGGCACCGTCGTGGCGATCGGCGAGGAGGTGACGCTGTTCAAGGTGGGCGACGACGTCTTCTACGCCGGCGCCCTGACCCGCCCCGGCACCAATGCCGAGCTGCATGCGGTGGACGAGCGGATCGTCGCCGCCAAGCCGGGGACGCTCGACTTCGCCCATGCCGCCGCGCTGCCGCTGACCGCGATTACCGCCTGGGAACTGCTGTTCGATCGGCTCCGCGTGCCGCGCGGCGCGAAGCCGAGTGGGGATGCGATCCTGATCATCAACGGCGCCGGCGGGGTGGGATCGATCCTGATCCAACTCGCCCGCCAGCTGACCGGGCTGACCGTGATCGCCACCGCCTCGCGCCCCGAGACGATCTATTGGGCGCGCAGCCTGGGCGCCCATCACGTCATCGATCATCACAAGCCGCTCGACGAGGAACTGGCGCGCATCGGGATTTCCGAGGTGCGTTATGTCGCGAGCCTGAGCGGCAGCGACCGGCAGCAGGAGGTGTTGCCCCGGATCATCGCGCCGCAGGGCCATCTGGCGCTGATCGACGATCCCGAGAGCTTCGACATCACCGGCTTCAAGCGCAAGTCGATCAGCATCTCGTGGGAGTTCATGTTCACCCGCTCGATGTTCGCCACCGGCGACATGATCGAGCAGCACCGGTTGCTGAAGGAGGTGGCGCTGCTGGTCGACAAGGGCGTGCTGCGCTCGACCCTGACCGAGACCTTGTCGCCGATCGACGCGACCAACCTGATCGCCGCGCACAAGGCGGTGGAGAGCGGCCGGGCGATCGGGAAGACGGTGCTCGTCGCGGCCTAGCCGAGCGGCAGCGACGCCAGCGCCTGGCGGAGCCGCGGCGCGGCGAAATCGAGGAAGCTGCGGCTCTTGAGCGGGATGCGGCCTCGGCCGGTGTAGAGGATCGACACCGGCACGGGGCTGCGCTCAAATCCGGTCAGCACCGCGCGCAGCGCACCCGAGGCCAGCGCGTCGGCCGCCTGGTAGAGCGGGCATTGGGTGAGCCCCGCGCCGGCGATCGCGGCATCGACCGCGGCGTCGCCATTGGTGACCGCGAGCCGGCAGCGCACCGGCACCTTATATTCGGGCCCGTGACCGTTATTTCG
This sequence comes from uncultured Sphingomonadaceae bacterium, assembly GCA_963540925.1. GTDB lineage: Bacteria > Pseudomonadota > Alphaproteobacteria > Sphingomonadales > Sphingomonadaceae > Rhizorhabdus. Next base: position 8,584 of record CAUTRN010000070.1, read on the forward strand.
AAACAGCCAGGCATCGGCCAGGCCCAGCGGCTCGATCCCCACGCAAGGATAGGCGGACACCTCCTCGGGGGTGCGGGGCGTGCCGTGTGCGGCCAGCAAGTCGGGGCTGCCCACCACCACCCAGCGCAGCTCGCCCGCCCGAATGGCGACCATGCCGCTGTCCGACAGATCGCCGATCCGCACCGCCAGGTCGACATGCTCGCCCACCAGGTCCAGCCGCTGGTCGGACAGGCCCAGCCGGATGCTGATCTCGGGATGCTGCGCCAGGAAGGCGTTGACCAGCGGCAGCACATGCTTGCGGCCGAAGGAGATGGCGGCGGTGATCACCAGCTCGCCCTTCGGCGCGATATATTCGCTCGCCGCCTCGCGCTCGGCTTCGCCCACCTGCTCCAATATCTGCCGCGCCGACACCAGATAGGCAGCCCCCGCATCGGTCAGTTCGATCCGCCGCGTCGTGCGGTGGAGCAGGCGGGTGCCGAGATGCGCCTCCAGCTCGCTGATCTTCCGGCTGAGCGTGGGCACCGGCATGCCCAGCTTGCGCCCGGCGGCGGACAGGCTGCCGCGCTCGATCGTCTCGATCAATATCGCCATCGCTTCCAGCCGGTCCATGATCTTTCCATATATTGAAAAGATCATTCTCGAAAGCAGCGGATTATGCCGATCGTTTCGCTGGCCTATCTCCGCTTTCGACGAGGCCGATCGGCCCTCGCCGAACAGGAGAAAGACCATGGCCCGTATCGCCATACCCACCCGCGACGATGCCCCCGAGGGGGCCCGCGCGACGCTTGACAGCATCGGCGGCAAGCTCGGCCGCGTTCCCAATTTCTATCGTGCCATCGCCACCAGCCCGGCGGTCCTCAACGGCTATGCCGCGCTCGCCGACGGGCTTGGCCGCACCCTCGACGTCAAGACCCGCGAGCGGATCGCGCTGGCGGTCGCCGAGGTGAATGGCTGCGACTATTGCCTCGCCGCGCATAGCTATATCGGCCTGAACCTCGCTCGCCTGAGCCCCGACGAGGTGGTGCTGGCCCGGCAGGGCCGCTCGGCCGACGCAAGGGCGGATGCCGCCGTGGGCTTTGCCCGCAAGGTCGCCGAACAGCGCGGCAAGGTAAGCGATGCCGATGTCGCGGCGCTGAAGGACGCCGGGTTCAGCGAGGCCCAGCTGGTGGAGATCGTGGCGCTGGTCGCCGAAAATTTCTTCACCAACCTCGTCAACAACACGCTGCGTACCGACGTCGACTTCCCCGCCGCCGAAGCCCTGCAGGCGGCCTGAGGTCCGGGCCGCCGCCGCGCGGCCCGCGACCACCCAACACTTATCACAACCACCAAGTCCCGCGCCGGAGCCGATCGGTTTCCGGGCTGCCCCGGCGCGCGTCCATGTCCCAACGAAAGGTTTCCATCATGCAGACCACCGGCAACACCATCTTCATCACCGGCGCCACTTCGGGCATCGGCCGCGGCCTTGCCGAGGCCTTCCACAAGCTGGGCAACAAGGTGATCATCTCGGGCCGCCGCCGCGCGCTGCTCGACGAGGTGATCGCCGCCAACCCCGGTATGAGCGCGATCGAGCTCGACATCGACGATCCCGCCAGCATCGCCCGGGTCGCTTCGACCCTGATCACCAATCACCCGACGCTCAACGTCCTGATCAACAATGCCGGCATCATGCCGTTCGACGATGCGGCGGGCGAGATCGACGATGCGGTGAGCCAGGCGATCATCGCCACCAACCTGCTCGGCCCGATCCGGATGACCTCGGCGCTGATCGAGCATCTGAAGCGTCAGCCGAGCGCCACGATCATCCACAACAGCTCGGTGCTCGCCTATGTGCCGCTGGCCACCAACGCGGTCTATTCGGCGACCAAGGCGGCGATCCACAGCTATGCGCTGTCCCAGCGCTTCCAGCTCCGCGACACCTCGGTCCGGGTGCAGGAAATCGCCCCGCCCTGGGTCAACACCGATCTGATCAAGAAGGGTGACGATCCGCGTGCGATGCCGCTCGACGCCTTCATCGCTGAAACGATGAAGGCGCTCGCCACCGGGGCGAAAGAGGCGCTGGTCGAGAGCGCGGTGCCGCTTCGGGCCAATGCCGGCGCGGGCGAACATGCGCTGATCAACGCCTTCAACCAGTCGATCGTCGATAACCCGATCGAGCATTGATCGGCCGCGATCGTCGATCGCCAAAGTCCGCATCCGGCCGCCGGGCCGGGTGCGGATCGGGCGTTGGCGGCATCCCCGCAAAAACCACGTCATTTCCGCGGATGCGGGAATCCATATTCTCCGAACCGCGAGAATCTCATGCTTCAGAGGTTATGGATCCCGCCTTCGCGGGGATGGCGGGAGGGGTTCGGCCTTTCGCAGAACGCCACATGGCGGCACCAATCTACAGCCGCTCCAGCGCGCCGCGCCGCTTGACGATATTCTTGTAATCCCACTGGATCGACCGAGCCTTGCCCAGCCAGCGCTGCAGGCTCTCGGGCTCGATCTCGCCGGGATCGGCATAATGGGCTTCGGCCGCCTTGAACTTGCCCTCGGGCTTCAGGCCGGGTTCGTCGAAGGACTGGCCGCTCCAGAACAGCAGCTGCACCCCGCGCTTGCGCACCCAATAGCCGACGACCGGATTGCCGGCGAGGAACCAGACCGGCCCGCCATGCCAGACTTTACCCTCGGCTTCGGGCAGGCCCTGGGCGATCTCGGTGGCCAGCCGTTCGCAGATCGCCTGCCATGGTGCTGGCTGTCTGGCATTATAAGCGGCGATATCCTCGCTGATCGTCATCGAAGCGCTCCTTGTCCCTGCCGTCGACGCTGCAAGGACGATCCGGGGCCGCCGATTCCGACAGGCCCGTTAACGCATCCCGCTGATCACCACCCGGTCGCGCCCGCCGCCCTTGGCCTGGTAGAGCGCCTCGTCGGCCTTGCGCAGCAGCTCCTCGCGGCCGATGCCGGGATAGGCCTGGGCGACGCCGCAGCTGATCGAGATGAGCAGGGGGATGTCGCCGCGCAGCAGGATCGGGCGGGCGCCGATCGCCAGCCGGATCGCCTCGGCGATCGTCAGCGCCAGTTCCTCGCCGGTGCCGTCGAGCAGGATCGCGATCTCGTCCCCGCCCAGCCGGCCGATGATGTCGTGATCGCGCACCAGCGAACGCAGCCGGGCGCACAGCTCCACCAGCACCCGGTCGCCGTCGGGGTGGCCATGGCGATCGTTGACCTGCTTGAAATGGTCGATGTCGATCATGATCAGCGCCAGGTGCGACGATCCCAGATGCGCCAGCGCGCGATCGAGATGCGCCATGAAGGTGGCGTGATTGACCGCGCCGGTCAGGCTGTCGGTGGAGGCCGCGACCGAGAGCAGCTGTTCGCGCTCCTTGCGGATGGTGACGTCGCGGATTGCGCCGACCGCGCCATAGGGCCGCCCCTCGCGATCGACCAGCGCGCGCAGGGTGCATTCCAGCCAGTCGTCGGGGCGCAGGCGTGGGCGGAATTCGCAGAACACCACCTGGCCGGGATCGGTGAGCGCCTGCGCCAGGGCCTGGTCGATCAGCCGGCCGTCGCGCGGATCGGCGTGCGAGGCGAGGTGGACCAGCTCGAACTCCTCCGCGCCGAACAGCTTCGGCGTCGCCGCCGAGCATTGGAGGCAGCGCCCCTGTTCGTCGAGGCGCACCAGCGCATCGGCGGATTCGGAGGCGAGCAGCCGCAGGCTCGCCTCGCTCTCGGCCAGGCGGCGGGCGAGGGCGCGGCGTTCGTTCAGCTCGGCGACGATCGGCAGGGTGGTGAGCAGCATCACCGCGATGAAGAACTGGATGAACAGCGCCTGCCCGTCGCGATCGGCGATCAGTGCTGCAATCGGGCCATGGCCGTCGGTGGTGCAGGTCATCGCGATCAGCGCCAGCAGGATCAGCGCGATCTTGGCGCCGAACTGGCCGAGCCGGAAGGTGGCGAGCATCAGCGGCGCGGTGAGCACGAAGATGGTGGGATAGTCATAGGCGAAGAAGACGAACAGGCCGCACGCCACCGTGGCGGCGAGGATCGCGACCGCCTCGATCCGGCCGCGCCGGCCCAGCTGGCGCAGCCAGTCCTCCATCTCGCCCGACAATATGCCCGAGAAGAGCGGGGTGAAGATCAGCAGCCCCAGCGCATCGGAGCCATACCAATGCGCATAAGCGGGCCAGAAGGGCACATCGTAGCGCAGATGAACGATCGCGGCGCCGGCCAGGCCGCTCACCGCCGGGGCGATCAGCGGGCCGAAGACCGCGAAGCGGACCATCGTGCGGATGTCGCACAGCGGATTGCCGCGAATATCGGCGGCCCGCAGCAGCAGAGCCGCGAGCGTCACCTCCACCATATTGGCGACGGAGAAATAGATCGGGGCGACGATCGTGCCGAACACCAGATAATTGGCCGAGATGCCGCCGACGAAGGCCGCGGCCATATGCGCGGGCCAGCGGCGCACCTCGATCCGCATCATCAGCGCGAGCAGCAGCGCATTGGCCGGCCAGATCGGCGACAGGCTGCCATTTTCGCGGGTGAGCGTCACCGAGCCCGCAACGAGCAGCAGATAGCCGACGCCACCCGCGATCACGGAGATGATCTCGCGATAGGCTCGACTTGCGATCAGTCGATCCACGGTCTTCGGTGCCCCCCGGCCGCCCGTTCCCACACGGGCTGATCCGGATATAGCGGGTTTCGGGCCTCGGTAGCGATAAAATCGATCCTTTTCGGGTCGAACCGGACATATCTTCGCCGACTGTGTGACGCGGGTCACAGGTCGTTACGGGGCATGCGATAGCTTCGCGGGACCATGTGGCCCTTTCGCAAGAGACATGTCGAAGACACGCTGGCGACGATCGATCAGGCGATCGACTTCTCGGCCGAGCGCTGGCGCGTCTTCTCCACGGCGGTCGCGGTCTCTCCCGACATGGGCCTGCGCGAGCGGATCGGCATCTTCGCCCGCGCTTTCGACCGCAGCCTGCACGAGCGCTTCCCCAGCCTGCGCGCGGCGCCCGAGGAGGTGATCCTGCTGATCATCGCCAAGGGCGTGGAGGAATCGCGCACCATCCCCCGCCGCGAGATCGAACGGGCGCTGGGGATATTGCTGCCGCCTTGAGCTGAAATCCCCTCATGCTGAACGTGTTTCAGCATCCACGGGGATACCCACGAAGACCTCTAGCCATATGCGCTGACTTCCACACCCGTTCGTGTCGAGCGAAGTCGAGACACGTTCCGGGAGCCAACGTCCCTCGACTTCGCTCGGGACGAACGGAGCAGCTAGCGGCAAATCTCTGGACCAGCCGGCGCGGCGCGGTGGATGCTGAAACAAGTTCAGCATGGCGGCGATGGAGGGTGCGGCGCCTACCCCGCGCGAAACCGCAGGATGCTCGCCCCCGCCGGCTGGCCGTCGGCCCCCCGCGCGATCAGCAGCAAGGTCTCCTCGCCCTGCGGCAGCGGCCGACCGGTGGCTGGGTCGCGGGTGACGAAGGTGAAGCCGACATTGGCCCAGCGGCCCGATGCCACCACCAGCCCCAGCGGGGGCGTCAGGCTGGTATAGGCGCCGGCCGCATCGCGATACCAGGCCTCCATCCGGAAGCTGCCCGCGGTCTCGCCCAGGTCGACCCTGACATGGTCGCAATGCGCGAGCAGGGTGACGCCGTCGGCGATGGCGGGCGGGCTCCGGCGCGGGGCCGCGCGGCAGGCGCCCGCGCCGTCGACCGAGACGGTGGCGGCGAAGGGCAGCGGCGGCAGCTTGGCGGCCAGCGCGATCAGGTCGGGCGACTGGCCGTCGAACAGCAGCGGAGCCGAGAGATCGCCCGTCGTCCAGGGCCGGCTGCGGGACAGGCCGGCGGTCCGCTCGGCCAGCGCGGCGAAGCTCGCGGGGCGGTCGGGCGCCAGCGCCGCGATCAGCGCGGTGGTGAAGGCGCCGCCGCTCCCGTCGTCCCAGGCGATCGCGCCGGGGGCGGCCGCGGCGAAGGCCACCAGCCGTCCGCCGCCCGCCAGCCCGCCATCGACGAAGCCCGAGGCATCGACTGCGCCGCGCGTGGGCGTGGGCAGGGCGATTCCCAGCCGCGCGGCCGGGATCGCCTTGGCACGCGCCTCGCCGCGCAGCAGCCCGCCGCCGGTGCAGCTGTCGATCACCACCCACAGGTCCACGCCGCGTGCGCGCATCTCTCCGACCCGGCGGCCGATCTCGTCGTCGACCAGCGCGCCCGGCACGGTGCGGCTGCGCGCATCCCAGCGGCTGGCATCGGTGGCGAGGAACAACTCGTCGAGTCCGTCGGGCTCGATCGGATCGGCGACCTTCACCGGCGCCTGGGTGCCATGGCCCGACAGGAAGATCACCGCCCGATCGCCCGCACGCGAGGCGGCGGCCAGCTCGTCCAGTCCGGCGCGGATCGCGGCGAGGGTGGCGGCGCGGCCGGTGAGCCGGGTCAGGTCCGCAGGCGCGACGCCCAGTCGTTCCAGCCCCTCGGCCATCCGCTCGACGTCGCGCGCGGCGCCGGGCAGGGCGAAGTCGGCGAGGCCGGGATCGCGGAACTCCGACACGCCCACCAGCAGCGCCCGCACCGTCGCGGCGGCGGGTGCCGCACAGAGCAGCAGGCCGGCGGCGAGGAAGGGAGTGAGGAAGGGGGCGATGCGCATCCGGCCCCACCATAAGGCGGGACGATCGGTCCCACTAGCGCCCGTCAGGAAATGTCAGGCTGGTTCCGGGCTGTCTGCGATCGCGCGGCGCAGGGCTGCCTCGATCGCCGCGCGGCGCGGGCCGAGCACGCTCCGCAGTTCGGCCGTGACGGTGGCACCGTCCGAATAGCGGATCTCGAGCCCCGCGGCGCCGGCCGACTGGCGGAAAGCCGGGTCGGCGATCAGCGCGGCGAGGGTCGCCTGCCAACTCGTCACCTCCTCGATCGGAGCGCCGGGCGGCAGCGCGAAGATGCGGCCGAGCCGGGCATGGGTGGTGATCAGCTCGACGAGGGGCACCTCATCGGCGCCATGGGCGACGTCGGCCAGCAGCGGGGCGCCGCCCAGACCCAGCGGAATATCCTGGGGTAGGGCCTCGTCATTGAGGCGCAGGATCACCTTGCTTCCCGCCATCTCGAACACCGGGCCCAGCGCATCCAGCGAGCCGAGGATGCCCTGGGTCTTGCCCGAGGCCAGCGACAGGAAGCGCGCGCCGGCGGTGAGGCCGGTCGCGATCTCCAGCGGCGCGCCGGTCAGGTGGCGGATGATCAGCGCCTCGTGGCGCGACGCGCCCATGCCCGATCCGCTGGGCATCAGCAGCGGGGTGGGGCGGCCGACCAGTTCGGCGAAGCTGTCAACGCCGCTTTGCCGGGTGACGGCCAGCACGCGGCGGTCGCGCGCGCAGCTCCCCAGCCACTGGAAGTCGAGCAGGTCGGTGGTGAAATCCTTCTCGCGCAGCAGCTGGGTATAGATCAGCGCGGTGGGGAGCAGCCCGATCGTCTTCCCGTCGCCGCGCGCCTCGGCCAGCGCGCGGGCGGCGCGCTTGCCGCCGCCCTCGGCGATCGAACGGACCTCGGCTTCCACCCCGAAGCGGGGCAGGTGCCGGGCGACGATCCGGGCGAGACCGCCCGACGTGGAACTGTCGGCGGCGCCGTTGATCAGCTGCACCTTGCGCAGCTTCTGCCCGCAGCCGGCGAGGCCGAGCGCTCCCAGCGCCGCCGCCGCGACGAGCAGGGCGCGCCGGCTCGGTAGCGACGGATCGGGATCGGTGATGATGTTCGACGCAGACATGGTTTCGCTCCCCAAAGCGATGAACCATCGATAGGGTTGCAGCGCGCCCAAATCCATCGCCGATCGGCCGGATCATTTCGAAGCCGCGACGAACGATGGTTTTATCGGGCTCTAGCGCTCGACCAGGATGAACGGTGCCCAAACCGAGGGATCGGCGCCGTCGGCGACCCTGGGGTCGTCGATCAGCCGCAGCATCGCCTTGCGCAGCGCCTGGGAGCGGTCCTCGCCCTTGGCGGTGCGGCTCGCGGTCTCGACGGTCAGACGAGCGGCGACATCGTCGCGGACCGCCCAATGGCTGACGAGCAGCGAGCGTGCACCGGCATAGAGGAAGGCGCGGGCGAGGCCGCTGAGCGCGGGGGAGGAGGGGCTTTCGCCGGCGGCGGTGTCGCAGGCCGAGAGAACGACCCAGTCGGCATCGATATCGAGCCCGGCGATCTCGGAGGCGGTGAGCAGTCCGTCGTCGGCGAGGCTGGGCGTGGCGGGCGGGGTCATCACCAGCCCGGGTTCGGAGCCGCTGTCGAGCACCCCGCCGATCAGGCTATGGGTCGCGAAGGCGAGCACGCCGACATCCTTCAGATCCTGCGCCTTCACCGCGCTTTCGGTGGCGGCGGCGCCGACCAGCAGGCTGGGCTTGAGGCCGAGCGCTGCCTGCATCAGGGTCAGCTCGCGCTCGGCCTGCGGCAGCGGGGCGAGTGCCGCGAGCGCGTCGCGATTGACCGAGGCGCCGCGATAGAAGCCGCGCACCGCGCCGGGGCGCGCCTTGCCGGTGAGCAGCGGCGCGCCGATCCCCACGAAGCGCGCGCCGCCGGTGCGGCTGGCGTCGGCTTCGCCGATCCCGGCGATGGCGGGCACCTGCATCAGCGCGGCCTTGCGGATCAGCCAGGGGGTGGCGCGCAGCGAGGCATCGGCTTTGGGCGGTTCGGTGACGAGCACCGCGAAGGGCAGGTTGGTGAAGCCGCCGCCCGGCGCCAGCACCCAGCTTTTCGCGCCGGCGAGCCGCCGGTCGAGACTGGCGGGCACGACATCGCGATAGAGTTTGTGGGCCAGCGCGGAGTCGAAGGCCGGGCGCTCGACCGGGGCATCGGGCAGTGCGCCGCGCACCTCACGGTCCCCTAGCCCCAGCGAGGCGCGCAGGGCCGCGGCGTCGGCCAGGGTGGTGGCGCCCTCGCCCGAACGCGCCCAGTCGGCGCCGTCGCGGCGGACCACGAAGGTGAGCGCGCCGCCAGCGAAGGGCACCGGCATCACCAGCGCCTGATCGGGCCGGAGCCGCTTCGCCACCGCCGCCTCGTCGAGCGCGGTGAAGCGGGTGAGCGCGGCATAGTCGGGCTGGGCGGCGGCCAGCGCCGCTTCGGTCTGCGCCAGTTCGGCGTCGACCTTGCCCACCTCGGCGGTGGCGCTGCGATAGTCGGCCGCCCCCTGGCCATAAGCGCGCAGCGACGCCTGGGTCGCCTTGTCGCGCTGGGCGAGCAGGTCCTGCCGCTTGCGGATCAGCGCGGCGGCGCCGCCATCCTTTGCCGCCGCGCGCGCCGAGACGGCGGTGATCGCGCGGCCGGCATCGTCGAGCGCCATCAACTGGGCGGTGCGGAAGCCCGCGCCGCGATCGCCGACCAGCCAGCTCGCCTCGAGCAGCCGGCCGAGATGCGCGGCGATGCTGCTGGTGCGACGGTCGGGATCGGCGTTGGCGAACATCTCGCGCTCGGTGATGTCGAGCACCTGGCCGAGCTTCGCGTCGGCATCGGGCGCCTTCGCCCGCGCGGCGAGCAGCGCGCGCGCGCCGGCGGTGTCGATCCGGTCGGGGTGGGTCTCGGGCAGCGACCTGGCCTGCCAGGCGTCGATGATCGCGAACTGCTCGCCCGCGCCCGCATTGTCGCCGGTGGCGAGCAGCGCCTTGCCCAGCGAGGCGCGCAGGCTCATCTCGCGCACCGGATTGGCATCGCCCAGCTCGGCCAGCGCCTTGCGGCGGATCGCGATCGCCTCGTCGACCTGGCCCATATTCGCCAGATTCTCGGCCAGATTGTTGCGGAAGGCGGCGAGGTTGGGGGCGTTGGGCGGCAAGGTTTTCTCGCCCAGCGCGACGGCGCGGCGCGATTGGGGCACGGCTTCGTCATAGCGGCCGAGCAGCCCCAGCACCCGGCCGAGATTATTATAGGTCACCGCGAGCCCCGGATAGTCCTTGCCGAAGCTCTTCTCCTCGATCGCCGCGATCCGCCGCAGGATGTCGATCGTCTCGGAACGGCGGTTCTGCGCGTTGAGCACCGTCGCCCAATTGTTGATCGCGATCAGCGTGGTGGGATGATCCTCGGGCAGCACGCGGCCCGCCACCGTCATCGCCTCGCGCGCATAGGTCTCGGCGGCCTCGGGCTTGCCGGCCTGGAGCGCGACCATCGCCATGGTGGCGACCATCGCCACATATTGCGCATTTTCGGGCGCCTTCACCTTGCGCGAGAGGTCGAAGCTCTCTTGTTCGTAGCGGGCGGCGCTGTCGAGATCGCCGCGCACATAATAGGTGATCGACAGGGTGTGGATCGCCTCGGCCTCCTCGGCGCTGCCCTGCGGTTCCAGCGCGCGCCACTGCGCCACCGCATCCTTCAGGGTCGCCTCCGCCTCGTCGATCTTCTCGATCCCGGTGAGGGCGGAGCCGAGCAGCATCGTGCCATGCGCCTTGTCGCCGGGCGTGATGCCGGGCGAGGCAAGGCCCTCGCGCAGGATCGGCACCGCTTCCTCGACCTGCGCGGCGGCGACCAGCGCGGTGCCATAGTTGATCAGGATATGGGCGCGCTGCCGGCCGGGCTTGGCTGTGCCGGCGAGCGCCGCTTTCCAGCGGGCGATGGCGGCGGCCGGATCGTCGGAGATGGCGGCCCGTTCGGCGGTGTCGGCGGCGCTGACGGGGCCGGCATGTGCCGCCGGCACCGCCAGGGCGAGGGCGGCCAGGGCGACCGCGGACAACAGCTTCACTCTCACGCTACACCCCCGCAGCTTCAACGTTCGACCAGGATGAACGGCGCCCACACCGACGGATCGGCGCCATCGGCGACGGCGCGATCATCGATCAGCCGCAGCATCGCCCGGCGCAGGGCCTGCGGCCGGCTTTCGCCCTTCGCCGCGCGGCTGGCGGTCTCGACGGTCAGCCGCGCGGCGACATCGTCGCGCACCGCCCAATGGCTGACGAGCAGCGAGCGCGCACCGGCATAGAGGAAGGCGCGGGCGAGGCCGCTCAGCGCGGGCGCCGAGGGGCTTTCGCCGGCAGCGGTATCGCAGGCCGAAAGGACGACCCAGTCGGCGTCGATGTCGAGCCCGGCGATCTCGGAGGCGGTGAGCAGCCCATCATCGGCGGCGCTGGGCGTGGCGGGCGGGGTGAGCACCAGTCCCGGCTCCGAACTCTTGTCGACCGCGCCGCCGACCAGCCCATGGGTGGCGAAGGCGAGCACGCCGATCCGGCGCAGGTCCTGCGCCTTCACCGCGCTCTCGGTGGCGGCGGCGCCGACCAGCAGGCTGGGCTTCAGGCCCAGCGCGGCCTGCATCAGGGTCAGCTCGCGCTCGGCCTGCGGCAGCGGGGCGAGGGCGGCGATGGCATCGCGGTTGACGGTGCCGCCCCGATAGAAGCCGCGCAGCTCGCCCGGCGTCGCCTTGCCGCCCAGCAGCGGGGCGCCGATGCCGACGAAGCGATCGCCGGCCGCCTTGCTCGAACTGCCCTCGCCGATGCCGGCAATGGCCGGGAGCTGGGTGAGCGCCGCCTTGCGGATCAGCCAGGGCGTCGAGCGCAGATCGGTGCCGGGCTTCGGCACCTCGGTGACGAGCAGCGCGAAGGGCAGCTTGCTGAAGCCGCCGCCGGGGGCGAGCACCCAGTTCTTCGCGCCTGCCAGCCGCCGGTCGAGGCTGGCGGGGATGACCTCGCGATAGACTTTATGGGCCAAGGCTCGGTCGAAGGGCGCGCGCTGCACCGGCGCATCGGCCATCGCCCCGCGCGTCGCGAGGTCGAGGCCCAGCGAGGCGCGCAGGGTCGCGGCATCGGCCAGGGTGGTGGCGCCCTCGGCGGAGCGTGCCCAGTCGCCGCCGTCGCGGCGGACCACGAAGGTGAGCGCGCCCTGGCCGAACGGCACCGGCATCACCAGCGCCTCGTCGGCCCGCAGCCGCTGCGCCACCGCCGCCTCGTCGAGCGCGGCGAAGCGGGTGAGCGCGGCATAATCGGGCTGTGCGGCGGCGAGCGCGGCTTCGGTCTCGGCCAGCGCGGTGTCGATCCGGCCGACCTCGGCGGTCGCACTCTTATAGTCGGCGTCGCCCTTGCCATAGGCGCGCAGCGCGGCCTGGGTCGCCTTGTCGCGCTGGGCGAGCAGGTCCTGGCGCTGGCGGATCAGCGCCGCCGCGCCGCCATCCTTCGCCGCCGCGCGCGCCGACACCGCGACGATCGCGCGGCCGGCATCGTCGAGCGCCATCAACTGCGCGGTGCGGAAGCCGGCGGCCCGGTCGCCGATCCGCCAGCTCGCCTCCAGCAGCCGCGCCAGATGATCGGCGACGCTGCTGCTGCGCCGGTCGGGATCGGCATGGGCGAAGGTCTCGCGCTCGGTGATGTCGAGGGTGCGGGTAAGCAGTGCGGGGGCATCGGCCTGGCCCAGCCGGGCGGCGATCAGCGCGCGATAGCCGGCATTCTCGATCCGGTCGGGATGGGTTTCGGGCAGCGATTTCGCTTGCCACTCGCCGACCAATGCGAATTGTTCGGCGGCGGCCTTGTCGTCGCCGATGTGGAGCAAGGTCTTGCCGAGCGAGCTGCGGATGCGCATCGCGCGCTGGACATTGCCCTTTCCGAGCCCGGCAATCGCCTGGCGCCGGATCTCGACCGACTCCGCCTCGCGGCCAAGGTCGACGAGCTGGTCGGCGAGGTTGTCGCGGAAGGCGGCGAGCGCCTGGTCGGCGGGGTCGCGCGTCTTCTCGCCCAGCAGCACCGCGCGGCGGGCATAGGGCTCGCCCTCGGCGGCACGGCCCAGGAACATCAGGTTGCGGGCGAGATTGTTATAGGTGATCGCGAGCGGCGGATAATCGGGGCCGAAGCGCTTTTCGCGCAGCGCCGCGATCCGCTTCAATATCTCGACCGACTCCTCGCGCCGGTTCTGGGCGGCGAGCACCGCCACCCAATTGGTGAGCGCGACGATCGCGGTGGGGTGATCCTCGGGCAGGATGCGGCCGGCGATCGTCATCGCCTCGCGCGCATAGGCCTCACTCGCCTCCAGCTTGCGCTGCTGCAGGGTGATCGTCGACATATTGCCGATCGACCCGACCAGCTCGGCATCCTCGGGCGCCTTCACCTTGCGGTACAGGTCGATCGACTCGCGGCCGATCCGCTCGGCGCTGTCGAGGTCGCCGCGCGCGAAATAGATGGTGGCGAGAGTGTTGGTGGCGCTCGCTTCCTGTGCGCTGCCCTGCGGGGCGATCGCGTGCCAGCGGGCGACGGCGTCCTTCAGCGTGGCCTCGGCCTCGTCGAGCTGGTTGGCATCGGCGAGCGCCGAGCCCAGCATCGTCGCGGTCTTCGCCCTGTCGGCGGGGGAGGCGCCGGGCGCCTTCTCGGCTTCGCGCAGGATCGGCAGCGCCTCGTCGCTGCGCGAGGCGCCGACCAGCGCGGCGCCGAGATTGACGAGGATATTGGTGCGGCGGGGGCCGGGCCTGGGCGCAGTGGCGAGCGCGGCCTGCCAGGCGGTGACGGCGCCGCCCGGATCGGCGGCGATATCGATCTTCGCGGCGGCCGCGACCGGATCGACCGGTGCGGCGCCCGCCGACGGCATGGCGCCGACCAGCGCGGCCATGGCGACCGCGCACGACAGATATCCTCTCACGCTACATCCCCCGTAACGCAAAGCATGCTCCCCGGGGATGATCTTAGGGAGCTAGCGCGAGGGAGTCACTTCCTAAGCGGAAGGGGGGGCGAGCTGGCCTCGAGATTGCCGTCATCCCGGACTTGATCCGGGATCCAGAACCGCAACGTTGAGGCAGGAAGCGCGGCGCTGCGCGTCTGGATGCTGAATCAAGTTCAGCATGACGGAAAGCTTCGAGCTGCCCGCCTCACGGCGCCAGCCGTCGAGCCACCTCGTTCATGAATCGCACATCGTCCCCGGCCGCGAGCCACCCCGCCTCGGCGGCGATCGCGCCGAGCAGGTCGGCCAGCGGATCGAGCTCGGCCTTGACGTAATTGCCCAGCACATGGCCGGTCACCCGGTCCTTGTGGCCGGGATGGCCGATGCCGATCCGGACGCGGCGATATTCGTTGCCGATATGCGCCTCGGTGGAGCGCAAGCCGTTATGGCCCGCGGTGCCGCCGCCGGTCTTCACCTTCACCTTGAACGGGGGCAGGTCGAGTTCGTCGTGGAAGACGGTGACGTCGCCCACCTCGCCTTTGTAGAAGCGCAGCGCCTCGCCGACCGATCGGCCGCTCTCGTTCATGAAGGTGGCGGGCTTCAGCAGCAGGATGCGCTGCGTCCCGATCCGGCCGAGCGAGGCCCAGCCCTGGAACTGCTTCTTCCACGGGTCGAAGCCATGGACCTCGGCGATCGTGTCGACCGCCATGAATCCCACATTGTGCCGGTGCATCGCATATTGCGCGCCCGGATTGCCGAGGCCGACCCAGATCTGCATGGCGTGCGTCCTAGCTTGACCTTTTCTCTTGCACCAGTGTTGCGTCGCCCCGGCGGAGGCCGGGGCCGC
>CAUTRN010000071.1:0-22998 GCA_963540925.1 uncultured Sphingomonadaceae bacterium
GATCGCGACCATCACGAAGAGGAAGGTCCAGTGCGCGAACGTAATCGTCATGCCATGCTCCGACCGGTCGGGCGCGCCGCGGCGGCGCACCCTCGATAATCTCCGATCCTCGTCCGCGAATTTTGCGGGCCTAGAGCCTCGTCTGAACCTTCAGACTGGCTCGGCCATGCTTGTTGTTGGCTTCGAGAAGCTTGATCAATGTTTCGACGAAGGCGGCGCGCTCGCCGGCGTCCAGCCCTTCCAGCAGCCGCTCCTGTGCGCGCGCCATCGCCGGCTGCATCCGCCGCAGCATCGCGCCGCCCGCCGCCGTCAGCCGGCACAGCATCGCGCGCTTGTCGGTGGGGCTGCGCTCGCGGGCGACGAGGCCCGCCTGTTCCAGCCGCTTGACGACGTCGGCGACGTTGGTGCGGTCGATCCCCAGATAATTGGCGATCGACGCCTGGTCGGATTCGGGATGGGTCGAGAGGATCGTCATCAGCCCGTACTGGACCGGGGTGATGTCCACATCGGCGCATTCCTCGAAGAACAGCGCATAATGAACCTGATGCAGGCGGCGCAGCAGATAGCCGGGCCGGCGCCACAGCGGCAGCTCGTCCATCAGCGCGCGGAGATCGTCCTCGCCCTCGGCGGCCAGCCTCTCACCGGAATCATTCTTGTCGTCCATTGCCAAATCACAGCACATCGGCTTTGCTCAGTACACCCCTTAATTTCGCCGGATGGTGCCAGGATGACGATCGAGGAAAGCGGCGCGCGGATCGCGCGCGTCCAGCAACGCTACAACGCCTTCGCGCAGATCGCGGCGCCTGGCGATGCCGCTACGGTAGCTGGTCCCCTGGCCGGGGTCGACGTGTCGGTGAAGGACATCGTCGACGTCGCCGGCCTGCCGACCCGCTGGGGATCGCGGCTGCTGGAGAAGGCGCCGCCGGCCGCTGCGGACGCCGCCGCGGTCGCCCGGCTGCGCGCGGCCGGGGCGAGAATCGTCGCCAAGACCACCACCACCGAGTTCGCCCACAGCCCGCTCGGCGAATCGCCGCTCAGCGGGCGGACGCTCAATCCGTGGAACCCGGCCTACACCTGCGGCGGCTCGTCCTCGGGCGCCGGGGTGGCGGTGGCGACCGGCGCGACCCCGCTGAGCCTGGCGACCGATGCAGGCTGCTCCACCCGACTGCCGGCCTCGCTTGCCGGGGTGTGGGGACTGAAGCCGACCCTGGGCCGCATCCCGCATGAGAAGCTGCCCGAGAGCTTCGCGACGATCGTCCATCTCGGCATCATCGCCGCATCGGTCGACCTGGTCACGCGGGGGCTCTCGGTGATGGCGGGGCTACAGCCCAATGATCCGATGAGCCTCGGCCATCCGCCGTTCGAGCCGACGCCCAAGTCGCCGGGTTTCCAAGGGGCGAGGGTGCTGCTGTGGCGCACCGCCGGAAACCAGATGATCGATGATGAGGTGCGCGTGATGCTCGACGCGACCGCCGCCGATCTTCGCCGTCTCGGGGCCGAGGTCGTCGAGGCCGACTATTCGCTCGCCAACCCGCAGGATTGCTGGGCGCCACTCCAGCAGGTGGGCTGGGCCGGGCGGTTCGGCAATCTGTCCGAAGCGGAGCGGGGGCTGCTCTCACCCAGCATGCGCGCCGGGATCGATGCCGGGCTGGCGATCAGCGGGCGGCAGCTCAATGGCGCACTGATCCAGCGCACCGGTTTCTTTCGTTCGATCCAGGCCGTGCTGGCCGATGTCGACTTCATCCTCACCCCCTGCGCCTCGGCGCCCGCGCTGGCGGCCGATCATGCGATCGACGCGCCGCTCGTCATCGCCGGGCGCGAGATGGGCGAGATCCGCCGCGAATGGCTGCCCTATCTCTCGCTGTTCGACCTGTCGGGACACCCGGCGCTGGCGATGCCGGCGGCGCGCGACTCGAACGGGGTGCCGATGGGTGTCCAGCTCGTCGGGCGCTGGGGCGGGGAGGGGCCGCTGCTGGCGGCGGCGGCGCAGTGGGAGGCGGCGCGCGACTGGCCGCGCCTCGCCGATTTTTGACGGGCCGATTGACGCTCCAGAAAAAGGAGGCATACTGACTATATATTATATGGGAGACTATCGGCATGGCGCAGGAACCGCTCGCCCAGAAGGGAAACTACCTCCACATCTATGATTTCCGGGTGGAGGCCGGCCGCGAGGAGGAGTTCATCCGCCTGTTCGAAGAATTCGACTATTCGGACGGCAATCCGATGCACAAGTCGTCGGCGCAGGTGAAGGACGGCGTGCTGTGTCGCGACACCACCGATCCGCAGCGCTTCTTCCTGATCGCCGAATGGGCCGACATCGAGGAGCATGCCCGCATCCGCAAGATCCTGGCGGAAGAGATCAAGCCGGCCTTCGTCGGGCTGATCGAGGGGCGCCAGTTTGTCCCCAAATATGTCGAGGTGGTTTCCTCGACCCCGGACGAGATTCTCAATCCCACCAAATGAGGCCGCCATGCGCACGCTCTACGGCTTCTTCCGCTCCTCCACCTCCTATCGGCTGCGCATCGCGCTCGCGCTGAAGGGGCTCGACTGGGACCCCGAATATGTGAGCCTGCCCCGGATGGAACAGCGCTCGGCCGGCTTCCTCGCCACCAATCCGCAGGGGCTGGTGCCGGTGCTGGTCGATGACGGCGCGGTCTTCACCCAGAGCCTGGCGATCATGGAATATCTGGAGGAGCGCTATCCCGAGCCGGCGCTGCTGCCCGGCGACATCGTCGAGCGGGCCTATGTTCGTGCGCTGTGTCAGGTGATCGGCTGCGATATCCACCCGCTCAACAATGTCCGCGTGCTCAAATATCTGGAGAGCCGCTTCGGCCTGTCGGAAGCGGACCGGCAGGACTGGTATGCGCACTGGATCGCGCAGGGGTTGGCTGGTTTCGAGGCGATGCTGGTGCGCGAGGGGCGGGCGGGGCTCTATTGCCTGGGCGACATCGTCACCATGGCCGATGTGTGCCTGCTGCCGCAGATCGCCAATGCGCGGCGCTTCGCCTGTGATCTGGTCGATTATCCGCTGAGCGTGGCGATCGCGGACCGGCTTGCCGAACGCTCCGAAGTGGCGGCGGTCCATCCTTCCACCCAGGCCGACGCCTTCTGATCGGCGCGGCGCCTGCGGGGCGCCGTTCAGGCGCTGGCGGCGGCGAGCGGCGGAGCGGCGGCCTCGGCCTCCAGTTCCGCCTTGCGCTTGTAGCGGCGCGCCAGCACCGCGCAGACCATCAGCTGGATCTGGTGGAACATCATCAGCGGCAGGATCATCACGCCGATCATCGCGCTGGGGAAGATCGCGGCGGCCATCGGCACGCCGCTCGCCAGGCTCTTCTTCGACCCGCAGAACACCAGGGTCACCTCGTCGGCGCGGGGCAGGCCGGCGAGTTTCGCGACGCCGCGCATCGTGAGCAGCGCGATGGCGAGCAGCAGCGCGTCGGCGATCAGGATGGTCGCCAGGTCGCGGCCCGAAACGCGGTGCCACAGCCCCTCGACCACCGCCTCGCTGAACGCCGAATAGACCACCAGCAGGATCGAGCCGCGATCGAGCTTCGACAGCACCGCCTTGTGTCGGTCGACGAAGGCGCCGGTGATCGGGCGCGAGAGATGACCCAGGACGAAGGGCAGCAGCAAGGTGAGCGACACGGTGACCAGCGCGCTGCCGATGTCGGGCCCATGGCTGCCGCCGACGAAGCCCGCGAACAGCAGCCCGGCGAGCAGTGGGGTCACGAAGATGCCGACCACGTTCGACAGCGACGCCGCGCACACCGACGCGGCGACATTGCCCTCGGCGATCGAGGTGAAGGCGATCGAGGACTGCACCGTCGAGGGCAGCAGGCACAGGAACAGCAGCCCCGCCTTGATTGGCGGCGCGATCACCGCGTCGGGGATCAGCTGGGCGAGCAGACCGATCGCGGGGAAGAGCAGGAAGGTGCCCGACAGGGTCATGAGCTGCAGCTTCCAGGCGCCGATTCCCTGGACGATCGCGGCGCGCGACAGCTTGGCGCCGTGCATCGCGAACAGCAGCACGATCGCCGCCTTGGTGAGATAGCCGACCGCTTCCGCGAAGCCGCCCCGTGCCGGCAGCAGGGTGGCCAGCAGGACCACCGCGATCAGGATCAGAGTAAAGGGGTCGATGGAAAGGCGTTTCAGCATGATGCGCTTTTATGGTCGACAGTATACAATAGGCAAGTCATATTCGATGGATCCGCATCTCGGAGGGTGATGCATGTCTGACCGGCCATCCGACCGGGCCATGGAGATCGAGCGCGCACGGGCGCGACTGGCCGCGCTGGGCCTGTCGGTGCCCGAAGAATGCCTGCCGGGCGTGGCCGACAATCTCGCCTTGCTCGATCGCTATTGGCGGGTCCTGCATAGTCCGTCGGCGCGCTAATGGAAAGTATACTGCATATTTCCGATTCGGTGCGGTCGGGACGCGTAAGCGCGGTGTTTTTGGCCCGCCAGGCGCTCGACCGGATCGCGGCGGACAATGGCCGGATCAACGCCGTCACCCGCACCCTGGAGGCGCGCGCGCTGGCAGAAGCGGCGGCGGTCGATGCGATCGTCGCTCAAGGGTGCGATCCCGGCCCGCTCGCCGGTGTACCCTATGGGGTGAAGGACCTGTTCGACGTCACCGGCCTGCCGACAACGGCGGGCGCGGCGATGCGGCGTGCGGCCGAGCCGGCGGCCGCCGACGCCGAGGCGATTCGCCGGCTGCGCGAGGCAGGCGCGGTGCTGGTCGCGACCTGCAACATGGACGAGTTCGCCTATGGCTTCGCCACGGTGAACGCGCATTGGGGCACGACACGCAATCCCCATGACCCCGATCGTCTGGTCGGCGGCTCCTCGGGCGGATCGGCGGCGGCTGTGGCGGCGGGGATGCTGCCTTTCACCCTGGGGTCGGACACCAATGGCTCGATCCGCATTCCCGCCTCGCTGTGCGGGGTGTGGGGCCTGAAGCCGTCGCATGGCGCGCTGCCGATGGCGGGGGTGTTTCCCTTCGTCGACAGCTTCGACGATATCGGTCCCTTCGCTCGAAATGCCCGCGATCTGGCGCTTCTTGCCGCCATATTGGCCGGCGGGCAGGCCCTGCCGCCGAAGCGCCCCGAGCGAGTCGCGATGCTCGGCGGCTGGTTCGCCGCGAACCGTAGCCCTGCGATGGCGGCGGCGGTGGCGGTGCTGGCCGGGCGACTCGGCGACCCGCCGACCGTCCTGCTGCCCGAGGTCGATCGAGCCCGCTCGGCGGCGTTCCTCATGACGGCGGCGGAGGGCGGCGCTCGCCACATCGACGCGCTGGCGGCCGATCCGCTCGGCTTCGACCCGGCGACCCGCGATCGGCTGCTGGCGGGGGCGCTGCTGCCTTCGGCAGCCTATCTTCACGCCCAGGCTTTCCGCGAAAGCTTCCGCGACTCGGCGCTGCGGCTGTTCGAGCAACATGACCTGCTGATCGCCCCGGCGGTGCCCGGCGTGGCGCCGCGGATCGAGTCGCCGCTGGTCGAGGTGGGCGGCGCGATGCTGCCCGCGCGCGCCCATCTCGGTCTCTACACCCAGCCGCTCAGCTTCATCGGCCTCGCCATGGTCGCGGCGCCGCTGCCGGTCGAGGGCCTGCCGCTCGGCATCCAGCTGATCGGTCCGCCGGGCAGCGACGCGCGGCTGCTGGCGATGGCGGAAGCGCTTGTCGAAGAAGGGGTTTTGGCAAATTAGTCAGTATACCACCTTTTTTCGTTGACAGGCGGAGGGGCCGGCTTCCTAATAAGATGGAGGCGGGTTTCGAAGGTTCGTGAAAGCGGAGACGGCAATGGACGACGTGATCATCATCGGTGGCGGTATCGGCGGTCTGACGCTGGCGCTGATGCTGGCGGAAAAGGGCATCCGGGCCCGGGTGTTCGAGGCGACGCCCCAGATCGATCCGATCGGCGTGGGGATCAGCGTGCTGCCGCACGCCAGCCGCCAGCTCTGCGACCTGGGCCTGCGCGAGGCGCTGGAGCGGACCGCGATCTCGGCGCAGAACAGCTGCTTCTACAACCGCTTCGGCCAGCTGGTGCACAAGGAGCAACTGGGCCTGAGCGGCGGCTATGACGTGCCCCAGTTCCAGGTCCATCGCGGCGACCTGCAGGCGATCCTGTACGCCGCGCTGGTGGCGCGCACCGGGCTGCGCACCGTGGTCACCGGCCACCGCTGCACCGGCGTCGACCATGGCGGTGCCACCGCGACCGCGCATTTCGTCGACCCGCAGGGCCAGAAGCTGCCGAGCGTCGAAGCCCGTGCCGTGATCGCCGCCGACGGCATCCACAGCGCGATCCGCAAGCAGCTTTTCCCCGACGAGGGCGGGCCGATCTATTCGGGCGTCAACATGTGGCGCGGCGTGACCCGCTGGAAGCCCTATCTCGACGGCCGTTCCTATGTCCGCGCTGGCTGGCTCAGCCATGGCAAGATGGTGATCTACCCGATCCGCGACGACATCGACGGGCAGGGGACCCAGCTGATCAACTGGGTGGCCGAGATCGAGACCCCCGAACATTCGCTGCAAGACTGGAACCGGCGCGGCAAGCTGGAGGATTTCATCGGCGCCTTCGAGGACTGGCATTTCGATTTCCTCGACGTGCCGGCGATGATCCGCGCCGCCGACACGATCCTGGAATATCCGATGGTCGACAAGGATCCGCTGTCGCGCTGGAGCTTCGGCGCGGTCACCCTGCTGGGCGATGCGGCCCACCCGATGTATCCGCGCGGTTCGAACGGTGCCGGCCAGGCGATCCTCGACGCGCGGGCGCTGGCCGACGCGCTGGCCGAGCATCGCGACCGGCCCGAGGCGCTGCAGGCCTATGAGGCGGCACGGCTGGAGGCGACCACCAAGGTGGTGCGCACCAACCGCACGACTCCGCCCGACGTGATCCTGAAGATCGTGCATGAGCGGAGCGGCGACCGGCCCTTCGAGCGACTGGAGGATATCGTGTCGCCGGAGGAGCTTGCCGCGGTCAGCAACAGCTATAAGCAGGTGGCCGGTTATGACCGGGCATCGGTACGCAGCAATTGACGATTGTCGATCAATAGGCTGAAAATACAGGAAATTTTCTCTTCCCAAAATTGTATACAAGGCCGTTGACACCCAAGGCAGATTGTATACAGTCAACCGCAGACAGTATGCCGGTGAGAGCAAATAGAGTCGGCAGACGGTCCTAAAACACATCCCTCCGGGAGAGGCTTCGATTCGCAGGAGGCGATGGGACGGCGAGGGGCAACAGCATCCGTCGAACCAGACATGATACCAAGGGGGTACACATGTTTGCCAAGAATCACACCGATCGTGAGTATAAGTGCGTCCTTCGTACGGCCTCCAGTCTGGCCGCTCTGATCCTCGCAACGGCCGTCGTGCCGCTCGGGGGTGCCCATGCCGCTGACGTTGGCGAGGCCGCTGCGGCGGACGCCGCCGATGCCCCGGCCGCCGAAATCGTCGTCACCGGTTCGCGCCGTGCCGCACGGTCGCCGTCGGACGTTCCCGCGCCGGTCGACATCCTGTCCGCCGCCGAGGTTTCGCAGCAGGCCAGCAACGACGTCTCGAACCTGCTGCGCGTCTCGGTGCCGTCGCTGAACGTCAATGACAACTCGATCAGCGGTACTTCGGCCGGCATCCGCCCGGTCACGCTGCGCGGCCTGTCGCCGGACCACACGCTCGTGCTGGTCAACGGCAAGCGCCAGCATCGTTCGGCCGACATCCCCACCTTCTCGGGCGGCATCTCGGACGGTTCGCAGAGCCCCGACATCTCGTCGATCCCGTCGATGGCGCTGAAGCAGGTGCAGGTGCTTCGCGACGGCGCGGCCGCCCAATATGGTGCCGACGCGATCGCCGGCGTGATCAACTTCATCATGGATGACTCGCCCACCGGCAACACCATCCAGGCCAAATATGGCAGCACCTACAAG
Organism: uncultured Sphingomonadaceae bacterium; assembly: GCA_963540925.1. Taxonomy (GTDB): domain Bacteria; phylum Pseudomonadota; class Alphaproteobacteria; order Sphingomonadales; family Sphingomonadaceae; genus Rhizorhabdus. The sequence continues at coordinate 7,924 of CAUTRN010000071.1, forward strand.
GGTGATGGCGACGAGATCCAGGTCGGCGCTTCGCTCGGCACCAGCCTCGGCTCGGACGGCTTCGTTCGCCTGACCGCCGAATATGCCACCCGCGACCGCACCGTCCGTTCGGTCCAGCGCGGCGACGCGCAGGCGCTGATCGATGCCGGCTACACCGGCGTGCCGACCCCGGCCACCCGCTTCGGCCAGCCGCAGATCCGCAACGACTTCAAGGGCTTCATCAACTTCAAGACCGAGAACGGCCTTGGCGGCGAGCTCTATGGTTTCGGCGGCTATGCCCGCAAGGACGTGCTGATCGACTTCTTCTACCGCAACCCGACCGACCGTGACGGCGTGTTCACCCGCAACGGCAATTATCTGGTGGGTGACATGACCCCGGACGACGGCGTCACCTGCGACGGCGGCATCGACTTCGCGACCGGCACCATCGCAACGCCGATCGCGGTCGGCTCGCCCGGCGCGCTCGCTCGCCTCGCCGCACTCGGCCCGAACTGCTTCAGCGCGAACAACCTGTTTCCGGGTGGCTATTCGCCGCACTTCGGCAACAAGGTGCGCGACATCTATGGCACCGTCGGCACCCGCGGCGAACTGATCGACGACCTGACCTACGACATCAGCATGGGCGCCGGCCGCCACAAGATGTCGGTCTACGTCCAGGGTTCGCTCAACCCCAGCCTGGGGTCGCTGACGCCCACCGACTTCGACTTCAACGGTGGCCGCACCCAGAATGAGATCGTCGGCAATGTCGACCTGAGCTATCCGCTCGAAGTGGGCTTCGCCACGCCGCTGAACATCGCCGGCGGCTTCGAATATCACCGCGAGAAGTTCACCGTCACCGCCGGCCAGCCGGAAAGCTACGAGGCGGGCATCCTGGCCACCCAGGGCTTCCAGGTGGGTGAGGACGCCTATGCCGGCTACTCGCCGCAGATCGCCGGCAGCTTCGCGCGCCACAACATCTCGCTCTACCTCGATCTCGAGACCAACCCGATCGAGGCGCTCGATGTCGGCGCGGCCGTCCGCTACGAGGACTATTCGGACTTCGGCAGCAAGGTGACGTACAAGTTCTCGGGCCTGTACCACATCACCGATGCGATCGGCGTTCGGTCCACCTACGCCACCGGCTTCCACGCGCCGAGCCCCGGCCAGCAGAACTATACCGGCCTCGGCCAGGAGCTGCAGTCGGACGGCACCCTGGTGCAGGCGGGCGTAATCCCGTCGACCAACCCGATCGCCCTGGCGGTCGGCGGCCGGGCGCTGAAGCCGGAGACGTCGAAGAGCATCAGCGCGGGCATCGTCTTCAACGAGCCCTGGCTGAACGTCACGATCGACTATTTCAACATCAAGATGAAGAACCGGCTGACTCAGTCGGCGACCTATTCGCTCACCGACGCCCAGCGTAACGCGCTGATCGCCCAGGGCTATGCGTTCGCCAGCCAGATCGGCACCTTCCGCTTCTTCACCAACGACTTCTCGTCGACCACCCAGGGTGTCGACGTGGTGGCGACGGTGCCGCTCAAGCTGCTCTCGACCGGTCGGTCGAGCTTCAGCCTCGCGGGCAACTACACCGATAACAAGGTGACCTCCTACGACCCGAACGATCCGACCGAACTGCTGAGCGCCGCGCGCGTGATCCAGCTCGAGAAGAACCTGCCGCGCTATCGGGGCAACGCCACGCTCAGCCATACCGACGAACGCTGGCACGCTTATGTCCGTGCCAACTACTACGGCAAGTACACCGAGCTGCACGTGAACTCGGCGGGCCTGCGGATCGATGCGGGCAGCGAAGTCACCCTCGACGCGGAGTTCGGCTATGAGCTGTTCAGCGGCTTCGAGCTCTCGGTCGGCGCGATGAACCTGCTCAACAATTATCCCGACAAGAACCCCTATTCGTCGATCCTCGGGTCCAAATATCCGACGACCGCGCCGATGGGGGCCAATGGCGGAAGCTACTACATCCGCGCCCAGTTCAAGTTCTGATCACCCTCTGATCAGCCCCGGTGCGCCGGCTTCCGTCACCTCCCCGGTCGGAAGCCGGCGCACCTTTCTGTTTGCGCACCCGCTGAGTTCAGGCGCTCGCCACATGTTCCAGGAAAGCCTCCGCCACCCCCTTCGGGTGGGAGATATGGGCGCCATGGCCGCCGCCCTCCACCCTGTGGATCCGCGCGGCGGGCAGGATCGCCGCGACCCGGCGGGTAACTTCGGCATAGGTGGGCAGGGTGCGGCTGCCGGTCGAGAAGCTCACCGCGCGGGGAAAGTCGGCCAGCGCGCCGGCATTGACCGACAGCCGATCGGGATCGCCATGCTGGTCCAGCCAGGTGTCGGCGTTGCGGATCATCGTCGCGCGGGCCTGGGCATCGAACAGATCATCCCAGCTCCCGGCGCCGAAGCCGACCTTTTCGGCGAACAGGCGCACGCCTTCTTCGGTTTTCCCGGCGCGCAGCAGGTCAGCCGCTGCGCGCATGTCAGTGGCGGCGCCCTCGCGAAGCGCGTCGGATGCTTCGTCGCCCTTCAACATGCCGAACAAGGGCGGCTCATGGACCAGCAGGCTCTCGACCCGGTCGGGCGCGGTCGCCGCGAGCAGCACCGCGACGCAGGCGCCATAGCTGTGGCCAATCACATGAGCGCGTGGCAGGCCGAGCCGGTCGAGCAGGCCGATCGCGTCGGCGACGTCCTCGCCGATCCGGCCCTGGCCGGGCGGGGCGACACTATCACTATGGCCGCGCCGGTCATAGCGGATCACCCGGAAGCGATCCGACAGGATGTCGGCCACGCCGTCCCAGCTAAGATGATCGTCCCACGAGCCATGGATACACAGCAGCGGCGCGCCATCGGCCGGGCCATCGACCCGATAGGCGATCTCGGCCGCTCCCAGCGTCACCCGTTCCAGCATGCACGATCCTCCCTTGGGGGCTTTCAATTCGTTGTAGACTGTATACCGATATGCTCATGCGAAGCGAGCGAACAGATGGGAGTGAAGCCGATATGCTGAAGGTGGGGATCGTCGGGCTGGGGACAATCGGGCAGATCGTCGCCAAGGCGCTCGACGCGGGGATCGAGGGCCTGTCGCTCGCGGGCGTCTCGGTGCGCGATCCGGACAAGGCGGCGCCGTTCCTGGCGACCTTGGCCACGGCCGTGCCCGCGCTGACGATCGACGAGCTGGTCGCCGCCGCCGACGTGATCGTCGACACCGCGGTCGCCGCCTCGCTGGAATCGGTCGCGCGGCCGGCGCTGGCGGCGGGGCGCACCTTCGTGACGATGAACTCGGGCGCGCTGCTCGCACTGCCCGATCTCTATGATCTGGCGCGTGAGACCGGCGGGCGGATCGTCGTGCCGTCGGGCGGGATCGTCGGCTTCGACGGCATCCGTGCGCTGGCCGCCGCCGGCTTCGACCGGGTCCTGCTCGTCTCGCGCAAGCCGCCCGAGAGCCTGGCCAATGCGCCGCATGTCGTGGCGCAGGGCTATGACCTGTCGACCCTGACCGAGCCGCTGCTCGTCTTCTCGGGCAGCGCGGCCGAGGCGGCGAAGGGTTTCCCCGCCAACGCCAATGTCGCGGCGACGCTCAGCATGGCGACTCTGGGGCCCGAGCGGACCGAGATGGAGATGTGGGCCGATCCCGCGATCGACTGCATCTACCAGGAAATCCACGTGATCTCGCCCGCCGCGACGCTGAAGATCGAGGTGCGCAGCAACAAGATGCCTGAAAATCCCCGCACCGGTTCGCTCACCCCGCTCAGCGCGATCGCGGCGCTGCGCGCGCTGGTGCCCGGCAACCGCTTCGGCGGGTGATTTCGGGGCGAAGAAATCGCCCCTCCGAATGCGGTCGGGGTTGACCGCGTTCATTGTCGATTGTATACAACTTTCAGAGAGACACGGAGAAGCGACATGGCCGAGTTGATGGACAAGGACGAGTTTCGCGCCGCGCTGAAGGCGGCGATGCAGGGGCGGCAGGCGAAGGACGCCTCGTTCAGCCTCGCCTGGATGAACGGCGAACTGACCCGCGATCATTTCGCGCGCTGGGCCGAGAACCACTTCTTCTATGTCGGCCCATTCGCCGACTATCTCGGCTATATCTATGGCAACGCGCCCGACACCGCGACCGACGCCAAGGACTTCCTGCTGCAGAACATGTATGAGGAAGAGCTGGCAGATATCCGCCACACCGACCTACTGATCCGCTTTGCCGAATGCTGCGGCACCACCAAGGAGCGGGTGCAGGATCCGAGCAATGTCAGCCCGGTGACCCGTGGCTTCCAGGGCTGGTGCTACGCCACCGCGATGCGCTCCAACTGGGTCGTCGCCACCGCGGCGCTCGTCGTCGGTCTGGAATCGCAGGTTCCCGATATCTATCGCCGCCAATATCCGGCGCTGCTCGAGAAGTATGGCTTCACCGAGGACGAGGCCGAGTTCTTCGAGCTGCACATCTCGTCGGACGAGGTCCATGGCGAGCGCGGCTATGAGATCGTGCTGAAATATGCCGACACCGTCGAGTTGCAGGCGCAGTGCCTGGAGGCCGTGCGCGATGCCGCCGACATGCGCTTCTCCTACACCAAGGCGCTGTACGACACCTATGTGAAGCCCACCCTGGGCGAAAAGGCGGCCGAGCCGGCTCTGGCAGCCTGATCATGACATATGGGCCGGCCCTTTCCTGTTTCAGGGCCGGCCCCCGTTCCTGCCCGGGGGGTATCGCATGACGGAGTGGGTCTCGACGGTCGAGTTCGAGACGCTGAAGCGCAAGCGCAAGCTGTGCGTGACGGTCGACGGCGCCGATGTCGCGCTGTTCCTGGTCGAGGACCGCGTGATCGCGATGGCCGATCTCTGCGTGCACAAGCAGAAGCGGCTCTCCAAGGGATTGATCTTCAAAGGCAAGGTGATCTGCCCGGGCCACCAGTGGGCGTTCGACGTCGACACCGGCTGGACCGACCAGTGGCACTGCGCCCAGCCCATCTACCGCGCCATGGTGGACGATCACGGCATGATCCTGATCGATCCCGTGCCGACGGTCCATGACGGCGAAGCGGCCCGCGCGGCCGGCTGATTTTCCTATTCATCTATCGGGGGTTTCACAGTCGATGCGCCAGTTCGTGCTTATCGGCGGCGGTCATGCGTCTGCTTCCACGGCCAAGGCGCTCCGCCGCCTGAATTTCGACGGCCGCATCGTCATCGTCGGGGATGAGGCGCATCCGCCCTATCAGCGGCCGCCGCTGTCCAAGGATTATCTGCTGGGCGAGGCCGACCGCGAGGCGCTGTGGTCGCTCGAGAGCGACTGGTATGCCGAGAATGGCGTCGAGTTGCGGCTGGGCGCGATCGCGAAGCGGATCGACGTGCAGAGCCTGGCGGTGGAACTGGACGACGGCACGACCCTGCCGGCCGACGCGGTGCTGATCGCCACCGGCGCCAGCCCCCGCCACCTGGCGGGCGACCCCGCCGGGGTCCATTATTTCAAGACGATCGACGATGCCGACCGGCTGAAGGCGCGGCTGGTGCCCGGCCTGAAGCTGGTGATCGTCGGCGCGGGCTTCATCGGGCTCGAGATCGCGGCCAGCGCGCGCCGCCATGGTTGCGAGGTGGTGATGATCGAGGCGGCCGACGTGCCGCTGGCCCGCGCGCTGGGCGCCGAGATCGGCACGATCGTCGCCGGCATGCACCGCGCCGAGGGCGTCGACCTGCGCACCGGCATCACCGTCGAGAAGGTCGAGGAGACCGCCGAAGGCGTCGCGGTTCACACCTCCGACGGGCAGGTGGTGACGGGCGACATCGTCCTCGCCGGCATCGGCGTGACCCCGAACGACCAGATCGCCCGCGCGTCGGAGATCACCGTCGGCAACGGCATCCGGGTCGACGAATATTGCCGCACCTCGGCCAACAATGTCTTCGCGGCCGGCGACGTCGCCAACCATTATCATGTCGGGCTGAAGGCGCGCCTCAGGGTCGAGCATTTCGACAATGCCAGCCGCCAGGGCGAGGTGGTCGCGCGCAACATGCTGGGGCTGCGCACCGAATATGGCGACACCCACTGGTTCTGGTCCGATCAATATGATCGCAGCCTGCAGTTCGCCGGCCATGCCGCCGAATGGGACGAGATCGTCTTCCGCGGCGATGTCGAGGATCTCGACTTCTCGGCCTTCTATCTGAAGGACGGCAAGGTCGTGGCGGTGTTCGGCCTGGATCGTGGCGGCGACGTGCTGATGGCCAAGAGCCTGATCGAGGATGGCCGCGTGGTCGATCCCGCCCAGCTCGCCGACGACGATCTCGACCTCGACGAGATCATCAATCCGGTCGCGGACGAACCCGAGGAGGAAGAGCCCGAGGCCACGCCCGAGAACGAGGCCGACAGCTATGTCCGCGTCGCGCGCAGCGGCCAGGTGACCGAGGGGCTGGTCCGCCGCTTCACCGTCGACGGCACCGAGATCGCGGTGGCCCGGCATGAGGGCAAGGTCTACGCGCTCCACAATCTCTGCACCCATCTCGCCTGCCACCTGTCGGCCGGCAAGGTCGATCGTGGCGGGCTCACCTGCCTGTGCCATGGTTCGATCTTCGAACTGGCGACCGGCGTGCCGATCAACCCGCCCGCGACGCGGGCGGTGCGGACCTTTCCGGTGCGCGAGCAGGACGGCCAGATCTTCGTGAAGCCGGACTGAGCCGCGTGCCTGTGGCGCTAGGGGCGGCCCACTGGGTCTATATCGTCGTCATGGCCGCCATCGTGCTGTCGATGGCATTGCGGCGGGGGGTGATCATCCTCTCGATCATCGGCATCGCCGCGCTGGGGGCGCTGTCCCCTAATGCCCGGCCCGGGATCGAGGATCATCTGATCTTCGCGGTGCAGGCGGTGTTCAAGGCGATGCTGCTGTCGGGCACGCAACTGTTCGACATCGTCCTGCTGATCGCGCTGATGCTGGCGATGCTTCGCTCGCTCCAGGCGCAATGCGTCGACGAGATCATGATCGCGCCGCTGCGCAAGCTGATGGTTGGCCCGAAATCGGCCTTCCTGGTGCTGGGCGGGGCGATGTACATGGCCTCGATCTTCTTCTGGCCCTCGCCCGCGACCGCGCTGATCGGCACGGTGCTGGTGCCGGTGGCGGCCCGGGTGGGCCTGCCCGCGGTCGGCGCCACCGTGGCGATCAACATCGCCGGGCACGGCATGGCGCTGTCGGCTGATCCCGTCATCCAGGGCGCCACCCGCATCACCGCCGCCTCGGCCGGGCTGCAGACCCCCGACATTCTGCCCTATACGGTGATCTTCTCCACCCTGTGCGGCCTCGTCGCGCTGTTCCTGGCGGGCATCGCCCTGCGGCGCGACATGCATCGCGGCAAGCTCAGCGAAGATGAGGTGGGCGCACCGGTCCGCCTGGCGCTGGGCGCCGAGGGCGGCGTGCCCAATTGCTTCAGCCGGGCGCTCGCCATCCTGGTGCCGGCGGTGCTGCTGGGGGTCGGCGGGCTGATGGTGTGGCGCGCGATCATGACGCCGGACAAGGCGATCTACGGCGCCGACGCGACCGCGCTGCTCGGCGGCACGGCGGTGGGCCTGCTGATCCTCTCCAGCTTCGCGCATGAGGGGCACCGAGCGTTCGAGGGCATCGTCGAGCATCTGACCGAAGGCTTCCTGTTCGCGATCCGCATCTTCGCGCCGGTGATCCCGATCGTCGCCTTCTTCCTGCTCGGCGATCCGGCGCATGCGCCGACCGTGCTGGGCGACGGCGCGCCGGGCTATCTGCTCGACATCGGCCGTGCGGTCGGCAGCAATATCGGTGAGGATGCCGTGCTGCTGGTGCTGGGGGTGATGACGATTGGCGTGCTCGCGGGGATCGACGGTTCGGGCTTTTCGGGCCTGCCGCTGGTGGGCGCGATGAGCGGCGCGCTGGCCGGCCATTCGCCGGCGACGGTGGCGGTGCTGGCGAGCGCCGGGCAGATCGCCAGCATCTGGGTGGGCGGCGGCACTGTCATCCCCTGGTCGGGGGTGTGCGCGGTCGCCGGCATCGCCGGGACCGACCCGATCGAGGTGGCGCGGCGCAATCTGTTGCCCGTCTTTGCCGGCCTGCTGGCGGTGGCGGCCCTGGCTGTGGGAATGATCCTGCTATGAGCATCGGAGACGGTTCGAGCGCCGAGGGCGCGGCACGCTGGCGCGAGACGGGCGCCGAGGCGATCATGGCCGAGCAGATCAAGGCGGTCGGCCGCTGGGGCGTGGTCGCGGCGGCGGCGCCCGGCGCGGCGCTGATCGGCGCGGAGACCCTGCGGGCCGGCGGCAACGCCTATGACGCGGCGGTGGCGATGGCGCTGGCCGAGACGGTGTTGCTCCCCCCGAAATGCGGGCTGGGCGGCGATCTGGTCGCGCTGGTCTGGGCGGCCGATGCTGACATGCCCGAGGTGCTGCTCGGCATCGGTGGAGCGCCGGCCGGCCTCGCCGAAGTCGCGGCGCGCGGCGAGATGGACGAGGTGGGGCCCAACGCGATCGGCGTGCCCGGCGCCCCGGCCGGCTATGCCGCGCTGGCGGAGCGCGGGCGGCTGAGCCTGCCCGATCTGGTCGCCCCGGCACGGGCGCTGGCGACGCGCGGCTTCGCCTGGTCGCGCATCTGCTCGGTGCTGTCCGAGGAGGCGAAGGCGCTGGTCGCCCGCCACAATCCGGAGGGCAGCCTCTATTATCCCGACGGCGCGGTGATCGCGCCGGGAACGGCCGTGACGCTGCCCGGCATGGCAGCGCTGCTCGAAGCCTTCGCCCACGACGGCACCCGGCTGTTCGACGGTGCGGTCGGCGATGCCATTGCCGCACGGGTGGCCGGGGCAGGGGGCGTCCTCACCAAGGCCGACCTCGCCACCGCGCGTGCCGACTGGGTGCCCGCGCACGCCGCCAGCCTGGCAGGCGAGAGCCTGTTCGTCACCCCGGCGCCCACCCATGGCGCCTCGCTCGCCGATGCGGTGGCGGGGTTGCGCGCCGATCATGGCCAGGCCGACGCCTATGCGCGGGTGCTGGAGGCGATCGCCCGGCGCAAGGCGGCGCTCTCGGGCATTTCGGGCACCTCGATGGTGACGGCGGTCGATGCCGCCGGGACGGTGGTGCTCGTCATCCATTCGAACAGCTATCCGCGCTTCGGCAGCGGGCTGATCGTAGGCGACTATGACCTGATCCTCGCCAATCGCGCCGGGCGCGGCTTCAGCAGCCAGGTCGGCCACCCCAATTTCCCCGAAGCGGGCAAGCGCCCCGCGACGACGCTCCATGCCTGGGCGGTCGAGCGCGCTGACGGCACCCGCCTGATCGGCGCCACCCCGGGCGGCGCCAACCAGATGCCCTGGAACGCCCAGACCCTGGCCCGGATTGCCGGCGGCGAGAGCGATGTCGGTCGCCTGATCGCGGCCCCCCGCTGGGAATGGCGCCCCGCCGACGACGGCATCATCGTCGAGGAGGGCTTCTCGCCGGAGGAAGCCGAAGCCCTCGCCGCGCTGGCCCCCAGCTTCCGCGCGGTCGATCGCTGGGCGATGCGTTCGGCGATGCAGATCGCGCGGGTCGATCCCGACGGGGCGCAGCAGATCGCGGTCGATCCGCGCACCGTGGGCGGGGTGCTGGCGCTCTAGGTTCCGCTAGCTCCGGCCGGGAAAGCCCCGCCGGGCCATGGCGGCCACGACCAGGCAGGGGGCTAGCAGCGCGCAAAGCGCCCAGGGCAATGAGCCTGCCCCGGCTTCGTCGAGCAGGTAACCGCCAACGATCCCGCCACCGGCTATGGCGATGTTCCAGATGGTGACGATCATCGACTGGGCCACATCCGCCGCCGGGCCAGCCGCCCTGGCGGACGCTGTCTGGAACAGCGTCGCCGCTCCGCCGAAGGCCAGGCCCCAGCCGATCACCCCGCCATAGAGGACCGCCGCCGTCGTCCCGGTTCCGAGCAGGATGGCGGAGACCAGGAACAGCGCAGTGCTGCCGAGCACCAGCGGGCGCAGCCAGCGATCGATCAGGACGCCGATCGCCCATATTCCGACCAGCGCCGCCACACCGAAGGCCAGCAATATCCGGTCCACATCGCCGGCCAGCCCGGTCGTGCGGAGATAGGGGGCGATATAGGTGTAGAGGATGTTGTGGGCGAGGACGAAGGCCAAGGTCACGAACAGGATCGATCGGAGGCCGGGCAGCGCCAGCACCGCCGTCAGAGGCCGCCGGCCAGCCTTGGGCTCGCCCGCGAAATCGGGCACCGCCCAAAGAATCCAGCCGATCAGCAAGACCGCGAGCCCGCTCATGATAGCGAAGCTGATGCGCCAGCCGATCGCCGCCCCCAGGAAAGTGCCGGCGGGCACGCCGATCGACAGCGCCAGCGGCGTGCCGACCATGGCGACCGCGATCGCGCGCCCGGCGAGATGATCGGGCACCATGCGCGTGGCATAGCCCGCGAGCAGCGCCCAGAGCAGGCCGGCCGAGACCCCCGCGAGGAAGCGCGCGGCCATGATGATCGGATAGCTGTCGGACAATGCGGTGACCATGTTCACGATGGCGAAGCCGCCGATCGCGCCGATCAGCAAGGGGCGCCGGCGCATCGACCGCGTGGCCGCCGTCAGCGGGATCGCCGCCACCAGCGATCCGATCGCGTAGATGGTGACGAGTTGGCCCGCCAGGGATTCCGATATGCGCAGATCGGCGCTGATCTGCCGCAGCAGCCCGGCCGGAAGCGCCTCCGTCAGGATGGTGACGAACCCGCCCATCGCCAGGGCGAGCAGGCCGGCCAGGGGCAGACGTCCGCTGGACGGGGACGAAGCGGGAGGGACGGAGGCGGGGATAGCGGCGTGATCGGTCATGGGCGGCTCCAGAAGAGATGGCTCTCTGCTAGCGCTCGGCCGATCATTGATAATCAGGCCCCTATTCCTGATACTATGGAATAGTCTTCCATAATGGATCGGGAATATGGACAAGCTTCTGGCGCTGCGGGCCTTCGTCTGTGCGGGGGAGACGCGCAGTTTCGTGGCGGCCGCGCGCCAGCTCGGCCTTTCTCCTTCGGCGGTGGGGAAGGCGATTGCCCGGCTCGAGGATGAGCTGGGGGCCAGGCTGCTCCATCGCAGCACGCGGAGCATGGCGCTTACCGAGGAGGGCGCCGCCTATTTCGATCGTTGCCGCCAGTTGCTGGGCGACCTTCAGGAGGCGGAGGCCGAACTGCGTGCCGAGCAGGCCCGCCCGGCGGGCGTGCTCAAGGTTGGGCTGCCGCTGGTCGGCATGTTGCTGATGCCGATCATCGCCGATTTCATGCGGGATTATCCGGAGGTGCGCCCCGACCTCGATTTTTCCGATCGCATGGTCGACGTGATCGAGGAAGGTTTCGACGTGGTGATCCGCACCGGCGAGCTGAGCGACAGCCGCCTGATGAGCCGGCACCTCGGCAGTTTCGGTCACCTGATCGTCGCCGCGCCGGCCTATCTGCGCCGGCATGGATATCCGGAGACGCCGGCCGATCTGTCGCGGCACGCCTGTCTCCACCATCGCTATCCCAGCACCGGGCGCCTGGAGGCGTGGCCCGTCCAGCAGGATGGCAGGCGGCTCGACCTGGCCCTGCCGGTGCGGGCCACCGCCAGCACGATCGAGCCACTGATAGACCTGGCCGCACAGGGTATCGGGATCGCGTGCCTGCCCCGCTTTTCGGTGGAGCGTCTTTTACAGACCGGCACGTTGGAAGCTGTCTTGAGCGACTTCATGGTCTCCAGCGGCCAGATGCGTGCGCTGTGGCCCAGCGCCAGGCATCTGTCGCCGAAGGTGCGTCTGTTCGTCGACTATATGGCGACGCATCTTTTCCGCTAGCCAGCCCTTCGCTGGGGGAAGCTCATTCCCGACGCGTCAGCTTCCAGGCGCCATTGCCATAGGACAGGATGAAGGTGCCCGTGGCATTGGTGAACCCGCCGCGTTCATAGGCGATCCTGATCCGGCATCCCGATCGGGAGGCGCTTACAAAGCGGTAGAGCGGCACGCCGGGGCGCATCACGTCCCCCTTCTGGAAGGCTTTGCCTTTTTCGGCCATGGCGACGCCGGTCGCCGCAGCGGCACCGGGAGGAAGGTCCGTCTTTCGCCGGTAGGTCTGCTCGGCCTGCTTTCCACAGGCGGGGGCTGCAACGACGACGTCTGTCGCAACGCTGATTGAGAGCGCGATGCACAGGAGGGGAACAAGCCGTCTCATCAAGATCGCAGCCTATCACCGGGCAAGGCCCCGGCAACAGGAAGGATCACATCATTTTGGCGATCGCCCGCGCGATCAGGGCGAGGGCGGCGACCGACGACACGGTCAGCACCATCACCCGCATCCTGGCATTGTCGACCCGCTTCACCACGAAGTTAGACAGCCAGAAGCCGATCATTACCACGGGGATGAAGGCCAGGCTCGCGGTCACCTGGGGCAGGCCGAATTTGCCGACGACGATCAGCACGATGATCGACACCGCCGAGCTGAGCAGGAAATAGGCGGAGAGGGTGGCGCGGATCGTGGCGCCTTCGGATCGCTGGTAGATCAGCGCCATCGCCGGGCTACCCGCCGAGGTGAGCGTGCCCATCACCCCCGAGGTGAAGCCGGCCGAGATCATGTTGAAGGTGGTCTGCTTCGCGCGGAAGCCGGCGACGCTGAGGAACACCGCGCCCATGATCATCAGCCCGAACAGCAGCTCGTACACCGACAGCGGCAGCAGCGCATAGATCACCCCGGCGATCGAGGAGCCGAGCACCCGGCCGACCATCGACCAGGCCAGCCCCCAGCGGTCGATCGACCCGAATTCGCGGAACACCATCACCAGCGAGAGGAGCAGCGCGAGGACGAGGAGCGGGCCTGGCCCGATGCTGGGATCGATCATGATCAGCACGGGCGCTGCGACGAGGCCGAGGCCAACCCCGCTCGATCCCTGGACGATCGCGCCCGCGAGGACGGCCAGGGTCGCCAGACCGAACAGAAGCGGCGACATGCCGGTGAAGGCCGCGACGCTGCTTGCGAAACTCATGTCCGGATTCCCCCGCACGAAGACCGGGGCGATCGACCGGCCCATCGGTCTGATCGCCCCGGCGTGTCAGATGGATCGCGCTTCCGGGCCGGCCGCTCCCTTGCCCGCCCGGATTCGCTTTTCAGATCTAGCCTGCCAGATAGACGGTTTTGGTCAGCGTGTAGAAGTCCATCACGCCATGACCCGCCTGTTCCTTGTAGGTCTGGTTGCTGCTGTGCTTGATGCCGCCGAAGGGGGCACTGCCCGCGACCCCGCCGGTGGCGCTGTTGACCTTGATGATCCCCGCCTCGATGTCGCTGGCGAAGTCCATCACCCGGGCGAGATCATTGGTGACGATAGACGCGGCCAGGCCATATTCGACCTGGTTGGCGCAGGTGATCGCATCCTCGTAGCTCTCGGCCCGGTGGAAGGCGAGGACGGGGCCGAAGATCTCCTCCATCGCCAGACGCGAGGTGCGGGGGACATTGCCGAAGATCGTCGGCTTCACGAAGAAGCCGCCTTCCGCTTCCGAACGCTCGGGCAGGTCGCCGCCGCCGGTGATCAGCTCCAGCCCCTCGTCGAGGCCGACCTGGATCACGCGGCGGATATGGTCGTACTGCGCCTTGCTGGCGATCGGCGCCATCGTCGTCGCGGCGTCCATGCCGGCGCCGAGGACGAAGCCCTCGGCGATCGCCTTCACCCGCGCGACGATGTCGTCATAGGCGTCGCCCACGATGATCGCGCGGCTGGTGGCGGTGCAGGCCTGGCCGGTGAGGTTGAAGGCACCCTGGGCGATGATCTTCGCGGCCTTGGCCGGATCGGCATCGGCCAGCACGATCGCCGGGTTCTTGCCGCCCATTTCCAGCTGCAGGCGGCGGCCGGGGCCGGCCTTGGCGTGGATCGCGCAGCCGGTGGCGTAGGAACCGGTGAAGGTGACCGCCTTGACCGCGGGGTGGCTGGCCAGAGCATCGGCCATGTCGACGCCGCGGCCCTGCACCAGCGCGATCGCGCCGGCGGGCACGCCCGCCTCGAGCAGGATCTCGACGAGGCGCTGGCCGGTGAGCGGCGACACTTCGGACGGCTTGAACAGCACCGCGTTGCCGGTGGCGAGCGCGGGGCCGATCTTGCGCGACGGGATCGAGATAGGGAAGTTCCACGGGGTGATCGCGGTGATCACGCCCAGCGGCTCGCGCGCCGAATAGACCAGGCTGTCGCCGACCGGGAAGGTCTCGCCCCGGGTGCGGACCGCCTCGCCGGCATAGAGGCGCAGATTGGCGGCCGCGCGGCCCCATTCCATCTTGCCCGATCCGACCGGCTTGCCTTCCTCGCGGGTCAGCTCCTCGCCGAGCGATCCGGCGCGGGCGACGATGATGTCGGCCGCCTTGTTCAGGATCTCCAGGCGCTTTTCGGGGGATGTGGCGGCCCAGGCCTTCCAGCCTGCCGCCAGCCCCTCGATCGCGGCGACGGCATCGGCCTCGCCCGAGGCGGGGAAGGTGCCGACCACCGATCCGTCGGCCGGGTCATGGCGCTCGAAGGTGGCGCCCGAAGCCGCCGGCACCCACTGGCCGGCAACGAAGTTGAGGCCCGTGATCATGCCTTCTTGGCCGTCTCGGGGATGGTGACCACGCCGCCGCCGGTCTTCTCCATATGGACGCGGAACGCCTCGATCGCGGCTTCGCACACCGCGATGTCCTGCTCGCCATTGCCGCCCGACACGCCGATGCCGCCAACGACCTTGCCATCGACGAAGATCGGATAGCCGCCGACGAACACGGTGATGCGGCCGCCATGCTGGGTGAAGATGCCCCAGGCTTCCTCGCCCGGATAGGTGTTGGTGAAGGTGTGGGTCACGCGGCGGTGCGCGGCGGCGGTGAAGGCCTTGTTCTCGGCGATCTGGACGCTGGTCACCTTGCCCTTGTCCAGCCGGCGCAACGCGATGGGATAGCCCGCGTCGTCGGCGATGCAGATCACGTGGATGCCGCCCAGTTCTTCCGATTTCTGCTGCGCCGCGTTGAGCAGCAGCTCGGCATCCGACAGGCTAAGGACGTTCTTGTTGATCACGGGACCCCCGAGCGTTGGAAAGTTACGCCCGGCATATTGTATACCGTCTGCAAGGTGTCAAGCGTTCCGGGACGGGCCGGCGCGGCTATC
>CAUTRN010000072.1:0-22619 GCA_963540925.1 uncultured Sphingomonadaceae bacterium
GATGCAGCGTAGTCTCGTGGGCTCGGAGATGTGTATAAGAGACAGCCCCGCCGCCGCCCGTGGCCGCCAAGCCCGCACCGGCGCCGGCCCCCTCGCCTGCTCCCGCGCCGCGGCCCGCCCCGGCGCCCGTGCAGAATGCGCGTCCGATGACGCCGCTCGAGCGTCGCGAACAGCAGGAGCGCCTGCTGCGCGAGGCCGAGGAAGCGCGCATGACCGCGCTCGAGGAAACCCGCCGCCGCGAAGAGCGCGCCCGCGCCGAAGCGAGCGAGGAAGAGCGTCGTCGCGCCGAGGAAAATCGCCGCGCCGAGGAAGCCGCCACCGTGGCTGCCGCTGAGGCCGCCGCCAACGCGGCGACCCAAGCCGAAGCGCGCGCCGCCGAGCCCGCCGCCGCGGAAGCGCCGGCTGCCGCGCCGGCCGCCAAGGAAGGCGAGGCCGAGGCCCGCCCCGCGACGACCAGCACCGGCGCTCCGCCGCCGCGCCGCTTCACGCCCGTCACTCCGGCCAAGCGCCCCGAGCCCCCGCGTCCGCAGCAGCGCGACCGCAAGGGCGACGATCGCCGCCAGTCGGGCAAGCTGACCGTCACCAAGGCGCTCGACGACGACAGCGGCGCCCGCGCCCGCTCGCTCGCCGCGCTGAAGCGCTCGCGCGAGAAGGACAAGCGCGCCCATCAGGCCGGCACCGTCCAGCAGAAGCAGGTCCGCGACGTCGCGGTGCCCGAGACGATCACCGTCGGCGAGCTGGCCAATCGTATGGCCGAGCGTGGCGCCGACCTGGTGAAGACGCTGTTCAAGATGGGCATGCCCGTCACCGTGAACCAGTCGATCGACCAGGACACCGCCGAGCTGCTCGTCACCGAGTTCGGCCACAACATCAAGCGCGTCTCCGACAGCGACGTCGACCTGGTGTCGACCCATGACGTCGATGCCGACGACACGCTGCTGCCGCGTCCGCCGGTCGTCACCATCATGGGCCATGTCGACCACGGCAAGACCAGCCTGCTCGACGCGCTGCGCGGCACCGACGTCGTCAGCGGCGAAGCCGGCGGCATCACCCAGCATATCGGTGCCTATCAGGTGCAGGTGCAGTCGGGTGCGAGGATCACCTTCCTCGACACGCCGGGCCACGAAGCCTTC
The DNA here is from genome assembly GCA_963540925.1 of uncultured Sphingomonadaceae bacterium. Taxonomy (GTDB): domain Bacteria; phylum Pseudomonadota; class Alphaproteobacteria; order Sphingomonadales; family Sphingomonadaceae; genus Rhizorhabdus. Next base: position 1,134 of record CAUTRN010000072.1, read on the forward strand.
AGCGACATGCGTGCGCGCGGCGCCAACATCACCGACATCGTCGTGATCGTGGTGGCCGGCGACGATGGCCTGCGCCCGCAGACGATCGAGGCGATCAGCCACACCCGCGCGGCGGGCGTGCCGATGATCATCGCGATCAACAAGATGGATAAGCCCGGCTCGAACGCCCAGAAGGTGCGCGAGGCGCTGCTCCAGCACGATGTCCAGGTCGAAAGCATGGGCGGCGACGTCCAGGAAGTCGAAGTCTCGGCGCTCAAGAAGACCGGCCTCGACGAGCTGATCGAGAAGATCGAGCTGCAGGCCGAAGTGCTCGAACTCAAGGCCAACCCGAACCGCGACGCCGAAGGCACCGTGGTCGAGGCGACCCTCGACAAGGGCCGTGGCCCGGTTGCGACCATCCTGGTCGGCCGCGGCACGCTCAAGGTCGGCGACATCTTCGTCGTCGGCGCCGAGAGCGGCAAGGTCCGCGCGCTGATCGACGACAAGGGCCGCAACGTGAAGGAAGCCGGCCCGTCGCAGCCCGTCGAGGTGCTCGGCCTGTCGGGCGTGCCTTCGGCCGGCGACCAGCTGTCGGTGGTCGAGAGCGAGGCCCGCGCCCGCGAGGTCGCCGCCTATCGCGCCAGCGTGATCCACGCGAAGCGCACCACGGCGGCTCCCGCGAGCCTGGAGTCGATGTTCTCGGCACTGCGCGAGAAGCAGGCCCAGCAATATCCGGTGGTGGTCAAGGCCGATGCCCAGGGCTCGGTCGAAGCGATCGTCGGCTCGCTCAACAAGATCTCGACCGATCTCATCCAGGTGCGCATCCTGCACTCGGGTGTCGGCGGCATCACCGAGAGCGACGTCAGCCTGGCGGCCGCCTCGCGCGCACCGATCATCGGCTTCAACGTCCGCGCCAATGCCAAGGCGCGCGAGATCGCCACGCGGGACGGGGTCGCGCTCAAATATTATGACGTGATCTACGACCTGCTCGACGAGATCCGCGCCGCGATGGCCGGCCAGCTTGGTCCGGAATATCTGGAGCATGTCGTCGGCCGCGCCGAAATCCGCGAGGTCTTCTCGGCGGGCAAGCATGGCAAGGCCGCCGGTCTGCTGGTTCTGGAGGGCTATATCCGCCAGAAGCTGCGCGCCCGCATCCTGCGCGACGACGTCATCATCTACAATGGCTCGATCGCCTCGCTGCGCCGCTTCAAGGACGACGTCCCCGAAGTCCGCGCCGGCCTGGAGTGCGGTATCACGCTCGAATCGACCACCGACATCAAGCCCGGCGACATCGTCGAGACGTTCGAGGTCGAGGAGCGCGAGCGCACGCTGTAATCTCTTACCCTCTCCCGCCTGCGGGAGAGGGAGGGACCCGCGAAGCGGGAGGGTGAGGGTCTTCTTCTTCTCTCTTCGCCTGAAAGAAGAAGAAGAAGACCCTCACCCTGCCCTCTCCCGCAAGCGGGAGAGGGGAAGATAGGCTAGTCGCCTCATGCGCCGTAACGAAACCCCCGAAGGCAAGTCGGTCCGCCTGCTCCGCGTAGGCGAGCAGGTGCGCCATGCGCTGTCCGACATCCTGATGCGCGGCGAAGTGCATGACGAGATCCTGGCGAAGCATATGGTCTCGGTCACCGAAGTGCGCATGTCGCCCGATCTGAAGCACGCCACCGTCTTCGTGAAGCCGCTGCTCGGCACCGACGAGGAAGCGGTGATCAAGGCACTGCGCACCAACACCGCCTATTTGCAGAGCGAAGTCGCGCGCCGGGTGAACACCAAATATGCCGCGAAGCTGAAATTCCTCGCCGACGAGAGCTTCGACGAGGGCAGCCATATCGACAAGCTGCTGCGCCAGCCCACCATCGCCCGCGACCTGGAGAAGGACGCGGACTAAGCTCTGCGCCGCGTCGCCGCGCGATGCTCGGCGGCGAGCAGCACCTCTTCCAGATCCTCGAACCCAACATCCAGCAGGTCGGGATAGTCCGCCAGCGCCTGCCGCAGGTCCTCGCGCGAGAAGTCGGTCGGCAGCGGCTGGGGCGGTTCCGCGATATGCTTGGCGCGGTGCGGATAGCTGTGGCCCGAGAAGCGGTGGAAGCCCCAGGCCATCGCCAGCAGCAACAAGGTGCCCAGCCCGATCGGCGCCAGCACGAAGCCATAGCCCAGATCATGGATCGCCGGGCCGCCGAGCACCGCGGTAAGCGCCACCGCCCCGCCGGGCGGGTGGAGGCAGCGCAACAGCGCCATCGCCGCGATCGCACCGCCGACGGCCATCCCCGCCGCCAGCATCGGGTCGACACCTAGCCGGGCCACCGAGACGCCGACCACCGCCGACACGAGGTTGCCGCCGATCACCGCCCAGGGCTGCGCCATCGGGCTCGCCGGCACCGCGAACAGCAGCACCGCCGCCGCGCCGATCGGCGCCACCAGCAACGGCATATGGATGCCCGCGCCGATCAGCCCGCGAATCAGCAGGCCGGTCGCGACGATGCCGACCAGGGCTCCGAGCCCCGACAGCAGGCGGTCGCGCAGCGCGCGATCGGCCGGCACCGCGACCATCATCGCGTGATAGCGCGACCAGCGGAACCGGACCCTCGGCGTATCGGAAGGGGGCGTCTTCATCGCCGCGCCTATCGCGCAAGCCGGTCCCGAGGGCCACGCAGAGCTTCTTTGCCGGGCGAAAACGGGCGTATCGCGATGGTACGAAACAAGGCGACGGCGACGCATTGTCGGCGGCCGCCGACCCGCTACTATGGGGGCAATGGCGAAGCTCTATTTCTATTATGCGGCGATGAACGCCGGCAAGTCGGCCACCCTGCTGCAGGCCGATTTCAACTATCGCGAGCGGGGGATGCGCACCCTATTGTTCACCGCGGCGTTCGACGACCGCTTCGAACCGGGCAAGATCACCTCGCGCATCGGCCTGTCGGCGCATGCGACGGCGCTCGACGAGGACACCGACCTCTATGACGAGATCGGCATCGAGCTGGCCGAGGCCCCGGTCCACTGCGTGCTGGTGGACGAAGCGCAATGGCTGACCCGCAACCAGGTGTTCCAGCTCGCTGCCGTGTGCGACGAGCTCAACGTGCCCGTGCTGGCCTATGGTCTGCGCTCCGACTTCCGCGCCGAACTCTTCCCCGGCAGCGCGGCGCTGCTGGCGATCGCCGATCACCTGGTCGAGCTGAAGGCGATCTGCGCCTGCGGCCGCAAGGCCTCGATGAACCTGCGGATCGACGATGGCGGCTATCCGGTGAAGCAGGGCGCCCAGATCGAGGTGGGCGGCAATGAGCGCTACGTCGCGCTGTGCCGCCGCCATTATATCGAACAGATGGGCTGGCGGCGCGGCCGGCCGGAGTGAGGCCACTTCTTCTCCCTCTCCCGCTTGCGGGAGAGGGAGGGGCCCGCCGCGCAAGCGGTGGGAGGGTGAGGGTCTTCTTCTTTTTTCCGACGTTGCAGAAAGAAGAAGAAGACCCTCACCCAACCCTCTCCCGCAAGCGGGAGAGGGCTAGAGGCGCCACCGAATTCCAGATCGGTCAGCGCCGGTTCAGCCCCTCCGTGCGACAACACCTCCATGATGAAACAGCTTCTCGCCTCCGCCCTTGCGGTCGCGCTGCTGACCGGCGGCGCGACGGCAACCCCTGCCCTCGCGACCAAGCCGGCCGTCAAGGCCGCCGACGCGCGCATCGCCTTCGCCAACCATGGCGGCATCCAGAACTGGCAGGCCGATGGCGATCACGCCATCTGGCTCCAGGCCTCGGGCAGGCGCTGGTATCGCGCCGAACTGCTCGGCCCGTGCAACAATCTGAACTTCGCCAATGCGGTGGGATTCGAGACGTCGCCCGATGGCTCGTTCGACCGCTTCTCGTCGGTGGTGGTGCGCGGCCAGCGCTGCCCGGTGAAGAGCTTCACCGCCAGCGCCCCGCCGCCGAAGAAGGCCAAGCACCACTCCTAGAGCGATTTCGAAGCAGATAGCTGGAGGGATGCGGGGCCCGCCTTGCGACGGGCCCCTTTCCCCCTCTCAGAGAACCCCCTGATAATAGCGCGATAGCGCCTCGATCTCGCTGTCGCTGAGATGGCCGGCGATCGCGCGCATCCGCTGGTAGACGTCGTTCTTGCGCTCGCCCGCGCGGAAGGCGCGCAGCTGCACGGCGAGATAGCCATGGTCCTGCCCGGTCAGGATCGGCGTCTCGATCGGGCCGCCCGATCCATTGACATGGCAGCTGTTGCAGGACGGGATGCGCCGCGCGCTGTCCCCTTCGCGCGCCAGGCGGACGATCGCCGGGTCGCCCGGCTGGTCGCGCGTGCCCAGGCCCGCGCCGGGCTGTGCATCGGTGCCGAAATAGGCCGCGACATTGGCGAGGTCGACCACCGCGAGCTGCTGCGCGATCGGCGTCATCAGCGGATGCGCGCGCGCGCCGCTGCGATAGTCGTGGAGCTGCTTGTAGATCGCGGCGGCGGTCTGGCCGTTCAGGCTGGGCAGCTCGGGAGTGGCCGACACGCCCTTCTCGCCATGGCAGGCGACGCAGGTCTCGGCGGCGATCCGTGCGCCCCGCGCCGGCTCGGCCTGGGCCAGGATCTGCAGCACCTCGGGCCCCCATTGCACCTGCGACACCGGCGCCCCCGGCGCGGGGGTCTGCGGCTGCGGATAGGCGGGCGAGCCCGGCGCGATGCCGACCGCGCGGCACATCGCCGTCCACAGGTCGATCCGCGCATTGTCGCGCTGGAAATAGGGCAGCACCAGGAAAGCGAACAGCGCGCCGAACAGCAGCACGCCGACGACGGCGCACGTCGCCCAGGTGAGCCAGGCCCGATCCTGGGCCTTCAGGTCGTTCGCTTCCAGGTCCGGGGCGGGATCGTGGCTGCTCATGCGCGCTCCCTCCTCAATCGAGCCGGTGGATCAGCGCCTGGGGCGGCGGATCGACGAAGAATTGCGCGATCGGATAGCCATAGGCGGCCAGCATCAGCAGCGCGACGAGCCCGTTCCACAGGCCGAAGCCGTTGAGCACCGAGGGCAGCCGTTCGGGCGGATGGACCGCGCGGGCATAGAGGATCGGCGCGGGCGCGGCGCCGGCCGGAGCCAGGTGGAGCGAGATCAGGTTCCAGGCGAACAGCAGCGCGCTGATCCCGAGCAGGATGCCGCCGACCAGCGAGACGATCACATAGGGGCCCCAGCCCGCGATGATCGGATCGCTGTAATCGAACGCCGCCACCCGGCGCCATTGGCCGAGCAGGCCCAGATAATGCCAGGGCAAGGTCATCACCATCATGCCGACGAACCACAGCCAGAGCTGGAGGCGCAGCGGCTTCCACGAGGCGAAGCTGCGCCCGGTCAGGCTCGGCCAGATCGCATAGGAGATGGCGAAATACATGATCACCACGGTGCCGCCGAAGATCAGGTGGAAATGCGCGGTCACCCAGCTGGTGTTGTGGATCATGGCGTTCATGCCATAGCTCATGTTGATCAGCCCGCCGCCGCCGCCGAAGAACAGCATCAGGAAGGACAGGCCGGTCGCCAGCACCATCGGCCGTTCCCAGGGCAACGCCTTGACCCAGCCGAGAAGCCCGGTGCCGCCGCGCATCCGCCCCGCCACCTCGAACGAGGCGGTGATCGTGAAGATCGTCAGCAGGGTCGGCACGGTGACGAAGGCGGTGAGCACCGCCTGGACGAATTTGAACCCGCTCGAATGCTCGGGGTCCATGAAGAGGTGATGGATGCCGACCGGCAGCGAGTAGAGCAGGAACAGGATGAAGGCGATCCGCCCCATCATATCCGAATAGAGGCGCCCGCCGGCCGCCGCCGGGGCCATGGTGTAGAAGGCCAGATAGGCGGGGAAGAGCCAGAAATAGACGATCGCGTGCAGGGTCCAGCTGAACAGCGTGCGCGAGAGACCGACGTCCACCGTCTGGGTCCAGCCGAGCGCGGCGGGGATCACCTGGAACAGCAGCTCGGCCGCCACGCCCACCGTGGTCCACAGCCACATGATCGCGTTGGCGACCGTGCCGAACATCACCAGCGGCACCGGCGCGCCGGGGTTCTCGCGCTTCCACACCGCCATCGCGGCGATCATGATCCCGCACCAGATCCAGCTGCCGACCACGACCAGCACCAGCCCGATATAGAACCAGACCGTGCCGGTGAGCGGCGGATAGAAGGTGTAGAGCACCGACGCCTTGCCGCTGATCACCGACAGCGCCGCCATCAGCACGCCCAGCAGCCCCATCCAGAAGGCGCCCCAGGCGAGCCCCTTGGCCGGCAGCGCGCGGCGCAGCGAGCTTTCGGCGGTCACATAGCCGAAGCCCATGATGAAGAAGGTGGTGAGCACATAGGCCATCGACACGCCGTGGAGCGTGACCGAGCGGAAATAATTGGCCGCGCTGTGCGCCGGCGCCTCCAGCGGGCTGCGCGCCCACATCTGCCAGACGCCCAGCAGGCAGGCGACGCAGAAAGCGGCGAAGCCGGTCCAGAGATGGGCGAGCGCGAGCGGGCCGACGCCCAGCCGGCCACCGGCCGCGCCGATCGGGGCCGCCGGCGCGGTGGCGGATATGGGGGCGCTAGCGCTGGCCACAGCTCATCCTTCCGTCGGGGCCTGGCCGGAACTGGCTGGCGGGCACCACCCGCACCGTCGCCAGCATCTGGCTGTGGCCCATGCCGCAATATTCGTGGCACGGCATCAGCAGGTCGCCGGTCTTGCGGAAGACGGTGTGGACCTGGGCGACATAGCCGGGCACGACCATGGTGTTGACGTTGGTGCCGGTGACGAGGATGCCGTGGATCACGTCGGGCGTGGTGAAGCGCAGGGTCACCGGCCGGTCGGCGGGCACCACCACGCATTGCGGCACGAAGGCGAACTGGGTGGCGATGATCCGGGTCGTCACCTGCCCGTCGCGGCCCACGCTGGTGCCGAGATTGCTCTCGGCGAACTCGCCCGAGACGTGGAGCGACTTGGGGTCGATATATTCGCGGTTGGACGGCGGATTGATGTGCATCGACACCCCCGCGAAGATGATCGCGGCCAGGATCAGCATCATCGCGCCGCCGACGAAGACCGCCCAGCGCAGTTCCGAACCGACGATCTTGGCTTCGATGTCGGCGCTCATCAGCCCACGCTCCCGCGCGGCAGGAAGACGAGGAAATAGATCAGGAACCAGCCGATCAGCAGCAGGCCCACCGCGGTGCCGGCGACCGCGATCGCCCCGCGCGGTGCCTCCGCCATCGCCCGTTCGAGCGCGGCTTGTTCCTCGGCCGTGACAGCGCCCTCGTCGTCCCGAACCATGCGCCCCTCATGGTGTTAACCACTTGACGGGGGCCAGAGCTAACCGAAACGATCGGCCACTTCTTTACGTTTACTACCGACTTGACGTTAGGGAAAAGGTTGATCTTTCACGCGATTCGCGTGGGGCTCGGATCGACCAACCGTCCGCATACCCCCGTTCGTCCCGAGCGAAGTCGAGGGACGTCGGCACGCGGGAACATTTAAGGAGGCGAGAGTGGAAGGCCGATCAGGCCGGAAGGCTGAGCAGGGCCGTGGTCCGCTCGCCCCCGGTCAGGCGAAAGCTGCCATTCACCTGCCGCGCCAGCATCTGCGACAATTTCAGCCCCAGGCTTTCCGAGGCGCCAAGGTCGAAGCCCGGCGGCAGCCCGGCGCCGTCGTCGATCACCCCCAGCTCGATCGCCCCATCGGCGCCGCGCGCCGCGCGGATCCAGATCGTCCCCGCCTCGCGGTCGGCGAAGCCATGCTCGATCGCGTTGGCGACGGCCTCGGCGACGATCAGCGCCACCGGCACCGCGGCCTGGGGCGGCAGCTCGACCTCGGCCTCGGCCTCGATCCGGCAGCTGATCCCCGCATGGCCCGCGGCATCGAGCAGGTCGGCGCTCAGCTCATTGAGGAAATCGGCCAGGTCGAGCCGCTCGCCATGCGGGTCGTAGAGCTGGCGGTGGATGCGGCCGATCAGCGCCAGCCGGCGCGAGGCCTCGTCCAGCGCCATCCGCGCATCCTCGTCGCTGATCTGCTTGCGCTGGAGCATCAGCAGGCCGCTGACCATCTGGATGTTGTTCGACACGCGATGCTGCAGCTCGCGGAACAATATCTCGCCGCGCTCGGCGAGCGCACGGCTGCGCTCGCGTTCCTCGTCGAGCCGGCGATTGGCGCTCTGCAGCCAGTCGATCAGCCAGATGTCGAGCGCGACGATCACCGAATAGAAGGCCAGCGCGAAGGCGATGCCGCCCGACATCTTTACGCTGAAGGTGGGCGGGATGAAACAATACCAGGCGAGAACGCCGCACACCGCTGCCACCAGGATGCCTGGCCTCACCCCGAACAGGAAGGTCGACAGGATCACCGCCGGAAAGAAGCTGACATAGGGATAGCCCGAGGGGAGCCAGGGCTCCGCGAGCAGCCGGATGGCGAAGGCGAGGATGCAGATGCCGAGGCCACCGGCATAGCCCAGCAGCGGGCGGTCGCGCGCCAGCGGCAATCTCGCGAACAGCGAGCTGTCTCGACCTTCCAAACGCGCCCCCAACTCTACCCTGGGCCCTGCATAGCCCGGTCGGAGCAAAGCGCCAACCTATGTATACGGTGTGCTATGCAACCGGGCGTTCTGCTGCAGGCTGCGCACCCTGAGCCATATCTCCACCCGATAGGCGGTGATCACGCCCACCGCGAAGGCGAGGAAGATGTTGCTGACCAGCAGCGCGCCGAGATGCCAGTGGGCGTCGCTCAGCTGCACCAGCCAATGCAGCAGCGACCGCAGGCCGAGCAGGAGCAGCAGGAAGACCAGCACCGCAGGCGAGCTGCGCTGGTAGAAAAGCCCGCTCTCCGCATCGCGGCGGATGCTGACGAGGCGCGCGCGCCACCAGCCGATCGGTGCGCCGACCGCACAGCCGAGCGCGATCCACAACCAGCCCAGGCCACCGGGCGGATTCTGCCAGAGGGTGAAGCCGACGATCAGCAGGATGATCGCGGGGACGATCCACAGCCGCCCCGGATAGAGCCGCTGGTCGCGCGTCATCCGGCGCAGCCGGATCAGCAGCGCCAGCGCCACCGCGCCCCACAACAGGATCGTCGAGAACAGCTCGCTCTGGTCCATCGCTTCTCCGCCCCCCAATAAAGGGGGCAAATAAAAAGGGGAGCGTTTCCGCTCCCCTTCTCATCTGGTTGATCCTGCGATCAGTCGTCGTCGCGGGTCAGGAAGGCCGGCGCGAAGTCGGGCGCGGGCCCGTCGTCATTGCCGCCTTCCGAACGCTCGCGGCGCGGACCACGATCGCCACCGTCACGGCGGGGACCACGGCCACCGTCGCGACGGGGACCACGGTCACCATCGCGGCGCGGGCCACGATCACCGCGATCGCCACGGTCGCTGCGCTCGCCACGCGGACGCTCCTCGCGGGGCGGACGGGTGTCGGGCAGCTCTTCGCCGGTCTCCTGGTCGACGACACGCATCGACAGGCGAACCTTGCCGCGCTGGTCGATCTCGAGGACCTTGACCTTGACTTCCTGGCCTTCGGTCAGGACGTCGGCGACCTTCTCGACGCGCTCGTTCTTGATCTCCGAGACGTGGACGAGACCGTCCTTGCCGCCCATGAAGTTCACGAACGCACCGAAGTCGACGAGGTTGACGACCTTGCCGTTGTAGACCTTGCCCACCTCGGCCTCGGCGACGATGCCGATGATCCAGTTCTTGGCGGCTTCGATCTGCGCAGTGTCGGACGACGAGATCTTGACGGTGCCGTCATCGTCGATGTCGACCTTGGCGCCGGTGGTGGCGACGATCTCACGGATGATCTTGCCGCCGGTGCCGATGATGTCGCGGATCTTGTCCTTGGGAACCGACATCGTTTCGATCCGCGGCGCGTGCGCCGACAGCTCGGTCCGGGTGTGGTCGAGGGCCTTGGCCATCTCGCCCAGGATGTGGGCGCGGCCTTCCTTCGCCTGGTGCAGCGCGGTCTTGAAGATCTCCTCGGTGATGCCGGCGATCTTGATGTCCATCTGCATCGTGGTGATGCCTTCGGACGTGCCCGCCACCTTGAAGTCCATGTCGCCGAGGTGATCCTCGTCGCCCAGGATGTCGCTGATCACCGCGAAGTCCTTGCCTTCGAGGATCAGGCCCATCGCGATGCCCGAGACCGGGCGCTTGATCGGCACGCCGGCGTCCATCATCGCAAGGCTGCCGCCGCACACCGTCGCCATCGACGACGAACCGTTCGACTCGGTGATGTCCGAGGTCAGACGGATGGTGTAGGGGAACTCCTCCTTGGTCGGCAGCACCGCGTGCAGCGCACGCCATGCCAGCTTGCCATGGCCGACTTCGCGACGGCCCGGCGCGCCGAAGCGACCGACTTCACCGACCGAATAGGGCGGGAAGTTGTAGTGCAGCATGAAATGCTCGTAGCGCAGGCCGGTCAGGCCATCGATCATCTGCTCGCTGTCCTTAGTGCCAAGGGTGCAGGTGGAGATGCTCTGCGTCTCGCCACGGGTGAACAGCGCCGAACCATGGGCGCGCGGCAGGAAATGCGCTTCCGCGACGATCGGACGGACCGTCTTGGTGTCGCGGCCGTCGATGCGGCGGCCATCCTTGAGGATCGCCGTGCGGACGATCTCGGCCTCGAGCTTCTTCACCAGCTTGCCGGCGGCCATCTGGTCCTGCGGCGCGGCGTCGGCGAAAGCGGCCTTCGCCTTGGCGCGGGCCTCGTTCAGCGCGCCCGAGCGGGCCGACTTGTCGGTCAGCTTGTAGGCGGCCTCGATGTCCTTGCCGATCAGCTTCTTGAGCTTGGTCTTGGCGGCGGACAGGTCGGCCTGCTCGGCCATTTCCCAAGGATCCTTGGCGGCCTTCTCGGCCAGCTTGATGATCGCCTTGATGACGTCCTTGATCGCCTTGTGGGCGAACAGCACGGCGCCGAGCATGACCTCTTCCGAAAGCTCCTTGGCTTCGGACTCGACCATCATCACCGCGTCGTGGGTGGCGGCGACGACCAGGTCGAGCTCGCCCTCGGCGACCTGCGTGTCGGTCGGGTTCAGCTGATACTCGCCGTCCTTGTAGCCGACGCGGGCGGCGCCGATCGGGCCCATGAAGGGAACGCCCGAGATGGTGAGAGCGGCCGACGCGGCGATCATCGCCAGGATGTCGGGCTCGTTCTCGCCGTCATAGCTCAGCACCTGGGCGATGACGTTGACTTCGTTGTAGAAGCCTTCCGGGAACAGCGGGCGGATCGGGCGGTCGATCAGGCGGGAGACGAGCGTCTCCTTCTCGGTCGCGCCACGCTCACGCTTGAAGAAGCCGCCGGGGATGCGACCCGACGAGAAATACTTCTCCTGATAATGGACGGTCAGCGGGAAGAAGTCCTGCCCTTCCTTGACGCTGCGCGCCGCGGTGACGGCGCAGAGGACCACGGTCTCGCCGAGGGTCGCGAGCACCGCGCCGTCGGCCTGGCGGGCAACGCGGCCCGTTTCCAGCGTGAGGGTCTGGCCGCCCCACTGGATTTCAACTTTCTTGGTATCGAACATCTGAGTTCCTTGTCTCCGGACGCCCTATGCGCCCGGGGCCTATGCGGGTGGCGGGCGTCATGCCCAACAGCCACCTCATAACGCAGGCCGCTTTCGGCCTGCCGTGGCGGGGCCTTGTGCCCGCCGTCCCGCCCGGTGCCGGATTGCTCCTGGCGGAATGTGCGAACGGCCCCGCTAGGCGGGGCCGTTCAGAAGCTTGGGCTTACTTGCGCAGGCCCAGCTTGCCGATGAGAGCGGTGTAACGATCCGCATCCTTGCGCTTGAGATAATCAAGCAGGCTGCGGCGCTTGTTGACCAGCATCAGCAGACCGCGGCGCGAGTGATTGTCCTTCGCGTGGGTCTTGAAGTGCTCGGTGAGGTTGGTGATGCGCTCGGTGAGGATCGCGATCTGGACCTCGGGGCTGCCGGTGTCGCCGCTGGCGCGGGCGTTGTCGGCGATGATGGCGGTCTTGCGCTCGGCAGTAACGGTCATGTGTCTTCCTTCGACATCAGATTAAAGCCCCGCACCACCCGGACTTCACTGTCCTGAACCTCGACCAGCGCCACGGGCACGGAGCCCTCGATCGCCATGTTGAGGCCGGTGGATGCGGCGATCCCGATCAATTTGCGCCCCTCGCGGAGCGCCCTCGCCTGATCGGGGGTGACGGAGAGAGCCGGGATGTCGTCCAGCCCTGCCGTCAGTGGCAAGAGTGCTTTTTCAAGCTGCCGGGCCTTAGCGAGTTCCTCCAGTTTGTCCAGCGAAATCGCGGGCGCAAGGGTGAAGGGACCGGCCTTGGTGCGGCGAAGCATCGTCACATGCCCGACCGTGCCGAGCGCCCGCGCGATGTCGCGGGCCAGGCTCCGGATGTAGGTGCCCTTGGAGACGGTGCAGGACAGGGTGGCAGAAGAAAGAAGGCCCTCTTTTTCTACCCCCACGATCTCCAGAGCATGAATCGTCACCGCCCGCATCTTCATCTCGAAGCTCTCGCCGGCCCGCGCCCGGTCATAGGCGCGCTCGCCGTCGATCTTCAGCGCGGAGTAGGTCGGCGGCACCTGCTCGATCGCCCCGGTGAAGCGCGCCAGCACCGCCTCGAGCGCGGCGCGGGTCGGGCGGACCTCGCTGGTCGCCGCCACCTTGCCCTCGGCGTCGAGCGTGTCGGTTTCGGTCCCGAAGCCGATCGTGAAGTCATAGGCCTTGTCGGCGTCGAGCATCCGCCCGCTCAGCTTGGTCGCCTCGCCCAGCGCGACCGGCAGCACGCCCGAGGCGAGCGGGTCCAGCGTGCCGCCATGGCCGACCTTGTATTTGCCATAGTCGCCGAGGCGCAGCGCGCGCTTGACCGCCGAGACGATCTGGGTCGAGCCGGGGCCGACCGGCTTGTCGATGATGATCCAGCCATGCATGGCGGGCGCCTCTACCCCCGGTGCATGACCCTGTCGAGCTTTCCGCCCGCCGGGGTGTCGTCCCGGCGGGCGGCCCCCATCACCAGCTGTAGCGGAGCGACCCCACCACGGTGCGTGCGGCGCCGAAATAGCAGCTGTTGCTAAACGGGCAGGCGCTGACATGGCGTTTGTCGAACAGGTTCTGCGCGTTCACCGCCACGCTCAGCCCCTTCAGAGACGGGCTCGCCTGGCCCAGATCATAGCCGATCACCGCATCGACCAGGGTGAAGCTCCTGGTCTTGAACAGCTCGAAGGTCGTCACGCTGTTGACCACCTTGTAGCTGGTCGAACCATAGGAGCCGCCGACATAGCGGAAGCCCGCGCCCAGGCTGAGCCCGCCGATCGGCGTCTCGGCCGCGCCGCCGCGCGCGAAATCATAGGACAGGAAGGCCGAGGCCATCCATTCGGGGGTGCCGAGCGGGATGGTGCCGGTAGTGGTGGGGGTGCCGCTGGTGCCCAGCCGGGTGGCGGTCGGGGCGACCGCTGCGACGGCGGGCGTACCCTGGGTGATCAGCGCGTCCACATAGGTGCCGGCGAAGATCAGGTCGACGCCGGGGCGGATCTCGCCGCGGCCTTCCAGCTCGACGCCGCGGATGCGGGTCTCGCCGATCTGCACCTGCGAATTGGTCGGGCGGCCGCCGGTGCCGGCGAGCGGATCGGCGACCGGCACATTCTGCCGCTTCAGCTCATAGGCCGACAGGGTGAACAGCGCCTTCATGCCCCGCGGCTGATATTTCAGCCCGGCCTCGTAGATGCTGCCCGTGGTGGGGGTGAAGGCATTGCCCAGATAATCGGCGCCCGCCTGCGGCTCGAAGGATTCCGAATAGCTGAAATAGGGCGAGAGGCCGAAGTCGAACTCATAGAGCGCGCCCAGCCGCATGGTGAAGGCATTCTGCTTCAGCGGCGTGGTGGCGCCGTTCTTCTTGTTGAGCGTGAACTGCTCATATCTGTCCCAGCGGCCGCTGGCGATCAGGTGCAGCCCGCCGATGGTGAGCTGGTCCTGGATGTAGAAGCCGACCTGATCGCGCTTGGTGTGGGTGTTCACATAGGCCGCCGACAGCACGGTCAGGTCGCGGCTCGGCAGGCTGACGCCATAGACCGGCGCGAACAGGTTCAGGTTCGGGATGCTGGTCAGCGGGTTGGCCGTCTGGCCGGTGTTGAACTGCTGGAAATTCTCGCCGGTGATGCGGAGATAGTCGAGCCCGGCGATGATGTCGTGCTTGATGCCGAAGGTCTCGAACTTCGCGTTCAGGCTGTTGTCGATCGTCAGCGTGTCGAAATCCTCGTCGGCGCCGCCGCCGCCGCGGATGATCGTGCTGTAGTCGGTGTTGGTGTTCAGCCCGGTGCCGGTGGTCGCGAAGCCGCCGACATAGATCTGCCGGTAGCTGAGCTTGTTGTTCTGGAACCGGAAGTTCGAGCGGAAGGCGAGATGCTCGTTGAACTCGTGGCGCGCCAGCAGGGTCACCGCCTTCTGCTTGTGGTTATAATCCTCATAGCCCGGCTCGCCGGTGTTGAGGTTGCGCGGCAGCTGGCCATTGGGGTTGGGCAGCACCGAGCCATAGGCCGGCACGCCCGAATAGCCGCCCCCGGTGGGCGCATGCTGATAGGCGGCGATCAGCGTGATGCTGGTCTTGTCGTCGGGCACGAAGGCCAGCATCGGGCTGACATGATAGCGCTCGGACACGGTGTTCCGGGTGAAGCCGTCGGCCTTCTGCCAGCCGCCCACGATCCGCGCGCGCCACTTGCCGTCGGCGTCGAGCGGCTGATTGACGTCGGCCACCGCACGCTTGGTGGCATAATTGCCGAGTTGCAGCTCGACCCGGCCCGACGGCGTCGCCTCGGGCTTCTTGCTGGTCAGGTTGATCAGGCCGCCCGGCGCGCCATTGCCATAGAGCACCGAGGACGGGCCCTTCATGATGTCGATCTGGTCGATCCGGTTGAAGTCGGTCTGCGGCATCGAATAGGGGCCAGCGAGCAGCCGCATGCCGTCGAGGAAGATGCCCGGGGTGAAGCCGCGCAGGTTCATCTGGTCATAGCGGTTGACGGTGCCGCCGCGCTGATTGGCCGAGATGCCGGCGACATAGCCCACCGCCTGGTTGAGCGAGATCGCGTTGCGCAGGGTGAGTTCCGAGCTGTCGATCACGGTGATCGCCTGAGGCGTCTCGATCAGCGGCGTGTTGCTCTTGGTGCCCGAGGAGACACGCGTCTCGCGCAGGCCCGTCACGACGATCGAGCTGCTGTCGGCAGCGGTCTCGGCTTCGGCGCCGTCACCCGCCGCAAAGGCCGCCTGCGGCGCGGCGATCATCGCCGCTACGATCGCCAACCGCGAAAGACCGGAGCGCGCACGCGCGCCGTGCGCGCCGAAATCCGAGAAAAACATCACCTTCGATACTCCCTGATATTATTGATATCGATTCGCAGTTGCAGCTAAACGTGCAAGCTGCTTAGGGCAAGCGGCGATCGAATCAGGGCAAAGGGCGCGCATGGCGATTACGGCAGTCGAGCGGAGCAGGATGGCGGGACGTATCCTGACGGCCTTTATCGGCGCCTATGCGGCGGCGGCCGGGATCGTCTCGCTCGGCGCGCGGCTGGCGCCGATCGACCCGTCCGAGGCGGTCGGCTGGGCGATGCTGCTCTCCTTCCTCGTCTATGCCGGGCTGATGCTCTGGGCCTTCCACGAACAGCGGCTGGGCCGGGTCGCCGCGGCGATCTGGGGGCTGGCGCTGCTGACCATCGGATCGGCCTGGCTGCTGGGGCCGGTGGCATGAACGCCCCCGTCACCCCCACGCCCGAGCCGACCGGCCTGCGCCAGTCGATGGCGTGGATCCATGGCTGGCTGGGCCTGGTCGCCGGCTGGATATTGTTCGCGATGTTCCTGACCGGGACCGCAAGCTATTTCCGCCCCGAGATCACCCGCTGGATGCAGCCCGAACTCGACGCCCATGCGGCATCGCAGGCCCGCGCCGCCGAGACCGCCGTAGCGCATCTGCAAAAGGTGGCGCCCAATGCCGAGCAATGGTTCATCCAGCTACCCGACGGGCGGACCACCACGACACGCACCTTCGTGCGCGACAAGCCCAATCCCGATCCGAAAGCCCCGAAGCCGCCGCGCCGCGCCGAAATCCGGCTCGATCCCGCGACCGGCGAGGCGGTGACCGCGCGCGACACGCGCGGCGGCGAGCATTTCTACCGCTTCCATTTCCAGCTCCAGCTCCCCCATCCCTGGGGCCGCTGGCTGGCGGGGCTCTGCGCGATCGCGATGCTGTCGGCGATCATCTCGGGGGTGATCACCCACAAACGCTTCTTCGCCGACTTCTTCACCCTGCGCTGGAGCAAGGGGCAGCGCAGCTGGCTCGACGCACATAATGTCTCGGCGGTGCTGGCGCTGCCCTATCATGCGATGATCACCTATACCGGGCTGGTCGCGCTGATCGTAATGTACATGCCCTGGCCGATCGTCGCGACCTACAAGCAGCCCGCCACCTTCGAGGCCGCCGCCTTCGGGCGCACGCCCGAGCCGGAAGCGACCGGCCGCTTCGCGCCGCTGACCCCGGTCGAGCCGCTCATCGCCGACGCCCGGCGGCAATGGGGCGGCCAGGTGGGCCGGCTGGTGATCCGCAACCCCAATGACGCCGGCGCCATCATCACCCTGGTCCGCAGCAACGGCGACACGCTCGGCGCGCGCGCCGGATCGATCGTCTATTCGGGGGTCGACGGGCGGCGGCTCTCCGCCTCGCCGCCGCGTGGAGCCGCGATCGAAACCGGGGCGGTGATGCTCGGCCTCCATCTGGCGGGCTTCGCCGGGCCGGTGCTGCGCTGGGTCTATTTCCTGCTGGGCCTGTCGGGTGCGGCGATGGTGGGCACCGGGCTGGTGCTGTGGACGGTCAAGCGCAAGCGGCCCAACGCCGCGCCCTTCTTCGGCATCCGCCTGGCCGAACGCCTCAATGTCGGCGCGATCGCCTGCCTGCCCGCCGGCATGGCCGCCTTCCTGCTCGCCAACCGGCTGCTGCCGGCCGGCCTGCCCGGCCGTTCGGAGCTGGAGGTGCAGGCGATGTTCTGGACCTGGTTCGGCCTCGCCGCGCTCGCCTGCCTGCGGCCGATCCGGCGCGCCTGGACCGAGTCCCTGGCGATCGCCGCGCTCGCTTTCCTCGCCATCCCGATCGTCAATGCGATCACCACCGATCGCGGGCTGATCCCCTCGCTGATCGGGGGCGACAGACTGTTCGCGGCCTTCGACCTGGCGATGCTGGCCACCGCCGCGCTGCTCGGCTTCGCCGCCTGGCGCGCCTCGATCGTCAAGGCGCCGAACGTCCGCAAGCCACGCCCGGCCCGGCGGGCGCCTGCCCCCGCGCCGGTGCAAGCCGAAGCGCGCGAGACCGTCGATGCTTGAGCCGCTGCTGCTCTGCTATGGCGCGCTCGCTATCGCCGCGCTCACCAACCACCGCATCCGCCGCGACGTGCGCCTGCCCGTCATGCCGCCGGTCGCGGTGGTCTGGGCGATCGCCGGCCTGTTGCTGCTGCTCGCGGCGTGGCGGGCGGTCCACCATTTCGGCGCTTATCAGGGCCCGGTCGCGCTGGTCGGCATGCTCTGCCTTGCCGGGCTCCCGCTGGTGCTGACGCTGTCGCGCTGGCCGCGCGAGGCGCTGCTCGCCGCGATTCCGGTGGCGGTGCTGGCGTTCGGGGGAATGCTGCTCAGCGCCTGACGCGCTCGTTCAAATGGTTCATCCGGCCGCAAGCGGCCCACCGACATGGCGACCCGATCCTTTCGGGAGCATCGCCATGAAGCTTGTCGCCGCCGTCGCAGCCCTCTCCCTTCTCGCCGCGCCCGCCTTCGCCCAACTCTCCGGGCCCGGCGGCGGTATGGGTGGCATGGGGGGCATGGATGGCGGCATGGGCGGCGGGATGCCCGGCGGCGGTCGCGGCGGCCCTCCTGGTGACGGCCCTTCGGGCGGCCGCCGTGCCGAACCCAAGCCGATGAAGCCGATCGCCTGGTCGAAGCTGGAAGCCCATATCCGCGAACGCTTCGCCGAGGCCGACCTGAACCATGACGGCCAGATCACCATCCCCGAAGTGAAGGCCGCCCGCGAGGCGCGGCTCAAGACCCTGATCGACGAGCGCTTCGCCCAGATCGACAGCGACCGGAACGGCGCGATCAGCCCCGCCGAATTCGCCGCCTGGCAGCTCCATATCGGCGACCCCGAGGAAGCCGACCAGCGCATGGCAGCGCAGGACCGCCAGCGCATCGCCCAGCCCGAAGGCCCCGAAGGGCCCGGCGGCGGCGGCCGGAGACGCGGCCCCGGCGGAGCCGACGAGCTCGCCGGCTTCCTGCTCGCCCCGATCGACGAGATGATGATCATCAACGCCGACGCCAACAACGACGTGGCGCTCTCGCTGGCCGAGATGACCGCCTTCCAGAAAGCCCGCTTCGACACGGCCGACCTCGACCATGACGGCGCCCTCTCCGAAGAAGAACTCCGCGCCGCCCGCCCCGCCCAGAAGCGGCGGCCGTGATCGGGAGCGCGCTGAAGCCTATTTCAGGGACATAATAGTAATTGAGCTCGCCTTCCCTCCCGTCACCCCGGGCTTGCCCCGGGGTCCCGCTGCCTTTTCATTCGGTACATGGGACAGGGCGGCGGTTGGACCTACATCATGGCCGATCGGTATCGCGGCACGATGTATGTCGGCGTGAACATCGCACGGGCGAAGGATCGGATTTCTGCAAGCGCTACGGGCTCGATCGGCTGGTGCGGGCTGAGCATATGCCGTCGACCAGCGAGGCTATCGCCCACGAAAAGCGGATCAAACGCTGGCAACGCGCGTGGACGTTCGCCTTGGTCGAGCGCGCAAATCCAGAATGGCGGGACCTGCTCGATACGCTCGCGTGAGAAGGCAAGAAGCGGGACCCCGGGTCAAGCCCGGGGTAACGACATGGAGAGCCGCGATCACCCTACCCGCGCCATGTCCTTCACATCGACGAAGCGGATCAGATGATCCTCATAATCGATCTCGCTGAACACGGTCCACGTCCCCATGATCGCCGGGCCGAAGCGCTCGCGCAGCAATATCTCGGTCCAGGGTTCGCCGCGCTCGCCGCCCATCAGCGGGCCGACCTCATAGCCCTTGGCCTCCAGCTTGGCCTTGTGCGCCTCGAGATCCTCGACCCCATAGACCACCGCCACCACACCCTCGCCATGGCTGGCCAGCCGGTCGTGGAGATGCTGGTTGCCCTCGCAGCGCTCGGGCATGGCAGCCACCACTTCGAGCCCGGCCGACCAGTCGACGCAGATGATCGTCCCCTGGTCGGGCTTCGGCGTGCGCATCAAGGTGGCGCCTGTCACCGCCTCCAGATGGGCGATGTTCGCGTCGAGATTTTCCCAGGCCGACAGATAGGCGACATGGTCGACATGGTTGATGAACTTCTTCATGGGCGGCCTCCCCGATGCTGTTTTCGGGGGCCAGCCTATCCGGAAACACGGGCCGCCGCTTGATGCCAGAGCCCTCGGGCGCCGCGCGTCAGACGTCGAGTTCGAGGCTGTCGTAGGAGCAGATGATCTCGAGCGGGGTGCGGCCCTTGCGGTTCAGCGCCTCGTAGCGGACCGTCTCGTCGTGGAGCGCGTCGATGTCGGCGTCGGTGCTGGTCGGTTCGTGGTGGAACAGCACCAGCTTCTTCGCCCCCGCACCATGGCACAGGTTCACCGCCATCACATTGCTCGAATGGCCCCAGTCGGCCTTCAGGGTGATGCTCTCGGCTAGCGAGTACATGGTGTCGCACACCACCAGGTCGGCCTGGTCGAAAAAGGCCTCGAACGCCTCCTTGTCCTCGACATCGTCCATCCGGTGCTCGGCATCGGTGGAAAAGACGAAGGCCTTGCCGTTCTTGCGGAATTTCCAGGCATAGGAGACGTGGCTGTGGTCCTGCGGCATCAGGTCCACGTCGATCCCGTCGATGTTGTAGGTCTTGCCCGGGGTGAGCACCTTGAACTCGATCTTGGCGCGCAGCCAGTCGAACGCCACGGGGAAGCTGATCTCCTCCTGCTGGCGGCGCAGCGCCTGTTCGCAGTCGGCATGGCCCGAATGGATCACGATATGGCTGTTGGGATCGAAGGCCGGCCCGAAGAAGGGGAAACCCATGATATGGTCCCAGTGCAGGTGGGACATGAAGAAGTTGAATTTTCGCGCGCGCCCCTGGCCGAAGCGGCGGAAAGCGTCATTGCCCAGCTCGCGCAGGCCCGAGCCCATGTCGAGGATGAAGAAGCTCTCGTCGCCGCCCTCCAGCTCCAGGCAGGTGGTCGCGCCGCCATAGGTGTGGCCCTCGCCGAAGCTGAGCTCCTGGTTCACGAAGGCGCGCGCTTCCGAATCGTCGGCGAAGCTGCGCCCCTGCGCCTGCATCAGCGCATGAACCAGCTTGTCCTCGACCACTTTCGCGCGGGGCGCCACCGGCAGCGATCCTCGCGTCCCCCAGAAGCGGACCAGCATTCCCAAGCTTTCAGC
Organism: uncultured Sphingomonadaceae bacterium; assembly: GCA_963540925.1. GTDB lineage: Bacteria > Pseudomonadota > Alphaproteobacteria > Sphingomonadales > Sphingomonadaceae > Rhizorhabdus. Next base: position 21,515 of record CAUTRN010000072.1, read on the forward strand.
CTCCACCCTGTTCGAGATCGTCGACGATGTCGAAGATCAGCTGATAGCGGCTGATCTCCAGCACCTCGCGCAGCGCCGCACTGGGGCGCGCGAGAACGATCTTCACATTGCTGGTGATCGCTTCCCGGCGCGCAATCGTCAACGCCATCAATGCACCGGCGGACATATGCTCCACCCCGGCGAGATCGACGACGAAGTCGGATTGGGCTGCCGCGGCCTCGGCCAGGCCGGCCCGCAGATGGTCGAGAAAGAGCTCTCGTGCGCCATCATCGATGTCGCCCGTCGGATGCCCCACCGGTCCACGCGTCGAAGTCGACGCAACCCACTCCATCGAAGCCCCTCCTGCTTCGCGCCCATGCGCAGCTTAGGGCGAGTTGGGTCCGGCTGCAACGGCACTCATTACGGGGTTGCCAGCAACCTTTTGACGTAAGGTAGGATTCCCTTGACGATCACCCCAACCCCCTTGGCATTGGGGTGGATCGCGTCACCGATATGGAGCGATCGGTCGCCGACGATCCCATTCAGGAAGAACGGATAGAGCCCCGCCTTATGTTTGGCGGCGAGGCGCGCGTAGATCGGGTTGAAGCGCTTGGCATAATCGGGCCCCAGATTGGGTGCCGCGACCATGCCCGCCAGCAATATTTTGATGCGCCGCTTGCTCAGCTCGGTGAGAATCGCATCGAGGTTCGCTTCGGCCCGCGCAGGGTCCAGCCCGCGCAGCATGTCGTTGGCGCCCAGCTCGACGATCACCAGGTCGGGCTTGGCCTTGAGCGAGGCGAGCACCCAGTTGAGCCGGGCTTTCCCCTGCGCGGTCGTGTCGCCCGACACCCCGGCATTATGCACCCGCGCCGCGACGCCCTGCGCCTTCAGCGCCGCCTCGAGCTGGGCCGCGAAGCCCTTGCCCGGCGGCAGCTGATAGCCCGCGGTCAGGCTGTCGCCAAAGGCAAGCACCAGCCTGTCCGCGGCCTGGGCGGCGGCGGGAAGCAGGAGACTGAGGAGGAAAGCGAGGGCGGGGCGCCAGATGGTCATAAGGGCGATATTGGCATTGAAGGGGGGAATGTCGAGAGCTGGGACTTAAACCCCTCTCCCTGCAGGGGAGAGGGAG
>CAUTRN010000073.1:0-20458 GCA_963540925.1 uncultured Sphingomonadaceae bacterium
GCGCACCGCGATCCCGGTACCGCCGGCGGCGGTGATCGCTTCCGCCGTCTCATGGATCGTGCCGGGCAGCGCATGGTCGCCGCGCTTCTCCGACCGGCCGGTGACGTAGACAGTGGCGCCATGGCTGCCGAGCGCGACCGCGATGCCGCGGCCCGCGCCCCGGCTGGCCCCGGTGACGATCGCGACGATGGGGGCGACGATGGGCTGGTCGGTCATGGCCGGCTCCTTCTCACCAGCGCTCGGCCAGGGTTTCGTCGAGCGTCACCGGCCGCTGGTAGGAGATGTCGCGCCTGTCGCGCATGCCCTTCACATAGCCGCGCTCCTGGAAATTGGGGTCTTGCAGCATCGATGGATCGCCGGCGACGAGCAGGTCGAGCGTCGAGCGGCGCAGCACGATCTTCCATTCGCCGTCGCGCTTCTCCAGCCGGTCGATGTAGCGGCCGCTGATGATCTGGGCGCTGGCGCCATCGGGGGATAGCAGGCCCAGCAGCACATAGCTTTCGGCCTGCGCGCTATCGCCGTCGATCTCGCAGAGATGGGTGGTGATATTATGGGTGTGCTGCTGCGAGATCATCTCGTGCTGCGTGTTCGCCCAGCTCGGATATTCGACCGCCGGATTGATCGCCCAACCTTTCTCGTCGACCCCGTCGCGGTGATAGACGCTCGCCAGCAGCGCGCTGTCGTGCCGGTCATGGCCGCGCGAATGGCGGCAGATGCAGTCGAGGATCGCCTGGCGGTCCATCAGATAGCGGACGTCGCGCTTCAGCTGTTCCAGCTCCGGATCTCCGGCCATCGACTCTCTCCCTGATGCTATTTGCTGAGCATGTGCTTAATTTTTTGGCCTCGGCTGTCAAGGCTGCTATGCGGAGCCTTGTGGGAGGGCGCGAGGTCTTCCCATACCGTCATCCCCGCGGAAGCGGGGATCCATAACCTCCGAACCGCAAGAGGCTCGAGTTTCAGAGAATATGGATTCCCGCCTTCGCGGGCATGACGAAGAGAGACGGGTCGGGTGAAGGAGGATGCAGGGTGGCCAGGCGAGCGCGCAAGGATGGGGACGAGGCGACGGGCACCCGCGCGCTGCTGCTCGACACGACCGAGAAGCTGATGCTCGACGAGGGCTATGCCGCGGTCTCCACGCGGCGGGTCGCGAAGCTGGCGGGGCTCACCTCGGCGCTGGTCCATTATTATTATCCGACCACCGACGACCTTTTGATCGCGGTCTATCGCCGCACGCTGGATTATAACCGGGCCCGGCTGAACGATGCGCTGGCGGCGGACCGGCCGCTGCATGCGCTGTGGGCGGTGAACGAGGATGACAGCCGGATGGCGCTGGCGCTGGAGTTCATGGCGCTGGCCAATCATCGGAAGGCGATCCGCGCCGAGATCGCCGGCTATGCCGAATATTCGCGCGGCCTCCAGTCGGGCGCGCTCGCCCGCGTGCTGAAGGACCAGCCGGCCGATTCGCCCTTGTCCTCGCCCGTCACGGTGAGCGTGCTGATCGCCGCCATCTCGCGCCTGCTGGTGCTGGAGGATCGGCTGGGCATCGCCTCGGGCCATGCCGAGGCGCGCGCCTTCATCGCCTATCTGCTCGACCGGCTGGAGCCGGACTCCTGATCCCGTCGGCTTGACCATCTCCGGAGCTTTTATTAAGCACCTGCTCAGCAATTTAGGGGATGGGAGAGGATATGGCGAAGATCGTCCGCATGCATGGGCTTGGCGCGGCCGACGTGCTGCGCCTTGAGGAGGTCGAGGTGCCGGCGCCCGGCGCTGGCGAGGTGCTGATCCGGGTGGCGGCGATCGGGCTCAACCGGGTCGAGGCGATGTTCCGCTCGGGTGGTTACTGGACCCCTGAACTCCCCTCGAAGCTCGGTTATGAGGCGGCGGGCACGATCGAGGCGGTCGGCCCCGACGTGACGGGCTGGAAGCTGGGCGATCGCGTCGCCTGCATCCCCGGCCTGTCGATGGAGCAATATGGCACCTATGGCGAACAAATCCTCTACCGCGCCGACATGCTCGTCACGACGCCGGACGGCCAGTCCGATGTCGAGGCGGCGGCGACCTGGATGCAATATCTCACCGCCTTCGCGATCCTGTGGGAAGGCAAGCTGACGGCGGGCGATCCTGTGGTGATCACCGCGGCCTCCTCCTCGGTCGGGCTCGCCGCGATCCAGCTCGCCAATCTGGTCGGCGCGGTGCCGATCGCGGTGACGCGCGGGCGCGGCAAGGCCGATGCGCTGAGCGCGGCGGGCGCCGCCCATGTGATCGTCAGCGACGAGCAGGACGTGGCCGAGGCAATCCGCGCGGCGACCGGCGGGGCGGGGGCGGCGATGCTGTTCGACGCGATCGGCGGCCCTGGCTTCGCGGGGCTCGTCGGCGCGCTGCGGCCGCACGCCCAGGCGATCATCTACGGCCAGCTCGGCGGGCCGATCGCCGACCTGCCTTCGGGGCTGATGACCTACCTCGACGTCACGGTGCGCGGCTATGCAGCCAACCATCTGATCGCGATCCCGGCGCAGCGCGAACGGGCGCTGGCGACGATCCAGGCGGGGCTGGCCGACGGGACGCTCAAGCCGGTGATCGACCGGACTTTCCCTCTCGACGAGATCGCCGACGCGCATCGCTATCTTGAGGGCAACACTCAGTTCGGCAAGATCGTCGTCACCGTCTGAGGGAGAAGAGACATGGCCGCCCGCGATACCGCTCTGACCGACGATGTGATCGCCGCGCGCGAGGCGCAGGTCTTCGCCGATGCCCCGCGCATCGCCCCGCTGCCGCGCGAGGAGGCGGGCGAGGCGGCGATCGCCTATGCCGCCAAGCTGCGCGGCGCCACCGCGGCGGCGACCGATGCGAAGTCGCTGGCCGACGTGCCCGACATCATCCTGACGATGGTTCGCCATCCCGCGCTCGACGAGCATTTCTCGGGGCTCTCGATCGCCTTGCTGCGCGGAAAACTGCCGCCGCGCGATCGCGAGCTGGCGATATTGCGCATCGCCTGGCTGTGGCAGGCGCCCTTTCCGTTCGGCGAGCATGTCACCATCGGCAAGCTGGTGGGGCTGACCCCCGAGGAGATCGACCGGGTGACGATCGGTTCGGCGGCTGACGGCTGGACCGAGCATGAGCGCGCGGTGCTGCGCGCGACCGAGGAGCTGTTCGCGGATGGGCTGATCGGCGATGCGAGCTGGGCGGTGCTGGCGCGCAGCTATGACGAGCAGCAGCTGATGGAGCTGCCGATCGCGGTGGGCCAGTTCACCACCGTGTCGTTCGCGCTCAATTCGATGCGGGTGCGGATGCGGCCCGGCAATGGGGGGCTGCGGGGACGGTAATGTCTCATTCCTCCCCGGGACGGGGAGGGGGACCATGCGCAGCATGGTGGAGGGGAAGCCGTCGCAGACGGCGCTGTCGCGCCGCCCCTCCACCGCTTCGCGGTCCCCCTCCCCGTGCCGGGGAGGAATGGGTGGCTCAATCCCACCGCAGCCCGAGCTGCGACATTCCGATCACCACCCCGCCATAGGTCTTCGGCGGCAGCGCCGGATCGATCCGCACCTCCGGAATGTGCTTCAGCCATTCCTCGATGAAGACGATCAGCTCCATCCGCGCCAGATGCTCGCCGACGCAGCGGTGGACGCCGTTGCCGAACGTCTCGTGGCCGCTGGTGTCGCGGTCGAAGTCCACCGTCAGCGGATCGTCCCACACTCGGTCGTCCAGCCCGGCGAGCGGGTCGACGACGAGCAGCAGTTCGCCCGCCTTCATCGTCACGCCTTTGCGCTCCATGTCGGCCTTGATCAGCCGCCCGCCCACCGCGAGCGCATGGCGGCGGATATATTCCTCGGCGGCGCGCGGGATGATGGCGGGGTCGTCGACCAGCCGGCGGCGCGCCGCGGGATGCGTCGCCAGATGGCGCATGGTGAAGGCCATCAGGCTGGTGGTGGTGTCGAGCCCGCCGATGAAGGCGTTCATCGCCATGCCCATCACCTCCTCCTCGCTCTGGTAGCGCGGGTTGCGGCGGAAGGCGGCGATGCGGCTGAACAGGTCGTCGCCGGGGTTCGCCTCGCGCTCGGCGAGGACCTCGCGCAGGAAGCCGGTCACCGCGGCGGCGGCGCGTTCGCGGGTCGCCTGATCGCGGGCATGGACATAGTCGATCGCCCACGCGACGAACTCGTCGCGCCGATCGGTCTTCAGCTCCAGCATCTTGAGGAAGACGATGACGGGCAGGATGCGGGCGAAGTCGTCGACGAACTCGCACCCGCCCTTCGGCAGCAGGCCGTCGATCAGCTCGGCGGCGATCGCGCGCGTGCCCTCGGTGACGGCGGCGATCTTCTTCGGGGTGAAGGCGGGGTTCAGCACCGCGCGGAAGCGGGCGTGATAGGGCGGGTCGACATTGGTGGGCGGCATCAGCGTGTTCATCGAGCCGCGCGGCAGGATGAACTCCTCATGCGAGAAGATCACCGCCTCCTCGCGCACCCATCCGATGTCGTCGGTGCGGGTGACGATCCAGTGGCCGCCATGGCGGGGCGACCAGAGGATGTCGGGCAGCCCCTCGCCATGGAGGCGCAGCAGCGCGGTATAGATGTCGCCCCCGCCCTCGCTGTCTTCGATCCCCTCGGGGGCCATATAGTCGAAGTCGACGATATGGCCGGCCGGCACATGCGCGGGCGGGGCCACCCTCAGCGGGACGGTCTGGTCGGCCAAGGCTCCTCTCCTTCGCGGGCGACTGTGCCTGCAAGGGAAGATGGGAGCAACGACGTGGGAGGACATATCTGCGCCTCCCCCTTCTCGTCATGCCAGCGCAGGCTGGCATCTCAGGAGAGGGGAGAGGAGCGCGAGGCAGGAGCCTCCCGAGATGCCAGCCTGCGCTGGCATGACGGGTTTGGGGCTAGGCGCGGGAGTGGTAATCAGCCCTGCGGCTTGCGCCCGCCGCCGCCACCGGGCCGGAAGGGCTTGGCGCCATAGCGCTTCGGGCCGCCGGGGCCACCCGGACCGCGCGGGCCGCCGCCATGGCCGCCGGGGCCGCCGGGACGGCGGGCGCCGCCCGGCGGGCCGCGACGGTCGCGCAGCTGGCCCACGGGCGGGGTGTCGCTGTCGCCGGCCGGCTCGATGACCACATCGTCATCCTCGGCCAGGGTGCGCTTGAGCGCGGCGGCGAACTTGGCCGCGATCGTGTTGGGAATCTCGAAGCGGGTCTCGTCCGCGAAGATGCGGATCGCGCCCACGTCGCGCTTGGTGATGTGGCCGCGACGGCAGATCAGCGGCAGCAGCCAGCGCGGATCGGCATTGGCGTTGCGGCCGACGTTCATGCGGAACCAGGCGGTCTCCTCGAAGCCGGGGCGCGGGCCCTGCTCGCGGGTCGCCTGCTCGCGCCCGTCGTAATCCTTGGCGCCGCGTGCCATCGGCGAGGCGTCGATCAGCTCTTCGGGCGCCGGCAGGCTCTGGCGCTGGCTACGCACGAAGGCGGCGGCGAGCTGCTCGGCCGAGAGGGTCTCGAGCAGCTTGCGGGCGACCTCCAGATCCTCCTCGGAGATATCGCCGACGGTCAGGCTGTCGACGAGACGCTCCTGGTCGCGGGCGTAGATGTCCTCGGGGCTGGGCACCTTGTCCCAGGTCGCGTTGACGTTGGCGGCGCGCAGCAGCCGTTCGGCATGGCGGCGGCGCGTATAGGGGGTGATGAGCACGCAGGTGCCCTTCTTGCCCGCGCGGCCGGTGCGGCCCGAACGGTGCTGCAGGGTCTCGGGATTGATCGGCAGCTCGGCGTGGATCACCAGTTCGAGGCCGGGCAGGTCGATGCCGCGCGCGGCGACGTCGGTGGCGATGCAGACGCGGGCGCGGCGATCGCGCAGCGCCTGCAGCGCATGGTTGCGCTCGTTCTGGCTCAGCTCGCCCGACAGGGTGACGGCGGAAAAGCCGCGCTCGGTGAGCGTCGCCGACAGGCGGCGGACATTTTCGCGGGTGGCGCAGAACACCATCGCGCCCTTCGCCTCGTGGAAGCGCAGGATGTTGACCACGGCGTGCTGGATGTCGGCCGGGGCCACCGCGACGGCGCGATAGTCGATATCGGCATGGGCTTCGCGCGCGCTGGTTGTCTCGATGCGCAGCGCATCGCGCTGGTAGCGCTTGGCGAGCATCGCGATCGGCTTGGGCATCGTCGCCGAGAAGAGCAGGGTGCGCCGCTCGGGCGGGGTCATGTCGAGGATCTCTTCCAGATCCTCGCGGAAGCCGAGGTCGAGCATCTCGTCGGCCTCGTCGAGGATGACGGCGCGCAGCGAGCCGGGCTGGAGCGTGCCGCGCTCGAGATGGTCCTTCAGGCGGCCCGGCGTGCCGACGACGATGTGGCAGCCATAGGAGAGCGCGCGCTGCTCGACGCGGACGTTCATGCCGCCGACGCAGCTGGCGACCCGCGCGCCGAGCTTGGCATAAAGCCATTGCAGCTCGCGCTGGACCTGGAGCGCCAGTTCGCGGGTGGGGGCGATGATCAGCGCGAGCGGCTCGCCCGGACGCGGCAGCGCCTCGGCACCCTGGAGCAGGGTGTCGGCGATGGCGAGGCCATAGGCGACGGTCTTGCCCGAGCCGGTCTGGGCCGAGACGAGCAGGTCGCGATCATGCGCCTCGGCCGTGATGACTTCGGCCTGGACGGGGGTGGGCGCGGTGTAGCCACGCTCTGCGATTGCCTCGGCAACCAGCCGCGGCAGGGAGGAAAAGGGCATTTGATATCCGATATGAGGGCCGGCGCCTCTCTGCGCACGGCTGATGTCGATGCGCCATATAGGGATTTTGCGCCGATAAGACCATCCCCGCCTTTTGGACCGTTTTTGGAATAAAAATCTGCTTGCTTCGTAACGACTTGCGACAGCCCAAAATCGGAGCGGAGCGCCTTCACATCATGTCAGCGTGGGAATCGACCGGCTCGGGGCAAGCCGTGGCACCTCCGGGGCGGGCGGCGGTTTCATGCAGTCGATGTTCAGCTTGTCCTTGCCACGCCCGGGGGCGATGAGCCGCATGCTCCCCCCTGACGCCCCCGCGCGGCGAATGCCGCATCCCACGGCCTCGCTCGTCTCGCCGGCGATCGGGATCGCCCGGCTGATCTGTATCCTCGGCATCGTCTATGTCCATGCCTGGACCGGCCTGGGCGGCGACCAGATGGCGGCGCAGATGTATTCGGGGCAGGACATCCTTCGCTGGACGCTGGTCGAGCTGTTCGGGCGCAGCGCGGTGCCGCTGCTCAGCATGGTATCGGGCTGGCTGGTCGCCGGATCGCTGGCGAAGCGCGCCGCGAAAGGCTTCATCGGCAGCAAGGCGCGCACCGTGCTGCTGCCGATGATCCTGTGGAACGCGATCGCGATCGCGCTGGTCTGCACCGCGGGCGCCACCGGCTGGGCGGTCGCGCCGACCCTGGGCAAGCCCGGCTGGATCGCCGAGAATCTGTTCAACGTCAGCCGCGCGGGCGACATCAACGTCCAGACCGCCTTCCTGCGCGACCTGTTCCTCTGCATGGTCGCGGCGCCGTTCCTCGTGCGCCTGCGCAGCCGCTGGCTGCTGCTCGTCATGGCGGTGGCGGCGGCCTGGTGGATCACCCTGTTCAAATTCCCGCTGCTGCTGCGGCCGACGATCCTGCTGTTCTTCACCGCCGGCCTGCTCGCGCGGCGCCACGATCTGGCCGAGCGCGCGGCGCGGCTGCCGGTGTGGCAGGCGGTGCTGCCCTTCGCACTGATCGTGCCGGTGAAGATTTGGCTGTCGATCGAGAATGGCGGGCTGGCCGACTTCCACCTCCACGTCACCACTGCGGTCGACCTCGTCACCCGCGCCGCCGCCTCGCTGCTGGTGTGGCGGATGGCGATCCTGCTCGCGGGGCGCCCGGTGGGTGCGCGGCTGCGCGCTTTCGAGCGCTACGCCTTCTTCCTGTTCTGCTCGCACCTGCTGTTCATGTGGCTGGTCGCGCCCAAGATCGGGCTGGTGGTCGGTACGATGGGCAGCCCCTTCTGGCCGGTCTTCTTCCTGCTCCAGCCGGTGCTGGCGCTGGGCTTCGCGATCCTGCTGGCGCAGGCGGTGGAGGCGGTGTCGCCGGCGCTGGCCGGGCTGTTGAGCGGCGGCCGGCTGGGCCGCGATCAGGCGGCCTCGCCCGCCGCGCGGCCGCTGGCCCAGGCCCACTGAAAATTATAGCCGCCGAGCCAGCCGGTCACGTCCACGCCCTCGCCGATGAAATGCAGGCCGGGCACCTTCTTCGCCATCAGGCTGCGCTGGTCGAGCCCGTCGGTGGAAACGCCGCCGATCGTCACCTCGGCCTTGGCGAAGCCCTCCGATCCATTGGGGGTGAAGGGCCAGCCGTTGAGCTGCGCGCCCGCCGCCGCGAGCGCCGCATCCTTGTGGCCGTGGAGCGGGCCCACCAGCCCCAGCCGGTCGGCCAGCACATCGGCGAGCCGGTCGGGGAATTGCTCGCGCAGGATCGTGCGGGGCTCGGCATTGGGCCTGGCGCGCTTCGCCTCGGTCAGCAGCGCGCGGGCATCGGTGCCGGGCAGCAGGTCGAGCGCCAAGGTGTCGCCATGGCGCCAATAGCTGCTGATCTGAAGGATCGCCGGGCCCGATAGCCCGCGATGCGTGAACAAGGCCGCCTCGCGGAAGCTCGCCTTGCCGAGTCGCGCGACCACGTCGAGCGAGACGCCCGACAGGCTTTCGAACAGCCGGTCGTCGACGCCCAGGGTCAGCGGCACCAGCGCCGGGCGCGGCTCGACCACCTTGAGGCCGAACTGGCGGGCGACGTCATAGGCGAAGCCGGTCGCGCCCATCTTGGGGATCGACGGGCCGCCGGTGGCGATGACGAGCGAGGGCGCCGCATAGGTTTCGCCCGGCGTCTCGACATGGAAATTCTCGTCGGGCTTCGTGATCGCGGCGATGCGGGTGAGCAGCTTCGTCTCGACTCCGCCCTTGGCGCACTCCTCCTCCAGCATCGCGACGATCTGCTTGGCCGATCCGTCGCAGAAGAGCTGGCCCAGGGTCTTCTCGTGCCAGGCGATGCCATAGCCTTCGACGAGGTCGAGAAAGTCGCGGGGACTGTAGCGGCCCAGTGCAGACTTGGCGAAATGCGGGTTGGCCGACAGGAAGCGCTCGGCCCTGTCGCCTTCCAGATTGGTGAAGTTGCAGCGCCCCCCGCCCGAGATCAGGATCTTCGCGCCCGGCCGGTCGAGATGATCGAGCAGCAACACCCGCCGCCCGCGCTGCCCCGCGGTGAGCGCGCACATCATCCCCGCCGCGCCGGCGCCGATGATGATGACGTCGTAAGGGGAAAGGGTGGGCATCAGCTTCTTTCACCCCTCGCTTTCAAGGGAGGGGAAGGGGGTGGGTAACGGAGCCAAGGGGCTCGATGCCCCTTGGCGGAGTTCTTCGGGACGATCGAGGACGCTCGCTGCGCTCGCGACCCACCCCTTCCCCCTCCCTTGAAAGGGAGGGGCTTATTAAAGAGACGGAAGGCTGCTATCCGCCGCCGCCATCATGAGCAAGACCGACCGCCCCGACCGCCGCACCTTCGCGATCATCTCGCATCCGGACGCCGGCAAGACCACCCTGACCGAGAAGCTGCTCTATTTCGGCGGCGCGATCCATCTCGCCGGCGAGGTGAAGGCGCGCGGGCAGACGCGGCGCGCGCGCTCGGACTGGATGAAGATCGAGCAGCAGCGCGGCATTTCGGTCACCTCGTCGGTGATGACCTTCGAGCGCGACGGCATCACCTTCAACCTGCTCGACACGCCGGGCCACGAGGATTTCTCGGAAGACACCTATCGCACGCTGACCGCGGTCGACTCGGCGGTGATGGTGATCGACGCCGCCAAGGGCATCGAGCCGCAGACCCGCAAGCTGTTCGAGGTGTGCCGGCTGCGCTCGGTGCCGATCATCACCTTCGTCAACAAGGTCGATCGCGAGGGCCGGCCGCTGTTCGAACTGCTCGACGAGATCGCCGACGCGCTGGCGCTCGACGTGTGCCCGATGAGCTGGCCGGTCGGCATGGGTGGCACCTTCGAGGGGATCTACGACCTCGCCCGCGACCGGCTCTACCGCCCCGCCGCCGACGCGACCCGCGCCTATGAGGGCGATGCGGTCTCGGTCGCCGGGCTTGGCGACAGCCAGCTCGACGACATCCTCTCGGCCGACGGCCTCGCCACCCTGCGCGAGGAGGCCGAGCTGGCGCAGATCGGCTATGCCGAGTTCGACGAGACCGCCTATCGCAACGGCGACCTCACCCCGGTCTATTTCGGCTCGGCGCTCAAGGATTTCGGCGTCGAGCAGCTGATCGACGCGCTCGCCGACTTCGCGCCGAGCCCCCGCCCGCAGCCGGGCGACCCGCGCGACATCGACCCCACCGAGCCCAATGTCGCCGGCTTCATCTTCAAGGTGCAGGCGAACATGAACCCGCAGCATCGCGACCGCGTGGCGTTCATGCGGCTCTGCTCGGGCAAGTTCAAACGCGGCATGAAGCTGGCCCAGGTCGGCACCGGCAAGACGATCGCGGTGCACAGCCCGATCCTGTTCTTCGCCCAGAATCGCGAACTGGCCGAAGAGGCTTTCCCCGGCGACATCATCGGCATTCCCAACCATGGCACCCTGCGGGTCGGCGACACGCTGACCGAGGGCGAGATGATCCGCATCACCGGCCTGCCCAATTTCGCGCCCGAGATCCTGCGCCGCGTGCGGCTGGCCGATCCGACCAAGACCAAGCAGCTGCGCAACGCGCTCAACGACATGGCGGAGGAGGGGATCATGCAGGTCTTCCACCCGCAGATCGGCTCGCAGCTCGTGATCGGCGTGGTCGGCCAGCTCCAGCTCGACGTGCTGATCTCGCGCCTGCAGGTCGAGTATAAGGTCGACGCCAGCTTCGAACCCTCGCCCTACGACACCGCCCGCTGGGTGAGTTCCGACGACGAGAAGGCGCTCGACGAGTTCATGGGCCTGCACCGCTCGGCGATGGCCGCCGACCGCGACGAGGCGCCGGTGTTCATGGCGAAGGACGCCTGGGAGCTGAACTATATCCAGGGCCGCTTCCCGGCGCTGCGCTTCTCGTCGACCAAGGATCGGCGCTGAGCGAGGCGACGACGACCCTGACCCGCTTGTTCAGCGGTCGCCATAATAGCTGCGGCCGGCCTCGACATTCGCCTGGCGCTTTCGGGAGAGCGCGTCCATCGCGCCGCGCCAGCTTTGGACGCCATTGCGGAGCTGCGAGGCGCTGAGGATGAAATCATCCCATGCCAGTTCGCCGCGATAGTTGACGATGTTGAAGCGCAGCGTGGGATCGGCGGCGGTGAGGTCGAAGTCGATCACGCCGAAATTGGGCCCGTTGAAATGGACCTGACGGATGCGTGCTTCGGGCGATCGTTCGAGCCAGGATGCACCGGCGGCCTGGGCGAGGGGCGAGGCGACGAGGTCGTAGAAATCATAGCCGCCGTGTCCCGACCAGGGGATGCAGTTGAGTTCGCCGACATGGGTGTCGCCCGACATCAGCACGACGCCTTCGATCCGCTCGTCGCGGATGAAATCGAACAGCGCGTCGCGCTCGCATTTGAAGGCTGACCAGGCATCGCCGCCGGGGCCGCGTGCGTCGCTCCAGCCGCTGCCCGCGACGAGCATCTTGAACGGCGCGCGGCTCGCCTTCAGCCCGTCCTTGAGCCAGGCCAGCTGGCCGCGGCCGAGCATCGTCTTGCCCGGCACGTCGGGGTCGAGATTGGGGTCGCGATAATAGCGGCCGTCGAGGAAGAAGAAGTCCACGCCGCCATGATGATAACTGAAGAACACCCCCGGCGTGTCGGGCAGGCCGGCTGACGGATTGGCCCAATAATCCTTGAACGCGGTGAGCGTCTCGGCCTTGATCGGATTGCGGCGGTCGTCGTCGTTCGAGCCGAAGTCGTGATCGTCCCAGATGGCCAGCTGCGGCACGCGGCGCAGCAGCGACTGGAGCGGCACGACATCGCGCTGGCGGCGATATTCCTCGCGGAACACTTCGGGATGGAGGCTGTCGGCATAGACATTATCGCCCAGCCAGGCGAACAGGTCTGGGCGGTGGTCGCCGATCACGCGCCAGATGTCCTGCACCGGGTCGAGCGCATATTTGGCGCAGGAACCGAAGGCGAGGCGGAAGGCGTGCGGCGTGCCGGGCGCCGGCGGCGTGACGAAGCTCTGCGCCGCCGCATCGATGTCGACCAGATAGCGGTCGGGCGCGCCATCCAGCAGGATGCGGTAATAATAGCGTTTTGCCGGCGCCAGTCCCGTCATCAGGAGCACCGCGGTGAAGTCGCGATCCGCCTCGGTCGCAACGACGGCCGAGCGGCGCGGCCTATCGAAGCGGGGATTGTCGGCATATTCGCAGACGGCGTCGAAGCGTGCGCCGCAGCGGATCCACAGCCGCGCCTCGGCCGGTGTGATCGCACCCAGCATGGGGCCCTGCAGCACGCGCTTCTTCTCGCTGGTTGTGGCGGGGGTTTTGGCGGCAGGGGTTGGGGTGGCGAAAGGCAGCGCGGTCGCCCCGGCCAGCAGGGCCAGGGCGTTGCGGCGGGTCGCGGCGAGCGGTTGATCCACCATCGTTCGATCCTCAGAAGCTGGCGCTGAAGCCGACGAAATATTTCGGCCCGGTGCGGTCGTAATCGGTGATCTGGTTGATCTTGCCGCTGTAGCTGTAGGAGCGCTCGTCGAGGATGTTGAGCGCCTCGGCGCGCAGGGTGAGCCAGGAGGTGAGCTTCAGGTTCGCCGAGAGATCGAGCTGGCCATAATCGTCCACGAACACCGGGGTGCCGCCCGCGCCAAGCGCGGCGAGCACATAGCCGTCGCGATAATTGTAGCTGGCGCGCAGGCCGAAGGGCCCCTTCTCATAATAGAGCGTGGCGTTGAAGCTGTTGCGCGAGAGGCCTTCGAGCGGCAGCTTCTGGGTGGTGATCGCCGCCGGGAAGCGCGTCTGGCTCCTGGCATAGGTATAGGTGAGCGCGGTGCCGAAGCCGTCGAGCGGGGCAGGCAGGAAGGTGAAGGGCTGCTGGTAGGTCAGCTCGACGCCATAGACATGGCCGCCATCGCCGTTGACGATGCGCGAGAACAGATAATCCTCGCCGCGAAACTGTTCGATCGCCTCGCGGGTCGCTGTGAAAGATTTGATATCCTTGTAGAAGAAGGCCGCCGAGAGCAGCGTTTCGCGCGACGGATAGAACTCCACGCTGAGATCCGCCTGATTGGCGACGAAGGGGTCGAGGAAGACATTGCCTTCCTCGACGCGCTGCTGGCCCGAGAAGATCTCGCGGCGCGGCGAGATGTCGTTCAGCGCCGGGCGCGTCATCACCCGGGCGAGGCCCATGCGGATGCGCAGCCGGTCGGTCGGGTCGAAGCGCAGGTTCAGGCTGGGTAGCGCGTTGGTGTAACTGCGCTTGATCGAGGTCGGAGAGACGGTGCCGTCCTCGTCCACGAAGCCCGCCGAGGTTTGCTCGGTCCGTACCACGCGCACGCCGGCATCGCCGATCACTTCGCCGCCGAACAGATCGAAACGGAAATCGGCGCGGGCATAGCCGGCATAGCTCAGTTCCTCGACGTCGAAGCTGTCGAGCGGATCGAGCGTGGCTGGCACCACCGCGGGATAGAAGCGGCTGCGGACCTGATCGATATCGGGGAGCGCCACCCAGCGCCGGAAATTGGGGCCGCCCTGGCCGGCGAAGAAATCATCGACCGGAAAGGGTACCAATATGTCGGAGAGCGGAGCGCCTCGCCCGACGGTGGTGGTGTCGGCGGTCGCCTCGCGATGCTTCTTGCGGTCGCGCAGCTTGACGCCAAATTTGAGCGACGAAAGCCAGCTGTCGTCGAAATGGCGTTCGGCATCGGCCTGCCCGGCAATCTCCTCGTCGCGGTTGAGATAGGAGTCGAAGGCGAGCTGGTTGTAGGTCATGCCCGCGCCGGTCCGGGGGTCGGGCGCCCCGGTGATCTCCGGAAAGCGATAGTCGCCGGTGATGTCATAGCCGATCGTGCCCCGCGCCTCGTAGCGGACCACCGCGCCATTGGGCATCCTGGCCTCGGCGCGGCCATAGGTGGCAGCGCCCGAAAGGGTCCAGCTGCCGGTGTCGACATGGCCTTTGAGGCCGAGCGAGAGCAGATCGTTGCGGATTGTCTCGGTGCGGACGGTCGTGCGGTTGCGGACATTGTTGAAGGTGGCTTTCACCGCCGTGCCGTCTTCCTCGGTGATCGAGGTCGCGGTGGCACCGTCGGCAAAGGCGAAGCTATGGTTGGTGCGGAAGCGATCCACCTTGAAGTTGGTATAGGTCGCGTCGAAGCTGATCTCGGCGGCGTCGGATGGGCGGAACTGGATCTTGCCGGTCGCACCGATCCGGCGCCGATCCTCGAGGAACAACTGGGTGCGCAGGGTACGCGCGACATAGACGTCTTCGACGTCGTTCACCTTGTCGCCGTTCAGGTCGAACGAGAGCTGGCTCCAGCCATTGCCCGAGCTGTTGTCCTGCCGTAGCGACCGATCGGAATAGGCGATGCCGAGCATCACGCCGAACCGGTCGTCATCGGATTTGTGGCTGAACAGCGCCGATCCGCGAGCATCGAATTTGTCGGCCAGTTCGACATAGGATCCCTGCGCGTTCAGCCGGATCGTGCTCGTGGGAAGGTCGAGCGGATTGGGGGTGTTGAGGTTGATCGTGGCGGCGACACCGCCTTCGTCGCGGTCGGCGGCGCTGCTCTTGAGAACCTCGACCGAGGAGAAGAGATCGGCCGAGAAGATGTCGAAGCTGAACTCGCGGCCGGTGAGACCCGTGACCGCCGTGGCGCCATTGACCTGGACGAGCACCAGCGACGGCGGCAGGCCGCGTACCGACGCCGTCGTGCCCTCGCCCTGATCGCGCGAGATGGCGACGCCGGGAATGCGCTGGAGCGCTTCGGCGACGTTCTCGGCGGGGAAGCGCGCGATGTCGTCGGCGGCGACGACGTCGGTGACGCCATCGGCATCGCGCTTGCGCTTCAGGCTGGTGGCGAGGCCGGCGCGCGCACCGGTGACGATGATGTCGTCCGATGGGGCGGCCGTGTCGGTCATACCGGGAGCGGCCGCCACCGATGCGGCGGCCAGCGTCTTGCCGGAAGACGACTGCGGGCGCCGTGCGAGCGAAATGCTGTTGCCAGTGTCGGCCACGATGACGAGTGCGGACCGGGCGATCAGCCGGCGCAGCACCTCGCGTGGCGGGTAGCTCCCCTTGATCGCCGGGGCGGTACCGACGGCGTCGGCATAGGGGAACAGGATCTGCAGGCCCGATTGGCGGGCGAGTTCGTTGAGCGCCTGCGCCATCGGCTGGGCTGGAATGTCGAGCGCGACCGCGCGTTCTGCGAGCGCGGCGGCCACCGGGCCCGCGATGATGGCAGCGGCGGTGGCTAGTAGAAAGCGGTTCATGAAATCCCCCGGACGGTCGATGTGACTGCCATGGAGACGCGGTGCCGAAGGCCGACCGCCAATGCCCCGAAAAATTTTTCTACAGCCTGCGCGACGCGTAGGATCCGCCGGCTTTAGCGGGTGAGGATCGTTCGGTCCCCGTCCGTCCGTGCGTTCACGCCGAACGAGGCGTGCAGTGCCTGGAGGAAGAGATCGGGGTTGCCGGTGGCGAAGCGTCCGCCGAGCCGGAAGCCGGCGATCGCGGCATCGGCGATCACCAGCTTGCGGGTGAGATAGCGGTTATACTCCGCGACCACCGCATCGAGCCGCTCGCCGTTGAACACCAGTTCGCCCTTCTGCCAGGCGAGCATCTGGTCGAGGGTCGCCTGCGGAATCGCATGCGGCCGGGCCTCGGGACTTCCGAGCAGGATTGCGAAGCCCGCCGTCAGCGGCGGCAAGCCCTCTACCGTGGCGCGCCCGTCGAGCACGAGCAGGTCGAGCAAGGTCTCGCGCAGCCGCAGATTGTAGCGGCCCCGGGCGAGACCCGCCTCCCCCGCCGGCCCGATCAGCCGCATGTCGGCTGACACGACGTGCAGCGATGCTTCGCCGCGCTCCATCCAGAATTGCCGATGCGTCTCGCCAAGCCGCCAGGCGACGCGGCTGTCGGTGTTGAGGTCGATTCGGCTTCCATCGGGCAGCGTCTCGGTGCGCCGGCCGCCCACGCCGGTTTCGGCGAAGGTGCGGGCCTGGCTCGACTGGGCATAGAAGCCGCCGACGCCGACGATGCCCACCGCCGTCGCGGCAACGGCCATCCGCAGCAGCGACCGGCGCGACATGCCTGGCCGTGCTTCGACCAGAGCCGGTTCGATCGGCGCTCGCAGCGCAGGCGTCGGCAGGCGTTCGAGGCTTTCCCAGGTGCGTGCGACCTGGGCGAAGGCGACGGCATGGGCCGGATCGGCGTCGCGCCAGCGTTCGAAGGCGGCCGGATCGGCGGTGCGCGCGTCTAGCGCGGCCAGCCAGGAGGCTGCCTCGTCTATGACCCGGTCTTTTCCCTGCTGTCCGTCCACGCGTCGTATCTGCCTTCGGTGTTGCTGCTGTCAGGTTGCTGTGGTTCGTTTTCCAGGCCTTTGGTCAACAAGGCCAGCCCCCTGGCAAGATGTTTTTCCACGGTGGAGACGGATAAGCTCAACGTTTCCGCTATCTCCGCCGGTGCCATGCCCTGCAGCCTGCGCATCGTCACGACCCGTCGACATTGCGGCGGAAGCGATTCGAGCAGCAGCAGCAGCCGTTCCAGTTCGGCGCGATCGGCGGCCTGGCGAAAGGCATCGGGCGCGGGGTCGCGAATCTGCTGCACCTCCAGCACCGCGACATCGGCGATCGAGACCAGCCTCGCCTTGCGAAACCGGTCGACCGCCAGATTCTGGATGACGGTGAGCACGAAATTCTTGGGGTTCACTATGGCGAGGAAGCCAGTCCGCGTCATGATTCGGGCATAGGCTTCCTGGACGAGATCGTCGGCGTCGTCCGGACCGATCAGCCGTATCGCCTTGGCGCGATAGCTCGACGCATGCGGCAGCACCTCATCGATGAACCAGCGATCGATTTCCCGTAGCCACTGCATCGGACGCCTCCAGCGGCCGGCGCCTAAGCTGGTAACGTGACAGGGCCGAGACGAAGCGAAGATGGTCGGCCTGAACCTCGCCGAAGCGGTTTGGGCGCTTCGCGTTTTCACTGGCGCGGGCCCCCGGAATCGCGTCATGATCCGGGCTTTCACAGGGAGGCCCGCCTTGATCCGATCGCTGCTCGCTTGTGCCCTGCTGCTCGTCGCCGCGCCGGCCGCCGCCGAACCGATCGACGCCAAGACGATCGCGGAGGTCGATCGCATCTTCGCGCAGTGGCGGCTCGACAGCCATGTGCCGGGTCTGGCCTATGGCATCGTCGTCGACGGCAAGCTGGTCCACGCCAAGGGGCTGGGCATCCAGGATGTCGAGAGCCGCAAGCCGGTCGGGCTCGACAGCCGTTTCCGTATCGCCTCGATGAGCAAGGCGTTCACCGCGCTCGCCATCCTCAAGCTGCGCGACGCGGGCAAGCTGTCGCTCGATGCGCCGGCCGAGACCTATGTGCCCGAGATGCGCGGCTGGACCTATCCGACGAAGGACGCCCGCAAGATCACGGTGCGCGACCTGCTCAACCACAGCGCCGGTTTCGTCGACGACAATCCCTGGGGCGACCGGCAGCAGGTGCTGACCGAGCCCGAGTTCACGAAGATGCTGAATGCCGGCGTGCCCTTCTCGCGGCCGGCCGGCATGGCGATGGAATATTCGAACTTCGGCTATGCCACGCTCGGCCGGATCATCGCCAATGTCTCGGGCAAGCCCTACCAGGCCTATATCCGCGACAATCTGCTGAAACCGCTGGGCATGGCCGAGACCGGCTATGACGTGTTCGCCTCGCCCAAGGGCAGCCGCGCGATCGGCTATCGCTGGCAGGACGGCGACTGGCTGCGCGAACCCGACATGGCCGACGGCGCCTTCGGGGCGATGGGCGGGCTGGAGACGACGGTGAACGACTATGTTCGCTGGGTCGGCTTCCTGCTCTCGGCCTGGCCGCCGCGCGACGAGGTCGACAAGGGGCCGGTCGCCCGCGCCACGGTGCGCGAGATCGTTGAGGGATCGAACTTCGCCAGCGGGGTGATGCGCAACCCGGCGATCGGCGGCGCGCCGTGCCGGCAGGCGGGCGCCTATGGCATGGCATGGCGGGTGCTCGACGATTGCGACGTCGGCAGGGTCGTCACCCACACCGGCGGCTATCCGGGCTATGGCTCGGTGGTGATGCTGCTGCCCGACAAGGGGGTGGGCATCTACGCCTTTGCCAGCCGCACCTATGCCGCGCCCTCGGTCGCCGCCTTCCGCGCGCTGCTCGCGCTCAAGACGGCGGGCGATCTCGATGATCGCAAGGTTCCGGTCAGCCCCGGCGTCGCTGCCGGCTATGACGCGGCGCGGGCGATCTGGAAGGCGGGCGACGTGCTGGCGGCGAAGGACCGGCTGGCGATGAACTTCCTGATGGACCGCGACCCGCCGCATTGGGGCGTCGAACTCGACCGGCTGCGCGGCGAGGTGGGCGAGTGCGCCGCCGCCGAGCCGATCACCGCCACCACCGCGATGGCGGGCAAGTTCGTCTGGACCTGCGCGCGCGGGCGGATCGAGGGCAGCCTGCTGCTCGCGCCGACCCCGCAGCCGACGATCCAGGAACTGAAGTTCGCGATCGCGATGCCATGAGGAACCTTATCTCAGCCGTCGCTCCGGCGGAGGCCGGAGCCGCCACGGTGTTTGCGACCAGCTAGCCGCAAGATCCTCTGGCGGCTCCGGCCTCCGCCGGAGCGACGTCGGTGGGAAGGAAAGAAACCCCGCAGCGGACGTTATGCCCTCGTTACGACGAGAGGAGCACCGTGTGCGTCTGTTGAAATCCCTGATCCTGTCCGCCGCCCTGATCCCGGCGCTCGCCGCCGCCGCCCCGCCCGATCCGCGGGTGATGGGCGCGCAGGTGCTGCTCGACCGGCTGGGCTTCGGCCCGGGCGTGATCGACGGGCGGGGCGGGCAGAGCTTCGCCAAGGCGCTGAAGGGGTGGCAGGAGGCCAAGGGGCTGACCGTCACCGGCGAACTCGACGAGGCCACGGTGAAGAGCTTTGACGGGTTTCGCGAGATGCCGGCGGTGATCGAGGTGAAGCTGTCGGCGGAGACGGTGGAGGGGCCGTTCATCGGGGCGATCCCGGCCAAGGAGAGCGACCAGGCCAAGCTGGAGACGCTCGGCTATGCGGACCTGATGGAGAAGCTTGCCGAGCGCTATCACACCACCCCCGCTACCCTCACTGCGCTCAACACGCCCGGCCTTAAGCTGGCGGAAGGCGCCGCGGTGAAGGTGCCCAACGTCATCCCGCCCGCGCAGGATTATCCGGCCGACACCAACCCGGCCTGGCGCAAGACCTTGTGGACGCTCAATGTCGGATCGGACCAGCCCGAGGTGGCGAAGGTGGTGGTCGACAAGTCGGACGGGGTGCTGCGCGCGTTCGACGGCGCGGGCAAGCTGGTCGCGCAATTCCCGGCGACGATGGGCAGCGGCCATGATCCGCTGCCGATCGGCACCTGGAAGATCCAGGGCCGCGCCTATAATCCGCCCTTCCACTATAATCCCGACCTGTTCTGGGATGCCGACAGCAAGGACAAGAAGGCGCTGCTGCCGCCGGGGCCGAATGGCCCGGTGGGCGTGGTGTGGATCGACCTCGACAAGAAACATTATGGGATCCACGGCACGCCCAATCCCGAGAAGATCGGCCGCACCGAAAGCCATGGCTGCATCCGCCTGACCAACTGGGACGCGGCGCGGCTGGCGATGATGGTGAAGCCGGGCACGCCGGCGATTTTCCAGGAATAATCGGGCAGGAATAGGAGGCCGCGCATGATCCGCCGCATCGCGATGCTGCTGCTGGTGATGGTGATCGGCTATGTCGGCTGGGTCATCACTCTCAACCTGCCGGGCCAGGGCGGCAGCGCGCCGGCCGCGCCCGAGGCGCAGCAGGCGGCGGTGGCGGCGAAGCCGGCCACGGCCGCGCCGGCCCGCGTGATGCCGGGCGGGCTCGTCATCCCCGTGGCGGGGGTCCGCGCCGAACAGCTCAGCGACACGTTCGACGATGCGCGCGGCGAAGGCCGGGTGCACGACGCGATCGACATCATGGCCCCGCGCGGCACCCCGGTGCTCGCGGCGGCGGCGGGGACGGTGGAGAAATTGTTCGACAGCAAGCTGGGCGGCCGCACCGTCTATATCCGCCGCACCGGCGGCCAGTGGGTCGACTATTACGCCCATCTCGACGCCTATGCCGACGGCCTGGCCGAGGGGCAGCGGATCGCGCAGGGCCAGACGATCGCCACGGTCGGCTCGACCGGCGACGCCAGCCCCGAGGCGCCGCACCTTCATTATGCGGTGAACGCCATGGCTCCGGGCGAGGGGTGGTGGCAGGGTGAGGCGGTGAATCCGTACCCGTTGCTGGTGGGGACGAAATGATCCTCTCCCCTTCTTTCTTCTCCCTCTCCC
>CAUTRN010000074.1:0-19768 GCA_963540925.1 uncultured Sphingomonadaceae bacterium
GCGCGGGGAGGGGGACCGCGCCGAAGGCGTGGTGGAGGGGTTTTCCGACCACAGGGACAGCGCGAGGTCAGGGCTCCTGCCCTACCCCTCCACCATGCTTCGCATGGTCCCCCTCCCCGCGCTTCGCGCAGGGAGGAACTGGCTCGCCAAAAGAAAAAGGGGCCGCGACGTGCGCCGCGGCCCCTTTCCCACCCCTCGGAGAAAATCAGAAGGCGTAGGTCGCCGAGATCACGACGCCGGCCTTGGCGATGTCCTTGCCCGACGACGGATCGGTCAGGAAACCCTTCTTGTGGTCGGTATCGACATAGGCGATGCCGAAGGTCGCCGCCTTCCAGGTGTAGGTCGCGCCCAGGCTCCAATCGAGATATTTGTCGCCGGTGATGAAGGTGGTGTTGGGCGAATAGCCGAGGTGGGCCGTGACGCCGAACGGGGTCTCGGGCACCGCCGCCGACCAGTCGGTGTACAGATAGAGATTGTCTTCCTTGCCGTTGCCGACGCTCAGCGCGTTCGACTTGGGCGCGTAGGCGACACCGAACTTGCCGGTGGCCGGGCCAACCGCGACCTTGGCCGAGGCATAGAGCTCGAGGAAGTCGGTCGGCACATTCTTGATGGCCGAGGTGTAGGTGTAATAGAGCGCGCCGCCGTCGAGGGTGACGCCGCCGACGGTGGTCGAGTAGCCGGCGATCAGGTCGAGTTCGGCATCGGCGTTCGACGCGACATAGTCGTCGATCGAGCTGCCCCAGAAGCTGATGTAGAAACCCGAGCTGTGGGCCAGCGTGGCGCCGGCCTGAGCGGCGATATGCTTGCCCGACTGCGAGATGCCGCGGAAGCGATAGTCGCTGACCAGCGCGGCACTGCCCGTGAGGGTGAAGTCGCTGCTGTCATCCTGGGCCATCGCGGGCGCGGCGGAAGCGAGAAGCGCGAGGGCCGAGAGACCGATCATGGAAGCGCGCATTTTGTATCCCCTTATTAAAGCTCCGATGCGTTCTCCTGCATCGCCGCGCCGCTTCTTTTCCCCCCCGATATCCGGGCCTGAGACGGCTGCTGTGCGATCGCCCCTTGTGTGACCGACGATCTTGCATCGCACAATGGACAACCGGCCGTTTCATTGCTGGTTTACGACAAAGTGTTGCTACGCGGTCACAGTGCAGAAACGGCGGTTTTCCGTAGGTTTTGCATAGGCACGGACGGTCGCCTGTTGACTGAATATTAAGCAAACTCTGTCATAAATTGCTCATCTGGTGGGCGTTGCGGCGAGGGACCGGCATATGTTTGAAGCGCGGATATCGACCCGGGCGGCAGCGCCTGCGGGGCTGGCGGAATGCCTCGATGCCCTGCGCTCGATCGACCTGATGATCCGCGACGTCGCCGCGCCCGACGCCGACCATGACGCCCGGCAAAGCGCGCTAAACGGTGGATCGTCGCAATCGCTGGCGCTGCGTTACGCCGCGGCGAACGGGATCGCCCAGCGCCGCTGCGATGCGATCCTGCGCGAGGCCGACACCATCGCGCGGACTGGCCTGGCGCTGGTCACCGCGCGCGCCGGTCGCCCCGATGCGGGCACGATCGCCGCCGCCCGTTTTTTAGGCAATTCGATCGACGGGCTGGTGCGCCGGCTGGAAACGACCCTGGCGCCTCGCACCACTTGAGCCGGGCGGCTCCGAACGAGCGGTCACAATCGACACATTGCTGTTTCGTAACGTCAACCGCGCGCTGATTCGAATCGCGCGAGGCCCTTTGCCAGGTCGGCGATGAGGTCTTCGGGGTCCTCGATGCCGATGTGGAAGCGGATCACGGGGCCCTCGACGTCCCAGCTGGTGGCAGTGCGCAGGCCGGCCGGATCGACCGGCAGCGCAAGGCTTTCATAGCCGCCCCAGGAAAAGCCGATCCCGAAAAACTCCAGCCCGTCGATCAGTGCCGCGCGCGCCGCATCGTCGCCGCCGTCGAGCACGATGCTGAACAGCCCCGACGCCCCCGCGAAATCGCGCTTCCACAGCTCATGCCCCGGACAATCGGGCAGCGCCGGGTGCAGCACCCGCGCCACCTGCGGCTGTTCGGCCAGCCAGCGCGCGACCGCCAGCCCGCCTGCTTCATGCTGGCGCAGGCGCAGCTCCAGGGTGCGCAGGCCGCGCGCCGCCAGATAGGCATCGTCGGCGCTGACGCACTGGCCGAGCTGGGTATAGGTCCGCCGCAGCTTCGCATAATGCGCGGGGCCGGCGGTGACCGACCCCATCATCACGTCCGAATGGCCGACGATATATTTGGTGCAGGCGAGGATCGAGATGTCGACGCCATGCGCCAGCGCCGGGAACAGCAGCGGGGTCGCCCAGGTGTTGTCGAGCACCGTCACCACCCCGCGCGCCTGCGCGGCGGCGACGATCGCGGGGATGTCCTGCACCTCGAAGGTGAGGCTGCCCGGACTTTCGAGGAAGATGAGCTTCGTCTTCTCGCCGATCAGGTCGGCGATGCCGGCTCCGATCATCGGGTCATAATAGCGGGTGGTGATGCCGAAGCGCCTGAGCAGCCCGCCGCAGATCGCGCGGGTCGGCTCATAGGCGCTGTCGACCATCAGCAGTTCGTCGCCCGGATCGAGCAGCGCCAGCAGGGTCGCGCTGATCGCCGCCACGCCCGAGGGATAGAGCAGGGTGCCTTCGGCGCCGGGCTCCAGCTCGGTCAGCGCCTCGGCCAGCGACCATTGGGTGGGCGTGCCGCGGCGACCATAGTACAACCCGGCATCGGGCTTGCGGGTCGCCGCGCGCAGCTCCGCCACGCTGTCGAACAATATGGTGGAAGCCCGCCAGACGGGGGGATTGACGATCCCCCGCGTCGATTTGGCGTGGCGCCCGGCTGTCACCAGCCGGGTACCGGGTTTCAGGCGTCTGCGGTCGTCTTCGTGCACGCCTCACCGATCGCCTTTTCGGTGTCCGGGAGCAAGCCCCACTCGCTCCACGAACCGTCATACAGCGACAGATCCTCACGCCCCAGCAGCGCCGCGGCGAACAGCACCACCGCCGCGGTGACGCCCGAGCCGCAGGTCGTGACCATCGGCTTCGACGCATCGACCCCGGCCGCCTCGAAGGCGGCGCGCAGCTCGTCCTTCGACTTGAAGGTGCCGTCGGCGTTGAGCAGCCGGTCATAGGGCAGGTTCTTCGAGCCCGGGATGTGGCCCGAGGCCAGCCCGCGCGGATCGGCTTCCTCGCCGGTGAAGCGCTTGGCGGAGCGCGCGTCGACCACCTCCTCGGCGCCGCTCGCGACATTGGCCTTCATCTGGCCCAGGTCGCGCACCGCCGCCGGATCCTTCCAGATGGTGAAGTGGCGATGGCGCAGCGTGACCTTGCCATCCTCGGTCGGGCGGCCCTCGGCGGTCCACTTGGACAAGCCGCCGTCGAGGATCGCCACCTCGTTCACACCGAACATGCGGAACATGAACCAGGCGCGCGCCGCGGTGCGATGCGGGCTGTTGTCGTAGAGGACGATGCGGCTGCCGTCGCCCAGGCCCAGCGACTGCATGCGGCTGGCGAATTTCTCCGCGCTGGGCAGCATG
Source organism: uncultured Sphingomonadaceae bacterium (assembly GCA_963540925.1). GTDB lineage: Bacteria > Pseudomonadota > Alphaproteobacteria > Sphingomonadales > Sphingomonadaceae > Rhizorhabdus. The sequence continues at coordinate 3,545 of CAUTRN010000074.1, forward strand.
CCGGGCAGGCTCGCCGTCTCGTCCTTCAGATTGCCGAGGTCGAGGAACACCGCGCCGGGGATATGGCCGGCCTCATAATCGGCCTGGGGGTCGCGCGCGGGATCGAGCGCGAAATAGGTCGCGTCGACGACGCGGAGATCATTGGCCCCGAGTTCGTTCGCGAGCCATTCGGTCGAAACCAGCAAGTCCATCATTACCTCCATCAACGGGCACACTCCATCATCGCATGATCGCGACGACGAATCGATTTACCTGGGGAGGTGAGGTTTAATTATCTCGATGGAAGGCAGATTGCAAGTATATTTCTTCAACGCGCCAATTGGAGAAACTTTCGTACATGCGTAGCGTCGTCGGGCGGGCTCGGCTAAGAGCGCCGCCATGTCCCAGACCCCTATCCATCTCGGCAAGGCCAGCGCCCTGCCCGCCTCGCCTGAACAGGCGGTGCTCGACTATGTTCCCAACCCGCGCGCCGGCACGCTCTATCTCGTGCGCTTCGCGGCGCCCGAGTTCACCTCGCTCTGCCCGGTGACCGGCCAGCCCGATTTCGCGCATCTGGTGATCGACTATGCCCCCGGCGAGACGATCGTCGAATCCAAGTCGCTCAAGCTGTTCCTCGGCTCGTTCCGCAACCATGCCGGTTTCCACGAGGATTGCACCGTCGGCATCGGCGAGCGGCTGTTCCGCGAGATGCAGCCGCGCTGGCTGCGCATCGGCGGCTATTGGTATCCGCGCGGCGGCATCCCGATCGACGTGTTCTGGCAGTCGGGCGCCGCGCCCGAGGGGCTGTGGGTGCCCGACCAGGGCGTCGCCGGCTATCGCGGCCGGGGCTGAGGGCAACCCTACCAATTTCTCCAAACACGTCATGCCAGCGAAGGCTGGCATCTCGGGAGATGAAGTAGCGTCCTAGCCTCCTGAGATGCCAGCCTCCGCTGGCATGACGGACATAGGGCGACGGCCCGCCATGCGATTCAATATTCACACCCAAGCCGTTCCATTATAGCCTCCCCTGACCGAGCGGCCTCCACCGGCCGCCGGCGGGAGAGCATGATGACCCAGGTGACGCGCGTGGCCGCCAGCGAGGATCTCGAGAACATCGGGCCCGAGGCCTATGTCTCCGAAGCCTATGCACGGGCCGAGGGCGACAAGCTCTGGTCGAAGGTCTGGCAGCATGCCTGTCGGGTCGAGGAGCTTCCGAACGTCGGCGATTACGTCACCTACGACATCATGGACGATTCGATCGTCATCACCCGTTCGGGCGAAGACAGCATCAGCGCCTTCTTCAACGTCTGCCAGCATCGCGGCCGCAAGCTGGCCGAGGGCTGCGGGCGCGCCAAGCAGTTCCGCTGCCGCTACCATGCCTGGCACTATGACCTGGAAGGGCGGAACATCCGCGTCCTCGACAAGGACGACTGGAAGGGCAAGCTCACCCAGGAGATGATCGACATCCCCACGGTGAAGGTCGACACATGGGGCGGCTGGGTGTGGATCAACATGGACCCCGACGCCGGCCCGTTGCGCGACTATCTGGAGCCGATGGCGTCGATGCTCGACCCGTTCGAGCCCGAGAAGATGCGCTATCGCTGGCGGCAATGGACCGAGTTCGACTGCAACTGGAAGACCGCGATTGAGGCCTTCGTCGAGGCCTATCATGTCGAGGGCACCCATCCGCAGATGCTGAAATATGCCGAGTTCTATACCTGGAGCCAGGGCGACGGGCTGCACAGCCACAAGGGTTTTGACCAGCGCAACGAGGCGCTGCGCACCAAGGAGAGCAGCAGCTATTTCCGCGCCGGCAAGGGCGACGACCCGCGCCTGTCGATCGCCGAGCTGCAGGAGGAGATCTACCGCACCGTCAACGCGTCGACCACGCAGACCCTGGTCGACGCGGCGCAGCGGCTGGTGGACGAGCTGCCCGAGGGAACGTCGGCGGCGGAGGTGACCGCGCACTGGCTGACATCCGCCAGGGCCGACGACGCGGCGCGCGGCATCGACTGGCCGGCGATCGACCCCGATCATATGGCGCGCGCGGGAAACAGCTGCCACATCTTCCCCAATCTCGCGATCGGACACGGACTCACCTTCTTCCTCTGCTACCGCGCCCGGCCGCACCGCCGCGACCCGAACAAGTGCATCTTCGAAGCCTATGTGATCGAGCGCTTCCCCGAGGGCGGCGAGCCGAAGACCGCATGGGAGCATGTCGACGCCTCCGACGAGGCGAAGTGGCGGCTGGTGCTGACCCAGGACTTCCAGAATATGGGCGAGGTGCAGAAGGGCATGCGCTCACGCGGCTTCCGCGGCGCGCTGCCCAACCCCAAGCAGGAGCAGCCGGTGAGCAACTTCCACCGCAGCCTGGCGCAGTTCATGGGCACCGGCGCGCCGGTGAAGCTGGGCTGATCCCGGTCGCCGGTCGCGCCCATGGGGGCCAGCCGGCGCGATCCTTCATTATGGATTAGAATCCCCTTGGCATCGGCGGGGATTGCGGTCAGCCTGACCTCACTCGCGGTCCGTGCCGTCTCCGGCCCATCGCGCGTATCTTCAGCGTCCGCTTTCAATCGCATGCCTTGCCTGGGGGAGTGCAATGGGCGCGTTCAAAAGCCGATGCGGTGACGAAGCCATTCCTGCGTTTCCGGATCATCCGGAAATCGCATCACCGGCGTCGTGACCATGTTCGCGGCCACGCCGTCTGCCAGCGCGGGGAGCGCCAGCGGCAACGAAGCCCCCCCGAACCGATGGCTCCGGCTTACGCTGGCCCTGGGCGCGATCCTGCTGCTGGGCTTCGGCGTATCGCTGCTGATCAGCAGCCAGTCGATTCTCGGCGACGCCAATCGGCGCAACGCCGCGAACCTGGCGGTTATCGCGAACGGCCTGGAAACCTGGCCCCGGACGATCGCGGAAATCGCCCGGGCCAATTCCAAGACGGTGGACATCGATCATCCGCAACTGGGCAGGATCACGGTCACATATGATAACTGCCGCTCCGAGACGCCTCCCGCCACCACCCCCTTCCCGAGGAGCGATCGGCCAGGCGCGGGTCCGCAACTGGAACTGGCCGACCGGTTTTCAGAATCCGGCCAAACCAATCCGCAATGCTATTCCGCCAGCCTGCCGCTCGAAGCGATTCTCGCGGTGGGGCAGACCGTGCCGAGCTTCTCCAATCTTCTGATCGTCGGTCCGGACAAGGCCGTGCTGGAACAGTTCGGTCCCACCAGCCTGCCGATCGCGAAGCTGGGCGAAATCTCACCCTCCAGCAATCTCGCCAAGGATATCTCGAACAACCTGACAAGCGCCCAGCCGCCGACCCCGGCCAACGACGTGGCGGCGCTGGAAACCGCGCCCGGCGCCGCGCGACTGAAAATCGCGAACGACATTTTCTACGCCTATATCCGCCCCGTCCGCATCGATGGATCGGCACGACCTTGCCCCGCCGCCGGCAGCAGCACGTCGTCGCCCGGCGGAGCGGTCGTGCCCAGAACCCCGCCGCCCGATCCCAACGCAGGCCATAAAGATGGAGGGAGGGCAAAGGGCTATAGCTGCCAATATTTCCTCGTTGGGCTAATGCGCGCCGACGCGCTGCAACAGGAAGCCCTGACACCGCCCTATCTGATCCTGACCATCTTCGCATTGCTGGTCCTGATCGTGATCGCCCTGCTTCCGGTCGCGCGGCTGCTGCTGATCGGCAACTCGGAATCGGTCAGCCAGATCGAGGTGGGAGCCATGGCGTTCGGCGTCTTCGCCGCGGCCGCTATCGCGACCATAGGGTGGCTCTACGCTTTCGAGATCATCGGCGAGAGGCGGCTGGCCGATATCGAGGCCCGGCGCCTGTCCAGCCGGCTGGCCGTGTCGGCGAGCACCGAATTCCAATCGCGCCTGGCAAATGCCATTCACGCTCAGTTTGCGAAACCGGTCGACGGAAAATGCGATGGGGCGTCGTCGTCGAATAACGCTCCCGGTTCCGATAGGTCCTTGCCCAGGATCTACGAGGCCGGCCTGTTCCGCCCCGACGGGACCTTTTGCCGTGACGCGGCGACCGGCGTCGCTGCCCGGCAGCCGATGCCTCACGGCACCCAGATCGGAGCAAGACCCTATTTCCTGAAATTGAAGCAGTCCGGCGCCGCAAGCTTTGCGGGCCATCACTATTCCGTCAGCCAAATCCGCGCGCAGACCGATGGGATCAACAAGACGGTCGTGGCGATTGCCGATGAACCGCAGGGTCGGGTGTTCGTCTACACGACGATCCTCAAGAGCCTGATCTCTCCGATTTTACCTCCGCCTCAGCATTTCATGGTCATCGACACGAGCGAGGAGGCCCTGCCGATCCTGTTCCATAGCCAAGCGGGACGGGCCGGTTTCTCGTCTCTCGCGAACGAGATGAAGTCGCCCCAATCCATCGTCGCAGGCATACGCGACCTGGAGGACAGCTATCAATTCACCAGACGCTATGACGGACGGATCACACGGTTCGCGGCTACCCGCATAAAGGGCACGCCCTGGGCCATGCTCGTCTATTATCCACTGAACTCGGTGGACCGTATCGCGAGCGGTACGGCGTTGCGAGCAATGACCGCATGGGCCGGCTTCAGCTTCACCGCTGTCGTCATATGCACATTGCTGCTCATGCTGCAGAACAAGATCATCTGGCTCTATTTATGGCCGTTCCACGCCGCAGAAGCCTTTTATGATCGCGCGAAATGGCTTGGCTTCGCAGCCTTTCCAATTGCGGCGCTAGGTTTTTGGCCCTCCAACTGGGGCCCACCGCTCGCGGTGCTGTCATCCACGGCGCTCGCGTTCATAGCCTATTTCCGGCTGCGCAGGCTTCAACTGAATGCCAAACCGATGACGGCGCGGGGCGAGCGCGACTATCGCCAGTTCGTCCTCGCGATCATCGCCGTCATCGCCATCGCCCCGATGATCGTCTTCTGGGCCGATGCCCGATCGCTTTCGCGCGAGATAACCGATCTCGCGCGGCACGACCGCGCAGTCGCTTCGGTCACGCAGCGTGGTGCCGACATCACTGCCCTGCAATCTTCCCTGCGATCCGCGCAACCGGGCTCTTTCGACCCGCTGGCTCCCTGGGGCGGCCCATTCGAAAGAATCCGCATCGACAGGCGTCAGCTCAACAGCTTCAGCCGGATCCTCATGAACATGCAGGATGGCTTTCGGGAAGCCCGTTCGGAACACTGCCTACCCAGCGACGCACGCTATTGGTATTGCTGGAGGCTCGACAGGGAGCGGGGCGTCAGCGCGCGCATCGCGGTCAGCCAGCGCGACCTGCTTTGGCCCGGCCATTCGCCTGCTCTGTCGGCACTTCTCCTGCTGGCCATAATATTGCTCGGACTGATGATCTGGATGGTTATCCAGGGGCTCGAAGCGCTCACCGGCTTCGGGATTCCGCTGGGGGCGGTCGCCTGGCCACGCCTCGTACTCGGCAATATCCCGCCGGAATCCAGCAAGAACGAGCTGAAACTATCAAGCAAATCCCTGCTGGTGGCACCACAGCAAGCGATCCGGGACAGGATCAGCGATCCGGACATCGCCGTGACCATCAACCTGGCCGACAAGCTGATGCCCCTGTCAGACACAAAGCTGGCAGCCCAGGCCGAAGATGGAGTCGCGACCCAAGCGCCCTGGCCACGCCTCAAGAACGATCAGCCGGCACGCCTCGTGCTGGCGGGCCTCGAACTCGTGTTGCGCGATCCGCTCCGCCGCCGCGCCGCGCTCGATTATCTCGAAAAGGCCGTGGCGGCTCTAGAGGAACAGGCTCACGGGTCGCCAGCAGCGCTCGTCATCATCGCCGAGATGTCGCCGCTGGAACGCATCCTCGATGCGTTCGACATGGGCGACGACGACAAGGACCGCCTTTCGACCCGGGAAGAATTACGCTGGGCGCGCCTGTTCCAGGACTTCACGACCTTTTCCTTCCAGCCGATCGACAAGGTTTCCGCCGCGATCCGAAACGCCTTCCTGTCCGACGAAGGCAAGCCCACCGATGGTGGGCCACGCATCACCGATTTCGCTCCGCCAGCAATCGACAGCATCCGCGATCCGAAAAGCCCCGGCCGCGTGCTGATCGAGGAACTGCGCTGGCTGCCGGGCAATGTGATCGACAGCATCATCGCCGATCACGATTCCCGCTCGCTTTTCCGGTACAAGGGAGATCGCTTCCCGCTCGCGGACAGCGACTATCAGGAATATTATACGCCCAAGCTTATCCGCTGGGCCCTGCGGGTGAATCCGATCAGCAAGGAAGCTGCGATCGACTATCTGCGGGCCAACCTGATCGAGCATTATGAACAATGCTGGGAAGCCTCCTCGCTGGCCGAACGCTTCATCCTCGATGCCATCGCGCATGGCTCGCACGTCAACATGTCCCGCGCGGTGGCGCTCCAGTCGCTCGTCCGCCGCGGACTGGTGATCCTCGATCCGGCACCGCGACTGATGAACCACAGCTTCGGCATGTTCATCCGACAGACCGAGCGACCGGGCACATTGACCGACTGGCGCGCCAAGCAGCCTCCCAGCGGCTGGTCGCTCGCCAAAAAGCCGCTGGTCGTCCTGATACCGCTGCTGGTGATCGGTCTGGCCATAGCCGCCGTGCAGGCGGGGCTGGAGCTGACCGCCCTGCTCTCGATGCTTGCCGCGACCACACCCGCGCTACTCGGCATGATCGCCAGAGGCATCCGCGGCTCCTGAAGCCTTTCCCAAGCCGACGGAAAGATCCGCCGGCCTGGACATCACGGGAAAAGCCCGGAGCGGCCGACACCGGCCGCTCCGGGTCGGGAATGTCATCCGGCCGCGCGCGCGCTCACCGCGCCCGGATGAACGCGCGGATGTCCGCGCTCAGCTTCTCCAGGTCGGGCTTGTGGACGTACATCATGTGGCCCGCGTCATAATAATGATACTGGATGCGCGAGGTATCGAAGCCGGTGCGGCTCATAGAATATTCGGCGCCGAAGAAGGGGGTGGCGAAGTCGTACCAGCCCTGGCCGACGAACACCTTCAGCCCGCTATTCTCGCGCAGCGCCTTGCCCAGATAGGGGGCGACGTTGACATAGACGTCGCCGTCGCGGCCGCGCTGGTCGGCCAGCTTCCAGTCCCAGCCGCTGACCCCGCCGATGGTGACGTAGTTGCGGTCGGTCTTCAGCTTCAGGTCGTCGCGCAGATAGCTGTTGATCGCGGCGGTATAGGCCGCGTCGATCCCGTAGAAGCTCGGATCGTTGTCGGGCTCCTCGCCGGCCTGGTCGTAATCGACGCCGGTATAGCGCGTGTCGAGCCGGCCGATCACCTGGCCGCGATCGCGCAGCAGTTCCTTGTAGAAGCGGCCCGGCGAGACGCGCAAGTCGGCGCGATCGACGAACTGCTCGGAGAGACCCGTCAGGCGCGCCAGCTCGGCGCGGACGGTGGCGCGCTCCTGCGCGGGCAGCGCATTACCCTTGAGCAGGGCGTTGGCATAGGGCCCGATCGCGAAAGCGCGCGCCTGCGCCGCGATCTCGGCGGCGGTGGCGGGCGGGTTGGCGATCTTCTTGTGATACCAGGCCGTGGTCGCCATCGACGGCAGGTTGAGGATATAGGGCATCTCATTGCCCTGCACCTCGGACACCGCGCCGAAATCGAGGATCGTCGAGATCAGCAGGATGCCATTGATCGAGACGTCGTTATAGGTCCCCTCCAGCTCGTTGATCAGCGCGATCGAGCGGGTCGTGCCATAGCTTTCGCCGCCGATGAACTTGGGCGAGTTCCAGCGGCCGTTGTCGTTCAGCCATTTGCGGATGAACTCGGCGATCGATTTGGCGTCGGCCGAGACGCCCCAATAATCCTTGGGGTCCTTGCTGCCGATCGCATGGGCGAAGCCGGTGCCGACCGGATCGATGAACACCAGGTCGGTGACGTCGAGCAGGCTCTCGGGATTGTCGACGATCGGATAGGGCGGCGCGCCGTCGTCCTTGGCGTCGGGCAGCACCACCCGCTTGGGGCCGAAGGCGCCCATGTGCAGCCACAGCGAGCCCGAGCCGGGGCCGCCATTGTAGAGGAAGGTGATCGGCCGGGTCCTGTCGCCGCCATCCTTGACATAGGAGGTGGCGAAGATCGCCGCGAGCGGCTTGCCCTCCTTGTCGGTCAGATAGGTCTCGCCGGTGGTCGCGGTATAGGCGATCGACTGGCCACCGAAGGTGCCCTTGTGCTTCGTCACCGAGACATTGGGCGGCGGCACCGGCGCATCGGGCTCGGCCGCGGCAGCCTCCCTGGGCTTGTCGGCGGCGTGAACGGCGAACAGCGGTGCGGTGGCCAGCGCGAGGGCGGCCAGACTGGTGGTGATGCGCATGGGTCTCCCTTTGTTGGGAACAGGCTAGCCCATCTTCCGGCCCGATTTAAAGGGGCCGCTGAAAACAAGATTCGGCCCCCCGCCGCGCCTATTCCTGATGCCCTGACATCGAGGGGAAGACAGGATGGCAACCCAGACCCAGCCCGCGCCGGCGGTACCGGTCGATCCCGCCAGGGTGGTCGACTATGACGTGTTCGGCGACAGCCGTTTCCTGGCCGAGGGCGACCTGCATCTGGGGCTGCATCGGCTGGGCGAGGAGGTGGGACGCGGCATCTTCTGGACCCCGCGCAATGGCGGCCACTGGCTGATCAACGGTCATGAGCTGGTGACCAAGGCGGCGCGCGCGACCGAGATCTTCTCGAGCAACAACCGCGCCTCCAGCGACGGGGCGCTGGTGATGATCCCGCCGATGGAGCATCGCAACGAGCCGCGCTTCGCGCCGCAGTCGCTCGACCCGCCCGAACATGGCACCTATCGCAAGCCGCTGATGCGCGCCTTCGCGCCCGCCACCGTGCTGAAGATGGAACAGGGCATCCGCGACCTCGCGGTGCGGCTGATCGAGGCGTTGAAGCCCAAGGGCCGCGCCGAGTTCCTGGAGGCGGTGGGCGAGCCGATCCCGGTCACCGTCTTCATGAAGATGATGGGCATGCCACTGGAGCGGCTCGCCGAGTTCCGCAGCTGGATGCACGGCATCTCGTCGAGCGACGACGACACCCGCAACTGGGCCTTCGCCGCGATCCACCAGGGGATGAACGAGCTGATCGTCGCGCGCATGGCCGACCCGAAGGACGACCTGATCAGCCAGTTGCTCGAAGCCGATCTCGATGGGCGCCGGCCGAGCATGGTCGACATGCAATCCTATTGCCTGCTGCTGTTCACCGCCGGGCTCGACACCCTGGTCAACACCTTCACCTTCGGCATGTACCATCTCGCCCGCCACCCCGCGCTGCAGGCACGGCTGCGCGCCGACCGGGGGCTGATCCCCGAGCTGATGGAGGAGATATTGCGCCGCTATGCGGTGGCGATGCCGCCCCGGCTGATCGCGCAGGATGCCGAGTTCGGCGGGGTGAAGCTGACCAAGGGCGAGCTGGCGATGCTGATGCTGCCCGCGGCGAACCTCGACACCGACGCCTTCCCCGATCCGCTGATCTTCGACATCGACCGCGAGAACAAGGTGCATGCGACCTTCAACTCGGGCCCGCACCGCTGCGTCGGATCGCACCTCGCCCGGCTGGAGCTGCGCGTCTTCTTCGAGGAATGGTTCGCGCGGATGCCCGAGGTGCGGCCCGATCCCGACGAGGCGCCGACCTATCGGCCGGGGCTGAACCTGACGATCTGCAAGCTGCCGCTGGTGTGGGATACCTAGCCACAGCCGTCGCTCCGGCGGAGGCCGGAGCCGCCAGAGGCTCCTGCGGCAAGCTGGTCGCAAACTTCGTGGCGGCTCCGGCCTCCGCCGGAGCGACGATGGTGATTAGCGCGGCTTCACCGCCTTGATCGTCTTCACCACGTCGAGGAAGACATTGTCGACCTCGACGATCTCGAACCCCGCCGCGCGGACGTTCGCCACCGTGTCGCGGTTCATGGCGGGGCCGATCTTCTCGGTCAGCAGGGTCATCAGGTTCATCATCCCCCGGAAGGGATAGAAATGGCTGCCGGTATGCTCGAACATGAAGAGCTGGCCGCCGGGCTTGAGCACGCGCCTGAGCGCCTTCAGTCCCTCCACCGGGTTGGGTACCGAGCAGAAGGTGCAGGCGGTGAAGACCTGGTCGAAGCTCTCCTCGGCGAACGGCATTTCGTGCACGTCCATCACCCGCGCGTCGATCGTGCCGTCATAAGCGGCAAGACGCTCCTGCGCCCGTTCGATCATCCTGGGGCTGATGTCGATCGCGGTGATGTCCTGCCCCTTGGGAAAGGTGGGGATGTCGAGCCCGGTGCCAAGCGCCAGGAACAGGATCCTGCCCTCCATGTTCGCGAACAGCTTCTGCTTGAACGGCTTCCAGCGCGCCTCGGCGCCCTTGGCGGCCATGCTGTCGAAGCGCGGGGCGAGCTTGTCCCATTTCGCCTGGGTGATCGTGTCGGCCATCTCAGCCGGCCTTCGGCTGGCGGGTGACGCCGCGCAGCAGGCTGTTGGCGATCCAGATGAAGATGATCTCGGCGATGCCGCAGGCGGCGCCCATCTCCAGCGCATGGTGGAGCGGCATCGGCATCATCGCCGACATCATCCCCACCACCATGCCGCCCCACATGCCGCTGTACATGGCGGGGATCATCGCCTCCATCGCGCCCAGCTTGATGCCGACCGGGAAGTAGAGGACGAGGCCGACGACCATCCCCAGCGCCATCATCGCGGCCATCGCCGCCCACATGTTCCAGGCGGGGCTGACGATCGCCCAGGCAACGAGCCCCGCGACCATGCCGATCGCGAGCTGGGCGAGGAAATCGCCGACGACGTAGAATAAGCGGTGATCCATGACGGCCCCCTCCCCTTTATCTTTGCGGGGATGGTGCCGTGGATCGGCGGGGTTGTCTATGGCACACACACCCAGTCCGTCATTCCCGCGAAGGCGGGAAGCCATATTCTCCAACGCAGGCGACTCTCGCGGTTCGGAGGTTATGGATCCCCGCCTCCGCGGGGATGACGAAGGAAGGGAGATCAGCTCAGCTTGATCTCGCGCAGCCGCTCCAGGAGATAGTCGTTCGCGGTGATCGGCTCGGGGAACTGGTTCGGCCGCTCCGCCGTGATCGTCTCCGGCAGGGTCTCGATCAGATAATCGGGGCGGAAGTGGAGGAAGAAGGGCATCGAGTAGCGCGCGAAGCCGCGCCGCTCGGGGGGCGGGTTCATCACCCGGTGGCTGGTCGAGGGCAGCCGCTTGTTGGTCAGCCGCTGCAGCATGTCGCCGATGTTCACCACCAGCTCGCCCGGCTCGATGTTGACCGCGAGCCAGCGGCCGTCGCGGTCGAGCAGCTGGAGCCCGCCTTCCTCGGCGCCGAGCAGCAGGGTGATGGCGTTGATGTCCTCATGCGCGCCGGCGCGGATACCGGGGGCGTCGGGGCCGATCGGCGGATAATGGAGCAGGCGCAGGATCGAATTGCCGTCCTCGATCGCGTCGTCGAAAAAGTCGGGCGCGAGGCCCAGATAGCGCGCGATCGCCGAGAGGATGCGCCGCCCGGTCGCCTCGAACGCGTCGAACAGCGCCAGATAGGTCTCGCGGAAATCCTCGACCTCGCTGGGCCAGAGATTGGCGGGCATGTCGGCGGCATAGCGGTGCCCGGCGGGCAGCTCGCGCCCGACATGCCAGAACTCCTTCTCGTCGGCGATCGCCTCGCCCTTGGCGGTCTCCACCCGGAAGGCGGTGTAGCCGCGCTGGCCCATGCCGCCCTCGACCAGATAGGCGCGCTTCACAGGGTCGGGCAGCGCGAAGAAGGCCTTCGACGTCGCTTCGGCGCGGGCGATCAGGTCGGCGGGGATGCCATGGTCGGCGACGACGGCGAAGCCGAAGCGCTCGAACGAGCGGCCGATCGCCTGGGCAAAGCCCTCCGGATCGGCGTCGGACGTGGCGAGGGACACGCTGGGAACGTGGGACAGGTCTGCAATGTCGGTCATGTGGGGAGATATAGCGACTGCTTTTGGCGATTGCATCTATCGTCGCTCCGGCGGAGGCCGGAGCCGTCACGATATTCGCGATAAGCCGGCCGCAAGAGCCGTTGGCGGCTCCGGCCTCCGCCGGAGCGACGAAATTGGGCGAGTCATCCACAGCTTTCCATCACTTCAGACTTGAAGCCGCCCCCCGCTATCGCCCAAGAAAACCGGCGTGACCGCACGAATCGACATCGGCACCAGCGGCCCGAACCAGTCCACCTGCTTCGACCTCGAAGAGCTGCTCGCCACCCGTTTGCTCGTCCAGGGCAATTCGGGCTCGGGAAAGTCGCATCTGCTGCGCCGGCTGCTCGAAGGGTCGGCGGGGCTGGTCCAGCAGGTGGTGATCGATCCCGAGGGCGATTTCGTCACCCTCGCCGACCGCTTCGGCCATGTCGCGATCCAGGCCGGCGCGCATAGCGAGAATGAAATCGCCCGCCTCGCCACCCGCATCCGCGAGCATCGCGTGTCGGTGGTGCTGGCGCTCGACGAACTGGAGATCGAGCAGCAGATGCGCTGCGCCGCCACCTTCCTGTCGGCGATGTTCGATGCCCCGCGCGACCATTGGTATCCGGCGCTGGTGGTGGTCGACGAAGCCCAGCTGTTCGCCCCCGCCGCCGCCGGCGAAGTCTCCGACGAGGCCCGCCGTGCCTCGCTGGGCGCGATGACCAATTTGATGTGCCGTGGCCGCAAGCGCGGCCTGGCCGGGGTGATCGCCACCCAGCGGCTCGCCAAGCTCGCCAAGAATGTCGCCGCCGAAGCCTCCAACTTCATGATGGGGCGCACCTTCCTCGACATCGATATGGCCCGCGCCGCCGACCTGCTGGGCATGGACCGGCGCCAGGCCGAGCAGATCCGCGACCTGCCGCGCGGCCAGTTCCTGGCCCTCGGTCCGGCAGTGTCGCGCCGGCCGATCGCGGTGACGGTGGGCGCGGTCGAGACCTCGGCGCGCAGCGGCAGCCCCAAGCTGGTGCCGCTGCCGGCCGCCGCCGCCCCGGAAGACCTGCAGGGCCTGCTGTTCGCGCCGGGCGACGACCTGCCGCCGCCCCCTCCCCCGCCGCGCGCGCCCAGCGCCACCAGCGAGGACCTGCTGCGCGCGATCAGCAAGAGCGGCCCAGTGCTGACCCCGCAGGCCGCGCCCAGCGTGCCGAGCCTGCCCGACGACGAGCGCGAGGCGGTGATCGTCGCGGTGCTGGCGGAAATGGCCGAGGATCCCGAGGCAACCTATCGCCAGCCGGCCATCCTGTTCCAGGATTTCGGCGTGCGCTGCCGCATCCGCCAGCTCGCCCATCACGGGCTCGACCTCACCGCCTTCCGCCGCCGCCTGGCGATGGCGCGCGCCGGCCTGCACGGCGAGCCCGACGAGGGCTGGCTCGATGCGCTGGCGATCGGCGCCTCGCTGCCCGAGGACATGCTCGCCCCCTTCCTGCTCGTCGCCCGCGCCGCGCGCGAGGGCTGGGAAGCCCCAGCCGACTCCGCGCTCGCCCAGGTCTATGGCACCCATTCGATCGGCCGGGTCCGCCGGCTGATCTCCAATATGGAAGAGCAGGGCATCTTCGTGCTCCGCACCGACCTGGCCGGCAAGCGTTCGATCGCGATCCCGCGCCTGGGCTGGACCACCGCCGCCGCCTGGCCCGAAGCGGCGGAGTAGTCGTCCGATAACTCCCCTCCCTGAAAGGGAGGGGTGGGGGGTGGGTCGCGAGCGTAGCGAGCCCCTTTTTCCCTCCGACAAATCGAAGCCAAGGGGGATCGACCCCCTTGGCTTCGTCGACCCACCCCTGGCCCCTCCCTTCCAGGGAGGGGAAACAAGGGGCGCACTCTCCTGACGAACCGCGCAAAACTTCAAACATCCGGGCCGCGATCACCTCGCCCCTGTCCCCTTGCATCATTGACCCCATGGCCCTCCGGGTTTCCTATCCGTCCCAGAAAAGACGGAGGGTGAGGACCATGGGAGCTTCCGAGACGCTGACGGCCGAGCGCGCCGACATACCCGCGCATGTCCCGCCCGAGCTGGTCTATCCCTACAACGTCTTCGAGCCGGGCCCCGCCGATGCCGACATCTTCGAGGAGCTGTTCAAGCTCAAGCAGCGCGCGCCGGACATCTTCTGGACGCCCTATAATGGCGGCCACTGGTATGTGTCGGACGGCGCCCTGGCGCGCGGCGTCTTCTCCGATCCCGAGCATTTCTCCAGCCAGAACCTGATGCTGGTCCGCGAGCATAACCCGAAGAAGGGCGAGGGCTTCACCCCGATCCACATGGATCCGCCCGATCACACCCCCTATCGCCAGCTGCTGCTCAAGGCGCTGTCTCGCAAGACGATCGTCGGGCTGCTGGAGAAGATGCGCGCCTTCACGATCGAACGGATCGAGGCGGTGAAGCCGCTCGGTCGCTGCGAGTTCGTCTCCGAGATCGGCGATCCGCTGCCCACCCAGGTCTTCTTCCACCTCACCAACATGCCCGACACCTATCTGGAGGAGGTGCGCTGGCGGGTGACCGCGCTGCACGACCCCGCCGCCGACAAGGCCCAGCTGTTCAAGGACCTGGAAGCGATCATGGAGCCGTTCGTGCGCGAGCGGCTCGCCAACCCCGGCGACGATCTGGTGAGCTGGATGGGGGCGCAGGAGATCGACGGCCAGCCGATCGCCTTCCACCATGTCCACAGCATGACCGTGCTGCTGCTGACCGCCGCCCTCGGCACGATCGCCGACAGCTATGGATCGGTGTTCCGTCACCTCGCCGAACATCCCGAGCATCGCCAATGGCTGCGCGACAACCCCGCCAAGCAGAGCGTGGCGCTGGACGAGCTGCTGCGCCGCTATCCGGTGATCCTCGCCGGATCGGCGCGGCTGTGCGTGAGCGACCAGCGGGTGGGCGAGGCGCTGGTGAAGGCCGACGACATGATCCTCGCCACCCCGGCGATGATGAATTTCGACGAGAGCGTCTTTCCCGATCCGCTCAAGGTGGACCTGGAGCGGCGCATCTCGATGAACACCGCCTTCGGCTTCGGCCCGCATCGCTGCGCGGGCACCGCGCTCGCCCGGTCGCTGCTCGGCATCCTGATCGAGGAGATGCTGGCGCGCATCCCCGACTTCCGCGTCTCGGAAAGCGAACCGCCCCGCCAGCAGGCCGGGGTCAACATCTGCTACGACCGGCTGGTGCTGGAGTGGGACGTCGCCTGATGGACCTGCAGCTGGCGGGCAAGCGCGCCTTCGTGACCGGCGCCAGTTCCGGGCTGGGCGTGGCGATCGCGAAGACCCTGGCGGCGGAGGGCGCGGCGGTCGCCTGCCATGGCCGCAACGCCGATCGCACCGCCGAGACGGTTCGCGCGATCGAGGCGACCGGCGGACGGGCGGTGGCGGCGGTCGGCGGACTGACCGACGATGCCGAGGTCGAGCGGCTGGCGGCACTCGCCGTGGAGGCGCTGGGCGGGATCGACATCCTCGTCCACAATGCCGGCGGCGCGCTCCACAATGACGACGTGATCGCGTGGGAGGCGCTGCCCTCGGCCGACTATCTCGACAGCCTGAACATCAACTTCGTGGCGGCCACCCGCCTCGCCCGTGCCTTCGCGCCGGGCATGTGCGCGCGCGGCTGGGGGCGGATCATCAACATCTCCAGCATCGCCGGGCGGCAGGCATTGGGTGTGCTCCACGAATATGGGCCGGCCAAGGCCGCACTCGAGAATTGGAGCCTCAACATCTCGAAGAATCTCGCGCCACACGGCGTGACGGTGAACTGCATCGAGCCCGGCATGTACCTGACCGAGGCCTCGCAGAGCTTCCTGCTGCGCCTGCGCGACGAACATGGCTGGCCCGACGACATGGAAGAGGTGCAGCGCCGCTACGCCACCGACATCTTCCCCCAGCCGATCCGCCGCCTGGGCCGCCCCGAGGAGATGGGCGCGCTCGTCGCGTTCCTCGCCAGCCCGCTGTCGGGCTACACCACGGGGGCGACCTGGCGGGCCGATGGTGGGACGAGCATGGCGCTGTGACGAAGGCATTCCGTGCCTCCAACCGTCATCCCCGCGCAGGCGGGGATCCATATTCCCAAAGGCAAGAGCCTCTCGCGGTTCGGAGGTTATGGATTCCCGCCTGCGCGGGAATGACGATGTGGAGAGACGACAGGCCATGATCATCCAGCTCGGCTTCTACAAGCGCCACAAGGGCATCAGCCTGGAGGAGTTCCACCGGCTGTGGTCGGGCATCTATGGCCCGATGTACGCCGAGCATCACGAACTGCGCCGCCATCTGCGCCGCTATGTCCAGCACC
>CAUTRN010000075.1:0-19650 GCA_963540925.1 uncultured Sphingomonadaceae bacterium
CCGCGCACTTGGCTAGCCTCGCATAAGCTCGGGCGGCCGTTCGGCCTTGCGGGACGCTGCCGCGTCCCGACGACTATCTCTTCGTTGTTATCCGGCCCCCTTCGCAAACCGTCATTCCAGCGAAAGCTGGAATCTCAGGAGGCTTCTGTGGGGGCCTCATCTCCCCAAACTTCAACCATTCGCGAGAAGGTAATCCGCCAGTTCAATGCCTGAGACCCGGCCATCGCCATCGGCGTCGGCCAGGCGGAAATCCTCGCTCATCGTGTTGAGGCGGACGGTGGGCGACTGGTTGAGCGCGTAGCGGCGCGCCTGGCCCTTCCGCCAGTCCTTGCGCACGAAATCGCCAAATTGCAGCGGGGTAAGCTGGGCGGTGCGAGGAACGCCGGGGATCCGGATGAGCGGTTTCGAATCGGTCCACTGGACCGGCGGAGCCTTGCGGGACGGCTTGCGGGCCTCGGCGGCGGAGCCGAGGGTCGCGATCATCAGGCAGGCGATCAGACCGGGTTTCCACATATCCCCAAAACGGATGAAATCGGCGATCGGTCCATTTTCGGATCAACCATCCGTCGCATCGATGGGTCAGCGCGGCTCCAGATCGAATAGCGCGGCCAGCTGCTCCACCATCGTGCCGCCCAGCTGCTCGACATCCATGATCGTCACCGCGCGCTGATAATAGCGGGTCACGTCATGGCCGATGCCGATCGCGACCAGCTCGACCGGCGATCGATTCTCGATCCAGCCGATCATCTGGCGCAGATGCCGCTCGAGATAGGAGCCATTGTTCACCGACAGGGTCGAATCGTCGACGGGCGCACCGTCGGAGATGACCATCAGCACCTTGCGCTCCTCGCGCCGGCTGATCAGCCGGTTGTGCGCCCAGAGCAGCGCCTCGCCGTCGATATTCTCCTTGAGGAGCCCCTCGCGCATCATCAGGCCCAGCGACTTGCGCGCGCGGCGCCAGGGCTCGTCGGCCTTCTTGTAGACGATGTGGCGCAGGTCGTTGAGCCGGCCCGGTGCTGGCGGACGGCCCGCCGCCAGCCACGCCTCGCGCGACTGGCCGCCCTTCCAGGCGCGGGTGGTGAAGCCGAGGATCTCGGTCTTCACCGCGCAGCGCTCCAGGGTGCGCGCCAGGATGTCGGCGCAGATCGCCGCGATCGAGATCGGCCGGCCGCGCATCGAGCCCGAATTGTCGATCAGCAGGGTGACGACGGTGTCGCGGAAGTCGGTGTCCCGCTCCCATTTGTAGCTCAGCGAATGCGCCGGATTGACGACGACGCGGGCAAGCCGGGCGGCGTCGAGCAGCCCTTCCTCCTGGTCGAAGTCCCAGCTGCGGTTCTGCTGCGCCATCAGCCGGCGCTGCAGCCGGTTGGCGAGCTTGGTGACCGCGCCCTGGAGGTGGACGAGCTGCTGGTCGAGATAGGCGCGCAGCCGCGTCAGCTCGTCCTCGTCGCACAGCTCGGTGGCGGCGACCTCCTCGTCGAAACGGTTGGTGTAGGCGTGATAGTCGAAGCTCGGCGGCAGATCCGACATCGGGCGATTGGGGCGCACGGGGAGCATGCCCTCCTCGCCGTCATCGCCCATCTCGCCGTCCATGTCGGACTGGCTGTCGTCGTCGAGCTGGCGCTGCTCGCCATCATCCTCGCCGCCGTCGGACTTCTCGGCGCGGGCCTGGACCTCGGAGTCGGAGGAGCCGCCGGACTCGTCGCCCTCGTCCTCCTGCTCCTGGCTCTCGTCCTGTTCCTCGCCCTGATCGTCCTCGCCGGTCTCGGGAGTCTCCTCGGGGGCCTGCTCGCCCTCGGTGAGCTCCAGATCCTCCAGCATCCGGCCGACCAGCTTCGCGAACTGCGCCTGGTCGTCGAAGGCGAGCGGCAGCGCGTCGAGATCCTTGCCCGCCTTCTCCTCGATCCAGCTGCGGATCAGGTTGAGGCCAGGCTCGGCGATCGTGGGCACCGGCTGGCCGGTCAGCCGCTCGCGCACGAGCAGGCCCACCGCGGTCGCCAGCGGCACTTCCTCGCGCGAGCGGGCGCGCACCAGCGGATCGGAGCGCAGCCGCACTTCCAGCGCCTGGTTGAGATTGTTGCGGACGCCTTCCATCGAGCGCGAACCGATCGCCTCGACCCGCGCCTGCTCGACCGCATCATGCACCGCGCGGGCGACCGCCTCGGCCGGCGCGACCTTCTCGTGCAGGCCCTGGTCGTGATGGCGCAGCCGCAGCGCGAAGCTGTCGGCGAAGCCGCGCGCCTCGGCCACCGCCTGGGCGGGCAGGCTGCGCGACGGCATCGGCACGCGCAGCTGCTTGTACGAGGCCGAGGGCGCCTCGGCGGTGAAGCTCAGCTCCAGCTCGGGCTCGCGCGCGATCGCGCGGGCGGTGCCGCCGAGGACCAGCCGGAAGGCTTCGAGGGGGGATTGCTCGGCCATCAGTCGAGCAACATCCCGCGCAGGCGGGTCTTCACGTCGCCGTCGACGCCGATCTCGGCCAGATAGGCGTCGATGCCGCCATGGTCGCGATCGAGGCTGTCGAACATCGCGTCGAGATAGCTGGCGTCGGCGGCGAGCAGCGGCCGGATCACCGCCGGGTCGATCTTGGTGTAGCGCTCATAATCGTCGCCGCCGCGGGCCATGATCCGGCCGAAATCGGCGAAGCGATTGGTGAGCAGATAATCCTCGACGATCGTGTCGCGCGGCACGCCCAGCACCGACAGGATCAGCGCCGCGCCCACACCGGTGCGGTCCTTGCCCGCCGAGCAGTTGAACAGCAGCGGCACATGGCCCGCCGCCAGCCGCTCGAACAGGAAGCGATAGGACAGGCGGTGGTCGACCAGAATCTCGGGATAGAGATCGACCATCATCTGGTGGACGGCATCGGCGGTGGGCATCGCGCCGCGCATCAGCTCGGTCAGCACCCCGCTCGATTCGCTATAGTCGCGCGACCAGTAGAAGACCCCGGCCGGCTCGCACCAGCGGGTCGGCTCGCGGCGGCGCTCGCCGGGGCGGCGCAGGTCGCACACCGTGGCGATGCCGAGCGAGGCGAGATGCGCCTCGTCGGCCTCGGTGAGCAGCGACATCACCCCGGAGCGGAACAGCACGCCGCGCTTGACGGTGCGGCCGTCCTCCGTCGCATAGCCGCCCATGTCGCGCAGGTTGAACCCGCCTTCCAGCGGCAGCAGCGGCGACAGCTCGCTCATCGTTCAGGCCTTTCCGACGACGCTCTCCGGCAGGTCCTTGCCGAACACGCGCTGATAATATTCGGCCACCAGCGGGCGCTCGCTCTCGTCGCACTTGTTGAGGAAGGACAGGCGGAAGGCGAAGCCGACATCGTTGAAGATCAACGCGTTCTGCGCCCAGCTGATCACGGTGCGCGGGCTCATCACGGTCGAGATGTCGCCGGCGATGAAGCCCTGGCGGGTGAGGTCGGCGACCTTCACCATATTCTCGACCACCTTCTTGCCGTCGGGCTTGTCATATTCGCCCGACTTGGCGAGCACGATCTGCGCCTCGGTGGCGGCGGGCAGGTAGTTGAGCGTCACGACGATGTTCCAGCGGTCCATCTGGCCCTGGTTGATCTGCTGGGTGCCATGATAGAGGCCGGTGGTGTCGCCCAGGCCCACCGTGTTGGCGGTGGCGAACAGGCGGAACCAGGGGTTCGGGCGGATCACCCGGTTCTGGTCCAGCAGGGTCAGCTTGCCCTCGGTCTCCAGCACGCGCTGGATCACGAACATCACGTCGGGGCGGCCGGCGTCATATTCGTCGAAGACGAGCGCGGTGGGCGTCTGCAGCGCCCAGGGCAGCAGGCCTTCGCGGAATTCGGTGATCTGCTGCCCGTCGCGCAGCACGATCGCGTCACGGCCGACGAGGTCGATGCGGCTGATATGCGCGTCGAGGTTGATGCGGATGCACGGCCATTTGAGGCGCGCGGCGACCTGCTCGATATGGCTCGACTTGCCGGTGCCGTGATAGCCCTGGACCATCACGCGGCGATTATAGGCGAAGCCCGCGGCGATCGCGATCGTGGTGTCCGGATCAAACACATAGGCCGGGTCGAGATCGGGCACCCGCTCGTCGGCCTCGGAGAAGGCGGGGACTTCGAGATCGCTGTCGATGCCGAAGACCTCACGCACCTTCACCATCCGGTCGGGAGCCGCCAGCACCGTGTCGGCGCGGCTGTCGGGCTGGACGTTGGACAGGTCGGTCATGACGAAAGCCTTATGGGACATTTATGTTGCTTATGCGAAGGCGGGACGGCCCTTGAGTTGCGTATAAGCCGAAATCACGTCCTGCAAAGCCTTCTCGTGGCTCCGGTCGCCACCATTTCTGTCCGGATGGTAGCGGCGAACGAGTTCGGCATAGCGCGATCGCAGTGCGCGGCGATCGGCATCTTTGTCGAGTCCCAGGATCTTCAGCGCCTTGCGATCGCTTTCCGAAAGTTCTCGGCCGTCCTTGCGCTCGCGCTCGGCGGCGCGGGCGTAACGGGCGCCGATCGCGTCGAGCGGATCGACGAAATCGCCCCAGCGTGGCGAACCGGCCGCTCCCGGAGAGAAGGCGCGGGTCTCGCGATCCCAGCCGCCATAGGGGGTCTGCTCAGCCTCGATCTCCTCGGGGCTCATCCCGTCGAAGAAATTATAGCCGCTGTTGAAGGCACGGACATGGTCCAGGCACAGGAAGCGCCAGTCGCCGGGGCCGTCGAAGCCCGACCGCCGCCCCGCCGCCGCGGGCGCGCGGAATTCGCCCGGCGCCTGACATCCCGGCTCCGAACAGAGTTGCGCCCCATTATCGATTCGCCCGTGGAAACGCGTCCGCGCCCTGCGGGCGGCATTATCTTCGCTCAACGCTCGCCTCTTGCTGTCGAAAGGCCCTATATAATGCGAATGAGCGAACTTCCCACCGGCCCCATCGCCGCCGAGATCACCCGCCGCCTCACCGAGGCACTGTCCCCCACCCGCCTGGCCGTGATCGACGACAGCGAGAAGCATCGCGGCCATGCCGGCCATGACGGCGCGGGCGAGAGCCATTTCACCGTCGAGATCGAAAGCCCGGCCTTCGTCGGCCAGAACCGGGTGGCCCGCCAGCGCGCGGTGAACGGTGCCCTGGCCGAGCTGTTGCGCGAAAAGGTCCACGCCCTCGCGATCAAGGCGCGCGCGCCGGGCGAGTAAGCCCGCGCCCCGCTTCAGACTGCCCTTCCCGCGCAAGCGGGAGGGCCGGTTTCCTCACCCATATTTGGCCTCGCCGCCGAACAGCACCTCGCGCGCCACGCCCAGCGCGGTCATCGCCGCGGGCCAGCCGGCATAGAAAGCGAGATGGGTGATCACCTCGATGATCTCCTCCTTCGTCACGCCATTGGTGATCGCGATCCCCAGATGCGGGCGCAGCTCGTTGACCCGCGCCAGCGCGATCAGGGTGGTGATGGTGATCAGGCTGCGGTCGCGCATGCCCAGACCGGGCCGCTTCCACAGATCCTGGAACAGGACCTCGTCGGTATATTTGGCGAGGTCGGGGGCGATATCGCCGAAATTGTCGCGGGCGAGGGTCGGGTTGTCGAACGGATGGCCGGCCATGCTTCCTCTCCTTGGTTCTTCTTCTCGTCATGCTGAACTTGGTTCAGCATCCACCAGGCCACTTGGGCTGGTCGAGAGGAGGCACGCAGCCCGTGGCAGGAGCCAACGGGACACGGCCGAGCCTCATGGTGGATGCTGAAACAAGTTCGGCATGACGGCAAGATCGGGGGAGGGGCCCAATCCGCCGTGGACAAGAGGCCATCATAATAGAATAGATATGATCCATTATATTATGATCGGAGAGGAACGACCATGGCGGTGTGGCAGGAGGAAGCGGGCGCCGAGCCGCCGGTGCTGGTCGAGATCGACGGCGCGGTCGGCATCGTCACGCTCAACCGGCCCGACAAGCTCAACGCCTGGACCCCGGCGATGGGCACGCACTATTTCGACGCGCTCGACCAGCTGGGCGCCGATCCTACGGTGCGCGCGATCCTGGTGACGGGGGCGGGTCGCGCCTTCTGCGCGGGCGGCGACGTGAGCGGGCTCGCGACCGTGGCGGGCGCGGGCGAACTGGGCGAGCTGGCCGACAAGCGCCCCTATTCCTGGCCGATGGGGGTGGGCAAGCCGGTGATCGCGGCGATCCGGGGTGCCTGCGTGGGAGTGGGCTTCTTCCAGGCGCTGTGCTGCGACGTGCGCTTCGCCGCCGAGGATGCGAAATTCGCCGCGGTGTTCGCGCGGCTGGGGCTGATCGCCGAGACCGGCATCGCCTGGAACCTGACCCGTCTGATCGGCGCGGGGCCGACGATGGACCTGCTCCTCTCCGGCCGCCAGGCGAAGGCCGAGGAGGCGCTGCGGCTCGGCCTGGTCAGCCAGGTCGTCCCCGGCGAGGCGCTGCTCGACACCGCCCTCACCTATTGCCGCATGTTGGCCGAGACCTGCTCGCCCTGGTCGATGCGCATGGTGAAGCAGCAGGTCCACGCCGCGCTGGCGACGAGCCACGAAACCGCGTTTGAACGATCGGAGGCGTTGCTCGCCCAAGCCTTCGCCGGCGCCGATTTCGCCGAGGGCGTCGCCGCCTTCCGCGAGAAACGCCCCCCGGCCTTCCCGCCGCTGCCGCCCGAACTGGCCCGGCTCGAGCT
The DNA here is from genome assembly GCA_963540925.1 of uncultured Sphingomonadaceae bacterium. Classification (GTDB taxonomy): domain Bacteria; phylum Pseudomonadota; class Alphaproteobacteria; order Sphingomonadales; family Sphingomonadaceae; genus Rhizorhabdus. The sequence goes on from CAUTRN010000075.1 coordinate 6,632, forward strand.
GGAAAGCTGAGCGGCGATGCACTCTTCGTCATGCTGAACGTGATTCAGCATCGAGACGCACAGAGGCCGGCTGCCCCCTCCCCTTGCGAGGGAGGGGATCGGTCGATCAGAAGGCGTCTTCGGGCAGGTCCATCATCGAGGCCTTGCCGGCCTTGATCGCGGTGAACAGGCCCGCGACCTGGGGCAGGATGCGCTCGTAGAAGAAGCGCACCGTCACCAGCTTGGCGGCGTAATAGCCGTCGGGATCCTGGCCCATCATCTTCTTCATGCCGGCGAGCTTGGCCGAGCGCGCGAAGAGGTAGGCCATGGCGACGAGGCCGAGCAGGCGGAGATAGTCGGACGAGGCGGCACCCGCCTCTTCCGGATCGGCCATGCCCTTCTGGGCGATCGTCGCGGTGGAGAGCTGGAGCGCGCCGAACGCCTTTTCGAGCGCGTCGATCATCTTCTCCATGCCCGGCACCGCCTTGTTCTTCTCGATGAACTCGGAGACCGGATGGAAGAAGCTGCGCAGGTAGCGGCCGGCATGGGCGGGCAGCTTGCGCCCGACGAGGTCGAGCGCCTGCACGCCGTTGGTGCCCTCGTAGATCATCGTGATGCGGGCATCGCGGGCATATTGCTCGACGCCATGCTCGCGGATGTAGCCATGGCCGCCATAGACCTGGATCGCCATCTGCGAGACGTCGTTGCCGAGATCGGTGAGCAGCGCCTTCACCACCGGGGTCAGCAGCGCGGTCATGTCCTCGGCGCGCTGGCGCACCTCGGCATCCTCCGAGTGACGCTCGGCGTCGAGCCCGCGGGCGACCCACATGCCGAGCGCGCGGCAACCCTCGGTATAGGCGCGCATCGTCATCAGCATGCGGCGCACGTCGGGGTGGACGATGATCGGGTCGGCCGCGAGATCGGGGCGCTTGGGGCCGGTGAGCGCGCGGCCCTGGATGCGGTCCTTCGCATAAGCGACGGCGGCCTGATAGGCGGCGGTGCCGACGCCCAACCCTTGCGTGCCCACCGAGACGCGCTCGGTGTTCATCATCGTGAACATCGCGGCCAGGCCCTTGTTCGGCTCGCCGACCAGCCAGCCGGTCGAATCGTCGAAGCTCATCTGGCAGGTGGCCGAGGCCTTGAGGCCCATCTTGTGCTCGATGCCGGTGCAGGAGACGCCGTTCGACGGGCCGACCGAACCGTCTTCCTTGATCAGCTTCTTCGGCACGATGAACAGGCTGATCCCCTTCACGCCCTTGGGCGCGTCGGGCAGGCGGGCGAGGACGAGGTGGATGACATTCTCGGTCAGGTCGTGGTCGCCGGCCGAGATGAAGATCTTGTTGCCGGTGATCTTGAAGCTGCCATCCTCCTGCGGCACCGCTTTTGTGCGCAGCATGCCGAGGTCGGTGCCGCAATGCGGCTCGGTGAGGCACATCGTGCCCGACCAGATGCCGGCGACCATGTTGGGCAGGTAGCGCTGCTGCAGATCCTCGCCGGCATGGTGGATGATCGCCGAGGTCGCGCCGTGGGTCAGGCCCGGATAGAGGCCGAAGGAGATGTTGGCCGAGCTGATCATCTCCTCGACCGCCTTGTTGACCGTCTCGGGCAGGCCCTGGCCGCCCCATTTGGGATCGGCCGCGAGCGCGCACCAGCCGCCGTCGCGGAAGGTGTCATAGGCCTGCTTGAACCCCTTGGGGGTACGGACGACGCCATTTTCCCAGGTGCAGCCCTCCTCGTCGCCGCTCATGTTGAGCGGGGCGAGCACGTCCTGCGCGAGCTTGGCGGCCTCTTCGAGCACCGCGTCGATCAGGTCGGGGGTGAATTCCTCATGCGCCGGGAACTGTCCGAACTCCTTGGCGAACAGCTCGTGGATCAGGAAGCGCATGTCGCGCAGCGGGGCTTGATAGACTTGCATCTCTTACTCTCCCTGGTCCCCCATCCCCCTCGCGTCGGGGACGAATGGGGACGCCATAATCACATCAGTTCCGCAGCGGCTTGCCGGTTTCGAGCATCGTCTCGACCCGCGCCACGGTGCGGGCGTCGCGGACGCGGGCCATGAAGGCGGCGCGTTCGAGTCCCAGCATCTGCTCCTCGGTGACGGTGTCGACCAGATCGGCCTCGCCGCCGGTCAGCACCTCGGCCAGCGCGTCGGAGACGACCATGTCGTAATCGGTCGCCATGCCGCGCTTGTGGAAGCCCTCGGCCGCCATGCCGAGCGCGACCCGGCCGCTCGCGCCGGGCAGGCGGAAGGTCGGCGCCTCGGGGGGCGTGTAGCCGTCGACCAGCGACAGCGCCTTGGCCTTGGCGTCGGCGAGCAGGCGATCGCGGTTCATGGTGATGCCGTCACCCTTGCGCAGGAACATGAGTTCCTTCGCCTCGGCGGCCGACTTGGCGACGGTCGCGGTCGAGATCGTCTCGAACGCCTTGGCCACCGCCGGCATCGGCCCCTTGGGCAGGAAGCCCGACTTCACCCAGCGATCGATATATTCGCCGCAGCCGCCCCAGCCTGGGACGAGACCGACGCCGCATTCGACCAGGCCGATATAGCTTTCCGCATGCGCCTGGATCGCGTCGGAGTGCAGCAAAATCTCGCAGCCGCCGCCCAGCGCCAGGCCCGCCGGGGCCGAGACCACCGGGAAGGGCGCGTATTTCAGCGCCTTGTACGCTTGCTGGCCACCCGCGACGAGCTTGTCGATCTCGCTCCACGCGGCGATGTTCACCGCGAACAGCGCGAGGCCCAGATTGGCGCCGGCCGAGAAATTGCCGCCCTCATTATAGACGACGAGCGCCTTCATGCTCTTGGCCACATGCTCGACCGCCTTGCCGAGCAGGCCCAGCACGTCGCCGTCGAGCGCGTTCATCTTGCCGGTGAACTCGAAGCAGGCGACGCCGTCGCCGACGTCCCAGAGCGCGGCCGAGCCGTTCTTCATGATCGGCTTGGCCGAGCGCTTGATGTCCTCGAGCAGCAGCACGCCGTCGGGGCGAACGACGTCATGATAGTCGCCGTCGACGCCGAGATATTGGCGCTTGCCGCCTTCGATGCGGTAGAAGCTGCGCTCGCCCGCGGTCGTCAGGATCGCGGGGACCGGGCGCCCCTCGGCGGCGAGACGATCCGCCAGGGTCTTGGCGCCGAGCTGGTCGATCAGCTCGAACGGGCCGAACTTCCAGTTGTAGCCGAGCTTCATCGCCTCATCGATCGCGACGATGTCGTCGGCGATCGTGCCGACCAGGCTGGCGGCATAGCTGAGCACCTGACCGAGCACCGCCCAGGCGAAGTCGCCGGTCTTGCCCGGCAACGCGACGAGCTGGGGCAGCTTGGCGCGCGGCGCCTCGGCCTTGATCGTCGGGCGGTATTCGCCGGTCGCCAGGTCGAGCGCTTCCTTGCGCTTACCCGCCTCGCGGTTAAGGCGGTAGAAGCCGCCCTTGCCCTTGCGGCCGGTATAGCCGTCGGCGATCATCTTCTCGACCAGCGGGATCGGCCGGACGGTGGCGATATAGGCATCGTCCTTGGGCAAGGTGTCGGTGAAGCTCTTGAGCAGCAGCGGCATCAGGTCGATGCCGACCAGGTCGAGCAGGCCGAAGATGCCGGTCTTGGGCACGCCCATCGGCTTGCCGCCGATCGCGTCGGCTTCCTCGACCGTCAGGCCCAGGTCGGCGGTCGCGTTGAAGGCGACCTGCAGCCAGTAGCTGCCGATGCGGTTGGCGATGAAGCCCGGCGTGTCCTTCGCGAACACCACGGTCTTGCCCATCGCGCGATCGGTGAAGTCGGCCACCTTGGCGACGGTCGCCTTGTCCGACTTCGGGCCCGCGACGATCTCCAGCAGGCGCATATAGCGCGGCGGATTGAAGAAATGGGTGATCAGGAAGTCGGCGGCGAACGCCTCCGAGCGCCCCTCGATCAGCTTGCCGAGCGGGATGGTCGAGGTGTTCGACGACACCGCGGTGCCGGGCTTCCGCACCTCCTCCAGCTTGGCATAGAGGCTCTGCTTGATGTCGAGCCGCTCGATCACGGCCTCGACGATCCAGTCGCACTCGGCAACCTTGGCGAGGTCGTCCTCGATATTGCCGGTCTCGACCAGCTTCGCCGCCGCCTTCGACATGAAGGGGGCGGGATCGGTCTTGAGCATCTTGGCGACCGCACCCTGCGCGATCGCGCTGCGGTTGCGGCCCTCCTTGGGGACGATGTCGAGCAGCAGCACCGGCACGCCGGCATTGGCCACCTGGGCGGCGATACCGGCACCCATCGTGCCGGCACCGATCACGCAGACTTTCTTGATATCGCTCATTCCACCGCCTCCAGGACGGTGGCGATGCCCTGGCCGCCGCCGATGCACTGGGTGGCGAGCGCATATTTGCCGCCCTCGCGCTTCAGCAGCGAGGCCGCCTTGCCGACGATGCGCGCGCCGGTGGCGCCCAGCGGGTGGCCGAGCGCGATCGCGCCGCCGTCGAGATTGACGGTCTCGGGCTTGAGGCCAAGCTCATTGCTGCAGGCGAGCGCCTGGCTGGCGAAGGCTTCGTTGAGCTCGACGACGTTGAGGTCGCCCACCGCGACGCCGGCGCGCTCGAGCGCCTTGCGCGATGCCGAGACCGGGCCGATGCCCATGATCTCGGGCTCGCAACCCGACACCGCGACGCTCTTGATCCGCGCCAGGATGGTGAGGCCGTTGGCCTTGGCATAGTCCTCGCTGGTGACGAGCACCGCGGCGGCACCGTCGGTGAGCGGCGAGCTGGTGCCGGCGGTGACCGAGCCGTTCGCGTCGAACGCCGGCTTCAGCGCGGCGAGCGCCTCGGCGGTGGTGTCGGGGCGCGGCACGCCGTCGATCTCGACGACACCCTTCTTGGTCTTGATCGGGACGATCTCGTCCTTCAGCTTGCCGCTATCGCGCGCGGCGCCGGCCTTCTGCTGGCTCTGGACGGCGAAGGCCTCCTGCGCGGCACGGGGGATCTGATACTGGCCGGCGACATTCTCGGCGGTCTCGCCCATCGACATATAGGCGCCGGGGCGTTTCTTCGCGAGGTCGGGGCTGGGCAGCGGGTTGTAACCCATCATCGGCACCCGGCTCATGCTCTCGACGCCGGCGCAGATGAACACCTCGCCCGCGCCGATCGCGATCTGGCCCGCTGCAATGTGGATCGAGCTCATCGACGAACCGCAGAAACGGTTCACCGTCATGCCGCCCACCTTGATCGGAAGATCGGCAAGCAACCCAATCAGCCTTGCGACGTTAAGGCCTTGTTCGGCTTCAGGGAAAGCGCATCCGAGAATGATGTCCTCGACGTCCTCGACCTTCACACCGCTCTTGTCGATGAGCCCGCGAATCACCTGCGCGGCAAGGTCGTCGGGCCGGACCCGGGCGAGCTCCCCCTTGTTGGCGAGATGGAAGGGCGAGCGCGCATAGCCCGCAATCACGGCATTCGGCATGGGGATCGTCTCCTTGGGCGCGACCTTTTTGCAACAGCCGCGAACGATTTCTCTTAAACGTATGCAGATTACCCTATACGTCAACCCTCTTTTGTGCAATCTATGTTGCACCATGATGGCAGACCCGATCGCAGCATCGGGCGCCTCGAAGGAGGATGATAAAGGCTGATGAGCATCATCTTGATGGCACTGGCGGCAGCCGCAGGCGCCAGCCCCGACGCGGTCGTCGGCAAGTGGAAAACCGAAACCAAGAATGGCATCGTCGAAATCGCGCGCTGCGGAAATTCGCTGTGCGGCACGTTGCTGTCGTCGGACGGAATCACCGCCAATCCCGCGCTCAAGGACACCAACAACAAGGACGAGAAGCTGCGCGGCCGCCCGCTGAAGGGCATCCGCATGCTGAGCGGCTTTTCGTACAAGGACGGCGTCTGGGACGAAGGCTCGATCTACAACGCCGAGGACGGCAAGACCTACAAGGCGCGGATCACCCCGGTCGACGCCAACACCCTGAAACTGCGCGGCTGCATCTTCGTGCCGCTTTGCAAGAACCAGACCTGGACCCGCGTGCGCTGAGCCGCAGCAATCGGTCCGGAATCAAGAATCGAGAATAGAGAGGAATGACTCGCATGATGCACCGTAACCTTCGTCGCGTCGCTTTGGCCGGCTCGGCCGCCACGCTGGCCCTGCTCGCAGCATCGGCCGCCAACGCCTCGGCTTTCTACCTGCAGGAACAGTCGGTGGTCGCCGCCGGCCGCGCCTTCTCGGGCGAAGCGGCCGACCAGGGCGCGTCGTCGCTGTGGTGGAACCCCGCCGCGATCGCCGGCAACGCGACCAGCAGCCTCTATGGCGGCGTCGCCGCGATCCTGCCGAGCGGCAAGGTCGCCAACAACAGCAGCGTGATCGTCCGCCCGGGCCAGGCCCCCGCCGCGATCGGCGGCAACCAGGTGTCGAAGAACCCGATCAACAAGGGCATCCTGCCGTCGGCTTCGATCGGCTACAAGCTGAACGATCAGTGGGCGATCGGCTTCGCGATGTCGGCCCCCTACAGCTTCGCCACCAATTACGAGAATGACAGCTGGGCGCGCTACACCGCCGACAAGACCAAGCTGACCACGATCGACCTGCAGCCGACCATCGCCTTCGCGCCGTCGCCGCTGATCGGCATCGGCATCGCGCTGAACGCCGAATATTCGAAGGCGTCGCTGTCGAACTCGCTGCCCAACCTCTCGCCGCTGCTGCCCGACGGCCACCAGACACTGCGCGGCGACGGCTGGGACTTCGGCTGGTCGGCCGGCGTGCAGCTGCACCCCAGCAAGATGATCGACCTGGGCTTCGCCTATAAGTCGTCGATCAAGCACAAGCTGAAGGGCAGCATCACCACCGCCGGCCTGCTCGGCCCGCTCGCCGGCCAGAATGGCAAGATCAGCGGCATCGAGGCCGAGTTCCGCACCCCCTGGCAGGCGACCGCCAGCGTCCGCGTCCACGCCACCGACGCGCTGACCCTGAACGGCCAGATCGTCCGCGCCGGCTGGGGCAAGTTCGACGCGATCCGCATCCCCGCGGTGAACGCCGTGCTCGACCAGAATTACAAGAACAGCTGGTCCTATGCGATCGGCGCCGATTACGACGTCACCCCGCAGTGGACCGTCCGCACCGGCGTGCAGATCGACAAGACGCCGACCCAGGACGGCTCGCGCGACGCCCGCGTGCCCGATGCGGACCGCATCAACTTCGCGGTCGGCACCTCGTACAAGATCACCGAGTCGATCACCCTTGACGCGGCGGCCAACTATATCGACTTCAAGAATGAATCGATCGACCGCGTCGGCGGCTTCTACCCGGGCACCCCTGCCCAGACGATCATCCGCCCCAACGGCACGCTGCGAGGCGCCAAGGCCGTCGTGCTCGCCTTTGGCGGCCGGATGACCTTCTGATCAGGAGCTGAGAACCGACATGACGACAGGTGGCACCGTGACCGATCCCCTTCCCCCCAGTCGCGGTGCCGCCCTTCCGGACGGCGGGGGCGTGCCAGCGCCCTCGCCGATTCCGCCCCGCCTGCTGACCGACCTGATCGACGCGGCGGTGCGCGACCATGGCGCCCGCCCCGCGGTCGACTTCCTCGGCCGCGTCTGGACCTATGCCGAGATCGGCACGATGGTCGACCGCGCCGCGGCCGGCCTGCAGGAAATGGGCGTCGGCCCCGGCGTGCGGCTGGGCCTGTGCCTGCCCAACACCCCCTATTTCGTGGCGATCTATTTCGCGGCGCTGCGCTGCGGCGCCACCATCGTCAATTTCAACCCGCTCTACACCGAGCGCGAGCTGACCCATCAGATCCGGGACTCGGGCGCCACCGTGATGGCGGTGATCGACGTCGCGTCGATCCACGAGAAGGTCGCCAAGGTCGCGGCCGAGAGCGGGCTGGAGAAGATCATCGTCTGCCCGCTGGCGGACATCCTGCCCCCCTTCACCTCGATGCTCTACCGGCTGTTCAAGCGGAAGGAGATCGCCCATGCGCCGCAGGACGGCCGCCACGTCGCCTTCTCCGACCTGATCGCCAGCACCCAAGGCTTCAAGCCGGTCGAGATCAATCCCGATGACGTCGCCGTGCTCCAATATACCGGCGGCACCACCGGCGTGCCCAAGGGCGCGATGCTGACCCATGCCAATCTGAGCGCGAACAGCGCGCAGATGACGCTGCATGTCGGCCGCCGCGCCGAGCAGGACCGGATCATGGGCGTGCTGCCGATGTTCCACGTCTTCGCGCTGACGACGGTGCTCAACTATTCGATCGACACCGCGGCGCTGATGATCCTGCTGCCGCGCTTCGAGATGAAGCAGTTCCTGAAGACCGCGAAGCGCACCCGGCCCACCAAGCTGCTGGCGGTGCCGACGATGCTGACCGCGATCAACAAGGTGGCGGCGACCAAGGAAATCCATTTCGAGGCTCTCGACTATTGCGTCTCGGGCGGCGCGCCGCTGCCCTATGACGTGCGGGTCGAGTTCGAGCGGCTGACCGGCGCCCGCGTGGTCGAGGGCTATGGCCTGTCGGAGACGTCGCCGATCCTGACCTGCAATCCGGTCGATGGCCGGCCGATCAAGGACAACAGCGCCGGCCCCGCCTTCCCCGGCACGACCCTGGAGATCCGCAACCTCGACGATCCGCACCAGATCCTGCCCACCGGCGAGCGCGGCGAGGTCTGCGCGCGCGGGCCGCAGGTGATGAAAGGCTATTGGAACAAGCCCGAGGAGACCGAGAAGGTGTTCGTCGACGGCGCGATCCGCACCGGCGACGTCGGCTATCTCGACGAGGACGGCTATCTGTTCCTGGTCGACCGGATCAAGGACGTGATCATCGCCGGCGGCTACAACATCTATCCGCGCGTGATCGAGGAAGCGCTCTACGAGCATCCGGCGGTGCTGGAGGCCGTCGCGATCGGCGTGCCCGACGAATATCGCGGCCAGGCGCCGAAGGCCTTCGTGGTGCTGCGCCCCGGCATGGCGGCGACCGCCGAGGAGATCCGCGAGTTCCTGACCTCGCGAATTTCGAAGATCGAGCTTCCGCGCGAGATCGAAATCCGCGAAAGCCTGCCAAAGACCCTGATCGGCAAGCTCTCCAAGAAGGAGCTGATTGCCGAAGAGGCGCGCAAGGCGGCAGGTTGATGCGAATGGGGATGAACGGACCGGCAGACGCCGACAGGGAGCCGCTGCAAAGCATCCAGGACGTGGCGAACGAGCTGGGCGTCACGACCCGCGCGATCCGTTTCTATGAGGACAAGAGCCTGCTCGAGCCCCAGCGGGTGGGCACGATGCGCGTCTATTCGCGCCGCGAGGTGGGCCGGCTGATGCTGATCCTGCGCGGCAAGCGGCTGGGCTTCAGCCTGCGCGAGATCAAGGAATTCCTCGACCTCTACGACGCCGACCCGCTTCACCTGGAACAGACCAGGCGGCTCAACGCCAAGGTCGTCGAGCGGATCGACTCGCTGGAGCAGCAGCGCGAGGCGCTCGAGCAGACCCTGGCTGAGCTGCACGACATCGCCCGCCAGTGCCGCGAGCGAATCAGCCGGGCGAGCTGATTCGGGTCCGGACAGGTCCGGCCACCCCTTTTCATCTTCGGATCGGCCGCTGATTCGCGTCGAACGATGACACCGGTTCCCCGGCCGACAGGGGATCACCCTCGATCGGCGCACGGGCGATGCGTGGCGCCACCCGGCCACTGCCGCTGCGGCTTTCCGCCGATTTTCCCCCGACGAAAATTTTTTAAGCCCGGGGATGGCGGGTTTTGCACCGCCATTCGTCTTTCTGGATATCCGCGTCTTGCGTGGATGGAAGGCCGACGGTGCGTGGCAGAAAAGTCACAACCCCCTGTTTTTCACATGATTATCAGAAAGTAGCATTGCCGACCCGCAATCACGCCCTAGTCTGAAAGAATAATTAAGACAGACGGGAGCCAGATTCGAGTCGATAGACCACCGCAATGCTAATGATATCTGCATAAATTGTGCGGGCGCATGCGTTTGTCACGGCCAATCTCTGCATTTATACTTCCTCGATACTGTCAAACTAGGAAGGTGTCCTGAAGGATTCTGGAAATCTTTTGGGGGCGCAGATGAAAAAAATGCAGCTTGTTTCCTTCAGCGCGCTGGCGATCGCCAGCCTGATGGCATCGTCGGCGATGGCGCAGACGACACCCGCTGGAGCCGATGTGACCGATGAGGCCGCCACCATCATCGTCACCGGCACCCGCGCGAGCGGCATCACCGCGAAGGAAAGCCCGACGCCGATCAAGCTCCTCTCGTCCGACGCGATCGAGAAGGTCGGCCAGCCCAACCTCAACCAGGCGCTGACCCAGCTGGTCCCGTCCTTCGTCGCCCAGGCGTTCGGCGGCGACATGGCCAACCAGACGCTGCAGGCGCGCCTGCGCGGCCTGAGCCCCAACCACACGCTGGTGCTGATCAACGGCAAGCGCCGCCACACCACCGCCAATTTCGCGGTGCTGAGCGGCCCGTTCCAGGGCGGTGCCTCGGCCGATCTCGACCTGATCTCGCCCCAGGCGATCCAGCGCATCGAGGTGCTCGAGCAGGGCGCCGCCGCGCAATATGGTTCGGACGCGATCGCGGGCGTCATCAACATCATCCTGAAGGACCAGGACGAGGGCGGCACCGCCGTCGGCAGCTTCGGCGAATATTACAAGGGCGACGGCGACACCTATAATGCCCAGCTCAACCTGGGCACCAAGGTGGGCGAAGCGGGCTGGATCAACCTGACCGGCTTCTACCGCTCGCACGGCCGCAGCCTGCGCGCCGGCCTCGACCGCCGCGTCACCGACATGAACGGCGTGCTGCTGACCTCGCTCAACGCGGTCCAGGCCTCACTCTATCCGGGCCAGGACGGCTTTCCCTACGTCAACAAGATCGTCGGCGACGCCAAGTCGCGGCTCTACAACACCAGCTATAATGCCGGCTACGACCTGGGCGACATCCAGCTCTATTCGTTCGGCACCTACAGCCACAAGACGGCCAGCTCGATCCAGAATTTCCGCGTCGCCGACCGCGTCATCCGCTCGCCCGTCCTGGGCGTCGCCGGCACGGTCACCACGCCCGGCGTGATCTTCTTCGACCCGACCGGTTTCGACCCGACCGAGGAGATCAGCGAAGACGATTTCGGCATCACCGGCGGCATCAAGGGCGAGACCGCAGGCTGGAAGTGGGACCTGAGCACCACCTATGGCAAGGACAAGGTGAAGCTCTACACCCGCAACAGCGCCAACGCCTCGCTGTTCGTCGACACCGGCTTCACCCCGACCAACTTCTATGACGGCCAGTTCATCAACGAGGAACTGACCATGAATGCCGACTTCGGCAAGGAATTCGACGTCGGCATGGTCGAGCCGATGAACGTCGCCTTCGGCGCGGAATTCCGCAAGAACGACTATGCGATCGGCGCGGGCGATCCGGGCTCGATCTACAAGGAGGGCGGCCAGTCCTATCCGGGCTTCCGTCCCACCGATGCTGGCAGCCATGGCCGCAAATCCTATTCGGCCTATGTCGACTTCGCGCTGAAGCCGGCCGAGGGGCTGAAGCTCGACCTGGCCGGCCGCTACGAGCATTATTCGGACTTCGGCAGCAAGGTGATCGGCAAGCTCACCGGCCGCTATGACTTCAACGAAGCCTTCGCGCTGCGCGGCACCATCTCGAACGGCTTCCGCGCCCCGACCCTGGCCGAGAGCTTCTATTCGGCCACCAACGTCGCCCCGACCTCGGCGACGGTGCAGCTGCCCGCCAACTCGGCGGCGGCCAAGCTGGTCGGCTTCCAGAATCTGAAGCCCGAGAAATCGACCACCTTCAGCGCCGGCTTCGTCGCCGAACCCGTCAGCCGCCTGACCGTCACCGTCGACGCCTATCAGATCAAGGTGAAGGACCGGATCATCGGTTCGGGCTCGATCAACGGCAAGATCAGCGGCGTGGTCTGCAACCCGGCGACCAACCCGACGGGTTGCCCCTTCGACGGCAACCTGATCCTCGCCGCGATCGCCGCGCAGGGCAACATCCTCGACCCGACCGTCGGCGACGTCAGCATCGCGGTGTTCACCAACGGCGTCGACACCCGCACCCGCGGCATCGACCTGACGATGTCCTACCCGATGCCGCTCGACTTCGGTTCGGTCAACTGGACGCTGAGCGCAAACTACAACAAGACCAAGATCACCAAGATCACGGTCGATCCGCGCCTGCTCGACGTCTCGGCGCAGAGCATCATCGAGAAGTCGTCGCCGACCTGGAAGGTCATCGCCGGCGCCACCTTCACCTCGGGCAAGTTCAGCGCGACCCTGCGCGAGGCGGTCTATGGCCCGACCTCGCAGCTCACCCGCCCGTCGGGCGCCTATGTCGGCCCGTCGAGCGGCTATTATGTCGCCAAGGTGGGCACGGCCGGGATCACCGATCTCGAGCTGAGCTATGAACTGCTGACCGACCTGACCTTCACCGTCGGTGCGAACAACCTGTTCAACAAGAAGCCGGAGAAGGTCTACAACGTGACCCTCGCCAATGGCACGGGCCTGCGCCCGGTGACCGGCTCGAACGTGTGGAACCAGCCCTACACCTTCGGTCCTTATGGCTTCAACGGCGGCTATTATTACGCCCGCGCGACCCTGAAGTTCTGATCGACGTCTTTGGAGGCCGGGAGCGAATCCGTTCGCTCCCGGCCTTTTCTTTGATTACTCATAAGACAGCGTCGCTTCCCAAATCATAAGACAACGACCTGTTGCTGAAGGATGGATGATGGCCAATATCGATGGGGGGCAGGCGATGGACGGCCTGACCCGGCGTTTTTTCCTTGAGAAACTCGGCAAGATGGGCGGCACCGCCATGCTGCTGGCGGGCATGGACGCCCTGGGCTTCGGGATCGGATCGGCGCTGGCCGCTCCGCCGAAGCTGGAAGGCAAGCCCAGGCAGAAGAAGGTGATCGTGCTGGGCGCCGGCAATGCCGGCCTCGCCTCGGCCTATGAACTGATCCAGGCCGGCTATGACGTGACCGTGATCGAGGCACGCAGCTTCCCCGGCGGCCGCGCCCAGACCGCGCGCAAGGGCTTCACCCTCACCGAACTCGGCGGCGCCACCCA
>CAUTRN010000076.1:0-19183 GCA_963540925.1 uncultured Sphingomonadaceae bacterium
GCACGATCTGGACCACGCGCAGCTGCCCCGCCCAGCTTTTGGGCTTGCGCAGCGAAGCTCCCGCGGGCGCGGCCGCATTGCTCGAGGCGAGCCCGGCGCTGCCGGCAACGGGGGCAGGTGCGTGCGCGAGCTTCGCAGCGGGCGGGACAGCCTTCGGCTCCGGCTTTTCCGAGGTCTTGGCGGTGGCGACACCGCCGGCGATCGCCCCGATCCGCCGGAGGCGGAAGATCTGCAGCGCGATCAGCGTGGCGCTCACCAGCCCCAGGAAGAGCATGAGAAGGAGGTGTGAGGGCGAGATGCCGAACCAGTGGTCGGCATGGCCGGGCGCGGCCTGGTCGATGTCGAGCTGATCGCGCAGCCAGGCAAGGCCGACCTCCCGGGGCGGCTGCAAGCCCCCGATCGCGCCCTGCGCGGCGGTGCCGGACCGGAACAGGTCGGTTCCATCGCGCAGGCGGCGCGCCGCATCGAGCCGGGCCGAGACCGTGGTTGCACGCGCGCCGTCGGCCGAGGCGGCGTTGATCATCGCCAGACCGGTGCTTACCCGTTCGCCGGCCTGCGCAGCGACCCGCTGCCTTGCCGCTTCGTCGAGCGCGGGAAAGGCGAGCAGCTGCGAGATGAAGCCGGTCCGGCGCGATTCGTGGCCGTGCTCATTCTCCCCTTCCCCATTGATCATGCGATCCATCATGGGGTTCATCATCTTCGCCATGTCCGACGACCCCGGCTCTGCCGGTGCGGACATGCCCCCGCCGGCCGGCATGCCTGCGCCATGATGCGCGGCATGATCCCCGCCCTCCTGCGCGCCCGCGCTCGCGCTCGCGGACAGGCTGAGAGCGATTGCGCAGCCGAGGCTCAAGCGTCGAAGGCTGATCCGCCTGGACATCCTCATCCCCTTCGTGTGCGAGCCTACATATCCTTCATCGGCATCGCCGCATTGCCCGGCGCGGGATCGGGTGCCGGCGCGGTCTGGTTGCCGGCCCCGGCGCGCATCGCGTCATGGTCCATCGCCTGACGGTGATGCCGCTCCATCTCGGCCTGGTTGCTCATCGCGTCCATCGGCGCCGCGTCTGCAGCGTTGCCGCTGTCGGTCAGGACCGGGGTGGCGGCGACGCTGTTCGCCGCGGGCGGCACCGTCTGGTCGGCCTGGCGGTCGCAGCCCGAAAGCGCGAGCGCCAGCAACAGGCTTCCGCCGACAAGCGGAAGGGCTTTTTTCGCATGGTCGATCATAGCTTGCTCCTTGGCTTGAAAACTGTGTCCGGGCGCCAGGGATGGCGCCCGGACCCGATCATTGCGCGTTGCGCAGGATCTGAAGGCACCGGTCGTGCGAGAGGTTCATCGGGTTGCGCCCCTGCCCCTTCATCTCGCCATGATCATGCGGCGTCTGGAGACCCATATTGCCCTCCATCGCCCGGCAACTCTCGACCTGCGCCGAGGTCGGCCGCGTGGTCACACAGGCGCCCAGAAGCAGCGCCGGCGTGAGGACGGCGATCAAACGCATTTTCGTCATGACAAAACCCCTTTCGCTAGTGATGATCGTTCGTCCTGCGCTGCCTGAAGTTTCTTGTTATGCTGCTGGTCTTTCCGCCGCGCCGTCAGGAAGGCGAGGATCGGGCAATCGGAGACGGGTACTTCACCCGGGCATTCATCGGCGAGCATCCGCAGCATGTCGCGGATATCGGACAGGCGCTCGAGCCGGGCTTCGGCATCCGCGATCTTGGCGAGCGTGATATCGAGCACGGCCTGGGCATGCGCGGTGTCCGACGCCCTGAGCGCCAGCAACTTCCGGGCCTGTTCGAGTGTGAAACCAAGCTCCTGCGCCGAGCGGATGAAATTGACGCGCTCGAGGTCGGTCGCGTCGTAGAGCCTGTAGCCCGCTGCCGTGCGCGCGGGCTCGCGCAGCAAGCCCATCCGCTCATAATAGCGGATCGTATCGCGGCCCACGCCTGCCGCGGCGGCCAGTTCGCCGATCTTGAAATTGCCCATGTCATCCGCTCGATCATGCCGGTAGGACCATGGTCCAGGGTCAAGCGGTTTCGCCTCGATCCCGAACGGTCCGTTGCCGCCGGCAACCCGCTGCCCCGATGCCTCGCATCAGGGCAGCGTGTGCCGCCGGGCCACCGGCTCGTCAGTTCTTGCGAAGCTCGACGATGTCGTGCTTGGCAGGCGTGCCGTCGGCGACGGACACGTGCGCGAAGTGATCGTCAAAGATATGGTCGATTGTCACATGGCCGACGAGCTGGCGGTGATAGGTCGGCGCCACGCCCTTGGACGGACCCGGATGGGTCACGACGCGATAGACCTCGAGCTTCTGGCCGACCTCGGCGCCATCGGCCTTGCCGATGCAGACGACCGTGCCGTTGCTGCCCGTGTCAACGATCGAGCCGCGCATGAAGAAGGTATGTCCGATACCCTGAGCGAATGAAGGGACCGCTGCGAGCATCGAGATGCCGGCGAGCGCAACCATGATGGAGTTCTTGATCATCTTGGACTCCTCTGAGAAGTGTTGAACACTGCCGCTCGATCTCTCGAGGGGAAGACTTTGTTTCTTCGCCTTCAGGAGTATGGTCCCTGGTCCAAGCTCGGTATACGTATTGTTCGCAGCGACTGTCGGTTTGAGTAGATCCCCCGGGACCGTCGTTGATTTGTCCGTACCTCGCCAAACGGATGGCACCTGCCGCCTCCTCGGTGGGCGTCGTCCAGCATTGGTTGCAACTGATCTGTCCGGGTGCGCCCACTTGGTTCCGGGCACCTTTTGCAGATGTGGTGGGTTACGCCGTTTCCCCCCAACCGTGAGGGCTCCGCCTTCACGGTGCGTATTACCTAGGGGCAACAAAGGAGACGGTGATGAAAAGATCAGGAATGGCGTTCGCTCCCCTCTTACTGCTGGCCGCCGGCCCGGTCCTCGCCCAGGAGGCCATGCACGGCATGGATCATGGCAAGATGGGCCACTCCGACACGGGCATGATGAAACCGACACCCGCCAATCCATACCCGCGTGCCGAAATGGAGATGCATCGTAAGATGATGTCGGCCGTTGGCACCGATGCGACCGAGACCTGGGCCCGCAAGATGATCGAGCATCACCGCGGCGCGATCGCCATGTCACAGATCGTGCTCCGCCAGGCACCCGATGCGAAGACCCGGCAAATGGCTCAAAAATCGATTGCCGAGCAGAACAAGAGCATCGGTGAACTCCAGGCGATGCTCCGGTCTATGGGCAAGCGTCCTCAGTAATAAGCCTCGTTCGTCCCGCCCCCGCCGAGGGAGCGGGAGGTTCGACCAAGGAGTTTTTCGATGAAGATAGCTTTGCGATCCGCGCTGACTGCCGCAGCCTTGTTGGTTCCGGTTGCCGTCAGCGCGGCCACCCCGATCGTCATGCACCGCGACCCCGGCTGCGGCTGTTGTGCCAAGTGGGCGGCGCAGGTGCAGCGGCAGCTCGGGCGCCAGGTGCGCGTCGTCGATGATTCCAACCGCTCGGCGCTGCAAAAGCGCGCAGGGGTTCCCGCGGACGTCTCGTCCTGCCACACCGCAATCGCCGATGGCATGGCTTTTGAGGGCCACGTGCCGATCGCCGACATGAAGCGGGTTCTCGCGACCCGGCCCAAGGGCGTACGGGGCCTCGCAGTCGGCGGCATGCCGCTTGGTTCGCCGGGAATGGAAGTGCCGGGCGCCAAGGCGCAGGCCTATGACGTGGTCGCCTTCGGCCCCAACGGGCGCCGCCTGTTCGCCCGCCACGGCAGCTGATCGGCGGTTTTTTTACGGCGGGAGACAAGACGCGGTCGCCCAGCCAGCGTAGCTCCTCCGTCCAGTTCGTCTAGAAGAGTAGACGAAAAGTCTCACAGGAAAGCGAATACGCGGGTGAGGGCGGAAGACGGCCCGTGCGTAAACGGGAATGGATGAACACGGATCAAGGGGGTTGGGTGATGAGCGGTAAACGAGGCGGGGCCTTCGCTCTGCTCCTTGCTGTTGCAATGTCAGTAAGCACGTCGGCATCGGCGCACGAAGATCACGATGCGCTTGGGGCCGGTCCCGGGCCGGCCGCTAACAGCACAGCCGAGACGCCGAAAGCAGACGGAGCGGACGCTGGCGACGGCCATATGGGCATGGGCTCTATGTCGACCGCGGACATGAACATGGGTGGCCGCGACATCGCCGGTGACGACATGGACATGGGCGGCATGCACGAGGAGACCGCGAACAAGAACAAGACGTTTGGGCAGCGACTGGTCAGCTGGCTTGGTCGTGTGCACACGATGGTGATCCATTTTCCGATCGCGCTGTTCATCGGCGCGTTCGGCGTCGAACTTTTCGGCCTGTGGCGTCGCAACCGCGATTACCAGCATGTCGCCCACATCATGTTGGTAGTCGGCGCGCTAGGCGCGATCGTGGCCGCGTTCCTCGGCTGGTTTGCGGGTGGATTTTACCTGACCGATCGCAACCCGATCCTCATGACCCACCGTTGGCTCGGCACCGCCATAGCCGTCTTCGGCGTCGCGCTCGCTTGGATGGCGGCGCGCCACCGCAAGGTTCCCGAGCGGTCGCGGACACTGTACTGGGTGGTGCTTGGCCTGATGACGCTCGCGATCTCGATCCAGGGATTCCTCGGCGGAACCTTCATGCATGGCGGAATAAACCACTTGGCGTTCTGAGTGGACCCGACGCTCGATAGGCGGTCGCGTGTTGGCGCGGCTCAAAGGAATGCGACGAAATGCGACAGCGCCGACCTTCATGCCCATAGGCCTTTTGAGCATAGCGTCGGATGCCGCCGGCGATCCCGGCCCCCGCTTGGCCGCTCGGGCGTGTCGAGCAATCCCCCGGCGCTGGTAATAGCACACTGTCGCGATGCACTCGCGCGCGATCCACGCGATCGTGGTGCGGGATCATCGAAACGGAGAAAGGCCGTGTCGCCGATCGTCGTGTGGAGACGAATAGCGCGAAAAGAAGATGACAAGCGAGCCGGCGACCGGCGCTGGGTTGGCGGTTTTCGCTCGTTGCACCGCCAATGGCTCGCGCTACGTCGGCGGTACGCTCCGAGCGGGACAGAGCCCGGCGATGGCGGATGACAATCCGCTGTCGCGGTCGCGCAGCAGGTTATGAATTGCGGTCGCAGCGACCGCTGCTTGTCCGGTTGCAACGCTGATCTGATCGAGCCCTTCCACCACGTCGCCGACCGCGAAGAGGCCAGCAACCGAGGTTCGCTGGTGGCGTCGGTCAGAACGCAGCCTGATCCGCTGAGCTGCGCCCCCAGCAAAGACGCGAGCCGCGTCCGAGGCGACGAGCCGAGCGCGGGGTAAAGCGTGTCGAATTGCAGCTCCAGGCCATTGGCCAACCGCACCTCGACACAGTCGCCAAGACGCAGCTGCCCGACAGGCGAGGGGGCGACATGGATGCCCTGCTGGTTCAACTTGGCAAGTTCGGTCGGCCCGAGATCGAGCGACCGTTGGGCGAGAAGTGTGACCTTGGCGCCATAAGCTCGCAGGAATTCGGCTTCTTCAGCGCCATGGCCATCGCAGCCGAGCACCGCCACGTTCATCCGCCGGGCCTCATAACCATCGCAGATCGGGCAATAGCGGAGAAGACCACGCGCCACGCCGATGTCATGCATTGCATCGGGCATCTCTGGACGTTGATTGACGACACCGGTAGCGAGGACAACGGTCCGCGCGCGCAGGACGTTAAGTTCGCAGCTTGCCGAGAAGTGGTCGCCTGACGCGACGATTGCGTCGATCTCGCCGCTCTGGACCGTACCGCCATATTCGTGCAGCTGAGCCTGCAGGCGCGCAAGAAACGTGACGCCGGAAATGCCGCCGGGAAATCCTGGCAGGTTGTGCGAGCGCGGGATGGTGGCGGCGCGCCCCGCCGCTGCGTCGTAGACGACGCAGCTCCTGAGAAACCGAGACAGATAGATCGCGGTCGTGAGGCCCGCTGGACCGCCGCCCACAACCAAACAGTCGATGACCTCCTCGGGGTCGCCAGTCCAGCCTTGATTGGTCAACCGCAACCTCATCATTACCCCGCGCATGCGCCCGTCGGGCCCGCGGCCACAGTTCGTTCGAAGGGAGACGCAGTGAGAAAGCGCTCCATGCTCCCTTCTGAATACGCGCCGGTGCCGCAGACCCCTCATCGAGGGCAGCGCGTCGGCACGAAAAAAGATCGTGAGGGGTGACCCGTCCGGCTGCGTAATACAGGTGAGCCCAATTGAAATGGAGATTGCCGTAATGCGCCGCTTGTTCATCCCGACTGCCGCCGCCGCCCTGTTCTTCGCAGGCGGCGTGGCGAACGCGCACCCGAAGCTGGTGTCCGCCAGCCCCGCCGCCAACGCGGCGGTTGCGACCCCCGAGAAGATCAGCCTCCAGTTCAGCGAGAAACTCGTGCCGGCTTTCTCCAAGGCCGACCTTACCATGGCCGCGATGCCCGGCATGGCGGCGATGAAAATGGCCAGCAGCGCCGCAGTCGGCGCCGATGGCCGGACGCTCACGATCACCCCGAAGCAGCGTCTCCCGCGTGGGCGCTACAGCGTCGACTGGCAGGTCGTCTCTAGCGACACACACAAAATCACCGGCAGCTACAACTTCACGGTGAAGTGAGCGAATGCTCGACTGGC
Source organism: uncultured Sphingomonadaceae bacterium (assembly GCA_963540925.1). Lineage (GTDB taxonomy): Bacteria > Pseudomonadota > Alphaproteobacteria > Sphingomonadales > Sphingomonadaceae > Rhizorhabdus. The sequence continues at coordinate 6,602 of CAUTRN010000076.1, forward strand.
CGACCGTCGCCATCCGCTTGGCGTTATACCTGGTCCTGGCGGCGCTGTTCGGCCTGTCGGCCTTCAGCCTCTATGGTCTTCGTCTTGGCGAGCGCGATGATGCCATCGCGCTGCGGCCTTGGCTCACGGCAAGCGCAGCGCTCGGGTTGCTGCTCTCAGCCGTTGGCCTGATCCTTATGGCCTCGGCGATGGCCGGTTCTGCATTCTGGCCGATCGACCAGGCAGCGGTGGCCGCGCTGCTCGGGGGGCCACCGGTTGGCACCGCCTGGAAGGTGCGTATGGTGGCGCTGGTCATCGCCGTCGGTGCAGCCCTGCTGGCGCGAGGCAGAGCATCGTGGCTGGCTATCGCCATGATTGCCGCCGCCGCGGCATTGGCGACACTCGCGTGGAACGGGCACGGCGCCATGGACGAGGGAAGCACCGGATGGCTTCACCTCGGTGCGGACATCCTCCACCTCTTGGGAGGCGGTATATGGGTCGGCGCGCTGTTCGGATTGCTTCTCCTGTTGACGCGTCGCACCGAGGAGATCGATGCCGCGCACCTTCGGCTGACCCATCGCGCCCTGCATGGGTTCGGCGCCGTCGGCACGCTCGTGGTTGTTACCCTGGTGGTCACCGGCTTGATCAACAGCTGGCTGCTCGTCGGCCCAGCCAATTTCGCGGCCTTGGGGACGACGCTCTACGGCCTGCTGCTGCTCGCCAAGCTGGTTTTGTTCGCAGCGATGCTGGGGCTCGCTTCGCTCAATCGGTTCCGCCTCACGCCGGCCTTCGAGCGCTCGATTGCCATGAACGACCATGGCGGGGCGCTTACGGCGCTGCGGGTCAGCCTTGCGGTCGAGACAGCCTGCGTGATCGGCATCCTGGCGCTCGTGGCATGGCTAGGCACCCTCGCGCCACCCGCGTCGGGCATGTAAGCGCTATGGACCAACCGTCCACGCAAGCGCCGCTCAGGCCTTCCACCTTCTTTTACCCACTTACGCGGCTTAACCCTCGCCTCCCAAGACACCCCCCGCTTGGACTGAGCTTACGTGTCCGACGCCCTAAGTCGCCCACAGGCGCTTGCGGGAAGGCCGCGTCGCGCTGCAAAGCTGGGCGTGCGAGAGGGTTGGTCCGGGTGGGCCTGTCAGTGTTTTCAGAGATGAATGAACAAGGGTGGCAAAGTCATGACCGATGGCAAACGCAGTGAAGCCGGCAGCGGCCAGGGTGGCGAAGTCGTCCTCATCACGGGTGCGAGCGGTTTTATCGCCGCAGCGCTGATTGCCCAGCTCGGCGAGCGCTACACGGTCGTCGGCCTTGATCGCGCCGGCCCTCCCGACCCACCGCCGCCCGCGGCGGCGATCGACATAGACCTCGGGTCAGACGAAGCGGTCCGAGTTGCGCTTGACGAGGTGCGCGCACGGTACGGCAACCGCATCGCCTCGGTGATCCACCTCGCCGCCTATTATGATATCACGGGTGACCCCAATCCGCTCTACGACAAGGTCACCGTGCAGGGCACCCGCCGGCTGATTGACGGGCTGCAATCGTTCGAAGTCGGACAATTCGTCTTCGCCAGCACGATGCTCGTTCATAAGCCGACCCCCACACCCGACGAGCGCATCAACGAGGACTCGCCGATCGGCGCGTCCTGGGCCTATCCGCAGTCCAAGGTCGACGCCGAGACATTGCTGCATGAGCGCCACGGAAACATCCCCGTCGTTTATATGCGCGCCGCCGGAGTTTACGACGACGACGGACGCTCGGCTTTTCTCGCGCAGCAGATATCGCAGATTTACGAGCACCGCCTGATTTCGCATTTTTATCCCGGCATGCTGTGTGCGGCGCAGTCATCGGTGCACCGCGACGACTTGGCTGACGCCGTGCTGCGTCTGGTCGATCGGCGGCACGAACTGCCGTCAGAACTGCCGCTGCTCATCGGCGAGCCCGACGCACCCGGCTATGCCGAGATCCAGGACATCGTCGGCGAGGCGCTCCACGGCGAGGGCTGGAAGACGATCCGGATTCCGCAGCCGCTCGCGAAAGCCGGGATCATCCTGCAGAACGAAGCGCTCGGCAGCGACGACTTCATCCAGCCCTGGATGATCGACAGCAGCAACGACCACTATATCCTCGATATTTCACGCGCCCGCTTGCTGCTCGGTTGGGAACCGAAGCATCGCCTCCGGGACACGCTGCCGACGATCGTCGCCGCGCTGAAGCGCCACCCGCGGGCCTGGTATCGGAACAACAAGCTTAACGAGAATCTGGTTGCCTGGCACGATAAGCTAAAGGCCGAACCTGTAGCGCCGGGCCAACAACCCGCAGCGGCAGGCGGTGGAATGGCCGACATGGATCACGGGGCTGCGGACCATAGCAGCATGGACCATGCTGCCATGGGGCACCGACCTGGCGCGGCGGACATGGCGATGACCGGTCACGGTGCACACGGCGATCACATGGCCATAATGGACCGCGACGAGCGCCGTGCGCGCTGGGCTCTTTACGCAAACATCGGTCTTGGGCTGTGGCTCGCCTCCAGCCCGCTTATCTACGACTCCGTGACCACTCACAGTGTCGGCGAGGCGGCGCGCTTCGTAACTATTGATCGCGGGCTGCCGTCGATCGAGTGGCGGGCGAACGCGCTGGCCATCAGCGATGTCGTCAGCGGCCTCGCCATCGTGCTGTTCGGCGCGCTATCGCTCGTTCCGCGCACCAAGACATGGGCGCAGTGGGCGGTCGCGTTCGTCGGAATCTGGCTGTTCTTCGCCCCGCTGATCTTCTGGAGCCCGAGCGCCGCTCAGTACAACAACAACCTGCTCATCGGCTCGGCCGTGATCGCCCTGTCGGTGCTCGTGCCGATGATGCCGGGCATGAGCATGGCGGGCATGATGGACCCCAAGAACATCCCGCCCGGCTGGACCTATTCGCCATCCACCGACGCACAGCGGCTGCCGATCGTCGCCATGGGTCTGATCGGCCTTCTCACCTCGCGCATCCTCACCGCCTACCAACTGGGGCATATTGACGGCGTTTGGGAGCCGTTTTTCGCCGGCTCCCTGAGCGATCCACGCAACGGCACCGAGGAGATCATCACCTCGGACATGTCCAAGGCCTGGCCGATTCCCGATGGTGGGCTCGGCACGGTCAGCTATGTCCTCGAGATCCTGATGGCGGTAATGGGCACCCGCGACCGCTGGCGGACCATGCCGTGGATGGTGACCTTCTTCGGCATCCTTGTCATCCCGCTCGGCGTCATCAGCATCTATTTCATCATCAGTCAGCCCATCGTCATCGGCACATGGAGCACGCTGGCGCTGATCGCCGCGCTCGCCATGCTGATCATGATCCCCTTCGCGCTCGACGAGGTGATTGCGATGGGTCAGTTCCTTCTCTGGGCGCGCCGGCAAGGCAAACCGCTGATCCGCACCTTCTTCCAGGGTGACGCGATAGAGGCGGGAGCGGTGGACGCGTCGGACGCGATGGCCTCGCCAAGCACCTTCTGGGCGGACGCAAAGAAGGGACTGACCCTGCCATGGACGCTGACTGCGAGCATCGTCATCGGCGTCCTGCTGATGCTGACCCGAATACTGTTCGGCACGGAAGGCGGTATGGCGAACAGCGATCACGTTGTGGGTGCGCTGGTCATCACGGTCGCGATCATCGCCACCGCAGAAGTTGCCCGCGCGCTGCGGCTGATCAACGTCGCGTTCGGAGCCTGGCTTGTGGCCGCGCCTTTCCTCCTCGACGGCGTTGGTCACCTTGGGGCCGTGGCCTCGGTCGTAGCCGGCATTGCGCTCGTCGGCCTCAGCTTTCCAAGGGGAAAGCGCAGCGCCGAGCATTATGCAAGCTGGGACAAGTACGTGATCTGAAAGTATCTTCAATCACTGCTTAGCCTCATCGAAAACCTTGATCGTGCATCGCACACCGTCACGCGCCTTCGCTGCCGCTTTTCTACCCCCCCGATCGTCTCCGGGTTCGCGGTCACGATCTTGTCGCCGGAGACGATCGCCCGCCAGCTCTCCGGCGGCGATGTTCATCATCCTGCCATTGGTGGTCGCGCACGCTGCCCAATACTGCTAATGAGAGTTGTTCGCATAGTCCGCGACGAGTGAAGCTTGGAATCGATCACCCATATGCCGTCACCTCTGGTCGCGCTGGTCGCGTCGCTTATGCTGCTGTTGATCCCCGCTGCGGCGATGGCCGATACCCGCGATGTTCAAACTGCTTGGCGTCTGCTCGACTATATGGCGGTCGATTATGGCGGTGCGGTCGCCAACGGCGCGGTCATAAGCGCGTCCGAATACGCGGAGATGACGGAGTTCGCCGCTGGGGTGTCGACGCGCCTCCGCGCACTTCCCGCGACGCCTGAGCGGCAATCTCTAATCCAAAGCGCTTCGCAGCTCGAAGCCGTGATCGGCCGCAAGGGATCGTCCCGAGAGGTCGCGACACTCGCGCATGGCCTCGCCGCCGATCTGCTCAAGGCCTATCCGGTGCCGCTCGCTCCCGCCAAGGCACCCGACCCCGCCATGGGAACAAGGCTATACGTCCAAAGCTGCTCGTCCTGCCACGGCCTCACCGGCGACGGACATGGGCCTGACGCTGCCAGACTCGACCCGCCGCCGATCGCGTTCACCGACGCCGAACGGGCGCGCCAGCGCAGCGTGTTCGCGCTCTATCAGGTGATAAGCCAAGGCATCGACGGGACCGCGATGCAGAGCTTCGCCGATCTGCCGAACGATCAACGCTGGGCGCTGGCGTTCCGCGCTGGCAGCTTCGCCCTGACCGACGCGCAAGCGGTCGAAGGCGAACGGCTGTGGAAGTCCCAGCCGAGCTTGCGGGCGCGGATCCCCGATTTGAAAACCCTGGTCGCGCTCACCCCCGCCGCGCTTGCGGGCAGCATCGGGCAGGCGAAAGCCGACGCGGTGCTCGCCTATCTGCGGCGCCACCCCGATCAGGTGATGCAACAAGCCCCGGGCTCGCTCGCGGTCGCTCGCTCCAAGCTTGCGCAAAGCCTCGCCGCGTTCCGGCGCGGCGACCGGCGCGGCGCAAAGGAACTGGCGCTGTCCGCCTATCTCGACGGGTTCGAGCCGATCGAACCGACGCTCTCGGCGCGCGACCCGACGCTCATGTCCAGGATCGAAGGCGCGATGGGAGAATATCGCGCCGCTGTGGAGAGCAGCACGTCGGCCGATGATGTGGCCGAACGAGTGGCAGTGCTGGGCGGCCTGTTCGATGATGCCGAGTCGGCGCTCGCGCCCGACGCCGCGACGCAGGCGTCCACCTTCTTGGGGGCCTTTACGATCCTGCTGCGTGAGGGGCTGGAAGCTCTTTTGATCGTGGTCGCCATGATCGCGTTCCTCCGCAAAGCGGAACGGCCAGAAGCCTTGCGCTATGTGCATGGCGGGTGGATCGGGGCGCTCATCGCGGGCGGGCTTACCTGGGCCGTCGCCACCTATGCGATCGGGATCAGCGGCGCGAGCCGGGAGCTGACCGAAGGGTTCGGCTCGCTGTTCGCCGCGATCGTGCTGCTCTCGGTCGGAATCTGGATGCACGGCAAGGCCCAAGCCGATCAGTGGCAACGCTATATCCGGGAGAAAATGTCACGGGCGCTATCGAGCGGGTCGGGATGGTTCCTGTTCGGGCTCGCATTCCTGGTGGTCTATCGGGAGGTCTTTGAAACGATCCTTTTCTACGCCGCGCTCTCGACACAGGGTAACACCGCGATGCTGCTGGCCGGCGCCGGCGCAGCGATCAGCCTTCTCGCCGTCATCGCCTGGGCCATGCTCCGCTACAGCCGGACGCTGCCGATTACGCAGTTCTTCCGCTACAGCTCGTGGCTGATGGCCGCTCTGACGGTCGTGCTGGCCGGTAAGGGAGTCGCTGCCCTCCAAGAGGCGGGGATCATCGACATAGCGCCGCTCGCCAGCGTGCCACGTATCTCGATGTTGGGCCTGTTCCCGACATTTCAGTCGGTGCTGGCACAACTCCTGATGCTTGCCGTGATCGTGATCGGGTTTGCCTGGAACCGCCGCGCCAAGCCGCGGGCGGGCGGGCCGCTAGCCTACTAGCGGCAGGGCAGACAACGCCCCTCTCTAAAGCGTTGCCGCAACCCTGACCGTGCATCGCACCGTCTCACGCGCCTTGGCTCGCAATGTAACGGGAGGGCGGCGGGGAAAGCGCCGCCCTCGGGCCATTTACGCGGCCATCTTGTCGCAAGCCTCGGCGCACTTGCGACACGCGGCGACGCAATCCTCCATGCCGTCCAGCCCTTCGCAGCTCGACGCGCACGCCCGGCAAATCTCGGCGCACTCGCGGCAGATATGCCGGTGATGCTCAGATTTCCGCGCCATGAAGTCGATCGCGACCGCGCAAATCTGCGCACAATCGGCCATGATCTTCATGTGCTGCGGCTCGGCATGTCGGCCTCCCGCCTCAAGGCAATGGTTCATCGCCATGTGGAGGCAGGTGACATGGCATTCGTGGCAGGCGTCCATGCACGCCTTCATCTCGGGATCGATCTGATGCATCATTCATCTCCAGCTGAGCCCCCGCCCATTTGAAAATACGCGGCGCGCGCGCGTACCCCTTACCTCTCTCGATCAAGCCAGCTTGCTGGAGATGGCTTTGATCGCTTTAAGCCCCGATCCGAACCTGGCGATTGCCTCGCGGTTTCTCTCCAGCTCGCCGTAGGGAAGATACGATATGTCGAGATCGGCGACGCGGCTGAACGCGGGACGCTGTAACTGCGCGCGGACATCCGCCTCGCGGGCGTCGGGTGCGACCAGAAACAGCCCTGCGGTCGCGTGGAGGGCGCTGCCGCTCAGCGCCAAGTCGAGCATGCGCACAATGCCCGAGTAGATCGACGTCGAATGCTCGACCTCGAACGCTGCCGCGACGTGATCGCCGCCGCGCTCAAGCCACAGCACGTCGATTAGACGGATGGAATCCGCCCCCTTCGAGGTTGCGATGGAGGCGGGCAGGTGCTCAAGGCACCCATGTCCCAACGGCGATCCATTGAAGGCACGGCTGCGGTCGTTCGATGCGATCCACACGTCATAGCCGAGCGCGAGTCCTAGATCGCGAAGCCATGCTTGGATTTCAGTATGGGTGCGCTCGTTCTCGCCTTCGCGTAGCGCCGCCTTGCTGAGCGTGCGCGCCTCCTCGCGCGCCGTCTCAAGCCGTTGTCCCCAACTTGCCAGCGCCTCGCCGCTAACATCGAGAGGAGGGGCCGGGTAGCGATCGAAGCCGATGTCGAACAGCAAGCCGCCAATCGCACCCAGGTCGTTCGATAGCAGGTCGCGGTGGCGATCGTTCAAGTCGAGTACACCCGACCGCATCGCCAGAAAATGCTCCCAGCTCCCGAGCTTCACCTTCGAGCCGGTCAGCGCGTTGTAGCCTTTGACGATCGCGGTGTTGAAGGGCGGCACCAGCGTCGGGTGAAGAAAATAGAGCAGGTTGGCGACCGCGGGCCCGAGCCCCTTGATCTTCAAGCGATCGATCGTGTGGATATGGCCAATAATTTCCTCGGCCGTGTCGCAACACGAACAGGCGTCGAGCAAGCGACCGAACGCCCGCTGGTTCTCCGGGTTTTCGTAGATATCGGGTATGCGGAGCTTCGGCTTCCAGAGAAAGGCATGGTCAGCGCCTTTGAAAATTTGACGCTGCTCGGCGACGGAATGAACGACCGTTTCGAGCGACGATCCCCGGTAGGCGACGCCGAACGTGCCGCGCTCGATCTCACCAACGACCTGGCCAATACCACGCCGGATCGAGCGGAAGTTTTTCAACCGTTCGTCCCACAGAAACCAGCTTCGGTAGGTTGCGCCAGGATCGTCACGCCAACGGGCAATAAGACGACGAACGAGGCCACCGTGATCCTCTCCGGTAGTAATTTGGTCGGGTTGCGTGGCCATATTGTCGGTGTGATCCCCATTCGCTGAACCAAGACCTAAGCCCCTGGCCGGTGACCGTCGAGCTTCTTGATTCAGCATACCGGACCGCGATGTTCCGCATCTGTTCAGTTTTTGGTATAACGTGACAACGGCGGGGATGCTCGGTTTGATGGTGAGCCGTGACCATCGTGCTTGCCATCCAAAGTTGGCTAAGGGCTATTTAGTACACGGTAGCCTCGACCATTTCGCGACCTGACGGTCAGTCGGCTGCTCCATATCGCATCAAGCGGTGATAGCCTAAAGCCGGACAGTCTATTTGGGAGATCATGAATGAACACCGGCGTGAAAACGATTATGCTCATGTCGATCGCCGTGCCTGTTGTGGCGTGGGCTCAGCCGGTCGCCCGCGATGCCGATACACGGGCCGTGGAGGCTGTGCTCTCACGGTACAAAAACGCGATCGAGAAGCTTGACGTCGCTGGAACCGAAAAACTGTTTACGATTGACGCGCGGGTCTTCGAGACAGGAAGCCCTGAAGGAACCTACGCCACCTACCTCGCCCATCATCTTGGTCCCGAGCTGCGGCAGTTCAAATCGTTCCGCTTCTCCGACTACAAGGTCGACGTCCGCTTCGAAGGGTCGGTTGCCCTTGCGACCGAGACCTACCGTTACCGAATCGAGCCAAGAACCGGCGAGGCCGCCGAAAGACTCGGCGTCGCCACAAGCGTGCTGAAAAAGGTGAACGGAGGATGGAAGATCGTGTCCATGCACAACAGCGCTCGGAAACCGAAGGGCAGCTGACGGACGCAGGCGGGGGCTGGCGTGCGAACGTTTTTCGCAGCACCGGATTAGCGACAAGGCGATGTGCTTTCGGCAGATTGCGCTAGACCGGCATACTCATGATGTCCTTGTAGGCCGAAAGCACTTTATTACGAACTTGCAACGTTGCCTCGAATGCGATCGAGGACTCCTGCCGCGCGAGCATTACCTTCGCAATGTCGGTTTCGTCCCCGCGTTCGTAGGCGACCGTCAAAGCACCAGCGCGCGCATTGATCGCGTTAATTTTTTGAAGCTGCGTCTGAAAAGTAGAGGCGAAGCCGCCTGGCTCCGCGTGTCCTGGCTGCGACACGCCCGCCGCTCCGCTCACCCCTGAGACGGAATTTGGGCTATCCACCGTTCCCAGCGCGGTGTTCATCGCTGCGTCAAAAGCCGCTCCTCTCGCAGCCGCGGAAACGGCGACAGAATTCGGGTTGCTCGCTATATTCCGAAGCGCCGCGTTCTTGTCGAGGACGGCGTTCCGCAGGGCCATAACGTCGTTGATGGAGATGCTGCTCATATTCACCCCGGTGCGACTTCTATCGCATCTGTATGATCGCACTGTAAGCATTAGAAGATGGTTAACGACGCTTAGTATTGATTGCCTGATCGTGAAGCCATGCGCCGACCTCTAATTGGACCCGCCCAAGCGTGCCACGGTGAGGACCGGGCCGGATTGTCTATTGTCAATTGCTTGGCGGAATAGATACGCGGCCACTACGGGGCGACCTTAATTGTGCATCGCACTGTGGCACGCGCCCGATTCGCCGCTTTGCTGCAACCCTCGATCGTTTCACGATTGGCCGTCACGATCTTGTCGGCCGCGACGATCGCGCGGAACTGTGCGGCGTCGGCGCTCTGCATCATCCGCTGACCTGCCTCCCAACGGGGCATGTCAAGCGTCCGCGCCGCCATGCGCTCGGGCCATCGCCAGCTCGCCGGCGCGAGCTCGCGCGCGACGAGGCCCGGCACGATCGCCCATGCGAGGATGCCGGCCGCTACCCCGCCCAAGGCGAACCATAGCTGCCGGTTTCTCTGGTCGGCGCGTGTCCATGCGGACCCGGCGATGGCGCGAAGCTCGGCCATGACGCGGGCCTTGTCCTCGCCCGCCTTGGCGAGCGCCGCCTGATCCTCGCGCCGGGCGGCGTTGCCCACCGCGGCGATCCGTTGCGCCATCTGCTCCGGCGTCATCGCCAGCGCCGGACTCCGCACGATCACGTCGTTGATGAGCGCGACGCGGGCGGCCGTGGCGTCCACGCCCTGCTGCATCCGCCCTAACGTCTCGGTGTAGTCGGGAACGTCGATCGCGCCGCGCTCGGCCGCCAGACCCTCCACGGCGCGGCGCAACAGCGCCAGCTCGCCACGCATGGCCTCGAACGCCTCGGCCGCGTCGGTTCCGCCCTGATCGTCCCCGTCCGTCACCCGTCCCCCTTACCGGCTCATGCCACGATCGCGGTCGCGGCCTTGTCCGACCGACTGCGCCAGCTCCTGCCCGATCGACCGGCCCCGCTCCATGTTCAACGCCAGCTCGGGCGCGTGCCGCTTCAAGGCGGATTCGAGCTGCGGGTCGCGATGCAACCCGCCCGCGATGCTCTCCATGCGCTTGCCGAGCTTCTCCGCGCCCGCGCGGTCGCCGGCGCGCTCCATACTGGCCCGCGCCGCCTTCATGTCCTGCCACTGCTCCACGAAGCGCCCCGCACGCTTCTCCGGGTCGATACGGACCTAGCGCTCTACCTCCATCGCCTTCGCCGCGCCGCCCGTGTTCCCTTCGGCCGCGGCGCGTGCGAGCTGGGGGTCGCGCTCGATCGCGCTGGCGAGGTCGCGCGCGCCATTCGGTCGCACCTGGTCGAGCGCGTCGCCCGCCTTCGCCAGCGCCTGTTCCTGGTGCGCCAGCACCGGCAACCCCTTCTCCCGCATCCGGCCTATATCGGCCGCGGCGCGCCCATAGCGTTCGATCGCACGGGCCTGCGAGGGCGCCAGCGGCCGATCGGCCGCGATGCGCTCCGGCGACGTCGTTTTTTCCGACGTCGGTTTCGGCCGGAACCCGGCGAACATGCCCCTGGCCTTGTCGCGCACCTTCTCCGCCACCTGACGCGCGAGTTCCGGGAACCGGATCTCGCGCCGATCGGCGAACGCACGGGCCTGGTCCTGCTCGGGCCGCGCATAGTCGCCGGCCATGTCCTTGCCCCGGTCGCGCGACATGGCGCGGACGAGCTGGCACTGGTCGGCGAAGTCGTCGCGCCCGTAATGGAGCTGCACGTCATCACGATGCCGCGACATGCCGACATAGGCGCTGTGGCGGTCCATGCCGGGGGTGGCGAGGACGTGGGCGTGATCGACGGTCACGCCCTGCGCCTTATGGAAAGTGGCGGCGTAGCCGTGATCGACCGCGGCATAGTCCTTTGCGTCGAACGCGACCCGCGCGCCGCTGTCGAGCCGAACCTTCATCCCCTCGGCCGATACCTGCTCGATCGTGCCAAGCGTGCCGTTCTTCACCCCTAGCGACCGCTCGTTCCGCAGGAACATCAGGCGGTCGCCGCGCGCGAACGCGCGCGTCCCCCGGTCGGCGCTGAACGTCACGTCGTCGCCAAGGTCGCCGGTCGCGCGAAGTCGGCCGCGCGCTTCCTCGTTCAGCTCGCGGACCTCGGCGTTGGTGTGGGTGAGGATGATGCGGGATTTGCCCGGTTCGGCCTGGCGCTGCCGATCCCAGCCATCGACCAGCTCGCCCCGCGCCTGCTCGCGCGTGTCGGCCGCGTGGACCATGCCCTTGCCGTCATAGGCGTGGATCGCCTCGCCGGTGCGCCCGGTCGCCAGCGCGCGGGTGGCGTCGCGCTGCCAATCCTCGCGCTGCCGGCGAATCTCGGTGATCTTGGCCCCGGCGTCACGCGCCTGGCTCAACACCCGCTCCATCTGGCGCGAGCCGATCATGCCCGCCTCGTCCACCACCAGCACGTCACGCGGGCCTAGCTGCTCGCGCCCCTGCCCCCATGCGTGCTCAAGGCTGGCGAGGGTGCGGGACTGGATGCCGGACCCGCCCTCAAGGTTCTCGGCCGCGATCCCCGACAAGGCCGCACCGCGCACCTGGTAGCCCTGCCGCTCCCAAGCCTCGCGCGCGACGCCCAACATCGCGGATTTGCCGCTGCCGGCGTAGCCGACGACCGACGCCAGCCCCTTGCGGCCGGTGATATGGTCGAGGGCGTCGCGCTGCTCGGCCGACAAGACGAGCCCCCTGCCCTGGGCCGCGCCGATCGCGGCGTCACGCTGGCGATCGGCGATGCCGTGACCGTCGCGCGCCGCCAGCGCGCCGGCGCTGCGCTCGAGCCGGGCCTCCACCGCGATCATGTCGCGCGACGTGAACCGCTCCTGGTCGCGTCCGTCCTTCCCCAACGCGACCAGCTCGGGGCTGGCGCGCACCGCGGTCATCACCTGGTCGAACTGCTCCTTGCCGTCGCTGTGCCGGAACGCGAACACGGCCAGGTCGCGGGTGGTGAACGTCGCCTGCTGCCGGGTGATCGCGTCCAGCGCGATCGACGGGTTGGCGATGATCTTCTCGCCATTGTCGCGGGCGATGCGCGCGTGATCCTCGATCCGCTCGGCCTCAAGCCCCTGCTCCGGTCTGCGCGATGCTGCCGGGCCGATCTTGTGCTGCGGCTCCAGCGCGATCCCCTGCGCCTCATAGGAGCGATGGTCGATCCGCCCTTCAAGCCCCAGCTCGGCCATGCGCTCGTTGACGTGCGCGCTCCACGCCTCGCGCCAGTCCTTCAACAGCTCGGTGCTGTTCCAGCCCCGGTTTTTCTTCCCGAACCCCTCCGGCCCCACATCGCGCATCGCCAGCATCACAGGGGGCGTTTGCGGGAGGGGGCGGAATCCTACGCTAAGGATTTGGGCCAGCGAT
>CAUTRN010000077.1:0-18493 GCA_963540925.1 uncultured Sphingomonadaceae bacterium
CCCTACAAGGGAGGGGGAATCACGGCGCCAGCACCTCGTCCACCCAGGCCGGCACCAGCTCGCTCGCCGGGCCCAGCCGGCTCTCGTGGAAGAAGTGGCTGCCGCCCGACGGATCGAGGTTGAGCTCCAGCGTCTGGACCCCATTGTAGCGCGCGGACTGGACGAAGCCCGCGGCGGGGTAGACCGCGCCCGAGGTGCCGATCGAGACGAACAGGTCGGCGCGGCTCAACTCGCGGTCGATCAGCTCCATCTCATAAGGCATCTCACCAAAGAAGACGATGTCGGGCCGGAGCTGGTCCGTCGCCCCGCAGGCCCCGCACTCGGTGCCGTCGAGCATGCTCCCGCCGTAAGAGGCCCGCTCCCCGCAACTCTCGCACAGCGCCGACATCAGTTCGCCATGCATGTGGAGCATCCGCTTCGCGCCCGCCCGCTCATGGAGATCGTCGACATTCTGGGTGACGATCAGCAGCCCGCCCTTCCATTCGCGGTCGAGCCGGGCGAGCGCGTCATGCGCCGGATTGGGCACCACCGTGCCGAGCGCTGCGCGCCGCTGGTCGTAGAAGTCGAGCACCAGGTCGCGGTTCCGCGCCAGCGCCTCGGGCGTACAGATGTCCTCGACCCGCTGCCCCTCCCACAGCCCGCCGGGGCCGCGAAAGGTACCGAGCCCGCTCTCGGCGGAGATGCCGGCGCCGGTGAGGATGACGATGTTTCGGATGTCGGTCATTCATTGCTCCCGGGCGGCGGTATCTGGGTCAGTCCGTGCCGTGTGCGGCGGTCATAGTCTTCCTGGATTTCCTCGATCCGCGCCTGGGTCTTCGCCGCCACCGCCTTGATCGAGCCGCAACTGGCGTCGCGCGCGGCCTCCAAGAAATCGTGGCGATGCTCCCAGGCGATGCGGGCATGGCCCGCCTCATGCTCCTCCAGCCCGCCGCGCACCCTTTGCCAGAAGATCAGTCCCTGGCGGGTCACCGCCTCGCTGGCGAGGCGGGGCAGCTGCACGATGATCGTCAGGCTGGCCATCGGGTCGGCCACCACGCAGGTCGATCCGCGCCGGGTCTGCCGCCAGCCGGTGCGGATGTTCCAGATCGTGTTGGCGACGCCGTCACCCGAATAGGGCGAGCGGGCGCGCATCGAATTGTAGATTTCGCGCGGGGTCGTCCCCTCCACGTCATAATATTCGAAGCGGATATTGGGGATGTCGTCGAACGCCGTCGTCAAAATCTCCGCATCGGCGGCGGCCGGGACGATCATCAGCAACGCACACGCGAAACCAGCCTTCATTCGCCCCCCTTCGGCCCCCAGAAGATCACCCAGGTCACGAAATCCTCGCCGAAATCCTCGAAATGGTGGAAGGCGTGCGCCTCGACGAAGATCGCGTCGCCGGGCTTGAACGGCCGCTTCTCGCCATTCTTCACGAAGGTGCCGGTCCCCGAGGCGACGATATAAAGCTCGTCCTGCTCGTGCGGTGCCTGATCATCCTCGCCACGCGGCGCATAGAGGCCGGTGCGCATCGAGCCATGTTTGATCGGATAGGCGAAGCGGCGGCCCTGCTCGGGCAGCTCGGCCAGCGCATCCTCCAGCGAAAACATCCAGTCGGGGTCGGCCATCGCCGTCATCCTCTTCAACGCGCTCCTCCACGCCCATGTCAGCATGTCGGACCGCCGAATGCCAGCATCTTAGGAGGCCCACTCTTGCACGATCGGCGCGACGCCCCCATGAAGCGCGCGACGAACGAAGGGGCATGTGATGACGGTGATCGGTATCCTGGGCGCGAACGGACGGATGGGCCGCGCGATCGCCCTGGCCGCCCCCGATCTGGGCGCGAGCCTGGCGGGCGGAGTCGACATGGGCGGCGCGGTGTTCGGCGACTTCGCCGACGCCGCCGCGCTGGCCAAGGCGAGCGACGTGCTGGTCGACTTCTCCGCTCCCGCCGCGCTCGCGGGCCATCTGGAAGCGGCGCTCGCCGCCGGTGTGCCGATCGTGATCGGGACGACCGGGCTCCAGCCCGACCATCACACGCTGATCGACAAGGCCGCCGCGCGCGGGCTCGCCGTGCTCCAGTCGGCCAACACCTCGCTCGGCGTGAACCTGCTCGCCCATCTGGTGCGCGAGGCGGCGTCGAAGCTGGGCGACGATTGGGACATCGAGATCGTCGAGATGCACCATCGCCACAAGGTCGACGCCCCCTCGGGCACCGCGCTGCTGCTCGGCAACGCGGCGGCGGCGGGGCGCAACTCGACCCCGGAGGCGCTCAACCGCTTCGACCGGATCGGCCATGGCAATGACAAGCCCCGCGAGGTCGGCACGATCGGCTATGCCAGCTTGCGCGGCGGATCGGTGGCGGGCGACCATATGGTGGTGTTCGCGGCCGACGACGAGCGGATCGAGCTGGGCCATCGCGCCGAGAGCCGGGCGATCTTCGCCAAGGGCGCGGTGAAGGCCTGCCTGTGGATGAAGGGGCGCACCGCCGGTCGCTATGCGATGGGCGACGTGCTGGGCCTATGAAGAAGGCCGACGTCTTCGAATTCTATCGCCGGCTGGCCGAAAATGATCCGGCGCCGGTGACCGAGCTCAACTATGTGAATCCCTATACCCTGCTCGTCGCCGTCGCGCTGTCGGCGCAGGCGACCGACGTGGGGGTGAACAAGGCCACCGGCCCGCTCTTCGCCAAGGTCACCACGCCGCAGCAGATGCTCGAGCTGGGCGAGGATGGGCTGAAGCAGCACATCAAGACGATCGGCCTGTTCAACACCAAGGCCAAGAACGTCATCGCCGCCGCGCAGATCCTGGTCGACAAATATGATGGCGAGGTGCCGCAGAGCCGCGAGGCGCTGGAGGAACTTCCCGGCGTCGGCCGCAAGACCGCCAATGTGGTGATGAACACCGCCTTCGGCGCCGAGACGATCGCGGTGGACACCCATATCTTCCGCGTCTCGAACCGCACCGGCCTGGCGCCGGGCAAGAATGTCCTCCAGGTCGAGCTGAAGCTGGAGAAGGTGACGCCCAAGCCCTTCCTGCAGGGCGCGCACCACTGGCTGATCCTGCACGGCCGCTACATCTGCAAGGCGCGCAAGCCCGAATGCTGGCGCTGCCCGGTAGAGGATCTGTGCGGCTTCAAGCCGAAGACGCCCGCCCCCAAGGCGGCGGCCGCCTGACATCGTCTCTGAAAGTGCAACCGCGCGCGCGAAATCGCGGTATATGATAGCGAGCGGAAGGAGAGTGGCGATGAGGAAGATGTTCGCAGCCGCCCTGGCGATGATCGCGGCCTCGGTGGCGATGACGGGCGATGCCCGCCCGCTGAAGCCCGAGCAGGAGGCGAAGATCAAGCCCGCCGGCGAGGCGGTGCGCTGCCTCAACCTCCGCTCGATCCGCTACACGCGGGTGCGCGACGACCAGACGATCGACTTCTACACCTCGGGCAACAAGGTCTATCGCAACAAGCTGCCCTATGCCTGCAACGGCCTGGGGTTCGAGGAATCGTTCA
The DNA here is from genome assembly GCA_963540925.1 of uncultured Sphingomonadaceae bacterium. GTDB lineage: Bacteria > Pseudomonadota > Alphaproteobacteria > Sphingomonadales > Sphingomonadaceae > Rhizorhabdus. The sequence continues at coordinate 3,485 of CAUTRN010000077.1, forward strand.
GCTACGCCACCTCGCTGTCGCAGCTCTGCTCGGTCGACATCATCACCGTGCTGCGCACTTCCACCGGCATCCCCGGCCCGTCCTGCGGCCTGGGCCAGTTCCAGCCGATCTCCGGCGCGCCGAAGTAGTTCCGTCCATCCCCTTCCCGTCATCCCAGCGAAAGAAGCATCACGCTCGCCGCGACGTTCCTCCACAGGATTTTAGCGCCACCGTCATTTCCGGGTGGCGGCGCGCGGATCGCTTTGCTAAGCGGCCCTCAACGCACCCGTAGCTCAGCTGGATAGAGCGCTGCCCTCCGAAGGCAGAGGCCAGGGGTTCGAATCCCTTCGGGTGCGCCATTTCTCGACATCCAGAGCTTGTCAGGCCGCCATCGCGGCCTTGCTCCACCCGGCCGAGCCAACCGGCGACCGGCTCGCAGCGCCCTGCTCCGGCAGGCGGAAGCGCGACACTTGGCGGGTCAGCGCTCGGGCCTCGTCCGACATGCTGCGCGCGGCGGCGGTGCTTTCCTCGACCATCGCGGCGTTCTGCTGGGTCGACATGTTCATGTCGCCCACCGCCGCGTTGACCTGCTGGAGCGCGGAGGACTGCTGCTCTGCCGAATGGCTGATCGAGGCGATCAGGCCGTCGATCTCGTGCACGCGCTCGCTGATCCGCTGCAGCGCCTGGCCGGTCTCGGCGACCAGGCCCACGCCGGTCTTCACATGATCGGCACTGACGTTGATCTTGGCCTTGATGTCGCTGGCGGCCTCGGCCGAGCGCAGCGCCAGGACGCGCACTTCGGAAGCGACCACCGCGAAGCCCTTGCCCGCCTCACCGGCGCGCGCGGCCTCGACCGCGGCGTTGAGCGCGAGCAGGTTGGTCTGGAAGGCGATGCCGTCGATGACGTTGAGGATGGCGGCAATCTGGTGCGACGAGGTCTCGATCTCGCCCATCGCCGCGATCGCCCGCTCGACCACCTCACCGCCCCGCTCGGTATCCTCGCGGGTCGAGCGGACCGCCTTCTCCGCGGTCGCGGTGCCGGCGGCGGTGTGGTTCACCGTCGTCGTGATCTCGTGCACCGCGGCGGCGGTCTCCTCGAGATTGGCGGCCTGATGGTTGGTGCGGATCGCCAGATCGTCGGCGGCGCCGCTGACTTCGTCAGCGCTGGCGCTGATCAGGTGGCTGCTCTGCGCCACTGCCTCCAGCGCGGTGCCGAGCGCCTGGACCGCCGCGTTGAAGTCGCGTTCGATCTGCGCATAGTCGACCGGCAGCCCGCCCAGCCGCGCCGAGAGATCGCCATCGGCCAGCGAACCCAGGCCCGAGGCGACCTGATTCACCGCCAGCTTCTGCTCGGCGTCGGCCTTTTCCTTGGCGATCGCGGTGTCGCGGAACACCTGCACCGCCTTGGCCATGTCGCCGATCTCGTCGACGCGGTCGGTGCCGGGGATCGCGACCCGGTTGTTGCCCTGCGACAGTTCGAGCATCGCGCCGGTCATGTCGGTGACGGGCCGGGCGATCGTCCGCGCCAGCAGCACGCCGAAGCCGGCGGCCGAGGCGGCCGCGATGAGGGCGCTGACCACCAGCAGGATCGAACCGACCAGCGAGGCGGTGTCCTGGGCAGCCGAACGCTCGGCGATTAGCGCTTCCTGGGCGCTGTTGATCTCCTGCGCCAGACCCCGGATTTTGGTGAGCTTGAGCTTGCCGGTCATCGCATGCGCCTGGGCGCGGGTCGCCGGATCGCGAGCGAGCGCGATCTGCGGTTCGGCCTGCACCTTGTGCCATTCATTCGCCGCACCCTGCAGCCGCTCGGCGCGCTCGCGCTGCTCGGGCAGCTTGGTGAGCCGCTTGAACTCGGCCGCGGCCTCGTCGAACGCCTTGCGGTTGGTCCGATAGGTCTCGACGAAAGCTTCGTCCCCCGAGGTGATGAAGCCTCGCACGGCATTTTGCTGCTCGATCATCGTGAACAGCATCTGCCGGCCATGATGCGAGACCTTCTGGCTCGCCTCATTCTTGTCGGCGGCCGCGCCCATCGCCCAGAAGCAGGCGAAGGTGGCGGCACTGGCGGTCACGAAAATGAGCAGGATTCCGGCGAAAGCGACGGTGAGCTTGCGGGGAATGGACAGAGCGAGAAAGCGGTTCATGGGTGGTGTCCTGGGCGATATCCTTCGCTCAAAATATCTCCGTAATTTGTTGAAAAAGCGTGAGTTTTTTCTAGGTATAACTACGCGGTTCCGGCAGTTTTTCCTACGTAGAAGGCCCGATATCGCCCATCGCCGGAGGGCGCTGCAAAAGCGCTTCGGATCGCCTATCTCTCTGGCATGATCGGCTTTTTCGCAGGCGGGATGGATTGAACGGGCTGGGGCGCCTCCTGACATGGCTGGGCCGCAAGGTTCTGCTCTACGCGATGCTCGTCGTGGCGATCGGCGTGGCCACCTTCGTGCTGCCCTGGGCGAAGACCGAACTGGGCGGCGCCCGCCGCGCCGAGACGCGCTTTTCCGCGCTCGACGACGCCTCACGCCGCTTCGGTGCCGAGATCGACTCGGCGGCCAAGGCCTGGCGCGACCGCGCGGCCGCGCTGCGCGGGCAGAGCGTGGCGGCGATCGACACGCAGGCCGCCGCTCTGCGACGGGAGCGCGCAGGCCTCGACCAGCAGGTGCAGGCGGCGGGACCGACCTGGGCGGTAGCGCTCAAGGGATCCGAGGCGGTGCTCGCCACACAGCGCCTGAAGCTCAGGATCGCCGCGATCGATGCCGAACTGGATGCGCTGGCACAGGCACGCGCGCTCGCCCTCGCCGACGCGCAGACGATCGGTGCGCTCTCCAACGTCCAGCAACAGGCGGCGCGGATGGCGCAGACCGCCGCGCGCTGCGCCGAGGCGCGCCGGGCGCAGCAGGCCTTCGAGGATCGCTGGCGCTGGCGGCTGCGCAGTTGGTTCGACAGCGAGGAGCATCGCGCACTGGCCCGCCAGAGCCAGTTCCTCTGCCAGCAGGCCGATCAGGCGCGGCTCCACCATGATCGCCTCGTCGAGATCGACCGGCTGGCCCAGGTCGAACGCGCCAGGGCCGAACGCGCGCTGGAACTGAGCGCCGCCGCCTTCGAGCAGCGCGCCGCCCCGTTGCGCGCCACGCTCGTCGCCGAGGCCGAGCGTGCCGGGGTGGAATGGAGCGGCAGCCTCACCGCGCGCGCCAAGGTCTGGGCCGAGCGCGTCCATCTCGACCGGCTGCTCCGCCAGGCGGCGATCGCGCTGCTGCTGATCCTGGCGACGCCCTATCTGATCCGCCTGCTCTGCTTCTTCGTGCTGGCGCCGATCGCGATGCGGCGGCCGTCGATCCGGCTGACGGTGCCCGGCGGGCGCGGCGCCGACATCCCCCCTGCCCCGCGCTCGGCGACATCGGTGACGATCCGGCTGGAGACCGGCGAGGAGTTGCTCGTCCGCCAGGACTATCTCCAGACCAGCAGCGAGGCGGGCGCCAAGCGCACCCAATGGCTGCTCGACCGGCGCCATCCGCTCACCAGCCTCGTCACCGGGCTCACCTTCCTCACCCATATACGAGGCGACGGGCAGGCGACGACGATCTCGGCGGTGCGCGATCCCTTTTCCGAGGTGACGGTGCTGACCCTGCCCGAGGGCGCGTCCTGCGTGCTGCAGCCGCGCGCCTTGGCGGCGGTGGCGCAGCCGATCGGACGCCCCCTGCACGTTACCAGCCAGTGGCGGCTCGGCTCGCTCAACGCCTGGCTGACCCTGCAATTCCGCTATCTGATCTTCCACGGGCCGGTGCGGCTGGTGCTGAAGGGCGGGCGCGGCATCCGGGTCGAGGCCGCCGAGCAGGGCCGCGTCTTCGGACAGGACCAGTTGGTCGGCTTCTCCGCCGATCTCGCTTATTCGGTCACGCGCACCGAGACCTTCTGGCCCTATTTCCTCGGCCGCGAGCAATTGCTCAAGGATCGGGTCCAGGCCGGCGCCGGCATGCTGATCATCGAGGAAGCGCCGATGTCGACCCGCAAGGATGGCGAGGTCCGGCACGGCATCGAAGGTACGATCGATGCCGTCATGAAAGCCTTCGGCCTGTAAAGCCACCTTCGCTGAACGCGCGTCCACAGGCCCGCGTCGACGCGCTCTCGCACCGCTGATAGGGTCCCCCGATCAAGCGCCGATCCCGGAAAAGGCCAAGACTGCCGGGGCCCGGAACCGCGGGCGGCAGAGAGAGGGATGCGAATGGCAGGCGCGATATCGTCCGGGGAATGGCGTCGGCACGGCACGCTGCTGCTGCCTTGCACCTTCGGCATCATGCTCTGCTCGATGTATGGCTATTCGCTGGGTGTGCTGATCGCCCCGCTGGAACGGGCCTTCGGCTGGAGCCGGGCCGAGATCACCAGCGGCGCCGTGATCATCGCGATGATCGCGCTGGTGGTGGCGCCGATGACCGGGGTGGTCTGCGACAGGATCGGCCCGCGCCGGATCGCGCTGGTCGGCATCCCCTTGTTCTGCGCGGCCTTCGCCTTCCTCTCGACCGCGCACGACCTGGTCTCCTGGTGGGTGCGCTGGGCGCTGCTCGGCCTCGCCGCGATGACGGTGCTGCCGGCGATCTGGACCGCGGCGATCAGCAGCGTCTTCACGAAGAATCGCGGCACCGCGCTGGCCGTGGCGCTGTGCGGCACCAGCATCGGTGGCATGTTCATCCCCGCCATCACCCAATGGCTGATCGGTCAGCATGGCTGGCGCGGCGCCTATGTGGGGCTGGCGCTGATCATCTTCGCGATCGTCTATCCGCTCGCCTGGATCTTCTTCCGCAGCCCGCTCGACGACAAGGGCAAGGCCAACCAAAGCCTGACCACCCCCGTCGTCGCGGGGATGACGGCGCGCGAGGGCTTCCGTTCGGCCGCCTTCCTGAAGCTCGCCATCGCCACGATCATCTATTCGGTCGCGATCAACGGGCTGACCACCAACGCCTTCCCGATCCTCGTCGCGCATGGCTTCGATACCACCCAGGCGGCGGGGATCGCGGGTCTGGTGGGCCTCGGCTCGCTGGTGGGGCGACTGGGTGGCGGGCTGCTGCTCGACCGCTTCGACGCCCGCCTCGTCGCCGGTGGCGCGGTGCTGGTACCGATCCTGACCTCGGTGCTGCTGCTGGCGATGCCGGCCTCGACCGAAGCGGCGATGGCGGCGGCGTTCATCCTGGGCCTCGCCGCCGGCACCGAGCTCGACGCCTGCGCCTATCTGGCGAGCCGCCATTTCGGGATGCGCGCCTTCGGCACCCTGTTCGGCGCGATCAACGGGATGATGCTGTTCGCCAACGGCCTCGCGCCGATGCTGGCCAACCATATCTACGACGTCACCCGCAGCTATGACGCCTTCCTGATCGGCATCGTCCCCGCCTTCCTCGTCACCGCGCTGCTGTTCGCCTTTCTCGGCCGCTATCCCGCCTTCGACGGGTAGGAAACGCCCGAGGCACCACGCCCCGAACCGCTGGCGCTGTCCCCGAAACCCGCGACCGGAGAAGCCTGATGCACAAGCGCACGCTGGGAACCCAGGGGCTCGAGGTCTCGGCGCTCGGCTTCGGCTGCCTGCCCAGCGCGCAGGCGGCCGTGGGTCTGGAGGAAGGGCTGGTCGCCAGGCTGCTGCCCCGCGCTGTGGAATTGGGCGTCACCTTCTTCGACACCGCCGAGGCCTATGGCCCCTTCCAGAACGAGATCGAGGTGGGCGCGGCGCTGAAACCCTTTCGCGGCCGGGTGATGATCGGCACCAAATTCGGCTATGATCTGCCGCCGGGCACGAAGGTGCCGCTCGGCCTCGACAGCCGGCCCGAACGCATCCGCCAGGCCTGCGAAGGATCGCTGCAGCGGCTGGGCGTCGAGACGATCGACCTGCTCTACCAGCATCGCGTCGACCCCAATGTGCCGATCGAGGATGTCGCCGGCACGGTCGGCGATCTGGTGCGCGAGGGCAAGGTGCGCTTCCTGGGCCTGTGCGAGGCGGGGCCGGAGACGATCCGTCGCGCCCATGCCGTCCACCCCGTCTCGGTGGTCGAGAGCGAATATTCGCTATGGTCGCGCCATCCCGAGACGACCACCCTGCCCGTCTGCCGCGAACTGGGGATCGGCTATGTCCCCTATAGCCCGCTCGGCCGCGGCTTCCTGGCGGGCTCGGCGACCGACCTGTCGCAGCTCCCCGAGGGCGATTATCGCCGCGCGATGCCGCGCTGGCAGGGCGAGGCGCTGGAAGCCAATCGCCGCCTCGCCGAGCGCTTCCAGGCGCTGGCGGCGGACAAGGGCTGCACCGCCGCCCAGCTGGCGCTCGCCTGGCTGCTCCACAGGGGTGACGACATCGTGCCGATCCCGGCGACGTCGAAGCTCCACCGGCTGGAGGAGAATATGGCCGCCGCCGATCTGGCGCTGAGCGCCGACGACATGGCCGCGATCGAGACGGCGATCCCCGCCGATGCGGTGCAGGGGGAACGCTATGAGCAGACCAGACTGGCGATGGTGAACCTGTAAAGATCCTCCCCACGGCGCAGCCGTGGGGAGGGGGACCGCTCGCGCAGCGAGTGGTGGAGGGGTTTTCGACGACCGAAGTTCCGAAGGTGGAGAGGTTGCAGACCCCTCCACCATGCTTTGCATGGTCCCCCTCCCCATCGCTGCGCGATAGGGAGGAACTGGACCTTCCTACTTCGCCGGCAGCTTCGCGAGATCGGCGTCGATCTTCGCCAGCACCGCGTCGGTGATCTGGTCGGGCGCGTAGCTCTGGATGCCCTTCAGGGTCATCGGCCGCGCCATCGAGGTCTGCGGGTTGGTCGAGAAATCGGGCATATATTTATCGACCACGGCGCGCGCGGCAGCGTCGTCGAGCAGGGTGCCGATGTCAGTGTCGGCGGTCGTGTAATGTTTGCCGGCGGCGAGCGCAGGCGCCGCCACGACGATCGCAACAGCGAGAATCAATCCACGCATTTTCAATGACCTTTCTCTGGTTATTCGATTTATTTCAGAACTGTGAGCCGGCGCTGGGTTCGGACGGTTTGCGGGTGCCGAGCGCCTCGCGCGAGGTGGCGCGGAGGTAGGACCAGATCTGGTCGACCGCCTTGCGCGGCAGCATCGCGAATTTGGGCATGCCGTTGGGCGCGAGCGCGCCATCATGGACGACCTGCCAGAAGGCGTCTTTCGACAGCGCCAGCTGGGACTCGCGCAGGTCGGGGCCCGGCGCCCCCGCCCCCTTGAAGTCCATGCCGTGGCAGGCGCCGCACATGAAATGGAGCCCCTTGCCCGCCGCGACATCGGCCTCGTCGAGGATGATCGACGGGTCGTCGACCGCGTGAACCTTCATGTCGGGCCCCGGCGACGGCGCCAGCTTCCGCTTGCCGCCGATCGCGAAGGTGAGCAGGCGGCGCGGCTGGGCGCCATATTTCCAGCCGACATTGAGCACCTCGCTTGCCGCCGCCGTCGTCCCGCCCCAGCCGACCAGCACCGAGACATATTGCTGACCGTTCGCCGCATAGCTGATCGGCGCCGAGATGATCCCCAGCCCGGCGTTGAAGCGCCACAGCGGCTTGCCGCTGGTCGCATCGAGCGCGCCGAACCAGCCGTCGGCGGTGCCCTGGAAGACGAGATTGCCCGCGGTCGCCAGCGCGCCGCCATTCCACATATGCGCGCGCGGCGCCTTCCAGCGCAGCTTCTGTGCCACCGGGTCCCAGGCGAGCAGCGCGCCGGTGCCGTCCTCGGGCCCTTCGCGGTGGAAGCTGATGCTGGTTCCGGAATAAGAGAAATCCCCTGGTTTCAGAGATTTGGAATATTTGGCTCCCATCTGCATATAGGGGATGTAGACGAGCCCGTTGGCCGGGCTGTAGGCCATCGCCTGCCAGTTATGCGCGCCGAGCATGCTGGGATATTGGATCGAGTCCGCGCTCTGGTAGCGGATGCCGGGCGCCTCGACCGGACGGCCGGTGGCAAGGTCGATCCGCTCGGCCCAGGTGACCTTGCCGATCTTCTCGGCCGAGATCAGCTTTCCCGTCTCGCGATCGAGCACATAGAAAAAGCCGTTGGTGGGCGCCTGCATCAGCACCTTGCGCGGCTTGCCGTCGACCGGGATCGTCGCGGCGACCATGTTCATGGTTGCCTTATAATCCCAGGACTCGCCCGGATTCTCTTGATAATGCCAGATATATTTTCCGCTATCGGCATCGAGCGCGACAATCGAGGCGATGAACAGATTGTCGCCGCCGCCCGGGCTGCGCAGCTCGGGATTATAGGGTCCGGCATTGCCGGTGCCGAGATAGATGCGGTTCAGCTCGGGATCGAAGGTGATCCCGTTCCACACCGTGCCGCCCGTCCCGCGCTTCCAGTACGACCCATTCCAGGTCTTGGCGGCCATCTCCATCGTGGCATCGCCCTTATTCTCCTCGGGGCTGCCTGGGGCGGTGAAGAAGCGCCAGAGCTGCTTACCGGTCGCCTGGTCATAGGCGGTGACGAAGCCACGCTGGCCGATGTCGGCGCCGCCATTGCCGATGATCACCTTGCCGTTGAAGGTGCGCGGTGCGCCGGTAATGCTGTGGAAGGTGTTGGGCGGCAGGGTGTTGGCGGTCCAGACCTCCTTGCCGGTCTTCGCATCGAGCGCGACCAGCCGGCCGTCGAGCACGCCGACGAAGACCTTGCCATTGTCATAGGCCACGCCGCGATTGACGCCGAGCCCCTGCCCCTGCTTGTTGGGGTTCACCCGCCAGATCTCGGGATCATAGCGCCACAGCAGCTTTCCCGTCGCGGCCTCGACCGCATAGACCGCCGAATAGCTGCCCGAGAAATAGAGGACGCCGTCCACCGCCAGCGGGGTCGCCTCCAGGCTCACCTCTCCGGGCAGGTCGAGCGACCAGGCGAGGCCGAGCTTGCCGACATTACGGCTGGTGATCGCGTCGAGGCGGCTATAGCCCGCCTCGTCGGCGCCGCCGCCATGATTGGCCCAGTCCGCCGCCGCGCCGATCCCCGGCGGCGGAGCGACGGACTGAATAGCCGGGGATTGGGCGACCAGCGCCGCCCCCGACCCGCACAGCAGGACCGCCACCACCCCATTCAGCCCCGCGCGCTTCGCCACCGGTCATCCCTCCATTCTTATGATACATCATATATCATAAAGCCGATGAGACGGGTCAAGCCACGGGAGGAGCGCATCGCCCTGACGATGGCTGGGGACTCCACAAATCGAACGCCGCCGCTATGCCCGTCATCGGGCATCAAGGGAGCCGCCAGCCGTGCAGAAGATCGAGACCGGATCGGCGCATATCCACCGTTTCGACGGGGCGCTGTCGCAATCGCTATGCGAGCGGCTGTGTGCGCTGTCCTTCGCCCACACCGCCAAGCCCGATGGCCAGTTCGACGCGAGCAAGCTGCCCTGGATGGACAGCGACACCTTTGCCTATGATCATTGGCGCGACGAGGAATTGCGCCAGCAGGTGGGCGCCTATCGCATCCTGCTCTGCCAGCTGATCGCCGCCTGCTTCGGCCAGATCGTCTACCCGCATTTCACCGACCTGGTGCGTTGGCGCCCCGGCAAGAGCATGGCCGAGCATAAGGACGACGGCTATCCCGGCGACGAGGAGGCGATGTTCTACCGCCACTTCTCGGCCGTCACCTATTGCAACGACGATTATCAGGGCGGCGAGACCTTCATCCGCACCGAACATGGCGGCTATTATGACAGCGCGCCCAAGCGCGGCTCGGTGGTCTTCTACCCCAGCGACGAGCGCGCCACCCATGGGGTGAAGGCGATCGCGGGCGGGGACCGGGTGACCCTGAGCAGCTGGTTCACGCGCGACTGGCGGCATTATCGGGGGTGAGGATCACCCGACACACTAGCGTCGCTCCGGCGGAGGCCGGAGCCGCCACGCTGAACGCGACCAGCTAGCCGCAAGAACCGGTGCCGGCTCCGGCCTCCGCCGGAGCGACGCTTGCCAGCGGATCACCGCGACGTCTTCATCCCCTGGTTGAGCGTCCACCCGCCCGCGGGCATCCGCACCCAGCCCGAGGAAGCCCGCGTGCCGCCGTCGACGGGCAGGACCACCCCGGTCACATAATCCGACATCGGCGAGCAGAGATAGACCGCCGCGTCGCCGCATTCCTCGGGGATGCCCTCGCGGAGCAGCGGGATGGCGCGGTTGGTGGCGTCGATCTGCTCATCGGAGCGGACCATCCATGTGCCCTCGTCGACCGGCTCGAGCGGCGGATTGCCCATCAGGCCGGGCGAGATCGTGTGGTCGGGCGCGATCGCGTTCACGCGGATACGATGCTCGGACAGCTCCAGCGCCATGGTGCGGGTGAAGCTCACCATCCCCGCCTTGCACGCCGCATAGACCGCGAAGGTGGGCGCGGCGCGCTCGGCCTCGATGCTGGTGACGTTGAGGATCGCCCCGCCCCGCCCACCGCGGATCATGATCGGCGCGGCGGCATGGGTGGCGGCGAACATGCTGACGAGGTTGATGTCGATATGGCGTCGCCAGCTCCGCTCCGACTGTTCGAGGAAGGGCCGCCCCGCGACCCCGCCGACATTGTTGACGAGGATGTCGACCCGGCCGAAGCGCGCATCGGCAGCGGCGACCATCGCGCGGACGCCGTCGCTGTCCATCATGTCGACGCTGTGGTTGAGCGCTTCGGAGCCCAGCTCGGCGACCCGCGCCGCCACTTCCTCGCCGCGCGCGGGGATGATCTCGGCGATCACGATCCTGGCCCCCTTGGCGGCGAGCGCCAGCGCGATGCCGCGGCCGATACCCCCGCCCCCGCCGGTCACGATCGCCACCTGTCCGTCGAGCCGGGTCTTGTCCATTTTCCCCTCCCCTGGGTCTTTGCTCCGGTCAGGCGCCGATGAAGTCGCCGTCCCGCCGTTCGGCCACCGCCCTGATGCCTTCCTCGGCATCGTGGGTCCGCCGCAGCCGGGCCTGTTCCTCACGTTCGCGCTTCATCACCGCGCATGCTTGATCGAACAGGCCGTTTCGCAGGGTCTCGCGCACCGAGATCACCGCGAGCGGGGCGTTGACCGCGATCTCGTCGGCGAAAGCGAAGGCGGCGGCGCGCAATTGGTCTTCGGGCACCAGCCGGTCGACCAGCCCGATCGCCTGGGCCTCCTCGCCGCCGATGCGCCGGCCGGTCATCAGCAGCTCGGCCGCGCGCTGCGCGCCGACCAGGCGCGGCAGGGTGACCGACAGGCCGAAGCCCTGGTGGATACCGATCTTCACGAAATTGGCGGCGAAGCGGCTCGACGGGCTGGCCACGCGGAAATCGGCGACGCAGGCGAGGCCCAACCCGCCACCAATCGCCGCCCCCTGCACCGCGGCGAAGAAGGGCTTGGCGGTGCGCAGAAGCTCGGCGCCGGCCGCGTAGAGCGCCTCGAAGCGCGCGGCGAGGTCGTCGCCCTCGAACGCGCCCTCGCCGCCGAAATCGGCCCCGGCGCAGAAGGCCTTGCCCTGCGCCGCCAGCACCACCGCGCGCACCGCGCCGTCCTGATCGAACGCCTTCAGCGCATCGCCGATCTGGCGGATCAGACTCACGTCGAAATAATTATGCGGCGGCCGCGCGATCTCGATCAGCCCGACATGGCCTTCGCGGCCGATCTCCAGATCCTGCGCCATGCATCCTCCATCCTGACGACAGCGGGGATAGCGCGGCTGGCGTGATGATCAAGGCGGTCCCCGCAGGTGACTTCCCCCGTAACGGATCAGGCGATATCATCCGCCCGGCGAGAGGGGCCATGCGATGAACATGATCGAGACCAAGAAGCCGTCGCGCCGAAAAACGCTCAGCCCCGATCTCTCGATCGTCATCCCCACCTTCAATGAGCGCGCCAATATCGCCCGGCTGGTCGAGGCGGTGCGCGCCGCGCTGGGCAACATTCCCTGGGAAATGATCGTCGTCGATGACGACAGCCCCGACCAGACCTTTGCCGAAGTCTCTCGACTGGCGCGCGAGGAGCCGCGGCTGCGCTGCCTGCGCCGGGTGGGCCGGCGCGGCCTGGCCTCGGCGGTGATCGAGGGCGCGCTGGTCGCCAATGGCGGCGTGATCGCGGTGATGGACGCCGATTTCCAGCATGACGAGCGCATCCTGCGCCAGATGTACGAGAAGCTGGTCGAAAGCGGCGCCGACATCGTCGTCGCCAGCCGCTATGCCGAAGGCGGCGGGATCGGCGAATGGGACCCGCGCCGCGCGCGGATGAGCGACTATGCCACGCGCATGGCGGGCGTGCTGGTCGGCCACCAGACCAGCGACCCGATGAGCGGCTTCTTCATGGTCCGCCGCGACATCCTGTCGAGCGTGATCTATGATCTCAGCCAGCAGGGCTACAAGATCCTGCTCGACATCATCAGCAGCTCGCGCAGCCCGCTGAAGATCGTCGACGTCCCCTATGTCTTCCGCAACCGGCAGGACGGCGAGAGCAAGATCGGCCTGCTGGTGGTGGCGCAATTCCTGTTCGTGCTGATCGAGAAGCTGACCCACGGGCTGGTCCCGCCGCGCTTCGCGCTGTTCAGCATCGTCGGCGGCACCGGCCTGCTCGTCCACCTGCTGGTGCTCAACCTGCTCAAGCTGGCGGGCTCCGAGTTCCTCGTCGCCCAGCTCTGCGCCACCGGCACCGCGATGATCTCGAACTTCGTGCTCAACAACGAGTTCACCTATCGCGACCGACGGCTGACCGGCCTGTCCTTCGCGCTGGGCCTGCTGCTGTTCTGCCTGGTCTGCAGCTTCGGGGCGCTCGCCAATGTCGGCGTGGCCCAGATCACCATCCACCAGTTCGGCAACTGGTCGGTCGCCGGGATGGCCGGCGCGATCATGGGCGCGGTGTTCAACTTCTCGGCGGCGACAAGCCTGGTCTGGCGGCGCCCGCGCAAGCGCGGGATTTCGGCAGTGGCGTGAGGGTGTGGAAACCCGTCATGCTGAACTTGTTTCAGCATCCACCAGGACATTTGAGCGGATCAGGAGCATGTCGGACACCGGGAGACAGGAGCCGATTGGACAGCGCCTGCTTCCCGGTGGATGCTGAAACAAGTTCAGCATGACGATGACTGGAGTGAAGCCCTACCCCCGCGCGCGCAGCCGGCGGACGGCGTCGGCGATCTCATCGCGGCCATAGGGCTTGGACACGATCTCGCGATCGGCAAAGTCGCTGGCGAGCTGGGCCTGTTCGCCATAGCCGCTGGCGAAGATGAAGGGGATGCCCCGCTCCTTCAGTTCCTGCGCGACGGTCAGGCTGCTCTCGGTGCCCAGGTTGATGTCGAGGATCGCGAAGTCGATCCCGCCCTCGGCCACCACTTCGCGCGCCTGGCGCACCGTCGAGGCCGTGGCCACCTTCTCGGCGCCCAGCGCGCGCAGCGCGTCCTCGACGTCGAGCGCGATCAGCATGCTGTCTTCGACCAGCAGCACCGAGGCCGGGAAGTCCTCGATCGCGCTCGGCGCTTCCACCTGCTCGATGGTGCCGGTGCCGCTCACCATGCCGCTGCCCGGGGTCACATATTTGCCGGGGATGGTGAACTCGGCCTCCACCCCGGTCAGGCGATAGGAAATGCGCGCGCGGCCGCCCAGATCATAGGGGATCGAGCGTTCGATGATGGTGGTGCCGAAGCCCTTTCGCTCGGGCGCGCGGACCGGCGGGCCGCCCGTCTCGCGCCAGGTGATCAGCAGCGCGTCGTCGATGCCGATGCCCCAGCGCAGGTCGACATGGCCGCTGTCGCTGAGCGCGCCATATTTGGCGCAGTTGGTGATCAGCTCGTGGAGCACCAGCGAGAGCGTGTTGAACGCCACCGGATCGAGCGACGCCTGCGGGCCTGACAGGCGGATACGATCGCCATTGTCGCCCAGATAGGCATGGGCTTCGGCGCGGACGAGCGGCTCGATCTCGGCGGCGCCCCAGCGACGGGCGGTCAGCTGGTCGTGCGCGCGCGCGAGCGCCTGGACGCGCCCCTCCAGGGTCTGGGCGAAATCCTCATAGCTCTGCGCGCTGTCGCGGGTGCGCGAGATGAGGCTGCGGACCAGGCTGAGCACGTTGCGGACGCGGTGGTTGAGCTCGGCGATCAGCAGGTCCTGGCGCTCATGCGCCTTGGCCTGATCGCTCTGGCGCCCCTCGGCCAGCAGCAGCACCACTTCGAGCAGCGAGCTGCGCAAAGCCTCCGCCACGCGCCGCTCGGCCGAGCTGAAGGGCTCGCTCACTCCCTGGACGAGCTGGCGCCACGCCTCGAAGCTCTTGCGCGGCGACAGGCGGACGCCGTCGGCATCCTCCTGCATCGACTTTTGCGGATCGCCGGCCCAGCGCACGGCGCGGACCTTCTCGCTGCGGAACAGCACCACATAGTCGCGCGGGCTGCGCGAGATCGGGATGGCGAGCATCCCCGCCGCGATCTCGGCATAGGCCGCCGCCGGCGCGTGGATCTTCGACAGATTGTCGGAGATGACGATCTGCGAGGCCGCCCCGGTACTCAGGTCGCGAACCAGCGCGCGGAACTGCGCCTCGTCGGGGGCCATGCCGGTCAGCGAGACCTTGCCGTCGACATAAACGCCCAGGCCGTCATTGGGGATCGCCCCGCCGATCGTCTCGCCCAGCCAGTCCGGGCTGTGGAGCAGGTCGGCGTCCTGCGCCACCACCGCCATCAGCCGGTCGGTGATCGCGCGCGAGCGCTGCTCATAGCCGGCCGCCTCCTCGCGCTCGCGCGATTCGAGCATCATCGAGAACATCCGGCCGAACAGCTCGGCGGCGGTGCGCTGCTCCAGGGTCGGACGCAGCGGGCTATAATGGTGGCAGGCGATCAGCCCCCATAGCCGCCCCTCGACGATCACCGAGATCGACAGCGAGGCGCGCACGCCCATGTTCGAGAGATATTCGATATGGACCCGCGAGACCGAGCGCAGCACCGACATCGACAGGTCGATCGGCTGCCCGTCCAGGTCGCGCTCGGGCATCACCCGCGCGCCGGGATCCTCGAGATCGGCGATCACGCGCAGCACGTTGCGCGCATAGAGGGTGCGCGCCTGCTTGGGGATGTCGGTGGCCGGATAGTGGAGGCCCATGAAGGA
>CAUTRN010000078.1:0-18478 GCA_963540925.1 uncultured Sphingomonadaceae bacterium
CGGCCAGACGATCGGCGTGAACGGCGGCCGGATCGTGAGCTGACCGCTCTAGCCCTGGTCGCACCCGTCATGCTGAACTTGTTTCAGCATCCACCGGGAGGCTTGCTCCTGTCCTCCCGGTTTGCCCCGTCGGCCCGCGCCGTCTCTCGACCTGCCTGAGTGGCCTGGTGGATGCTGAAACAAGTTCAGCATGACGATGTGGGGAGAGGAGTGGGAAGGGCTTCTCCGCCTCTCCCCCCTCAGTCCATCAGCTTCTGCATGAAATAGGTGTAGGTCAGCGCCCAGGTGCGGGCCGATTGCTTGATGTCGGCGCCGGCGCCATGGCCGCCCTCGGTGTTCTCATAATAGAGATAGGGCAGGCCATATTCCTCCATGCGCGCGGCGAATTTGCGGGCATGCTGGGGGCCGGTGCGGTCGTCCTTGGTGGTGGTGAAGATCAGCGGCTCGGGATATTTCCCGTCGCGCTTCAGCGTATGATAGGGCGAGGTCTTCTTCCAGAAGGCCATCACCGCCGGATCGGCGTTCACATCGCCATATTCGCCCTGCCATGAGGCGCCGGCCGCGATCTGGCTGATCCGGATCATGTCGAGCAGCGGGATCTGGATCGCCACCGCGTTCCACAGCTCGGGCTGCTGGATCATCTCCACCCCCATCAGCAGGCCGCCGTTCGAGCCGCCGAAGATGCCGAGATGTTTCGGGCTGGTGATCTTGCGCGCGATCAGGTCGCGGCCGACCGCGGCGAAATCGTCATAGATGATCTGGCGCTTCACCCCCAGCCCGGCCTCGTGCCAGGCCGGGCCGAACTCGCCGCCGCCCCGGATATTGGCCATCACGAAGGCGCCGCCGCGCTCCAGCCAGAGCTTGCCGGTGTTCGACGAGTAGAAGGGCGTCGAGCTGACCTGGAAGCCGCCATAGGCGTTGAGCAGGGTGGGCGTGCGGCCGTCCAGCGGCGCGCCCTTCCGATGGACCAGGAAATAGGGGATTTTCGTCCCGTCGGTCGAGGTCGCTTCGAGCTGGTCCACCACCAGCCCGGTGGCGTCGAACTTGGCGGGCAGGGTCTTCACCACCTCCAGCGCGCCGCTCTCGGTGTTCGCCAGATAGAGGGTGGTCGGGGTGGTGAAGCCGCTCGCGGTCAGGAAGGCGCGGTTGCTGCCCTCGTCGGTCGAGCCGATGTCGATCGCGAGATTGTCGGGCAGCTTCATCGGGGTCGCGGTCCAGCCGCCGCCCTTCTTCGGCGCATAGGCCGAGAGCCGCCCGCGCACATTCTCCAGCGTGGCGATCAGCAGCCGGTCCTTGCTGGCCGAAACCGATTCCAGCGCGTCGCGCGGGCCGGGCGCCCACACCAGGCCGGGGGCGGGCTTCGCCGGATCGGCGAGCGTCTTGGCCAGATCGAGGTCGGCGATCGTGCCGCCCTTGAAGGCGGGGCCGGCGGCGGTCCAGTCCTCGTCGAGGCGGACGATGATCCGCCCGGCGACGAGCGCGGCCAGATTAGCCTTCTCGGGTATCGCCAGCCGCTCCACGCCGCGCGGGGCGAGCAGCGAAAATTGGGTGTGGAAGAAATCGGTGGAGCGCTGGAAGGCGATCAGCTGGCGGCCGTCGCCGTCGCGCAGCAGCTGCGGGAAGGTGCCGACATCGGCCTTCTCGCCCCGGAACAGCTCCTTGGCCTCGGAGAGCGGCCGGCCGCGCGTCACCCGCTTGACGATATAAGGATAGCCCGAGGTCGTCAGGTCGCTGCCGTCGCCGGCCCAATCGGTGGCGACGAGCAGATGATCGGCATCTTCCCAGATCACCTCGGCCTTGGCGCGCGGCAGGTGGAAGCCGCCCTCGACGAACGTACCGGTCTTCAGGTCGAACTCGCGGATCACCACCGCGTCCTCGCCGCCGTCGGACAGGCTGATCAGGCACAGCCGCTGCTCGGGCTCCAGGCAGTTGGCGCCCTTGTAGACCCACGACTTGCCCTCGGCCTTGCCGAGCGCATCGACGTCCAGCACGGTCGTCCACTTCGGCGTTGCGGCGCGATAGTCGGCCAGGCTGGTCTTGCGCCAGATGCCGCGCAGATGATCGGCATCCTGCCAGAAATTATAGATCTCCCCGTTCAGGAAGCTCGGCATCGGGATGCGATCCTTGGCGCTCGCCAGCGCGAAGGCCTGGTCATACAGCGTCTTGTAGCGCGGGTCGGCCTCCAGCCGCTTCACCGTCGTCGCATTGTGGCTCTCGACCCAGGCCATCGCCTTGGGGGAGGAGACCTCCTCCAGCCAGATATAGGGATCGTCGGCGGTGGCGGCCGGGGCGGGGGCCGCGGGTTTGTTGTCCTCGGCCATCAGCGGGCCTGCCAGGAACGAGGAGAGAAGAAGGGCGATTGCGATCGGGCGCAAGGCGGGTCCTTTCGGGAAGTCATGGCGCCACCTTAATCGCGGAGCGCGGAAGCGCCAGCCCAGTCGATCATCGCCAGATCGGGCCAGAGCGCCCGCCAGCGGCGCTGCTTGCGCTCATAGATCGCCTGGGTGGCCTGGACCCGGTTCGGGCGAACGATGGGCGCGAGCAGATCGGACAGGCCGAACGGCGCGACGATCTCCAGCCCGCCCGATGGCGCGGGCCGGATGCCGACGGCGGCGGATGTGGTGGGAAAGGTGGCGATGGCGGCCTCGGCCGAGCGATAGGGCGCGATCGCCTCGCCGAACTGGGCTTCGTACCACAGGTGGACGCGGGCCTCGTTGATGACATCGGCCTGGATCGGCAGATCGGAGAGGATGTCACCGATGCGATCGGCATGCACTCGCTCGCCGGCTTCGGACAGGTCGGCAGCATCGAAATAGACCAGGTCGATATCGGCCAGGCCATGATCGGGCGGGAGATCGAAGATGCGGTTCCAGACCGCCTGGGCGATCGCGCTGCCCGATAGCCAGCCGTCGGGCAGCGCCAGCCGGTGCCATCGCTCCAGGACGGGGCCCAGCACGGGATGGGGGGTGACAATCGAGGCGAGGGTGGAGACGTCTTCGCGCGATACCGTGTCGGGCAGGATGTGCATGGCCGTACCTTAATCGCGAAGCCTGGAAGTGCCAGCCGGAGGCTTGGGATCAACCCTCGCTCGTCATTTCCGCGAAAGCGGGAATCCATAACCTCCGGACCGCGAGATTTTCCTGCCCTTGAGGATATGGATCCCCGCCTTCGCGGGGATGACGATCAAAGGAGGCGATGATTGTCGGCCTGCCCCGTCCTGCCCTAAAGCGGGCGCATGACGAACCTCTACACCCGCCTCGCCGCCGGCTTCCCCGAGCCTTCGAAGGTCTTCGCCTATCTGCCGGGCGGCGCCACGCTCAGCTATGGCGATGTCGCGGCGCGCTCCGCCGCCTTCGCGCATGTACTGCGCGGTGCCGGTGTCGGGGTGGGGGACCGGGTCGCGGTGCAGGCCGAGAAGAGCATCGACATGCTGATGCTCTATCTGGGCGCGCTGCGGGCGGGGGCGATCTTCCTGCCGCTCAACACCGCCTACACCGCCGGCGAGCTCGACTATTTCATGCGCGATGCCGAGCCGGCGCTGTTCGTCTGCGATCCCGCCACCCTCGACCAGATCGCCCCGCTCGCCGCAGCGGCAGGCGTGGCGCGGGTCGAGACGCTGGAGGCACTGTCCGCGCAGGCGGCGGCGCAGCCGGGCGAGTTCGAGACGGTTGACCGTGCGGACGACGATCTCGCCGCGATCCTCTACACCTCGGGCACCACCGGCCGCTCCAAGGGGGCGATGCTCAGCCACGACAATCTCGGCTCAAACGCCTTCATGCTGCGCACCGCCTGGGCTTTCACCGGCGACGATGTGCTGCTCCACGCGCTGCCGATCTTCCACACCCATGGCCTGTTCGTCGCGACCAACACGATCCTCGCGGCGGGGGCTTCGATGATCTTCCTGGCGAAGTTCGACGCGGCGCAGGTGCTGCAGCAATTGCCGCACGCGACGACGATGATGGGGGTGCCCACCTTCTACATCCGCCTGCTCGACGACCCCGCCTTCACCGGCGATCTGGTGCGGCATATGCGGCTGTTCGTCTCGGGCTCGGCGCCGCTCTCGGCCGACATCCACCGCGAATTCCGCGAGTGCACCGGCCATGCCATCCTCGAGCGCTACGGGATGACCGAGACCAACATGAACATCTCGAACCCCTATGTGGGCGATCGGATCGCGGGCACGGTCGGCCAGCCGTTGCCGGGCGTCTCGATCCGCATCGCCGATCCCGACACGGGCGCCGAGCTGCCGACCGGCGCGGTGGGCGTGGTCGAGATCGCCGGGCCCAATGTGTTCAAGGGCTATTGGCGCATGCCCGAGAAGACCGCCGCCGAATTCCGCGACGGCCGCTTCGTCTCGGGCGACCTCGGCTTCGTCGACGAGCGCGGCTATGTCACGCTGGTCGGCCGCGCCAAGGACCTGATCATCTCGGGCGGCTATAATGTCTATCCGGCCGAGGTGGAGACCGCGCTCGACGAACTGCCGCAGGTGCATGAGTCCGCCGTCATCGGCGTGCCCCACCGCGAACTGGGCGAGGCGCCGGTCGCGGTGATCGTGCCGCGCGAGAAGGGCTTCGCTGATGCCGACGCGATCCGCGCGGGCCTCGCCGACACGCTCGCCCGCTACAAGCAGCCGCGCGCCTTTCTGTTCGTCGACGCGCTGCCCAAGAACACGATGGGCAAGGTGCAGAAGGTGCTGCTGCGCGACGAGCATAAGGGTTTGCTGGGCTGAGCTAGAACGTCATCCCAGCGAAAGCTGGGATCTCAGTTCACCTTCGTTTCGCAGTCGATAGCCTTGGGAAAGGGCAGTGAGATCCCAGCTTTCGCTGGGATGACGACATAGCCTGAGCCTACCGCACCGCCTCGATCGCCTCGGCCAGGTCGGGCAGGCGGAAGGGTTTGCCCAGCACCCGCACCTCGGCGAAAGCCGGGTCGATGCCGTCCTTCCCATAGCCGGTCGCGAAGAAGAAGGGGATGCCGCGGTCGCGCAGCATCGCCGCGACGGGGAAGGATGGCTGGCCGTCCAGATTGACGTCGAGGATCGCCAGGTCGATCGCGCTCGACTGGGCGAGCTGCAGCGCCTGGGGCAGGCGCGAGGCGAAGGCGACGGGTTCATGGCCCAGCTGTTCGAGCATGTCCTCGATCATCATCGCGATCGTCATCTCGTCCTCCACGACCAGCACGCGCGCAGGCTTGCTCATGGCGCCTGCTCCGCACGGATCACGGCATCGACCCGGCAGACCAGCCCGGCTTCGGGGAAGTCGAGGCTGGCGGTGCCGTTGAGTTCGGCGGCCAGGCCACGCTCGATCAGCCGCGAGCCGAAGCCGCGCCGCGTGGGCCGCACGACCGGCGGCCCGCCGCTCTCGCGCCATTCGAGCTGCAGCCGCGTGTCGCCGCCGGGCAGCGTTTCGGTGGTCCAGCGGATCGACACCACGCCCTCGGGCACCGACCAGGCGCCATATTTGATCGCGTTGGTCGCCAGCTCATGCGCGGCCAGGGTGAGCGCGAGCGCCGATTTGGCGGAGACCTGCGTCTCCGGGCCGGAGATGTTCAGCCGCTCCTCGCTCTCCTGGTGGGAATGGACCGCCTGGCGCAGCACGTCGCACAGGTCGACCCCGGCCCAGCGCTCGCCGGTCAGCAGGTCGTTGGCATGGGCGAGGGCGACCAGCCGGCTGGAGAAGCGGTCGACCGCCTCGTCGAGATCGTCGACCCGGCGGAAGGTCTGCATCGCGATCGCCTGCACCATCGCCAGGTTGTTCTTCACGCGGTGGTTGAGCTCGTTGACCACCAGCCGCAGATGCTCGTCCATCCGCCGCCGCGCGGTGATGTCGGCGGCCATGCCGAACCACTGGGCGATCTCGCCCGCCTCATCGAGGATCGGCACGGCGCGCGACAGGGTCCAGCCGATCGAACCATCGGCCTGCCGCACCTTGTGCTCCAGTTCGAACACCGTCTTGTCGCGGATCGCGGCATCGCTCGCCGCGATCACCTGCGCGCGATCCTCCTCGGGGATATATTCGTCGATCCAGCGGATCGAGGGGGCGTCGGTGTCGGCCAGGAAGCCGCGCCCGTCGAGATTCTCCATCTCCTGCCAGTCGGCGCTCATCCGGTAGATGACGTCGGACGACGCGTTGACCAGCGCGCGGAACCGTTCCTCGCTTTCGCGCACCCGCGCGGTCTCGATCTCGAGTTGGCGTTGCTGGAGGACCCGTTGGGTGCTCTCCGACACGACGTCGAGAAAGCCGATGATCGCACCGCTCTCGTCGCGCAGCGGGCTATAGGCGAAGGTCCACCACGTATCCTCGTCATAGCCGTTGCGGGTCATGACGAGGTGCATGTCGTCGAACGAAACCGAGCGCCCCGCCAGCGCCTCGTCGATGATCGGCGAAATGCCGGACCACACGTCGGCCCATGTTTCGGACCAGGGTCTGCCGAGCGCCTCCGGATGCCGCTTGCCCAGGATCTCGGCATAGGCATCGTTGTAGATCATGGTGAGCTCGGGGCCCCAGCCGCAGCACATGCCGAAGCTCGATCCGGTCATGATGTCGACGGTGGTGCGGAGCGATTGTGGCCACAGCTCACGCGGCCCGAGGGGAGTCACGCTCCAGTCGAAATTGTCTATGGCTTCCCGCATCGCAACGTCCGGATAACGTTGCGTCTGCGGAATCGTTCAATCGAAAATGGCATCGATCGATTCAGGCGGCGCGATGCTGCTGCTGCGCCTCGGTCAGCGCGGCGAGGACCCCGCCGATCGCGGGATGCGCGGTGGCCTTCGCATAATAATCGGCGATCGTCGGATGCGGCGCCAGCATGTCGCCCAGCCCCATCATCTGCGCGATCACATGGCAGAGGTGGAGCGAGGGCGGCAGCACGCAATCGGCCAGGGTGAGGCCGGCGGGCGGATCGCCCAGGAAATGCGCGAGCTTCTCCAGCCCGTCGCGCCAATGGGCGATCTCATAGGCGGCGATCGTCTCGTCGCGGGTCGACGGGTCGAGATGCGGGAATAGGCGGATCACCGGCGCCATCACATAAAGATCGGTCACCCGGATCAGCAGGTTCATCCGCGCGCGCTGCTCGGGGTCGGCGGGAAGCAAGGCGGGCTCGGGGTGGCGATCTTCCAAATAGCGCAGGATCGTCTCGGATTCGGGCAGGGTCAGCCCGTTCTCGGTCAGCAGCACCGGGATCTTGCCGATCGGGTTGACCTTGCGGAACTCGGGCCCGCGCAACGTGGCGCCCGACATCGGCAGCCGCTCGATGTCGAGCCCCTTCAATCGCGTCGCGATCGCCACGCGAGCGCCGAAGGGCGACATCAGGCTGTTGTACATCCGCATCGATCGGTTCCCCTCCCAGGATTCAGGCCCTTCTATCCGGGTGGGTGGCCCGCGCAATCGCTGTTCGGTCCATTTTGTCACTTTTGGCCCGGATGATGTCGGAACCGCCAATCCTCGCCCGATCCGTCCCGGCCTATCCCTTGCTCATCGAGACATTCACCCAAGTGGGAGACAGATCATGAGCAACAGCAAGACCATCGTCCTGATCCACGGCGCCTGGCTGAACGGCCGCAGCTGGGAAGGTTTCAAGGCCCGCTACGAAGCGCAGGGTTACACCGTGCTCGCCCCCGACTGGCCGCTCGACGACCGCGCCCCGGCCGAGCTGCGCGCCAACCCCGATCCGGCGCTCGCCAAGGTGGGCCAGCGCGCGATCGTCGATCATTATGAGCGCATCATCCGCGCACTGCCCGAAGCGCCGATCCTGATCGGCCACTCATTGGGCGGGGTGATCGTCCAGCACCTGCTCGATCGTGGGCTGGGCGTGGCCGGGGTCGCGATCGATCCGGCGCCGACCCCGGGCGTGCCGATCTACCCGCATGCGCTGGTCTCCGCGCTGCCGGTGTTCGCCGACCTGCTGAGCTTCCGCCGGCTGAAGGTGATGGCGCGCCGCTTCTTCGCCCGCCGCTTCGCCCAGACGGTGCCGGCGGCCGAGGCCGACGCGCTCTACGATCGCTACATCGTGCCCACCCCGGGCAAGGTTTATTGGGACGGGATCATCAACCCGATCAAGATCGACTGGGCGAACCCCGACCGGCCCCCGCTGCTGCTGGTCGCTGGCGGCAAGGACCTGATCGCCGATGCCGGGATGACGAAGGCGATCTACAGGAAGCAGCGCCGCGCGGCGTCGCTCACCGAGTTCCACCTCTTCCCCGAGCGGTCGCACTGGACGACCCTCGACAAGGGCTGGGAAGAGGTCGCCGACCTCGCCCTCGGCTGGGCGGTTCGGAACGGCCGGACGGTGAAGGAGACGCAGACCGTGGCCGCCTGATCTCCCCGTCGCCCCGGCCTCGACCGGGGCGACGTGTTGTCATGATCCTTTTGACGGTCGAATGCGTTTGGGGGCGAATGAAGCCCACCCACAACGATCCCGACATCATCGAGACCGACGTCCCCGCCCGGCTCGACCGGCTGCCCTGGGGCCGCTTCCACTGGCTGGTGGTGGTGGCGCTCGGGATCACCTGGATCCTCGACGGGCTGGAGGTGACCCTGGCCGGATCGGTGGCTGGAGCGCTTCGCGACAGCCCGGTGCTGCGCTTCTCGGCCGGCGATGTCGGCTTTGCCAACAGCGCCTATCTGGCCGGGGCGGTGACGGGGGCGCTGTTCTTCGGCTGGCTGACCGACCGGCTGGGCCGCAAGAAGCTGTTCAGCATCACGCTGCTCCTCTACCTGGCCGCCACCGCGGGCACTGCTTTCGCATGGGACCTGCCCAGCTTCGCGCTGATGCGCTTCCTGACCGGTGCGGGCATCGGCGGGGAATATAGCGCGATCAACTCGGCGATCCAGGAACTGATCCCGGCGCGCCGCCGTGGCTGGACCGACCTGGCGATCAACGGCAGCTTCTGGGTGGGCGCGGCGCTGGCGGGCGGCGTCTCGATCCTGCTGCTCGACCCGCGCCTGTTCGATCCCGATCTCGGCTGGCGGATCGCCTTCTTCTCGGGTGCGGCAATCGGCCTGGTCATCCTGCTCCTGCGCCGCTTCCTGCCCGAAAGCCCACGCTGGCTGGTCATCCATGGTCGGCCCGAGCAGGCCGACCGGATCGTCCGCCAGATCGAGCGGCAGATGAAGGAGGACGGCTATGTCCTTGCGCCGGTCACAAGCCGGGCACGGCTGCGCGCGCGCCGCTTCACCCCGTTGTCGGAGGTCGCGCGGACGATAGTGCGCGATTATCGGCAGCGCGCCGCGCTCGGCCTGGGGCTGATGGCCGCGCAGGCTTTCTTCTATAATGCGATCTTCTTCACCTATGCGATGATGCTGACCGATTTCTACGGCGTGCCGGCGGATCGGGTGGGCTGGTATGTGCTGCCCTTCGCGCTGGGCAATGTCGCCGGGCCGCTGCTGCTGGGCCGGCTGTTCGACACGATCGGGCGGCGGCCGATGATCGCTTTCACCTATGCCGCCTCGGCGCTGCTCCTCGCCGCCACCGGCCTGCTGTTCCGCCAGGGCCTGCTCGACGCGACGACCCAGACGCTCTGCTGGAGCATCACTTTCTTCTTTGCCTCGGCGGCGGCGTCCTCGGCCTATCTCACGGTTGCCGAGAGCTTCCCGATCGAGATTCGCGCGCTCACCATCGCGATCTTCTATGCTCTCGGCACCGGCCTTGGTGGGGTGGCCGCGCCCTGGCTGTTCGGCCTGCTGATCGAGAGCGGCTCGCGCGACCAGCTGTTGCTCGGCTATCTGCTCGGGGCGGGGCTGATGGCGCTCGCCGCGCTGCTCGCCTGGAAGCTGTGCATCGCCGCCGAACGCCAGCCGCTGGAGGCGGTGGCGCGGCCACTGTCATGGCACGGGGACTGACGAGGAGAGGTCAGGGCGAGGAGAGGTCAGGGCGCCTTGGGCGCGGCCGGCGCGGCGGCCACCCGCCGCACGCTGATGATCTTGATCGGGGCTTCCAGCATCTGCCCCTTCATCGCGCCTTCGCCCAAAGTCGGCGAGCGCGGCGCGGCGAGGATCTTGGCGAGGATGTCGAGCCCCTCGACGACCTGGCCGAAGGCGGCATAGCCGACATTGTCGCCCGGCTTGGACGGGTCGGCATCCATATATTTCATCTCGCCGAACACGACGAAGAAGTCGCCCGCCGCGGTGCCGGGTTCGTTGCGGCCCATCGAGATGGTGCCGGTGCCGTGGTGCAGCCCGGTCTTGGTGGTCGGCTCATGCGCGATCTTGGGGAAGAGCAGCTTGGGATCGAATTTGATGCCGCCCTGGACGAGCCCATAGGGCGGGTCCTCGGCCGTCCCGGCATTGCCGACCGCGCGATAGAAGGTCGTGTTGTCGAAGCGCTTGGCATCGACATAGCGCAGGAAATTGGCGGTGGTGATCGGCGCCCGTTCCTTCTCCAGCTCGATCGTCACCGGACCCAGGCTCGTCACCATGCTCACCATCACCGTGGCGGGCTTGGGCGCTGGGGCTGCGGCCGGCGCTGCGGGGGCGGGCGGAGCGGTCGGCGCCGGCGGGGTCTGCGCGGGCAGGGCGGTCGCGGCGAGAGCAACCAGGGCGGGTATGGCGATTCGGGCGATCTTCATGGCGGCACTCTAGCCTCGGGTCCGGCCCGATAGGAACCCGTCGAACCGGCCTGGGATTGCCGCCCGGGACGAAAGGCCTATATCTGGGGCCAGGCCACCCGGCCTTGAGGATATGACCGATGTACCTGCTCCTGACCGCCACGCCCGTCCGTTTCGCTGTCAGGAAGTCCGTTCATGTCCGCTTCGATCATCTTCTCCGGGGTCAGCTGGTCCACGCCTGACGGCCGGCCGCTTCTCGACCGTCTCGACCTGAGTTTCACCGCCGAGCGCTGCGGCGTCGTCGGCCGCAATGGCGTCGGCAAATCCACCTTGCTGCGGCTGATCACGGGTGAGATCGCGCCCCGCGCCGGGCGGGTGACCCGCGCCGGGACGATCGGTGTGATGCGCCAGATCGTCGATCCCGCCCCCGGCGAGACGATCGCCGACCTGTTCGGCCTGCGCGATGCGCTGGCGCTGCTGGCGCGCGCCGAGGCGGGCAGCGCGACGATCGAGGAACTGGGCGAGGCCGACTGGACCCTGGAGGCGCGGCTGGCGGAGGCGCTGGCCGTCGTGGGGCTCGATGCCGCGGCCGACAGCCCGCTCGCGGCGCTGTCGGGCGGGCAGCGCACTCGCGCGTCGCTGGCCGCTGCGATCTTCGACGATCCCGATTTTCTGCTGTTCGACGAGCCGAGCAACAATCTCGATCGCGAGGGGCGAGCGGCGCTGATCGCGCTGCTCGGCGAGTGGCGTGGCGGCGCGATCGTGATCAGCCATGATCGCGAGCTGCTCGAGTATATGGATGCGATCGTCGAGCTGACCGGGCTCGGCGCCACCCGCTATGGCGGCAATTGGAGCGCCTATCGCGAGCGCAAGGATGCCGAACTGGACGCCGCCCATCAGGCGCTGGCGGGCGCCGAGCGCCGCGCCGGGGACGTGGCGCGCAAGGTGCAGGTCCAGGTCGAGCGCCAGCAGCGCCGCGACGGGGCCGGCGCGCGCAAGGGGGCGAAGGGCGACATGCCGCGCATCGTGGTGGGCCTGCGCCGCCAGCAGGCCGAGGAAAGCGTCGGCGCCCAGCGCCGGCTGGCCGAGCGCCAGCGCGAGGAGGCCGATGCGGCGATCGGTGCGGCGCGGGCGCGGGTCGAGATATTGGAGCCGATGCGGGTCGAGCTGCCGCCGACCGGGCTGGTGGGCGACCGGACGGTGCTGCGGATGACCGACGTCGCCGCCGGCCATCCGGGCGGGCCAGCGGTGTTCGAGCATCTCGACTTCGAGATCACCGGCCCCGAGCGGATCGCGGTGGAGGGCCCGAACGGATCGGGCAAGTCCACCCTGCTCGCGCTGGCGGCGGGGCGGCTGGAGTCGCGCGCGGGCGAGGTGCGGCGGCCGGTGGCCTGCGCCTTCCTCGACCAGCGGGTGAGCCTGCTCGACCCTGCCTTGTCGGTCGCCGACAATTTCGCCCGGCTCCACCCTGGAACGACGGTCAACGCTTGCCGCGCCGCGCTGGCCCGCTTCCGCTTCCGCGCCGAGGCGGCCGAGCAGCGCGCGGGCGAACTGAGCGGGGGGCAATTGCTGCGTGCCGGGCTCGCCTGCGTGCTGGGCGGCGAGGCCCCGCCGCCGCTGCTGATCCTCGACGAGCCGACCAACCATCTCGACCTCGACTCGATCGCGGCGATCGAGGCAGGGCTCAACGCCTTTGACGGGGCGCTGCTGGTGGTCAGCCATGACGAAATCTTCCTCGCCGCGATCGGGATCGAGCGGCGGTTCCGGATGGGAGAGTGATGCCAAGTAGGGCGAGGCGATGCCGGTCGGCGCCGTGGCTATACCCGTCATGCCAGCGAAGGCTGGCATCCATGGCTGTCATCTTCTCAGATGCCTTCTCGGGTGAAGACAGACATGGACCCCAGCCTTCGCTGGGTGACGGATTGAGTGTTGGAGGTCAGGTGACGGGTGAGGCGAAGAGGTTCGGGGGAACGGGGCATAAGAAGCGGCGTCAGGCCTGACCGGGCGTTTTGTTATTCCTCGATATTCAATCGATATCCCGCAATTTCAAACGATTATCACCTCATCATGGATCACTATAAAACTCCCATTTTCTTTGAGTATTTTTGATACACGCTACAAATTTGCTTGGCGTGTCACGTCATTTTGGAGGTAGTTTCCCCCCATCCCGCGAAAACGCGGAAGGGGAGGAATGCCATCATGAAATCGCTTCGCCATCTGTCTGTGCTGTTGGGCGCGAGCAGCCTGCTTGCCATCGCGACTCCGGCCTTCGCCGCCGATGACCAGGCGGCGGCCGCGCCGCAGGCGTCCACGAACACCGGCGGCCTCGACGAGATCGTCGTCACCGCGCGGCGCCGTGCGGAATCGCTGATCGACGTGCCGGTCGCGGTGTCGGCGCTGTCGCAGGCGGCGCTGGAGCGCGCCCATGTCAGCGACGTCACCCAGATCGCGCAGATGACCCCGAACCTGCTGATCGTCCCCGCTTCGGGCGGCGGCGGCGGCACCATCTCGATCCGCGGCGTCGGCTCCTCCTATCTCGATCCGGGCATCGAGCAGTCGGTGGGCGTGGTCGTCGACAATATCTCGGTCGGTCGTGGCCGCTTCATCATGGCCTCGCAGTTCGACCTTCAGCAGGTCGAGGTGATGAAGGGCCCGCAGGCGCTGTTCTTCGGCAAGAATTCGCCCGCCGGCGTGATCTCGATCAGCTCGGCCGATCCCACCCGCGAATTCTCGGCGATGGCGCGGGTCGGCTATGAGTTCGAGGCCGAGGAGAAATATGCCGAGGCCTATGTCTCGGGCCCGATCACCGACCAGCTGCTGTTCCGCGTCGCGGGCAAATTCTCCGATGTGAACGGCTGGATCAAGAATGTCGTCACCGCCCAGCCCAACCCCTTCTATCCGGGCACGCTGACCACGCCGTCGACCGGCGATGCCCCGGCTTACAAGAGCTATTCGGGCCGCGTCACCCTGAAGTGGGAGCCCACCAGCGACTTCAACGCCACCTTCAAATTCTCGGCCAACCGGCTGAAGGGCAATGGCGACGACGCGATCGAGGGCTTCTGCGCCCCGCCCGCCACCTCGCTGTCGGGCCTCAACCTCGTCACCGGCCAGCAGATCGTCGACCCGCAGAGCGATTGCAAACTCGACAAGAAGCGTGCCCAGGGCGCGCTGCCGTCGATCGTCCTCGCCAACTGGGCGGGCGCCGCGAAGAATGACGGCCGCTCGTACAACCGCCTCAACACCTATATCGGCGGCCTCACCCTCAACTATGACGTCAGCGACAATATCAAGCTGACCTCGGTGACCGGCTACACCAAGCTGCGCGGCACCAATCTGGGCTTCTACGACCTGCTGTCCTTCGCCAGCGTCGCCTCGTTCCAGATCGAGCAGACCCGCACCTGGTCGCAGGAAGTGCGCGTCGTCTCCGACTATGATGGCCCGCTCAACTTCGTGTTCGGCGGCTTCTATGAGAATGCCAAGCGCTTCAACATCTTCCAGCCGATCCTCGGCTTCGTCGGCTTCGACGCGGCCAATGGCGGCTCGGCCTACACCTTCGAGAATCGCTGGAACAACAGCGGCAAGACCTATGCCGGCTTCGGCCAGCTGCGCTGGAAGATCGTCGACCAGGTCGAGCTGGCGGGCGGCGTCCGCTACAGCAAGGAGAAGAAGGAGATCGAGGGCGCTAACAAATATCTGAACGTGCTGGGCGGGGCCTTCGGCCTGCTGCCGGTCGGCCAGGTCGTCGCCAAGAATCTCGAATTCTCCAACTGGTCGCCGGAGATCACCCTCTCCTACAAGCCGCAGCCCGGCCTGATGACCTATCTGGCCTACAAGACCGGCTTCAAGTCGGGCGGTCTCTCCACCCCGGCGACGATCTCGGCGGCCTATGGCACCAACCCGGACGTGCTGGCCTTCAATCCGGAAAAGTCGAAGGGCTTCGAGGCGGGCATCAAGGGCGAGCTGTTCGACCGCTCGGTGCGCTTCGACCTGACCGCCTATCGCTATACCTTCTCCGACCTCCAGCTGACCTCGTTCGAGCCGCAGCTGATCGCCTATTTCATCAAGAATGCCGGCAAGTCGCGGACCTCGGGCGTAGAAAGCTCGGTGACATGGCGGGCGACGCAGGAGCTGACCCTGAACGCCAGCGCCTCGTACAACAAGGCGAAGTACATCACCTTCCTCAACGCGCAGTGCTACGCCAAGATCGTCGGCACCCCGGCCTGCGCCGCGGGCTTCTATGATCGCAGTGGCCAGCGCCTGCCGCGCGCGCCGCGCTACACGTTCAACGCCGGCGGCACCTATGAGACCGAGATCGGCTCGGGCCTGAAGGCGGGGATCAGCGGCGACGCGATCTACACCAGCTCGTTCCGCACCGACGAGCAGGGCTCGCCTGATGGCTTCGTCGACAGCTTCTGGCGCTTCAACGCCTCGGTCCATGTCGGCGCCGAGGACGGGAAGTGGGATCTGGCGCTGCTGGGCCGCAACCTGACCAACGAATATTATCAGCTGGTCAGCAACGACAAGACCTTCGGCACGCCCGGCGAATATGGCGGCTTCACCCTGCGTCCGCGCGAAATCGCGCTGCAGGCGACGGTGAAGTTCTAGGATTTCTCCTCCCCAGGAGATGGCTTGAGGGCGGCTTTCGGGCCGCCCTTTTTTTGTCCGAAGACGTCACCCCAGCGAAGGATTGAGTCTTGGGAGAGGGAAAAAGGGCATGTGACAGGAGCCAACCGTCATTCCCGCGAAGGCGGGAATCCATATTCTCCGAACCGCGAGAGTCTCCTGCCCTTGAGAATATGGATCCCCGCCTTCGCGGGGATGACGTGTCGTAAGGAGATTGGCGCGAGGCAGGAGCCGCCTGAGATTCCAGCTTTCGCTGGAATGACGGGTGGAGGGAGGGAAGAAAAGAAGAGCGGCGGAGCGCGCCCGCCCTTCAGGCCAGGCGCTCGGGCACCACCGCCGAATCCTCGATCACCTTGTCGACCGGGCTCACCTGTTCCCAGGGGAAGACGAACCAGTCCTTGTTCACCGTCCGGTCGATCGTGCGGAAATGATAGTCGACCGTCTCGGCCGAGACGACATTGTCGATCAGGGTGCCGAAGCGGACGTTGGACAGGTCGCCGCCCGCCTCGCCCAGCGCGGCCTTCACATGGGCGATGGTCGAGCCGCTGTCGTTGATGTCGTCGACGAACAGCAGCCGCTGGGCCTTGCTCATCCCCGCCAGCTTCACCAGCAGCTCGGCCGAGAAATCGGGAACCTGCGAGCTATGGTCGATCGAGAGCATCGGCACCCCCGTCGCATGGCTCAGATAGACCGCGGGGATCAGCCCGCCGCGGCCCAGGCCGATGATGAAGGCGGGTTGCCAGCCGCTCTCGCGGATGCGCGCGGCGACATAATGGACCGCGGTCAGGAACTCGGGCTGGTCGACGGGCATCAGGGTCGGCATGGCGGGTTCCTTAGGAGCTATGCGCCGCGACATAGGCGTCGAGCGCGGCAAGGTGGCGGGTGGCGGCGCCGTCGTCGAGGAAGGAGCCGAGGAAGCTGTTGCGCGCCAGGGTGGCGAAGTCGGCCGTGTCGAGCCGGCCGGCCGGGATCAGCGCGCGGAAATTGTCGTTCACATAGCCGCCGAAATAGGCGGGATCGTCGGAGTTCACCGTGGCGCGCAGGCCCAGCCGCAACATGCGCTCGATCGGGTGAACGGCGATGTCGTCGATCACGCAGAGCTTGAGGTTGGAAAGTGGGCAGACGGTGAAGGTCATGCCGCTCCGCGCGAGCCGGGTGACGAGCGCGTCATCCTCCAGCGCGCGATTGCCATGGTCGAGACGGTCGATGTGGAGCAGGTCGAGCGCCTCGTGGATATAGGCGGGGGGCCCCTCCTCGCCGGCATGGGCGACCCGGAGCAGCCCCATTTCGCCGGCGCGGGCGAACACCCGCTCGAACTTCGCGGGGGGATGCCCGACCTCGGAACTGTCGAGGCCGACGGCGGCGATCCGGTCGAGCCAGGGTTCGGCCTGCTTCAGGGTCGCGAAGGCGGCGTCCTCGTCGAGGTGGCGCAGGAAGCAGAGGATCAGCTTGCTGGTCAGCCCATGCGCCTTCTCCGCCTCGGCCATGCCGGCCAGCAGCCCGTCGGCGACCACCTGGAAGGGGATGCCCCGGTCGGTGTGGGTCTGGGGATCGAAGAAGATCTCGGCATGACGGACATTGTCGGCCGCCGCGCGGTCGAAATAGGCGGTGGCGAGGTCGCGGAAATCCTCCTCGGTGCGCAGCACGTCGGCACCCTGATAATAGATGTCGAGGAAGTCCTGCAGGTTCGAGAAGCTGTAGGCGGCGCGCACCTCCTCCACCGAGGCGAAGGGGATCGCCACCTTGTTGCGGCGGGCCAGCTCGAACATCTGCTCGGGTTCGAGGCTGCCTTCGATGTGCAGGTGGAGCTCGGCCTTGGGCAGGCCGGCGACGAAGCTGGAAAGATCGGTCATGGCCGTCCTCCGTACAGCATGTTCAGCCTCCCGCCAGCCAGATGAAGCGCGCCACGAACAATCCGGCGAGCAACAGCAGCAGCCAGTCGCGTTTCGTCGCCCGGCGCCGGGCGATGCGGAGCAGCGCGTGGGCGGTGATTCCGAAGGCGAGGCCGTTTGCGATCGAGAAGCTCAGCGGGATCATCACCAGGGTCAGGAAGGCCGGGATGGCGAGGTCGGGTTCGTCCCACGGAATCTCGGCGAGCGGCGCCATCATCAGCGCGCCGACCAGGATCAGCGCGGGGGCGGTGGCCGCCAGCGGGATCAGCTGGGCATAGGGCGCCGCCAGCATCGCGACGAGAAAGAGCAGACCGGTGACGATCGCGGTCAGCCCGGTGCGCCCGCCCGCCTGCACCCCGGCCGCGCTCTCGATATAGGCGGTGACGGTGCTGGTGCCCGCGACCGCGCCCACCATCGTCGCGGCGGAGTCGGCGAGGAGGATGCGGCTGAGCCGGGGGATGCGCCCGTCCTTGCCGATCAGCCCCGCCCGCTTGGTGACCGCGACCAGCGTGCCGACATTGTCGAACAGGTCGACGAACAGGAAGACGAAGACGATCTCGAGGATGCCCAGGCCATGGGGGCCGAACAGCCCGGCGAAGTCGAGCTTGAACGCGGTCTCGCCGATCGCGCCCAGATCATAGGGCTGCGGCGTGAAGGGGACGATGCCGAAGGCGAAAGCCGCCAGCGTGGTGGCGACGATCCCGATCAGCATCGCGCCGCGCACCTTCCACACGCTGAGCGCCGCGATCAGCAGCAGCCCGAACAGGGCCAGCGCGGCATTGGGGGTGGTGAGGTCACCCAGGGTGACCGAGGTGGCGGGGCTGGAGACGATGATCCCGGCATTTTTCAGCCCGATGAAGCCGATGAACAGCCCGATGCCGCCAGCCACCGCCGCGAACAGGTGGATCGGGATCGCCTCGATGATCAGCTGGCGGATGCCGCCCAAAGTGAGCAGCAGGAAGGCGATGCCCGAGACGAAGACGCAGGCCAGCGCCACCGGCCAGGGCACGCCCATGCCCTGCACCACGGTGAAACTGAAATAGGCATTGAGCCCCATGCCCGGCGCCAGCGCGAGCGGCACATTGGCGACGAAGCCCATCAGGATCGAGGCGAAGCCGGCGGCCAGGCAGGTGGCGGCGGCGACCGCGGCCACCGGCATCCCGGCCTGCCCCAGGATCGCCGGGTTGACCAGGATGATATAAGCCATGGTCAGGAAGCTGGTGGCGCCCGCCAAAATCTCGGTGCGCACATCGGTGCGCCGCTCGCGCAGGCCGAAGTGACGATCGAGACGGTCATGAAGAGGCAATTGGCGGCTCCCCCCTCGCTGGCCATCCTCTCCGATGCGATCCTAACAGGGCTTTGGGCGGGCGCAATGGGGGGACGCGATCATTCCTCCCCGGAACGGGGAGGGGGACCGCGA
>CAUTRN010000079.1:0-17731 GCA_963540925.1 uncultured Sphingomonadaceae bacterium
GTCCTACGACCTCACCGACGCGCTGACCCTCACCGGCTCGCTGCGCTATGTGACCGAGAAGAAGACCGCCGCCTTCCCGGCCCAGGCGGGCTTCGGCGCGACCACGGGCCGCACCAAGCAGAGCAAGTTGCTGCCCTCGGCGACGATCGCCTACGACACCGGCGAGGGCAATCTTTATGCCCGCTATGCGCGCGGCTTCAAGACCGGCGGCATCAACCCGATCGTCCAGCCCCAGGCCTTCGGCACCGCGCCGGGCAGCCAGTTCGGCGGCGAGACGGTGGACGCCTTCGAAGTGGGCTATCGCGCCGACCTGTTCGATCGCCGGGTGCAGTTCACCAGCGCGATCTTCTACAACGACTATAAGGGGCTGCAGATCGCGCGGGCGGGCAATGCCGCCAACCCCACCGTCTCCAACGCGATCCTCAACGCCGGCACCGCGCGCACCTATGGCGCCGAGGCGAGCCTCACCTGGCGGGCGACCTCGGCGATCACCCTGTCGGGCAATCTCGGCTACCTCAACGCCAAGTACAAGAAGGCCGGCTATCCGGGCAGCCCGGTGGTCGATCCCTTCAACGCCAACGGCAACCGCATGGCGCTGGCCCCCGAATGGCAGGGCGGCTTCTCGGCCAGCCTGAACCAGCCGGTGAACGACAGCTTCCGCATCTTGGGCAGCGCGCTCTATTCCTATGTCGGCAAATATAACCACCAATATGAGGAAGACCCGCTGCTCGACCAGCCCGGCTATTCGATCGTCAACGCCCGGCTCGGCGTGGGGACGATGGACGAGCGGGTGACCTTGCAGCTCTTCGTCAACAACCTGTTCGACAAATATTACACCGTCTTCGCGACCAAGAATTCGCTGGGCGTGCTGACCACCGAGGCGGCGCCGAGGGTGTTCGGCGCGACCCTGGAGTTCAATTTCTGATCGAGGCGTGGGGTGAGGAATGATCTCCCGCCCCACGCCAAGCCCCGTCATCCCAGCGTAAGCTGGGATCTCCCTGTTCTTCGTCCCGCTAGTAATGACGCTGGAAAAGGCAGTGAGATCCCAGCTTTCGCTGGGATGACGCTGTTTGGCAGATGCCTTCCCACAATCGTCGCCCCGGCGGAGGCCGGGGCCGCCACAGGCTCTTGCGGCTGCGTGGTCGCACATTCCGTGGCGGCCCACGGCTCGCTTTGCGAGCCGATCTCCGGCGGCGGACTGCCCCCGGCAGTCCGCTATCCGCCTAGGATCCTCCGCCGGAGCGACGAATATGGCTAGGTAGTAAGTTTTACCCCCGCGCCCGCACCAGCCGGCCCGGCCGCTCGGCCGTCGGCTCGCCGTCGCGCTGGATCACCCGGCCGCCGACGATCGTCGCGCGATAGCCGGTCGCCCGCTGGTCGAGCCGGCGGCCGCCGGCGGGCAGGTCCCAGCGGACCTCGGGGGCGTGGAGCTTGAGCGCCGCCAGGTCGATCAGGTTGATGTCGGCCTTCTTGCCCACCGCCAGTTCGCCGCGATCGGCCATCCCCGCCAGATCGGCGGGCACCTTGGTCATCGCGCGGATCGTGTCGGCCAGGCCGATGCGGCCCTTCGCGCGGTCGCGCACCCAATGGGTGAGCATGAAGGTGGGATAGCTGGCGTCGCAGATCAGGCCGTAATGGGCGCCGCCGTCGCCCAGCGCGAGCACCGCGTCGCCACCCACCAGATGCTCGCGCATCCGCTCCAGGGTGCCGTCGACATAGTTGCCGAGCGCGACGAGCAGCGTGGCATGGCCGTCCTGCTCGAGCAGCAGGTCATAGGCGATCTCCTCGGGCGACACGCCCTTCGCCTCGGCCACCGCCGCGACGCTGGTCGCGGGATCGGGCTCATAGTCGGGCTCGGCGCCGAGCGGGTACATGCGCGCGAAATTGCGGGCCAGCGCCATCAGCGGCAAGGTGGGCACGCCGGCGGCGTCGGAGACGATCCGCGCGCGCACCTCGGGCTTCCGCATCTCGGCGACCCGTTCGGCCAGCGGCAGGCCGGCGATCGCCTTGTAGGCGGGGCATTCCATGAAGGGATTGGCCGACAGGTCGAGGCTGAGGATCATCCCCACCGGACGCGGGAAGATCTGCGGACGCAGATGGACGCCCGGCTCGCGGTTGGCCTCGCGCACCCAGTCGATCACCTGGCCCAGGCGATGCGGCGCGAAATCGGGCTGGGCGTGGGTGAAGGTGACGGTGGCGCCGGTCTCGCGCGAGAGGCGGGCCATGAAGTCGAAATCCTCGCGGGCGAGGGCGTCGTCGGCCAGCTCGGCCAGGGTCGGCACCATCTGCACCAGCCCCCTGTGCCGGGCGACCTCGCGGGCGATCGCGAGCAGCTCTGCGTCGCCGGCCTGGTAGCTGGGGATGAACGCGCCGTCGATGCGGCGGTGATAGCTCATCCGCGAGGTAGCGAAGCCGATCGCGCCGGCCTCCATCGCCCGCGCGGTGAGCGCCACCATCTCGGCGATGTCGGCCTCGGTCGCGGGCTCGCGATTGGCGCCGCGCTCACCCATCACATAGACGCGCAGCGCCGAGTGCGGGATATAGGCCGCGATGTCGATGTCGTGCGGGCGCTTCTCGATCGCGTCGAGGAAATCGGGGAAGCTCTCCCATTCCCAGGTCAGCCCCTCGGTCATCACGATCTCAGGGATGTCCTCGACCCCTTCCATCGCGCTGATCAGCAGGTCGCGATCGCCGGGGCGACATGGCGCAAAGCCGACCCCGCAATTGCCGACCACCACCGTGGTGACGCCATGGCCCGAGGAGGGTGCCAGCCGATCCGACCAGATCGCTTGCCCGTCATAATGGGTGTGGACGTCGACGAAGCCGGGGGTGACGAGCAGCCCGGCGGCGTCGATCTCCTCGGCGCCTGCGCCCTCGACAGGGCCGATCGCGGCGATGCGGCCGTCCTTGACGGCGACGTCGCCGGTGAAGGGTGCGCCGCCATTGCCGTCGACGATGGTGCCGCCGCGCAGGACGAGATCATATTGGCAGGCCATAGACCCTCACGGCATTGTTGCTGAAAATCTGGCCGACCTCCTCGCGCGACATCTCGTCGAGAGCCTCCTCCATATATTGGAGCGGGCCCGGATAGAGGCAGGTCGGGTGGGGATAGTCGGTCTCGAACAGGACATTGTTCACGCCCACCCGGCGGATGTCGCGCGCATAGTCGCGCCGCTCGAACCAGGAGCAGGCGTAGATCTGCCGCTCGAAGATCTCCCAGGGGGTGATGTCGCCGATGATCCCGGCTTCGCGCATCTGATAGTCGACCGCTTCGAGGATGAAGGGGATCCACGCGACCCCGCTCTCGACCGACACCATCTTCAGCCTGGGGAAGCGCTCCAGGAAGCGCGAGATCAGGATGTTGGCCAGGATGCGCTGGTTGCCGACGAACAGCATCGTCGATCCATAGGCCAGCTGGGCGTTGGGCCCGTGCGACGGCCAGCAGCCGCGCGCGAACCAGGTGACCGACTCGTCGCTGGCGCCGATGTGGAAATTGACGGGCAGGTCGAGGTCGACGCACGCCTCCCACAGCGGATACCAGTAATCGGTGCCCAGGTCGGGCAGTCCATGGTCCTGCGGATCGGGGTTGGTGTTGATCCCGCGCAGCCCCATCTTCGCGCAGCGCTCGGCCTCGGCGACGGCGGCCTTGATGTCCCACCAGGGGAGCAGTGCCATCGGGAAGCAGCGGTTGCCCGAATCCGCCTGCAGCTCGGCCATCGCATCGTTGAAGATCTGGATGCTCGCCTCGCGCAGGCCCGCGTCGACCTTGAACGAGGCCTGGCCGCCAAAGCCCATCACATTGGGGTAGACGATCTGGGCGTGCACCCCCATCGCGTCCATCGCCTTCAGCCGCTCGGTCAGGTCGTGTGCGCCGGGGTCCACATCGGCGTTGGACCATTGCATGAACTCGAGTCCCACGGCCTTGCGCCCGCTCTTGTGGATCGCGCTGACCGAATAATGGATGCCCAGCGACTTGTCCCCGTCGATGAACCATTCCAGCCCCTTGTCGGTCCGCTTCACCTGGGGGACGCGGTCGCGATATTTCGCCGGCGCGCGCGAGGTCCACAGGTCATGCGGCTCGGACAAATGGGTGTCGGCGTCGACCACCTTGATGCCGTCGAGCGCGGCGATCGGCCGGCTTTCGAAATGGGCGAGCGTCGCCATGGCTTCCTCTCCTTCGCCTGTCGCCCCGGCTTCTATCATCCGGCCGGTCTTGCGATCTTGTCGGCACGGGACGCTTCGGTCCGCCGCCGCTACTGCAGCAGCCGCCGCCTCAGCTCGCGCGGGGACAGGTCGAACCATTTGCGGCAGGCGTGCGTCAGCGCCGAGCCTTCGGAAAAGCCCAGCCGCCCGGCCACCTGGGTGATCGACAGGTCGCCGCGCGCCAGATAGCGGACGCACAGGGTGCGGCGCACCTCGTCGCGGATCTTCTCGAAGCTGGTGTCGTAGCGGGTCAGCTTGCGGTGGAGGGTGCGGGTCGACATGCCGATGGTGCGGCACACCTCCTCGCGAGAGCAGTCGGCCTCGCCCAGCATGTACCGGATTTCCTGCGACACGCGCTCGCGGATGTCGGGTTTGCGCGGCGGGTAGATGGCGGAGATGCGCTCGCACTCGGCCGAAAAGACCCGGTCGTCATGCCGCACCACATTGGCGCGCACGTCGGACTCGGTGAAGCAGATATCGTCGAAATTCTGGTCGAACATCACCGGGGCCGAGAAACGGCGGGCATAGTCCCATTTGCTGCCAACCTGGCTGTGCGCGAAGCGGATCGCGCGCGAGCGGACCGCACCGTCGCTCAGCTCGATCGTCGCCTGGTGCGACAGCAAAGTGAGCAGTTCGACGACCTGCGGGAAATCGATGAAATCGTCGAGCAGCAGTTCGAAGCGCAGCCGCCGGCCATGGCGCTCGCCATCGGGCACGAAGCTCATCCGCACGCCCGAGGTATAGGCTTCCATATGGTCGATCGTGCAGCGGAAGCTGCGCTCGATCGTGGGGGCGTTGTAGATCATCCGGTCGAGCGGCTTGATCAGCGAGATGGCGGACTGCCGATCAGCGAGGCGCATGCCGAAATCCGGGCAGTTGAGCCGGCGCGCGCTCTTCTCGAGCAATTCGCCCACCGCGCGCAGCGGGATCATCCGCTCCTCGCCCCGACGGATCGAGTCGAGCAGCCCGGCTTCGCGCAACAGCGGCTCGGGATCCGCGCCAAGCTCCACGACCAGCCGGCAATAGCCGGTCAGCATCACATTCGCGACCACCCTCTTCCTGGTGGCCGGACCCGCCGTGACGGGTCCGTCATGGAAATGAGCTTCTGTCAATTTCATGCCCTTCTCCTGCGCTCGCTTATAGCGGAGTCGCTGGCTTGAGGGGAGTCATAGGAAGATAATTGATGATCTGTCAATTTTTCTACTTCCTGCTCCCCTCCCTGCAAGGGAGGGGCTGGGGGTGGGTAGCGAGCGAAGTGAGCTTCTTCCTATTCAGCTGATAGAATGCCGTCGGCTTCGCCGACGAACCCACCCTCGACCCCTTCCCTTCCAGGGAGGGGAGAAGAAGTGGTCTGGCCGCTCAGGACAATATCCCGATCCGGCGCCCCGCTAGCCTCCTCTCGACCACAGAGACGGAGACCAGCCGATGCGGATCATCATCGAAAAGGCACGCTGCGTCGGCCATGCGCGCTGCGCCCACGTCGCGGCCGACCTCTATAGCCTCGACGATGACGGCTATATCGCGACGGAGGGTTTCGAGGTTTCCGAGGAGCAGGAGGCGATCGCCCGGCGCGGCGCGCGGGCCTGTCCCGAGCGGATCATCCGCGTGATCGGGGAGTAAGCCGTCATCCCAGCGAAAGCTGGAATCTCACTGCCTTCTCGACGCGGTCGCCATCGAAACGAAGAAAAGGGAGATTCCAGCTTTCGCTGGAATGACGGGATTCATTCGGCCGCCACCGGTTCCTCCTCCCACCGTCCCAGCGCATAGTCGCCGGCGATCGTCGTCCGCCCCATCTTGCGGGCCTCGCCGGGGGGCACGCCGCGCGCGCTGTGGAGCATCCGCCAATTGTCCCACAGCACCATGTCGCCTTCGCGCCACTGGTGCAGATAGGGCGCCTCCGATCCGATCATATGGTCGATCGCCGCGTGGAGCAGCGCGTTGGCGGCGGGGTCGCCCTCGCGGCCGACGATCTCCTCGGCGTGCCAGGGCGAGACGTTGAGCACCTTCCGGCCGGTCTCGGGCTGGGCATAGACGAGCGGGTGGATCGCGCGTTTCTGGAGCACCGGATGCTGGGCGGCGCGGACGATCCGGGGCGACAGGCGCAGGCAGGCGTCGGGCCGTTCGCCGAACTTCGCCGTCGTGCTGTCGACCGAAAAGGCATGCACGACGCTCAGCCCCTCGATGGCGGCTCTCAGATCGGCGGGCAGCGTCTCCCAGGCGCGGATCCGGTCGATGAAGCCGGTCTCGCCGCCCTGTCGAGGCAGGACATGCGGGCGCAAGATCCCGCCCCGGTTGATCCGATCGAGATAGGCGAGGTCGAAATGCCAGGGCAGGAAGCCGCCGCGCGGCTCGCCGCCGATCTCGTAGATGTCGCCTTCCTCCTCGTCATATTCGATGTCGGCGATGACATGATGGGTGCGCTTCTGGTCGACCCCGACGAGCAGCGGATGCTCCTCGGGCGCGCCAAACAGGGCGGACAGGCGCAACTGGGCATCGAGCCCGGCGACCCCACGGAACAGGATCACCCCCTTGTCGATCCACAGCGCGCGGAGCGCGTCGGCGACGGCGGGGTCGTCGATCGCATCGGCGTCAAGCCCGGTGACGGTGGCGCCGAAGGCGGGGCCGCCGGGCAGGGGGCCGGTGTGGAAGGCCGCCATGATGTCTCTCCTGACCTGTTTGGGTCAGGCTAGGCGCGGGCGGCGGGAGGCGTCTTGTCGCGCTGGGCCACCTCGCCCCCACCTACACATATGTGCGTCACCCCAGCGAAGGCTGGGGTCTCAGGAGGTGATGTGCTGCCCAGGCCTCCTGAGATGCCAGCCTTCGCTGGCATGACGCGAAAAGGGGGCGTTGGCCTAGCGCTTCTCCGCCGGCACCTCGAAGTTGAACAGCCGGGCGGCATTGAGGCCAAGCAGCTTGGCGCGGGTAGCGTCGTCGAGATGGCCCATCTGCCGTTCGATCGACTGCGCCGAATGGGGAAAGGTGCCCTCATGGTGCGGATAGTCGTTCGCCCAGCAGAAATTATCCTCCAGCCCATGCTGCTGGATCAGGCCCAGGCCAGCGCGGTCCTCGCCGAAGGTCGCGCCGCCCTGCGCCTTGAAATATTCGCTCGGCAGGCCGTGGCGCAGCTTCGGGAAGGCCCACATGTGGTGCTTCAGATAGGCCTCGTCCATCGCGTCGAGGAACCAGTGGATCCAGCCCACGCCCGATTCCACCGCGGCGAAGCGCAGCTTCGGGAAGCGGTCGAGCAGGCCCGAGGCGCACATATGGGCGATCGGTTCGCCGGTCGACATCACGCAGTGGACCGCGAAATTAGTAACCGCGCCGCCCGGCCCCTTGGCGCCGCGCGGATCGGCGCCGGTCGAGACATGATAGGTCACCGTCAGGTCGGTTTCCTGCAGCACCGCCCACAGCGGGTCGAACTCGGGCGAGTTGTAATTGGGGTCGTTGAGGTCGCTGCTGTTGAACACCGGCTTGTTCGGCAGCACGACGCAGCGATAGCCGAGCTTGGCGACATGCTCGACCTCCTTCACCGCAGCCGCGACGTCGCCGGTCGCGATGCAGGCGGCGATGTTCATGCGGTTGCGATAGGGCCGGCTGATCTCGGCCGCCCAGTCGTTGTAGATGCGGAAGATCGCCCCCATCAGCTCGGCGTCCTTGGTCCAGAAACCGGCCAGCGGCACGCCATTGGGGAAGACCAGTTCGGCATCGACCCCGTCGAGATCGAGGTCCGCCATGCGCTTGTCGAGATTGTTGCTGTCGCCCTCCAGCGTGGCGCTGCTGCCCGCCTTGGTGCGGTAGAGGTCTTCGCCCTCGAGGTCGGACTCCATGATCCGCCAGCGCAGGCCGTCGGCGACCGACCACAGCCGGCCCTTCTCGTCCTTCTCGACCTTCGGCACGCGGTCCTTGAACTTCTCCGCGATCCGCTCCTTGATCAGGGTGACGGGTGGCTGGAGATGGGTATCGGCCGAGACCATGAAATATTTGTTCGCGGCGTCCGGATAGGGCGAATGCTCCCAGGTCTCGGAGCCGCCCGGCGTCTCGACCCGCCACAAATTGGCGTCGTTGACGACGATCTTCGGCGCGACGTTCATATCCCTCATCCTCATGCCCCGGGCCCGCGCTATCGGCGCGTGCGGCCCTGAAATAGATAAGGGCATGTCTAAACCCCGGCGAAAACGGGGTCCAAGATGAAAAGGCTAGACGGCGATCTGCTTTGCTTATGCGGGGCCGGGAGAGGCGCGTGCAGGCCCTGACGCTGGCGCCTCCTTCTCCCGCCTGCGGGATCGCTGCAGAACGCATCGTCATTCCCGCGAAGGCGGGAATCCATATCCTCCGAACCGCGAGAGTCTCCTGCTTCAGAGGTTATGGATCCCCGCCTTCGCGGGGATGACGGGTGTGGGAAGGTCGTCCGCCTTTCGCAGCAGTCCCGCAAGCGGGAGAGGGCTAAAAAGAAGGGGAAGGGGGCGCCCTACGCCGCCAGCTCCGCCGCGATCGCCTTCGACACCGGGATCGGCATGTCGAGCAGGTTCTGCGCCATCGTCTTGGCGAGCGGGTCGACCCGGGCGCAGGTGGTACCGCCCCCGTTCAGCGCGGCGTGGACCACGAAGTTCAGCCCGTTGCTGGCCGGCAGCACATAGCGGTCGGCGCGGGGATTGGCGGGGTCGTCGACCAGATGGGCGAACCATTGCGCCACCCCGTCGGCCGAGAGCGCCGCCGCCATATAGGGGAAGAAGCGCGGCTCGCGGGCGAAGACGCCGACGTTGAACAGATTGCCCTTGTCGCCGCTGCGGCCCCAGGCGAGGCGGATCAGCGGCACCGTCGTCCCGGCATCGGCATCGTCGGGATGCGCGGGCTCGGCCGGGCGGACGACCTGGTCGGGCGAATAGCCGGCGGGGGCGGGCTTGGCATAGCCCAGGTCGCGGCCGTCGAGCGTCACCACCGGCGTGAACATCGCCTTGGGCAGCAGGAAGTTGAACACCCGCATCAGCGGGAAGACGCCCTTGGCGACGAGGCCGCCCAGGCTCATCGCGGTGCCTGGCGACATCGAGGAGATCGCGCTGATCTGCTCCTTCAGGAATATCTCGACGCCCACCGGCTCGTCATGGTCGGCGGTCAGCATCGCCACCACCTCGCGCGAGTCCTGCGCCCGCGAGCGCGGACCGTAGCTCGATTCCGCGCCGACCACATCGACATAGGAGAAGCGCAGGGGGGCGAGGTTCTTGTCGCGCAGGATGCGGTTGGTGCGTTCGAACAGCGCGTCGCCCTGGCGCCGGGCCTTGGCCGCCGCGTTGAAGCCGACGATCGGCTGGTAGACCTGCCCGCGCCAGCCCTCATTATAGGTCGCGCAGA
Source organism: uncultured Sphingomonadaceae bacterium (assembly GCA_963540925.1). Lineage (GTDB taxonomy): Bacteria > Pseudomonadota > Alphaproteobacteria > Sphingomonadales > Sphingomonadaceae > Rhizorhabdus. The sequence continues at coordinate 9,553 of CAUTRN010000079.1, forward strand.
CCTTGTAGCTGTCGGTCGGCGGATAGCCTTTCACGCCCTGCACGAGCACCCGGTTCGGCCCGTCCGCGCTCAGTTTGGCGGTGGAGAAGTCGCACACCGTGTCGGGCACGAAATAGCCCTGCGGATCGCTCACCTCGTAGATCATCTGCTCGGCGACGGTGCCGACCGAGACGAGCCCGCCGGTGCCCTCGGGCTTGGTGAGGACGAAGCTGCCGTCGGCGCGACATTCGCAGATCGGGTTGCCGATGTCGGCGGGGTCGGGAATGTCCTCCCAGTCGGTGAAATTGCCGCCGGTCACCTGGGTGCTGCATTCGAGCAGATGGCCGATCAGCGTGCCGCTGGCGAGCTTGTCATGGTCGTCGGCGGTCCAGCCGAACTCATAGATCAGCGCGCCGAGCGAGAGGGCGCTGTCGACCACGCGGCCGGTGATCACCACATCGGCGCCCGCATCGAAGGCGGCGGCGATCGGGAAGCCGCCGAAATCGGCGTTGGCGCTGCTGATCGGCCGGTCGTCGGGCAGCGCCGCGCCGCTGAACATCTCGCGCACGCCCATCGCGCGCAGCTCGTCGAGGCGGGGGCGCAGGTCCTCGCCGCGCACCACGCCCACCTTGCAGGGCAGGCCCAGCTCGGCGGCGAGATCGCGGAAGGCCTGCGCCGCGCCCTCGGGATCGAGCCCGCCCCAGTTGGTGACGATCTTGGTGCCGGAGGTCAGGATGTCGCGCAGATAGGGGCGGATGTCCTTCAGGAAACCCAGGTGGAAACCGCCCGGATTGCGGGTGTCGCTGGCGAGGATCGACATCGTCACCTCGGCCAGATAGTCGTAGACCAGATAGTCGACCCCGGCGCGCAGCAGCCCGGTGTGGCCGTAGAAACTATCCTCGAAGAAGGCGGTCGCGCCGCCGATCCTCACCACCTTGCCCGTGGCCATCAATCCGTACTCCGTCAGATTCGGTAAGCGCGCTCGGCGGTGCCGGCGTAGAGATCGGCCGCCTCGGCGTCGGAATATTTGCCGGCCACCGCTTCGAAGACGGCGAGCAACTCGGCGCCGCTGCCATAGCTGAGGTCGACCGGCAGGTTGCTGCCGAACATGCAGCGGCTGGCGCCGAACAGGCGGATGCACTCGTCGAAGAATTTCCCGAACACGGCCACGTCGTTGCGATGGACGGTCATGCCCAGGCCCGAGAGCTTGCAATAGGTGTTGGGCAGCGCCGCGAACTCGGCCATCTCGGCCGCCCACAGCCTGAAATGATCGTCGTCATAGGCGGTGGGCCAGCCGGTATGCTCGAGCACCACGGTCAGGTCGGGATGCTTCGCCAGCCCCTTCGCCGCGGTGGCGATGCCGCCGGTGTTGGCGACCGCGTCATAGACCAGGCCCTGCTTCGCCATCAGGCCCAGCAGGTCATGGGTCTTGTCGGCCGAATAGTCGGCGCCGCCCAGCAGGCGCAGCCCGCGATAGGCGGGAAAGCCGGTCTCGCGCGCCAGGGTCGCCTCGATCTCGGCCATCGGCAGCCCCAGGTCGACGCTGCCGATCAGCGCATAGGGCAGGCCCACTGTCCGGGCGATCGCGTCGACCCAGGCGGTCTCGGCCTCGACATCCTTGTTCAGGGTGACGGCGGTGACATGCACCCATTTGGCGAGGTCGACGTCGGCGATCGTCTTCAGATAATCGTCCCACAGGAAGACGTCGACGAAGGGCTCCTTCAGCCCCAGGCCGAAGTCGTTCGGGCCGGGCACCGGGAACTGGTACCAGGGGTTGCTGGGCACATCCCACAAATGCACATGCGCATCGACGAACCGCCGCTTCCTGGTCACGCCTGTCTCTCCCTCATTCGATCTTGTCAGTCGACGCTGCCCTGGGCGACCACCGCCCGCACCGCGTCCCGGAAAATGCCCTGCCGCACGCCGCCGTCGACCCACAGCACATGGCCGGTGGTGTAGCGGGCCGCGTCCGACACGAGATAGGCGATCGCCTCGCTGATCACCGACGTGTCGGCGCGGGTGCCGAGCGGGATATGCTTGAGCCGGTCGCGCGCATAATCGGGATCGGCCCAGAGATGCGCGGTCATGTCGGTCTCGATCGAGCCCGGCGAGATGCCGTTGACCCGCACGCCGCGCTCGCCCAGCTCGACCGACAAGATCTTGATCGCCTGCGCCAGCGCCGCCTTGCTCGACCCATAGCCGAGCACCCCCGGATAGACGAGTTCCTGCGCGGCCGAGGTGATGCCGATGATCGAGCTGCCCGGCTTCAGGCGCGGCAGCAGGCCCTGCACCGCCAGCACGAAGCTGAGCGTGTGGACCCGCCAGGTGATCTCCATCGCCGCGGCCAGATTGTCATGGCGGATCGAGGTGCTGGCGAAGACGCCGGCGCAATGGATGAAACAGTCGACGTCGCGGGACACCGCGGTGGCGGCCGCCGTGACGGCGTCATTGTCGCTGAGGTCGACGATGGTTGAGGTGACGCCGTCGATCGCGGGGGGCGCCTTCAGGTCCCAGGCCAGCACCTCATGGCCGCGCGCGACGAGATCGCGGACCAGCTGCAGCCCGATCCCCGAGGCGCCGCCCGTGACGATCCAGTAACCCACCGAAAACCTCTCCCTCGCTCTGCCGCCATCACAGGGCGGGGGCTCCCTCAAGTCAAATAGTTAAGCGGCCACGGGGTAGAGGGATTTGCTATGTTTATACCCCTCTGCCGCTTGCGGGAGAGGGAGGGGCCCGCCGCGAAGCGGTGGGAGGGTGAGGGTCTTCTTCTTCCTTCTGTTGGCTCGGAAAGAAGAAGAAGACCCTCACCCCGACCCTCTCCCGCAAGCGGGATCACTGCAAAACGCATCGTCATTCCCGCGAAGGCGGGAATCCATAACCTCCGAACCGCGAGAGTCTCCTGCTTCAGAGGATATGGATCCCCGCCTCCGCGGGGATGACGGCGGTGGACGACTTTCGCAGCAGTCCCGCAAGCGGGAGAGGGAGAAGAGGGTAAGGCTTTACGCCGCCAGCGGGTGCTTCGCCGCCAGACGCCAGAAGCTCTCGGGCGCCTTCTTGCGATAGCCGGCGCGGCGCATCAGGCCCCAGCGGACCTTGAGCCGGTCGTCCTTGATCGGGCGCACCTCCATCTCGCTGCGCATCTCGGGGATGCTCTCGGAGAAATCGGGGGTCAGCGTGGCGATGCCGAGCATCGCGGCGTAGCGGATCAGCGCCTGGAAGCTGCTCTCCGGGCATTCCTTCCACTTGACGTTCTGCGAGGCGAGCGTCGAGCGCAGCCATTCGAACATCGGCGGATGATAGCTGTCGGGCAGGGTCAGGATCTGCGCGTCGGTGAGATTGCCCTGCGCCGAGGCCTCGTAGAGATGCGCGTTCGACTTGGGCACCAGCAGGCGCAGCGCATATTCGTAGAGCGGCAGCATCTCCACATCCTCGCCATCGGGGGCGGGGCTGCTCGTCATGATCAGGTCGAACTCGCCGGTCTTCAGTCCCTCGAACAGCTCGGTCGGGGTGCGGCTGATGATCTGCAGCTCGGTGTCGCCGGCCTGCGACATGAACTGGGTGATCAGATGGTTGCGCTCGGGGATGTAGAGGGTGATCGGGTCGACGCCCAGCACCAGCTTGCCGCGGTCGCGGTTGCGCAGCGCGCGGATCTCGTCGGTCGCCTCGGAACAGGCGGCGAGCAGCTTCTTGGCGATCGGGAAGAATTCCCGGCCATTGGGCGACAGCTTGACCAGCTTGCCCTTGGAGCGCTCGACCAGGGTGAGGTCCAGCATCTCCTCGAGCTGCTTGAGCTGTACCGAGACCCAGGGCTGGGCCATGTTCAGGCGCTCTGCTGCGCCGGTGAACGACCCCTCCTCCACGATCGCCACGAAGGTCTTGATCTTCTTGACATCGGTGAACATCGTCACTCTCCTGCCCGGGCCCGCAAACAGCCAGAAATCGACCGAAAACTGCGAGCTTCTCGCTTATTCGGATTATTTATAACATGCGCTAATGAGTCGGGCAATGGGGCACTATGTGACGTGATGCTGCAGCAGCATGATCGTTCGCCGAGGCCTGGGAATCGCACGCCTCAGGCCGGTTCCACCTGCTTCAATGGCTCGACGTCATAGTCGGCCAGGTTGAGCGGCTTCTTCACCTCGTCGCGGAAGGCTTCGGGAGAATAGGGATAAATGATAGGGACGCCTTCTTCGTCCTGATACCAGCTGGTGCAGCCGCCGGTCGCCCAGATCGTGGTCTTGGCTTCCTCGCGATAGGCCTTGATCAGGGAGTCGGTGACGTCGACCCGCGGCGACATGGCGATGCGGCGCTCGCGGATCAGGTCGACGCACTGCATGATATAGTCGACCTGCCATTCGGCGACGAGGATCAGCGAGAGATTGCCGAACGGGCTGAACGGCCCCTCGATCATGAAGAAGTTCGGCATCTCGGGCACCGCCATCGAATGATAGGCGATCGGCCGCTCGCCCCACAGCTCGTCGAGGGTGCGGCCGTTGCGGCCGGTGAGCTTCATCGGGCGGATATAGGCCGAAGGGTCGAAGCCGGTGGCGAGCACCAGCACGTCCAGCTCGTGGAGCTTCCCGTCGTTGGTGACGATGCCCTTGGGCGCGATATGGTCGATTCCGTCGGTGACGAGGTCCACGGTCGGGTCCTGCACCGCGTCGAAGAAGCTCGGCGACATCACCAGCCGCTTGCAGCCCACCTCGAAATTGGGGGTGAGCTTGGCGCGCAGCACCGGGTCGCGCACCTCCTCCAGATTGGCCTTCACATTGGCGATCAGCTCGGCGCGCGCCTCGGGGTCCAGGCCCATGATCGCGCCGCCGGTCTGGCGCGAGGTGGCGACCTCGATATCCTTGTAAAGCTGGGTCATCCGCTCGGGGAACAGGCGGAATTTCAGGCGGTCCCACCAGCTATAGGCGGGGTTGGGCAGCAGCATCACCCATTGCGCGGTGCGCTGGAACAGCGACAGCTTCTTCACCTTGCCCGACAGCGCGCAGGTGACCTGCACCGCGGTCGATCCGGTGCCGATCATGCCCACCTTCTTGTCGGCATAATCGATGCCGTGATCCCATTGGGTGGTGTGGAAGGTCGCGCCCGCGAAGCTCTCCAGCCCCTTGATGTTCGGGTACATCGGGATGCGCAGGCCGCCCGTGGCCGATACCAGGATGTCGGCCTCCAGCACCTCGCCCGTGGCGAGGCGGACATGCCAGGCCGCGCCGTCCCAGCGCGCATCCTCGGCGCCGGCGTTGAACTTGATGCGCGGCATGATCTCGTACTTCACCGCCACCCGCTCAAGATATTCGCGGATCTCGGGGCCTGAGGAGAAGGTCTCGCTCCAGCCCGCCCAGGGCTCGAACGAATAGCAATAATGGTGCGAGGGCACATCGCAGTGCAGCCCCGGATAATGATTGTCGCGCCAGGTGCCGCCAACCTTGCCGGCCTTCTCGACAATCGTGAAATCCGTATAGCCGGCCGCCTGCAGCCTGATCCCCATCAGGATGCCGGCCATGCCCGCCCCGATGATCACCACCTTCATCGCCGATTTCGGCTTGCCACCCACTGCTTCACCCATGAACTTCTCTAATGATGTTGTGGGGGCCCATCGCGCCGCGCCCAAAGGGCGGTGCGGAAACGGCAGGCCTCTCCAGTGCTACCTCTTCCTTCGCCTGTGTAGGGTAGCGTCGCGGCGCACCGCCAAGACTAAATCCCAATGAGTAATGTCCATTCGATATGAAGCCGAATGGCCCGGAAATCATAGCTTCCCGGCTGGTTCCTATTCGCATCTGCTCTTGGACAGCCTGTCCTCCCGAGCCCTATCGTCGGCTCTTCGAAGGGGTATAAAGGACCCGCGAGGCGCTATTTCGAACGGCGTCCACGGGGAGGATCATGACAGCGGCCAACATGGAAAAGCAGGCTGGCGACAAGCGCGCGGGCAAAGCCGAGTTCGCCGCGCACTGGCCGCTGATCGCCGCCGCCTTCATCGGCATCATGGTCAGCGCCTGGGCGCTGCCGATGTACTGGCTCGGCCCGCTCAGCAAATCGCTGGAGACCGCCTTCGGCTGGCCGCGCGACCAGATCATGGCGTGCCAGATGTTCCTGGCGATCGGCACCACCACCGGCACCCCGCTCGCCGGGCTGCTGGCGGACCGGCTGCCGGCGCGGCCGATCGTGATCGTGTCGATGCTGATCATGGCGGCTTGCGTCGCCTCGGTCGGGCTGCTGCAGGGCGAGATCGGCCATATCCACCTGCTCTATTTCCTGATGGGCTTTCTGGGCGCGGGCAGCGGCGGGCTGATCTTCACCCGCGTGATCGGCATCTGGTTCCATTCGGCGCGGGGGCTGGCGATCGGTATCGCGCTGGCCGGCAGTGGTGCCGGCGCCTTCGCGACGCCGCTGGTCTGGCAGTCGCTGCTCACCATATTGCCGTGGCGCGAGGCGAGCTTCGCGATGGCGGCGATCATCCTGCTGATCGCGATGCCGATCGTGCTGCTGGGGCTGCGCGCGCGCACTGTGCCCGGCGTCGATGCCGGCCGCGCGAACGCCGAAGCGCCGCCGCTGAACGGGGTGCCGCTCGGTGCCGCGCTCCGCGACCTGCGCTTCTACATATTGCTGGTCTCGGTCAGCATCTTCGGCGCCTTCATCGGCGGGCTGGTGATCAACATCGTACCGATGCTCGTCGACAGCGGCTACACGCCGATGCGTGCGGCGCAGGTCGCCTCGCTGCTCGGCATCGCGATCATCGCCGGGCGGCTGATCGTCGGCTCGCTGCTCGATCGCTATCCGGCGGCGCTGGTGGGCTTCGGCGTGTTCGCGCTCGGCGCGTCGGGCGCGCTGCTAGTCGGGATCGGCGGCGCCAGCTATGCGGTGATCGCGGTGCTCAGCATCGGCCTGCTGCTGGGGGCGGAGGTCGACCTGCTGTCGTTCATGGCGCTGCGCTATTTCGGCAATCGCTACTACGGCAAGATCTATGGCCTGCTCTTCTTCGGCTATAGCGGCCTCGCCATGGCGACCCCCTATGTGACGGGCAGCCTGATCGCGCTGGGCGGCTATCCGATGCTGTGGCTGGGCGCGGCGATCGGCTTCGGCCTCGCCGGACTTCTCTTGCTTGGCCTGTTCGCGGGCCCCGGCCGCCAGCCGGCACCGGCCGTGCTGGCCGGCGAATCCTGATTTCTCATCGGAGTATCGACATGGACGACTTCCTCGGCTTTCCCGCGGGCACCGCGATCATCGTGACCGGCGCCGCCAGCGGCATCGGCCAGGAGACCGCGAAGCTCGCCGGCAAGCTCGGTCTCGCGGTGAGCTGCTGGGACCTGTCGGCCGAGGGCGCGGTGGCGACCGCCGCTGCGATCAATGCCGCGGGCGGGCGGGCGATCCCGTTCGGGCTTGACGTCGCCGATCCGGAAGCGGCGCAGGCCGCGATGGCCGAGAGCTATGAGGCGTTCGGCCCGATCCGCCATCTCGCGGCGGTGGCCGCCCCGCCCAGCTTCCGCCCCGGCGACTTCACCGACAGCGTCGCGGTGACGGTCAACTGCGCGCGCATCCCCACCGAGGCCTGGATCGCGCAGGAGCCGGAGGCCGAGCGTTCGGCGGTCTATCTGTCGTCGGTGCAGGGGCCGCGCTACGGCGCCGGCGTGCCCTGGTACACCGTCGCGAAGAGCGCGATGGACGGCTATATGCGCTCGATCGCCGGCATGCGGCCCGGCGGCATCCGCGCCAATGCGGTGCTACCCGACTGGATCCAGACCCCGCGCACCGCGCAATATATCGACCAGACCGGCGGCACCGAATGGAAGGCCAACCCGATGGGCCGGGTCGGCCTGCCGGGCGACGTCGCCCATCTGATCCTGTTCCTGCTGTCGCCCGCGGCGGGCTATCTCAACGGCCAGTCGATCGAAGTCGACGGCGGCTCGAAGCTGCGCTCGCTGGCGTGGATGCGGATGGCGGAGGCCAGCGGAAGCGCGGCTTAGCTTCCCAAAAGCCCTCTCCCCTTGGGGAGAGGGTTGGGAGAGGGTCTGATCGAGAGGCCGACGACGACGCTGGAAACTCCACGCCGTCCCCTCTCCCCTGCCCTCTCCCCAAGGGGAGAGGGAGCTTGGCTCACCGCCCCTTCCACACCGGCGCGCGCTTCTCGACGAAGGCGCGCGGGCCTTCCTGGAAGTCCTCGGTCTGCATCAGCCGGTCCATCGCCTCGTCCTGCACC
>CAUTRN010000080.1:0-17519 GCA_963540925.1 uncultured Sphingomonadaceae bacterium
CCTGTTCGGCCAGGAACCCGCGAAGGTGTGATGCCCTAAGATCCTCCCTGCCCGAAGGGCGGGGAGGGGGACCGCGCCGAAGGCGTGGTGGAGGGGGCGTAGTGCGTCGCCATGCCGGGGGCATGGCGAAAGCGCGGAGCCGGCTGCGCAGCAGCCGTGGGCAACCTCCCCGCCAGCGCTGACCCAATTGTCGGAAAACCCCTCCACCATGCTGCGCATGGTCCCCCTCCCCATGCTGCGCATAGGGAGGATCTAGGGCGAACCGGTATCGCCTTGCGCCCGGCCGACCGATCCGGCTCGACGCGCCGCTTACCCCATATTAAGGACGACCTCAGGCGATCGCGTTCCGCTGAAACATCCAGCTGCGTCGGTTCTGTTTGGGAGTGTGTGCGGGTGGAGCGATGAGAGCGGGTCTGCTTCTTCTCGATCGGACGGCGGTATTGTTTCTGGGTGTCGGCGCGGGCGTGGCCATCGGCTATGCCTTCGGTGTGCGCCAGCAGGTCGAGGTGCCCGTCGCCGAGGCATCGACCGAACTGAGCGCGCCGATCGACGGGGCGCCTGTCGTTCCCGTCCCCGGCGAGAAACCGGCCGAACCGGGCAAGCCGGTGGTGGCGGGCGCACTGCCCGAGCAGCCCGTGGTCGCCGAGACCCGGCCGATCCAGCCCGGCATCGTCAATGCGATCAGCGAGGGCCGCCCGGTCCGGGTGGGCGTGTTCGGCGACAGCTTCGGCGACGGCATCTGGTCGGCGCTCTACGCGCAGCTCAGCCGGAAGCAGGGCTATCAGGTCGTCAAATTCAGCCAGCAGGCGACCGGCTTCACCCGCTACCGCACCCTCAATCTCGAGGAGCATGATCGCGGCCGGCTCGCCGCCGCGCCGGTCGACATCGCGGTGATCTCCTTCGGCGCCAACGACATGATGGGGGTGGCCGATGGCGGCCATGTCTATGCGCTGCTGACGCCGAAGTGGAAGGACGCGATCGCGCGGCGGGTCTCCTCCTATGTCGGCATGCTCCGCCAGCAGGGGGCGATCGTCTATTGGGTCGGCCTGCCGAAGATGCGCGAGGCCGCCTATGACGCGGACGTCGTGAAGATGAACGCCTTCTACCGCGACCTGATGGGCCGCCTGGGCGTCGCCTATACCGAGACCGCGCCCTACAGCGTCGATGCCGAGGGGCGCTATGCCCCCTATCTGCCCGATCCCGCGACCGGCAAGCCGGTGCTGATGCGCGCCAATGACGGCATCCACATGTCGTTCAAGGGCTATGTCCGCATCACCAACGGGCTTGCCGGCCGCATCCGTACCTATGTCGACAAGGCGCGCGGCGAGGCCGGGGGCGATGCCCCGCCGCCGCCGCAGGTGGCGCCGGTCGTGGTGCCGCCACCCCCGCCCAAGCCGCAGAAGGCCCCGCGCCTGGAAGATCCGCTCGCCAATGAAAGCGAGCCGGTGGCGAAGCCCGCCAAGGCGCCGCCCCCCGAACCCGCCATGCCGCCCGCCAAGGGCGCCCCGGTCGACCTGCTGCCGCCCGAGCTGCGCGACGAGGCCGCGAGGAATCAGCCGTGATCACCGCCCTCGCTCTCGCCGCCGCCGCGGCCACTGCCACTGCCCCCGTCGTCACCGCCGATTGTGCCGGCGGCCTGTGCGACTATGCGGTGCTCAAGCCCTATTTCGAAAAGCTGGCGGCGTCGCGGGGCAGCGGCGGCAAGCCGGTCCACATCCTCCAGATCGGCGACAGCCACACCATCGGCGACGCGATCACCGGCGCGTGGCGCAACGCGCTCCAGGCCCGCTATGGCAGCGGCGGGCGCGGCGTGATGCCGCCCGGCCGGCCGTTCAAGGGCTATAATCCGAACGGCGTGAAGGTCGACATGTCCGACGGCTGGGTGGTCTCGTCGATCTTCGGCCCCGGTTCGCAGGAACCGCGCGGCCCGCTCGGCCTGTCGGGCTTCAGCATCACCTCCACCACCGAGGGCGCGCGCGTCGGCATGACGGTGTCGTCGGCGCTCAACGCTTTCACCCGCTTCACCCTCTGCGCGATGGCCCAGCCCGGCGCCGGCACCCTGGCGATCACCGTCGGCAACCAGACCGAGCGGATGGAGCTGGGCTCGCTGATCACCCGTCCCGACTGCAAGGAGCTGAGCTTCGACCAGCCCCAGTACAACGTCTCGGTGGTCACCGAGGGCGGGCCGGTGACGATCACCAGCTGGGCCAGCTTCCGCGACCAGGGCGGTGTGGCGGTCTCCAATGTCGGTGTCGTCGGCTCGCAGACCGTCCATTTCAGCCGCAACGACGACAGCGTCGTCGCGGAGGAGCTGCGCGCCTATGATCCCGACCTGATCGTGATCGCCTTCGGCACCAATGAAGGCTTCGCGCCACGGATGAACCCGCAGGAATATGAGATCACCCTGCGTTCGATGGTCGGCCGGGTGCGCCGCCTGGCGGGCCGGGTTCCGATCATGCTGCTCGGCGCCCCCGACGCGCTCACCCGCCGGCCGGAACTGCTCGCCAACGCGCCGACGATGACCCCGGCGCCCTGCGTCGAGCCGGTGATGCTGGCGCCCGATCCGACCCCGCCGGCGCCGCAGCCCGCGCCCGAGACGCCCTCGGCGACGAGCAATCCCGACAGCATCGACGATGTGCTTGAGGCGCTCGGCGAGCAGGCCTCGGTGCCGCGCGCGACCGCGCCGGTGGTGCCTGCGCCGGTCAACGCGCCGCCCGCGCAGCGCATGGGCTGGGCGATCACCGCCCGCCCGCTCTTCCCGCCGCCCGGCCTGAAGGCGGTGCGCGAGGTGCAGCGCAAGGTCGCCCGCCAGCTGCGCCTGGCCTATTGGGACTGGGAAGGCCGGATGGGCGGGCGCTGCACCGCCGTGACCTGGGTCAAGCTCCAGCCGGTCCGCATGCGCGGCGACTATGTCCATTATAACAGCCTCGGCGGGCAGGACATCGCCGGGCGTCTACAGGCGGACCTCGACGCGGCCGCCAATGCTGGGGGCGCGCGGTGATGGGGATGTTCCAAGCCCGACATCGCTCCCTCTCCCGCTTGCGGGAGAGGGCTGGGGTGAGGGTCTTCTTCCTTCTTCCTCCGGCTCTGCTCATGCTCGCAGGTAAAAAGAAGAAGACCCTCACCCAACCCTCTCCCGCAGGCGGGAGAGGGCTCAGTTGGGCGGCGGCAGGGGCGACCCGCTAGATGCTCTTCCCGACGCTCGATTTCGGGCTGTTCTTCCTCGTCGCCTTCGTCGTCATCTGGGCGGTGTCGGCGAGCAACGAGTGGCGCAAGCTGCTGCTGCTGGTCGGCAGCTGGATCTTCTACGGCGCGTGGGACTGGCGCTTCGTCGCGCTGCTGATCGCCTCGGCCTTCCTCAACTGGGGATCGGCGCGGCTGATCTATGCGTCGCAGACGCGTGGCGGCCAGAAGGCGATCGTCACCCTGGGGGTGATCGCCAATCTCGGCATCCTCGGCTTCTTCAAATATTACGACTTCTTCCTGGAGCAGCTCGGCGACCTGCTGGCCGGCTGGGGCATGGCGCGCGATCTGCCGCTGCTCCAGATCGTGCTGCCGGTGGGCGTGTCCTTCTTCACCTTCCAGGGCATGTCCTATCTGATCGACGTCTATCGCGGGCGGCTGCGCGCGGCCTCGCTGCTCGACATCACCCTGCTTATGTCCTTCTTCCCGCACCTCGTCGCAGGGCCGATCGTGCGCGGCGCGGACCTGCTGCCCCAGTTCGAGAAGAGCCCGAAGCTCAACCGCGACATGGTGGCGATGGGGCTGCTGCTGATCGTCTGGGGCCTGTTCAAGAAGGCGGTGGTCGCCTCCGAACTGTCGGTGAACCTGGTCGACCCGGTGTTCTTCGATCCCTCGGCGCATTCTAGCCTCGACCTGCTGCTCGCCGCCTATGGCTATGCGGTGCAGATCTATTGCGACTTCTCGGCCTATAGCGACATGGCGATCGGCATCGCCGCGCTGTTCGGCTATCGCTTCCCGCGCAATTTCAACCAGCCCTATCGCGCCAGCTCGCTCCAGGATTTCTGGCGGCGCTGGCACATCAGCCTGTCGAGCTGGCTGCGCGACTATCTCTATATCGGCCTGGGCGGCAATCGCGGCGGCCTGGCCATGCAGTGCCGCAACATCCTGCTGACGATGCTGCTCGGCGGCTTCTGGCACGGCGCCAAATGGACCTTCCTGATCTGGGGCGGCCTCCATGGCGGCGTGCAGGTGATCGAGACGCTGTGGCGCAAGGCGGGGCTGCCCGGCCTGCCCAAGCTGCTCGCGATCATCGTCACCTTCCACATCGTGACGCTCGGCTGGATCTTCTTCCGCGCCGACAGCTTCGACGCGGCGATCGCCTATATCACCGGGCTGGCCGGCGGCGACTGGAGCAACGGCATCACCACCCCGCTGCTCGCCGGGCTGATGGTGCTGGGCATGCTCTTCCACTTCACCCCGCCCACCCTGGCCCAGCGCATCGCGCTGCAGCTGCGCACCCTGCCGGCGCCGCTGCTGGGGCTGCTGGTGGCGGTGGCGATCCTGATCATCGACGCGATGCGCTATGAAGGCGTCGCGCCCTTCATCTACTACCAGTTTTGAGGGAGATCCCGATGGCACGCGAGATGAAGGAGCATGAGCTGGCCTCTCCGGTCGATCTGCCCGCGCGGCCGCTCACCGGGAGCTTCCCGCTGGCGTGGACGAGCGTGACGATCGCCACCGCAGCGCTGATCCTGTTCTTCGCCAATGCCGGCACGCTCGCCGCCTGGGTCGACGAGAAGCCGGTGTCGGAGACGCAGCTGAAGGCCTCGGAGGCCGCGGGCAGCTGGAAGGCGCTGATGGACGCCTATGGCATCACCGCCCCGCGCGAGGCCACCCACGCAGCCTGGAAGACGCTCCAGGCGGCCCGCTTCGGCGACGAGGCGCCCGGCGGGACGCAGTAAAGACTCCCTCTCCCTGCAGGGGAGAGGGACTATTTAAGCCACCAGTTCCGCCACCACGGCGCCCAGCGCCTTCGCCGCATCGCCGGGCGCCAGCCGCACCTGCAGCCCGCGCTGGCCGCCGTTGATGTACACCAGCGCTTCGGCCATCGCCGCCGCCTCGATCGCGACGGGGACGCGCTTCTTCTGGCCGAACGGGCTGATCCCGCCGACATGATAGCCGGTGATCCGCTCGGCATCGGCGGGCTTCATCATCTGGGCGGATTTCGCACCGAGCGCGGCGGCCACCTTCTTCATCGACAGCTCGCGATCCGATGGGATCACCGCGCAGCCCGGCTTGCCGTCGATCTCGATCATCAGCGTCTTGAGCACCCGTGCCGGGGCCTCGCCCAGCGCCTCGGCCGCCTGCAGCCCCACCCGCTCGCCGCCGGGGGCATAGTCATAGACATGGACGCCATGGGCGACCTTGGCCTGGGTCAGGAACTGGGTGGCGCGGGTGGTCTTGGACATGGGCCGTCTAATGACGATCCGGCCCCAAAAAGCAAAGGGGCCCGGCGCTCTGCGTCGCCGGACCCCTATCCTCTCCGAAACTCGTTTGTCTCAGCGATAGAAGACGTGATCGCCGACCATCGTGATGCGCTGACGCGACCGGAAGAAGCGGTTCGGCGTCGAATGCGCGCTGTGATAGAAGACCGCGCCCGGGACGACCTGATCGCCATGGCCGGCCATCGCCTGGCGCGAGACCTCGACGGCGGTGGCCCAGCGATCGCTGTCGCGACGCGGATGATAGGAAGCGGTGCGGAAGAACTGCCCCGGCTGGTTCACGACCTCGCACACCGAATCGCCGAAGCGATCCTGTCCGACCCGGTTCATGATGAGCTGGGCAACCGCGAGCTGGCCGCTGCGCGCCTGGTTGGCGGCTTCGTGCATGACGACCTTGGCCATGCATTCGAGCTGCTTGTCGACGGTGCCGTCGGCGACGGCTTCCTTGAAGAGAACCTGGTCGATCCCGTCATCGACGACCAGGTCGTCGGCGGTGATCTGCGGCGTCATCTCATAGGCCAGCATCGGCTGCGACGCCGGCATGGCGGCGAAACCCATCGCCCCCGTGGCCGCGGCAACGAGCATCGCCGCGAGAAAAAACGGATGTTTAGCCAGCTTGGCCGGCATCAAAAGCTCCACGCAATGCGCAAAAGCGCAGCCCCGCCCGAAAACCCTGAAACACACAGGGCGGGGTGCTCTTCCACGTCTTGTCGGCAGGGAGGCGCTAGATCAGTCGTGCCCCGGCGACCTGTTCGAGGGTCCCTAGAGCGGGTGGACGTTAATTAGTCAAGAAAAGCACGACGAGTCGTTTCGTCGTCAGGATAGGCCGTGCAACCCAAGATATGGTATTTTCGTGTGGCACCCCACACAAGTGGCCACATCTTCGCCATGAAGCTGTTGTCAAAACGCAATAATTTCGGGGCAGCGCGGCAGGCTGACGGCAGGGGTGCCGGGCCGGCGGCGAGACGGCGTCGGGGACGGAATTCGAGGGCGGAACGAATCGCATGCAGAACGATGTGACCGATAGCGGGGAGACGCCGGCCGAGGCCGCATCCGTGCCCGTGGTCGAAACGCTGCGCGATTCGATGAACGCCCAGGCGGAGATGGCCTATCGGCGCGATCGGCTGCTCGCCTGGCTCGCGCTCACCGCGGGCGCGGGGATCATCCTGGCGCTGCCCTTCGCGCTGCGCTCGGGCGCGGAGTTCTTCCTGCCGGTCACGATCGCGCTGGTGATCGCGGTGGCCATGGTGCCGCTGCTCGAATGGCTGGAGCGGCGCGGGCTGCCGTCGCCGCTGGCGGCGCTGCTGTGCGTGGTGATCTTCCTGGGCCTCGCCAATGCCGCGATCGCCTCGGTGATCATCCCGGCCACCGAATGGTTCGCCAGGCTGCCGTCGCGAATCAAGCTGATCCGCAAGAATCTGTCGCCGCTGATCGACATCTATTCGTCCTTCCAGCGATTCGTCGACGAGACGATGGGCTCGGTGCTGCGCAACACCGGTGGCAGCCGCCGCACGGTGACCCTGGAGCAGCCCAACTCGCTGTTCGACTATGTCGCCACCTCGGCGCCGCACGCGCTGGTCCAGCTCGTCTTCGCCACCCTGGTGGTCTATTTCTTCCTGTCGAGCTGGACGCGGATGCGCCGCCGCACGATCACCAGCCGGGGCAGCTTCTCCAGCGCGATGACGACCGCGCGGGTGATCCAGGAGATGGTCGACCGTACCTCGGCCTATCTAGCCACCATCACCGCGGTGAACATCGGCATGGGCGTGCTCGTCTCGCTGATGCTGTGGTTCGTCGAGATGCCGAGCCCGGTGATGTGGGGCGGCCTCGTCGCGATCCTGAACTACATCCCCTATTTCGGGCCGATCGTCGGCGCGGGCCTGCTCGCGGTGGGCGGGCTGATGACCTTTTCGGACCTCGGCTACGCGCTGGTGCCCGCCTTGCTGTTCGTCGCGGTCCACCTGGTCGAGGCCAATGTGCTGACGCCGATGCTGGTGGGCCGGCGGCTGACGATCAACCCGCTGCTGATTCTCGTCGCGCTCAGCTTCTGGAGCTGGGTGTGGGGGACGGCGGGCGCGCTGCTGGCGGTTCCGCTGCTGATCATCCTGAAAACGGTGGTCGATGCTGCGGGCTGGCCAGACATCGCCGGATTCCTGTTTGCCGAGGGGACTTTCACCAACACGCACCAGGATGAGGACGCGCTTCTTCCGCCCGAACTCAGAAAATGATCGCGAGGGCTGTTGACAGGTGCGCGACCCAGCCCTAGGAGGCCGCTCCACCGACACAATGCGGGTGTAGCTCAGTTGGTTAGAGCGCCGGCCTGTCACGCCGGAGGTCGCGGGTTCGAGCCCCGTCACTCGCGCCATTCCTTGAATGGCTGATTGGAACAACGGGCCCCTTCGGGGGCCCGTTTTGTTTTGGCCGCGCCCGATAGATGCAGCGGCTGCGGCGCTTCCCCCGCAAATGGCCGATTTCTCCCAAGTCTTTGAGAATATGTGGATAAAGGCACTGCCGAAACGATTCGGTAACCGAAAATTGAGGGCCGTTACGTAAGTCGAAAGCAGCACGCGGTTGGCAGAAAGCCTAATGTCGCGCGCGACGGGGTCTGCTAAGCAGGCTCAGCATCATCCGCATGGGCGTGTTGGGGGTGCCAGGGCCGGGGAGCATCTTTTTTGATCAGGGTTCGCTTGCCTTCTTTACGTCGCCGGCCTGGGGCCGGCACGGTGCGCGAGCGCCTGTCCGACGGTACCTATATCGAGCTCGTCCAGTCGCTGTTCGGCTATACGCTGCCCGCGCTGATCATGACCTTGTGCTTCGCCGGCACCGGCGCCTTCGTGATGGCGCGGACCGACGATATCCCGCTCCAGCTTTTCTACGCCCTCGGGCTGATCGCCTCGGCGGCGCGCATCCTGGTGATGTTCGGGCTGCGCCGGCAGGCGCTGACCCCCGGCGTCGGCCTGCATGTCGCCCGCGCGATCGAGCGGCGCTTCGGCGCGGCCTATATCGCCTTCGCGCTCTTCTTCGGCCTGTTCTGCGCGCGCGGCTATGCGATCGTCGACAGCGACCTCCACATCCCGCTCGTCGCGCTGATCTTCGGCTATGGCGCGGGGGTGGCCGCCACGGTGTCGCTGCGCCTGTGGATCAGCCTCACGGCGATCCTGATCGCGATCGTGCCCACCATCCTCGTCAGCCTGGCGATGACGGGCGGCTCGCACTGGGGCACCGGCCTGCTCACCGCGCTGTTCCTGATCGGCGGCGTCAAGTCGATGACGCAGCGCTATGCCGAGACTTCGGCGCAGATCTCGATGCGGCGCCTGATGGAGACCCTGGCGCGCCAGGACGACCTCACCGGCCTGCCCAACCGGCTGGTGCTGCGCGAGCGCTTCGAGCAGATGGTCTCGCGCTCCGACGGCACCGAGCTGATCGCGGTCCATTGCGTCGACATCAACCAGCTCGAGCCGGTCAACGCCATGTATGGCCATATGGCGGGCGACGAGCTGCTCAAGGCGGTGTCGCAGCGGCTGCGCCGCGTGGTGCGCGGTGACAATCTCGTCATCCATCTCAACGGCGACGATTTCGTCATCATCCAGCCCTATCTGAGCGACGGCCGCGAGGCCGAGCATCTCGCCCACCAGATCGTCGCCACGCTCGACAAGAGCTATATGGTGGCGGGCGAGGATATCATCATCAGCGCCAATATCGGCTATGCGATCGACCTGCAGCGCGAGGCCGATCTGGAACGGCTGCTGGCCGGGGCCGAGCGCGCCCTCACCAGCGGCAAGCGCAACGGCGCCAGCGGCGTCTCCGCGCACCGGGCGGCCTGATCGCCCGCAGCGATTCGTCATCCCAGCGAAAGCTGGGGTCTCCCTTTTCTTCGCTTTCTCAACCGGCAAAGGTTGCAAGGCAGTGAGATCCCAGCTTTCGCTGGGATGACGGCCGGAAAATTATCTACGCCATCACCCTCTGCTCCACCGACAGCCGCCCCTCGGCGATCGTCAGCAGGTTGAACGACGGCTGCGACGCGCGGGTGCGGTGGGAGAGGGTGCCCGCGCCGATCACGCGGATCGGCCGGTCGCCCGCCTCGATCACCGCGTCGAACGGGTCGTGGACATGCCCGCTCAGCACCGCGTCGGCGCCCGCCTCCGCAAGCCGGCTCAGCGCCTCCTGCCCACCCAGGGTGCGCCCGCGCGAGCGGATGTCGTCGCGATCGACCAGCGGGTGGTGCGCGGCGATCACGGCCAGCTCGCCGGGCCGCTTGGCGCGCAGCTGCGTCAGCGCCGCCGACAGGCTCCCCCGGCCCACCACGCCCCATGACCAGTTGTGGCGCAGCTGGAAGCGCGCCGTGGTCTTCAGGGGCACGATATGGACCCCAGGGAGGCTCAGCGGGCGCTCCAGCAGCCTCTCCAGCCGCAGGAAGCGGCGATAGGGGCGGAACAGGCGGGTGATCGGGTTCCAGGGCAGGTCGTGATTGCCGGGCTCGAGCGTCAGCGGTACGCCCAACGCTTCCAGCCAGACGGTGGCCGCCGCGAACTCGGCCTTGCGCGCGCGCATCGTCAGGTCGCCGGTCACCGCCACCGCATCGGGCCGCTCGGCCGCTACGGCGCCAGCGAACCAGGCGAGCGCCTCCTCGTCGGCACAGCCGAAATGGAGGTCGCTGACATGGAAGATGCGCACCGTCACCGGCGGTCGCCCGGCGCTGGATCGTCGATCGTCTTCAGGAAGCGCAGCTCGGTCATGCCATGGGAAACGCGTAAAGGGCCCGGAAGCTTCACCGCCTCGCCGTCGAACAGCAGGTGGATGGCGCGCCGGCTGTCGAGCCAGGCCTCCTCGGGCCGCGCGGTGGCGACCGCCCTCGACGCGCGCCAGTCGCCCGCCAGCCAGTTCAGGCCGAGCCGCGCGGCGCCGATCCAGCCGGCGACGTCGATCGCCGCCAGCTCCATGCCGTCGGCGTGGGGGATCGCCACCACGGCGCGATGGCGCCGGTCGCGCAGCGCGCCGCGCAGCCGCACCCCGCCGGCGAAGCTGCGCACCCAGGCGAGCCGTGTCGCCCGCCAGGCGCCGCGCAGCCGCCCCTTGCGCACCGCCTCGCGCGCATGCGCCCAGACCGAGGGCGGCCCCGCGATCAGCGCCACGAAGGCGCGATGCGGCCCTGCCTCGACGAAGGGCAGGGCGATGGTGGGCGGTTCGGGCTGCGCGGTGGCGCGCGCCAGGATGGTGGCGGGGTCGGCGGTGCCGTGCAGGTCCTTCGCCAGCATGTTCATCGTGCCGCCGGGCAGCACCAGCACCCGCCCCGCCCAGCGGTCGAGCGCGCAGGCGGCGGCGTTGATGGTGCCGTCGCCCGCGAACAGGATCAGCAGCTCGATCCGGGCGCTGGTCAGCTCGTCCGGCTCCGGCAGGCGCTCGGCGGGAAAGATGGTGGTGCGGACGACCTCGATCCCGGTGGCGGCGGCCAGGGCGTCGACGGAATGGGCCTCGGTCACCGAACCGGAGGCAGGATTGACGATCAGCCAGGCGCGCATGCCCCGAAAAAGCGCGGAAAGGCGAAGGGTTCCCTATCGTGGGGGCTTAATAAGCCCGCCCCTCCCACAGCGCTTCCTGCGCGCCCGCGTCGAACAGCCGGCAGAGCAGCAGTGCGGCGATGATCCCGGCCGGGGCGGCGGCATGGCTCGCCTCGCCATGGAGCAGCAGCGTGGCGAGCGCGCCCGCCATCACCAGCCCGCCCAGGATCAGGCCGATCCCGCGCTGCGCCTCACGCGAGATCAGCAGCGCGGCGGTCAGCTCGATCGCGCCGGTCAGATAGTGGAAATCTTGCGGATAGCCCCAGCGCGCATAGTCCGCCGTCACCGAGGCGGGCGGGAGCAGATTGCCGATCGCCCCGACCAGGAAGAAGGCGATCAGGAACCATACGATCAGGGTGCGGGCGAAGGAGCGGGGGGTGAAGCGCAAGGGCATGTCGGTTTTCCAAAGGGGGCGCGGAACGGGCTTGCCCCGCGCGACCGACACCCGCATAAAACCTCAACTATAGTTGAGGTCAAGCGCTTATGGTCCAGCAGCCGTCCCGGTCGCTGTCGGTGGGGGAAGTCGCGCGGCGCAGCGGCGTCGCGGTGTCGACGATCCATTTCTACGAGGAGAAGGGGCTGATCGAGGGCTGGCGCACCGCCGGCAACCAGCGCCGCTACGAGCGCGCGGTGCTCCGCTACATCGCGATCATCCGGGTCGCGCAGAAGGCCGGGGTGAACCTGAAGGCGATGAAGGCCTTTATCGACACCATCCCCTCCGATCGCGCGCTGAACGCCGCCGACTGGCGCCGGCTGGCGACATCCTGGCGGGCGATGATCGACGAGCGGATCGAGGCGCTCCGGCAGCTGCGCGACGAGATCGACAGCTGCATCGGCTGCGGCTGCCTGTCGCTGGAGGATTGCCCGCTCAGGAACGAGAAGGACCGGCTGGGCGAGGAAGGGCCGGGGCCCCGCCTGCTGATGCGATGATGGTTCGGGGCGAAGATCAGGCCTGGGGGGCTTTTACCAGCATTCTGAGCATGTCGACCAGTTCGTCGGAGCGGAAGGGCTTTTGCAGGAACATGCTGTCCTGGACGCCATTGGCAGCCCAGTCCTTGCCGCTGTCGCCGCTGATATAGATCACCGGCACGTCGCCGCGCTTCTCGCGGGCGGTGCGCGCCACGTCCCAGCCCAGCACGCCGGGCAGGCGGATGTCAGTCACCAGCGCGAGGGGGGGCAGCGGCATCGTCGTCAGCATGTCCACCGCTTCGTCGCCGCTGTTGGCGACCCGCACCTGGAAACCGGCGGACTGAAGGACATCTTCCAGAGTCAGGGCTACGAAGAACTCATCTTCGACGATCAAAATGGTGTCGTCAGTCACATGGGCCCCGATCTACGCACATACGAATTCGGCGATTAACCGGCCATCCGGTGATTCGTTCCATCAGGGCCCATGAAAAGGCCCGCCGGATCGCTCCAGCGGGCCCCTTGTAAACCGATGATGTTCGGTCAGTCGATCATCGCCAGCGCGCCGGCCATGCCCTTCTGGGCGATTTCGTGCGACATCGCGCCGCCGCTCAGGGTCGCCATGTCGATGTTCGGCTGGTCGAGCACCGCCTTGTACAGGTCGCGCGCCTCGCTGCCGCGCTTTTCCTGCAGGCGGATCGCGGCGAGATTCAGCAGGATCTCGGGCGAACGGTCGCCCTTGGCATAGGCGGCTTCGAGCTTGCGCTCGACCGTGCCGGTACGGCCCTTGGCGATCGAGCCCGCGCCATAAGGATCGGCGATCGGGGTCGGCTGGGCCAGAGCCGGAACCGCAATCACCAGAGCCGCGCCGGCAAGAACAGTCTTGAACATGATGGCTACCCTCCGATTCGTGAAACGCTGTTTGTGACACCATCATGACGGAATCGGCGGAATTTTGAAGAATTTTGTTGTTACACTTTTATGACGGACTTTAACAAAATTGCTTCATCTTTCGTTTTTCTCCAATCGAGTGGCTTTATCAGAATCTGTTCGGCGCCGCACAAATCGCGCTTGCGCCATGCCGTAAGGGTAGTCGGGCCGGGTTCGCCGCAGCGGCGAGGGGGACTTAGAGGCCGAACACCCAGACCGTCGTCGACGCCGCGCCGGGCGTTTCCTCCGGGGTCATGTCCGGAGTGACGATGTCGTGCCCACCACCGCCGCCGGTGACCACCGCCACATATTGCCGCCCGTCGACGGTGAAGGTGACCGGCGTGGCGCTGGGATTCGCGTTGAGCCGGGTCTGCCACAGGGTCCGCCCGTCGCGGTCGTCGATCGCCGCGAAGCTGCGATGGGTGTCGCCGGTGAAGATCACCCCGCCCGCGGTAGCAAGCAGCGAGGCGGCGGGCAGCGCGCGGCTGCGCTGGCTCCACAGCAACTTGCGGTTGACCAGGTCGATCGCCTGGATGCGGCCATGCATCCCGTCCGACCCGGGGCGGGGGCGGAAGATCCAGCCGATGTCGAGCTTGCCGTCCTGCCCGTCGTCGCCGACGGTGCGGACGAAATCCATGCAGGGTTCGAGCACCGGCACATAGAGGATGCCGGTGGTTGGGTTGTAGGCGGTCGCCATCCAGTTCCGCACACCCTCGATGCTCGGGCAGATCATCAGTGGCTTGTCGCGCGCGGGCACCTTGGCCGGGTCGATGCTGCGCCGGCCGGTCCTGGGATCGATGGCGGTGACGATGTTCTGCAGCCCCAGGTCGATCGAGAAGAGATAGCGGCCGTCCTTGCGGTCGAGCGCGTCGAGGATGCCGATCTTGCCGATCGACACCACCGCCTCGCGCGGGGCGCCCTTCACCGGCAGGGTGACCAGCGTCCGCTCGAACGCCTCGTCGAGGTCCCACACCTCGCGCGGGAAATGCTGGTGATGCCAGACCAGCTCCCCGGTCCTCGGGCGCAGCGCGATCGTCGAATCGGTGTAGAGCGCCGCATTGCTCTTCGCGGGGGTGCTGGGGCCGCCGTCGAGCAGGCTGGAGGCGTCATAGGTGCCCGCCGTGCCCAGATAGAGCAGGTCGAGCTTCGGATCATAGGAACTGCCCACCCACATCGCCGCGCCGGTCCGCTCCTCGGGCGGCAGGCCGTTCCAGCTGTCGCCGGGCTGGCCGCTCTTCGCCACCGTGTCGAACCGCCAGAGCTTGCGTCCCGTCGCCGGGTCGAGCCCGACGACATAGCAGCCGCCCTTGCAGAAGGGGCCGAAGCTGGTGCCCTGGACGATCACGTCGCCGGCGATCGAGGGCCCTGAGGAGAGCAGCACATTGGGCAACTCGGGCGGCACGATCTCACTGTCCCACAGCGGCTTGCCGCTCGCCATGTCGAGTGCCACGACATGGCGGTCGGGCGTCGCCACGATCACCATGCGGCCATAGAGCGCGAAGCTGCGCTGCACCTGGTAGAAGGGGCCGCGATATTCGGCGGCGATCTCGCGCTGGTAGCGCCACAGCGGGGTGCCGGTGGCGGCGTCGAGCGCCTGCACCTCCTCGGCATTCTGGACGAACATCACCCCGTCATGGACCAGCGGGGCGAGCTCGTTGCGGCCCGGCTTCATCGACCAGGACCATTTGAGCGTCAGCTTGCCCGCGGTTTCGCGGTTGATCTGGTCGAGCGGGCTGAAGCCGGTGAGCGACGGGGTACCGCGCCAGCTCAGCCAGTCGCCGGGCGGGGGCGCCTGTAGTATCGCCGGTGTCACCGGGGTCAGCGCCGCGAGCTTGGCTGTCTGCGTGGCCCTGGCGCGCTCGGAGAGGGGATCTACGAACAGCTCCGGGGCAGGCTTGGGGCCGAGATAGCCGACTCGCTGCCGGGCGCTCCCCGGGCCATCCATCGCACTGGTGCGGACGATCAGCTCGGTCAGCACGCCATAGTCGCCATCGCTGAGGTGGCCGGCGCCGCCGGGCGGCATGCTGGCGGCGATGAACTTGTGCAGTTCGCCGCGCTTGCCCTTCCACTTCGCGACGAAGTCGCCGCTCTTGAGCGAGGGGCCGAACTGCCCGCCCTCCAGCGCATCGCCATGGCAGCTCGCGCAATGCGATGCGTAGAGCGCCTGCGGGCCGAGCGCCGCGGCCAGGGCAGGGCGGGCGACGATGAGGGCCAGCAGCGCCCCGATGATCCCCAGCGTGATGGTGCCGCCGCGCATGCCTCTCCCCCTTGTGCTTTGGTGGGGGTCTTATCGTCGTTCCTGGCGAGGGAGGATTGATGCTGGGGGACGGTCGCTTCTTCTAGCCCTCTCCCGCAGGCGGGACTGCTGCGAAAGTCATCCACCGCCGTCATCCCCGCGAAGGCGGGGATCCATAACCTCTGAAGCAGGAGACTCTCGCGGTTCGGAGGTTATGGATTCCCGCCTTCGCGGGAATGACGATGCGTTTTGCAGTGATCCCGCAGGCGGGAGAGGGGCTTGAAAACAAAAACCCCGCCGGATCGCTCCGGCGGGGTCTCTGTTCGGTCTGGGGTCGGAACCCGGAGGATCAATCCTCCTTGTTCAGATACTCCCCGGCGTCGGCGTCGAGGCCGTGGCTCTCGCCGACAACTTCACCCAGCGGATCGTTGCCCGTGTCGGACTCGACCGGCTGGCGCAGCTCGGCGGCGTGCTCCTCGGCCGCGCTCTGCGGCGCGATGAGCGACTCCTGCCAGCCGCGCTGCGAAGCGCGGAGCGCGGCATCGCGGCTGCTTGCGGTGACCCGCAGGCGGCTCATGCCGGCACCGGTGCCCGCCGGGATCAGGCGGCCGACGATGACGTTCTCCTTGAGGCCGTTCAGCGTGTCGACCTTGCCCTGGACCGAGGCGTCGGTGAGGACGCGGGTGGTTTCCTGGAACGAGGCCGCCGAGATGAACGAGCGGGTCTGGAGCGAGGCCTTGGTGATGCCGAGCAGCACCGGCTTGCCATGGGCGATCTGCCGGTTCTCGGATTCCGCCTTGGCGTTGATCTCGTCCATTTCCTCGCGGTCCACCTGCTCGCCGGGGAGCAGGGTGGTGTCGCCGCCGTCGGTGATCTCGACCTTCTGCAGCATCTGGCGAACGATCGTCTCGATGTGCTTGTCGTTGATCTTCACGCCCTGGAGACGATAGACCTCCTGGATTTCCGACACGAGATATTCCGCGAGCGGCTCGATGCCGAGCACCTCGAGGATATCATGCGGATCGGGCGAGCCGCCGATCAGGTTGTCGCCACGCTTGACGTAGTCGCCTTCCTGCACGTCGATGACCTTCGACTTCGGCACCAGATACTCGACCGGCTCCGAACCATCGTCCGGACGGATGATGATCTTGCGCTTGGCCTTGTAGTCCTTGCCGAACTCGACGCGGCCCGAGACCTTCGCGATGATCGCGTTTTCCTTGGGCTTGCGCGCTTCGAACAGCTCGGCGACGCGCGGCAGACCGCCGGTGATGTCGCGGGTCTTGGCCGACTCGCGGCTGACGCGGGCGAGAACCTCACCAGCGCGCACCGTCTGGCCGTCCTCGACCGAGAGCATCGCACCCGGCGCCAGCATGTAGCGCGCGGTTTCGCCCGAATTGTCGTCGAGCAGGGTCAGGCGCGGACGGTAATCTTCCTTCCGGCTGGTGGCCCGATACTCGATGACGACCTTCTGGCTGATGCCGGTCGCTTCGTCGGTCTGCTCGGTGAGCGTCTGGTTGTCGATCAGGTCCTGATACTTCACCTGGCCGCCGGTCTCGGTGATCACCGGCATGGTGAACGGATCCCACTCGGCGATGCGGTCGCCCTTGGCGACGGCGGCGCCGTCGTCCATCAGCAGATGCGCGCCATAAGGCAGGCGATGGGTCGCGCGCTCGCGGCCCTCGCTGTCGATGATCGCGACTTCGCCCGAACGGCTGAGCGAGACCCGACGACCGCGCGGATCGACGATCGTGCGCAGTTCGCGATACTCGATCTTGCCGTCGGCCACCGACTCCAGGTTCGACTGCTCGTTGAGCTGGGCCGCGCCGCCGATGTGGAAGGTCCGCATCGTCAGCTGGGTGCCCGGCTCGCCGATCGACTGCGCCGCGATGACGCCCACCGCTTCGCCGATGTTCACCGGCGTACCGCGGGCCAGGTCACGGCCGTAGCAGGCGCCGCAGACGCCGCCCTTCGATTCGCAGACCAGCGGGCTGCGGATCTTGACGCCCTGCACGCCGATCGCCTCGATCGAAGCGACCATCGGCTCGTCGAGCAACGTGCCCTCGGGGATGAGGACGGTGTTGGTCTTCGAGTCGACGATGTCCTCGGCCAGGGTACGGCCCAGGATGCGCTCGCCCAGCGAGGCGATGGTGGCACCGCCCTGGACGATCGCCTTCATGTCGAGCGCGCGGTCGGTGCCGCAATCGATCTCCACGACGACGCAATCCTGCGACACGTCGACCAGACGGCGGGTCAGGTAACCCGAGTTCGCCGTCTTGAGCGCGGTGTCGGCCAGACCCTTACGGGCACCGTGGGTCGAGTTGAAATACTCGAGAACGGTGAGGCCTTCCTTGAAGTTCGAGATGATCGGGGTCTCGATGATCTCGCCCGACGGCTTGGCCATCAGGCCGCGCATGCCGGCGAGCT
>CAUTRN010000081.1:0-15730 GCA_963540925.1 uncultured Sphingomonadaceae bacterium
CCGGGGCGACGCTATTGGCCGAGTAAGCTTCTCAGCCCCGCCCGATAGTCCGGATATTTCGGCGCCCAGCCCAGCAGCCGCTTCGCCTTGCCATTCGCGACCCGGCGGTTCTCCGAATAGAAGGCGCGCGCCGGGGCCGACAGGCCGGCCTCGTCGAGCGTCTGGAGCGGCGGCACGGGCAGGCCGAGCAGCGCGCAGGCGGCCTCGATCACCCGGTTCTGCGAGGCGGGCCGGTCGTCGCCCAGATTATAGATGCCGGGCGGGCCGCGATCGAGGCTGGCGAGCACCCCGCCGACGATGTCCTCGACGTGGATCCGGCTGAACACCTGGCCGGGCAGGTCGATGCGCCGCGCCTGGCCGCTCAGCACCCGGTCGAGCGGCGAACGGCCGGGGCCGTAGATGCCGGGCAGGCGGAAGACGCGCACCTGGCGGTGGAGCGCGCCCCAGGCGAGGTCGGCCGCCGCCCGCGCGGTGCGCCGGCCGGTGCCGATCGGGGCACCCTCGTCCACCCAGGCGCCGCCGGTGTCGCCATAGACCCCGGTGGACGAGAGATAGCCGATCCATTCGGCCTTGCTGGCAGCCAGCGCCGCCCCATATCGGACCAGCACCGGATCCTCCTCGCCCTCGGGCGGGACCGAGGAGAGGATGTGGGTCGCCCGGCCGATCGCCGCCTGCACCGCCGCCGCGTCGGCGATCTGCGCGCGCCCGATCGATTCGACCGTGTATCCACAGACTTGCACCGCTTTCGCGATCTGCGATGCTGTGTAGCCGGGACCGAATAGGAGTAGCCGCTTCATGGTGGCTGCTTTAGACCGCTACGGCCAAGCCGCCAGCACCAAGTGTCCGCGAGAGGAAAGACGAGGCCATGCTCGACGCCTAATCCGCCGCCGCCAATCCGCCTGTGATCCATCGCAGCGACTATCGCCGGCCCGACTGGCTGATGCCCGACGTGCATCTCGATTTTCGGCTCGATCCGGCGCGCACCATCGTCACCGGCCGGCTCGACGTCACCCGCAATGGCGAGCATCAGCGGCCGCTGCGCCTGCATGGCGACGGCATCACCCCGATCAAGGTGCTGGTCGACGGCGAGCCCCAGGCCGATGCGTGGCGGATGGATGGCAAGGACCTGCTGATCGACCTGCCCGGCGCGGCGCACACGGTGGAGACCCAGGTCGAGCTGAGCCCCGAGGCCAATTCGCAGCTGATGGGCCTCTATGCCTCGGGCGGCAATCTGTGCACCCAGTGCGAGCCCGAGGGCTTCCGCCGGATGATCTTCTTCATCGACCGGCCCGACGTGCTGAGCCGCTATGTCGTGCGCATGGAGGCCGACAAGACGCGCTTCCCGGTGCTGCTGTCGAACGGCGACCTGACCGGCAGCGGCGACCTGCCCCAGGGCCGCCATTTCGCCGAATGGACCGATCCCTTCCCCAAGCCGAGCTATCTGTTCGCGCTGGTCGCGGCCAATC
This sequence comes from uncultured Sphingomonadaceae bacterium, assembly GCA_963540925.1. Lineage (GTDB taxonomy): Bacteria > Pseudomonadota > Alphaproteobacteria > Sphingomonadales > Sphingomonadaceae > Rhizorhabdus. Next base: position 1,467 of record CAUTRN010000081.1, read on the forward strand.
TCGCCGCCAATGTCGACAGCTTCACCACCAAGAGCGGCCGCGAGGTGAAGCTGGCGATCTGGGTGGCCGAGGCCGACCTGCCCAAGACCGCGCACGCCATGGCCGCGCTCAAGGCGTCTATGGCCTGGGACGAGAAGGTCTATGGTCTCGAATATGACCTGGGCGAGTTCAACATCGTCGCCGTGCACGACTTCAACTTCGGCGCGATGGAGAACAAGTCCCTCAACATCTTCAACTCGCGCTACATCCTCGCCGACCCCGAGACCGCGACCGACATCGACTATGACGGCGTCTCGGGCGTGGTGGCGCACGAATATTTCCACAACTGGTCGGGCAACCGGGTCACCTGCCGCGACTGGTTCCAGCTGTCGCTGAAGGAAGGCTTCACCGTCTTCCGAGACCAGAGCTTCACCGCCGACCAGGGCTCGGCCGCGGTCAAGCGGATCGAGGATGTGCGCCTGCTCCGCGCGGTGCAGTTCCCCGAGGATGCCGGGCCGCTCGCCCATCCGATCCGCCCCGAATCCTATATGGAAGTGTCGAACTTCTACACCGCGACCGTCTACAACAAGGGCGCCGAGGTGATCCGCATGCTCCACACCATGTTGGGGCCGCAGAAATTCCGCGCGGGCAGCGATCTCTATTTCCAGCGCCATGACGGCACCGCCGCGACCTGCGAGGATTTCGTCGTCGCGATGGAGGATGCCAGCGGGGTCGACCTGGGCCAGTTCCGCCAGTGGTACAGCCAGTCGGGCACGCCGCGGGTGAAGGCGACCCTGAGCCACGAGCCGGCCGGCGGCCGCGCCATGCTGGTGCTCGAACAGACCGTGCCGCCCACCCCGGGCCAGCCCGACAAGCAGCCGATGCCGGTGCCGCTGCGCCTGGCGCTGTTCGGCGAGCGCTCGCAGCGCAAGTTCGAGGAGGAGCGGCTCGTCGTCCTCGACGGCGAGCGCTGCGAGATCATGTTCGAGGGGATCGCCGAACGGCCGGTGCTCTCGATCAACCGCGGCTTCTCGGCGCCGGTGGTGATCGAATCCGACCGCTCGGTCGCCGATCTCGCCTTCCTGTCGGCGCATGACGACGATCCCTTCGCCCGCTATGAGGCGATGCAGCAGCTGATGGTCGACACGCTCACCGGCGCGGTGCGCAGCGGCGAGGCCGACCATGGCCCGGTGATCGAGGCGGTGCGCAACACCCTCACCGATCCGCAGCTCGACGCCGCCTTCATCGGCGAGACGATGCTGCTGCCGTCCGAAGGCTTCATCGGCGACCAGATGAAGATCGTCGACCCCGTCGCGATCCACAAGGCGCGCGAGGCGCTGCGCCGCGACCTGGGCGAGGCGCTGGAGGGCGAATGGCGCGACGCCTATGAGCGGAGCAAGGCCAACCGCTTCGAACTGTCGCCCCAGGCGAAGGGCGGCCGCCGCCTGCGCTCGATCGCGCTGGGCTTCATCATGGCGAGCGGCGCGCCGGACGCGCCCGCGATCGCGCTGCGCCAGTTCCACGAGGCCGACAACATGACCGACCGGCAGGGCGCCTTCGGCACCCTCGCCAACAGCATGGCCCCCGAGCGCGAGGAGGCGATCGCCGCCTTCTACGAGCGGTTCAAGGGCAATGGCCTGGTGCTCGACAAATGGTTCTCGACCCAGGCCTTCTCGATCCGGCCCGACACGCTCGACCGGGTGATGGAGCTGGCCAACCATCCCGACTTCACCATCGCCAACCCGAACCGGCTGCGCTCGCTGGTGGGCGCGATGTCGGGCAACCAGCTGATCTTCCACGACGCGAGCGGCCGCGGCTATCGCTTCCTGGCGGACATGCTGCTCAAGGTCGACGGCCTCAACTCGCAGACCGCCGCCAAGCTCGTCCCCCCGCTCGGCCGCTGGCGCCGCTTCGACGAGGGCCGGGCCGGCCTGATGAAGACCGAGCTGCAGCGCCTGCTCGACACGCCGGGCCTGTCCAAGGATATGTTCGAGCAGGTTTCGAAGTCGCTGGGTTGATCTTGTCCATCGTCGCTCCGGCGGAGGCCGGAGCCGCTGGAGGTGGTGAGGCCAGCTAGCGGCAAGAGCCCGTGGCGGCTCCGGCCTCCGCCGGAGCGACGTGTGGGGGAAGGGGCGTGAAGGGTGGGTGGACCTACATCCTGACCGATCGGCCCTTTGGCATCCTCTATGTCGGCGTCACGGCGGACTTGGCCGAGCGCATGATCGCACATCGCGAAGGCCGGGGTTCGGCTTTCTGCAAGCAATGGGGGCTGAACCGGCTTGTCCTGATCGAACCGCATGCGACGATCGAGGAGGCCATCGCGCGGGAAAAGGCGATCAAGAACTGGCGGCGCGACTGGAAAATACGCCTGATCGCCGAGACGAACCCCGAGTGGCGCGATCTGTTCGACGATATCAACAGCTAGCCAATATCGTCGCCCCGGCGGAGGCCGGGGCCGCCACGGGCTCCTGCGGCGAATTCGCCGCACAATCTCCAGCGGCTCCGGCCTCCGCCGGAGCGACGCAATTTAGGAGGCCGACCCAACCCATTCCGCCACGTCGCTCGCCACGAGGTTCGCGGCGCGGTTGAGGGCGGCGGCCACCCCTGCGGCCTTTTCGCCGCTCACCGGCGCGGTCGCCTCGAAGCGGCGGGCGCGGATTTCGTCGGAGCCGGATTTGGCGATGGTCGCGTCGTAGATCACCAGCACCTTGCCCTGGCCACCGAGCAGCTGGAAGGCCGAGAGCGTGCCGGCGAGCCGCGTGTCGGGGGTGATCGCGCCGTTGCGCTGGTCGGGGACGAAGCGGCCGGTCTTGGCCTCGACGGTCTCGGCCAGCACCGCGCGGAACAGCTGGGCGGGGGTGTCGACCCAGGCCGACTTGGGCAGATAGGCGAAGTCGGCGCCGGTCTGCACCGCGATCCGCTGGTTGCGCAGCGCGCCGGGCAGCGCGGGCAGGGCGATGCTGATCGCCTGCTTGTCGCGCGCCAGCTTGGCCTGGCCGGCGGGCACCTTTGCGTCCGAGGTCAGCCCCATCAGCTGGGCGGGGGGCTTCTCGCCCAGGCTGATGCAGCCCGACAGCAGGGCGGCGGCGGCCAGGGACAAAGCGGGGGCGATGATCGATCGGCGCAGCATGAGCCTCAGTTCCTTGGCTTGTAGTCGGGCAGCTTCGACCCGCCCAGCACCCCGCCGACACCGCCGCGATCGAGCTTGGACGAGATCGCGTTGAGCGATTCGGACATCTCGGCGAGGTTGCGCGCGAGCTGGTTGATCTGCGGCACGGTCTGGGTCGAGAAGGCCTTGATGCCGGGCCGCGCGTCGGTGACCGCGGCGTCGAGCGATTCCAGCGTGTGCTGGGCGGCGATGGTGGCCTTGTTGAGATTGGCCATCGCCGGCTTCACGTCGCTTGCGATCATGCCGTTGGTGGTCTCGGCGAGATTGCCCACCCGCTCGGCGGCGAGCCCCGCCTGTTCCATCGTCGCCTTGAGCTGGACGATCGCCGCGGCGATCTCGGGCCCGCGATTGGCCAGGTCGCCCGACAGCTTGTCGACATGGGCGAGGATGCCGGTGATCGACTTCTGGTTCTTGTCGCTGAGCAATTCGGTCAGCCGCTCGGTGAGGGTCGAGATGCGCTGGAGCAGCTCGGGCGCCGAGTTGAGCAGCTCGCCCAGCGCGCCCGGCTTGGTGGGGATGACGGGGACGCCATAGGGCCCGGCCTCGGAGATCGGCGGGGCGCCTTTCACGGCGCCGGCGAGATTGACCTGGCTGACCCCGGTGAAGCCGACGCCCGCGATCGTCGCGGTGGTGCCCTGCAGGATCGGCGTGTCATTGTCGACGGCGATGCGGACCCGCACGAATTCGGGGCTTTCCGGCATCAGCTTGATCTCCTCGATCTTGCCCACCGGCACGCCCGAGAAGTTGACCGGCGAACCCTTGGCGAGGCCGTCGACCGAGGTCTTGAAGAAGATGTCGTAGCGCAGGATGCTGGCGGTGTTGAACCCCGCCAGCCAGACGATGAAGGCGAGCAGCGCCACCAGCAGGGCCAGGACGACGCCGCCCACCAGCACATGGTTCGACCGGGTTTCCATCAGCTCTTCATCCCCGATCTTCCCTGCTTTCCTCGCGTTCCGCGGCGTCGGCGGCGGCCCGCCCGCGCGGGCCGTTGAAATAATCCTGAATCCAAGGATGATCCAACGCCAATAATTCCGGGATCGTTCCAACCGCGATCACGCGCTTGTCGGCGAGCACCGCGACCCGGTCGCAGATCGCGTAGAGCGTGTCGAGATCATGGGTGATCAGGAAGACGGTGAGGCCCAGGGTGCGCTGGAGCGACTGGATCAGCGAATCGAAGGCGGCGGCGCCGATCGGGTCGAGCCCCGCGGTCGGCTCGTCGAGGAACAGCAGCTGCGGGTCGAGCGCCAACGCGCGCGCCAGGCCGGCGCGCTTCTTCATGCCGCCCGACAGTTCGGACGGATATTTGGGCCCGGCATCGGGCGGCAGGCCGGTCATCGCCACCTTGTAGGCGGCGATCTCGTCGAGCAGCTCGGGGTCGAGCCGGGGGTAATATTCGCGGATCGGCACCTGGACATTCTCGGCCACGGTCAGGGTCGAGAAGAGCGCGCCGCCCTGGAAGAGGACGCCCCAGCGGCTGCGCACCTGCTTGGCGTCATATTCCTCGCGGTCGATCATCGGCTCGCCGAACACCTCGACCTCGCCCGCCACCGGGGGCTGCAGGCCGATGATCGAGCGCATCAGCACCGATTTACCGGTGCCCGATCCGCCGACCACGCCCAATATCTCGCCACGGCGGACGTCGAGGTCGAGCCCGTCATGGACGACCTGCTCGCCAAAGGCGTTCTTGAGCCCGGCGACATGGATGATCGTCTCGCCGTCGGCGGTGTTGAGCCGGGCCATCGTCAGAGCCACCCGATCGAGCTGAAGAACACCGCGAAGACGGCGTCGAGGACGATCACCAGGAAGATCGCCTGCACCACCGAGGCGGTGGTGCGCAGGCCCACTTCCTCGGCATTCCCTTCCACCTGCATGCCCTGGTAGCAGCCGCACATCGCGATCAGCAGGCCGAAGACCGGCGCCTTGATGATCCCCACCCACAGGTCGGTCATCGGCACCACCTCGCGGATGCGCTGGACGAAGGTGATCGGCGGGATGTCGAGGTCGATCCAGCAGAAGATGCCGCCGCCGATGATCGCGATGATCGCGGCGTAGAAGCCGAGCAGCGGCATCAGCACCACGGTGGAGAGCACCCTCGGCAGGATCAGCGCCTCCATCGGCGACACGCCGATCGTGCGCATCGCGTCGACCTCCTCGGCCAGCTTCATCGAACCGAGCTGGGCGGCGAAGGCGCTGCCCGAGCGGCCTGCGACCATGATCGCGGTCATCAGCACGCCCAGCTCGCGCAGGGTGATGCGGCCGATCAGATTGACCGCGAACACCTCGGCGCCGAACTGGCGCAGCTGCACCGCGCCCTGCTGGGCGATGACGATGCCGATCAGGAAGCTCATCAGCCCGATGATGCCGAGCGCCTTGACGCCGACCACTTCGAACTGGCGCGCCATCGCATTGTAGCGGAAGCGGCGCGGATGGGTGATCAGGCCCCACATCCCGATCACGGTGGCGCCGAAGAAGCCGACCAGCCCGAGCAGCGAATGGCCGGCCGCGGCGGTGGCGTCGCCGATCTCGCGCATCACCCGGATGAAGGGCGGGCTCGAATCGGGGCGGATCTTCAGGGGCTTGTCGGCCTGGGCCAGCTGTTCGAGGAGATGGGCGACATCCTCGTCGGCGCCGGTCACCGAGGCGCCATGGTCGCGCACCAGCCGGTGGACGATCCAGCCACCGACGGTGTCGATCTTGTCGACCCCGCTCAGGTCCACCTTGTCCGGGGCTTCCTCGAGCAGCGCCAGCCGCTGCGACAGGTCGCCGATCCGCGCCAGGGTCAGCTCGCCGGCGAAGTGCAGGGTGCCCTGGTCGTAATGGAAATCGGCCGGCGCGGTCATGCGCTCACAGGTGACGGAAAAGCGGGTGATCGGCAAGCATCCGAAATGAATGTGTGCGGCGGGGGAATGTTCCGCTGCTTCGTGCCCTCCATGCCATAATCGTCGCCCCGGCAGAGGCCGGGGCCTCGGGAGAGGGGAGACGAGCGCGCCTCGGGAGCCTCCCGAGACCCCAGTCTCCGCCGGGGTGACGGGCAGGGGGAAGTCGCCTAAGGGGCCCGCATGACCGAACTCGCCATCTACGACATGGACCGCACGATCACGCGGACCGGCACCTTCACCCCCTTCATGATCCATGCCGCGCTGCGGCTGGCGCCGTGGCGGCTGGTGTTCATGCCCTTCGCGCTGCTGGTGATGCTCGCCTATGTCTGCAAGCTGATCGAGCGCAAGCGGGTGAAGGAGCTCAACCAGGCGATGCTGATCGGCCGGCGCATCCACGCCGACAAGTTGATGCCCGTCGCCGAAAGCTTCGCCGAGAAGATGGTGCGCCACAACAGCTATACCGGCGCCTTGAAGAGCCTGGCCGAGAATCGCGCGGCGGGCCGGCGGCTGGTGCTGGCGACGGCCTCGTCGCGCATCTGGGTGGAGCCGATCGCCGCCAAGCTGGGGATGGACGATATCATCGCCACCCGCGCGATCCGCGGCCTCGACGACTATGTCAGCCACAAGGTCGACGGCGAGAATTGCTACGGCCCGGCCAAGCTGCGGATGATCGAGGCGTGGATGGGGATGGAAGGGCTCGACCGCGGCCAGTGCCACATCCTCTTCTATTCGGACCATGTCTCGGACGTGCCAGTGCTCGAATGGGCCGACGAGGCGATCGCGGCGAATCCGCATGCCGGCCTCCGCGCGGTCGCCAAGGCGCGCGGCTGGACGATCGTCGACTGGGATTAGGTTGTTTGTATCCTCTCCCGCTTGCGGGAGAGGAGCGAGACTTGGTGAGCGTAGCGAGCCTAGTCGCAGCGGTGAGGGTCTTTTAGGCGGTCCAAGAAGAAAGAAGACCCTCACCCAACCCTCTCCCGCAGGCGGGAGAGGGCTAAGAAGCTTCAACCCTGGACGGTGTTGACCGCGTCGGCGGTGGTGGTGCCGCCCTTCTTGTAGATGAAGCCGTTCACCGGATAGGCCTTGTTGCCGACCTTGCCGATCGGCGCGAACCAGACCTTCACCTGGCTCCAGTCGTTGTTCGGCGAGGCGTCGACGACGGTGACGTCGCGCTCGACCTGGCCGCGGCGGCCGTTGATGACCGACCAGTTGGCGTGGGTGATCTTGATGACGCGATCGCTGACGACGTTGGTGACGGTGGCGACATGGCCCGAGCGCATCGAACCGATCGCCTTGAACGCCATCACCGCGCCGACCGCCGGGGTGTTGCCGCGCAGATATTTGCCGGCCGCCTGGTTCCACCACGATGCCGCGGCGCCGAACAGCTGGATGCCGGAGAACATGCGGGCGAAGGGCGCGCACTGAATGGTCTGGGCGCTGGCCGCCGTAGCGGGCAGAGTCATGCCGGCAAGCAGCATGAAGCCGATCATCGCGCGCAACGCCTTGGTCATGCAGAAGTTCCCCGACCCGTCCCGTGAGCCTGTGATAGGCAGCACATTCAGGCGCAGGAAACCCCCTTAGGGTTGATGAAATGCTAACAAGCGGCGAGTCGTTGGCCGCGGGCGATGAGCCGCGTCTTATCCACAACTAATTGCGACGAAGGTAGAATGCCGCTGGCCGTCAGCCAGCCGTCAGGTGGCGAATCGCCATGTTGCGACGCAGCGATTCGGGCGCGATCCTGTCAGCGCGGCTGGCCCCGCACCCCTGCGTGTCTATTTCCTATAGGCAATGGAAATGTGTCCCACCGCTATACATATTGGATCGGCGGCCTAGCCCGCGCCTACAGGCCCTCCCCATCAAAGGATTGAAGGGAGGGGATCCATGTCCCGCAACATCTATCAGAAGCTCGCCGGTCTGGGGGCCGTGTCGCTGCTGGCGCTCGCCACGCCCGCGCTCGCGCAGGGCGTGGCGCCGCAGGCCGCCGCCGATGCGCCCAATGAGGGGCTGGAGGACATCGTCGTCACCGCCCGCAAGCGCTCGGAATCGCTGATCGAGGCCCCGGTCGCGGTCACCGCGATCGGCGCGACCGACCTGACCCGCTACAACAGCTCGGATCTCACCAAGATCGGCCAGATGGCCCCGCAGCTGCAGATCATCCGCGCGCCGTCGGGCGCCGGCGCCACCTTCAACATCCGCGGCATCGGCTCCTCGCCGCTCGAGCCCGGCCTCGACCAGAGCGTCTCGGTCAATCTCGACGGCATCCAGCTCGGCCGTGGCCGCTTCATCACCCTCGGCATGTTCGACCTGCAGCAGGTGGAAGTGCTGAAGGGTCCGCAGGCGCTGTTCTTCGGCAAGAACTCGCCCGCCGGCGTGGTCTCGCTCACCACCGCGGGCGGTACCGACACGTTCGAGGCGCAGCTGATGGGCGGCTATGAATTCCGCGCCGACGAGAAATATGTCGAAGGCTATGTCAGCGGTCCGATCGCCGAGGGGCTGAAGGGCCGCATCGCCTTCCGCTATTCGGACATCAAGGGCTGGGTCCGCAACCTCGCCCAGCCGCTGGCGACCGATCCGCTGAAGCCGGGCCTGTCGATCCCGGGCGCCGCCACCAAGCGGCTGCCGAGCGGCGACAACATCGCCGCGCGCGGCACGCTCGACTATGAGAATGGCGACGGCTTCACCGCGACGCTCAAGGTCTCCTATGGCCGCGACCGCAGCGACTCGCTGATCGGCGCTCAGGAAACGATCTGCGCCCCCGGCGTGGTGCCCACCCAATATGGTGCGCCCGATCCCTATACCGAATGCGGCTATAACCGCGCCTTCGCCAACTCGGCCTACAACCCCGGTGCGGCGCAGAACTATAAGGGCGCCAATGGCGGCGTGCCCTATTCGGACACCGACATCTTCCTGACCTCGCTGAACCTGAACCTCGACCTGGGCGAGCTCAGCATCGCCTCGGTCACGGGCTATGGCGTGCTCGACTTCAAGGGCTTCGACAGCTTCTCCTTCTCGAGCTTCCCCGAGATCGTCGCCTATAACAGCGAGAAGACCAAGTCGTTCAGCCAGGAGCTGCGCCTGACCAGCGACTATGATGGCCCGGTCAACTTCATGGTCGGCGCCTATTATGAGAAGGTGAACCGCGACGACATCGCGCGGCCGATGCTGTTCTTCGTCGGCGCCGACAGCCGCAACGGCCAGCAGTTCAGCTACCAGCGCGACGCCTTCAACCGCAACGACGCGATCTCGGCCTTCGGCCAGATCCGCTGGGAGATCGTCGACGATCTCGAGCTGGCGGCGGGCACCCGCTACACTCGCGAGACCAAGAAGCTCAACATCGGCAACAGCTTCATCAACAATGCCTATCCGCCGGGCCTGAACCCCGAGGGCCAGGTGGTGCGCGGCAAGGTGACCTTCACCGACTGGTCGCCCGAAGCGACCCTCAGCTGGCACCCGACCCGCAACTCGACGCTCTATGCGGCGTACAAGACCGGCTACAAGTCGGGCGGCTTCACCAACCCGCTGATCTTCAACACCGTGGCGGGTCCGGAGGATTTCACCTTCACGCCGGAATCGGCCAAGGGCGGCGAGATCGGCTACAAGGCCAAGCTGCTCGACAACCGGCTGCGCTTCGAGGTCGACGCCTATTATTACACCTTCAGCGGGCTGCAGCTCAGCTCGTTCGATGCGGCGACCCTGTCCTATTATGTGAAGAACGCCGGCAAGGCGCGGACCAAGGGCATCGAGGCGAGCGCCGAGTTCAAGGCCAGCTCCGAACTGCTGCTGCGCGCCTCGGGCGGCTATAACCGCGCCCGTTACGTCAGCTTCCCGACCGCGCAATGCTATCAGCTGCAGACCCCGGCGACGGGCTGCATCGGCGGCATCCGCCAGGACCTCGCCGGCCGCCAGCTGACCCGCGCGCCCGACTTCGTCGGCAGCGCCGGCTTCAGCTACGACCGCGCCCTGGCCGGCGACCTGATGCTCGGGCTGGATGGCGACGTGCGCTACAGCACCAGCTATGCGGTGGACGAGGCGCTGACCCCGTTCATCAAGCAGGGCAGCTATGCGCTGATCAACGCCAGCATCCGCCTCTATCCGTCGAGCGAGCGCTGGCAGCTCGCGCTGGTCGGCCGCAACCTGACCGACAAGAATTATCATAATTTCGCGCAGGACCAGCCGGCCGCGAGCCCCGGCAGCTGGGCGGTGCAGATCGAGCGTCCGCGCGAGATCGCCCTGCAGGCGAAGATGAAGTTCTAAGAAAAGCGTTTCGTCACGCAAGACGGCCCTCGTCCCGAAAGGGGCGGGGGCCGTTCTCGTTCTGGCGGAGCGGGGATCAGGGGACGATTACATAATCGGGGTTCGCCACCGCGAACACCGCATCGCGGTCGGCGGCGGGCGGGTAGATCCAGACGGTGTTGATCTCCTTCTTGATCGCCTTGCCCTCCTCGCGGGTGAAGCGCACCTGCCGGTCCCAGCCCTCGGTGAACAGCGCGCCCCAGGGCCCCAGGTCGAGGCAGGTCACATATTTGGGCTGGCTATAGGGGTGGAGCGGCAGGCCGACGAGTTCGGCGGCGGCATTATGCCCGGCGACGCGGCCCAGGCTCAGCGCATGCTGGCACGACATCGCCGCGACATTGCCCTGATCGTCGGTCGCGGCGCGCACGGTGTCGCCGGTCACAAACACGCCGGGGGCGGCGGGGGCATGGAGCTCGGCGTCGCCGACGATCCGGCCGATCGCGTCGCGCTCGCCGGCGATCTGCGCGGTGAGCGGGCTGGCGCGCATGCCCGCGCTCCACACCACGGTGTTGGTGGCGATGCGCTCGCCGGTCGACAGGGTGACGCTGTCGGCGTCGATCGCCACCACCTTCGCCCCGCCGCGGGTCTCGACCCCGGCTTCGGCCAGCGCCTCGGCGACGAAGGGCAGAGCAGCGGTGCCCATCGACATCCCCACCTCGTCGGCGGTGTCGACGATGACGACGCGGATGTCGGCGCCCTTGCCCAGCGCGGCGCGCAGCCGCTCGGGCATCTCGGTGGCGGTCTCCAGCCCGGTGAAGCCGCCGCCGGCGACGACCACGGTGTTGCGCGCGGGTGTTTCGGGACGGGCGGCGAGGCCCTTGAGATGCGCGTCGAGCTTCAGCGCGCTTTCGAGCTGGTCGGTGTCGAAGCCAAGATCCTTCAGGCCGGGCACGTCGGGGCGGAACAGCTGGCTGCCGGCGGCGAGGATGAAGCGGTCATAGTCGAGGCTCGTCCAGTGGCCGTCGGGGGTGGCGACGGTCACCGTCCGCGCCTGGGTGTCGATGCTGTCGACCCAGCCGGGGAGATGGGCGACGCCCACCGCCGCCAGCAGATCGGCGATGTCGGGGTTCATATCGTCGAGCAGCGGCTCGTAGAGGCGCGGGCGGATCGCGACATTCGGGCTGGGCGACACGACGGTCACCTCGACATCGCCCTCGCGCCCGGCGAGCGAGATGGCGCGCGCTGCCGACAGGGCGGCCCACAGGCCGGCGAAACCGGAGCCGGCGATCAGGATCTTCTGGGTCATCATGGGTCTCTTTCGATGGTCGCCGGACGCGGGGGATCGTTCCCCGCCGCGACCCGACAAGGCGCGCGCGAGGTCTTTCTCGGACGTCCGGCAGAAGCCGAGAAAGGGGTCAGGGATTTCGGGAGCGCCCGTTCAGCCGTCGGCTTGGGGCGCCGCGATCAGGCGGGCGGCTCTCGGGTGGGGCGGCCGACCTTGGCGGTGCGCCCGCCCACCCGGTCGCCCATCCACGCGCCGACATCGGCGAAGAAGCTGGCCGGAGCGACCCGGCCGAAACGGTTGGCGACGTCGCCCAGGCTCTGGGACGCCAGCGCGTCGCGCATCGCCTTTTCGGCCTGCAGCATCACGCCATGGACCGCGCAGACCCCGGCGGTCGCCCAGCCGGGCGGGCCATCCTGCTGGAACAGCGCGCAGCGGCCGCGCACCTCCTGGCAATCGAACAGCGGCTTGTCGCCCTCGATCGCGTCGACGATGGCGAGGAAGCTGATCTCGTCGGGCGCCTTCGCCAGCCGATAACCGCCGCGCACCCCTTCGCTCGCCGCGACGATCCCGGCCTTTTCCAGCTTGGGGAAGATCTTGGCGACGAAGCTGGGCGAGATGCCCTGCAGCTCGGCGAGGTCCCGGCTGCTCATCGCCCGGTCTTCGGACCCGACGAGGAAGAGCAGGCAGTGGATGCCATATTCGACGCTGGTGGTGATATGTGCCATAACCCGGACTAATATACTCCGCGTTTCATCCGTCAAGAGAAAAAAGACAGACTAAATTAGTCTGAGTTGTATTTTCGATCGTGGCAGAGAGGGTGAAGCGGGCGCTACAGCCCAGCCTCAAGCGTCGCGCCGGCGGAGGCCGGGGCCGCTACAGGCTCCTGCGGCAAGCCATCTGCGCTCATCGTGGCGGCTCCGGCCTCCGCCGGAGCGACGCCTGTGGGGAGGGACAAATCCTCCGTTGATCAGAGGTCAGACCCGCGCGATCCGATCCGGATTCGTCCAGGCCACCCGCCCGCCCTTCACCACCGCGCGCCGCTGCGCCGCATCGGTCAGCACACCGACATCGGCGGTCGGATCGCCATCGACCACCAGCAGATCGGCGAACAGCCCCGGCTCCAGTCGCCCGACCGGTAGCCCGGTCAGGTCGCCGAAGGCGCGGGTGGCGAGCAGCAGCGCCTCATCGGTCGCGACCCCGCAACGCTCGGTGAGGTGCTTCAGGTCGTGCGCCACCCCGCCATGCGGGATCCAGACATGGCCATAGTCGCCGCCGGGCAGCACCGGCACCCTGGCGTCGTGGAGCCGGCGCATGCTCGCCACCGCATCCTCATATTCGCGGTCATAGCCGCCCTGGATCGCCATCGTCCGATACGGCTCGTCGGCAAGGTTCGGCATCGTCCAGAGATAATGGAGGCCGGGGCAGACCCAGACGTCGTCGCGATCGGACAGCAGGCGCAGCGCTTCATCGTCGACATGCGAGGCGTGGCTGATCAGCCGCACCCCGCGCCGGGCGGCGAGGTTCACCGATCCGGCGCCGCGCGCATGGACATGGACGAAGGCGCCGTGGCGCCCGGCCTCCTCCACCGCCGCGCCGACCAGCTCGTCGCCGAGGAAGGTCCGCTCGATCGGGACTTGTTCCATGCCGGGCGGCAGCACATTCTCGCCCGACAGGAACAGCTTGATCACCTCGACGCCCATCCCGCACTGCGTCTTCACCGCCTCGCGCATCGCCGTCGCGCTGGTCGGCATCACCGCGGCGGGGATGCCGGCCGGGTCCGAGATCATCGATCCGCCGGCCAGGATGCGCGGCCCCGCGACCCAGCCTTTCTCGACCATCGCCTTCAGCGCGACGTCGCCGCGCGGCTGGGCGATCCCGCCCGACACGCAGATGGTGACGCCATGCTCGACATATTGGCGCGCGACCGCGGCGGTCGACAGCGCGGCCTCTTCCGGATCGGCGAAGGCGGCGGCGCCATAGTCGAACTCGAAGTCGAGCGGCTGGCCGAAATGGACATGGGCATCGCCGAGTCCGGGCATCACGGTGGCGCCACGCAGATCGATCACGCGGACGTCGTCGCTCACCGCGATCCGGCCGTGCGCCACCTCGGCGATCCTTTGTCCCTCGACGAGGATATCGCCATCGAATGGGGTTTCGCCCCGCGCGATGCAGGGCAGGATGCGGCCATTGGCGAACAGCGTGCGCGCCATGCTCAGACGGCGCCCGCCGCCAGTCGCTTCCCCGCCGCGAGCAGCTTCGGCAGGCTCAATTCGCCGGTGCCGGGCTGATAGAGTTCGATCGTCACCCCGTTGAGGTCGCGGCAATAGGCATATTTGAGTCCGCAGAAGGGCGGGTCCTGCGGCGCCTGCTGCGGCGCCGCCGAGAAGCGCGCGCCCATCGCGAGCAGCTTCGCGTGCATCGCCTCGATATCCTCGACGACGAAGCAGATATGGGCGTTGCCGACATCGTTGTTGTTCAGCGCGAAGTCGCGGCCGCGCGGCTGCTTATACTCGATCAGCTCCAGCACGGTGTTGGCGCCGGCCAGGAAGGCATATTCGAGCACCGCGCCGGGCACGTCGACGACCTGTGCCAGCGCTTCCCCCGAATAGAGCGCGCGATCGACCACCTCGAGGCCGAAGGCGGCTTCGTAGAAGGCGATCGATGCGTCGAGATCGCGCACGGCGAAGCCGAAATGGTGGATGGTCGAGCGGGTCATGGC
>CAUTRN010000082.1:0-15655 GCA_963540925.1 uncultured Sphingomonadaceae bacterium
TCCTTGGGGCCCCAGTCCTTGTAGAAGATCTGGACGCCGTCCTGGGTGGTGACGAAATTGCTCATGGGAAAGTCCTTTCGGGAAGAGGGGGGCAAGCGAAGCAAGCGGAACGGGGCAAGCAGCGGGAAAGGGGGCGGCCGGCGGGGAGAGGGGGAAGGCGCCGGCCGCCCGAGAGAATTAGTGCGCGCCTTCGGAGGCGTTGAACATGGTCTTGGCGTAGGTGATGCCGAGGCCGTAGGCGCCGCCCCACTTGCGGGCGATGCCGGTGGTCATGTCGTAGGTCTCGCCACGGGCCCAGTCGCGCTGCAGCTCGAGCAGATACTGGAGCGAGGTGATCGGGCGGGCCCCGGCCTGGATCATCCGCGCAACGGCGCGCTCATGCGCTTCCTCGGAGATATCGCCGCTGGCGTCGCTGATGAAATAGGCCTCGAAGCCCTGGTCGATGGCGGAGAGAACTGGGCCGACGATGCAGACCGAGGTCCAGAGGCCGGCGAACACCAGGCGCTCCTTGCCGATGCGGTTCACTTCCTCGATCACGCCGGCATCTTCCCAGGTGTTCATCGAGGTGCGGTCGAGCAGCTTCTGGCCCGGAAAGGCGTCGGTGATCTCGCTGAACATCGGGCCCGAGAAGCTCTTCTCGGCGACGGTGGTGAGGATGGTGGGGACGTTGAAGCCGGCGGCGGCGTTCGAGACGAGCGCGGCGTTGTTGCGGAGCAGTTCGGGGGCGATCGACTTGGTGGCGAAGGCCATCTGCGACTGGAAATCGATGAGGACGAGAGCGTGGTCGGTCGGCGAGAGCAGGGTTTTGCCGGCGGTCGGGGTGGCGGTGATCGTCATGATGTTTCCTCCTTCGTCGTGGTGACAAGAGGAGAAGTAACCGCGCCAATCATTCTAAAATATCGGGAAAAGATCGATTGGCTTGTTCGAAAAAATAGAAATGATTGTGGCGCGGCTTCCCCTCTCTCCCCACGACCCATTCTGCCCGATCGTTCCGGGCGCGCCTCTCATACCCAGGTATGATTTGCGCCAAACTAATTAGATAGCTATCTAACTAAATATGTCATCGAGTCGCATTCATCGGGAGATCGCCCAGAAGCTCCCCCAATTGTCGCGCGCGTGGCGGCTGATGGCCGACACCCTGCTGGCCGAGTTCGGCGTGTCCAACTCGATGGCCTGGTGCCTGATCTGGCTCGACCGGCTGGGGCCGGAGGCGCGCCAGATCGACCTGGCCCAGGCGATCGGCATCACCCAGCCTTCGACGGTGAGCGTGCTCAACCAGCTGGAGAGCGCCGGCCTGGTCGAACGCGTGCAGAACCCCGACGACAAACGCTCGAACCGGCTGGTGTTCACCGACACCGGCGCGGCGCTGATCGGCACGATCGAGGAGCGGCTGAGCGCGGTGCGGCGCGAATTGTTCGACGGCATCCCCGAAGAGGACGTCGCCACCATGTTGAGGATCACCGACATCCTCGCCGCGCGCATCGCGGAGCGCCGGGGCTGATCCATGGCAAAGATCTGGGCGGAGCGGCTGGGCGTGCCGGCGGCGGTCTTTTCGTTGAAATGCTTCGCGGCGGCGATGCTGGCGCTGTTCCTATCGCTCAGCATCGGGCTGGAGCGGCCCTATTGGGCCTTCCTCACCTCCTATATCGTCGCCCAGCCGATGGCGGGCGCGGTGATCTCCAAAGCCTTGTTCCGGCTGGTCGGCACCTTTGTCGGCGCGGTCGCGGTGGTGCTGATGGTGCCGCCGCTGGTCAATGCGCCCGAACTGCTGTCGCTCGCCATCGCCAGCTGGCTGGCGCTCTGCGTCTTCATTTCGCTGCTCGACCGGACGCCGCGCTCCTACATGTTCGTGCTGGCGGGCTATAGCGCCTGCATCATCGGCCTGCCGAGCGTCGATATCCCCGGCCAGATCTTCACCATCGCCGCCGCGCGCGTGCAGGAGATCAGCATCGGCATTCTGTGCGGCAGCCTGATCCACGGCGTGGTCCTGCCCGGCTCGATCACCGGCGTGCTGCTGGGCAAGGTCGAGGCGATATTGCGCGACGCCGAGCGCTGGTCGCGCGACGCCATTTCGGTCGAGCCGATTCCTACCCTGGCGGCTGAGCGGCGGCGCCTGGCGCTCGACGTGACCGAACTGCACCAGCTCTCGATCCACCTGCCGTTCGATATCTCGCGTCTTGCCCCGAGAGTCCGCACGGTGCGGGCGATGCAGGACCAGCTGTCGATGCTGCTGCCGCTCGGCGCGGCGGTGGAGGACCGGCTCGCCAGTTTCCAGAGCGCGGGCGGCACCGTTTCCGACGAGGTCGCCGCGCTGATCGACGATGCCCGCATCTGGCTCGCCGCACCCGGCGACGATCGCGCCCGGCGCACCGCTGCCGCCGAGGCGCTGATCGCGCGCTGCAAGGCACTGGAGCCCCAGGCCGGCCCCGACATGGACTGGCGGGCGATGCTGCGGCTGAGCCTGCTCGCCCGGCTCGCCGCACTGATCGCGGTCCATCGCGACTGCCGCGACCTGTTCGACCAGCTCGTCACCCATAGCCGCCATCCGGTGACGCCGAGGGTCGGCGAACTGCTTGAGGGCCGCCGCAACCGCGAGCTGCACCGCGACTATGCCGGGGCCGCGCGCGGAGCGTTCGGCGCCTTCCTGACGGTGGTGGTCGGCTGCGCGCTGTGGATCGGCAGCGGCTGGAAGGACGGCGCCACCGCGGTGATGCTGGCCGGGGTGTTTCTCGCGCTCTTCTCCGCCGCCGACAACCCGACCGCACCGCTCAAAAGCTTCATGATCGGAACCTTCCTGGCCACCGTCGCCGGCGCCATTTACGGTTTCGTGATCCTGCCGCGGATCGATGGCTTCGCGATGCTGGCCGCCGCCATGGCGCCGGTGCTGCTGGTCGGCGGCGCGATGATGGCGTCTCCGCGCTATGGCATCATCGCTTTGGCGGCGATGATGGGGATGGGCAGCCCGGCGCTCCTCTCGGCGCGCTACACCAACGAGTTCGTCGAGTTCACCAACGGTTCGCTCGCGCAGCTGATCGGCATCTGGTTCGCGATCGTGATGGTCGGGCTGCTCCAGTCGGCGGGGGCGCAGGCCGCGATCCGGCGGACGGTGCGCGCCGGCTGGGCCGAGATCGCCGCGCGCGCCAACCTGATGGCCCCGCCCGATCTGCGCGGCTGGGTGAACCGTATGCTCGATCGCATCGGCCTGCTCGGCCCCCGCCTCGCGGCGATCGGCCAGGATGGCGGCGCGCCGCTCTACGACGCGCTGCGCGACCTGCGCACCGGCGTGGCGATCGGCGAGCTGCGCCAGCTGCGCCTCGATCTGCCGCGTGAGCAGGGCGCGCCACTCACCGGCGTGCTCGCCGGCGTGGGCGACTATTATCGCGGCCTCGATCCCGAAGCGCCGGCGCCCGCCGGGCCGGCGCTGCTCCACGACATCGACGCGGCGATGGGGGCGCTGGCCGCCAATCCGGCCGCCATGGTGCGGCGTGAAGCGACGCTCGGCCTCGTCAGCCTGCGCCGCAATCTCTTTCCCGAGGCGGACGGCTACAGGAGGGCCGCGGCATGATCGGTGAAGTCTCGATCGGGGGCGTCTTCGTGCCCACCCTGCTGATCCTCGGCCTGCTCTCGCTGCTGCTCACCGCCGGGCTCACCCGCCTGATCGGCCTGTTCGGCCTCTATCGTTTCCTCGCTTACCGGGCGGCGGTCGACCTCAGCCTGTTCGTGCTGATGGTCGGCCTTCTCGCCTGTCTCGCCCCGTCCTTCGGATACCCCCTATGAACCCGCTTCTTGCCAAGTTCGGCCGCAGCGCCGCCACCCTCGTCATCGTCATCGCCGCCACCCTCGTCGCGATCTGGATGTGGAATCATTATGAGCGCAGCCCCTGGACGCGCGACGGGCGGGTGCGGGCCGACGTGGTGCGGGTGACGCCGGACATCGGCGGGCTGATCACCTCGGTCGCGGTGCACGACAACCAGCCGGTGAAGGCGGGCGACCTGCTCTTCGTGATCGACCGGCCGCGCTATGAGCTGGCGGTGGAGCAGGCCGACGCCCAGGTGGCGAGCGCGCGGGCGACCCTGGGCCAGGCGCGGCGCGAGGCGAAGCGCGACCTGGCGCTGGGCGATCTCGTCGCCACCGAGGCGCATGAGCAGAATGTGGCGGCGGTCGCGACCGCGCAGGCCGCGCTCGCCGAGGCGATGAGCGCGCGTGACGCCGCCGCGCTCAACCTGCGGCGCACGCGGGTCACCGCCTCAGTCAACGGGGTCGTCACCAATCTGGACCTGCACAAGGGCGATTTCGTCGCCGCCGGCCAGCAGGCGATGGCGCTGGTCGACCGCGACAGCCTGCGGATCGAGGGCTATTTCGAGGAGACCAAGCTGCCGCTGATCTGCCTGGGCGCCCCCGTGCATGTGCGGCTGATGGGCGAGAGCAGCGACCTGACCGGCCGGGTCGACAGCATCGCCTATGGCATCAACGATTCGAGCCGCAGCGACAGCGGCAACCTGCTCCCCACCGTCGAGCCGACCTTCTCCTGGGTGCGGCTGGCGCAGCGCATCCCGGTGCGGGTGAAGCTCGCCAATGTGCCGCCCGAGGTGCGCCTGATCGCCGGGCGGACCGCGACGGTGACGGTCGAGCCGATCAAGGGCGGTGCGGACCATGTCGGGAATTGCCGCCATGGATAAGGGCTTCGCCGCGCCGCTCGCCGCGCTGGCGCTGATCGGCTGCGCCACCGCCGGGCCCGACTATCATCCGCCGGCGGCTTCGGTGGCGACTCTCTCCACCGCGACCGGCGCCTTCCGCTCGGCGGCGGGGCCGGAGGTCGATGGTGCTGCGCCGCTGCCCGATCGCTGGTGGCGCCTCTATGCCGATCCGCGCCTCGATGCGCTGGTCGAACAGGCGCTCGCCGCCAACACCGACCTCAGGGTCGCCGAGGCCAATCTGGCGCGCGCCGACGCCGTGCTGCGCGAGGCGCAGGCGGGACGGATGGTGTCGACCACGATATCGGGCGGCGACTCGCTGGCGCGGCCGTCGGGCACGGGGGGCAAGTTGCCGGGCGCGGTCGCTTATGACTTCGGGTTGAGCGCGGCCTATCCGCTCGACCTCAACGGCCGCATCCGCCGCGCGATCGAGGCGAGCCGCGCCGATGTCGAGGCGACCGTCGCGGCGCGCGACTTTGTCCGCGTCAGCGTCGCCGCCGCCACCGCGCGCGCTTATGGCCAGGTCTGCTCGGCCAATTATCTGCTCGATGTGAACCGCAAGGTGGTGGCGCTCCAGCGCGACACTGCCGACGCCACCCGCCGGCTGCTTCAGGGCGGCCGCGCCACAGCCTTCGACGTGAGCCGCGCCGAGGCGGCGGTCGAGACGAGCGAAGCGGCGCTGCCCGCCTTCGAGGGGCAGCGCCAGTCGGGCCTCTATCTGCTCGCCACCCTGCTGGGCCGCGCCCCTGCCGACTATCCGGCCGAGATCGCCGATTGCGCGACCCTGCCGGCGCTGACCCAGGCGCTCCCCACCGGCGACGGCGCCGCGCTGATCCGCCGCCGGCCCGATATCCGCGCCGCCGAGCGCACCATTGCCGGCGATACCGCGCGGGTGGGCGTGGCGACCGCAGACCTTTATCCGCAGGTCAGTTTCGGTGGTTCGCTGAGCCTGTCCGGCCCGCTGCGGAGCGCGGGCAGCGGCACCAGCTTCGGCTTCAGCCTGGGCCCGCTGCTCAGCTGGTCCTTCCCCAATCGCCCGGTGGTGAAGGCGCGGATCGCGCAGGCCGACGCGCAGGTGCAAGCCGACCTCGCTGCCTTCGACGGCACCGTGCTGGAGGCGCTGCGCCAGACCGAGACCGCGCTGGAGACCTATCGGCGCGATACCCAGAAGGCCGATGCGCTGGCCAAGGCGAGCGCCAGCGCGTCGCTGTCGGCCGATCAGGCGGGCAAGCTCTACCGCTTCGGCCGGGGCGATTTCCTGGCGCTGCTCGACGCCCAGCGCAGCTATGCCGGCGCCGAGCTGGCCAGCGCCTCGGCGCGCGCCCAGCTGCTCGACGACCAGATCTCGACCTTCCTGGCGCTGGGCGGCGGCTGGGAATAGCGGATACCCCCCAACATGACGATTTTGTAACCCGGGAACCGATCCGGATTACAGGGTTAAAGCCTGTCTTTTCAGTGTCTAAGCTTGCCCGTCCTGTCCCCGATCTTGCCGGTCTTTAACGTGCATCCCTGGCGCCGTCGGGCAATATGGGGACATCGAAACGGGGCGGACGAAAGCCCCTCCCGGCTTCGGAGACCAAAGGACAGGACCATGTTGAAGACTGCCTTTCGCTTCGTCCTTCTGACCACCGCGATCGCGGGCCTCGGGACGACCTTCGTGATGGGCGCGGCCAATGCCGCGACGCCCGACGGCGCGGTGCCGACCTGCTCGCGCACGATCACCGACAAATGCATGAACCCCACCGCTTCCACCCATCCCGCGGCGGCGCATGCGAAGCACCATGCACCCTCCAGCAGCCATGGCTCGCATGCCGCCGTCTCGGGCAAGAGCGCCACGAAGAAGGGCTAGTTCCCCCTCCTTCCCCCCTTCTTGTGGCCTCTCGGGCCAGGGACCGTCCGCCGCGGTCCCTGGCCCTTCTTTTTGCGTGTCGTGGGTCGACGAAAAAAAAACGGGCCGCGATCAGCGGCCCGGTAGGCGGTCCAGTCGGTGGCCCGATCAGCGGGCCGTCTGGTCGACCGCCGCGATCAGGTGGCGGTATAGCCCGTCGGCATCGCCTTTCAGCGGATGGCCGCCTGGCATCGCCACCCGCCGGACATTGGGCTGGTGCAGCAGCGGGCAGAGGCTGTCCTCCTCCTTCACGCCCTGGACGCAAAGGGTGGGGATCCAGTCGAGCTTGCGCGCGGTGTCGATCGCGGGGGCGTCGGCGGGGACCAGGTCGAGCGTCTCCCAGGGCGAGGCCTGGTAGATCACCGTGTCGGTGGGCACCATCAGCGCCACCATGGCGAGTTTCGCGCGCAGCGCCGGGGGCAGGCCGGTGAGGCCGACATGGACCATGTCGGCGCCATAGGATTGTCCGATCAGCAGCAGCTTGCGGCCGTGGCCGTAGGCCAGCCCGCGCCGCACCGCATCCTCGATCAGCGCGCGCGCCTCCTCGGGGCTCCGCTTCTGGCGGAAATAGACGAGCGAGTTGACGCCGAGCACGGGGATGCCGTCGGCCGACAGCCGCTCGGCGATCTTCCGCCCCATGCCGATCTTGAACCCCATGTCGCCCGAGACGACGACGGCGGCGAGCCCGGCATGGCGCGGCGATGGCGCCGCGCGGGCCGCGACGGGGACGTAGAGGTCGCCCCCGAACCAGCCGAGCCAGCCCCACCAGCCGGCGGTGCCGGCCGTGCCGATCGCCAGCGCGACCGCAGCCCCCGTGAGCCATTTCGCCATCACAACAGTCCCTTCAGCACGGCGGCGGCAAGACCATCGCCATTATTGCCGAAATGATGGCCGCCCGGCAGCAGGATCTGGTCGGCCAGGCCGGCGGGCAAGGTGGGGCAGGCGCTGTGCTTTTCCTCCTCGCCGCGGATGCACTGCATCGGCGTGCCGCGCAGCCGCTCGATCGCGGGCAAGGTGGGCAGGCTGGTGTCGCCCGACAGGTCGAGCCAGGAGGCGAGGTGGAACTGGAAGTCGGCGGTGCCGCTCAACCCCAGCAGGCTCAGCCGCGCCACCATCGGCCGGAGCGCGGGGGGCAGGTTGCCGACGATATAGGCAAGGTCGTCGGCGCCGAAGGAATAGCCGACGAAGATCACCTTCGGGCGATGCCATTCGCGTGAGAAATGCTCGACGATGCGGCCGGCATCGGCGCCCGCCTGGGCCGGCGTCTTCGCGTTCCAGAAATAGGAGAGGCTGTCCACCCCGACCACGGGCACCCCCGCCGCCGCGAGCCGCGCGGCGAGGTCGCGGTCGATCCCGGCCCAGCCGCCGTCGCCCGAATACATCACCGCCATCATGTCGCTGTGCTTCGCGGCTGGGTCCGCCACGATGGTGAGCGGCAGGTCCGCCACATTGGCCAGCGGCGAGGCCGGGGCGGGCGCGGTGGCCGCCACCGGTTCGAGCAGCGGGGTGAAGGCCGCCTTGAACTGCGGCATCCAGTTGGCCTCGACCGAGAAGCCATGGCCGACCTTGGGCAGCTCGATCAGCTGCGCCTGCGGCACCCGCTTCGTGAAGTCGCGTGCGACGGCCGGGTCGACCACCTGGTCGATCCCGCCCTGCAGCACCAGCCAGGGGGCGGAGAGATGCGGGGCGGGCGAGAAGAGCCAGCCGGGCTCGGGTTTGGTGATGTGCGAGACGGTGACGCCGGGAATGTCGCACCAAGGCTTGATGCCATTGATGTCGGGGCCGAAGCCCAGCGACACCGCTCCACGCCAGGTGCCCGCCGGCGCCTGGGCCAGCGCGCCATAGGCGATGGTCGCGCCCGACGAATAGCCCACCAGGATCGGCTGGATATAATGGGGCAGGCCCAGCCGATGCTCATAATCCTGCGCCAGTGCCTGCAGCGCGAAGTTGGGATTGACGCATTTATAGCTGTTGCCGTCGAGGTTCATGATGAGCTGGGGCGTCGAGATTCCGGCAACGGCGACGCCCTGTGCGTTCAGCGCGCGGGCCATGTCGACCACGCCGAGATTCCAGCCGCCGTCTCCCGACAGGAAGATCGCCACCCCACGGATCGGCCCGGCCGGGCGATAGCTGCTCACCGCATATTTCCCCGCGAAGGTGAAGCTGTCCTCCTTCGGCGGACCTTCCGGCACGGGGGCCGCTGCCACGACATGCGGGACCTGCGCGGCGACCGGGGTGGCGGTGGAGGAGAAGGTCGACAGGACCAGCGCGGCCGTGGCGGCGGTGGCGGCCAGTCGGGAAAGCAGATGACGCATCGGGAGACTCTTCGCTCGGGTGGAGTGACCGGCCTAGCGCGGCACGCCTGCCCGCAGCGTGAGGGCGGGGTTAAACATCGGTAATGTCCCTTCGGACGTCATCCCCGCGAAGGCGGGAATCCATATGCTCAAAGGCAAGAGACTCTCGCGGTTCGGAGAATAGGGATTCCCGCCTTCGCGGGAATGACGATGGCGGCGAGAGAGGCGACTCAGCGCCCGCCCAGCAGCAGCTCGACCTTCAGCCCCGGTGCATTGTCGTGCAGCCGCAGCTCGCCGTCGTGGAGCCGTGCCACCGCCGAAGCGAGCGCGAGGCCGAGGCCCGCGCCGGGCTTGCTGCGCGCGGCGTCGAGCCGGCCGAAACGGCGCAGCGCCTCGGCGCGCTGGTCCTGCGGAATGCCCGGGCCGTCGTCGGCGACGCTGATCGCGACGCCCTGCGCGGTGGGCCGCGCCGATACGACGATCCGGCCGGTGCCATATTTCATCGCATTGTCGATCAGGTTGGCGAGCGCCTGGCCGAGCAGCTCGCGATGGACATGGCCGGAAATGCCGGGGGCCGCCTCGGCGACGATGGCGAAGCCATTGTCCTCGGCGAGCGGGCCATAGACCTCGACCATGTCCTCGACCATCGCCGACAGGTCGATGTCGACGAAGCTCTCGCGGCCGAGCCCGGCCTCGGCGCGGCTGATGCGCAGCGCGGTGTCGAGCATCGTCAGCAGCCGGTCGCCCTCGTCGATCGCGCGGGCGACGGCGGCGCGAGCCTCTTCGCTTTCGCTCATGTCGAGCGCGCGCTCCAGCGTGGAGCGCAGCCGGGTGAGGGGGGAGCGCAGGTCGTGCGCCAGCCCGTCGGTGGCGATCTTGAGCTCGGCCATCAGCGCGGCGATCCGGTCGAGCATCGCGTTGATCGTGGCGCCCAGCGCGTCGAAGCTGTCGCCGCCTTCCTCCACCGGCACCCGCCGGGCCAGGTCGCCCTCGGTCACCGCGCGCGCGGTCTTCACCGTGGCGCCCAGCTTGTCGTCGATCAGCCGCATCGATCCCCAGGCGGCGAAGGCGGCCAGCGCCACCGCCACCGCGAAGGCGCCGATCATCGCCTCCTCCAGGATGATGGTAAAGCGCAGCTCGCTCTCGACGACATGGCCGGTCATCAGCCGGCCGCCGTCGGGTAGCGGCGTGGCGAGCAGATACATCTGCTCCGAATCCTCATGGCCGATGCGGAACAGCTCGATCGTGGCCCCCGCCATGCCGGCGGGCAGCGAGGGCGGCCATTCGGCGACATTGCCCGCCACCGTGCGGCCGTCGCCGCCGATCAGCAGCACCACCCCGCCCGGATTGCGCCCCGGCGACGAATATGCGGCGACCTCGACCGCCAGCGCCGCGAAGCCACCGGCCCGATAGCCGGCGATCAGCTCGTCGCGCAGCGCCTCGGCCTGGTCCTCGGCCTCGTTGGTGATCTGGGCGCGGGTGAGCTGGTGGACGGTCACGAGCAGCGCGGCGGCGCCCGCCAGCTGCAGCAGGAAGACCAGCGCCGCGAAGCGCAGGGTGGTCGACCGCAACAGGCGCATGTTCAGCCTTCGCGCCCCAGCCGATAGCCCGAGCCGCGCACCGTGTGGAGCAGCGGCCGGGCATGGCCCTCGTCGATCTTCTTGCGAAGCCGGCTGACATGGACGTCGATCACGTTGGTGCCGGGGTCGAAATGATAGTCCCACACGCCTTCGAGCAGCATCGTGCGGGTGACGACCTGCTCGGCATGGCGCAGCAGATATTCGAGCAGGCGGAATTCGCGCGGCTGGAGGTCGATCGCTCGGCCGCCCCGGCGCACCTTGCGCGACAGCAGGTCGACCTCGAGATCGTCGCAGCCGAGCGTCGTCTCGGGCCCGCCCGAACGCCCGCCGCCGCGACGCATCAGCAGCTTCACCCGCGCCAGCAGTTCGGCGAAGGCGAAGGGCTTGGTCAGATAATCGTCGGAGCCGCTTTCGAGGCCCTTCACCCGGTCCTCGGCCGATCCCATCGCCGACAGGATGATCACCGGCGTCTCGATGCCCGCAGCGCGCATCGCGCCGAGCACCGCCATCCCGTCCATCGCGGGCAGCATCCGATCGAGGATCACGCAGTCATAGCTGCCGTCGATCGCGTGGAAGAGGCCGTCGCGGCCATTGTCGGCGCGGTCGACGGTGAAGCCCTGCTCGGAGAGGCCCGCCGAGACGAAATCGGCGGTGGAGGCATCATCCTCGACCAGCAGGATCTTGCGGCTCATCCGTGCTTCCTCCCGTCGCCGCGCCGCATATGGATGTCGATCAGGCGGCCGCGGCGCTGCACCTTCAGGTCCACCAGGTCGCTGCCGCCCTGTGCCACGTCATGCTCGAAAGCGGCGAGGGTAGGGGCGGGCAGGCCATCGACATATTCGATCCGGTCGCCGACGCGAAGCCCCGCGCGCGCACCGGGCCCGTCGGTCTGCAGGCTGGTGACAACCAGTCGGGTGCGGCCGCCCTGGTCGATCGGGGCGAAGGTGGCGCCGGTGGGCAGCATGCGCTCGGCGACCGGCTGGTCCTGCGGCAGGCTGGTGGTGAACTGGTGGCCCACCACGATCGCCGCCACGCCCGCGCAGAGCAGCGCGCTCCAGCCGATCCAGGACAGCGATCTCGTCACATCAGGCCTCGCTTCGATCGGCGCAGACCGTCGCGAAGATGCGGTCGAGCCGTTCGGTGATGACATGGTCGAGTTTCTCATGGAGCCTCAATATTTCAAGCTCGGCGCGCAGATTGACCTCATAGTCCAGGCTGGCCGCCAGCCGGTCCTTGGTGGCCTGGCGGTTCTGGCTCATCATGATCACCGGCGCCTGGATCGCTGCCAGGGTGGACAGCATCAGGTTGAGGAAGATGAAGGGATAGGGATCGAAGGCGAGGCCCCAATGGGTCAGGACGTCGCTGTTGAGCAGCATCCAGCCCAGCAGCACCGCCGAAAAGGCGATGATGAAGCCCCAGCTGCCGCCGACCGCGGCGACCCGGTCGGCCAGCCGCTCGCCGAAGCTGGAATGCGCATCGGCCACGTCGGCGGCGTCGCGCGAGATCGGCTGGCGCGCCAGGATCTTGGCGAGGACATGCGCTTCCTCGGGATCGAGATCGTCCCGGCTGTTCAGCAGATCGGCCAGCACCTGGCTGGGTTGGCTTGCCACGATAGCGCTCCTTTCGTTGCCGGGGATAAGCAGGCTTGCCCTACCCGAGCATGAGCGGATCATGACCATTTCGTCATCTTGGGCCATGGCAAAAGCCGCGAGCCGTAGTTTTCCGGGGCTCCGCCTCTTCGGTGCCCACGCACATTACCAATAATTCAGTTGTCGCCCACCGATCCGCCATTCGCCCGCGCCTATCCCGCCGGTCACACCGATGGGGATGCGTGATGAAAAGACTGTTTTCGGCGATGGTGACGGCGGCGGCGCTGAGCGCTGCGGCCCTGTTCGCCGCCGCCGCGCCGGCGCAGATGCCGGCCGCCGCGATCGACGGCTATTGGATGAACCCGCACGGCACCGTGGCGGTGCGCACCGGCGATTGCCAGGGGCGGCTGTGCGGCTGGGTCGCCTGGGCGAGCCCCAAGGCGCTTTATGATGCGAAGGACAGCGGGGTCGACCATCTCGTCGGCGTCCAGCTGCTTTCGGATTATGAACCCGATGGTCCCGATCGCTGGGAGGGCAGCGTCTATGTGCCCGACATGGGCCATCATTTCTCCTCGTCGATCACCCGGCTCAATGCCGACCAGCTCAAGATCCAAGGCTGCCTGATCGGGGGCTTCTTCTGCAAGTCACAGGTCTGGCAGCGCATCGCACAGGTGCCCCATGCATGATCTGATCATCCGCCTGCGCGCGCATCGCGCCGCGCTGTCCACCGGCTTCGCGCTGCTGCTCGTCGGCCTCGGCCTGGTCGCGCTGCAGCGGCTGACCGCGACGATCCATGGCGACGAGGTGGGGGCCGCGCTCCACGCGCTCGCGCCTGCCCACCTGCTGCTTGCGCTGGGGCTCACCGCGCTCAGCTATGTCGCGCTCACCTTCTACGACATGCTCGCGCTACGCATCATCGGCCGGCCGCTGCCCTGGCGGACGGCGGCGCTCGCCTCCTTCACCAGCTATACGATCAGCCATAATCTCGGCCTGGCGCTGATCACCGGCGGATCGGCCCGCTACCGCGTCTATACCCGCGCCGGGCTGAATGGCGGCGACGTCGCGCGGATCGTCGCGATCGCGTCGACCACCTTCTGGATGGGAGTGTTCGCGGTCACCGGCCTCGCGCTGGCCTGCCACCAGGGGGCGCTCGCGCTGGCGGGCGTCACCTTCGGAGCGCCGGCGGTCCATGCGATCGGGATCGCGATCCTCGCCGCGACCGGCGGGATGATCCTGCTTGGCGCGCTCGGCCCTCGCCAGCTGCGCCTGTTCGGCTGGAGCCTGCCGCTGCCCACAGCGGGGGCCGCGACCGGCCAGATCGGCATCGCCGCGATCGACCTGGCGGCGGCGGCCGGCGCGCTGTTCGTGCTGATCCCCGGCGCCGATCCGGCGCTGCTGCCCAGCTTCGTGCTCGCCTATGCGCTGGGCATCATCACCGCGCTGATCACCCATGTCCCCGGCGGCATCGGCATCTTCGAGG
The DNA here is from genome assembly GCA_963540925.1 of uncultured Sphingomonadaceae bacterium. Taxonomy (GTDB): domain Bacteria; phylum Pseudomonadota; class Alphaproteobacteria; order Sphingomonadales; family Sphingomonadaceae; genus Rhizorhabdus. The sequence continues at coordinate 13,526 of CAUTRN010000082.1, forward strand.
CGGTGGTGCTCGCCACCGTTCCCGTCGACAAGCCCACGCTGGCGGCGGCGTTGATCGCCTATCGGCTGATCTATTATCTACTGCCGCTGGGCCTGGGCCTGGCCCTGCTGGCGCTGCACGAAGGGCGCAACGGACGGATCGTCGGTGCGCTGCGGCGGCTGCGGGCGATCGTTTCCCCCGCCGCACCACTGGTGATGAGCGTGGCGGCCTTCCTGGGCGGTACCTTGCTGCTGCTCTCGGGGTCGACCCCGGCGATCCCGGAGCGCCTCCATGCGCTCCACGCCGTGCTGCCGCTACCCTTCATCGAGGCGTCGCACCTGGCCGCCAGCCTGGTCGGCACCGGGCTGCTGCTGCTGGCGCCGGGCCTCTATCGGCGACTCGACGGCGCCTTCGTCGCCGCGCGCACCCTGCTGCTCGCGGGCGCGATCTTCTCGCTCTTCAAGGGCATCGATTATGAGGAGGCGATCGTCTGCCTGTCGATCGCGGCGCTGCTGCAATGGACCAGCCCGGCCTTCTACCGGACGACCGCCTTCGTCGCGCGCGCCTTCTCGCCGGTCTGGCTGGTCTGCGTGGCGGCGGTCGGCGGGCTGGCGCTGCTGGTCGGCTTCTTCGCCTATAAGCACATCCCTTATGAGAACAGCCTGTGGTGGGATTTCGCCCTCCATGGCGACGCCGCCCGCTATCTGCGCGCCAGCCTGGGCACCGCGGTGCTGCTGGCCGGGGCGGCGCTGTGGCGGCTGGGCGCGCCGGCCGCGCCGCGCAAGGGCTCGGCGCTGCTGCCGGCCGAGGTGCTGGTCGCGCTCGAAGGCGCCAACCGCACGGATGCGATGCTGGCGCTGACCGGCGACAAGCGCTTCCTCTTCTCGGAGAAGGGCGATGCCTTTCTGATGTACCAGATCAAGGGATCGAGCTGGATCGTCATGTCCGATCCGGTCGGCCCGCGCGAGGCCTGGGCCGACCTGCTCTGGACGATCCGCTCGATGGCCGATGCCGCACAAGGGCGGCTGATGCTCTACCAGATCAGCAGCGACATGCTCGAACTGGCGATCGCGCTGGGCCTCCAGCTCGTCAAATATGGCGAGGAGGCGGTGGTCGACGTCGCCGGTTTCTCGCTGGAAGGGCCGCGCATGCGCTCGATCCGCCACACGGTGCGCCGCGCGGAGCGCGAGGGCGCCTCGTTCGAGCTGGTGCCGGCGGCGATGGTCCCCGCGATCCTGCCCGAGCTGGCGGTGATCTCCGACGAATGGCTGGAGGCCAAGGGCCAGCGTGAGAAGGGCTTCAGCCTGGGGAGTTTCGACCCGGCCTATATCGCGCGCTTCGACTGCGCGCTGGTGAAGGTCGAGGGCCGGATCGTCGCCTTCGCCAATGTCTGGCGCACCGCCCATGGCCAGGAATTGTCGGTGGACCTGATGCGCCATGGCGCCGGCTCGCCCCCGGGCGTGATGGACTATCTGTTCGCCAGCCTGATCCTGTGGGGCCAGGCGCAGGGCTATCGCCGCTTCACCCTGGGGCTCGCACCGCTATCGGGGATTGAGGCGCACCGGCTGTCGCCGCTCTGGGCCAAGGCGGCGGCGACGCTGTTCCGCCATGGCGAGCGCTTCTACGGCTTCCGGGGCCTGCGCGCCTATAAGGAGAAGTTCGGGCCGAGCTGGGAGCCGCGCTACATCGCCGCGCCGCGCGGGCTGGGGCTGGTGCTGGCGATGCGCGACCTGCGCCGGCTGATCGGCCGGCCGAGTGCGGCGGCTGTCTCCGCCACCCCGCGCGCGCCCTTTCCCGGCGTGACCGACGCGGCCGAACTGGTCCGGATTGCCGCATGACCGAAAATTCATCTCACGGCCACCGCCGGGACAGCGCCGAGGGCGCAGGGTCGGCGGCGATGGAGGACAAGAGCATGTTCATGGACCCGAAGAGCCTGACCGCCCCCGAGACCCACGCCGCGCCGCACGAGCCCAGCGCGGTCTCGCGCGCCTGCCGCTCGGGCCGCCATGTCGCCACCCGCCAGGTGAAGACCGATGCACAGGGCGTGCAGCACAGCCGCTGCCGCCACTGCGGCTGCGAGATCAGCCGCCTGCCGGTGCTCCGCCGCTGGTTCCGCTCGGGGATGATGGGCTAGTCCCATTTCCCTCTCCC
>CAUTRN010000083.1:0-15578 GCA_963540925.1 uncultured Sphingomonadaceae bacterium
TGGCGTGATCGAGGGCGGATCGGGGCGCTGGACGGCGACCTCCACGACCTGGACGACCTCCGACGGCAAGGCCAATGGCGCATTGTCGCCGACGCCGACCTTCGCGATCTTCGCCGGCACGGGCGGCGCGGTGCAGGCCGATGCGAACGAGGGCGCCCTGTCGGTGACGGGGATGCAGTTCGCCAGCAACGGCTATTCGCTCGGCGGCGATGCGGTGACGCTGGCCGGCGAGCGGGCGACGATCCGGGTGGGCGACGGCACCACCGCGGGCGGCGCCTTCAGCACCACGATCAGTGCCGCGCTGACCGGTGATGCCCAGCTGGTGAAGAGCGACTTCGGCACGCTCATCCTGACCGGCGCCAACAGCTATGCCGGTGGCACGCGCGTGGACGCGGGCACCTTGCAGGGCAATGCCGGCTCGATCCGCGGCGATCTGGTCAACCAGGCGACGGTAATCTTCGACCAGGGCGGAGACGCGGTGTTCGCGGGCGCGATCTCGGGCAATGGCGAGACGGTCAAGCGCGGGACCGGCCAGTTGACGCTGAGCGGCGACAGCGGCGGCTATGCGGGCAAGACGACGGTCGCCCAGGGATCGGTGCTGCTTACCGGCGCACTCGGCGGCCAGGTCGACGTGCAGGCCAACGGACGGCTGCAGGTGGGCAATGGCGACGCGACGGGCAACCTGACCGCCGCCACCCGTAACGACGGCACGCTGATCTTCGCCCGCTCCGACGACTATGACTATATCGGAGCGCTGTCCGGCTCGGGCGCGCTGATCAAGCGCGGCGACGGGCTGCTGCTGCTGTCGGGCGACTACAGTTATACCGGCTCGACGATCGTCGAAGGCGGCATGGTGCGGCTGGCGGCGGCACTCGACGCGTCGACCAATCTGGTGATCGACGGCGGCGATTTCGACCTGAGCGGCCGCGACCAGAGCGTCTCGGGGCTCGAAGGCGGTTCGGGCAATCTGATCCTGGGCGACGGCAATCTCGCCGTCGAGCAGTCGACCGATGCCACCTTCGGCGGATCGATCACGGGCGACGGCAGCTTCACCAAGACCGGCGACGGCACGCTGAACCTGACCGGCACCAGCAGCTTCACCGGCGATACGATCGTCAATGACGGCCGGCTCGCGGTGAACGGCACCCTGCCGGGCATAGTGACGGTCGGGTCGGGCGGCACGATCGGCGGCAACGGGACGATCGGCGGGCTCGTCGTCCAGACGGGCGGCACCGCGGCACCGGGCAATTCGATCGGTTTGCTCAGGGTCAGCGGCAACGTCACCTTCCAGGCGGGATCGGTCTATCAGGTCGAGATCGACGCGGCGGGGCAGGGTGACCGGATCGCGGCCACCGGCACCGCCACGATCCAGGGCGGCGCGGTGCGCGTGCTCGCGGCGCAGGGCGACTATGCGCCGGCGACCAGCTACACGATCCTGTCGGCCGATGGCGGGGTCTCGGGCAGCTTCGCCGGGGTCACCACCAATCTCGCCTTCCTGACGCCGAGCCTGACCTATGAGCCGACCGCGGTGAAGCTGCAGGTGCTGCGCAACGACATCTCCTTCGCCGATGTCGCGCAGACCTCCAACCAGCGTGCGGCGGCGACCGCCACCGAACAGCTGGGGATCGCCAACGCGATCTATGGCGCGGTGCTGCGCAGCGATGCGGAGGATGCCCGCCAGGCGTTCGACCTGCTCTCGGGCGAGGTTCATGCCGCCACCCGGACGATGCTGGTGCAGGATGCCGGCCGCCCGCGCGAGGCGATCTGGAACCGCACCGCGAGCGACGAGATCGCCTCGGGCATCTGGATGCAGGCGGTGGGCAGCTGGACCGACAATGACGGCAACCGCAATGCCGGCAAGCTCAGCTACTCGACCACGGGCCTGCTGGGCGGCGTCGACCATCAGCTGGGCAGCGGCGTGCGGCTCGGTATCGCCGGCGGCTATACCCACAGCAAGGGCGACATCGATGCCCGCGCCAGCCATGCCGCGGTCGATAGCGGCCATGTGTTGGCCTATCTCGCCGGCAGCAGCGGCGTGCTGCGCTTCGCGGCGGGCGGTGGCTATAGCTGGAGCGACATCGACACCCGCCGCTCGGTGAGCGTGGGCGCGTTCAACGATGCGCCGACCGCCGACTATAAGGGCAATGTGCTGCAGGGTTTCGCCCGGCTGGGCGCGCAGCTGCCGCTGGGTGGCGGGGCGATCGAGCCGTTCGGGGCGGTCGCCGTGATGCGCGAGCGGGCCGGTGGCTTCGCCGAGCGCGGCGGCGCGGCGGCGCTGTCGGCCGGTCGCGAGAACCGCACGGTCACGGTCACCACGCTGGGCCTGACGCTGGAGACCCCGGTCAGCCGCACCGGCTGGTCGCTGCGCGCGCAAGGCGGCTGGGAACATGGCTTCGGCGATCTCTCGCCGAACCGCACGCTCAGCTTCGCCGGCGGGCCGACGATGCAGGTGCAGGGCGCGGCCTTCTCGCGTAACGCGGGCTTCGTCGACACCGGCCTGGCGTGGCGGCCGATCGATCGGCTGGTGCTGACCGCCGGCTATGTCGGCCGGCTGGGCACTGCCGGGCAGGACCATGGCGGCCGCATCGCGCTGTTGCTGAGTCTCTGATGGATCGCGACGCTGGTGCTTAAGCTGGAGGGTCAGGGCACCAGCGTCGTGAACACGAACACCCCGAAGATGACGAGGTGGACCACGCCCTGAAGCACGGTGGTCCGCGCGTTGGCGAGCGAGGTGACGGTGACGATCAGGGTGAGCGACAGCAGCACGATGCCGCGCGGGTCGAGGCCGAGCGCGAGCGGCAGATCCTCGAGCAGCGACAGGCCGGCGACGGCTGGGATGGTGAGTCCGATCGTCGCCAGCGCCGAGCCGAGCGCGAGGTTGAGGCTGGTCTGGAGCCGGTCGGCCATCGCCGCGCGGACGGCGGCGATGCTCTCGGGCAGCAGCACCAGTGCGGCGATGATCACGCCGACCACCGCCTTGGGCGCACCGGCCTCGGCGACGCTCGCCTCGATCGTCGGGGCGAGCGACTTGGCGAGCAGCACCACCTCGACCAGGCAGGCGATCAGCAGGCCCGTGGAGAGCAGTGCCATGCGGCCGCTGGGCGGCTCGGCATGGACTTCCATATTCGCGGCGGCATCCTTGTCGGGCAGGAAATAGTCGCGGTGGCGCACCGTCTGCACCGATACGAAGGTGAGGTAGAGCAGCAACGAGACGACCGCGACGAAGGCGAGCTGCGATGGTGCGTAGAAGGGGCCGAGCGCCGAAGTGGCGAAGTTCGGGAGCACCAGGGTCAGCATCGTCAGGGTCGCGAGGGTCGCGAGCGAGGCGCTGACCCCGGTCTGCTGGAAACTCTGCTCATGATGCTTGAGCGCGCCGATCAGCAGACAGGCACCGACGAGCCCGTTGAGGATGATCATCACCGCCGAGAACACCGTGTCGCGGGCGAGCCCCGCCGATCCCTCGCGGTCCTGCAGCATCAGGGTGAGGATCAACCCCACCTCGATCACCGTCACCGCCAGCGCGAGCAGGAAGGTGCCGAAGGGCTCGCCCACCTTGAGCGCAATCAGCTCGGCATGGTGGACCGCGGCCAGCACGGTGACGATCAGCACGATGCCCAGCACCAGTGGCGGGAAGGAGAGGGCCTCGCCCAGGAGCAGGCTTAGCGCGCCGGCCAGGGGCGGCATCCAGATCCAGGTTGAGCGCAGGCGTCGCATCCGGCTTCCTTTCGACGGTGGGCGAGGCCGTCCGCTCTAACGCGGAAAGCCTTCGGCGGCGAGGGGGAGACGCGGCCGGACGGACTGCGTCGCGTGACGGGCGGGCCTTATGGCCCGCCGAGCCGATGACGGCATGTCTGGCCGGTAAGGAAATATGTCCCCGGCGCCAGCCGCCGGTCAGGCGTCCATCGCCTCGATCCGGTTACGGCCCTTCTGCTTGGCCGCATAGAGCAGCGCGTCGACCGCCTGGAGAAAATCGGTGGAGGCGGCGTCGCCGGTAGGCAGGATGCTGCCCACACCAAAGCTGGCGGTGACGAGCGGGCAGACCCCCGCCTCATGCTCGATGCCCAGTTCCGCGATCAGCCGCTGGCACAGTTCGGCGCGCGAACGGGCCTCGGTCGCAGGCGTGTCGGGCAGCAGAAGGACGAATTCCTCGCCGCCGAAGCGGGCAACGACGTCATCCGGACGGTCGCCCACCAGCCGCAGCGCATGGGCGATCTCGCGCAGGCATTCGTCGCCGCGGAGATGGCCATAGCGGTCGTTATAAGGCTTGAAATGGTCGATGTCGGCGAGGATCAGCGAGAGCGGCCGGCCGTTAGCCCGTGCCTGTTCCCAGAGCCTTTCCAGGCGGAGGTCGAACATCCGCCGGTTCGAGATGCCGGTGAGCCCGTCCTCGAACGACAGCGTCTCCAGCTCTTTCTGCAGGTCGAGCAGTTCCTGCTCCTTCTTCTTGCGCTCGGAGATGTCGAACATGAAGCCGACCAGGCTTTCGACCTCGCCCTGCTCGTTGCGCACGACATGGACGACGTCGCGGATCCAGACATAGCCGTCGTCCTTGGTCAGCGCGCGATAGTCCGCTTCATGGTCGGCGCCGGCCTGCGACTGCGAGATGCAGAAGTTGACGATATGATCGCGTTCCTCCGGATGGATGCGCGCGGCCCAGTCCTCGGCCGACACCCAGCTGTCGCGCTCCCAGCCCAGCAGCGGCTCGATCTGCGGGCCGATATAGGTGAAGCGCATCGTCGCCCAGTCGATCTTCCAGGGGATCGCCTTGGTGGATTCGAGAAGCGTCTGGTAGACCGCATAGTCGTAATCCATGCCCAACGGGGCATCGGGGGCGGGCACTTTGTCGTCCGACGGAAACATGATGAAGAACTCAACCTCAAATAATGTCACGTTGGTGCGGCGTCTTGATCTAACCCCCTCATTCAACAGGGCATTATCTCTGTAAAGAGCATGTGTTGGCTTAACCGCCGCGTGGTTGTTCAATATCTGGACGGTTGACGTAGCGGCCATATGGCCGGCTTGTATCTCTCTCTTCTCGCGCAAAGCTGCGTTGCTCTCCCCGGTGGCCCATGCCATAGGCGCCGGCCCTGCCTGCCATCCCGATCGACGGAGGAAATCGTCTTGTCCAACGACAAGGTCCACGCGCTGGGCCTCGATTTCGGTACCACCAACACCGTCGCGGCGCTCGCCGACGATGCCGATGGCGCGCGGCTGATCGAGTTCGAGGGGGAGGACGCGACCGGCGCGGTGTTCCGCTCGGCCTTGTGCTTCTGGGAAGAGGAGCGCGGCTGGAACGGGATCGCGCATGAGGCCGGCCCCTGGGCGATCGCCGAATATCTCCAGTCGCCGCTCGACAGCCGCTTCATCCAGTCGTTCAAGACGGTGGCGGCGAGCCCCGCGTTCGAACGCGCGCTGATCTTCAACAAGCCCTTCCGGTTCGAGGATCTGGGCCGACTGTTCCTGCAGCGGCTGGTGGCCCATGCCGGCGGGCGGCTCGATGATCGTCCGCAGCGCATCGTGATCGGCCGGCCGGTCGAATATGCCGGGGCGCGGCCCGATCCCGAACTGGCGCGCCAGCGCTATGCCCAGATGTTCGAGGGCTTCGGCCACGAGCTCCATTATGTCTATGAGCCGCTTGGCGCCGCCTATAGCTATGCCGCGCGGCTGAGCGAGCCGGCGACGATCCTGGTCGCGGACTTCGGGGGCGGCACCACCGACTTCTCGATCGTTCGCGTCGCCGAGCCCGGCGCTGCGCGCCGCTGCGTGCCGCTCGCCTCCTCGGGCATCGGCATCGCCGGCGACCGTTTCGACCGCCGCATCATCGAGCATCTCGTCCTGCCGCTGCTCGGCAAGGGCGGCAGCTATCGTTCGTTCGACAAGGTGCTGGAAATCCCCGGCGGCTATTTCAACGACTTTGCCGACTGGTCGCGCCTGGCGATGATGCGCAACCGCCGCACCCTCGACGAGCTGCGCCGGCTGCAGCGCGACGCGGTCGATCCCGAGCCGATCGGCCGGATGATCGCGCTGATCGAGCATGAACAGGGCTTCCCGCTCTACGATGCGGTTGGCAAGCTCAAGCGCGCCTTGTCGGGCGACGAGGAGGCGAGCTTCCGCTTCGAGGGCGACGAGCTGGAGATTTCGGCCGAGGTACGCCGCGCCGACTTCGAGCAATGGATCGCCGACGACCTGCGCCGGATCGAGGCGGCGATGGACGCGGGCCTGGAGCGGGCAGGGGTGTCGAGCAGCGAGATCGACCGGGTCTTCCTGACCGGAGGCTCCTCGCTGATCCCGGCGATCCGCGCGCTGTTCACCCGGCGCTTCGGGGCGGAGCGGATCGCGACCGGCGGCGAGCTGACCTCGATCGCCCATGGCCTGGCGCTGATCGGCGGCGAGGAGGATCTGAGCGGCTGGACCGCCTGACCGGGCGTTCTGGTCGTCTAAAATAACAAAGGGCGGGAACGGCCTGGCCGCTCCCGCCCTTTCATCATCCGATCCGAACGATGGATTACATCGTCATCGCGTCGGCCAGCTCGCGCTGGACTTCGCCGATCTTCTTGCCGCCCTCGAAGAAGCCGAGGCCGTAATCGCCGCGGATCGTGGTGCGCTGGCTCTGGCGCTCGTAGATCGGGTCATTGCCTTCCACCGCGTGCAGCATGCGGCGGTTGTCCCAGATCAGCATGTCGTTCGGCTTCCAGTCGTGCCAGTAGGCGTTCACCTTCTGGTTGATCTCCTGGCAGACGTCGTCGAGCAGCTGGTCGCCCTCGGGGGTCTCGTTATTCTCGAGGCCCACCGCCATCCACGAACCGACATGGAGGACCTTCTCGCCGTCGGGGCGCGACCATACCGCGGGGTGCAGCGCGCGCGGGAAGCTCTCGGCTTCCTTGACGGTACCCATCACGGCGCCACCGATGTCACCGAAGGTCTTGAAATCCTTGCCGAAGCGCATCGTGGTGAGGCGGGTGTCGAGCGTGTAGAGCACGTTCAGCGGCTCGATCTTCTCGCGCAGCTCGGGCGAGATCTGGCCGTAGAGCTCGACGCCGTCGGCGAAGCCGGTGCGGCCGCCGACCGGCGAGTTCTTCACCACGCGCAGCACGCCGGCGAGGTTCAGCTCGTCATTGTAGCAATGGTCGAAATGCCAGGGCGAATAGCGGACGAGGATCTTGCCGTCCTTCTCGACGCAGCCGCGCAGATCGCCGTTCGAGATGTCGCGCGGCTCCGAATGCATGTCGATCAGGCCGGGGACGGCATCTTCCGACTGGACGCGCGGGGTGCCTTTGGTCGGGTGGTCCTTGAGCGGGCCGAACACGGTGCTGATCGCCGCCTGCATCTTGCCCGAAGCCTCGACGCCCTCGAACACGATCAGGCCGCGCGCCTCGAACAGGTCACGGAGCTGCTGGCGCACGCCCTCGTCGGCCAGCGTCTCCCAGGTGACGCCATGCACGATCGAACCGAAATTGTACTGCGGCCCCAGATCCTGAACGCTGATACCCATCAAATCCGCTCCTTCATCCCAATGACCCGCGCCATCGCGCCGGGGGAAGACTCTCCAAGTGTGGGAGATACACTTATTTGGCTCTCGACGCAAGAAATTGTGTTTCTAGGCGCTCAGATATGACTAATATGGGTTGCTGTGTGATACACATTGACCCGCAAAGGCGGTCGTGCCGTAGCGATGGCTTCGGCCTTCTGATGGGCTGGAATCCTGCCGCGGGAGGGCTCCGTCATGTATGTCGCAGGCTTCGTGATACCCGTGCCCGAGGACAAGAGGGAGGCCTATCGCCGCTGGGCCGAGCGCGGCGCGGCGCTGTATCGCGATTATGGTTGCATCGAGATCGTCGAATCCTGGGAGGATCATGTCCCCGATGGCCGGCAGACCGACTTCCGCCGCGCGGTGGCGGCGAAGCCGGGCGAGAAGATCGTCTTCACCTGGCAGGTCTGGCCCGACAAGGCGACCCTGGAGGCGGCCGAGCAGGCGATGCACACCGACAGCCGCTTCGAGATCAGCGGCGAGATCCCGTTCGATGCCTCGCGGTTGATCATCGGCACTTTCGCGCCGCTGCATGTGATGGGGCGGGCAGAAATCAGTTAACGAGCGTCGCTCCGGCGGAGGCCGGAGCCGCCACGGAGTTCGTGCCGAGGTAGCCGCAGGAGCGACGTTGAGGGGAGCAACGTTTTTTCATAACTTCAGGCTTCTGCTTCGCGGCTTCGCTTCGTAGAGCTTCCTGATGATCATCCGCAAAGCCGAGCCGCGCGACGCCGCCGCCATCGCCGCCATCATCGTCCCCACCATCCGCGCCGGCGAGACCTATGCGCTCGATCCCGAGATGACCGAAGAGCAGGCACTCGCCTATTGGACGGGCGCCGACCGCGAGACCTTCGTGGCCGAGGTCGATGGCGAGGTGCTGGGCACCTATTATATCCGCGCCAACCAGGCTGGCGGTGGCCAGCATGTCTGCAATTGCGGCTATATGACCCATGCCGAGGCGACCGGGCGCGGCGTGGCGCGCGCGATGTGCGAGCATTCGCTGCAGCATGCGCGGGCCAAAGGCTATCGCGGCATGCAGTTCAACTTCGTGATCAGCACCAATGAGCGCGCGGTGAAGCTGTGGCAGTCCTTCGGCTTCGACATCCTCACCCGGCTTCCCGGCGCCTTCCTCCACCCGACCCGCGGCTATGTCGACGCGCTGCTGATGTACCAGGAGCTCTGAGGCGCTCCGACCTCAGGCCAATATGCTGCGGTCGATCTGTGCGATGCTGGTGGCGCCGGTGAGCGCCATCGCCACCCGCATTTCGGCCTCGATCAGGCGCAGCACATGGGCGACACCCTTCTGTCCGCCGCCGGCCAGGCCATAGACCCAGGCACGGCCGATCATCACGCCCTGCGCGCCGAGCGCGAGCATGCGGACGACGTCGAGCCCCGAGCGGATGCCGCTGTCGGCGAGGATGGTGAGCTGGCCGCCCACCGCATCGGCGATCGGCGGCAGCGCGCGGGCGGAGGAGAGGACGCCGTCGAGCTGGCGGCCGCCATGGTTCGACACGACGATACCGTCGACCCCGTTGCGCGCCGCCTCGCGCGCGTCCTCGGGGTCGAGGATGCCCTTGACGACGATGTCGCCTTCCCATTCCGAGCGGACGAAATCGAGGACGCTCCAGTCGACCGAGGGATCGAAATTGGCGCCGAGCCAAGCGAAGAAGTCGCCGATCTTCGTCTTGCCCGCCAGGATCGGCGCGACATTGCCGAGATGGTGCGGGCGGCCGAGCAGGCCGACGTCCCAGCACCAGCGTGGCCGCGCCAGCGCCTGGCCGAGGCGGCGGAGCTGGCCGAGCGGCCCGGTCGCGCCGGCCAGGCCGCTGCGCAGGTCGCGATAGCGGCTGCCCGCGACCGGCAGGTCGACGGTGAAGACCAGCGTCTTGCAGCCCGCCTCGCGCGCCTGGACGAGCAGGTCACGCATGAAGGCGCGATCGCGCACCATGTAGAGCTGGAACCAGAAGGGCGCTGTCGTGCCGCGCGCCACTTCGTCGATGCCGCATACCGACATGGTCGACAGGGTGAAGGGCACGCCCGCGGCCTCGGCGGCGCGCGCCGCCTGCACCTCGCCGCGCCGGGCGTTGATCCCGCCCAGGCCGATCGGCGCGAGCACCACCGGCATCGCCAGCTTCCGGCCGAACATCTCGGTCGACAGGTCGAGATTGGAGACGTCGCGCAGCACCAGCTGGCGCAGCGCGATCGCCTCCAGATCCTCGATGTTGCGGCGGAGCGTGACCTCGGCATAAGAGCCGCCGTCGACATATTCGAACTGGAAATGCGGCAGCCGCCGCCGCGCCAGCTCGCGATAGTCGCTGGCCGATGCTGCGATCATGCTGCGGCTCCTCTGCCTTTTACCTCACCCCCTCTGTGCCGTTCGTCCCGAGCGAAGTCGAGGGACGTTCGCGCGGGACGATGTGTCTCGACTTCGCTCGACACGAACGGCGGGAGAAGGGCGTAGAAGAGGTCAGCCCGGGAAGCTGCCGGCGATCGCGACCTCGGCGAGCGGCTTGCGGTCGCTCGGCACTTCGCGCTCGCGCAGGCCGTCGGGGAGCGACGCGGCGTCGCCCTGGCGGCCGACCGCGACGGCGGCTTCGAGGCGATAGCCCTCGGGGATGCCCAGCACCGTGCGGGCGGTGTCGAAGTCGAGGCCGGTCATGCCATGGGCGCGCAGGCCCAGCCGCTCGGCCTGGAGCGCCAGCGACATCCAGGCGGCGCCGGTGTCGAAGCTGTGGCTGTAGAGCGGCTTGTCGCTCGAGGTCTCCGACGAGACGAAATAGACGAGCAGGCCAGCTTCCTTCGCCCAGCCCTGGTTGAAGGGGATCAGGCCGGTGAGGAAGCGATCCCAATTGGCATCGCCGCGCTCGGCATAGAGCAGGCGCCAGGGCTGGGCATTGAACGCCGACGGCGCCCAGCGTGCGGCTTCGAACAGCGCATCGCGATCGGCGGCCGGGATCGACGACCCGTCAAAGGCGCGCGGCGACCAGCGGTCGAGGAAAAGGCTGTCGACTTTCTGGTCGGTGGTGCGGCCGGTCATGATGCTCTGCTCCTTGGAAATCCGGGATGTTGATGCCGATCTATCGTGTCCGATCCGTTACGACCATGCCAGCTTTGGAAACGCTGCGTTGCGACAAGAGGGTTGCGAATGCGGTCCGTGCACGACAAAGGCGCGTGCAACAAATGCATTTCTAGGCGGGGATGTCGATGGGGACGAAAGTTTGGCTGCGCGCTGCGCTGGGCGTCGCGCTGCTGGCGGGCGGCTCGGCCGCGCTGGCGCAGGGGGACGCCCCGGTGGCCGATAGCGGCGATACCGGCTTCATCATCGTCGCGGCGGCGCTGGTGCTGTTCATGACCCTGCCGGGGCTGGCGCTCTTCTATGGCGGCCTCGTCCGCTCGAAGAACTTCCTGTCGGTGCTGATGCAGTGCTTCGCGATCGCGGCGCTGGTTTCGATCCTCTGGGTGCTCGGCGGCTACAGCCTGGTCTTCGCGCCGGGCAATGGCTGGATCGGCGACCTGTCGGCGGCGGGGCTGGAGGGGCTGACCGGCCTGCGCCAGGGGCTCACCATCCCCGAGAATGTCTTCGCGCTCTACCAGATGATGTTCGCGATCATCACCCCGGCGCTGGTGATCGGCGCCTTTCCGGAGCGGGTGCGCTTCGGCTGGGTGATGCTGTTCTCGGCGGCCTGGCTGCTGCTCGTCTATATTCCCGCCGCGCACTGGATCTGGGGCGGCGGCTGGATGGCGAAGCTGGGCGTGCTCGATTTCGCGGGCGGCATCGTCGTCCACACCACCGCCGGCATCTCGGCGCTCGTCATCGCGCTGATGATCGGGCGGCGGCGCGGCTTCCCCCAGTCGATGATCCCGCCGCACAGTCCGGCGATGACGATGATCGGCGCGGGCATGCTGTGGGTCGGCTGGTTCGGCTTCAACGGCGGGTCGGCGCTGGCGGCCAACGCCTCGGCGGGCAATGCGCTGCTCGCCACCCATCTGGCGGCGTCGTCGGCGGCGCTCGGCTGGGCGCTGCTGGAGAGGATCAAGATCGGCAAGGCCACGTCGGTGGGCCTCGTCACCGGCGCGATCGCGGGGCTGGCGACGGTCACCCCGGCGGCGGGTTATATCTCGCCGCTCGGCGGGGTGGTCTGTGGCCTGGTTGGCACCGGCATCTGCTTCGTGGCGGTGCTGGCGGTGAAGCAGCGCTGGAAGGTGGACGACTCGCTCGACGTGTTCGCGGTCCATGGCGTCGGGGGCATGACCGGATCGCTGCTGCTCGCACCGCTGATGATGGCCGAGCTGGGCGGAATCGGCCTGGGCGAGGGGCGCTCGCTGCTCGACCAACTCGGCGCGCAGGCGATGGGCGTCGTCGTGACGCTGCTGTGGTCGGCGGTGCTGACGGTGGTGCTGGCGAAGCTGGCCGGGCTGATCGTGCCGATGCGGGTGGATGCCGAGGCCGAGCATGACGGGCTCGACCTCTCCAGCCATGGCGAGCGGGCCTACGAGTTCGATTGAACCTGTGCGCTGAGACAAGCGTCGCCCCGGCGGAGGCCGGGGCCGCCACAGGTTCTTGCGGCTAGCTGGCCGCGCGCATCGTAGCGGCTCCGGTCTCCGCCGGAGCGACGATTAGGGTCCAACCTCGATCGCCGGCACCAACCAGCTCCTCGAGCAGGTCGAGCGGCATCGCGCCGTTGCCGAGGACGGCGGCGTGGAACTGGCGCAGGTCGAAGCGCTTGCGCAGCCGCGCCTTGAGCTGGTCGCGCATCGACAGCAGGCGGAGCTGGCCGATCTTATAGCCCAGCGCCTGGCCCGGCCAGGCCATGTAGCGCTCCACCTCGGCCACGATCTCGCTCATCGGCGAGGCGGTGTTCTCGACGGCGTACTGGATCGCCTGTTCGCGGGTCCAGCGCAGATGGTGGAGGCCGGTGTCGACCACCAGCCGCACGCAGCGGAACAGGTCGTCGGCCAGCCGCCCGGCATCGCCCGCCGGGTTGTGCGCATAGACGCCTAGCTCGGCGGCCAGCCGCTCGGCATAGAGGCCCCAGCCTTCCTGATAGGCGTTGAAGCTGGCGATGCGCAGGATCAGCGGTGCCTGCGGCAGGGCCAGCAGCGTGGCGCCCTGGGTGTGATGGCCGGGCACGCCCTCATGATAGGTGAGGGTGGGCAGCGCATAGCGGTGGATGCCGGCCATGTCGCGCAGGTTGATCCAGTAGATGCCGGGGCGCGAGCCGTCGAGCGAAGGGCCGTCATAGAAGCCGCCCGGCGCCGAATCCTGGGTAGCGGGCGGCACCGCGCGGATTTCCAGCCCCTGCGAGGGGATCATCAGCCGCGGCAGGAAGCGGCCCTGATGCGCTTCCATGTCGGCGACGAGCTGGCGGAGATAGGCGAGCACCTCCTCGCGCCCTTCCGGGCTGTCGGGGAAGCGCTGCTTCGGATCGGCGGCGAGCGCGTCGAGCTTCTGGCGCAAGCTGCCCCGCGTATAGCCGAGCTGGCGCAGCTTCAATTGCAGCCGCCCGCCGACCAGGCGGACCTGCTCCAGCCCGATCTTGTGGATTTCGGCGGGAGACAGCGGGCTGTCGCCGATCGAGCGGATGTTCGCGGCATAGAGCGCCTCGCCGTCGGGCTGGGCCCAGATGCCGGCCTCCTCGCGCCCTGATGGAAGCTGCTCGCGCATCCGGGCCCGGAGCCGGCCGATCGCGGGGCGCGCGCGTTTCTCCAGCGCGGTGATCGCGCGCCGTTCGGCGGTGTCGCGGGTGCGCGCGTCGAGCCCGGCGGTGGCCATCCGCTCGCGCAGCGCGACGATCAGCGGGTGGCTGTCGGCCGGGCCGGCGAGGAAATTGTCGATGACCGGCAGGGTCTTTTCGATCAGCGCGCGTGGCGGGATGCAGCCCAGCGCCTCGTCGGCGCGGCTCTTCTCGATCACGCCGTCGAAGCCGGGGGCATAGCCGTCGAGCTTCTCGATCCAGGCGTCGACCTCGATCGGGGAGGACAGCGGCTGTTGCGCGATCATCACATTGGGGGTGTTGACCAGCGGGCCGGAGAGCTGGCTGACGATATAGGGCTCATGCCCGGTGAACCAGAAGGGGTTGATCCGGCCATAGCCGATCCCGGCCGAGCGCGTGCCATTCTCGATCACCGCAGCGGCGATGCGCAGGCGCAACTGGCCGAGCGGGTCATGATCGCAGGGCAGGGCGGCGACCGCATCCTGGGTCTCGCGCATCGCGGCGCGGAAGGCGGCATCCCCGGCGGGCGAGTAATCGTCCATCCGCCGCGCATAGGGGCCGCCCGCCGCCGACCCGGTGACGCCGCCATAGACGGCGGTCTCGGGCGTGTGGCGCAGCAATTTCAACGTGGCGGCATCGAGCGGGGCGATGATCGGACAGGGGCCGGGACGCTTCGGCGGCAGCGGCGGAGCGGGGGGCGATGGAGGGGACGGCTGCGGCGCCGCGCGGGCGGGCAGGGTGGAACAGAGCGAGGCGGCGCCCATCAACAGGCCGAAGCGTCGGCGGGACAACAGGCCTGACGGGGGGACGGACGGGGCTATGCTCAGACGGACTCCACGGGCGAAGAATCTCGCGCCTCTGGACTGGTGACATTTTTGGTGCGGCGCGGCAACAGTCGGCCGATGTTCACGCTCGATTCGATCGGCCGCGTCGCGCGGCTCAGCCTCGACCGCGCTTCCGCGCGCAACGCCATCGCGATCGACCAGTGGGAGGTGCTGACCGCCCGCCTGCGGGACGCCGCCGCCTCGGGCGCCCGCGCGCTCATCATTCGCTCGACCGCACCGGGCATCTTCTCCTCGGGCGCCGATCTGGGCGATCTCGACGGGCTGGCCGCCGACAGCGCGCTGCGCAGCCGCTTTCGGATCGAGATGGCGCGCGCCTTCGATACGCTGGCGACGCTGCCGATCGCGACGATCGCGGCGGTCGACGGTGGCTGCTATGGCGCCGCGGTGGCGCTGGGCCTGGCGTGTGACATCCGCATCGCCGGCGACAAGGCGGTGTTCGCGATCACCCCCGCCAAGGTGGGCATCGTCTATCCGGCCGGCGACGTCGCGCGGCTGAAGGCGCTGGTCGGGCCGGGGCAGGCGGCGCGGATGCTGCTGTCGGGCGCGCCGATCGAGGCTGACGAGGCGCGCGCGATCGGGCTGGTCGAGGAGCGGGCGAAGCATGCCGAGACCGCCGCCGAGACGCTGGCCGAGACGATCGCCGCCAATTCGCGGAGCAGCGTCGCTGGACTTAAGCGAATCCTGGGCGGCGATCCCCAGTCGGACCAGCTGTTCGAGGACGCCTTTGGCTGCACCGATTTCCGCGAGGGGATCGCGGCCTTCCGCGAGCGCCGCAAGCCGGTGTTCGAGGCATGAGCCTCCTCTTGATCGCCGATCATGCGTCGAACCATGTGCCGGCCGATATCGACCTCGACATCGATCCGGCGCTGCTGAACCAGCATATGGCGATCGACATCGGCGTCGCGCCGCTCGGCCGGCTGCTGTGCGAGCGGCTGGGCATGGACGGCATCTATGGCCCGGTCTCGCGCCTGGTGATCGACCTCAACCGCGAGGAGGATGCCGCCGGGCTGATCCCGCTGGAGAGCGACGGTTTCGCCATCCCGGGCAACAAGCTGCTCGACGCCGAGGGGCGGCATGCGCGGATCGAGCGTTTCTGGCGGCCCTATCACCAGGGCATCGCCGACCGGATCGCGGCGGATCGGCCGCGGCTGATCCTCTCGCTCCACAGCTTCACCCCGCGCCTGTCGACCCGGCCCGAAGAGGCGCGGCCCTGGCAGATCGGCATCCTCTACAACCAGGACGATCGCGCCGCGCAGCCCGGCATCGCCGCACTGCGGGCGGCGGGGATCGTCACCGGCGACAACGAGCCCTATTCGGGCAAAGTCCTCAACGCGACGATGAACGCCCATGCGGAGGCCAATGCGATCCCCTATCTGGGGATCGAGGTGCGGCAGGACCTGATCGGCGACGAGGCCGGTGTGGCGGAATGGGCCGAGAAGCTGGCGCCGGTGATCGAGGCGGTGGCGAACGGCTTGTGACACACGTCGCTCCGGC
>CAUTRN010000084.1:0-15453 GCA_963540925.1 uncultured Sphingomonadaceae bacterium
CAGATGTGTATAAGAGACAGATGCTGGGCGGGGGCGCGGGCGGTCTGCCGCCGATGCCCGGCGCCGGCGGTGGCCTTCCCGGTCTGCCCACCAACCCGCAGGGCCTGCCCCCCGGTTTCCAGAATTTCCTGAAAAAACGTTGATTTAGACCCGATCAGAATATCCAGAAAGGAAGTACCCGATGTCCGTTTCCATTCGTCTCGCCCGTGGCGGCGCCAAGAAGCGCCCTTATTATCGCATCGTCGTCGCCAACTCGCGCAGCCCGCGCGACGGCGCCTTCATCGAGAAGATCGGCGCCTATAACCCGCTCCTCGCCAAGGACGATCCCAAGCGCGTCGTGCTCGACACCGAGCGCGCCAAGCATTGGCTGTCGGTCGGCGCGCAGCCGACCGATCGCGTCGCCCGCTTCTTCGATGCCGCCGGCGTGAAGGAGCGCGCTGCCCGCAACAACCCGAACAAGGCCGAGCCGGGCGAGAAGGCCAAGGAGCGCGCCGAGGAGCGTGCGGCCAAGATCGCCGCTGCCGAGGAAGCCGCCCGTGAGGCCGCTGCCGCTCCGGCCGAGGAAGCTGCTGAGGCCGAAGCCGAGACCGTCGCCGAGGAAACCGCTGCCGCCGAAGAGAGCAGCGAGGCGTAACTTGCCGCTGCTCCCTGTTCGGGGAGAGCATGAGCGGGGCCGGCGCGCGCAAGCGTTCCGGCCCCGTTTGCGCATGCCGACCCAGATGACGACCCTGACGCCGCTCCGGAGGCCCGCATGACCGACAAGCCGATCACCCTGGCCGTGATCATCGGCGCCCATGGCATTGCCGGCGAGGTGCGGCTGAAGCTCTTCACCGAGGACTTGAAGCCCTACAAAGGGCTGTCGACGGGGGACGGGCGCAGCTTCACCCTGAAGTCGATCCGCCCCGGGTCGAACGGCGCGGTCGCGCGCTTCGCCGAGATCCCCGACCGCAACACCGCCGAGGCGCTGCGCGGCACCGAGCTGACCGTGCCGCGCTCGGCGCTGCCACCGCTCGCCGAGGGCGAATATTATCATATCGATCTGCTCGGCCTGCCCTGCCAGGTTGGCGAGGATGTGATCGGCACGGCGGTGCTGGTAGAGGATTTCGGCGCGGGCGACGTGCTCGAGGTCGAGAAGCCCGACGGCAAGCGCTTCATGGTTCCCATCGCCAAGGCGGTGACGATCGAGCCCGATCGTCTGCTGATCGACCCGGAGTTCGTCGAATGAATGCCGTCACCCTCTTCCTGCTGATCGGTTCGATCTACCTCGTCATCATCGCCTATGGCGTGGTCCGCACCCGCAAGAAGGGCCTGCCCGAGCGCGCCCGGCTCGCCTCCACCGCCGCGCAGGTGCTGGTGCCCCCGGTGGTGCTGTTCGCCGCGCTGCTGACCACCGGCGACGGCCAGTCGATCGGCGGCTGGGGGCTGATGCTCGGCATGCTCACCGTGGCTGGTACCCTGCTGGCGATCTGCACCGACATGGTGGCCCGGCGGGTGTTGTAGATGGGGCTGCCTTGCCGTATATACATTATGTATATACGGAGTTGGTGATGAGCGAGGAATATCGCGCCAAGGTCTTCAAGTCGGGCAATTCGGTGGCGCTGCGCCTGCCGAAGGCGCTCGGCCTGAAGGAAGGGACCGAGGTGATCGTGCGTGAGGAGAAGGGCGAGTTCGTCTTTCGCCCCGCCGACGAGAAGCCGAAGAAGATCGACCTGACGGGGATTGCGGGCTCGATGCCCTGGCTCAAGCTTCTAACGCCCGAGGAACGCGAATTCGAAGAGCGTGAGCTTGATTGGGAAGGAAAGCTGCTTCCGCGTGGCTGATCCGGTTTTTTTGCTCGATTCGAACATCTGCATTTACGTCTTGCGCGATGCTGCCGGTCAGGCGGCATTGCGTCTGGGCGAAGCCGATGCGGGTAGCGTGGTGACGTCGACAATCGTGTATGCTGAGGTGATGCGAGGCCTCGCGTCCATCGAACCTGCGGCAATGGCGGGCGCGAATAGGTTGTTCGACAAGGTCGAACCCATCGCGTTCGATCGGCGTGCAGCCGACATATACACGCAGCTACCATTCAAGTGCGCCCAATTCGACCGGCTGATCGCAGCGCATGCCCTGTCCCTGGATTTGACGCTCGTGACGAACAATGAGCGCGACTTTGCCGACATTCCCGGCCTGAAGGTTGAGAACTGGACGATCTGATGACCTTCACCGCCACCATCCTGACCCTCTATCCCGAGATGTTCCCCGGGCCGCTCGGCGTGTCGCTCGCTGGCCGCGCGCTGGCCGAGGGGAAGTGGTCCTGCGACCCCGTCCAGATTCGCGATTTCGCGACCGACAAGCATCGTTCGGTCGACGATACCCCGGCCGGTGGCGGGGCGGGGATGGTGATGCGCGCCGACGTGCTGGCGCGCGCGGTGGACCATGCGCTGGAGACGCGGCCCGACGCGCCGCTGCTGGCGATGACGCCGCGTGGGCGCCCGCTCACCCAGGCACGGGTCCGCGATCTGGCGGCGGGGCCCGGCGTCACGATTCTCTGCGGCCGATTCGAGGGAATCGACGAGCGACTGTTCGAGGCGCGGCCGATCGAGCCGATTTCGATCGGCGATTACATACTTTCGGGCGGGGAAATGGGCGCTTTGACCCTGCTGGACGCTTGCATTCGCTTGCTTCCCGGCGTAATGGGCGCGCCCGATAGCGGTGATGAGGAAAGCTTCGAAAGCGGCCTCCTCGAATATCCGCATTATACCCGACCTGCTGAATGGGAAGGGCGCACGATCCCCGAAGTGCTGCGATCTGGGGATCATGCGAGGATCGAGGCATGGCGCAAAACCATGGCCGAGACCGATACAAGGCTAAGGAGGCCGGATCTTTGGGAGCGCCATGAGGGTGCTCGGGTCCAGTCTCCCTCTGGCGCGCGGCGACAGAAGAAGGAGCGATGAGCATGAACCTCATCCAGCAGCTCGAAGCCGAGCAGATTGCCAAGTTCAAGGCGGCGAAGTCGATCCCCGATTTCCGCCCCGGTGACACCCTGCGCGTCGGCGTGAAGGTCGTCGAAGGCGAGCGTACCCGCGTCCAGGCTTATGAGGGCGTCTGCATCGCCCGCGCCAACAAGGGCATGGGTTCGTCGTTCACCGTCCGCAAGATTTCCTTCGGCGAGGGTGTGGAGCGCGTCTTCCCGCTCTACTCGCCGAACGTCGAGTCGATCGAAGTCGTCCGCAAGGGCGTCGTCCGTCGCGCCAAGCTCTATTATCTGCGCGGTCGCCGCGGCAAGTCGGCGCGTATCGCCGAGCGTCGCGACAACAAGCCGACCGCCGAGGCGCAGGAAGCCTGAGCTTCAGGCTCTCCTGACCGGATATAAGGCAGCGGCCGGCTCCCTCGGGAGACCGGCCGTTTGCTTGTCTGGGGCCGGCGAGGCCCCACATAACGAAACCTATACTCACCCCATCGTCATTCCCGCGAAGGCGGGAATCCATATCCTCCGAACCGCAAGAGGTTCGAGCCTTTGAGAATATGGATCCCCGCCTGCGCGGGGATGACGCAACGAAGGAAATGACAATGGGCTATCGTGTCGTCGTCGCGGGTGCCACCGGCAATGTGGGCCGCGAAATGCTCAACATCCTGGCCGAGCGCGAATTCCCGATCGACGAGATCGCCGCGGTCGCCTCGGCGCGCAGCCAGGGCGACATGATCGAGTTCGGCGAGACCGGCAAGATGCTCAAGGTCCAGAATATCGAGCATTTCGACTGGACCGGCTGGGACATGGCGCTGTTCGCGATCGGCTCCGAAGCGACCAAGATCTACGCGCCGCGCGCGGCGGCGGCGGGCTGCACCGTGATCGACAATTCGTCGCTCTACCGGATGGACCCCGACGTTCCGCTGATCGTGCCTGAGGTGAACGCCGAGGCAATCGACGGCTATCGCAAGCGCAACATCATCGCCAACCCGAACTGCTCGACCGCGCAGATGGTGGTGGCGCTGAAGCCGCTCCATGACGCCGCGAAGATCAAGCGGGTGGTCGTCTCGACCTATCAGTCGGTGTCGGGCGCGGGCAAGGCGGGGATGGACGAGCTGTTCGAGCAGAGCCGCAACATCTTCGTCGGCGATCCGGCCGAACCCAGGAAGTTCACCAAGCAGATCGCGTTCAACGTGATCCCGCACATCGACAGCTTCCTCGACGACGGCTCGACCAAGGAAGAGTGGAAGATGGTGGTCGAGACCAAGAAGATCCTCGATCCCAAGATCAAGGTAATCGCCACCTGCGTGCGCGTGCCGGTGTTCGTCGGCCATTCCGAGGCGATCACGATCGAGATGGAGGACGAGCTGTCGGCCTCCGACGCGCAGAAGATCCTGCGCGAGGCGCCCGGCGTGATGCTCGTCGACAAGCGCGAGGATGGCGGATACGTCACCCCCGTCGAATGCGTCGGCGAGTTCGCCACCTATGTCAGCCGCGTCCGCGAGGACCCGACCGTGGAGAATGGCCTCGCGCTCTGGTGCGTCTCGGACAATCTCCGCAAGGGCGCCGCGCTCAACGCCGTCCAGATCGCCGAGCTGCTCGGCCGCCGGCATCTGAAGAAGGACTGATTTCAGCTGGCGTAGATTAAGCGCCGTTGAAAGAGCGCTTTCCATACTTCTAACGTCATCCCAGCGAAGGCTGGGATCCATGTCTGTTCTCTCGAACGGCGTCGCTTGCCGGGAGAGACATGGACCCCAGCCTTCGCTGGGGTGACGTCCAGGAGTCGAAATATATGCCCAGCACCGGCCATCTGATCGCCTTCGCGCTCGTCTCGCTTGGCATGGTGCTGACGCCGGGGCCCAACATGATCTACCTGATCTCGCGATCGATCTGCCAGGGGCCGAAGGCCGGGCTGATCTCGCTGGGCGGGGTAGCCCTGGGCTTCCTCTTCTACATGGCGAGCGCCGCCTTCGGCATCACCGCGCTGATGATGGCGGTGCCCTTCGCCTATGACGCGCTGCGCTTCGGCGGCGCGCTCTACCTGTTGTGGCTCGCCTGGCAGGCGGTGAAGCCGGGCGGCCGCTCGCCCTTCCAGGTGAAGGATTTGCCGGTCGATCCGCCGCGCAAGCTGTTCCTGATGGGGCTGATGACCAATCTGCTCAACCCCAAGGCGGCGATGCTCTATCTGTCGCTGCTGCCTCAGTTCATCGATCCGGCGCGCGGCCATGTCCTCGCCCAGTCGTTCGTGCTGGGCTTCACCCAGATCGCGATCAGCCTGACGGTCAACGCCGGCGTCGCCATCGCCGCCGGCTCGATCGCGGCCTTTCTGGGCGAGCGGCCGCTATGGCTGGCGATCCAGCGCTATCTGATGGGCACCGTTCTGGCCGGCCTCGCCTTCCGCATGGCCACCGAGGCGCGGCGGTGAGCGAGACGGCCGCCGCCCGCATGATGACCGGCGGCTGCCAGTGTGGCCGCATCCGCTACATCGCCCAGGTCGCCTCGGACGAGGCTTATCTCTGTCATTGCCGGATGTGCCAGCGCGCCACCGGCGGGGTCTCGATCGCCTTCGTCAACCTGCCCAAGGCGGCGGTGGCGTGGGAGAAGGAGCCCGACTGGTATCACAGCTCGCCCTTCGCGCGGAGGCCCTTCTGTTCGGTCTGCGGCACCCCGCTGGGCTTCGAATATCCCGACAGCGAGAAATGCGACCTGACCGTCGGCAGCTTCGACGATCCGTCGCGTTTCCGCCCCGAGCATCATTTCGGCGCGGAGAGCCTGCACGAAGCGTGGATCGACACAGGCGAGCTGCCGCGCTACCGGGCGGACCAGCACAAGACGCTGGTTGATCGCTGGATGAAGACCGTTGGCAAGCTCCCCGACTGAGACGACCCTCCACCATTTCGACGGTGCCGACGGCGCCGCCATGGCCTGGCACGGCATGGGGCCCGAGGATGGCCGTCCGGTCATCCTGATCCACGGCCTGTTCTCGAACGCCTTCACCAACTGGGTGCGCTACGGCCATGCCGCCAAGCTGGCCGCCAAGGGCCGCCGGGTGATCATGCCCGACCTGCGCGCGCATGGGCAGAGCGCCAAGCCGCACGATCCCTCGGGCTACAGCCACGACATCCTGGCCGACGACAATCTGGCGCTGATCGCCCAGCTCGGCCTGAAAGACGGGCAATATGACCTGGGCGGCTATTCGCTGGGCGGGCGCACCACCGCGCGGATGCTGGTGCGCGGCGCGCGGCCGGGCAAGGCGATGCTGGCGGGCATGGGGCTGGAAGGGCTGCTCGATCTCGGCGGCCGGGTCTCCTTCTTCCGCACGGTGCTCGAAGGGGCCGGCACCCACCAGAAATTCTCGTCCGAATGGAT
This sequence comes from uncultured Sphingomonadaceae bacterium, assembly GCA_963540925.1. Lineage (GTDB taxonomy): Bacteria > Pseudomonadota > Alphaproteobacteria > Sphingomonadales > Sphingomonadaceae > Rhizorhabdus. The sequence goes on from CAUTRN010000084.1 coordinate 6,320, forward strand.
GGCCGAGGCTTTCCTGAAGACCACCGGTGGCGACCCGAAGGCGCTGCTGCTGCTGCTCGACCATTTCCCGGCGATTCCGCGCGGCGCGCTCGCCGATCTCGACCTGCCGATCCTGGTGCTGACCGGCAGCGAGGACCAGGACAATGGCTCGGCCCGCAAGCTGGCCGACGCGCTGCCCAATGCCGGCTATGTCGAGGTGCCCGGCAACCATATGAGCGCGGTGACCCTGCCCGAGCTGGGCGATGCGGTGGCGGCCTGGTTCTGACGGCCGGGGTGGGGCGGTCAACGGCCCCGCCGTATCACTGGACTAACACAGGCTTGACCCGGTCCCGGTCGCGTGCTGACTCGCTGCCAGCACGACATACCAAGGACCCTCCCCATGAAAATCTCGATCAAGGCGGCTTCGTCCGCGCTGGCGCTGGCGGCCCTGCTGGTGGCCTCCCCCGTCCTGGCGGCGGACGCTGAAGCGCCTGCTACAACGGCTGCCCCCGCGCCCTCCGTTGCCCCCACCGCCGCCGAGGCCGACGCCTTCGTCGCGCAGGCGGAGAAGGAGCTGGGCGAGTTCAACGTCTATGCGGCGCAGGTCGCCTGGATCAACGCCACCTATCTGACCGACGACACCGATGCGGTGAACGCCAAGGTCGGCGCCGAGCTGACCGAGATGCAGGTGCGCTACGCCAAGGGCGCGGCGCGCTTCGACGCGGTGCAGGGGCTCAGCGGCGACACCGCCCGCAAACTGGGCATGCTCAAGCAGAGCATCGTCCTGCCCGCACCCGACACGCCCGGCGCAGCCAAGGAGCTCAACGACCTCGCGACCCGGCTCCAGTCGACCTATGGCAAGGGCCGCGGCACCCTGCGCGGGCAGGAGATCAACGGCTCGGACATCGAGGCCGAGATGGGCACCAACCGCAATCCGGCCGAGCTGAAGGAGATGTGGGCGAGCTGGCACGACAATGTCGGCAAGCCGATGAAGGGCGATTATGTCCGGCTGGTCGAGATCGCCAACAAGGGCGCGGTCGACCTGGGCTACAAGGATCTCGGCGCGATGTGGCGCGCCGGCTACGACATGCCGGCCGACGATTTCGCCAAGATGATGGACAAGCTCTGGCTGCAGGTGAAGCCGCTCTACGACGCGCTCCACTGCTACACCCGCGCCAAGCTCAACGAGAAATATGGCGATGCCGTCCAGGCGAAGACCGGCCCGATCCGCGCAGACCTGCTCGGCAACATGTGGGCGCAGGAATGGGGCAATATCTATGACGTCGTTGCCCCGAAGGGTGCGGGCGACCTCGGCTACAATATCGGCGACCTGCTCAAGGCGAAGCAATATGATGCGGTGAAGATGGTGAAGGCGGGCGAGGGCTTCTACACCTCGCTGGGCTTCGCCCCGCTGCCCGACAGCTTCTGGAAGCGCTCGCAGATCACCAAGCCGCGCGATCGCGAGGTGGTGTGCCACGCCTCGGCCTGGGACGTCGACAACAAGGAAGACCTGCGGATCAAGATGTGCACCAAGGTGGTGTCGGACGACTTCATCACCGTCCATCACGAGCTGGGCCATAATTTCTACCAGCGCGCCTATAACCGGCAGCCCTTCCTCTACATGAACGGCGCCAATGACGGCTTCCATGAGGCGATCGGCGACTTCATCGCGCTGTCGGTGACGCCGGATTATCTGGTGAAGATCGACCTGCTCGATGCCGCCAAGGTGCCCAGCGCCGACAAGGACACCGGGCTGCTGCTGCGCCAGGCGATGGACAAGGTCGCTTTCCTGCCCTTCGGCCTGCTGATGGACAAGTGGCGCTGGGGTGTGTTCAGCGGCGCGATCAAGCCCGCCGACTACAACAAGGCCTGGACCGAGCTGCGCCTGCAATATCAGGGCATCACCCCGCCGGTGCCGCGCGCCGACGATGGCTTCGATCCGGGCGCCAAGTATCACATTCCCGGCAACACGCCCTATGCGCGCTACTTCCTCGCGCGCATCCTGCAGTTCCAGTTCTACAAGGCGGCGTGCGACCAGGCCGGCTGGAAGGGGCCGCTGCACCGCTGTTCCTTCTATGGCGACAAGAAGGTGGGCGAGAAGCTGAACGCGATGCTTGCGATGGGCCAGTCCAAGCCCTGGCCCGACGCGCTGCAGGCCTTCACCGGCAGCCGCGAGATCGATGGCAGCGCGATGATCGCCTATTTCAAGCCGCTGATCGGCTGGCTGAACCAGCAGAACAAGGGCCAGCGCTGCGGCTGGTGATTCGCGGGGAATCCGGTCCGGTTGGGCCGGATTCCCCTCCTTGGCATGCCAGCATGCCGTAACGGCAAGAATCTTCGCATCTGCGAAATTTGCGGATTCGCGTTACAATTGGCCCATTTATGGACGCGGGCCGTCGGAATGGCGCGGAAACCGCGCCTTTTGCGATTGCATTTTACAATCAATCGCTGCACTGGCCCCCCCCAATCGAAAGAAGAGTGCCGTGGTTAACGGGGGCATTTCGTCCCCGCGCCCGGCTTTGTGCTGTTCGAGGGGAAATGACGGCTACGATCGTCATCATCAGCGCGCTCATCTTCATCGCCGCGATGCTCGCGGCGGTGATGCTGATCGCATGGCATAGCTTCGGCCGCCCCCAGCACGCCCTGGTCTGGTCGATCGCCTATGGCGTCGCCACCGCCGAGTGGATCGCCAATCTGCTGCTCCGACTCTACGCCGATGGCAGCGCGCTGCTTTATGCCGCCACCGCCGAGCTGGGCTGCCTGTCGACCGCGCTGATCGCGATCGGCTTCCTCCAGCGGGCGCGGGCGCAGGCGAGCATGGTGCCGCTGCTGCTGGCCGCCGCCGCCGCCTCGCTGCTGATCGCCGCGACCAGCTTCGTCGTCCCCCATGTCGGCATCCGCGACGCGACCGGGCTGATCTTCGGCGGCCTGATGATGTTGATCAGCGCGGTGCAGGTGAACCGCACCGCGCGCCGCACCCTGCCCGAACGCTCGGTGATCCTGATGCTGGTGGCGTTCGCGCTGCTCGACTTCGCGCTGGCCTCGGTGGCGCTGGGCCAGGGCGAACTGGGCGCGGGAGTGGCGATCGACCGGTTCCGCGCGGGGCTGACCTTGTTCTACCCGCTCGCCTTCGTCGGGGTCGGCATCTTCTCAGTCTTCCTGGTGGCGGCCGACCTGGCCGAGACGATGCGCGCGCTGGCCACCGCCGACGAGCTGACCGGCATCTACAACCGGCGCGGCTTCGAGGAATCGGCCGAGCGCGCGATCCGCAACGCGCAGCGGCAGAACCAGCCGCTCGCGGTGGTCGTCGCCGACATCGACAATTTCAAGCGGATCAACGACCGCTTCGGCCATGGCTTCGGCGATCGGGCGCTGCGCCACTTCGCCAACCGGCTCGAACGGCTGGTGCGGCGCGGCGACCTGATCGGCCGGATCGGCGGCGAGGAGTTCGCGCTGCTGCTGGTGAACACCCGCGCGCAGGACGCACTGGAGGTGGTGGAGCGGATCCGCCGCGACATCGCGGCGATGCCGGTGGAGGGCGGTGATCGGGTGGTAATGACCGCGAGCTTCGGGGTGTCGGGGCTCCGGCCGGGCGATATCGCGCTGCCGTCGATCCTAGCCCGTGCGGACCGGGCGCTCTATCGGTCGAAGTCGGACGGGCGCGATCGGGTGACCAGCGCCGAGGAGTGCGAGGAGGCCGCCTGAACGACGGCCCCGTCGGTTCGGGTCAGGCGTGACCCTTGGAGAAGATGCGCTCGAGCTCGGCTTCATCGAGCGGCTGCTGGAAGAAACAGCCCGCCTCGAGATCCTTCGACCAGACGATGCGCGCACGCACCGGGCCGGTGCCGGGCAAGGTGAGGGTGATCTGGGTCTGCGCCGGCAGCTCCGAATAGAGTTCGAGGCGTGCGCCATGGCGCGACACGTCGATGATGCGGCACAGTGCCCGCTCGGGCATGCCACTCATCCCGTAGCGCGAGCGGATGTCCGCGCGGTAGCGATCCTCGCTGCGGCGGCCACGTTCGACGACGGTAACTTCGGCTGACAACATCGGCATTCTCCAGAACCGACTTATGGCTAACATGCCGTTAGTTACGTTCTTCTAAAGAAAGCCCCCGTCGGCCGGGCACGAAAAGGCCCTCTCCCACAGGGGAAAGGGCCAGGATTGCCGGGACTCGCTTCTCTTCCGTAACGGAAGGCCGCGGGCGACCTTCGCGCTCCGGAAAGCGTGCGAAAATTTATCTGAAGGGCGGCTCGTTGAAGGCGCGCAATTTGCGGCTGTGGAGTCGCGAGCCTTCGCCGCGCAGCAGGTCCACCGCGGCGATACCGATCTGGAGATGCTCGGCGATCGCCCGCTCATAGAAGCGGTTGGCCTGGCCGGGCAGCTTGATCTCGCCATGGATCGGCTTGTCGGAGACGCAGAGCAGGGTGCCGTAGGGCACGCGGAAGCGATAGCCCTGCGCGGCGAGCGTGGCCGACTCCATGTCGATCGCCACCGCGCGGCTCTGGCTGAAGCGCAGCGCCGAGGCGGTGTAGCGCAACTCCCAGTTGCGATCGTCGGAGGTGACGACGGTGCCGGTGCGCATCCGCTGCCTGAGCAGTTCGCGGCTCTCGCCCGAGACGACCTCGGCGGCGTGGGTCAGCGCCTGCTGCACCTCGGCGATCGCCGGGATCGGGATTTCGGGCGGCAGGACATGATCGAGCACATGGTCGTCGCGCAGATAGGCGTGGGCCAGCACATAGTCGCCGATCCGCTGGCTGGGGCGCAGCCCCCCGCAATGGCCGATCATCAGCCAGGCCGCCGGGCGCATCACCGCCAGATGGTCGGTGATCGTCTTGGCGTTGGACGGGCCGACGCCGATATTGACTAGGGTGATGCCCGAATGATCGGGGGCGATGAGGTGATAGGCCGGCATCTGGTGCTTGCGCCACGCGCTGTCGGCGATCACCTGCCGGGGATCGGCGTCGCCCGGCCGGATCTCCACCCCGCCGGCGCCGCTCAGCATCGTGTAGCGGCCGCCCTTGTCGAGCTGCTCGATCGCCCATTGGACGAACTCGTCGACATAGCGGTGATAGTTGGTGAACAGGATATAGTCCTGCACATGGCCGGCCGGGGTGCCGGTGTAATGGCGCAGCCGCGCCAGGCTGAAGTCCACGCGGGGCGCGTCGAACAGCGCCAGCGGCCGGGGGGCGGCCTCGTCCTGCAGCCACAGCCCGTCGGCCAATTCGTCGCCGATCTGCGACAGCTCGGTCGAGGGGAAGATGCGCGCCAGCTCGACCGGCGCGGCGCCGGTCAGGTCGAGGTCGTCGCCGGCGTCGAGCACATAATTATAGGGGATCTCGGTGGCGCTGCGCCCTGCCGTCACATGCGCCCCATAGTCGTCGATCAGAAGGTCGATCTGCTGGGCGAGATAATGGGCGAACATGCGCGGCTGGGTGACGGCGATGGCATAGTCACCTTCGCTCTGGAGCCGGCCGAAGGAGCGGCCGAGCGGTCCGGGATCGCGGCCGCCCTCATAGCTCAGCCGGATCTCGGGATAGGCGAAGGCGCCGTCCCGCCGGAGCCCGGGATCGGGGCGTTCGCCCGTCCGGATATAATGCGTCAGCGCGGCGCGCAGACGGGAAACCGATTGCTGGTAGATCGCGTCGAGCTGGTCGACGATGTCGAGACTTTGTTTCGAGGGCAATATTTTCTCCTTGTCGCCTCAGTGGGTGGTTGCCGGGCCGCCAGGCGGCCCGGAACCGGTTCGCTCGTCAGAGCTGGCCGAGCATATGATCGGCGCTGCTGACATTATATTCACGCGGAGCCTCGATGTTGAGGGTGCTGACGACACCGTCCTTGACGATCATCGAGAAACGCTGGCCGCGCAGGCCCAGGCCCGCCGCGCGCGCATCCATCTCCAGGCCCAGCGCGGAGACGAAGTCGGCATTGCCGTCGGCCAGCATCGTCACCTTGCCGTCCGCCCCGGCCGACTTGCCCCAGGCGCCCATCACGAAGGCGTCGTTCACCGCGGTGCAGACGATCTCGTCCACGCCCTTGGCCTTCAGCGCGTCGGCCTTGTCGACGAAGCCGGGCAGGTGGCGCGCCGAGCAGGTGGGGGTGAAGGCGCCGGGCACCGAGAAGAGCGCGACGGTGCGCCCGCCGAACAGCGCGTCGCTCGATACCTCGACCGGGCCTTCCTCGGTCATCTTGCGGAAGGTGGCGGCCGGGATCCGGTCTCCAGTGCTGATCGTCATATCGTCTCTCCCTCGTGCGAGATGGCTATGCCCTTCCTGTTGCAGTTTTTGGGTCGAAAAGGCGAGCCCCCAAAGATCCTCCCTGCCCGCAGGGCGGGGAGGGGGACCGCTCGCAGAGCGGTGGAGGGGTGTCCGCACTCTCCTGGCCACCGCATATCGAAGGGTCGAGACCCCTCCACCATCTGCTGCGCGGATGGTCCCCCTCCCCGCGCTCTGCGCAGGGAGGATCTTTGGGGGCTCACACCCGCTCCCTCAGCTTCATCAGCCAGGGCGCCAGGAACGGCGCGATGCGCATCAGGGCCAGCGCCTTGGCCCAGCGCGGGCTGCGCTCGCCCACGCCCAGGCGGATAAGGTCGGCGACGCCCGATCGGACCTGGCCCGCGCGCACCCGGCCAAAGGCGTCCTCGATCGCCATGTCCCGTTCGATCCGGGCGATCATGTCGGCGGCGGCCTGCGCCTCGGGGCGGCCGGCGAGATGATCGCGCGCCTTGCTCATCACCGCATGCGCGGTTGCCAGCATCCGCGCGGTGTTGCCCGACATCTGCCCGGCATGGCGCCGGTAGCGGGCGAGCGGGCGCGGCACTACCGCCAGCTCCCAGCCCGCCGCGAGCAGGCGGATCCAGGCGTCGAGATCCTCGGAGGATTTCAGGCTGGTGTCGAAGCCGCCGATCCCCAGGATCGCCTCGCGCTTCATCACGGTCAGCCCGAAGACGTTGAACTCGCGCAAGATCAGCCGCTCCAGGGTCGCCGGCCCCGCTTGCGAGCAATAAGAGGAGAAACGCTCGCCCACCCGGTCGGCGCCGAAGAAGGTGGCGTCGCCGGTGGCGAAGCCGGCCCTGGGATTGGCTTCGATCGCGGCGATCAGCGCCGAGACGAAATCGGGCTCCAGCACATCGTCGCCGTCGAGCAGCGAGACATAGGGCGTGGTCGCGATCGCGATCGCGCGGTTGCGCGCGGTGGGCAGGCCGCCATTGTCGGTTTCGAGCAGGCGGATGCGTGGATCGGCGAGATAGGGGGCGACATGGCCGGCCACCCTTTTGTCGCCATCGTCGACGACGATCGCCTGCCAGTCACCACGATCCTGCGCGAGCACCGAATCGAGCGCGTCGCCCAGCATCGCGCCGACGCCATAGGCCGGGATGACGATGGTGATCGCCGCCGCGTTTCTTTCCGTCCCCGCTTCGCCTGTTTGCGTCCCCATGGGGGCGGACTATAAAAGCTCCCGATGGATGCGCCAGTCTCTCTCCGCGGGCAATTTTTGCTCGCCATGCCCGGGATCGGCGATCACCGGTTCGAAAAGGCGGTGATCGCGATGTGCGCGCATGACGAGAATGGCGCGCTGGGCGTCGGCGTCGGCCGCATCATGCCCGGCATCACCCTCCACCGCCTGTACGAGCAGCTCGAGATCGAGCCCGGAATCGCGCCCGATTGCGGCATCCATGTCGGTGGGCCGGTGGAGCAGCAGCGCGGCTTCGTGCTCCACAGCATCGACTGGGTGGGCGAGGACAGCCTGCTGGTCGAGGACCGCTGGTGCCTCACCTCCACGCTCGACGTGCTGCGCGCGATCGCCGACGGTGTCGGGCCCAGCCGCTGGCTCGTCGCGCTGGGCTATGCCGGCTGGGGCGAGGGGCAGCTCGACGGCGAGATGCGCCGGCATGGCTGGCTCGCGACTCGGGGCGAGGACAGCGTGATGTTCGAGCATGAGGCGTCGCACCGGTGGGAGCGGGCGATGCGGTCGGCCGGTATCGATCCGCGATTGCTCGCGCCGACGAGCGGCCAAGCGTAGCCTAGAGCACGCCCAGACTGTGCACTCGAATACTCATTTCGGTAATGCACTGATATAATTAGCCTTTTGGTCGCATGTTAAGCAGATTTCGCAAGACAGGCGGAAGCTTTCGGATCAATCTTCGCACGGGGAGGGGGCCCATGGTGGGCTCTCCGGGGCAATGCGGGGAAATCCATGCGCAAGTCTCTGTGCGCGGCCTTGGCCGCGGTGTCGGCGTTATCGCCGGCCAATGCCGGCTGCTGGTCAGCCGAGCATGCGAGCGCGGCGCGCGTTCGCGATCTGCAAACCTACCTGATGGTCGAAACGCTGCGGTGCCAGGCCATGGGGTATAATATCTCGACCGACTATAATGCGTTCGTACGGGGCAATCGTGCGGCGATCGGCGCCGCCAATGATCGGCTGAAGGCCTTCTTCATCACGTCGGCCGGCCCGGTCTATGGCCAGAGCGCCTATGACCGTTTCACCACCTCGCTCGCCAATGCCTATGGCGCCGACCGCACCAGCGCCGACAGCTGCGACAATGCCCGCTCGGTCGCCCGCGAGGGTGCGCTGATGGCCAATTCGCGTGAAGGCCTTGAAATGATTGCCGACCGCCAGGGCCTTGATCCGGTCCTTCCCGGCGGCCGCTGCGACCGCGGTTCGGTCGCTCAGATCGCCCGCTGATACGATAGGGCGCCGACCATCTCCTCCTACTCCAGGGGAGGGGGAAGGGTCATATAAAGATATCTTTATATTTGCATTCGACCGTTCGCCCGGCTATTGCGCCCTGCAATGCCGCCGGCCCCCGCCCGGCTGCGCCCTTTAGAGGAGAAGCCCGGTGGCCACCGCCGCAGCGACCGATTTCAACGATTACGTCATCGCCGACCTCAGCCTCGCCGACTTCGGCCGCGCCGAGATCAACATCGCCGAGACCGAGATGCCGGGCCTGATGGCCCTGCGCCAGGAGTTCGGCGCGTCGCAGCCGCTGAAGGGCGCGCGCATCACCGGCTCGCTCCACATGACGATCCAGACCGCGGTGCTGATCGAGACGCTGACCGCTCTCGGCGCCGACGTGCGCTGGGCGACCTGCAACATCTTCTCGACCCAGGACCATGCCGCCGCCGCCATCGCCGCCGCCGGCATCCCGGTGTTCGCG
>CAUTRN010000085.1:0-15432 GCA_963540925.1 uncultured Sphingomonadaceae bacterium
GAAGGCATAGAGTCTTTTCTGAGGGAGATCGCGGATACGGGGGGCGAACCTGTAGACGAGCAAGGCGCAGGCGGCGAACACATGATCGGTGAAGCCGCCCGTGTCGGCAAAATGCTGGCGAACGCGGCGGCCCGCGTCATTCATGAGCAGCCCGTCCAGGATATAGGGAGCCTCGCTGACCGTTGCCGGGATCACCTGGGTTGCGAACGGCGCATATTGATCGGACACATGGCTGTATCCCTTGAGGCCCGGGACGTTGCCATATTTCGCGTTGATCAGATTCATCGCCTCGCCCTGCTCGTTAGCAAGGAAGAACTGCCCGTCGCTGGATGCCGATTGCCCTTGTCCCCAGAAGGCGGCCATGGGCAGGGCGGCGTGGGCCTCCACGATCATGGCGAGCGCCCGATCATAGGCGCTGCCTTCGACATGCCAGCGCGCGATCCGCAGCAATTCCCAGAAGCTGTGCGTGTTGGTCGCCGCCGCCATCTTGCGCAAACCGAGATTGACGCCTTCCGCCAGCAACACGTTCATCAGGCCGATCCGGTCGCTGCAGGGCGCGCCGGTGCGCAGATGCGTGAACGCCTCGGAAAATCCGGTTCGCTCATCGACTTCCAGCAACAGATCGGTGATCCTCGCGGGCGGGAGCTGTTGATAGAGATCGAGCACGAGATCCTCGGCCCTTCGGGCGTGTCGGCCCTCAGCTTGTCGATGTGCAGCTTGCCGTTCTCGATGATGCCGCCTGGGATCGTGCCGGTTCGCGCCGCGCGGCCAAACTCCTTCAGCCGTGTATCCAGTCGAGCCCTGCGCTCGGCCAGCCATTCGCCGGGTCGCAGCGGCTCGGCGAGCCGCGCGGTCTGCTCTATCGCCTGTGGCGGGACCAGAAGCTGCTTGAGGTCGCCATAGCGGCGCGATCCCGCCAACCATATGTCACCGGACCGGAAGGCGTCGCGGATGTGGAACAGCACCGCGATTTCCCAAAGCCGGTGGTCGCCGCTGGGCTCAGCGCGAAGATGACGATGCCATTTCGAGTTGGGACGTAGAAAATCCACCGGCGGATCGACCTTGATCCCGTTACGCAGCATCGCAACGGCCGCCAGAAGAGGCGTGGCGATCGGCGCCGCCTGCATGTCGAGCAGGCGCAGCATCCTGGGCGCGTAGAGGCGGAAACGGTGATAGCCGTCCAGCACACGGCTGAGCGGGTCGGCCGCGAGCACGTTGGTCAGCGCGGAGGCCGTGGCGACAAGGGTTCTGAACCGTTCCCAGCCAGGCCCGGTGGCGATTATCCCGTCCAGGGCCGTGCCATCGTCCTGCGCTCCAAGCAAAGCACCACCGATTTCGGCAAAGGACTTCAGCGTGTCCCGAACGGCCGCCTTTTCGTCGGCGATCCTGGTGTTGCAAAGGCGTTCGGAGGCCCGATAGAGACGGCCTACGATGCGATCGTGGGTCTCCACGATGACATCGGCCAGCGATGACCGCCATTCCAGGGTGCAGACAGCGAGGATCGCAAGCCGCCTGTCTTCGGGCAGATCACGCATGCCGTCGGCGTAATAGCGCTCGCCCTGCCGGCGAAGCCGGGTCACACGATGCGCCGGCACGCCGTCCAGCAAATCCGCCGGAAGATCGAACCTTTGAAGATATTCCAGTCGATCCATCAGCCGGTTAGCGGCTGCTGAATTTGCGCCAACCTCGAACTGTCGCAGCCATACGAAGCGCGTGACGCGACCATCCACCGTATCCTCCAACAGGTGAGCCAAATTCTCGCTCAGGGTTGGCGTGATGCGATGGGCGATAAGATCCTCGATCCGGCGCTCGGCCTCAACCAGCGCATCGGCGCAAAGGCGCTCGATCGTCGAGGAGCCGGGAAGGATCGTGCGGGTGCGGCGACACTCCGCAACGAAGCGACGGGCAAGATCCTCATTCGATGTCGCCGCCTCGGCTTCCCGAGCGATCCATTCGCGCAAATCCCGTGCGCCCCGCCCCGAAAAGGAGCGATAGCCGTAGATTCGGCGAAGGTCCGCCAGATGCTCGTGCCGGGTCTCCTCGCGCGCGGCATAGAGGAGTAGATCGTCGCTGGTCAGGCCGAGCTGGGCCGCGATGAAATCCGATACCTGCGCCGGGATCAACTCGCCAGGAGCGAGCACCCGGCCCGGGTAGCGCAGGACGCACAGTTGCAGCGCGAAGCCAAAACGATTGTGGGCGCGCCGGCGCTGGCGGATATGCCCGAGATCCTCATCGCTGAGGGTATAGTGCCGCAGCAGCTCACCTTGATCGACCGGCAAGTGAAGCAGCGCCTCGCGCTGTCGATCGGTCAGGGTCACGCGACGCGGCATACATGCTCCTTATTCTTTCCGAGCTACGGTTTGAGATAGCTTGATTGAGATGCTGGTTAAGATACACAATAGCCCAATCTTATGTGCTCATGTTCGTCACCGCCTCAAACCTTCGTTTGTGATCCATGCTGATCGGCTACGCCCGCGTGTCCAAAGCCGACGGCTCGCAGTCGCTCGACCTGCAGCACGATGCCCTTCGCGCTGCCGGTGTCGAGCCAGGCAATATCTATGATGATCGTGCATCCGGTAGCCGTGATGATCGCCCCGGTCTTGCCGCCTGCCTGAAATCGTTGCGCGACGGCGATGTCCTCATCGTTTGGAAGCTCGACCGGCTCGGCCGAACGCTCACCCACCTGGTCAGCACGGTGCAGAATCTGTCGGATCGCGGTATCGGTCTGCGGGTGCTCACCGGCAAGGGCGCGCAGATCGACACCACGACGCCATCGGGCCGGATGGTGTTCGGCATTTTTGCCACACTGGCGGAGTTTGAGCGGGATATGATCCGCGAGCGCACCATGGCTGGCCTGGCCGCTGCCCGCGCGCGGGGACGCAAGGGTGGCCGCAAGTTCGCCCTCTCCAAGGCCCAGGTGCGGCTCGCTCAGGCTGCTATGGCCCAACGCGACACGTCCGTTTCCGACCTCTGCAAGGAACTCGGGATCGAGCGCGTCACTCTCTACCGCTATGTCGGTCCCAACGGGGAACTCCGGGATTACGGTCAGCGCGTGCTTGCTGCCAAAACGCGATGATGATGACGGGAGCCCCGATCAAACTTACCCAAGCGGACGCCGCAGACGTTGCAGACCTGTACAACCGTTGCAGCGACTATTTCCTGTTGCAGGACGGGGCCGCGCCCACGCTGGACGATGCTCGCGAGCTTTTCTCCGATGTGCCGCCCGAAAAGAGCGCCCACAATCAAGCTGTCCTGGGATGGAAGGGGCCTGGCGGCCTATATGCAATCGCGGCCATCCTCCGCGATTATCCGCGTGATGGCACATGGTATCTCGGCTTCATGATCGTAGATGCCGCACAGCGTGGTCGTGGCGTCGGACGCTCAATTTACTCGACGGTCGAAAGCTGGGCCGCTGCGAGAGGTGCCACAGAGATTCGGTTGGCCGTGCTGGAAGCGAATGAAGCGGCAGAGCGATTTTGGCGTTCTCTCGGCTTCATTGAGTATCGGCGCGTTGGGCCAGACACCTTCAAAATGCGTAGCCATCGCCGGATAGAACTGAGCCGTCGCCTTTCTGGCGCGACCGTAGAAGGCAGCAACAAGTAAGATCTCGCGCCGGCTATCTGGGCGAGCTTGGCGTAGGATTCCGCCCCCTCCCGCAAACGCCCCCTTTCAGGGAAGGGGGCTTGAGATCGCCTTGATGGCCTTCAATCCCGTTCCAAAACGAGCGATCGCGTCCCTGTTTCTCTCCAGCTCGCCATAGGGCAGATAGGCGAAGTCGAGATCGGCAATACGGCTGAAAGCCGGGCGACGGAGTTGCGCGCGAACGTCCTGCTCGCGCGCATTCGGTGCGACCAGGAATAGCCCGGCGGCAGCGTGCAGATCGCTCCCCGACAGCGCCAGATCGAGCATGCGCACGATCCCCGAGTAGATCGAGGTCGAATGTTCAACCTCGAACGCGGCGGCGACGCCGTCGCCACCCTTCGCCAGCCACAACACGTCGATGAGGCGGATCGAGTCCGCTCCGGGAGAGGTCGCAATGGCGTCTGGAAGGCGCTCGAGGCATCCCTGTCCAAGCGGGCAGCCAGCGTGAAGTCGACCGCGGTCATTGGCGGCGATCCACACATCGTAACCGAGGGCATGGCCGAGGTCGCGCAGCCAGGCCTGGATTTCGGCGTGCGTGCGATCGGTTTCGCCCTGCGCGGCGGCTGTCTTGTCGAGCCGGCTTGCCTCCGCTCTGGCATGTTCCAATCTGCCGAGCCAGTCGTCGGCCGCCGTTGCGTCATCCTCCAGCGGTGGCGCGGGATAGCGGCCCGAGCCAATGTCGAACAACAGTCCGCCGATCGCGCCGAGATCGTTGGAGAGCAACTCGCGGTAACGGTCGTTGAGGTCGAGGATGCCGGCGCGCATGGCGAGAAAATGATCCCATGACCCGAGCTTCACCTTGGCGCCGGTGACGGCATTGTAGCCCTTGACGATCGCGGTATTGAAGGGCGGCACCAGCGTCGGGTGAAGGAAATAGAGCAGGTTGGCCGCCGCCGGCCCCAGCCCCTTGATCTTGAGCGCGTCTATGCTGCGGATGTGGCTGATGATCTCCTCGGCGGTATCGCAGCACGAGCAATTGTCGAGCAGGCGACCGAACGCCCGCTGATTGTCCGGGCTTTCGTAAATGTCGGGAATGCGCAGCTTGGGCTTCCACAGCCAGGCATGGTCGGCGCCCTTGAAGATCTGCCGCTGTTCGGCGATCGAGTGGACAACCGTTTCCAGTGACGAGCCGCGATAGGCGACGCCGAACCGCCCACTTTCGATTTCCACGACCACCTGCTGCAGCCCCCGACGGATGGAGCGGAAGTTTTTCAGGCGTTCGTCCCAAAGAAACCAGGAGCGATAGGTGGCGCCCGGATCGTCTCGCCAACGACGGACAAGCTCGCTCAAGAGATCATGATGTGTCGTGGGTAACAAGGTCATACTGGCTCGGTCATCCTGAACTGGCTCCTTGCCGCTCAGGCTATCGCGGGCAAGGGCGGCTTGCACGTTCAATGTGCGATCCGCGAAGCTTGCTCAAACTGCCTGTGATCGCGCAGGGAAACGCGGCTGGCGTTGGGCGTTGCCGATCGCATCCGTAGACCGGGCGCACGGCCAGGCAGACGGCCGGCAGGGGCGTCGCCGCCCCGGAGCGGCGACGCAACCAGCTTCTTTTGGTCGAACTTAGCGGATCATTGCTTTGTGATCGCGGTGACCTCGCCATCGCTGCCCTTGAGCGAGAGGTCGAAATCGACCTTGTCGCCGACCTTGACCGCATCGGTGATCGCGGGCGCCGCCTTGAACGCCATCGTCATCGCCGGCCACTTGGCTTCGGGGATCGGGCCGTGGTTGAGCGTGATCGTGCCCGCCGTCTTGTCGATCGCGGTGACGGTGCCATGGCCCTTGGCCTTGATTGCGGCGTTCGCGTCAGGCGCCATCGACATGTTGCCCATGTCGCCGCTCATGGTCGCGGCAGGCGCCGCCTGGTTGGTTTCGGTTGTAACCGGGGTCTCGCCCTTCTTGCCGCACGCGGCGGTCAGGACGGCAAGGCCGAGGGCGAGGGTCAGTCGTGCATGTCTCATAATCGTCTCCTTCATGATGAAGCGGGTTGATGGATGGGGTCGGTCTTCGGCCGGCGCAGCAGCAGATAGGCGGCGGGCAGGACGAACATCGACAGCAGCGGCGCGCTCAGCATGCCGCCGATCATCGGCGCCGCGATCCGGCTCATCACCTCCGAGCCCGCGCCCGATCCCAGCAGGATCGGCAGCAGGCCGGCGAGGATCACCGCGACCGTCATCGCCTTGGGCCGGACGCGCAGCAGCGCGCCTTCGCGCACCGCGGCCTTCACCTCGGCGGCGTCCGGATTAGCCGTGCGCTCGGCCAGCGCATTCTTGAGATAGATCAGCATCACCACCCCGAACTCGGCGGAGACGCCGGCGAGCGCGATGAACCCGACCCCGGTGGCAACCGACTGGTTGAACCCCAGCAGATAGAGCGTCCAGATGCCGCCGGTCAGCGCGAACGGCAGCGTGCCCATGATCAGCGCAGCCTCGTCGAAGCGGCCGAAGATGAGGTAGAGCAGCACGAAGATGATCAGCAGCGTCGCGGGCACGACCAGCTTCAAGCGGTCGACCGCGCGCTCGAGATATTCGAACTGGCCCGAATAGGCGATGCTGACCCCCGGCGAGAGCCGAACCTGTCTCGCCACCGCGCGTTGCAGATCGCCAACCACCGAGGCGAGATCGCGCCCGCGCACATCGACATAGACCCAGGTCGAGGGCCGGGCATTCTCGGTCTTGAGCATCGGCGGCCCTTCGGCGATCGTGACATTGGCGACCGTGCCGAGGGTGATCTGCTGGCCCGCGGGCGTCAGGATCGGTAGCCCCCGCAGCCCGTCGAGGCTGTCGCGCAATTCGCGCGGATAGCGCACGCTGATCGGATAGCGGGCGAGGCCCTCGACCGTCTCGCCGATCGTCTCGCCGCCGATCGCGCCCGAGACGATGGCCTGCACGTCGGCGATGTTGAGTCCGAACCGCGCAGCGGCGGCGCGGTCGATGTCGACATCGACATAGCGTCCGCCGGTCAGCCGCTCGGCGAGCGCCGAGCTGACGCCCGGCACGGTCCTGGCCACGGTCTCGACATCATGGGCGATGCGGTCGAGCTCGGCGAGATCACTGCCCGACACCTTGACCCCGATCGGGCTCTTGATGCCCGTCGCGAGCATGTCGATGCGGTTGCGGATCGGCGGCACCCAGATATTGGCGAGCCCCGGAAGCCTCACCCGGCGATCGAGCTCGTCGATCAGCTTCTCGGGCGTCATGCCTGGTCGCCACTGGTCGCGGGGCTTGAACTGGATCGTCGTCTCGAACATCTCGAGCGGGGCGGGGTCGGTCGCGGTCTCGGCACGCCCCGCCTTGCCGAACACGCTTTCGACCTCGGGCACCGTCCTGATCAGCCGGTCGGTCTGCTGGAGCAGTTCGCTCGCCTTGGCGGCCGAGAGACCGGGCAGGGCCGAGGGCATGTAGAGCAGGTCGCCCTCGTCGAGGTTGGGCATGAATTCGCCGCCGAGCCGGCTGAGCGGCCAGGCCGTGGTCGCGAACACCAAAGCCGCGATCAGCAGCACGGTCTTGGGCCGCTTCATCGTCCAGTCGATCGCAGGCCGGTAGAGATCGGTCAGCCAGCGATTGACCGGATTGGCCTGCTCAGGCGGGATCCGCCCCCGGATCAGCCAGCCCATCAGGATCGGCACCAATGTCACCGACAGGATCGCGGCGGCGGCCATCGCATAGGTCTTGGTGAAGGCGAGCGGCGCGAACAGCCGGCCCTCCTGCGCCTCCAGTGTAAACACCGGGATGAACGACAGCGTGATGATCAGCAGGCTGAAGAACAGCGCCGGCCCGACCTCGGCCGCCGCCTCGGTGACGAGGATCCAGCGCGTCTCGCCGTCGAGATGCGTGCCCGGATGGTCCTGCTCCCAGCGCTCGATCTTCTTGTGGGCGTTCTCGATCATGACCACGGCCGCATCGACCATGGCACCGATCGCGATGGCGATGCCGCCGAGCGACATGATGTTGGCGTTGACGCCCTGGTAGCGCATCACGACGAAGGCGGCGAGCACGCCCAAGGGAAGGGTGAGGATCGCGACGAGCGCCGAGCGGACATGCCAGAGGAAGAGCGCACAGACCAGGGCCACGACGACGAACTCCTCGACCAGCTTGTGGGTGAGGTTCTCGACAGCACGGTCGATCAGCTGCGAGCGGTCATAGACCGTCACCACCTCGACGCCCGGCGGCAGGCTCCTCTTGAGGTCCGCGAGCTTGTCCTTGACCGCCGCGATCGTCTCCCGCGCATTCTTGCCCGAGCGCAGGATCACGACCCCGCCTGCGACCTCGCCTTCACCGTTCAGCTCGGCGATGCCGCGCCGCATCTCGGGGCCGATCTGGATCGTGGCGACGTCGCCGAGGCGGATCGGCACGCCGCCGGCCGCCGTCTTCAGCGGGATCGCGCGGAAATCGTCGAGCGTCTTCAGATAGCCTGAGGCGCGCACCATATATTCGGCTTCGGCCAGCTCGAGCACCGACCCGCCCGCTTCTTGATTGGCCTGCCGGATCGCCTCGACCGCCTGGGCGTGGGTCACCCCGTAGGCCGCGAGCTTCACCGGATCGAGCAGTATCTGATACTGCTTGACCATGCCGCCGATGCTGGCGACCTCGGCGACGCCGGTCACGGTCTTGAGCTCATAGCGCAGGAACCAGTCCTGCAGACCGCGCAGCTGCGACAGGTCATGCCGGCCGGTGCGGTCGACCAGCGCATATTCATAGACCCAGCCAACCCCGGTCGCGTCGGGCCCGAGCGCGCTGCGCGCGCTCGCCGGCAGGCGCCCCTGCACCTGGTTCAGATATTCGAGCACGCGGCTGCGCGCCCAATAGAGATCGGTGCCGTCCTCGAAGATCACATAGACGAAGCTGTCGCCGAAGAAGGAATAGCCGCGCACCGTCTTGGCGCCTGGCACCGACAGCATGGTGGTGGTGAGCGGATAGGTGACCTGGTTTTCGACGATCTGCGGCGCCTGACCCGGGTAGCTGGTACGAATGACGACCTGCACGTCGGACAGATCGGGGAGGGCGTCGATCGGGGTGGATCGTACCGCCCAGAGGCCCGCGCCGACCAGCGCCAGCATGCCGATCAGAACGAAGAAGCGGTTCTTGACCGACCAGCGGATGAGATGGGCGATCATCGGCCCGCCACCTTCGCCATACGCCGCAGCGTCGGTCCCGCCGGGGGCCGGTCGAACCCGAACCGAACCCGGTCGCCCGCCTTGAAGCCGCGCGCGATGCCCGGATCGGCGAGCGCGAAGGTCATCGTCATCGCGGGCCAGTCGAGCGCGGGGACCGGTTCGTGGCTGAGCGTCACCGCATTGGCCGTGAGCCGCTCGATCTTGCCCGTCGTCTCGTACAGCGTGGCTTTCGACCTCGGCGCGGCGATGGTCGCCGATGCCGCACCGCCGCCGATCGGCCGCGCCTCGATTCCCGACAGGCTCGCCTCGGAGTCGATCAGGAACTGCCCCGAGGCGACGACTTTCTCGCCGGGCGACAGGCCGGCAAGGATCTCGGTTTCACCGCCCGCCTCGCGGCCGATGCGGACCTCGGCGGGATGATAGCGCCCGTCGCCTGCGGCGAGCATGACGAGCGTGCGCTTGCCCGTGCGGATCACCGCCTCGCTCGGCACCAGCAGCGCCGGCTTGGCATCGCCGCCAAGCACGACGCTGGCGAACATGCCCGGCCGTAACCGCCCGTCCCGGTTGGGCAGCTCGATCCGCACGGTGAGCGTGCGGCTGTCGGCCTGCGTCGTCGGCAGGATCGCGATCACCCGGCCGGCGAAGCGCTCGCCGGGGAAGCTCGCCAGCGTGGCGCTGGCATTCTGGCCGACCCGGACATCGCCCGCGCGCGCTTCGGGCACCGCGGCATTGAGCCAGACGGTGCCGAGCCCGCTTACCTGGGCGAGCGTCTGGCCCATGGCGAGCGTCACGCCGGCACGGGCGTCGAGCGTCTGGATCGTGCCCGAGATCGGCGTCGTGATGGTCACCACGCCGTTCGGCCGACCGCTCCGCTCGACGCTGGCGATGAGGCCGTCGGACATGCCCATCAGCCGCAGCCGCTGGCGCGCGGCCGCGGTGAGATCGGGCTTGCCGAGCCGCCTGACGCTCAGATATTCGGTCTGCGCGCCGCCCCATTCGGGCAGGAGCAGGTCCGCGATCGGCGCGCCGGCGCGGACCACGTCCCCGGGCGCTCGCGCATAGACGCGGCTCACGAACCCGCCCGAACGCGCCTGGATGACGGCGACGTCGCGCTGGTTGAAGTCGATCGTGCCGGTGACCTCGAGGGCCGAGGCAAGGCTGCCCATCTTCGCCGCGACGACCCGCAATCCCAGGCTCTGCCGCGCGGCGGGATCGACGGCGACCGTGGGGGCCGCGCCGGCGCTTCCTCCGTCCGCGTATCGCGGCACGAGCTGCATATCCATGAAGGGCGACTTGCCGGGCTTGTCGAACTTCTGGTTGGGGAACATCGGATCGTACCAGTAAAGGACTTTGCCTGCCCCGGCGGGCGTGGTCGCCTCCGATTGCGGTGCCTGGCGATGGCCAGCCCAATAGCCTGTGCCGCCGGCCAGCAGCGCGACAGCCAGGATCGATGCGCCCCAGCGCAGCGCGGATTTATCGAGCGTCATGGCCGCTCCTCCCCATAGGTGATAGTGATGCGGACCGCGTCGCGCGCGACGTCGGCTTCGCGGTTGAGCGCCTCGACCTCGGCCTCCGCGAGCCCGAGCGTCGTGAGCAGCGCGGCGCCAAGGTCGAGCTTGCCGGCGCCATAGCTGTCGCGGTCGAGCTCGGCGCGGTGCCTGGCGAGTGGCACCAGCGTCTCGCGGGCATTGCGCAACCGGGAGAGATGCATGGCATGGTCTGCGAGATCGGCGTCGAGCTGCGCCACCAGCTCGCGGCGGATCGCCTCGCGGTCGAACCGACCCCCTTGCGCAAGGCTCTCGCTTGCAGCGATCCTGGGGTTCTGGCGCTTGCCGGCGAACAGCGGCAGGTCGATCGACACGCCGACCGAGGCCATGTCGCCGTACATGGGATCGCGCCGGCCATAGGTGACGCCGACCTTCCAGTCGGGGCGCTTGTCGGCGCGCGCGAGACGCACGTCCGCTTCGGCGACTGCGATCCGCGCGTCCTGCGCGCGCAGGGCGGGAAGCGCATCGATCCCGGCCCGCAGCCGGATCGGATCGACATCGAGCATCGGCGGGTCGCCCGTCGCCTGCGGGTCGGGGTCGCCGGTATAGCGCGCGAGCCGGGCCCGCGCCTGCGCCACCACCGCAGCCATCTCGGCGCGGCGATCGGCGATGGCGGCGCGGAGCTGGTCGGGCTCGAGCGCCTGGCTCGGGCGCGCGCTGCCCGACGCCAGGCGTGCGGTCACGGTCTTCTGCAGGTCGTCGAGGCTGGCATCGAGCAGGTCGAGCTGCCGGAGCCGGCGTTCTCCATAATAGAGATCGACCCAGGCGAGGGCGGTCTCGAGCCGCACGTTGCGGCCTTCGACCAGCTCGCCCGCCTCGGCGATACCGATATCGGCCGCGGCGCGCGCGGCGCGTGCATGGCGCTTGGCGAGATTGGGGAAGGTCTGGCTGAACCCGATCGTCGCCATGGTGAAATCGTCGCGCGTGAAGCTGCCGGCATTGGGGCCGCTCACCGGGAAGTTCTGCAGGCCCAGGTCGAGCGTCGGATCGGGCAGGCGATCGGCCGCGACCGCCGAAGAGCGGGCGCCGGCTGTCGCCGCCGCGCGCGCCTTGAGGCTTGGCGCGTTGGCGGCAGCGAGCCTCACTGCCTGCTCGTAGGTGAGCGGGCCGGCCGACACCGGCACGGCCCAGGCGCTCGCAAGCGTCGCACCGATAGAGAGCAACAGGCGTCGCACAGCGCGCCTCGGCATCATGATCATGGATATCATCCCCTCATGACAGAGGCGGCGCGCCAAGATGTGACGCGCCGCTCCGGAGCGGGTTTAGCCCTTGTCCGACCTGACTGCGCCGCGCATGCAGTCGGCGGCGCTTGCCTGCATCATCGCGCAATCGCAGCTGGCCATGTCCCGGCTGTCGGGCACCCATATGCGGACACGCGCAGGGCCAGTCGCCCGCGGACCATATTGCGGCGCCGACCGCCATTCCCAATGGCCTTGCGGCGTGCGGCTCGCGTCGGTTGCAAGCGCAGGCGCGGCGAGACTGAGGGCCGCCACAAGGGCGGCCGGAAGCAGTTTGATCATCACGAAAACCTTTGACTGAAAAGAAGGAAACCGGGCGCGCACGCATCGATCGATGCGCGCAGCCCGTGCTCGTTCAATCAGGCAAGGCTGGTGGGAGGATCCGGCTCGGGCGCAACCGCCTTGCCGGTCAATATCGTGTCGGTCGTCCAGAAGCTGGGCGCGTCGTAGAGACGCGCAGGCGCAACGCCGCCTGCCAGGTCCGCTGCGACCAGCGGGATCACGCACCCCATCGCGGCGATGCAATCGAGCGTCAGGCCCTTGCAGGGCTTTTCGCTGGGCGCAGGCTGCTGCTTGGCCATCATCGCCATGCAGTCCGCATCCATGCCCTTGGCCAGCGGCGCGCCTGCCGCCTGCGGCACGCTGTGCGCGGCCGCCATCTGGGCTCCGAAGAGACCGGACAGCGCTCCGATGACGAGCAGGAGGGCGAGCAGGCGTTTCACGGGCCTCGATATCTAGCGGGTTTCGCGGGCGCAGCCAACCAAAGTCTCGCGCCGCGCGGATTTTGAAGTGCTGACGGCTGATTCCGTCAACTCCGCGTCAATAAAGATCCGGCCCGGGGAAGAAGATCGGCTGCGGCCTCTACGTATATCGAGGCTGGACCCGGGACCGTAGTCCCAAGCCTGAAGAGACGCTCTTCCCCTCGGCAAAGTCCGGGCGGTGGCTTACCATCCAAGGAGGTGAATATGGTCAGAAAAACTCTCATGGTCGCGCTTGCCGGCATTTCGATGCTTGCTGCCGTCCCCGCTATGGCCCAGGGCATCGGGCACAGCCTGTTCATGCGCGGCTCGATCGTCGACACGGGCAGCAACGGCACGGTCGTCTGCATCGGCAAGGCCGATGGCGCCGAGGTCGGCCAGAAGCTCGAGGTCTATCGCGTCGTGACCCATCCGGGTCCGTCCAAGGGCGTGGCGCCGACCTATCACCGCCAGCTCGTCGGCCATGTGACAATCGACCATATCTTTGACGATCACTTCGCGCACGTGTCCGTCGCCGACGGCACGCCTGCCAAGCACGACATCGTCGAGCTTCGCAAGAACTGACGAGCCGGTGGCCCGGCGGCACACGCTGCCCTGATGCGAGGCATCGGGGCAGCGGGTTGCCGGCGGCAACGGACCGTTCGGGATCGAGGCGAAACCGCTTGACCCTGGACCATGGTCCTACCGGCATGATCGAGCGGATGACATGGGCAATTTCAAGATCGGCGAACTGGCCGCGGCCGCAGGCGTGGGCCGCGATACGATCCGCTATTATGAGCGGATGGGCCTGCTGCGCGAGCCCGCGCGCACGGCAGCGGGCTACAGGCTCTACGACGCGACGGACCTCGAGCGCGTCAACTTCATCCGCTCGGCGCAGGAGCTTGGCTTCACCCTCGATCAGGCCCGGCAGCTGCTGGCGCTCAGGGCATCGGACACCGCGCATGCGCAGGCCGTGCTCGATATCACGCTCGCCAAGATCACGGACGCCGAAGTCCGGCTCAAGCGCCTGTCCGATATTCGCGACATGCTTCGATTGCTTGCCGATGAGTGCCCGGGCGAAGTTCCTGTTTCCGATTGCCCTATTCTCACGTTCCTCACGGAAAGGCGGAGATCTGATCACCGAAAGATATAAGAGCAAGCCTCGCAGGAAGAACAAACACCATTATTAAAAGGGGATTTATCATGACACGAATGCATATAGTGGCTGGGATTGTTCCAGCATTGCTTCTGGGCGCCTGTGCGACGACGCCGCCTACCTCCGCACAGGTCGAAAGCTGTAGGGCCATGGAGGGCGATATGGGTCTCCAGACACGTCATGACCATGGCGAGATGAAACAGCAGGGTCGTAATCCCATGAACCTGTCGCACGATCAGTGCCGCAAGATTCTTCGCCAAGCACAATGATTCCTGCTCCGGGTGGCTCGGGCCCACCCGGAGATTCCTCCAGTACGAAAGGAAGAAGCAATGGTCGGAAATCGAAAAGTCATACTGTCGCTAATCAGCGTTAGCCTGCTCTCGATGGCGGCGCTTTCGGGCTGTGAGCGCAAGACCGATCAGACGGTGCCGGCTGCGGCCAACAGCGCCGCACCCGCGGCTGGCGCTGATAGCGTAAATCCCGCCGGCATGGATCATTCGGACGCCATGGCCAATGAACAGGAGATGGAGCGGCATCACCAGCAGGCCATGGACCATGATGCGATGCGCCAGGGAGGCATGAACAGCAGCGCTCCGAAGACCGAGCCTGCGCCTGCGGATTCGGCGATGCCGATGAAGGACATGTAAGGGCGCGAAGGGGGTCGACATGTGCGTTTGGACCAGCCTTCGCCTTTCGGGTCTGGGGTTGTTGCTCGCTTTCAGCCTTCCCTCTGCGAGCGTGCACGCTCAGGAGGGCGAAGACCATTCGGCACATCATGGGGATACTTCGGGCGGTGCGGGGATGGCCGATGGCGCAATGTCCGCAAAGCCCGAGGTCGGCACCTCCGATATGGCCTCGATGATGAACTCTATGATGGAGCGCATGATCAACGGCGAAGGCGAGAATGAACATGGGCACGATTCCCGCCGCACCGCATTTTTTTCGCAGTTGCTCGCCTTTCCCGCGCTCGACGAAGCGGCCCGGCAGCGGGTCGCTGCGCAGGCCGGGGAACGGGTAAGCACGGGCCTGTCGATGGTCAACGCCGCCTCGGCCGACGGCGCGCGTGCGACAACGGTCTCGGCCCGGCTCGATGCGGCGCGCCGGATGCGCGAAGGGACCGACCTGTTCCGCTCCGGTACCGCCGCGCAGGGCGCGATCGGAGGCTTGCAGCCGCCCCGGGAGGTCGGGCTTGCCTGGCTGCGCGATCAGCTCGACATCGACCAGGCCGCGCCCGGCCATGCCGATCACTGGTTCGGCATCTCGCCCTCGCACCTCCTTCTCATGCTGTTCCTGGGGCTGGTGAGCGCCACGCTTATCGCGCTGCAGATCTTCCGCCTGCGGCGGATCGGGGCGATCGCCGGCGGTGTCGCCACCGCCAAGGTTCCAGCAAAGCCGGAGCCGAAGGCTGCCCCTCCCGCTACCAGGGTTGCGCCCGCGCCTGCACCCGTTGCCGACAGCGCCGGGCTCGCGCCGAGCAATGCGGCCGCACCCGCTGGGGCGTCGCTGCGCAAGCCCAAAAGCTGGGCGGGGCAGCTGCGCGTGGTCCAGATCGTGCGAGAGACGCCGAGCGTGCTGACCTTCCGGCTCGCGGACCCGACCGCCGACCGGCTGCCGTTCGACTTCCTGCCGGGCCAGTTCCTGCAGGTCGAGGTAGAGCCCGAAGCGGGCAAGACCGCGCGCCGTTCCTACACGATCGCCTCTTCGCCGACCCAGCGGGCCTATGTCGAACTGACGGTCAAGCGCGAGGAGCAGGGCGTGGTCTCGCGATACCTGCACGACAAGGTCGTCGCCGACGATCTGCTGAAGGTCAGCGGACCGTTCGGCGCCTTCACCTTCACGGGAACGGATGCCCAGAGCATCGTGCTGATCGCGGGCGGGGTCGGCATCACCCCGATGATGTCGGTGCTGCGCTATCTCACCGACACCGCGTGGAAGGGTGATATCTTCTTCTTCTACGGCGCACGGTCGACCGAGGAATTCGTGTTCCGCGACGAGC
>CAUTRN010000086.1:0-15079 GCA_963540925.1 uncultured Sphingomonadaceae bacterium
TCGCGCAGGGAGGACCTCGGGCTACCGGCTCGCCGCCACCAGCTTCCGGGTGATCGGATGCTCGGGCGCGGCGATCAGCCGTTCGGTCGGGCCCTGTTCGACGATCCGGCCGGCGTCCATCACGACGATGCGGTGGCACAGCCACCGCGCCACGGCGAGGTCGTGGGTGATCATCAGGATGGCGAGGCCGCGCCGGTGCTGGAGGTCGGCGAGCAGGTCGAGGATCGTCCCCGCGACGAGCACGTCGAGCGCCGAGGTCGCCTCGTCGAGCAGCAGCATCGCCGGATCAGCCACCAGCGCGCGGGCGATGGCCACCCTCTGCGCCTGGCCCCCCGATAGCCCCGAGGGGCGGCGCCCGATCAGCGCGCGATCGAGCCCCACCTCGTCGAGCGCGGCCAGCACCCGCTCGGCGACGGAGGCGCGGTCGAGATCGGGGCGCAGCCGGTGGAGCGGTTCGGCGACGATGTCGGCCACCCGCCACAGCGGATCGAGGCTGGCGACCGGATCCTGGAACACCGGCTGCAGCCCGGCGCGATCCGTGGGGCGCATCGCCTTGCGCGGCGGCAGCGGTTGTCCGCGCCAGTGCACCTCGCCGGCATCGATCGGCCCGAGCCGCGCGATCGCCCGGCCCAGGGTCGACTTGCCCGATCCCGATCCGCCGACGATCGCTACCGCCTCGCCCTCGCCCACCGCGATGTCGACCCCGTCGACCGCCGCGACCGTCCCGCGCCGCCAGCCCGGCCGGCGGAAGGAGACGGAAACCCCGCTCGCCTCGATCAGCGGCGCACCGACCGGGCCCAGCGCGGGGGGCGGCCCGTCGAGGCGCGGGCTCGCCGCGATCAGCGCCTGGGCATAGGGACTGGCCGGGGCGTTCAGCACCTTGGCGGTCGGCCCGGCCTCGACGATCCGTCCCGTCTGCATCACCGCCACCTCGTCGCTATGGCCGGCGACGCTGGCGAGGTCGTGGCTGACGAGCAGCATCGCCATGCGCTGCTCGGCGCAGAGCGAACGCAGCAAGGCCATGATCTCGCCGCGAAGCATCGCGTCCAGCGCGGTGGTGGGTTCGTCCGCGACCAGCAGTTTCGGGCGATGGGCGATCGCCATCGCGATCAGCGCGCGCTGGCGCTGTCCGCCCGACAGGCGATGCGGATATTGCGCGAGCCGCTCCTCGGGCCGGTCGAGCCCGACCCGCGCCAGCGCCTCGGCCATCGCCGCGCGATCGGGGGCGGGGGCGCCGGCCTGGGTCCAGGCCTCGCGCAGCTGGGCGCCGATCGTCAAATGCGGGGTCAGCGCGGTCAGCGGCTGCTGGAAGACGAAGCCGACCGACTGGCCGCGCAACGCGCGCAGCCTTTTCTCGCCCATGCCGACCAGTTCCTCGCCGTCGACGCGGACGCTGCCGGCGACGGTGGCGGGGGAGAGGCCGAAGGGGGCGAGGCAGGTCTGGCTCTTGCCCGATCCCGAGGCGCCGACCAGCGCCAGGGTGCGACCTGCCTCCAGGGTGAAGCCGACATCGTCGACGATGGTGCGCCCGTCGATAGCAAGGGTCAGGCCCTGGACGGCGAGCAGGCTCATGCGGCGAAGCGGTCGCGCAGGCCCTCGCCCGCGCGGGTCAGGCAGAGCAGCAGGGTGACGAGCATCCCGGCGGGCAGCAGCAGCGCGTGCGGCGCCATGTCCATGTCGTCGGCGCCTTCCTTCAGCAGGATGCCGAGCGAGGTCATCGGCTCCTGCACGCCCAGCCCCAGGAAGGAGAGGAAGCTCTCGATCATCACCACTTGCGGCACGGTGAGCAGCAGATAGGCGATGGCGACCCCGGCAAGGTTGGGCAGCATGTGGCGCAATACGATCGCGGTGGGCGGGGTGCCGGCGGCTTCGGCGGCGGTGACGAAGGGGCGCTCGCGCAAGGACAGCATCTGGCCGCGCACCACCCGCGCCATCGTCAGCCACTCGACCGCGCCGATGCCCAGGAAGACGAGCAGGATCGAGCGGCCGAACACCACCATCAGCAGGATCACGACGAACATGAAGGGCAGCGCGTAGAGCGCGTCGACCACGCGCATCATCGCCTCGTCCACCTTGCCGCCGCACCAGCCGGCGATGGCGCCCCAGGTGACGCCGACGACGAGCGAGACGAGCGCGGCGGCGGTGGCGACGCCCAAGGTCACCTGCGTGCCCGCCAGGGTGCGCGCGAGCAGGTCGCGGCCGACGCTGTCGGTGCCCATGGGATGGCCGGGGGAGAAGGGGGCGGCGCGCACCGCGTCCCAGTCGATCGCGTCATAGCGCCAGTCGAGCGCCAGCGGGCCGAGCAGCGCGACCACGACGATCGCGGCGAGCAGGATCAGCGCGGCGCGCATCAGCCGCGCGCCCGCGGGTCGAGCCAGCCATAGGCCAGGTCGGCGAGCAGGTTGAACAGGATGATCAGCCCCGCGTAGAGCGTCACCACGCCGAGGACGAGCGGATAGTCGCGGTTGAGCGCGCCCTGCACGAAATAGCGGCCGAGCCCCGGCAGCGCGAACACCGTCTCGATCACCACCGCGCCGGTCAGCAGCCCCGCCGCCGCCGGCCCCAGATAGGAAGCGACCGGCACCAGCGCGGGGCGCAGCGCGTGGACGATCAGGATGCGGCTCCAGCCGAGCCCACGCGCGCGGGCCATGCGGACATGATCCTGCGCCATCACCTCGGCGAGCCCGGCGCGCGCCAGCTTGGCGATCGCGCCGGCGGCGGGCAGGGCGAGTGCAACCACCGGCAGGATCATGTGCGGCAGGTCGCCATCGCCCCAGCCCGCGACGGGCAGCCAGCCGGCGCGCAGCGCGAAGACGAGCGCGAGCAGCGGGCCGACGACGAAGCTGGGCAGCGCGGTGAGCAGGGTGGCGATCAGCATCAGCGCGCGATCGGTGTGCCCTCCGGCGCGCGCCGCGGCGATCAGGCCGGCGGCAAGGCCGAGGAGGAGGGCGAGCAGCAGCGCGAGGCCGCCGAGCGTCAGCGACACCGGCAGGCCGCGCGCAATCAGGTCGGTGACGGTGAAGTCGCGATAGACCAGCGACGGCCCGAAATCGCCATGGAGGAGCCGCCAGACATAGCGGCCGATCTGTACCGGCAGCGGCTGTTCGAGCCCATAGGCCGCCATCAGCGCCTCGCGCGTCTTCGGATCGAGCGGGCGCTCGCCGTCGAACGGCCCGCCGGGGGCGAGGCGCATCAGGATGAAGGAGAGGATCACCACCACCGCCAGGGTGGGCAGTGCGGTGAACAGGCGGCGGCGGATCAGGTCGAGCATGACGCCCCTCTCAGGACGTCATCCCGGCGGATGCCGGGGTCTCGGGAGGTTGGGACCCCGCCTTTATCCCGTCATGCCAGCGAAGGCTGGCATCCATGTCTGTTGTCTCCTCGGAGGCCATCTGGCTGATGAGAGACATGGACCCCAGCCTTCGCTGGGGTGACGTGTTTTGAATATTCGCCTTCCAACAAGCGTCGCTCCGGCGGAGGCCGGAGCCGCTAGAGGCTATGTCGGTTCGCAAGCCCGTGGCGGCCCCGGCCTCCGCCGGGGCGACGGGGAAAGCTGACCTACCCCGCCTCAGTTGCCGAGCGTGACGCTGGCGTCCGCGCTGTTCGTCGCGGCGGCGGCGAGGATGGTGCGGGTGAGCGGGCCCTTGTTGACCGTCGAGGGGCTGACCTCGGCGACGGTCGAGCGGATGCCGGGCTCGGGCACGGTCTTGGTCAGGCCGATGATGTCCTTCTCGGTCTGGCTCTTGGGCGCCTGGGTGTTGCCGAACAGCGCCGACAGCGCCTGCTGGCTCGAATCGGCCTCCTGCGGGCGCGAGGCGCCGGGCTTCGGCGGGACCAGCGCGAAATCGGGCGGGATGGTGAGCGGCGCGCGCTTCGACACGGCGAAGGCGTCGAGGTTCGAGGAGCGGCCGGCCATCACGCCCGGACGATCGCCGCGGCTGCAACCCGCCAGCAGAGCCGTGGCGACCAGCGCCGAACCGACAAGCAACTTAGACCGCATTAGAATTCTCCGAACTTTCCTTCGGCTCGCGCGAGAAGAGCGCGCGGGCGACCAGGATCAATACGCCAATGGTAATCGCGGCGTCCGCGACATTGAAGACCAAAAAGGGACGCCACTCGCCGATATGCAGATCGAGGAAGTCGGCGACATAGCCCAGCCGGCTGCGATCGGCGATGTTGCCGATCGCGCCGCCGAGCACCAAGCCCAGCGCCACCACGTCGGCACGGGCCTTTTCGCGCCACAGCCAGATGGTGACGCCCACCGCGATGGCGGCGGTGATCGCCACCAGCACCCAGCGTTCCTTGTCCGATCCGGCGACCAGGAAGCCCATCGAGACGCCGTAATTCTCCACCCAGCGCAGGTCGAAGAAGCTGACGATCTCGATCAGCCCGCGAATCGGCAGCTCGAGCACCGAGATGATCAGCCATTTGCTGATCTGGTCGGCGAACAGGACGAGCGCCGCGACCGCGAAGCCGAGCGTGCGGGTGGGGGTGAACATGCTCAGCCGTTCACCACGTCGTCGCAGCGGTCGCACAGCGCGCCCTCGGTCTTCACCTCGGGCAAATGGCGCCAGCAGCGGCCGCACTTCTCATAGTCGGTCTTGGCCACCTCGAAGGCGATCGGGTCGGTGCCGTTGGCGATCTCGGCCGCCGCGGCGGCATCGCCCTCGACCACCACCACCTTGGCGACGATCCCCAGCTCGGCCAGGTCCACCCCGCGCAGCAGCTCGGTCTCGGCCGGGCTGTAGCTGAGCGCGGTGACCTCGACCTCCAGGCTGGAGCCGATCACCTTCTCGCGCCGCAGCGGCTCGATCTCGCCGGTCAGCTTGGCGCGGTAGCGGCGCAGCAGCTCCCAGCGCATCCGCAGGTCCTCGTTCAGCCAGCCGGCGTCGACCTGGGGCCAGGTGAGCAGGTGGACCGAACCGCCGTCGGGATAGCGCGTGCCCCACACTTCCTCAGCGGTGAAGCAGAGGATCGGCGCGGCATAGCGCACCAGCGCGTGGAACAGCGTGTCGAGCACGGTGCGATAGGCGCGGCGCTTCAGGTCGCTCGGCGCGTCGCAATAGAGCGAGTCCTTGCGGATATCGAAGAAGAAGGCCGACAGGTCGTTGTTCGCGAACTCGCTCAGCGCGCGGGCATAGCGGTTGAACTCGAACGCGGCGGTCGCGTCCTTCAGCTCGGCATCGAGGCTGGCGAGCAGATGGAGCACATAGCGCTCCAGCTCGGGCATCTCGGCCGGGGCGACCCGCTCCGCGTCGCTATAGCCGTCGAGCGCGCCCAGCAGATAGCGGAAGGTGTTGCGCAGCTTGCGATAGGCGTCCGAGGTGCCGGCCAGGATCTCCTTGCCGATGCGGACGTCCTCGAAATAGTCGGTCGAGGCGACCCACAGCCGCAGGATGTCGGCACCGCTCTCGTTGATGATCTTGAGCGGGTCGACGACATTGCCGACGCTCTTCGACATCTTGCGGCCCTGGCCGTCGAGCGCGAAGCCATGGGTCAGCACCGCGTCATAGGGCGCGCGGCCACGGGTGCCGCAGCTCTCCAGCAGCGACGACTGGAACCAGCCACGATGCTGGTCCGAGCCTTCGAGATACAGGTCGGCGCGGGTGCCGACGCCATAGCGCGCCTCGACGGTGAAGGCGTGGGTCGACCCCGAGTCGAACCACACGTCGAGGATGTCGTTGACCGGTTCATAGTCGGCCACGCTGTAGTCGGCGCCAAGCAGGTCCTGATGGTTCGCGGTGAACCAGGCATCGGCACCGCCGGCCTCGAAAGCCGCGACGATGCGGGCGTTGACCGCCGGGTCGCGCAGATAGTCGCCGGTCTTCTTGTGGACGTAGAGCGCGATCGGCACGCCCCACGCGCGCTGGCGGCTGATCACCCAGTCGGGGCGGCCGTCAACCATCGCATGAATGCGGTTGCGCGCCTTTTCGGGCACCCAGCGGGTATGCTCGATCGCGTCGAGCGCGATCTCGCGCAGGGTGGCGCCATTGCCCTGAGCGGCGCGGATCGACTCCTCCTCGGCGCAGCGCGCGGCGAGATTGTCTTCGATCGGCTTGTCCATGGGGATGAACCACTGCGGGGTGCAGCGGAAGATCACCTTGGCCTTGGAGCGCCAGCTGTGCGGATAGCTGTGTGAAAAATCATCGGAAGCAGCAAGCAAGGCGCCAGTTTCACGGAGGTCACGGCAGATTGGCCCTTCCTCCATCTTTGACCGGTTTCCAGAAGCATTGAGCTTCGGGTTGATCACCGAGCCCTGGCCACCGAGCCACGCCCAGTCGGCGCGGTATTTGCCGTCGCCCTCGACCGCGAAGACCGGATCGATGCCGTTCGCCTTGCACAGGAAGAAGTCGTCCTCGCCATGGTCGGGCGCCATGTGGACCAGGCCGGTACCAGCGTCGGTGGTGACGAAGTCGCCGGCCAGCAACGGGCGGGGCTTGGCGAAGAAGCCGCCGAGCGCGTGCATCGGGTGGCGGGCGATGGTGCCGGCGAGTTGTCGGCCGTTATACTGGCCAATCAATTTGCCTTCGCCAGAGGTGGGATCAAAACCCCAGCGCTTCATCGTTTCCGCTTGGCAGCCGAAAGCAATCAACAGGCGCCGGCCATTCCACTCGACCAAGTCGTAGGCGAGGTCGGGCCCATAGGCCAAAGCCTGGTTGACCGGGATCGTCCATGGGGTGGTCGTCCAGATCACCGCATAGGCGCCGACCAGCTCGGGGATGCCGCTCTCGACGATCTCGAACGCCACGTCGATCTGGGTCGAGGTGATGTCCTCATATTCCACCTCGGCCTCGGCCAGCGCAGTCTTCTCGACCGGCGACCACATCACCGGCTTGGCACCGCGATAGAGCTGGCCACTCTCGGCGAACTTCAGCAGCTCGCCGACGATCGCCGCCTCGGAGGCGTAGTTCATGGTGAGGTAGGGATCGTCCCAGTCGCCCTCGACGCCCAGCCGCTTGAACTGCTCGCGCTGCACATCCACCCATTTGGCGGCATAGGCGCGGCATTCGGCGCGGAACTGGACGGGGTCGACCTCGTCCTTGTTCAGCTTCTTGGCGCGATAGGCCTCTTCGACCTTCCACTCGATCGGCAGGCCATGGCAGTCCCAGCCCGGAACATAGGGCGCGTCCTTGCCGAGCAGCGACTGGCTGCGGACGATGATGTCCTTCAGCACCTTGTTCATCGCATGGCCCATATGGATGTCGCCATTGGCGTAGGGCGGGCCGTCATGCAGGATGAAGCGCGTCTCGCCCGCGCGGGTGGCGCGGAGCTGGCCGTACAGGTCGTCGGCCTTCCACTTTGCCAGAATCGCCGGTTCCTTCTGGGCCAGGCCGGCCTTCATCGGGAAATCGGTCTTCGGCAGGAAGACGGTGGCGCGGTAGTCGGGTGCTTCGCTCATTCGAGAATCTGTTCCACAAGCCCGTTCAGAGGGACGGGGTTTGGGGGCAGGCCCTACGCGACCGGGCTGTAACCGGCAAGTATCCGCTTCGCCTCGGCGCAGTCCTTGTCCATCTGCGCGGTCAGCGCTTCCAGGCTGTCGAACTTCGCCTCGGGGCGGAGATAGGCGATCATCTCCACCTCGATGGTCTGGTCGTACAGGCTCTCGGCGAAGTCGAAGAAATAGGCTTCGAGCAGTTCCTTGGGCGGATCGAAGGTGGGGCGGATGCCCAGATTGGCGGCGCCGTTCAGCACCCGCCCGTCGGGCAGCAGCCCGCGCACGGCGTAGATGCCGTATCGGGGGCGCAGATAGCGGTCCATCGCGATGTTCGCAGTGGGAAAGCCGATCGTGCGGCCCAGCTTGTCGCCATGCTGGACCTTGCCCTCGATGCGGAAGGGGCGGGTCAGCAGCCGCGCGGCCTCCGCCGGATCGCCCGCCACCAGCGCCTCGCGGATGCGGCTGGACGAGATCGGGCCCTTGTCGTCGCTCACCGGCCCCACCGCCTCGGCGGTCAGCCCCAGCGGCGCGCCCAGCGCCTGCAGCATCTCGACATTGCCGCGCTTGCCCTTGCCGAAGGTGAAGTCCTCGCCGGTGACGATATGCGTGGCGCCCGCGCGCTCGACCAGCCATTCGGCCACGAACTGCTCGGCCGAGACATTGGCCAGCACCTCGTCGAAGTTGAACAGCAGCATCGCATCGGCGCCCGCCGCGGCGAACAGCGCGGCGCGCTGGTCCAGCGTGGTCAGCCGGAAGGGCGGGGCGTCGGGCTTGAAATAGCGGACGGGATGCGGATCGAAGCTGGCGACGAGCACCGGCCGCCCGGTCGCACGACCATGGGCCACCGCCGCGCCGACGACCGCCTGATGCCCCCTGTGGAAGCCGTCGAAATTGCCCAGTGCCACCACGCCACCCCGAAGATGCTCGGGAACCGGGCGATCACATGTCAGCCGCTCCATCGCTCGCCCTATAGAAAGCGCGGGGCCCGCGCGCAATTGCGCTGCCGGGGGGTGTCCTCGAAAGTCATTGGGAGGTGGCCCTGTCTTTGCCCGTCATGCGGAACGTGTGTGAGCATCAACCTAGACCCAATCCCCACCGTTCGTCCCGAGCGAAGTCGAGGGACGTTGGCTCTCGGAACGTGTCTCGACTTCGCTCGACACAAACGGGGATTAATGGTGGATAGTCGGACTC
The DNA here is from genome assembly GCA_963540925.1 of uncultured Sphingomonadaceae bacterium. Lineage (GTDB taxonomy): Bacteria > Pseudomonadota > Alphaproteobacteria > Sphingomonadales > Sphingomonadaceae > Rhizorhabdus. Next base: position 8,627 of record CAUTRN010000086.1, read on the forward strand.
AGCGCCGCCGCAGGGTGACGAAGCTGTAGCCCGGTCGCTCGCCCTCGGCCGCATGCTCCTCACGCGCGCTTTCCTCCCAGATCGTGGGATCGAAGGCCGGAACATGGGTGTCGCCGTCGGGGCTGTCGTTGACCTCGGTCAACTCGATCCGGTCGGCATGGGGCAGCAGCAACGCGTAGATCTCGGCGCCGCCCACCACCGACAGCCGGTCGGCCTCGCCGGCCGCGGCGATCGCGTCCTCGACCGTGTGGACCACCTCGGCGCCTTCCGCCTGCCACGCGCGGTCGCGGGTCAGCACGATGTGGCGGCGGCCCGGCAGCAGGCCGGGCAGGCTCTCGAAGGTCTTGCGGCCCATCAGCATCGGCGCGCCCTGGGTTAGCGCCTTGAAATGCTTCAGGTCGGCGGGCAGCCGCCAGGGCAGGTCGCCATCGCGCCCGATCACGCCATTTTTCGCGCGGGCCAGGACGAAGACGATCTCGGGGCGATTCAAACCGCCACCTCGGCCTTGATGTGCGGGTGCGGATCATAGCCCTCGATCGCGAAATCCTCGAGCCTGTAGCTGAACATGTCGGCGGGCTTGCGGGTCAGTACCAGCTTGGGGAAGGGGCGCGGTTCGCGCGACAGCTGCTCCTCCACCAGATGGCCGTGGTTCGAATAGACATGGGTGTCGGCGCCCATCCAGATGATCTCGCCCGGCTCCAGGTCGGCCTGCTGCGCCAGCATCCGCACCAGTACCGCGGCCTCGAAGATGTTGAACGGGAAGCCCAGGCCCAGGTCGCACGAGCGCTGGTAGAGGATGCCCGAGAGGCGGCCATTGGCGACCTGGTACTGATAGGTCATGTGGCAGGGCGGCAGCGCCATGCCGGGCAGCTCGGGCACGTTCCAGCCGCTGAAGATCAGCCGGCGCGAGCTGGGATTGTCGCGCAGCATCTGCACCAGCTCGGCGATCTGGTTGATGCCCTTCTCCTCGCGCCGGAACAGGCCGTCGCCCGCGGGCGTGTAGCGCGGCCAGTCGACCCATTGCTTGCCATAGACGGGGCCGAGATCGCCCCATTTCGCCGCGAAATCGGCATCGTCGATGATGCGCTGCTCGAACGTGTCGCGGTCGATCGCCTCACCCGTCGCCTTGCGATATTTGTCGAGCGGCCAGTCGGTCCAGATATGCACCTTCTGCTCGACCAGCGGACGGATGTTGGTCTCGCCCGACAGGAACCAGATCAGCTCCTTGATCGCCGATTTCCAGAAGATCTTCTTGGTGGTGATCAGCGGCACCGTGCCGTCCGACAGGTCGAAGCGCATCTGCACGCCGAACAGCGCCTTGGTGCCCACCCCGGTCCGGTCGACCCGCTCGTCGCCGCCATACCAGGCCTTCGCCATGGCATCGAGATATTGCTGTTCGGGGTGGACGGGCGCGTCGGGGTGCAGGGTCATGGGGGTGGGGTAGCCGCCGTCCAACGGACGTTCAACGGATATATCCGTCACCAAATCCGTCATTCCTGCGAAGGCAGGAATCCATGTCTGTCGCCTTCTCAGATGCCATCTCGTGTGAAGAGAGACATGGACCCCAGCCTTCGCTGGGGTGACGGTGCTTTTTTGGGTGGACGCCCCACTTCCTTTCGCCCCCGGCGCTCGCTACATCGCGCGCCTATGGCCAAGCTCAAGATCGCGTCCTGGAACATCAATTCGGTCCGCGCCCGCATCGATATCGTCAAGCAGTTCCTGGTGGAGCAGCAGATCGACATCCTCTGCCTGCAGGAGACCAAGGTCCGCGACGATACCTTCCCGTTCGGGATGTTCCGCGAGCTGGGCTACAATCATTTCGAGATCAACGGCCAGCCGATGCACCATGGCGTGGCGATCATCTCGAAGGTGCCGTTGCACGACAATGGCCGCCACGACTGGCAGGACAATGGCGAGGCGCGCCACATCGGCGTGCGGCTCGACTGCGGGATCCGGCTGGAAAATGTCTATGTCCCGGCCGGCGGCGACATCCCCGATCGCGAGCTGAACCCGAAATTCGGCCAGAAGCTCGACTTCCTCGGCCGCATGATCCGCTGGTCGGAGGAGCTGAAGGAGCCCACCATGCTGGTCGGCGACTTCAACATCGCCCCGCTCGAATGCGACGTGTGGAGCCACAAGCAGCTGCTCGACGTGGTCAGCCACACGCCGATCGAGGTGGAGACGCTCAACCGGCTCCAGGCCAGCCACGACTGGGTCGATCTCGGCCGCACCTTCATCCCCGCGCCGGCGCGGCTCTACACCTGGTGGAGCTATCGCGCGCAGGACTGGGCGGCGTCGGATCGCGGCCGCCGGCTCGACCATATGTGGGTGAGCCCCGAGGTCGCGAAGCTGGCGACCAACCATTATGTCTGCGAGCCGTGCCGCTCGTGGCTCAAGCCCAGCGATCATATCCCGCTGGTCACCGAGCTCGACGTGTGAGCACCAGCGGTAGTCAGGCCCGTGATGCCGCGCGCGCGATCGACGCGCTGAAGCGCGGCTGGCCGGTGGCGGTGACCGCCGACGGCCAGCGGCTGGTGGTGCTCGCGATCGAGACCGCCAACAACGCCTCGCTCGCCGAGTTCGACGGCGCCGAGCCGGCCGACGTGCTGCTGTCGGCCGCCCGCGCGGCGACGCTCAACCTCGCCAACCAGCGCGAGGCGGCGAGCCCGGCGTGCCCGGCGCTGATCGAGCGGGTTCCCTGGCTCGACCTGCCCACCGCCACCGCGCTGGCCGATCCGGTGCAGGACCTCGCGACCCCGCTGAAGGGCCCGTTCCGCGCGAAGCCGGTGACGGCGGCCGCGGCCTCGGTGGCGGCGCTGCGCCTCGCCCGGCTCGCGGGGTTGCTGCCGGCGCTGTTCGTGCGCGCCGACGGCCCGGCCGAGGCCGAGCTGTCGGCCGACGCGCTCGACGATTATGAGGATCCGGCGCATCTCGTCATCGCGTCGCAGGCGCGCCTGCCGGTGACGGTGTGCGAGCGGGCCGAGATCGTCGCCTTCCGCCATGTCGCCGACGCCGCCGAGCATGTCGCGCTGATCATCGGCCAGCCCGACGGGACCCCGCCGCTCGTCCGCCTGCACAGCGAATGCCTGACCGGCGACGTGCTGGGCTCGCTCAAATGCGATTGCGGGCCGCAGCTCCATGGCGCGCTGGAGGCGATGACCGGGGCGAACTGGGGCATATTGCTCTATCTGCGCCAGGAAGGGCGCGGCATCGGCCTGATCAACAAGCTGCGCGCCTATGCGCTGCAGGATCAGGGCTTCGACACGGTCGATGCCAATCTCCGCCTGGGCTTCGGGGTCGACGAGCGCGATTTCCGGGTGGCGGCGCGGATGCTGTCGCTGCTCGGCCAGCTCAAGGTGCGGCTGCTCACCAACAATCCCAAGAAGGTCGAGGGGCTGGAGCAGGCCGGGATCGCGGTCGCCGAGCGGGTGGCCCACAAGATGGGCGAGAACCCGCACAACAGCGCCTATCTGGCCACCAAGCGCGACCGCACCGGCCACGTATTGTGAGCAGTCTCAGGGTCGACAGCGCGGCCCTGACGCTCACCGCGCCCGACGGCACCGTGATGCCCTGCGCGATCGGCCGGGGCGGCGTGCTGCCCGCCGTCGACAAGCGCGAGGGCGACGGGGCGACCCCGCTGGGGCGCTGGCCGATCCGTACCGTGCTGTTCCGCCCCGGCGCGGCCGTGCCGCCCGCCGGGCTGCGCCTGCCGTGGCGCTGGATACGGGCCGAGGACGGCTGGTCGGATGGTGTCGGCGATCCCGAGTATAACCGGCCGGTGCGCCACCCCCATCGATTCTCGGCCGAACGGCTGGTGCGCGAGGACGGCGTCTATGACGTGATCGTGGTGCTGGGCCACAATGACGCGCCGCCGGTGCAGGGCCTGGGCAGCGCGGTGTTCCTTCACTGCAGCGAGGGCCGGCCGACGGCGGGCTGCGTGGCGGTGGAGAAGGATGCGCTGCTCGCGGTGCTGGCGCAGATGGCGCCGGGCGATGCGGTGGAGATTATATAGTTCCTCCCCGGAACGGGGAGGGGGACCGCGAAGCGGTGGAGGGGGCGGCGAAGCCGCTGCCGCAGCTTGCCCCTCCACCACTCTTCGAGTGGTCCCCCTCCCCGTTCCGGGGAGGAATGAAAGTTACTTCTTCGGGGCCTTCACCGCGGTCACTTCCAGCTCGACCAGGAAGACCGGCGAGACGAGGTTTGCGACCTGGAAGGTCGAGCGGGCGACGGTGTTGGGGTTCTCGGCCGAACCGAAATATTCCTTGAAGCCGGCGTTGAAGCCCATGAAGTCGATCTTGCCGCCCAGCTTGGGATCGGCGGCCAGGAAGGCCTGCATCTTCACCACGTCGGTGATCGAATAGCCCTTCGACTCGAGCAGCGCCTTGATCTTCTTCAGGGTGCTGAGCGTCTGGGTCTTGGTGTCGCCATAGTCCTCCATCGTCTCCTTCTTGGCGGGGTCGATGGGGTCGGCGAGCTGGCCCGACAGGTAGAAGGTCTCATAGCCGGCGGGGACGATCACGCCCTTCAGGATCAGGCCGGGCTTGCCGTCGGGGCCGGGGCTGGTGATGCGGTCCAGCGCCGGGGCCGGGGCCGCGAGCGCGGGGGCGCCCAGGGCAGCGGCGACGATGGCGGCTGCGATCATCTTGGTCTTCACGGCAGTCTCCTTGTTGTGATGGCTTGGGTGTCTGTCAGTGCGCGGAAATGATCTTGGTGGCGTCCGGCCTGGGCGCGTCGCCCGATCGGATCGCCGCCACCTCGGCCGCGGTGACGGGCTTGGCGGCGTTGCCCCAGCTCGTCCGCACATGGGTGATCGCCGCGGCGATCTGGGCGTCGGTCAGGTCGGCCTTGAAGGTGGGCATGCCGCCCCGGCCTTCGAGGACGACATGGATCACCTGACCCGGCGCCTCCAGCACGAATTTGTCGCCCGCGAGCGCCGGGAAGGCGCCCTCTATGCCCTTGCCGTCCTCCTGGTGGCAGGCGGCGCAATTGTCGCTGAAGATCTTGGCGGGGTCCATCGCCCCGTCGCTGGCTGCGCCGGCGACGGTGGGCTCATGGGTCGACTGGGCGGTGACCGCGACGGCGGCGAAGCCGGCGCCCAGCGCGGCAATGGCGCACAGCAATGTCCGCATCGGCATCACCCCTTCATCGCGCGGGCATGGAGCCGCTCGACCTGCTGCCAAGCGCTTTCGAAGGCGCCCGCCTGCCAGCCGCCGATATAGCTCATATGCTCGCCGGCCAGGTAGATGCGGCCATCGGGCTCGGTGAGCACCGGATAGGCGGTGGCGCGCGCCTCGTCGCTCCACATCCCCCAGCCGCCGAGATTATATTTCACCCGGTGCCAGGCGACCGAGAAGCTCGTCTCGTAGCTCTCCTTATAGGCCGGGAAGATCTTCTGGCCGTAGTCGAGCGCGAGCGCGGCGCGATCGGCGGGGGACTTGCCCGAGACCTTCGCGGCATTGGGGCCGAAATTATAATAGCCCAGCAGCACGCCCTTCTGGCCCTGCCAGCCCGTCGACGGCAGCGCGATATTGTTGATGTCGGGATTGTCGCAGAAGACATGGCCCCCGTAGATCGAATGATCCTCCTCCCAGAAGCGGCGCTTCATCTGGAGGCCGATCTTGCCCACCGGCGCATAGGCGCATTTCGCCATCGCCGCCGCGAAGGCCGGCGACAGGCCATGGTCGATCGTCTTGAGCACCGACAGCGGGATGGTACAGATGCACCAGTCGGCCTTGATCGTCTCGGGCTGGCCGTCGCGCACCACGTCCACGGTCACGCCCTTCGGGCTCTGGCGGATGCGCTGCACCTCGGTGGAATAGCGGATCACGCCTTCCGGAATATGTTTCGCGATCGCCTTGGGGATCTGCTCCATGCCCTGGACCGGTTGGAACATCGTCCGCTGCTGGTCCCAGTCGGCCACGCTCTTCAGCATCTGCGCGAGGCCGCTGTCGAGGATGTCGTTGAGCTTATAGGGGGTGGAGGGCTTGCCCGGCCCCGGATTCACGCCCGCGCCCGGATCGACCAGGAAGCCGCGGCCGGGGGTGCCCGAATAGCTCAGGTCCTTCTTCGACAGATAGCCGAACTCGACCAGGAACTCGATGAACTTCTCCTTGTCCTCCGCGCCCAGCTGGCTGTCGAGCGCGCCCTGCTTCGACAGCTTGGCGAGGATCTCGGAGCTGTAGCCCAAGGTGTCGGCCGCGATCTCGCCCTTGCGGATCGGCTTGCCGGCGAGCGGCCCCTTGCCCTTCTCGAAATAGAGGAAGCTGGCGTCGTTGTCGTTGTTGAACAGCTCCAGCGGCACGCCGAACTTGCGCGTGTAGTGGAGGGTCGAATGATGGTGATAGGGAATCCGCCACGGCCCGTGGTTGATATATAACCCCTCGTCATAGTCGCAGACCTGGGTGGCGCCGCCGAGTTCGGTGAGGGTGAAGCCCTTGCGCGCGGTCTGGGCGC
>CAUTRN010000087.1:0-14849 GCA_963540925.1 uncultured Sphingomonadaceae bacterium
CGGGGCGACGAGGATGAAACGATATATAACCAATAAGGTTAGTCGGAGAGGGCTATGTCGGAGTTCAAAGGCAAGACCGTGCTCGTGACCGGGGCAGGCGGCGGCATCGGCGGGGCGACCGCGCGGATGTTCGGCGCGCAGGGCGCCCGCGTTATCGTCAGCGACATCAGCGCGAAGACCGGCGAGGCGACCGCCGCCGACGTGACGGCGGCCGGTGGCGAGGGCATCTTCATCGCGGCCGACATCAGCCTGCCCGCGGCGGTCGATGGGCTGTTCGACGAGATTTTCGCGCGTTTCGGCCGGCTCGACCATGCGGTGAACTGCGCGGGCATCGATCCCGAAATCCATCCCGATCCCGAATGGGACCTCGACGTCTATGAGCGCGTCTTCGCGATCAACGTCACCAGTGTCTTCGCCTGCATGCGCCGCGAGATCGCGCATATGAAGGAGCAGGGCGGCGGCACGATCGTCAACCTCTCGTCCAATTCGGGGCTGCAGGGCGTGCCGACCAAGCCGATCTATTGCGCCAGCAAACATGCGGTGATGGGCTTCACGCGTTCGGCGGGTGTCCAGTACGGCCGCCTCGGCGTGCGGATCAACGCGATCTGCCCGGGGGCCACGCGCACCGGCATGATCATGCCCAATATCGAGAAGATTCCCGGCGGCGAAGCGGTGATGAATACCGCGCTGCCGATCAAGCGCATGGCCGAGCCTGACGAGGTGGCGAAGGCGATCCTGTTCCTCAGTTCGTCGGCGGCTTCCTACATGATCGGCCAGCCGCTGATGTTCGACGGCGGGCTGACCGCGGGCATGACCCCGTGGGAAGGCAATTGACCCGGAAAAACGGGGCCGATCGCTCGTCGCCCATGTCCTGCGAAGTCAATTTTTCTGTCCCGGCGGATCAAGGCGGCGGCGCCTCCTGCGTGGTAACTCCAACGGCATAATCCGGACGCGATCAGACGGGCCGGGCGGAGGGTGAATGAGCGACAATCAGGCCGAGCTGACCATCCCGGGCTTCCTCAGGAAGCTGGCGACGGACCGTGCCGATCACGAGGCGATCGTGATGATGGACGGGGCGATGACCTATGCCCAGCTGGAGCGCGCCACCGCCCGCATGGCGCGCGCGCTGCTGGCGATCGGCGCTGGCAAGGGCGCCCGCATCTCGCTGCAGATGCCCGACGGTTTCACCTGGCTGACGGCGATGCTGGGCGCCACCCGTATCGGCGCGCTGGTGTCGACGGTCAGCACGATGGTGAAGCCGCCCGAGCTGGCGCATATCCTGCGCAACAGCGACTGCCAGATCTTCATCGGCGCCCGCCGCTTCCTGCGCCATGACTATGTCGAGACCCTGAAGGGCGCGCTGCCCGGCATCGAGGGATTCCGTGCCGGCAATATCCGCGTGCCATCGGCGCCCTATTTGCGCCACGTCTTCCTCGACGATGCCGATGGCCTGCCCTGGGCGCGCTCGATCGATGCCCTGCTGGCCGAAGCCGATGCCGCCGACGCCCCCGACGAGGCGCTGCTCGCCGCGGTCGAGGGGGAGGTCGTCCCCTCTGACGACGCGATCATCATCTACACCTCGGGCAGCACCTCCTTCCCCAAGGCGGTGGTGCATCGCCAGAGCACCTTGATCCGCAAGGCCGGCGTGCTGGCCGATGTCTTCGGCCTGACGCCCGATGACCGGATGATGCCGCTGCTCCCGGCCTTCTGGGTGGGCGGGCTCGCGATGGCGCTGATGATCATGAACAAGGGCGCGACGCTGGTCTATCCGAAGACCCCGGCGCTCGACGTGGTTACGGAGACCTTGGTCAAGCTGAAGGTCAACAAGGTCAACAGCTGGGGGCCGCAGCATGCGCGCCTGGTGAAGGCCGTGGTTGCCGCCGGGATCGATACCGACAAGATCTGGGGCCTGGGGCCGCAGCGCGACGCGCAGGGCAATGTCATCCCCGCCAACCGCATCCCCAATCTGCTGGGGATGAGCGAGAGCTTCAGCGCGCACAGCGGCGACCATTTCAATCGCCCCGTGCCCGAGGACAAGCCCTGGTCCTGCGCCCGGCCGATCGACGGGATGGAGCGCCGCATCGTCAATCCCGACACCGGGGTGGAGGTGGCGCCGGGCGAGGTGGGTGAGCTGCAGATCCGCGGGCCCGCGCTGATGACCGGCTTCTACAAGATGGACAAGGCCAAGGCGTTCACCCCCGACGGCTTCTATCCCACCAACGATCTCGTCCGCATCGATGCCGACGATCATCTCTTCTACGTCGCCCGCCGCGGCGACATGCTCAAGACCAACGGCGCCAATGTCAGCCGGCTCGAAGTGGAGGGCGCGGTCGCCGCCATCCCGGGAGTCGAGCTGGTCGTGGTGGTCGGTCTGAAGGACGAGGAGATCGGCCAGCGCATCGTCGCCGCCGTGGTGCCCGAGGACGGAGCCAGCCTGTCCGAACAGGGCATCAAGGACGTGCTCAAGGCGCAGCTCTCCAGCTTCAAGGTGCCGAAGGACGTGGTGTTCATCACCCGCGACGACATCATCTGGACCGGCAAGGACGCCGCCGCCGGCGCGAAGATCCGCCGCAACCTGATGGAGCCGATGATCGCCGAGAAGGTGCAGCAGAAGGAGGAGGTGCCCGCCTGAGCCGCGCCGCGACCAGCCGGGATCACCATCAAAAGCGTAAAGGAATGTCTTCGTGAGTGTTGATCAGATCGATATCGACGTCGAAGCGCTCGAGAAGCGCTATGCCGAGGAACGCGCCAAGCGGCTGCGCACCGATGCCAACCACCAATATACCGAGCTGAAGGGCCGCTTCGCCGATTTCGGCAGCGATCCCCATGCCGACCCCGATTTCCAGCGCGATCCCGTGATCCGCACCGCCGACGTCGCGATCATCGGCGCGGGCTTCGCCGGCCTGCTGACCGGCTGCAAGCTGCGCCAGAAGGGCGTGAAGGACATCGTCACGATCGAGAAGGGCGCCGACTTCGGCGGCACCTGGTACTGGAACCGCTATCCGGGCGCGGCCTGCGACGTCGAATCCTACATCTACATGCCGATGCTCGAGGAACTGGGCTATGTGCCCACCGAGCGTTATGCCCGCGCGCCGGAGATTTTCGCGCATTGCCAGAACCTGGCCAGGCGCCACGACCTCTATCGCGACGCACTGCTCCAGACCGAGGTGACCGACGCGCGCTGGGACGAGGGGCGCCAGCGCTGGATCGTCAAGACCAGCCGCGGCGACGAGGTAGCGGCGCGCTTCCTGGTCTCGTGCACCGGCCTGCTCAGCAACCCGAAGCTGCCCGGCATCCCCGGCATCGAGAGCTTCGAGGGCCATGCTTTCCACACCAGCCGCTGGGACTATGCCTATTCGGGCGGCAGCGAGACCGACCTGAACCTGACCGGCCTGGCCGACAAGGTGGTGGGGATCATCGGCACCGGCTCCACTGGCATCCAGGCGATCCCGCCGCTGGGCAAGTCGGCCAAGCATCTCTACGTCTTCCAGCGCACGCCCTCGTCGATCGACGTGCGCGGCAACCGGCCGACCGATCCCGAATGGGCCAAGTCGCTGAAGCCCGGTTGGCAGAAGGAGCGGATCGACAATTTCAACGCAATCACGCTGGGCGGCTATGCGGAGGTCGATCTGGTCCAGGACGGCTGGACCGATATCGTCAAGGACATCGCCCCGCCGGCGCTGGGCGAGGGGACGCAGATCGATCCGGCCGAGCTGCGCAAGGCCCAGCTCCGCAAGATGGAAGCGACCCGCCAGCGGATCGAGAACACCGTTCAGGACAAGGCGACCGCCGACGCGCTGAAGCCCTGGTATGACTATTTCTGCAAGCGCCCCTGCTTCCATGACGACTATCTGCCGACCTTCAACCGGCCGAACGTCACCCTGGTCGACACCAAGGGCAAGGGCGTCGAGCGGATCACCCCGAAAGGTGTGGTCGTCGACGGCAAGGAGATTGCGCTCGACTGCCTGATCTTCGCCACCGGCTTCGACTGGCTGCCCGAATATGGCAAGCAGGCGGGGGTCGACCCGGTCGGCGCCAATGGCCAGAAGCTCAGCGAGCATTGGAACACCGGCGCGCGCACGCTCTACGGCATGCAGACCCATGGCTTCCCGAACTTCCTGCTGATGAGCCTGATCCAGTCGGGATCGTCGTTCAACTATCTGTCGAACGTCGAGATCCAGACCAACCATATCGCCTATATCGTCAAGACCTGTATCGATCAGGGCATCGGTTCGGTCCAGCCCACCCAGGCGGCCGAGGAAGGCTGGGTCGACGAGGTCGTCGAGGCCGGTGCGGGTCGTCGCGCCTTCCTCGAATCCTGCACGCCCGGCTATTATAATTTCGAGGGCAAGCGCGATCGCTCGGTCGAGCTCAACGACTTCTACAACGGCTCGGCGGCCTATTATTTCGAGCGGCTCGTCGCCTTCCAGGCGAATGGCGACCTGCCGCTGTCGGAGACGCAGCCGCTGCGGCCCGAAAACGCATAGACTGACATGGTGAGCGGCGCGGCCCCGAGGTCGCGCCGCTGCCGGTGAACGGCCGGCGAAAGAGGAGAGGGGTAGTCACTGGATGGTCACGGTTCGATTCATCGAACATGACGGCAACGAGATCGCCGTCGATGCGAAGGAAGGCGCCTCGCTGATGGAGGCCGCGGTGCAGAATGGCGTCGGCGGCATCCTGGCCGAATGCGGCGGCGCCTGCACCTGCGCCACCTGCCATGTCTATATCGATCCGGCCTGGGCCGAGCGGGTGGGGGCCGCCGAGGGCGACGAGGTGGAGATGCTGACCCTTGCCGTCGATCCCGAGCCCCATTCGCGCCTGTCGTGCCAGGTAAAGGTCGACGCCGGACTGGACGGTGTCGTCGTCCATATCCCGGCGGCCCAGTTCTAAGCCTTTCCGGTAGCGTTCCGTTGTGCGTAGTCTCCGTCGACGGCCGGAAACAGGGCCGGAGAGGAAAGCAGGAGGTGGACGATGACGAGCTACAAATTCGTCGTGATGACCGATCCGGTCGAGGGCCGCGAGGACGAGTATAATCGCTGGTATAACGAGGTGCATCTGCAGGATGTGGTGTCGGTGCCCGGCTTCGTCTCCGCCCAGCGCTTCAAGATGATTATCCCGGTGCAGGGCAGCTTCGCCAATCGCTACCTGTCGATCTACGAGCTCGAATGCGCCGATCCGACGGTGGTGTTGCAGGACCTGCTCAAGGCCGCGGAATCGGGTGGCATGTTCATCAGCGAGGCGCTCGACACCGACGGCGCCAATGCCGCGATCTTCGAGATCTGCTCGGCGAACGTGATGGCGCCCGCCACCGCCGCCTGACCGGTTTGTCACGGCCATTCCCGCAACGGCGGGGCTTCGGAAACCTCGATCGGGAAGGTGCGATGGGACGACTGGACGGCAGGATCGCGATCATCACCGGTGCCGGCAAGGGCATCGGCCGTGCGACCGCGCAGCGCTTCGCCGCCGAAGGCGCCACCGTCGTCATCGCGGCGCGCAGCGAGGGGCCGGGGCGCGAGGCGCTGGAAGCGATCGAGGCGGCGGGCGGGAGGGCGGTGCTCGACATGGTCGATGTCGGCGACCGCGAACAATGCCGGGCGCTGGTGGCGCGCACCGCCGATCGCTTCGGGGTGATCGACATCCTCCTCCACAACGCCGCCTATACCGAGGGCGGGCGGATCGACACGACGCCCGACGACAAGCTCGACCTGATGTTCCGGGTGGGCCTGATGCCCTGTTTCTGGCTGACCGCCGATGCGCTGCCGTGGCTGAAGCGCAGCCGGGCGCCGCGCATCCTGGTCACCTCCTCGATCAACGGCAACAAATGGGTCACGCCGGGCCGCTCGCACTATAATTCCATGAAGACCGGCGTGACCGGCTATGTGCGTGGCGCCGCGATCGAACTGGCGGCTCACGGCATCACCGTCAACGCGGTCGAGCCCGGCACCACCATGGCCGACAGCATTGAGCGGCTGGTGAGCCCCGAGATGCTGGAGAAGCTGGTCGAGGTCATCCCGCTCGGCCGGATCATCCGCAGTGAGGAGGTCGCGAACTGCTTCGTCTTCCTCGCGTCGGACGACGGCGCGATGATCACCGGGCAGACTCTGACGATCGACGGCGGGCAAACGCTCGGCAGCGATCGGATCATGGAATTCGACGATCACTGATCCCTTTCGAAGAGGACCCCCATGACCCGACATCTCGTCGATCCCGAACTCCGGGATCTGCTCGACATGATCCCGACCAACTCACTCGACGACGCCATCCTGCCCCTTGCCCGCGCGGCGATGGGGCAGATGGAGGAGCCGGTCGTCAATTATGTGCGGCCCGACGTCGCGATCGAGGAGCGCCATGTTCCCGGTTCGGCGGGCACGCCCGACGTACGGGTGGTGATCTACCGGCCGCGCGATGCGACAGCGCCGATGCCCGCCTATCTCAACATCCACGGCGGCGCCTATCTGATGGGCAAGCCCGAGACGAGCGGACGCTGGCAGACCGATCTGGCCGCCGAGGTGGGCTGCCTGGTCGTATCGGTCGACTATCGCTGCGCGCCCGAGGCGCCGGCGCCGGCGGCCATCGAGGATTGCTATGCCGCGCTCGCCTGGCTGCACGGAAATGCGGCTGCGCTCGGTGTCGATCCGGCCCGCATCGCCATCGGCGGGGACAGCGCGGGTGGTGGTCTCGCGGCGGCGCTGGCGCTGCTGGCGCGTGATCGGGGCCAGATTCCGATTGCCTTCCAGTTGCTGATCTATCCGATGCTCGACGACCGGGCGGCGGTGAGCACCAGCCTCAACCCCAATGTCGGCCAGTTCATCTGGAACCAGGCTTCGAACCTCTACGCTTGGCGGGCCTATCTGGGGCAGGAGCCGGGCAGCGCTGGCGTGTCGCCCTATGCCGCTCCGGCGCGCGCCGAGGATCTGTCGGGCTTGCCGCCGGCCTATATCGGTGTGGGCTCGCTCGATCTCTTCCTGCAGGAGGATATCGACTATGCCCAGCGGCTGATGGCGGCGAGCGTGACGACCGAATTACGCGTCTTTCCTGGCGCCTTCCATAGCTTCGACCGCCACCCGACCGCCGCGATCGCCAAGGTGGCGACGCGGGAATTCTATGGGGTGCTGGCGCGGGCGTTGCGTTCATAGTCCGGTGCAAATCTCCGTCATTCCAGCGAAAGCTGGAATCTCAGTTCCTTCTGCCTTTGCGCTTCCGAAGCAAGGGCAGTGAGATCCCAGCTTTCGCTGGGATGACGGAAGCGGGCAGGAGGTCGACGCCCATCCCCGCTTGCCCTAGCGTCGTTGCGACGAGCGAATCCGGAAAGGGAGAGCGATGGGACATAATCTCGGCAAGATCGGCATCTGGGCGATGGAACTGCGCTTCGGCGATCCCGCCGCGACCGCTGCGGCGGCGGCCGAACTCGACGCGCTCGGCTATGGCGCGATCTGGATGCCTGGCGGCATCGACGACAAGGTGCTGGGCGATGTTGACCGGCTGCTCGACGCGACGAAGAAAGCGGTGATCGGCACCGGCATCATCAATGTCTGGAAGCAGCCCGCGGCCGATGTCGGCGCCTGGTGGGCGACGCAGAGCGCCGAGCGGCGCGAGCGGACGATGCTGGGCTTCGGGATCAGCCACGGCCCGCTGATCGGCGAAAGCTATGGCAAGCCGATCGAGAATATGGCCGCCTATCTCGACGGCCTCGATGCTGCCGGTATGGGCCCCGAACGGCGTTGCCTCGCCGCCCTCGGCCCCAAGATGCTCGACCTGTCGCGCGAGCGGACGGCGGGCGCGCATCCCTATCTCGTCACCGCCGAACATACGAAGCAGGCGCGCGCACGGCTGGGCGCCGACGCGCTGCTCGCGCCCGAAGTGGGCGTGGTGCTGGAGACCGACCCCGCCAAGGCGCGCGAGATGGCGCGGCAGGCGGTGTCCTTCTACCTGACCCTGCCCAATTATGTGAACAACTGGCGCCGGCTCGGCTATTCCGAGGAGGATGTGAAGGGCAGCGACCGGCTGATCGACGACCTGTTCCAGTGGGGCGAACCCGCCAAGATCGCCGACGGCATCCGCGCGCATCTCGACGCCGGCGCCGACCATGTCTGCATGCAGGTGATCCGCGGCGAGACCGACCCGGCCAAGGGGCTGCCGCTGAAGGAGTGGGAAGCCCTGGCGAAGGTGCTGCTTTAACTAGATCCTCCCTATCGCGCAGCGATGGGGAGGGGGACCGCGCCGAAGGCGTGGTGGAGGGGTCTCCAACCTCTCGTGCACCGCTATCGATTTGGTTCTGCCAAACCCCTCCACCGCCTTCGGCGGTCCCCCTCCCCATGCTCCGCATAGGGAGGATCTTTCAGCGTTCGTGAACCGGCTTGCCCCCGATGATCGTCGCCCGCACATCTTCGCTCAGCAGGCGGCTCCGCGCCTCGGCCCATGGCCGGTCGAGCAGGCACAGATCGGCCACCGTCCCCACCGCGATCACCCGCTGCCTCGGCAGATCCTCGGGATCGGCGAGGAACAGCGCCAGTGCTTCCTCGGGGCTCAGCGCTTCCTCCAGCCCGATCGCCCGACCGTTTCGCGTCCGCCGTTCGACGGCGGCGCGCATCGCCGCCCAGGGATCGGGATCGCCGAACGGGGCGTCGCTGCCGGCGGCGAGCACCAGCCCGGCGTCGGCGAGCGACTTGAGCCGGTAGAGCGATGGAATGTCGCCGGGATCGACATCCTCCAGATAGCGGTCGCCGCGCTCGGCGACGAAATTGGGCTGGGTGACGACCCGGAGGCCGAGCCGCACCATCTCCTCCACTAGCGCATCGGGCGCGACCGAGGCATGTTCGATGCGATCGCCGATCATCGGCCCGGCGGCGTCGAAGGCGGACAGGGCGAAGACCAGCTCGGTCTCGGTGACGCAGTGGACCGCGACCGGCCAGCCCTGCTCGTGGGCCGTCGCGATGAAGCGGATCGCCTCGTCATGGCCGGGCAGCTCATGCTCGTGGAGGTGGAGCTTGGCGAAGCCGGGGCGCAGCCGATCGGAGAAGCGGGCTTCAGCGAGGCTGAGCCGCCCCGACAGGAAGCAGCGCTGGGGCAGACGGCCCTCGCTCTGCTCGGCGGCGAAATAGACGGCCATGGCGGGATCGTTGGCGGGCGACATCTCGGTCACCCCGGTGATGCCGTGGCGGGCGAGCAGCGCGCCGACCTCGCCCAGCGCGGGGGGCATGCTGCCCAGCGCCCGGCGCAGCCAGGGATCGCTGTCGAACAGGCGGCCGGTCTCCCTGTCGAGGCCGGGCGGGGGTGGGGTGTCGCGGAGCAGCGCATCGAGCGCGGCCGAGTTGAGGAACCACATCCGCCCGCCGCGATGCTGGATGCGTAACGGCCGATCGGGGACGATCGCGTCGAGCACCGCCCTGTCGAGCATCCCCGCGACCGCCTCATGATAGCCGACGCCGCGCAGCCAGTCGCGGCCCGGCCGGGTGAGTGCGGCGCGCAACTCGTCAAGCGTCTCCACCTCGGGCGGGCCGCAGGCGATCGAGGCCTGCCGGCTGGCGAGCGCGGGCAGGTGCAGATGATGGTCGTGCAGGCCGGGCAGTAGCGCGCCGCCTTGCGCGTCCAGCAGGGGCTCGCCATCGCGAGGCGTGAGCGCGCCGATCTCGGCGATCCGCCCGTCGGCGATGCGCAGGTCGGCGCGGCCATGGCCGTATATCTCGGCATTGCGGATCAGCATCGCAGCCACGCCTCGCTGTCGGCACCGAGCAGGCGCACGTCACCGGCGGCGCGGATCGGTGGGGCGGGGAAGGGCTGTCCTGCCGCCTGCGCCCAGGTTTTAAGTGCGACGTCGAGCTCGGCGGGATCGCGCGCCCGTTCGGCGGCCAGCGCTTTGGCCGCCACACCGCGCATCGACACCATGATCCGTCCACCCCGGCCCGATCGCCAGCGCTCCCAGCCGGCGCGGGCGGCGGCGATGCCGGTCAGCGGATCGGCGATCGCGTCGCCGACGAAGCCGATCGTGCCGCTCGCGTCGCGTAGCGCGGCGCTCAGCCCGGCGGCGACCCCGACATCGTCGCCGAAGCCCACCCAGTTGGCCGCCTCGCCGCTGCCGCCATGGCCGGTGATCGTCAGCCAGACGAGCCCCGGCGTCGCGCGCACCAGCGCTTCCGCATCGATGCCGAGCTGGCGTAGCGCGCGGGGGCGGGCGGCCTCGATGACGATATCGGCGCGGGCGATCAGCGCGGTGAGCGCCGCGATGCCCTCGGGTGCACGCAGGTCGACCAGCAGGCTCGCCTTGCCTTGATTGACCCGCGAGAACAGCCCCGGATCGCCGTCGCGCATCGCATCGGGGCGGCTGCGGCTCTCGACCTTCAGGACGGTCGCACCCGCGAGCTGGAGCAGATGGCCGGCCAGCGGCCCCGCCCAGAGCGCGGACAGGTCGACGACGAGTGGCGGGCGCTGGGTGGCTTCCCGAACGGGCCCTTCGGTAACGATGCCGATGGCGGGTCCGGCCGGTTCGCCGTCGAGCGCGGCGATGGCGAGACCCAGTTCGCGGCCGGTGGCTACGAGGGTGGCGGCGCTATGCTCGCGGGTGAAGCGCTCGATCGTGGTTTCCCCGACATCGGCGGTGCCGAACAGGGCGGGCAGCAGCTCGACATCGTCGGTGCGGGCGAGGTTGAGCGCGATGCAGCCGTCGCGGGTTTCGAGCAACCGACAGCCGCCGCCCGCCGACATGCGGCCGGGGATGGTGAAGCCGTTCAACGCCGCGCGTTCGCCGAGCAGGGTGGCGCCGTCCAGTGCCGCGATCGCCGCCGATCCCGTGGCTTGGGCGAGTGCGGCGAGTTCGGCATCGGCCCAGGGGGTGAGAGGGATGGCGGGGGAGGACATTATGGCCCCTATATTCCGTTCGTCCCGAGCGAAGTCGAGGGATGTTCTCCCCGGCGCCTGAAGCGCCCCTCCCTGGAAGGGAGGGCTGGGGGTGGGTTCGTCGGCGAAGCCGACGGTTTTTCTGCTTCCGGACGAGGGAGCTCGCTTCGCTCGCGACCCACCCCCGACCCCTCCCTTTCAGGGAGGGGAGAGGCAAAGGCCTTACCGCGCCACCCCGCTCTCGGTGAGCCGCTTCTGCTCCTCCTCCGAAAGCCCCAGGATGTCGCCGAACACATAGGCGTTGTGCTCGCCCAGACCGGGCGCGCCGTTGCGGATCTCGGCGCCGCGGTCCATCTGCCAGGAAGGGCCGACGGTGGGGCGGACCTCGCCGTCAAACTCCTCGATATCGGTATAGAGGCCGCGACCCCACAGGCTGGCGTCGGCGACGAGGTCGACCGAATTCTGGCTCTTGCCCGCGGCGATGCCGAGCGCTTGCAGCTCCGCGACCAGCTCGACCGCGTCGCGCCCGGCAGTGAAGCCCGACAGCGCCTCGTCGAGTGCGGCTTCGTTTGTCTTGCGGTCGGCCAGCGTCGCGAAGCGCGGGTCGCCGGCCAGGTCCACCGCGCCGGCCAGCGCCTGCCACTGCGCCTCGGTCGGCGTGGCGATGCTGATCCAGTCATTGCCCTGGCAGCGATAGACGCTATGCGGCGCGATCTCGGGATGGCGGTTGCCGTCGCAGGCGCGGATGACGCCGTTCAGGGTGTAATCCATCATCGCATCGGCGACCATCGAGGTCATCGTCTCGACCGCCGAGACATCGACGAACTGGCCGATGCCGGTGCGGCGCTTGTGAAGCAGCGCCACCAGTCCGGCGAAGGCCGCGGCGGTGCCATAGGTCGAATCGGCGTAGCGCACGTTGATCCCGGTCGGGGTCTCGCCTTCATAGCCCACCAGCGCGCTCAGCCCGCCGATCGCGTTGAAGCAGGGCGCATAGCCGGTCTGATAGGCGAGTGGCCCGTCATTGCCGTACATCCCCATCGAGATGAAGACGATACCGGGGTTGATCGCCTTGGCCGCCTCATAGCCCAGCCCCATCCGGTCGATCGCGCCGGGGCGTAGATTCTCGACGAAGATGTCGGCATCGGCAATCAGGTCGCGGATGAGCTGTATGCCCTCCTTGCTCTTCACGTCGATCTGGACGCTCAGCTTCTCGGGGTTCACCGACTTGAAGCCGGGGGCCTTGTCGATATCGTCATAGGGCCCGAGCACGCGGGTGACGTCGAGCGAGCCCATGCTCTCGATCTTGATCACTTCGGCGCCGAGATAGGCGAACTGCTTGCCCGTCTCCGGGCCGGCCCACACCTTGGTCAGCTCGATCACGCGGACGCCTTCCAGCGGGCCGCCGCGCTTCGACTCCTCGCGCATCGTCATCGGCCCGCCTCCAGCGCGTCATTATGCTGGCCCAGCAGCGGCGCGGGCGCGGTGATCGTGGCGGGGGTCTCGCTCATCGCCCAGGGCACGGTGGGGTAGAGCGCCTTGCCCAGCACCGGATGCTCGACCTCCTTGAAATAGGCGCGATGCGCATATTGAGGCGAGGCGAGGATGTCGCGGGCGTCGTTGATCGGCACCAGGGTGATCCCCAGCGCCTGCGCCTGCGCCGAGGCCTCGTCCTTGCCGCGCGTGGCGAGCCATTCGACGAGCCCGGCCCGGCATTGCGCGATCCGCTCGGGGGTCAGGCCCCGGTCCAGCCAGCGCTCGGGATAATCCTCGGTCCAGGCCGGGTTGCCGATCAGCTCGCGATAGGCCTGCCAATGCTGGGGCGTGGACATGAAGATGTAGATGAAGCCGTCCTGGCAGGGGAAGATGCCGCCGGGCCCGCCCAGATCGAAGGCGCCGCGCTCGTCGCCGACGTTCATCTCGCCGATCACGAACTGCGCCAGCACATAGTCGGTGCGCGAGGCCATCACTTCGTGCATCGACAGGTCGATGAAGCGGCCTCGGCCATTGGCCTCGCGCTCGTAGAGCGCGGCGGCGATGCACATGCCCGCGTCCATCCCGCTCTCATAGCTGGCCAGGAAGCGCCCCGGCCCCTTCAGCGGGGGCCGATCGTCCTGGCCGCCGCCCGGCGTGTGATAGCCCCAGCCGCTGCTGTGCATCACGGTGAAGTCGGTGGCGTGGGTGCGCTCCTCGGGCGCGTGGCGGCCATAGGGGGTGATCGAGACGAGGATCAGCCCCGGCCAGCGGTCGAGGAAGGTGTCGGGATCGAGGCCCAGCTTGCTCAGCCAGCCATCGTCATGGTCGTCGATCACGACGTCGACCCGGTCGAGCAGGCCCAGCAGCAGCGCGCGGCCCTCGTCCGACGACAGGTCAAGCTCCACCGAATGCTTGTTGGTGTTGAGATAGGCGAACAGGCCGCTGGTTTCGCCGGGCACATCACCCTGCCCGAACGGGCCCATATGCCGGGTCGGACTGCCGATGCCGGGGCGCTCGATCTTGATCACGTCCGCGCCGAAATCGGCAAGCAGCCGGGCGCCATATTCGCCGGCCACGCCCTCGGCCAGCTCGAGGATTTTATAACCCTTGAGGGCTGTCACCCTGTCCTCTCCCAAAAGAAACGCCGGGCCCTTTGTCGAGGCCCGGCGCTTCGGAAGCAAGGGGAGCGGGCCAAGGCTTCACTCCCGGTCATAAGGCTGTGCCGTCAGCGGCGCAGATTCTTCCAGTCGGGGCGCTTCGCCGGCATCGCCATGTATTTGTCGACCGCCTTGTTGAAGTGCCGGATGCGGATTTCCTGATAATTGGCCAGGGTCAGGCCATGCTTGGCGCTGGCTTCCAGGCCTTCCTGCTGGAGGATCAGATTGTCGGTGTCCTGGTCCAGGATGCCGCCGAAGCCCGGATCCATGCCCTCGGCCTCGACGAAGCTCTGGTCGCGCTCCAGATGCACCGCCTCGGCAGTGTCGGGGATCGAGCCGTCCTGCGGCAGCGGGCGCAGGAACATCACCTCATAGAGGCTCTCGCGATGGTCCTTTGGGTTCGGGCGGAAGCGATAGACCATCGGCAGCGAGATGCCCGGGAACAGGAAGGCGTTCGGGAAGATCGTGTAGGAATAGCAGTCGAGGATCTCCGAGTCCGACACCTTGCTCAGGTCGGTGTTGGTCGCCTGGGCGAACATCTCGCGGAACATGTCGGCCATCACCTGGCGGGCGGTCGAGCCGTCCGGAACCTGCGGCCGCTCGGACACCAGCGACGTGTCGCCGACGGTGCACTGGTCCAGCACGTCCTGCTCGCTGATCTTGCCGTAATAGACCGGGCTCATCACGCCCAGCGGGGTGATGAAGCGGTTCACATGCTCGTCATAATAATCGTACTGGGAGTTCAGATCGGCATTGGCCGGGCACACCTGCGGGTGGGTGTCGGGCACATGATAGGCCTCCATGAAGGCCTCGATGTTGAGCTTCCAATTGCACGGGATCGGCTTGGTGACGTGGCAGACCGTGTAGCGGTTTTCCAGGTTCCAGGCCTTGAACTGCTCGATCACCGTCGGGCCGAGATATTCGGCCAGGGTCGGCGCCTCCGGATCCATGTTGATCCAGATGAAGCCGCCGAGCCGCTCGACGCGGGCTTCGGGCAGGTTCAGCTTGGTGCGGTCGACATGCGGGAAATCCCAGGGGCAGGGGACGTCCTTGTTGGTGCCGTCGATGTTCCAGTTCCAGCCGTGGAAGCTGCACTTGAACTCGCTGGCATTGCCCTCGGTGCCCGACGCGCGCAGCTTGGTGCCGCGGTGGAGGCAGGCGTTGAAATAGGCGCGGACGTCATCCTCGGCGACGCGGGTGATGATGAAGCTGTAGGTGCCGATGTCGTAGACATGATAGTCGCCGACATTGCGGATATGCTCCTCGCGGCAGGCGAACTGCCAGGTGCGGGTCCAGAGCCGGTCGAACTCCTCCTTGGCATAGGCCGGGTCGATGTAGCGCTGTGTGTCGATATCCTCGTCGCCCAGGAAGTCGTAGGATTCGGAG
>CAUTRN010000088.1:0-14427 GCA_963540925.1 uncultured Sphingomonadaceae bacterium
CGGGGTGACGAGCGGAGGGAAGGGGCGCGCACGAACGAGAGGGTGGCGTTGATGGTGCGGCAGGAATTGCTCCAGGCGAGCGATGCGGTGATCGAGGATGCGCTGGAGCATGTCGATCCGCTGGTGCTGCGCGGCCTGCTCTACCAGCTCACCGGTGACGAGGCGGTGGCCGCCGTGCCCGTGGCGATGGTGCCCGGCGGCTTCCGTGGCCAGATGCCGGGGATCGTCGACCCCGATCATGTCGGGCTGCTGCGCGCGAAGGCTGCCGAGTTCCTGAAGGCCTATCGCGATGGCGGGGCGGGGGACTGCCCCTTCGGCCCGATGGACCGTCTCCACCGCAGCATGGAACTGGCGGTGGGCGAGGCGGTGCCGCGCGACCAGCTCGGCCTGTGGACCGAGCAGATGGGGCTCGATCCGGAGACGCGCGGGCTGATCTGGCGGCGCGAGCCCGATCCGGTAGCGCTGGCCGGCTTCAAGGTGGCGGTGATCGGCACCGGCATGGGCGGGCTCAACGCCGCGGTGCGGCTGAAGCGCGCCGGCATCCCCTTCACGATGTTCGAGAAGAACCATGCGGTGGGCGGTACCTGGCACGAGAACCGCTATCCGGGCGCGCGGGTGGACTCGCTCAGCCGCATCTATTTCAACAGCTATGGCATCGGCTTCCCGATCCCCAGCGCCTTCTGCCTCCAGCCGGTGAACGAGGCTTATTTCAACTGGGTCGCCGACCATTTCGACCTGCGCGACGACATCCGCTTCGGCACCGAGGTGACCGTCGCGCGCTGGAACGACGCACGCCAGCTCTGGGAGATCGAGACGCTCGGACCCGAGGGGCGCTCTACCAGCACCGCCAACGCGGTGATCAGCAGCGTCGGCTTCCTCTCGCGCGGCCATGTCCCCGAGTTCGAGGGGCAGGGCGATTTCGACGGCGAGATCTTCCACACTTCCCGCTGGCCCGAGGGGTTGGACCTCACGGGCAAGAAAGTGGCCGTGGTCGGCAGCGGCGCCTCGAGCTACCAGATGATCCCCGAGCTGGTGAAGCAGGTGGACCACCTCACTTTGTTCCAGCGCACGCCGAGTTGGTGCCTGGAGGTGAAGGGCTATCTCTCGCCCTATGCGCCGCAGGTCGGCTGGCTCGACCG
Source organism: uncultured Sphingomonadaceae bacterium (assembly GCA_963540925.1). Taxonomy (GTDB): domain Bacteria; phylum Pseudomonadota; class Alphaproteobacteria; order Sphingomonadales; family Sphingomonadaceae; genus Rhizorhabdus. The sequence goes on from CAUTRN010000088.1 coordinate 1,140, forward strand.
CAACTTCCCCTGGCTCGCCCATTTCCTGCGCTTCCAGACGAGCTGGCAGACCCGCCCCGAAAGCTTGTGGGACGCGATCCAGGTCGTCCCCGGCAAGGAGGGGCGCCACGGCATCAGCGAGGATAATGACCGGGTGCGCGACCAGTGCATGGCGCTGCTGAGCCGGAAGTTCGGCGACCGGCCCGACCTGCTGGCCAAGATGATCCCCGACACGCCGCCTTTCTCGACCCGGCCGGTGCTGATCGATTCCGATTACAGCATCTATGACTGCCTGAAGATGGACCATGTCGCGCTGGTCAGCGACCCGATCGCGCGCTTCACCAAAAAGGGCGTGCTGACCGAGGCGGGCGAGGAGGTGGCGGTCGACGCGATCATCCTGGCCACCGGCTTCAAGGCGAACGACTTCCTCTGGCCGATGGAGATCGTCGGGCGCGAGGGGCGCACCTTGGGCAACCTGTGGGAGAAGGATGGCGCGCGCGCCTATCTGGGCACGATGCTGCCCGGCTTCCCCAATTTCTTCATGATCTACGGACCCAATATGAATCCAATGGGCAGCGGCCTGGGCGTCGTCGATTTCCAGGAGATGGCGGCGCGCTTCGCGCTCAAATGCGTCGAGCATCTGATCCTGGAGGGCAAGGACTCGGTCGACCTGACCGACCAGGGCTATCTCGCCTATAATGCCGAGCTCGACCGGCGGCAGGCGCCGATGGTCTATCTCGATCCCCGCGTGCGCAGCTATTATCGCAACGCCCATGGCCGCTCGGCGGTGAACAACGCCTATGACGTGCGGCTGCTGTGGAACTGGCTCCGCGACCCATCCGATCCGCGCGATGAGGTGGCGGCCCAGGCGGGCGGGGTGATCCGGCCCTTCTTCGGCGACGATCTGGTGGTGCGGTAGGCGATCGACGCCTTCCTCCCCACTCGTCACCCCGGACTTGATCCGGGGTCCCGCTTCTTCTTCCCCACGCGCCGCGGAAAAGGCAGCGGGACCCCGGGTCAAGCCCGGGGTGACGGTGATGTTTTTGCGGACGTGGCTGGAACAACCGGCCTGCCGCATCCACCATCCCATGTGTCGGCACCACATCGCCGGCTGATAGTCAGGCGCCATGGCAGAGGACAGGCTCGACACGTCGCGGCGTGCGGTGATGAAGGCGGGGCTTAGCGCTGGTTTTGGCGTGGGCCTCGCCGGTGCGGCGACGAACGCGATGGCCGAAGCGCTGGCCGGCTATGAACCCACCGTTCTGACCCAGACCGAGTTTGCGACGGTCCGCGCGCTGATGGCCCGGCTGATCCCGGCCGACGAGTATGGCGGTGGTGCGGTGGAGGCGGGCGCGCCGGCCTATCTTGATCGGGCGCTGGCGGGGTTCCATGCCAAGAGCCTCGCCGTCTGGCGTCAGGGGCTGGGCGAACTCGATCGTCGCGCCTTCGCGACGCGGCCGGCGGCCGAACAGGATGCGTTGATCGCCGCGATGGAGAAGGGCGAACTGACCGGCGGCGCCTTCGCCGATGGCGGCAAGGCCTTTTTCGCGCTCGCGCGGCTGCACACGGTCGAGGGGCTGCTCTGTGACCCGATCTATGGCGGCAACCGGGATTTCATCGGCTGGAAGCTGATCGGCTATCAGGGCGTCCAGCTCTATTATTCGCCCGAGACCCAGCGATTGAACGGCCGCGACGACCGCGCCCAGCGCTCGGTGGGCGACTGGGGCGGGAGCCCGCTGGCGTGAAGCGCTTTCCCAAGGCCGACGTCGTGCTGGTGGGGATGGGCGCGGCCGGCGGGATCGCCGCGCATGTGCTGACCGCCGCCGGCCGCCGGGTGGTGGCGCTGGAGGTGGGCCCCGAGGCGAGCAGCAAGGACTTCATCCGCGAACTCGACGAGTTCGGCCATCCCGCGCTCCAGAACGCCAACGGCGCGGCGCTGATCAACCGGTCGATCCCGACCTGGCGGCCCAATGCCGACACGCCCACCATCAGCCCGCCGCCGCGCGCGGTCTACACGATGAACGGGGTGGGCGGGGCGAGCATCCATTATGGCGGGGTCTCATGGCGGCTCACGCCCGCCGACTTCGCGATCCGCACGAAGACGGTGGAGCGCTATGGCGAGGCGGCCTTGCCCCGGGGTTCGGCGATCGCTGACTGGCCGCTCTCCTATGATGCGCTCGAACCCTATTTCGACAAGGTCGAAGCCGCGATCGGCGTATCGGGCGATAGCAGCGGGAACCCCTGGGAGCCGCCGCGCAGCCGGCCTTTTCCGATGCCGCCGCTGCGCCGCAAGGGCTGGAACCTGTTCGCGCACGCCAAGCTGGAGCAACTCGGCCTCCACCCCTTCCCGCAGCCCGCGGCGATCAACAGCGAACCCTATGGCGGCCGGGCGGCCTGCTCCTATTGCGGCTTCTGCAGCGGCTATGGCTGCTGGAACGACAGCAAGGGCAGCACGCTCGTCACCACCATCCCATTGGCCAGGGCAAGCGGCCGGCTCGACCTGCGCACCGAGGCGCGGGTGACGCGGATTCTGACCGATGCGCGGGGGCGCGCCAGCGGGGTTCGCTATGTCGATGCGGCCGGCGCCGAATGCGAGCAGCCCGCCGGCGTCGTGATCCTCGCGGGCTTCGTCTATGAGAATGTCCGGCGGTTGCTGCTCTCGACCTCGGAGCGCTTTCCCAACGGCCTCGCCAACAATGGCGGGCAGGTTGGCCGCTATTTCATGACCCACACCTACGTCATCGTGAACGGCCAATATGACGGGGTCGACGTGAAGGCGTTCAACGGCCTCGGCGCGCAGGGCACCGCGTTCGAGGATTATTATGCCGACAATTTCGACCATGCGGGGCTGGGCTTCATCCGCGGCGCCAACATCGCCACCTTCAGCGAGAGCCGGCCGATCGGCGCGGCGCTGAACCGGCCGCCGGATGTGCCCGGCTGGGGGGCGGGCTACAAGCAATGGCTGGCGACGGCCGCGCGCAGCGTCTGCGGCTTCTACGCGCAGATGGAGGTGCTGCCCTATGAGGCCAATGCTCTCGATCTCGACCCGGTGGCGCGCGACGCATGGGGCGATCCGGTGATCCGCATCACCTATGATCTCTACGACAATGAGAAGCGCATGGCCGACTTCCTCGAGAAGAAGCTCGGCGAGATCCACCGCGCGATGGGCGCCACCCACGCCTGGACCGCGATGCGCGCACCGGCCACGCCGGTGTTCAGCCATGTCTTCGGCGGCACGCGGATGGGGCGCGACCCGGCCCGATCGGTGGTGGACGAGCATGGCCTGGCGCATGAGGTGCCGAACCTCGCCATCCTCGGCAGCTCGCTCTTCCCCAGCACCAGCGGGCGTAACCCCACCGAGACGATCCAGGCGCTGAGCTGGCGCACCGCCGAGCATATCGCGCGCAACTTCGATCGGCTCTCGGCATGAGGTGGCTCGCACTGATCCTGGCAGCGTTGCCGGAGCAGGCGGGGTTGGCGAAGCCGGTCGGGGCGGAGCTTGGCCGCTCGATCTACACCAATTGCGCGGCCTGCCATGGCGAGGCGGGGCAGGGGGCGATCGCGCCGCCTTTCGCCGGCAATGCCAACCTGGCCGATGCGCCGAAGGTGATCGCGCAGGTCCTGCACGGATCGGCGATCATGCCGCCCTTCCGCGAGCAGCTTTCGGACGAGGAGGTCGCCGCGGTGGTCAATCATATCCGCAACAGCTGGGGCAACCATGCGGCGCTGGTGGGCGCGGCGGACATCCGGCGAGCAAGCCCCACACCCTAGGAGGCACGGCCATGGCGATCGACTTCTACCTCGATTTCATCAGCCCCTTCGGCTACCTCGCCCGCGCCCGGCTGCTCGACATGGCGCGGCGCCACGGCCAGCCGGTCCATTATCACCCGGTCGACATCCACGAACTGCGCCGCGCAGCGGGCAACACCGGCCCCAGCAACAGCCGCATCCCCGCCAAGCTCGCCTATTTCACGAAGGACTATCAGCGCTGGGCGGAGCTCTATGGCCTTCCGATCGCGAAGGGGTTGCCCGGCGGGATGACGGGCGTGGTCAATCGCGGCCTGTTCCGTGCGCTCGATCGCGGCGAGGGCGATGCCTATGTCGAGCAGGCCTGGGACTGCATCTGGCGCGAGGGCCGCGATCCGGGCGCCGAGGCGACCCATGCCGAGATCGAGCGGCGGTTGGGCTGGGCGGCCGGCGAGCTGGCGGCCTTTGCCGACGACCCCGCGACGGTGGAGCGCTATGCGGCGGAAACGGCCGCGGCGAGCGCGCGGGGCGTGTTCGGCGTGCCCACCTTCTTCGTCGGCGAGGAGATGTGGTGGGGCAATGATCGCCTCGATTTCATCGATCGCCACCTTGCATCACCAAATGCGACACATGAGGCGCATTAGAAGATCGTTTTTGATCCTGCGGACACCCGTGGAACAACTGGCGCAAACGCTCCAATATTCCGAATAGACTATTAAAAATCGCTATTCCGCCAACTATACGGACCCCTGACAAGACTAAGATCAGGGAGAGGGGTATGTCGTTTTTCAATAGAAATGCGTTGCTTGTCGGCACGGCGCTGGTCGCCGTCACGGGAGCATCTGTCGCTGCGCCGGTTCAGGCGCAGTCGACCACGCCGCAATCGGCCGAAGAGAGCACGAGCGGTCTCGAGGACATCGTCGTCACCGCGCAGCGCCGCCGCGAGAATCTGCAGGACGTGCCGATCTCGGTGACCGCGATCACCGCCCGGTCGCTGGGCGCCACCGGCATCCAGTCGACCCTGTCGCTGCCGCAGGTCGTGCCATCGGTGCAGATGACCCGTTCGGGCCCGTCGGCGATCTTCTTCATCCGCGGCGTCGGCAACACCAGCGGCGGCACCGGCGAGGAAGGCGCCAACGCCTTCTACATCGACGGCGTCTACATGCCCGACATCGTCCAGGCGAACACCGAGTTCAACAATATCGAGCGGGTCGAAGTGTTGAAGGGCCCGCAGGGCACCCTGTTCGGCCGCAACTCGTCGGGCGGTCTCGTCAACGTCATCACCCGCGATCCGGGCGACGAGGTCGTCGTGAAGGGCAATGTCGGCTATGGCAATTATCAGACCTTCCGGGGCCAGCTCTATGTCGCCTCGCCGCTGACCGAGAAGCTGAGCGCCGACATCGCGCTGTCCGCCCGCGACCAGAACAAGGGCTTTGGCAAGAATGTCGCGACCGGCAAGGACAATATGGACGGCTGGTATGTCGGCGCCCGATCGAAGATCGTGTGGCGGCCCACCGAGGCGGCCAAGATCACTTTCGGCGGCGATTACTGGCATTCGCGCGATACCTTCGGCAACGGCTTCACCATCGTCGGCCCCAGCGTCGCGGCGGCGCCGGCCAGCGCGGCCGGCCAGCCGGGCGTGATCGCCGGCCCGACCCCGGGCACCTTCCTCTACAGCGATGTCGGCCCGTATAACCGCAACAGCATCAACCCGGGCTATGCCGATATCGAGGTGTGGGGCTTGTCGGCCACCGCCGAGATCGATCTCGACTGGGCGAACCTGACCAACATCGCCGCGATCCGCCGGCTCGACGCGCTGTCGAACATCGATTCCGACTATGGCCCCTCGGTCGGCGCCGAGCTGCGCATCCCGTCGCTCACCAACACCTTCCAGGAAGAGCTTCGCCTCGCCTCGCAGCAGGGCGGCCCGCTCAACTGGCAGGTCGGCCTGTTCTACTATCGCGCCAAGGCGGGCGTGAAGGACCAGCGCACCTTCATCGGCAGCTACACCAGCGGCCAGATCACCAATTCGATCATGAAGACCCGCAGCTATGCGGCGTTCGGCGAAGTCTCCTACGACATCACGCCGACCACGCACCTGACCGGCGGCCTGCGCTACACCAAGGAGAAGCGCACGCTGGACGCGCAGCAATTCTCGTTCACGCCCACCACGACGACCCTGATCCTGGCGGCGCCGCTGGTGAACAAGATCGACTTCAACCGGGTCACTTATCGCGCCGCGATCCGGCAGGACATCACCGACGACATCAACATCTACGCGTCGTACAATCGCGGCTTCAAGTCGGGCCTGTGGGCGATCCAGTCGCCGGGCGGTCCGCCGGTCAAGCCGCAGACCACCGATGCGTTCGAAGTCGGCATCAAGTCCGAGCTGTTCGACCGGCTGCTGCGCTTCAACCTTGCCGGCTACCACTACAAGATCAAGGATTACCAGATCCGCGCGGCGCCGGGCAACGCGGCCAATCCGATCCTGCTCAACGCCACCAGCGTGAAGGTGAACGGCATTGAGGGCGAGGTTCAGCTGGCCCCCGCGCAGGGCCTGCTGTTCACCGGCAATTTCAACTATCTGCCCAAGTCGAAGTTCGGCACCTTCAACGGCGCGCCCTTCACCTTCCCCAACACGGTGCTGGTGCCCGCCAGCACTCCGGCGGCCACCGCCTGCGCCAGCCCGAACCTGGGCCTGGGCGCGCGGACCGGCGGCAACCGCACCTGCCTGATGTCGGCGACGGGCCTGCGCACGCCGCTGTCGCCGAAGTTCACGATGAGCGCCGGCATGTCCTACACCACGCCGGTGGGCAATGACGGCGAACTGTCGTTCAACCTGCTGTTCAGCCACAATAGCGGCTATTATTTCGAGCAGGACAACCGGCTGGAGCAGGGCTCCTTCCAGGTGGTGAACGGCTCGATCGGCTGGAAGGTCACCAAGAACTGGGGCGTCGAGCTCTGGGCCAAGAATATCGGCAAGGAGAAATATTACATCACCAAGCTGGGCAGCGGCACCGCCGATCATGGCGAGCTGCAGCCGCCGCGCACCTATGGGATGAACTTCACCTTCGATTTCTGATCGTCCATTCCTCCAGAGGAAGAGCCCCCGTCGTCGGCATCACCCGGCGGCGGGGCTTTCCTTTGGGCCAGCACGCAGCGCGGCTCTGTTCCAGGCTTTGGGGTGGATCGCGCTGGGGCCGACGGATCAAGACAGCGGGGCCGATCCGCCGCAGGATGGGCGCGGGAGAAGAGGATGCGCGAGGCCATCTTGCTCAGGCATGCCCGGGTGCTGAGCTGCACCGGCGACGAGGCCGAGCGCCCCTTCGACGGCGACGTGCTGATCGAGGGCGAGCGGATCGCCGCGGTGTCGCGCGGGCGGCTGGCGATCGATCCCGGCGGGTGCCGGGTGATCGACCTGGGCGGTGCCACGGTGCTGCCGGGCCTTGGCGACGCGCACACCCATATCAGCTGGCCGCTCGACTTCGTGTTCGACCATCTCGCCGTCGCCAATGCTCCGGCCGACCGCCATGCGCTCGACGTCGCGGCGGTGACGCGCACCTATGTCGAGAGCGGCTATACCACGATCATCGGCGCCGGGGTCTCCCAGCCGCAGGACGACCTGCTCGCCAGGGCCGCGATCGACCGGGGCGACATCGCCGGCCCGCGCATCGTGCCGAGCGGGCCGATGGTCACGGCGCCCGGCTGTCTGGGCCATGACGGCGGGATGATGGAGGTGGCGCTTGATGCGGCCGGCATGCGCGAGCTGGTGCGGCGGCAGTGCGGGCAGGGGGTGAAGGCGATCAAGATGTTCGTCTCGGGCGACGGCATCGTCGACGGCTTCCCCTCCGAAGACCTCTACATGAACGATGCGATGGTGAGCGCGGCGGTGGACGAGGCCGCCGCCCATGGCGCCTTCATCACCGTCCATGCGCGCGGATCGGAGAGCGTGGCGATGGCGGCGCGCTGCGGGGTGCGGATCATCCACCATGCCTGTTTCGTCGACGACGCGGCGCTGCGCACCCTGGAGGAACATCGCGACAGCAGCTGGGTCTGCCCCGGCATCCACTATCTCTGGGCGATGGTGAACGGCCATGCCGAACCCTGGGGCGTGACCCCGGAGAAGATCGAGAAGTCCGGCTATCCGCAGGAACTGGAGGCGCAGATCGCCGGGATTCGGGCGATGCGCGGCGCCGGCATCCGCATCGTCGCGGGGGGCGACTTCGGCCATCAATGGACCCGGCACGGCACCTATGCCGCCGAGATGCAGCGCTATGTCGACCAATGCGGCCTCTCGCCCACCGCCGCGATCCACACCGCCACCCGCAACTTCGCCGCGCTGCTGGGCCAGGACATCGGCGAAGTGCGTGAGGGCGTGGTGGCCGACCTGCTGGTGATCGACGGCGACCCGACCGAGGACATCGCTCTGCTCCAGCGGGCCGACCGGCGCCGCATGGTGATCAAGGGCGGCCGTCCGGCCTTCGTGAACCCGGACCTCTACCCGTGATGGTCAAGCGCTTCGTCTTCGGGGTGGCCGGGGCACCTCCGGCCGCCCCTGTCGATCTCCGCCCTTTCCGCACGACTCTGTGCACGCCGCTCGACCCAGCTGCGCGGGAGGATGGCTATCTCGTCCAGTGGTTCGCCGATGCCGGCGCGCTGACCCGGTACGAGGTGTGGGAAGCGGAAGCCCCCGATCCCGCGCAGGTGGTGCTCGCCGAAGAGGTGATCCAGCGCGGCGGCGGCTGGCTGGCGGCGCGCTGGGAACAGGTGGGGCGGCGCAAATGGAAGCATGTCGCCCTCGCGCGCCGGGCGAAGGGACTGACCCTGGCCGAGATGTCGGCGGGCTGGCGAGGCCATGCCGGGCGGGCGGCCACGACGTCGGGCACGGTCCAGCCGATCCCGGAGGCGGCGCGGGGCCAGGCCTATGTCCAGAACCATCCCTTGCCGCGTGACAGCGGCGAGTGGCGGCACGACGCGATCACCGAGGTCTGGTTCGACGATCCCCACGCCATGCAGGCGCGGATCGAGTGGTTCCGCAACATCGCGCCGGGCGACCTGTTCAGCGAGGCGCGCTTCCTGGGCGTTGAGGAGGTCGTGCTGGGTTAGCCGCTCCTGCGTCATCCCCGCGAAGGCGGGGATCCATATTCTCAAGGGCAGGAGATTCTCGCGGTTCGGAGAATATGGATTCCCGCCTTCGTGGGAATGACGTGGGTTATTTGTCGATCCGCCCCCGCCGCACCAGCGCCAGTGCGCCGGCCACCATCAGCACCACCCCGCCCATCACCGCCAGCGCCGCCTGCACCCCGATCGCGCTGCGCAGCGGTTGCATGTAGAGCGGGTTGAGGAACTGGCCGAGATTGTTCATCGGCGCGACGAAGCCCACCGCCTGCTCGCGGATGTTCGAGGGCGCGTTGGCGACGATGCCGCGGATCAGCCAGGTCGAGGCGATGCCCGATCCCGACCCCACCAGCAGGCTGCCCATCGCCGCCCCCCACAGCGCCGGATTGCCGCCCAGCGAGAAGAGCCCCGCCGCGATCAGCGCCAGCGCGACGCTGAGCGTCCAGCCCTTGGTGACATGGGTCTCGATCCAGCTGAAGCGCATCGCCATGGCAGCATAAGTGAGGGTGGAGAGCGCCAGCACCCAGCTCTGGGTGAAAGGGTCCCTGATCCCGTTGGCGGCCATCAGCAGCGAACCTTGCAGCACCACCATGTAGATCACCGAATAGGCGGCGGTCATGCCCAGGAACATCGGCAGCATCGGGCGCAGCGCGGCGAGGCTGGCCTTCTTCCTGTCCGTGCGCGGGGCCTTGGGCGGCAGCCAGGCGATCAGCGCGACGAGCGGGAAGATCGCGAGGACGAGGTAGATCAGGAAGCTCGCCCGCCAGCCGAAGGCGCTCGCGACCTGGCCCGAGACGAGCATCAAGGTCATCCCCATCAACGCGCCCGCGCCATTCTGGTAGCCCATCAGCCGCGACAGCGTCTCGCCCCGGAACAACAGGCCGCACAGTGCGATGATGCACGAAAAGGCGGTGACCATGCTGAGCCCGACCAGCAGGCGCGAGGCGAGCAGCAGGGTGGCGGATTCGAGGTAGAAGCCCGCCGTGCCCGCCAGCACCATCATCGTCACAGCGCCCGCCAGCACCGGCCGATAGCCGAGCAGCCCGATCCAGATCGCGGCGAGCGGGCCGCCGATCATCACCCCGATAGTCGGCAGGGTCAGGCAGAGCTGGGCGATCAGCGCGCCGTCGTCGCCCCCGCCGAAATGGGCCGAGATGCTGGAAGCGAGCGGCGCCACCACCGCCGCCTGGAATGAACTGACGACAGCCCCGGAGAGCGAGAGGAACAGCACGAGCGCGGCCCCCACGGTCGACGGCCGCCCGCTCGCCGCACGGATCGAGCCGAGCGCGCCGAGGTCTTCGTTCACGGATGCGCCGTCCGCCATGGGCTTTCCCCTCCCTTGTGTCCGATCGGCTCAGCCTATCGGTTGGCCCCGTGTGGGGGCGAGGCGGGGAGGTTAGAACATTTGGCGGGCTTGTCCAAATTTTAATGGACATATTGTCCGGTAATTTTCCGATGTCGTGCTTCTCTTCCATTTGGCGTCATGCCAGCGGAGGCTGGCATCCATGTCTGCTGCCTCCTCAGATGCCATCTCGGGTGAAGAGAGACATGGACCCCAGCCTTCGCTGGGGTGACGGTGAGACAACGACTGTTCAAAACCATCGTCGCTCCGGCGGAGGCCGGAGCCGCTACCGGCTCTTGCGGCAAGGCGGCCGCACATTTCGTGGCGGCTCCGGCCTCCGCCGGAGCGACGATGGTGAAGCGCTATTCCAGCGGCAGCGGATCGAAATGGTGCGGCTGGATTCGCCGGACCTTGCCGTCCTCGAACTCCCATTTCTCCAGGATGCTCGTCTCGATGCGCTCGCCCGTGCGCTTGAGCCGCGCGTTCCAGACCAGGTCGACCACGATCGCGCCCGACGGCGCTTCATAATAGCCGCGCACGTCGATCTCCCACGGATCATAATCCTGCTGGAAGACCTCGACGAAGCGGAGCAGCCCGTCGATCCCGCGCCAATGGCCGGCGGTGGGCAGCAGGCGGCCCTGGATCAGCTCGAAATCGCGATGGACCAGCGCGCTGAGCGTGAGCCGGTTGCCCGAGAAGACGGCTTGCAGGAAACGATCCATGATGGCCCGGTTGCCGCGCGACATGGCGGCGTCTTACTTCGTGACCTTGATCCCGTTCAAGATGATCGCGGTGACCGAGCGGGCATAGCTGCGCTTCACCTCCTGGGTCACCTCGTCGATCGCGAACACTTCGCGCCAGGCATTCTGCCGCCAGAACATCGTGTCGCAGGCGCCGGTGACGATGAAATAGAAGTCCATCGGCGCGATCGGCTGGAACACGCCCTCGCGCAGGCCCTGTTCGAGCAGGGTCTTGTGGAATTCGTAGATCGGGCGGACGAGCAGATCGGCCACGCTGTGCGAGATGCCCTCGGCCTCGCTCTTCATCAGCGTGTGGAGCAGGCGGGTGATATAGGGCGCCTCGAAGGCGGCGTTGACCAGCCCGCCGATATGCATGCGCAGCTTCACCGAGACGGGCAGGTCGGCTTCGGTCAATTCCCGCATCTGCGCGATGGCGCGGGTGCTGAAGCGGGCGATCTGGGCGACCAGCAGGCCTTCCTTGCTGCCGAAATGATATTGGACGAGCGCGCTGCTCAGCCCGGTGCGCTCGGCGATCTCGCTCAGCGAGAAATTGGCGCTGCCCTTCTCCGCCATCAGCGCATGCGCGGCGTCCATCAGCAGGTCGCGGGTGTCGGCGCGCTGCTCGAGTTCGCTGAGCGGCGGCCGGCCGCGGCGGCCGGCGGGGCGGGGGGAAGAGGGGACTTGCTTGGCCATGCGGCGAATATTGCTCGATGTTTCAATTTATCGGCATATCAGCAACCTCGACGGCATGCCAGATGGTCGCGCCGGGCTTGTAATTAATCGGTCGATCAGTAATTTTCCCGGAGGATTGGAAAGAACGGATTCGCGCGGGAGAGAGGCATATGCCACGCATCATCGAACTGTCGGACATGCCCGGTCTCGTCGGCCAGGAAATCGGCGTTTCCGGCTGGGAAACGATCGACCAGGGCATGATCGATCGCTTCGCCGATCTGACCAGCGACCATCAGTGGATTCATGTCGACGTCGAGCGCGCCGAGCGCGAGGCCGGGGGCACGATCGCCCATGGCTTCCTGGTGCTGTCGATGCTGCCCAAGATGATGATGGACATCTTCGAATATGGGAACATCAGCCACGGCTATAATTATGGCTTCAACAAGATCCGGTTCACCGGCCAGGTGAAGGCCGGGTCGCGCATCCGCCTGCGCCTGTCGGTCACCGCGGTCGAGCCCAAGTCGGGCGGGCTGCTGGTGACGCAGGAATTGCAGGTCGAGGTGGAGGGCGCCGAGCGCCCCGCGATCGTCGCCGAATGGCTGGGGCTGAGCTTCGGGAAATAGCGCGGAAAGCGGGCACGGGAGAGGAACTATGGCGAAGCTGGATTTCACCGGGCGGGGCGCGATCGTCACCGGCGCGGGCGGCGGGCTCGGCCGCGAATATGCGCTGGAACTGGGCCGACGCGGCGCGGCGGTGGTGGTCAACGATCTCGGCACCTCGGTCAACGGCGTCGGCGCCTCGTCCGACGCGGGCGAGGCGGTGGCCGAGGCGATCCGCGCGGCCGGCGGCCGGGCGATCGCCAATGGCGGATCGGTGTCGAGCCAGGCCGACATGGACTCTATGGTCGCCCAGGCGATCGAAGCGTTCGGCAAGGTCGACATATTGATCGCCAATGCCGGCATCCTGCGCGATTCCAGCTTCAAGAAGATGGCGATCGAGGATTATGCGGCGGTGATCGACGTCCACCTGCTCGGCTCCGCGCGCGCGATCAAGGCGGTGTGGGATCATATGAACGGCAATGGCTATGGCCGGATCGTCACCACCACCTCGGCCGCCGGGCTGTTCGGCAATTTCGGGCAGGCCAATTACGGCTCGGCCAAGACCGGGCTGGTCGGGCTGATGAACACCCTCAAGATCGAGGGCGCGAAGAACAATGTCCGCGTCAACGTCATCTCGCCGCTCGCCTCCACCCGGATGAGCGAGGCGATGATCCCCGAGGATGTGCGCGAGCGGATGCACCCTAGGAATGTCGCGCCCGGCGTGGTCTATCTGGTGTCGGAGGACGCGCCGAGCGGCGTGGTGCTCAACGCGGGGGCGGGGCTGTTCAGCGTCACCCAGATCGTCGAGACCCCCGGCATCCAGGTGCCGGTGGAGGATGTGTCGGCCGAGCTGATCGCCGAGCGCTGGGCCGAGATTTCCGACGGCGCGGGGGCACAGCCTTTCGCCGATGCGATGGCGCAGGCGATGTCGCTGCTGGGGAGGCTGAAGGCGGGCGGTTGAGAGACTTCACCCCTCCCCTTCAGGGGAGGGGACGGGGGTGGGGCCTCCGGGTCTCACCGAGGCGAACGTTGGTGGGGAGATGGGCTGTCTCTTATACACATCTCCGAGCCCACGAGACTACGCTGCATCT
>CAUTRN010000089.1:0-13867 GCA_963540925.1 uncultured Sphingomonadaceae bacterium
CCGAGACCCCATTTCTCGATCGTGCCGGGCTTGAAATTCTCGATCAGGATGTCGGCCTCGGCGACAAGCTTGCGGACCAGCTCCTGCCCCTCGGGGATGCGGAGGTTGGCCGACACCGCCTTCTTGTTGCGGGCGACGACCTCCCACCACAGCTTATGCTCGCCCGCGCCCCAGTTGCGCATCGGGTCACCCTGGCTCGGCGGCTCGACCTTGATGATCTCGGCGCCCATGTCGCCGAGCAGCTGGCCGCAGAAGGGGCCGGCGATGAGCTGGCCCAGCTCGATGACGCGGATGTCGCTCAGCGGGCCGCGATTGGCCTGTTCGGTCATGTCTTTCCCTCTTCTTATTCGGCGGCGATCGCGTGCGCCCAGACCGGCTGGGTCGGCGCGGGGAGACCGGTCTCGGCCTCGCAGGCCGCGCGCAGGCTCTCGATGTCGCCGCCATAGTCGAACACGTCACTGGTCGCATCGGCCGCCATCTCGGCCCGCAGCGCGGCGGTCGCCGCCGCGTCGACGGCGCCGTCGACGATCACCACGCCATCGGCGCGCGCGCCCTCGACGGTGACGAGGCCCTGCGCGATCTCCTTGGCGACCAGCGCCGGGTCGCGGTCGAGCGGGTTGCCCCAGCCGCCGCCACCCCAGGTGATGAAGTGGAGACGATCGCCGGCCTTCACCGGCAGGTTCTCCAGCTTGTTGGAGACGATCCGGCTGGTGCCGTCGGCGCTCTCCAGGATCTTGCGGGCGCGGGCGCCGGGCTTGCCGCCGTTCACGCCCCAGGGCTTGGTGAACCAGCGATCGTCATGGATCGCGATCACGCCCGGCTCGGTGAAGCGGTAGGTGATGTTGATGCCGTTGCCGCCGCGATGGAGGCCGGCGCCGCCCGAATCCGCCACCGTCTCGTAGCGCTCGATCACCAGCGGGAAATAGCGCTCCAGGAACTCGTTGGGCACATTGGTGAAGCCCGGCCACAGCGAATGGCCGTCGGGCCCGTCGCCCATCGGCCGGCCGGGAATGCCGCCAAAGCCGATCTGGAACAGCTGGAACCAGTCGCCCTTGCCGTCCATCCCCGAGAAGAACAGGTGCGGGCTCGACGAGAAGCCGGCGGCGTTCAGGAATTCGGGGGTCTTCTGGCCCAGCAGGCCGCCGAGGATGTCGAAGATGCGGCCCAGCGCATGGGTGCGGCCCGAAAGTGCTGCGGGGAAGTTCGGCTTGAGCAGCGATCCTTGCGGGATGCGCACCTCGATCAGGTCGTAGAAGCCGTCGTTGAACAGGATCTGCGGGTCGAACACCATGATCATGTAGATGCCGAAGAACATCTTCAGCATGTTCTCGTTGAGGTAGAAGTTGATCGCCGCCGGACTCTGCGGATCGGTGCCGGCGAAATCGAGGATCACCTTGTCGCCCTCGCGGCGCATGGTGCACTTGATGCGATAGGGGCCGAAGCCCATGCCGTCGTCGCAGATGAAATCCTCGAAGCTCACCGGCGCCTCGCCGATCGAGCTGGCGATCAGCTGCTTCATCGCGCGATGGTTGCGGGCGAGCAGTTCCTCGGTCGCCGAGACGTAGAGATCCTCGCCGAAGCGATCGGCCATCTCCTCCACCCGGCGCGCGGCGACGCGGCAGGCGGCGATCAGCGCGTTGAGGTCGGCCGCGCACCAGTCGGCCTTGCGCGACTGGTGGAGCACCAGCTTCACCAGGTCGCCATTATACTGGCCCTTCGCATAGATCTTCACCGGCGGGATGCGCACGCCTTCCTCGAAGATCGAGGTGGCGTCGATCGGCATCGATCCGGCCACCTTGCCGCCGATGTCGGACTGGTGGCCGAACATCGCGGTGTAGGCGAGCAGTCGGCCGCTGCGATAGACCGGCAGCAGCACCATCCAGTCGTTCGAATGGCTGATCGCGCCCTCGACCGAATAGGGATCGGACATGAGGAACATGTCGCCTTCCTCGATCGTGCCGTCATAGCCGCGCAGGAAGCCGTCGATGAACGAGCCGAACTGGCCCACGATCATCCGGCCCGCATGGTCGGCGATCAGCGGGAAGCTGTCGCCCTGCTCGCGGATGCCGGGGGACATGGCGGTGCGCGCCAGGGTGGCGTCCATCTCGATGCGCGCGTTGCGCAGCGCATTCTCGATCACCTCCAGGGTGACCGGGTCGATCGGCTGGCTGGCGAAGGGGGCGGGGTTGGTCTCGATGATCCGTGCGGGCATGCTCGCCTCCCTCAGGCCAGGTTGATCAGGATGTTGCCGACATGGTCGACGGTGGCGACGCAGCCGCCCTCGATCAGCGTGGTCGAGTCCATCTCGATCACGATCGCGGGGCCGGGGATGCGGTCGCCCTGTTCGAGCTTGGCGCGGTCGTAGATCACCGCCGGCCTGAGCTCGCCGTCGAGCCACATCTCATGGTCGCGGATCTTCGCCTGGGCGGGATCGCCATCGCCCCTGGGCAGCTCGGCCGCCGGCAGGTCCAGGGTCGCCCCCATCGCCACCGCGCGCAGGTTCACCAGCTCGTGCGGGCTTTCCATGTTGAAGGTGAAGAGGCGCTTATGCTCCTCGTCGAAGCGCGCAGCGATGCCGGCCAGGCCGTCGCGGCGCAGGGTCGCCGGATCGATCGCCAGCGGCACTTCGAAGGCCTGGCCCTCATAGCGCACGTCGATCTCGAACAGGCTGGTGATCTCGTCGGCGGGCACGCCGTCGCTGCGCAGCTGCTGCTCGACCTGGGCCTGCATCTCGTCGAGGATGCCGAGCACTTCGGCCTCGCTGGTCTCGGCGAAGCGCTTGGAGAAGCTGCGCGCCGTCTCGGTGCGGGTCCGCGTCGTCGCGTCGCCGAGCGCGCACAGCACGCCGGGCGAGACCGGCGACACCGCCGGCCAGCTGCCCATCAGCCGGGCGACCGCGTTGACATGGAGCGGTCCTGCGCCGCCGAAGCCCATCAGCGCGAAGTCGCGCGGGTCATAGCCCTGCTGGACCGAGATCATGCGCAGCGCGCCGAACATATTCTCGTTGACGATGTCGATGATGCCGCGCGCGGCCTCGAACAGGCCGATGCCGAGCGCATCCGCGATCGTCTGCACCGCCTTGATCGAACCGTCGCGATCGAGCTTGAAGGTACCGCCGAGCAGCGCCTCGGGCAGATAGCCCAGCACGACATTGGCGTCGGTCACGGTCGGGAGCGTCCCGCCCTTGCCATAGGCCACCGGCCCCGGGATCGCGCCCGCCGACTGCGGGCCGACACGGAGCGCCTTGGTCAACTCGGGCACATAGGCGATCGATCCGCCGCCAGCACCCACCGTCTTCACGTCGAGCGCCGAGGCGCGCACCGCGAGATGGCCGACCTCGGTGGTGCGCACGCGGCGCGCCTCGAGATTCTCGATCAGCGCCACGTCGGTCGAGGTGCCGCCGACGTCGAGCGTCAGGATGTTCCGGATGCCGGCATTCTTGCCGACCCACAGCGCGCCGGTGACGCCGCCCGCCGGGCCCGACATCAGCAGCGACACCGGCCGCTCCTCCGACATCTCCGACGACATCAGGCCGCCGTCCGAGCGGAGCAGCGCCAGCCGCCCGGCCATGCCGCTCTCGCGCAGCTTGGCGCGCAGGTTGCGGACATAGCGGCCCACCACCGGGCGCACCGCGGCATTGGCCACGGTCGTCAGGGTCCGCTCATATTCCTGCATCTCGGGCAGCACTTCATGGCTGAGCGACACGGGGATGTCGGGCATCACCTCGGCCGCGATCTCGGCCACCCGGCGTTCGTGGCGGCCGTCGAGATAGGCGTTCATCAGCGAGACGGTGAGCGCCTCCACCCCATTGGCCTTCAGCTTCTCCAGCTGGGCGCGGATGTCGGCATCGTTCACCGGCTCGATCTCATTGCCCCGCGCATCCAGGCGGCCGGCGATCTCGAAGGTGTCGACCAGCGCCGCCAGCGGCTCGGGCTTCGGCCAGATGATCCAGCCGGCGAGGCCGCCCGGCACATAGGAGCGGGCGATCTGCATGATCTGGCGATAGCCGCTCGTCACGATCAGACCGACCCGCGCGCCCTTGCCCTCCAGCACCGCATTGGTGGCAACCGTCGTGCCGTGCAGGAAGGTCTCGATATCGGCCGGGGTGACCCCCGCCTTCTCGCAGATCGCCAGCACGCCGTTCAAAATGCCCACCGAGCTGTCCGCCGGGGTCGAGGGGGTCTTGTGGCGCCAGAAGCTGCCCGATTCCTCTTCCAGCAGCAGCAGGTCGGTGAAGGTGCCGCCGACGTCCACGCCGAGACGATATGCCATTTTCAATTCTCCGGAATCATGCGGCACGGGGAAAGCCGCCCGCCTGGGCGACCATCGAAGGGAGTTTCTTGCCCATCACCCCGGCGAACCAGTGGCTCGCCTCGATCAGGGCGTTCAGGTCGAGCCCGGTCGAGACGCCCGAGCGGGCGAGCAGATATTCGACGTCCTCGGTGGGGACGTTGCCGGCGGCGCCCGGCGCGAAGGGGCAGCCGCCGAGCCCGCCGAGCGAGGCGTCGATCGTCGCCACGCCGGCCTCGACCGCCGCCCAGACATTGGCGAGGCCGGTGTTGCGGGTGTTGTGGAAATGGCAGCGGATAGGGATGCCGGGCACCGCGTCGCGGACCAGCCCGATCAGCTCGGTCACCTGGTCCGGCACCGCAACGCCGATCGTATCGGCGAGCGCGATCTCGCGCGGGCCGGCCTCGGCGATGCGGCGCGCCATCTCGACGACCCGCGCGGGCGGCACCTCGCCCTCGAAGGGGCAGCCAAAGGCCGCGCCGATCGTCGCCTGCGCGCTGCGCCCAACACCCTGGCCGAGCGCCAGGATGTCGCGGACCACATCGACCGATTCCATCGAGGTCTGGCCCTGGTTGCGCATCACGAAGCTATCGCTCGCCACGCACACCGCACCCAGCTCGTGCACCCGCGTCTCCAGCGCGCGCTCGGCGCCACGCCGGTTGAGCACCAGGCCGATATAGGTGACGCCCTCGACCTCGGGCAGAGCCGCGAGCAGTTCGGCGGCATCGGCCATCTGCGGCACCTTGCGCGGGTTGACGAAGCTCGTCACCTCGATCCGGCGCACGCCGGCCGCGATCGCGCGGGCGACCATCGCCGCCTTGTCCGCGGTCGAGACGATCTCGCTCTCATTCTGCAGCCCGTCACGCGGGCCGACCTCGACGATTTCGACGGTCCTCACGTCCTGGATTCCCTCACTCCGAACAAGCCCGAAGATTGAAGAGGCCGTCCGCCTGGCGGAACCGCCTCGCGCCCTTTTCACCGCCTGGCGAACATCACCACCCCTTCCCCAAAAGGAAAGGGGCGGGTGCCGTAGCGCCCGCCCCTGCCTTGCCCCGCTCACGCGGATCGTGCGTTGCCAAACACCCGTCGGGATCGGTGATCGACCCGATCCGGCGGGGCGGCAACTAAACCAATGGAGTAGGCCGATCGGCCGATGGCCGAGGCGCTTTTCGCACGCTCAGGCCTTCGCGGTGGCCAATTTGCGCAGATGCTCGACCACTTCGGCCTCGCCGACCACGTCGGCATATTTGGCGTTCATGTCGAACAGATTCGCCTCATGCGGCGCCGCATGGCGGTCGCCGCAGGCGTCCGAGACCACGGTGGTGCGGAAGCCGTGCGACATCGCGTCGACACAGGTGGCGCGCACGCAGCCGCTGGTGCTGAGCCCGGTGAGCAGCACGCTGTCGACCCCCAGCGAGGTGAGGGTCGAGGCCAGCGAGGTGCCGAAGAAGGCGCTCGGATATTGCTTCGAGATCACCAGCTCGTCGGCCTGCGGCTCCAGCCCCTTGGGCCAGGCGCCCATCGGGTTGCCTTCGATAAAGTACCGCAAAGGCTTGGATTTTTCGAAGAAGCGGCCGCCGTTGATCGCCAGCGGATGGTAGACGACGTTGGTCAGGATCACCGGAACGCCCGCCGCCTTGGCGGCTTCGCGGACGCGGAGCGCCGAGGCGAGCGCGTCTTCGACCCCGGCATAGAGGTCGCAGCTCTCGTCGAAATAGGCCTCGACGAAATCGATCAGGATCAGCGCCAGCTTGTCGCCGAATCCGACCCGGCGACCGAACGCCTTGGCATAATTGGCTTCAAGATCCTCGCTCATCGTCCATCCTCATATAGCCATGGCTGGGCCGTGCGCTGGCCCGCCTCGAAACCGGAAATGTCGTCGGCGGAGCGCGACAGGATCATGTCGATCTCGTCCCAGCCGTTCAACAGCCGCGCCTTCACCGCCGGATCGACGTCGAAGGGGATCAGCACATTGCCGCGCCCGATCGTCTGGCCCGACAGGTCGACCGTCAGCGGGCCGATCTCGGCCGCTGCGGCGAGCGCCGCGATCGTCACCGGGTCGAGCTGGATCGCCAGCACGCCGTTGCGCACGCAATTGGCGGCGAAGATCTCACCGAAGCTCTCGGCCACCACGCAGGTGAAGCCGGCGTCAGCCAGGGTCCACACCGCCTGCTCGCGGCTAGACCCGCAGCCGAAATCCCTGCCCGAAAGCAGGATGCCCGCGCCCGCGTCGATCGCGGCGTCGACGGGGTTGGCGACAGGCCGGTCCTGTCCGTCGAAGCGACGGTCATAGCAGAGATAGCGGCCGAGCCCGGCCTTCTCCATCAGCAGCAGGAAACGGGCGGGGAAAAGGATATCGGTGTCGATCCGGTCCTCGACCAGCGCCAGCGCCGGGGCCTCGATGCGGGTGAAGGGCTTCATGCCATCAGCGCCCTTACGTCGACGAGGTGGCCGGTCACGGCGGCGGCCGCCGCCATCGCCGGACTCATCAGATGGGTGCGCCCGCCCCGCCCCTGACGGCCTTCGAAATTGCGGTTGGAGGTGGCGGCGCAGCGTTCGCCGGGGGCCAGCCGGTCCTCGTTCATCGCCACGCACATCGAGCAGCCCGCCTCGCGCCATTCGAAGCCGGCGGCGGTGAAGATGCGGTCGAGCCCCTCGGCCTCGGCCTGGCGGCGGACGCTGGTGGAGCCGGGCACCACCAGCGCGCGCACGCGGCTGGCGATATGGCGGCCCTCGGCCACCTTCGCCGCCTCGCGCAAATCCTCGATCCGGCCGTTGGTGCAGGAGCCGATGAAGACCCTGTCGATCGCCACATCCTCCAGCGCGGTGCCGGCGGCGAGGCCCATATAATCGAGCGCGCGGCGCGCCTGGGCGCGGCTCGCCTCGTCGGCCATCGCTTCAGGGTCGGGCACCCGCGACGTGATAGCGGCGGCGTCCTGCGGGTTGGTGCCCCAGGTGACCTGCGGGGCGAGGTCGGCGACGTTCACCGAGATACTCGCGTCATAGACGGCGTCGGCATCGCTCCGAAGGGTCCGCCAATAGTCGACGGCGGCCTGGAAGGCGGCGCCCTGCGGCGCCATCGGCCGGCCGTCGAGATAGGCGAAGGTCGTCTCGTCGGGGGCGACCAGGCCGATGCGCGCGCCGGCCTCGATCGTCATGTTGCACAGGGTCATGCGCGCGGCCATGTCCATCGCGGCGATCGCCTCGCCCTGATATTCGACGGCATAGCCGGTGCCGAAGCCGGCGCCGAAGCGGCCGATCAGCAGCAGCGCGACATCCTTGGCGCTCGTCCAGGCGGGCAGCGAGCCGTCGAGCCGCACCTTCATGGTACGCGCCTTCTTCTGAACGATGCACTGGGTGGCCAGCACCGTCGCGCAATCGCTGGCGCCGATGCCGAAGGCGAGCGCCCCGAAGGCGCCATGGGTCGAGGTGTGGCTGTCGCCGCAGGCCAAAGTGATGCCCGGCAGGGTGAAGCCCAGCTCGGGGCCGACGACATGGACGATCCCCTGGCGCGCATCGTCGAGGTCGATATGCGGCAAGGCGAAGTCATGCGCATTCTTTGCCAGCTGCGCCACCTGCGCGGCGGCGAGACCATGGAGCTCCGCGCTGCGCCCGTCGGTGGGCACGCCATGGTCGGGCACCGCCAGATTGGCCGCCGGGCGGCGCGCCGGGCGGTTGCGCTCGCGCAGCGCGACGAAGGACTGGTGGGTGCTAACCTCATGGAGCAGGTGCCGGTCGACATAGAGCAAGGCTGTGCCGTCGCCATGATCGGTGACGACATGGGCATCCCATAGCTTCTCGTAGAGGGTCGGCATCAGGCCCAGATCTCGATGATCACCCGGCCGATATCCTTGCCCTCCTCGCCGGTGAGCAGCGCGAAGGCGTCGTCCGCGCGGTCGAGCGGGAAGCGCGCACCGACGCTGGGCTTGAGGTCGAGCAGCCCCGCCTCGATCAGCCGCAGCGCGCCGGCCTGGTCGGGCCCCGCGCGCACGCCGAAGATGCGCAGCTCGCGATCAACGATGTCCCAATTGGCAACCGGCAGCGCCCCGCCGCCGGTGAGCGCGACACCCGCGCCGGGCGCGGCGATCGCGAAGGCCTGGCCCATGCCCCAGTCGGTGGCAGTGGTCTCCATCACCGCGGCGAAGCCGGCCGGTTCGGCGGCGAGCACCTTGGCCGAGACGTCCTCGCCATGCTCGGCGATCGGCACGACCAGGTCGGCGCCCAAGGTGGCGGCCAGTTCGGCGCGCTTGCCACGTCCGCCGATCGCGGCGACGCTGAAGCCCAGCGCGCGGGCGGTGGCGATCGCGCCCAGCCCCATCGCGCCGACCCCGACGATCGCGACCCGGTCGCCCGCCTTCAGCCCCAGCTTGTCGAAGGCGTTGAGCGCGTCGACGACGCCGGCGAGCATCGCGGCATCCTCATAACCCACCGCGTCGGGCAGCTTCGCCAGCTTGCGCCAGGCGACGAGGACATATTCCTCGCAGCAGGTCTGGCGCGCCGGGCGCTTGTGATCGGGCGACAGACAGAGATTGGTGCGGCCCTTGGTGCAGTTGCCGCAAGCGCCGCAATGATCGAGCGCGAGCGCCGCGACCCGGTCACCGACTGCCAGCCCCTCGACACCCTCACCGATCGCCGCGACGACGCCCGAGAAATCGGCGCCGATGCCCACCGGATATTCGGAGACATAGCGGCCATAGCGGTTGAGATAGACGCCCAGGTCGGTGCCATAGGGGGCATAGGCCGCCACCCGCACCAGCACCTGGCCGGGGCCCGCCTCGGGCATCGGCAGGTCGACGATGCGCAGATCGGCCGGGCCGTAGAGCCGCGCCGCCTTCATGCGTCGCGGCCGAACTGCCAGATCAGCACGGTGCAGCCCTCGGCCGATCCGGTCGCGCCCAGCACGGGGGTGTCAGGCTGGCCGGTGGTATAGTCGTGCGGCACGAATTCGCCGGCGGCGCCGTCGACCGAACCGCCGATGATGAAGGCTTCCCAGTCGACGCCCAGGGTCGGCGCTTCGCCCTCCCAGCCGGCCGGGATCTCGGCGATGATGGTGCGGGCACCGCTCTCGGGGTCGGCGCTCAGCGGCTTGATCCCCCATTCGGCGGGATAGGCCGCATCGGGGCCGGCCTCGACCTCGGCAATCGGCAGGCTGAACACATGGCCGCGCGGGTCATGCGCGTCGGGCAGCGGATATTCGCCGGGTTCGGCCGGATCATGGACGAGGTTGAGCACCAGCACGCCGTCGCTGCGGGTCAGCGCCAGCGCGCCAATGTGCGACTTCTCGTCATGGCCATGGACGATCCGCGCGGGGCGGTAGAAATAGTCGCCCTCTTTCCAATAATGCTTGTCGTCGAGGGTGACTGAGCCTTCGAGGATGAAGACCTCCTCGACCCCGTCATGATAATGGGCGACGCCGCCGCCGCGCCAGTTTTCCGGGATGCCGACGATCGAGGTGACGTGGCCGCTGGCCTCGTCATAGCCCAGCAGCTGACGGCGCAGGCCGTGCGTGCCCAGCTTTTCCCACTCGCGCTCCGACGAACGGATGCGCTGCAGCGGAGTCTCGGTCTTCTTCATCCCGGCCATGGCTTAGAACTCCTCCATCAGCCGCCCATAACCGGCGACCTTGTCCTGAATTCCGTTGGCGCGCAGCGCGTGCCAGTAGGTGGCGGTGTTGATCGCGATCACCGGCTTGCCCAGCCACAGCTCGGCGGCGGCGGCGATGCGCATCGCGTTGACGTTGGTGCCGCACTGGATCAGCGCGTCGACATCGTCGCCGTCGAGCGCGCGGAAAGTGTCGCGGATCTGCTCCGGGGTCACCTCGGCGATCGAGCGCCACGACGGGCATTGCAGCGGAATGTCGCGCACCGTCTCGAAGCCATGGTCCGACAGGAAGGTGCGGACCTCGGCATTGGCGGTGGGATAATAAGGCGAGAAGAACGCCACCTTCTTGATCCCGCCATAGGCGTTGAGTGCCGCGGCGGTGGCCTCGGAACCGGTCGAGACGCCCAGGCCCGAGACCTGCTCGACATTCTCGCGCCACTTCACCGCGCCCTCGGCCCCGCCGAAGAAGGTGACCGCCGACATGCCCATCACCAGATAGTTGGGGGCCGCCGTCATCACGCCGCGCACCGCGTCGAGCGTGTTGTGGCTGATTTCCCACGCACCGGCCATGAAGGTCTCGTTCGACACCGCCTGGGCGTTGTCGACGATGATGCGGCTATAATGGTTGGTCACGCCCACCGGGCGCAGGTCGTCGAAATCGGGCTGGACGACGGTGTTGGTCGACGGGCCCAGCACGCCGAACTTCATCCGCCAGCCCAGAACGTCCGCATTGCGCTTCTGCATCGCCTTGATCTCCGTTATTGAACGGCTGCCGCCTCATCGAGGCTTTCGAACATCGCCTGGCGCAGCAGATATTTGCGGCGCAGCTCGGCATCGGCGTGGATCTGCGCCATCCGCTCGCGGCGGCGGCGGGTCGCCTCGCCGGGGCCCTGCTCCATCAGCGCCATATTCTCGATCGTCTGCGCCTGGATGAAGCTCTTGGTCACCTGGCGGCGCTGGCGGTCGAACAGGCCCAGCAGGCCCTCGTCGCCATCCTTGCGCAGGATCGAATAGAGCCGCTCGGCCAGGTTCCAGGCATCGTGGATGCCGCTGTTCATGCCGAAGCCGCCCAGCGGATTGTTGAGGTGCGCGGCATCGCCGATGATCGCGATGCGGCCCTTGATGAAGCTTTCGGCCACGCGCTGGTGGACGCGATAGATCTGGCGATATTCCACCTCGACCGGACGGTCGCCGACGATGCGCGAGAAGACCTCGGTCGACTTGGCGTCGGACAGCAGCGCCTCGTTGCTCTCCTGCCCGCTGGCCGGCACCAGCACCCGCCAGAAGCGCGGCACCTTGAGCAGCACCAGCCATTCCTCGGGGTCCGAGATATAGTTCACATAGGAGAGGTTCGAGACGACGTCCTCGATCGGGAAGGCCGTCGACAGGCTCAGGAACTTCTCCTCATAGGTGAAGCCCTCGAAGCCGACGCCGATCTGGGTGCGCACCACCGAATGGGCACCGTCGGCCCCGACCAGGAACTTGGTCTGCACTTCGCTGCGCTGGCCCTCGGCATCCTCGAAGGTCGCGATCACCCCCTCGGGGGTCTCGCGGACGTCGACGAGGCGGGCGTTGAAGCGCATCTCGATCGCCGGATCGTCCAGCATCCGCTGGGCGAGCATGTCGGCCATGTAGAATTGCTCGCACTGGAGCCGGAAGGGGAAGCGGGTATGGTCGCTCAGCTCGGTCAGGTCGAAGGCCAGCGTGTCGCCGGTACGGCGGTCGCGCATATGGTAGACCGGCGCCTTCAGCCCCTTCTCGATCAGCGTGTCGGCGGCGCCGATCTCGTCGAGCATCTCGATCGTGGCGGCGTGGAAGGTCGACGCCCGCAGGTCATGGGCGCAAGAAGCCTGCGCCTCGCAGATCATGACATCGATCCCCATCGACGCCAGGCGAGCCGCGGCGGTGGTGCCGACCGGCCCCGCTCCCACGACAAGAACCTCGACTTTGCGCATCGTCACTCCCTGCTACTTCCCCAAAGGATGGGAAAGTGTGTGGCACCGGGGCCGCCCGGCTGACGAACCGCTTGTCCCTTTTGTTCGCCTGGCGAACGTCTCGCGGGGGTCGCGGGCGGGGTCGCTTGACTTGCGCGGGCGCGCGAAAGACCATCGCGGCATGGAAGTCGATCAGAAGGCCGAGAAGGACGGGTCCATCCGCGCGATCTCGCGCAGCATCGCCGTGCTGCAGGCGATCAACCGGAACGGGGCGCTCTCGCTGACCGAAATCGCGCGCAGCGCCGAGATTCCGCACCCCACCGCAACCCGCATCGTCCGCACCCTGATCGACGAGGGGTTGATCGAGCAGGAGCCGACGCGCAAGCGCTACCGCCCCACCGCGCTGATCCAGACCCTGTCCTGCGGCTTCCAGAATCACGACCGGCTGGTGACGACGGCGCGGCCGCATATCGTGAAGCTGACCCAGCAGATCGACTGGCCGATCAGCGTGGTCACCCGGGTGGGCCAGGCGATGGTGGTGCGCGACTCGACCAGCACGATGACCTCGCTGACCTTCTCCAACTACTATCCGGGCTGGCAGGTGCCGTTGCTTCCCTCCGCCTCGGGCCGGGTCTATTTCGCCCATGCCTCGGCCGAGGAGCAGCAGGAACTGCTCAAGCAATATCGCCAGAAGCAGCAGGGCATCGACCCGCTCACGCTGCGCGAGTTCGAGAGCGGCGACGCGGTCGAGAAGATCCGCGCCCAGGGCTATGCCGCGGTCACGCGCACCCATTATTCGGCCAATCCGGGCAAGACCTCATCGATCGCGGTGCCGCTGTTCGAGGGCGAAACCCTGCTGGGCGCGCTGGCGATGGTGTTCTTCGCCAATGCCGTGTCGGTGCCTGATGCGATCAAGCGCTTCCTGGGCCCCCTGCGCGACACCGCCCAGCAGATCGGCCGCGAGATGACCGAGCTGCCGGCGGAGTAGATTTGTTCGCCAGGCGAACGTCGTCGGCGCGACGATTGAGCGTCATCCCGCCCCCGCTAGGCACGAACCAAGCGGCCGCCACCATGCGGCGCCAGCCCAGGTGGAGGGACACATGGCAGATCCGGCACTCAAGAGAAAATTGCAGGCGGGCGAGTTCATCACCGCGCCCGGCATCCAGGACATGATCACCGCAGTGGTCGCGAACGAGATCGGCTTCGATGCCGTCTACGGCACCGGCTATTGGCTCACCGCCTCGGCCTTTGGCCTGCCCGACGCGGGGATCGCCTCGGTCACGCAGATGACCGACCGGATGGCCACCCTGGTCCGCTCGTCCACGGCACCGGTGATCGCCGATGCCGACACCGGCTATGGCGGCCTGCTCAACGTCCACCACACGGTGCGCGGCTATGAGCAGGCGGGCGTCACCGCGATCCAGCTCGAGGATCAGCAATTCCCGAAGAAGTGCGGCCACACCCCGTTCAAGCGAGTGCTGCCGGTCGAGGACATGGTCGAGAAGATCAAGGTCGCGGTCGACGCGCGCAGCAGCGACGACTTCCTGATCATCGCCCGGTCGGACGCGATGCAGAGCGAGGGCTTCGATGCCATGCGGCGCCGGCTCGACGCCTATGCCGAAGCCGGCGCCGACGTGATCTTCCCCGAGGCACTGACCAGCGAGGAGCAGATGCGCATCGTCTGCTCGAACAGCGACAAGCCAGTGCTCGCCAACATGGCCTCGGGCGGGATCACCCCGATCCTGCCGGTCGAGACCCTGAAGGCGATCGGCTTCTCGATCGGCATCTTCCCGGCGCTCGCCAGCCTCGCCGCGGCGGCGGCGGTGCGCGACGCGCTCACCCTGCTCAAGCAGGGCGACGGCAGCGGCGGCGATCGCCCGATCTTCGATTTCAAGCATTTCTGCTCGCTGATCGGCTTCGAGGAGGTCTGGGCCTTCGAACGCAAATGGGCCGCCCCCGAGAACAACTGATCCTGGAGGAATAGACGATGGCAAAGTGGCTGAAGCGCGGGGCGACCGCGGAAGCGAAGGCGGAGACGAACC
>CAUTRN010000090.1:0-13534 GCA_963540925.1 uncultured Sphingomonadaceae bacterium
CTGGACTGGAACCCGGATTCGAGCCTGACCCTGAACATTGGCGGCGCCTATACCCATGGGCGCTATCGCAGCTTCCCGAATGCGGCGGTGTACGACATCAACCCGGTGACGGGCACGCTCGCCGCCACCGCCGAGGACCTGAAGGGGTTCCGCCTGCCCCACGCCCCCGACTGGACGGCGAGCGGCAGCGTCACCTATCGCTTCGACCTGCCGGCGGACTGGAAGGGCGACATCACCCTCGCGGCCCGCACCACGTCGAAATATGACTATTCGGCGGGCGGCGGCGGCCAGCTGCGCGCGGCGGCGCAGCCGGCGTTCAGCCTGGTCAACCTGTCGGGCACGATCACCGCGCCCAACGACCGGATCGAGCTGGGCTGGTTCATCACCAACCTGACCGATAAGAAGCATGTCCAGCTCATCTCGACGGGCGACACCGGCGTCTACGAGACCCCGGCCGAGCCGCGCCTCTACGGGGTGACCGCGAAGTACAGCTTCTGACGGCGATCGGGCCGCCCGCTCGCCGGGCGGCCCGACGAGACGAAAGCCCTGTCGAAGAGAGGATGGGAATGAGCGGCGATTATTATCAGGTCGCCTATGTGGCCAACGACTTCGACAGGGCGATCGGCCTGCTGCGCGAGCAGCATGGCATGGGGCCCTTCCAGGAGCTCCGCGACCTGGAGCTGCCGACCGGGCCCGACCGCATCGCCCATGGCCATTTCGCCGTCGCCTTCAAGGGCGCCACCCAGTTCGAGGTGATTCAGCCGCTGGCCGGCGACATCGGCATCTACCAGGGACTGATGCCGGCCGAGGGCTTCGGCATGGCCTTCCACCATATCGGCCGCTGTTTCGCGGCGCTCGCCGACTATGAGGCGGCGGTGGCGGACGCGCGGGCGCAATGGGCGATGCCGATCGACCATCCGGTGTTCGGCGGCCATTTCGCCTATGCCGATGCGCGGCCGACCTTCGGCCATTTCCTCGAATATTTCTGCTTCCCCGACGGCCGGCATCTCGCCGGCGTCCCCTATTATTGAGGCGGGCCCGACGATGGTCTTCGATCGCGCGACCCGGCCGCTCGGCCGCAGCGGCCTCCGCGTCGGGCCGGTCAGCCTGGGCGCGGCGAGCCTCGGCAATTTCTACCGCACGATCGGCAACGCCGAGGCCGAGGCAGTGGTCGACGCCGCCTGGGACGCGGGCCTGCGCTATTTCGACGTTGCCCCCTTCTATGGCCGTGGCCTTGCCGAACGCCGGCTGGGTGCGTCACTGATCGGACGGCCGCGTGACGACTATATCGTCTCCACCAAGGTCGGCCGATTGCTCGCCCCGGCGCTCGGCGGGCTGGAGGAGGACGGCATCTTCCAGAACCCCGCCCCGTTCAACAGCCGCTACGACTATGGCTATGACGGGGTGATGCGCTCGTTCGAGCACAGCCTGCAGCGGCTGGGGCTCGATCGGGTGGATTTCCTGCTGGCGCACGACATCGGCGAAATGCTGCACGGCGCCGACGCGCCCCGCCAGCTCGACGCCTTCCGCCACGGCGGGCTCAAGGCGCTGGAGGAACTGCGCGCGGGCGGCGCGATCGCCGGCTATGGCCTGGGCGTCAACGAGACCGCGGCCTGCCTCGACTGCCTCGACTATGGCGACCCCGACATCTTCCTGCTCGCGGGCCGCTTCACCCTGCTCGAACAGACCAGCGCGCTGCCGCTGTTCGATCGCGCCGCCGAGCGCGGCGTGTCGATCGTCGTCGGAGGCGTGTTCAACTCGGGCATCCTCGCCACCGGATCGGTGCCCGGCGCGCGCTATGACTATGCCGAGGCACCGCCCGCGATCGTCGAGCGGGTCCGCGCGTTCGAAGCGGTCTGCGAGCGCCACGCCGTCCCGCTCGCCGCCGCCGCGCTGCACTTCCCGCTGCTCCACCCCGCGGTCGCGACGGTGCTGCTCGGCGTCGGTACGGTCGCCAGCCTGCAGCGCAACGTCGAGGCGCTCGACCTGCCGATATCGGCGGCCTTCTGGCAGGATCTGCGCGCCCAGAATCTGCTGGCGGACGGCCTGTTGGCAGCAACGCTTTGAAATAGCGCGATCCCCTCCTCCCGTAGCGGAACCTTGGCGGCCGATCGGCGTTCCACCGTCATGCCCGAGGCTCGACCCCCAAGGTCGACCTTCGCGGCAAACACCGACAGCAGGAGGACTAGATGAGCAGCTCAGCCGAGCTATCCACCCCGCTCGAACTCGGCTCCTATGTCGCCGAGATCATCCTCCCCAGCTTCATGGCCTCGGTGAGCGGGCAGCCCGCCGTGGTGCGGCTCGACCGGGCGGCGATGTTCAAGCTCGCCGAGGATGCCGAGCATGAGGCGCTCGCCAGCCTGCTCAACTTCCAGCGCCCCCGCATCCGCGAGGCCGCGCAGCGGCTGTTCGACCAGGGCAGCTTCCGCGAACTCGGCGGAGATGTGGAAATCCTCGTCACCGCGCAGGATCTCGACTGACCCGATCGCGCTCGATTCCGTAGAGGAAGCCCGAGAACCGGAGGCCCACTCCCCCGTGGGCAATATTTTGTCGCACTCCAGCCAAGCCCGGGAAAGGCGTCAGCAGCATTTTAGAGGCTGCGGCACCCGCCGCTTCCCATGGAGTGGCTATGCGTCGGACGGCCTGGATTTCAACGGTGATGATGACGGCGATCGGCCTGCTGGCCACCGCGCCGGCCGCCGCCGACAAGCTGCCCCGCAGGCTCGCCGCGATGACGCCGGAGGCCTTCAGCGCCGCGATCACGCCCAAGGGCGATGCGCTGGAACCGGCGGTGACGCTATCGACCGAGCAGGGCTATCACCCCTCGCCGCGCTCGCCGATCGCGCCGCTGCTGACCGACAATCATCTGCGCGCGCTGGTCGACCGCGAGAGCGGCGCCGTCCGCTACGAGGTCCATCAGTCGATCCGCTATTGGGGCGCCCGGCGCTCTTATGTCGCGGTCCATTATGAGGGCGCCGACGGGATCGTCGAGAAGCCGCTGCTAGCCGCCCACCACAGCGGGGACCATTGCCCGAACGAGGACAATTGGCATGTCTGCTCGCTGAGCAAGCGGATGTCGTTCGAGATCGGCGAGGACGAGCTGCGCACGATCGCCGCGCGCTATGCCCCCGGCAATGCCGAGCGCTGGGCCTTCCGCCTGCGCGACGAGAGCGGCCAGGACTGGCACGATGCGATCGTCCCCGCCGAGGCCGCCGGCCTGCTGATGGCGGTGGACCGCTATCGCGCCACATTGCGCTGAGCGGCCCCCACAGCTACCGCTTCCCCCCGATGCCCCTGTTTCCTCGTCTGGCGGCCTTTGGCTGCGCCTTTGCCCTTGCCTCGCCTGGGGCAGCGGCTCAGCCGCTGAGCGCCGAGGAGGCCGCCGCGCTGCGCGAGGAGGTGCGCGCGCTGCGCGCCCGGCTGTCGACGATCGAGGCGCGGCTGGGCGGGCCCGATCCCACCCCACCGACGCCTGCAGGCACTCCGGCCGTTGCCCCCACCATCACCAGCTGGAAGGGCTCGCCGCAGTGGATCAGCGAGGATCGCGCCTTCAAGGTGAAGGGCCGGCTCCAGGCCGATATCGGCCAGGTCTGGCGTCCGAAGGGCCTGTCCGACCGTGGGCTCGGTACATCCGTCGAATATCGCCGCATCCGGCTGGGCGGCGAGGGCAAGCTGGGCAGCGGCTTCGGCTACAAGCTGGAACTGGAGCTGTCGGACAACAAGGTCGACCTGGTCGACAGCTTCATCACCTATGAACATGGCCCCTGGCAGGTGGCGCTGGGCAACCAGAACTCGCTCCAGTCGCTCGACGAACTGACCGGCGACACCAGCGGCTCGCTGATGGAGCGCGCCGCCTTCACCGACGCCTTCAACTTCGAGCGGCGGCTGGGCGCGACCGTGCAATATCGCCACAAGGACCTGCTCCTCCAGGCCGGCCTGTTCAGCGACGACATCACCGCACTCGCCAATGACAGCGACGGCGCGGCGGGCGGCGACGAGAACAACAGCTACGGCCTCGACGGGCGCATCGTCTACGCGCCGAAGATCGGCGGAGTGCAGACCCATTTCGGGGCCTCGGCGCACCGCCGCTGGCTCAACCGGCTGGCCGATGCGCCGGTGCGCTATCGCCAGCGCCCCTATCTCCACACCAGCAACAGCCGGCTGATCGGCACGCCTGCGCTCACCGTTTCGCGCGAGACCCATTATGGCGCCGAGCTGGCCGGGATTTCCGGCCCCTGGCACGCGGTCGGCGAGGTGCATTGGCTGGAAGCGGCGACGGCCGGCCCCAATCCGCGCTTCTTCGGCGGCTATGCCGAGGTCGGCTATTTCCTGACCAAGGGCGACAGCCGCGCCTATCGCAACGGCATCTTCGGCGCGACCAAGCCGGCATCACCGCTGGGCAAAGGCGGGATCGGCGCGATCCAGATCAACCTGCGCTACGACTATCTCGACCTGAACGATGCGCGCGCCGCCATTCGCGGCGGGCGGCAGAACGCCTTCCTGGCGGCGATCATCTGGGCGCCGATCGAGAATCTACGCTTCAATCTCAACCATGGCTGGCTGGACTATTCGGACGCGCCCACCCTGGCCGGGGGCCGCGACGATTATGGGCTGCACGTCACCGGCGCCCGCTTCGAACTGGATTTCTGAAACGAAGAAGGGGCGCCCGGTCGCCCGGACGCCCCCTCCCCTTTCCACTTCCTTAGAAAGCGGCGGTCAGCGCGAAGACGATCTTGCCGCTCGCGATCGACGAACCATTTTTCGTGGACGAGAAGTTCGGCAGCAGATAGGCCGATTCGCTCTTGCTGATGTTGGTGTCGACATAGGCGACGCCGACGGTCAGCGGGGTGCTGGGGATGGCGAGGTCGACGCCGACCAGCCAGTCGAGATATTTGCCGGTCGGGGCGACGCTGGTGCCGTTCGGGCCCAGGCCCGAATTGCCGTTCGAGTAGCCGACATGGCCCTTCACCGTGATGGGCGTGTCCGGAATCCCGGCCGCGATGTCGCCCCAGATGTAGAGATTGTCTTCCTTGTCGCCCGGACGGTCATAGACGCCGGTCGAGGCCGAGGCGCCCGAGAAATACCAGCGGCCCAGCGCTTCCTGCTTGGGCGCATAGGCGACGCCGCCGAGCAGGCTGACGGGGCCGACGGTGCCGCTGAGCTTCAGGTAGAGCTCGGCGAAGTCGGTCTTGTTGGCGCCGCCCGGATACATGAACCAGGTCAGGCCGGCATCGAGCTTCACCGCTTCGGTGACCTGGACAGCATAGCCGCCATAGATGTCGAGTTCGGTGTTCGAGCCGCCGAAGGTGCCCCAGCCGGAGAGGTTCGAACCCCAGGTGCCGACGTAGAAGCCGCTTTCGTGGCTGATGGTGATGCCCCCCTGGACAGCCATTTCCTTGTCGGTCTGCGAAACGCCGCGGAACCGGTAGTCGGAAGCCAGACCGAACGTGCCTGTGACACTGATCGGACCGCTTTCCTCCTGAGCGAGAGCCGGCTTCGAGGCCAGCAGCGCCAGGGCGGCGGCGGTGATGTACAGATAACGCATGTAGACAATCCCCTTTTTAAGTGTGGATCGTCCCTCCTTCGCCGCTGCCGCAGGACCTCATTTTTGGGTCCTGTCGATCAGTGACGAGAGCATTATCGGCAGGCCACTCGGCCCGAAGGTTTCTCAATCGTGACAAATCATTGCTAGGTCCGGCGCCACGCCCATGGGGGACATGGCGTGGCGCCGGTGCAACACTGACCCTTGTTGGGGTAAGGTCAGGCCGCCATGCGCCGGAGGTGTTGGGCGTCGCAGTCGAGGTTGACCTGCGTCCCTCCGGAACGTCTGCGCTGGATCCACTCGGCCAGCATTTCAGCACAGCTGTGGTCGATCGCGGGAACCTTGCGCATGTCCAGCTTGACCGGACGGCCGGCCGGGATCGATTCGAGCACGCTCGACAGCTTCGGCAAGGTCAGGAACGTCGCGGCGCCATCGAGCTTGACCTCGCTGAGGTCGTTCTCGTGGCGGGTGTCGACCTTCAGGCGCAGGCGGCGGGCATGCGGGATCAGCTCGACCAGCGAGAGACCCAGGCCCACCAGCACGCCGGTCAGCAGATCGGTGGCAACCACCATCACGAAGGTGGCGACCCAGATGAAGGCCGGCAGCGCGCCATGCACATGGAAGAGATGGCGGACATGCGAGATGCCGAGCAGACGCCAGCCGGTGACGACCAGGACGCCGCCGAGCGCGGCCATCGGGATGCTCCGCAGCAGCCAGGGCAGCAACGCGACGAAACCGAGGATCCAGACGCCGTGCAGGATCGCCGAGGCGCGGGTGACGGCACCGGCCTGGACGTTGGCCGAGCTGCGCACGATCACGCCGGTCATCGGCAGCGCGCCGGCCAGGCCGCAGAGCAGGTTGCCGACGCCCTGGGCGCGCAGCTCCTTGTCATAGTCCGACCGCACGCCGTCGTGCATCTTGTCCACCGCGGCCGCCGAGAGCAGCGTCTCGGCGCTAGCGATGAACGCGATCGCGATCGCGGTGGTGATCAGGCTGGGGGTGAGCATCTGGGCCAGGAAGCCCTCGCCCGGCGCGTCGATCGCGGCGACGATCGACTCGGGCACGTCGACCCGGGTGACCGCCAGGCCCAATATGGTGGCGACGACGGTGGCCGCGACCACGCCGAGCAGCGCGCCGGGAACCAGCTTCATCGACTTGGGCCGCAGTTTTTCCCAGGCCAGCATCGTGACGACGGTGATCAGGCCGATGGCGACCGCCATCTCGGTCTGCGCGACGTTCGACAGCGACAGATCGAGCAGGCGGCCCGGCATCGCGGCCAGGTTCTGCAGGCCGCTGGCGAGCGGCTTGGCGTCGAACAGCACGTGGAACTGGCCGACGACGATCAGCGCGCCGATGCCGGCGAGCATGCCGTGCACCACCGCGGGCGAGATCGCGCGAAACCAGCCGCCGAGCTTGAAGACACCGGCGACGAACTGGATCAGGCCCGCGAGGACGAGGATCGGCCCGAGGGCCGAGAGGCCCTTGTCGCGCACGATCTCGAACACGATCACCGCCAGGCCGGCGGCGGGGCCGCTGACCTGGAGCGGCGAACCCGCGAGGAAACCGACGACGATGCCGCCGATGATACCGGTGATCAGACCCTTCTCAGGCGGCACGCCCGAGGCGATCGCGATGCCCATGCAGAGCGGCAGCGCGACGAGAAACACCACGATCGACGCGGTGAAATCCCGTGTGCCACTGGTGGCGATGCTCGCCTTGAGACGGTCCAGCATCACTCGGCCGCGATCGCGAAGTCGGCAGCGAGGCGCTGCGCGGCGGGAAGGGCGACCGGCAGCGGACGATCGGCGGTCAGCGGCACGAAGCGGCCGGTCTCACCGTCGAGGCCGAGGATCTCACCGGCGTGGATGTCGACGAACCAGCCATGCAGCGCCAGCTCGCCCCGCGCGATCACCGAGGCGACCGACGGATGGGTGCGCAGATGCGCCAACTGGGCGACGACGTTCTCGAGCGCGAGGACGCGGGCCTTCTCGGCGGTGTCGATGCCGGGATAGGCATCCATCACCACCTTCTGGGCGGCGTGCGAGTGACGCAGCCAGGCGGCGACGTTGGGCATGCCGTCGAGCGAGCCGTCGTTGACCAGCGCCTTCATCGCGCCGCAGTCGGAGTGGCCGCAGACGATGATGTCGCGCACGCCCAGCACCATCACCGCATATTCGACGGTCGACGAGACGCCGCCATTGGCCTGCGAGAAGGGGGGCACGATGTTGCCGGCGTTGCGGCAGACGAACAAGTCGCCCGGGGCGGCCTGGAGGAGATGTTCGGGGACGACGCGCGAATCCGCGCACGAGATCATCAGCGCCTTGGGGCTCTGTCCGTCCCGGGCAAGCTTGGTGTAAAGCTCGCTCTGGTTGCCGAACACATGCTCCTGGAAGCTGAACACACGGCCGATCAGCTCGTTCATTTTTTGCTCCTGATGTAGATGCCGCAGGGGCGGCAATTGCCATCAGGAGATAGGGAAAGCGTTTTGCTGCACAGCGGCGCCAATGTAAGGAATTATTGCTGCTTCAGGGACTTGGCTCCACCGGCAGCCGGCACTGCACCACCGGTCCCGTAGCGTCAGATCTTCTGCCCGGTTGAATCCGGTTTTTTCGGCGCCAGCGAGAAATATTTCGCCGGGCCGGCGACAGCTAGGCGCGCGGCCCCACGATCGGCAGGTTGATCTCGGCCGACAGGCCGCCCGCGCTGCGATTCGACAGGCGCAGATCGCCGTGGTGCGAGCGAGCGATCCGCTCGACGATCGCCAGGCCCAGGCCCAGCCCGCCATTCTCGCGCGCATTGCCGATCCGCACGAAGGGCTGCACCACGTCGGCCAGACGATCGGGCGGGATGCCGGGGCCGTCATCGTTCACCTGCAGGATTAGCCGCTCGCCATCCTGCGCGGCGGTCAGCACGACGCTGCGCGAATGGCGGATCGCGTTGCTCAGCAGATTGCCGACCGCGCGCTTGAGTTCATAGGGGCGGACATTCGCCTCCAGCGATTCAGGCCCCTCATAGCGGACCCGCTGCCCCTCGTCGGCGGCGGTGTCGGCAATGGTCGCCATCATCACCGCCACGTCGACCCGGGTCACCGGCTCGTCGCTCTCGTCGCCGCCCAGATAGGTGAGCAGTGCGGTCAGCATCCGCTCCATCTCGATCGCGTCGCGCTCCATCGCGCCGCGGGTCGGGCCGTCGCCGATCATCTCGATTCGCAGGCGCAGGCGCGCGAGCGGGGTGCGCAGATCGTGCCCGGCCGCGGCCAGCGCGCGGGTGCGGTCGCTGATCAGCCCCTGGATACGGTCCTGCATCCCGTTGAACGCCTTGATCACGCGCAGCATGTCGCCGCTGCCGATCTCGGGCAGGATCACCCGGTCGCCATAGCCATAGCGCTCGGCCGCCTCGGCGAGCATGCGCACCGGTTTCAGGGTCTGGCGGATCAACAGGCTGCCGATGATGACCAGCGCGATCGCCGGCACCAGCGCCAGCAGCACCCGGCCCAAGGCGAGATCCCAACCGCTGACCACGTCGCGCGTGCCGAAATGGATCCAGCTGCCGTCGGGCAGGGTCAGCCCGCCCATCACCACCGAGCGCAGCCCGGGCGATTTCAGCCGCAATCGCAGATTGGCGTTGGCCAGTGACGGCTCCCAGGCCAGGATCTGCTGGCGCATCTCGCCCAGCTCGGGGGCCAGGATCGTCGGCGGCGGCAGCGAGGGCGCCCAGCGCACCACATAGCGATCGGTGGTGAGCAGCGACGCCATCATCGCGCGTTCGCGCGGCGGCCGCTCGGCCACCAGCTTGCGGGCGATGACGAGATGCTCGGCGAGGCGATGGGCCTCATCCTCGCGCAGCGAGAACTGGCTGGCGCGTTCGTAGAGCAGGGTGCTGATGAAGAATTCGGCGGTGACCGTCAGCAGCAGGATGAACAGGACCCTCCGGGCAAGCCCGAAGCTTGGCCGCATGAGGTGGATCAAGCCCGGACGACCTCGGCGTTGAGCATATAGCCGACGCCGCGCACCGTGGTGATCGGCGCGGCCTTGCCGCCGCTCTGCAGCTTGCGGCGCAGGCGGCTGACCAGCACGTCGATGCTGCGGTCGGACGAATCGCCGAGCCGGGTGCGCGACAGTTCGATCAGGCGCTCGCGCGCAATGATGCGCTGGGCGTTGTGCACAAAGCTGGACAGAAGATCGAACTCGGCACCGGTCAGATCGACCATCGCGCCGGTCGGCGAACGCAGTTCGCGGCGCGGGAAATTCACATGCCAGCCATCGAATCGCGCCTCGGAGCGCTGGCCGAGATCGGTGTCGCGCTCCATCTTTCCGCGCCGCAGCACGGCGCGCACACGCGCCACAAGCTCGCGCGTGCAGAAGGGCTTGGCGAGATAATCGTCGGCGCCGATCTCCAGCCCGATGACACGATCGGTCTCATGGCCCTTGGCGCTGATGAAGATGATCGGCACGTCGCTCTTCTGGCGAATCTGGCGGCACAGCTCGATGCCGTTGGTGCCCGGAAGCATCACATCGAGCAGGATCAGGTCGATCGGCTGCGCACCGAAGGCGATCCACATCTCGGGAGCGGTCGATGCCGGGCAGACGGTGTAGCCATTCTCCTGCAGCGCCCGCGCGGTCAGCACCCGCAGCGAGGGATCGTCTTCAACAAGGAGGACGGTATTGGACGCCACTAAATCATGCCTCAATCTATCCGACAGGCTACGCAATTATGAACGGTGGGGGGAAGCGTCAACCACCGCAGCGCACAAAATCGTCTCCCGCGCGCGGGAGCAATACTTTGATATATTCGGGAAATCTGAACGTCAGACTAACGGGTCGTTACGGCTTCCGAGGCTTCTCCACGATCCACGACAACATCAACAGGGCCCGGCCGAACCTGGGCGGACATACTATGTTACATCGGCGAGACTACAGAGCAATGCGCCATACCTAGCTCGGACTCCAATCTAGAATGGAGTTACCGATGCAGAAGTTCGCTCTCGCCGCCGCCCTCTCCTTCGCGCTGGCCGCCCCGGCCGTCGCCACCACCGACCTGGCCCGCACCCATGAGGTGATCGCGACCCCGCCGGGCAAGATGCACGCGATCGCCTATCGCCCGATCGCGCCGAAGCCCTGCGTGGCCGCCCGCGACAACAACCCGAGCGGCAGCCGCCTCGCCACCACCGTCGCGACCGGCACCGCCGATTGCAGCAACGAGCGCCAGGCCCGCGACTACGCCAAGCGCTGAGCGCCCAGCGGCGACAGGCCCGGCATGCGCCGTTTCCTGATCGCCGCCGCCCTGCTGTCCGGGATGGCCGCCGCGCGGCCGCCCGGCATCGTGCAGATCGACGATCGGCCGCATGACGCGGTGGCGACCCTCGCCACCACGCCGGCGGCCGATGGCTTCGTTGCCCCCGACCGCGCCACGCGGGGCACCGCGCATCTGCGCGCGCATGTCGACAAGGCCAGCGGACTGACCCGCTTCGAACTGGTGCAGCAATTGCGCTATCTGGGGCCGCAGCGCGACTATGCGCTGGTCCACTATCATGACGGCGACGCGGTCGCCCGCACCGGCCTCAACACCATCCGTCATCGCGCCCCGTCCTGCCCCGGCAGCGCCCATGCGGTGGACTGCGTCCGCACCGTCGACCTCGCCTTCGAGCTCGACGAGCCCACCATCCGCGCCATCGCCCGCCACAAGACCGGCTGGCGCTTCCGGATCAAGGATGCGGGGGAGAAGGACGTGACCGCCACGATCGCCCCTGGCGACGCCGCAGCGCTGCTCCTAGCCACAGACACCTATCGGAGGAACGGGTAGCTCTTACCCGCCATCCCAGCGCACGCTGGGATCTCCCTTGTTCTTGCGAGCCGCATGGGAAGGCTTTTGACAAGGCAGTGAGATCCCAGCTTTCGCCGGGATAACGGTGGAGAATTGCGAAACGCCTCCCGTCCACACAAAGAAAAAGGGGGCACGGTTTCCCGCGCCCCCTCCTCTCCATTCGATACGCCGCCTCAGAGGCCGACGATGCCGCCGTCATTCTTGGTGATGACGATGGTCGCCGAGCGCGGACGCGCGGTCGAGGTGCCGCCACCCTGGGTCGCCGGCCAGTTGCTCTCCAGCGTGGTGAGCGAGCCGTTCTCGCCCGGGTGCTGGATGTTCACGAACAGGGTGCGGCCGTCCGGGGTCGAGTCGACGCCGGTCAGTTCGCAGCCCTTCGGGCCGACCAGGAAGCGCTTCAGCGTCGCCTCGGTCGCCGCCTTGCCGACGAAGGTGCCCTGGGTACGGGTGGTGCCGTCAGCGCCAGTGTTGGTGATCGTCTTGGCGCCGCCGTCGCCCACCTTGCCCGGGATCGCGACCAGCATCTGGTTGTTGGTCTTGTCGGTGAAGGCGCCGTCGTCGGTCTGGATCCAGAGGATCGGGTTGACCTGCCCCGACGCATTCTGCGGACGACCGAACCAGAGACCGTCCGGGCTCGAGAAGTCGTTGGTGGCGTTCAGGCCCGAGGCGTTGACATTGGCGGCATCAGCCTCGGCCGAGTCCGCACCGAACAGGTAGATGTCCCAGGTGAAGGTGGTGGCTTCCGAGCTGTCGCCGGTTTCCTTCAGGCGGATGATGTGCCCGTTCGGATTACCGCGCTGGGCAACGCCGGCACGGTTGTCGTTATAGTGGCGCGGGTTGGCGGCGTCGGTGCCGGTGAGCGGACGCAGCGTCGCATTGTTGTTGGTGAGGGTGAGATACATCTCGCCGGTCACCGGGTTGACCGCGGTCCATTCCGGACGGTCCATCTTGGTTGCGCCGAGCGCGTCGCCGGCGAGGCGGGCGTTGACGAGGACATCGGCCTGGTCCGCGAAGGAATAGGTCGTGTTGGCCGCCGTCAGGCCGTTCTGGCCGAACACCAGCGGCATCCAGGCGCCGGTGCCGTCGGCGTTGAAGCGCGCGACATAGAGGGTGCCGGCGTCCAGATATTTGTCGCCGATCGCAAGGCGGTCGGCGGCGCTGGCATCGGCCGCGACCCAGGCGGTGTTCGAGACGAACTTGTAGAGATATTCGCCGCGCGAGTCGTCGCCCATGTAGAAGGCCGGCTTGCGGCCCACGACGAAGTTCGACGGCCAGCAGCCCTCATGGCCGAAGCGGCCGAGCGCGGTGCGCTTGCGGGGCGCCTTGGTCGAGTCATAGGGGTCGAGTTCGAGCACCCAGCCGAACTGGTTCGGCTCGTTGCGGAAGTCGGCGCTGGCATCGGCGCCGGTCGCGCTGGCGTTCCAGCGCGAATAGACCGTGCTGGCAGCGTCGGCCGGGGCCACGGTCGACCAGCCATAGCTGCCCGAGGCGCCCTCGGGGATGCCATAACGGTTGAGCGAGACGACGCTCTTGCTGGTCGCGCCGCCGCGCACGGCGTTGTCGCCGGTCGCGCGCCGGAAGTAGCCGGCCCAATTCTCTTCGCAGGTCAGGTAGGTGCCCCACAGGGTGAAGCCGTTGGCGCAGTTGTTGATCGTGCCGCGGCCGTCGGTGCCGGCGGTCGAGAAACGGGTGCGCACCAGCGCGTTGCCGCGGACCGGGCCGTTGAACACGGTCGGGGTCAGCGGGGTGACGCGACGGTTGAGGGTCGAGTTCTGGACATAGCTCCAGCCGCTGGTGCCGCGGGTGACTTCGATCACCGCCACGCCATGGGCTTCCATTTCCTTGAGCGCTTCGGCCTCGGGGCGGACGCCGCCGGTCGAGGTCGGGCCGTTCGGGTGGAGGTAGATCTGGGTGATGTTCTCATGGTTCATCACCAGCAGGCCGCGCGAGCTGTTGTTGTCGTCGCGGGCGGTGCCGCTGGCGGCCAGGCCGTAATAATAGAGCGCGTCATGATGGTCGCCGCCGCGCTTCGAGAAGCCGGTGTCGCTGCCATTGTTCGCATAGGCCGGGGTCGCGGCGTCGATCGGGTCGCCGAGGCGATAGAGGATCGACACGGTGTAGCCGTCCGGAACCTTGACGATATCGTCGAAGCCCTTGGGGACCGAGGTG
>CAUTRN010000091.1:0-12792 GCA_963540925.1 uncultured Sphingomonadaceae bacterium
CCCCTCCACCGTGCTGCGCACGGTCCCCCTCCCCTTCAGGGAGGAATTAAGAAGTGAGCATCATCGTCTTTCCCGCGATCGACCTTAAGGGCGGCCAGGTCGTCCGCCTCGCCGAGGGCGACATGGACCGCGCCACCATTTATGGCGACGACCCCGCCGACCAGGCCCGCAAATTCGCCGAGGCCGGCGCCGAATGGCTCCATGTCGTCGATCTCGACGGCGCCTTCGCCGGCCGCGCGGTGAATGCCGAGGCGGTCGAGGCGATCATCAAGGCGTTCCCCGGCAAGGTCGAGCTGGGCGGCGGCATCCGCGACCGCGCTGGCATCGATCGCTGGCTGGGCCTGGGCGTCGAGCGGGTGATCATCGGCACCGCCGCGCTCCAGAATCCCGATCTCGTCAAGGAAGCGGCGAAGGCCCTGCCGGGCAAGATCGTCGTCGGCGTCGACGCGCGCGACGGCTTCGTCGCCACCCATGGCTGGGCCGAGGTCTCGACCGTCAGCATCACCGACCTGGCCGATCGCTTCGCCGATGCCGGCGTCGCCTCGCTGCTGTTCACCGATGTCGGCCGCGACGGGTTGCTCAAGGGCTGCAATGTCGAGGCGACCGTGGCGCTGGCCCGCCACGCCAGCATCCCCGTGATCGCCAGCGGCGGCGTCGCCTCGATCGACGACATCCATGCGCTGGTGCCCCATGCGAAGGACGGGATCGAGGGCGTGATCAGCGGCCGCGCGCTGTACGACGGCCGGCTCGACCTCGCCGAGGCGCTGAAGGTGGCGAAGGGATGAGCCGATGACCGTCCGTGTCCGCGTGATCCCCTGCCTCGACGTGGCCGGCGGCCGCGTGGTCAAGGGCGTCAACTTCATCGACCTCGCCGATGCCGGCGATCCGGTCGAACAGGCGCGGGTCTATGACGCCGCCCATGCCGACGAGCTCTGCTTCCTCGACATCACCGCCAGCCATGAAGGGCGCGGCACGATCCTCGACGTCGTCGCCCGCACCGCGGCGGTCTGCTTCATGCCGCTGACCGTGGGCGGTGGCGTGCGCAGCGTCGACGACGCCCGCGCGCTGCTGCTCGCCGGCGCCGACAAGGTGGCCGTCAACTCGGCGGCGGTCGCGCGGCCCGAGCTGTGCGCCGAGATGGCCGAGCGCTTCGGCGCGCAATGCGTGGTCGGCGCGGTCGACGCGCGCAATGTCGGCCCCGGCCGGTGGGAAATCTACACCCATGGCGGCCGCAAGCCGACCGGGATCGACGCGGTGGCCCATGCCGCCCGCCTCGCCGAGCTGGGCGCGGGCGAGATCCTGCTCACCTCGATGGACCGCGACGGCACCCGCGACGGCTATGACCTCGCGCTCACCCGCGCGGTCGCCGATGCGGTGTCGGTGCCGGTGATCGCCAGCGGCGGCGTGGGCAAGCTCGACCATCTCGTCGACGGCGTGACCCAGGGCGGTGCCAGCGCGGTGCTCGCCGCCTCGATCTTCCACTTCGGCCAGCACAGCATTGCCGAGGCGCACGCTGCGCTGCGAGACGCCGGACTTCCTGTTCGCTCCTGAATTCGCTCGACTTTCCGCTACGGATCACGGCACAGTCGTTCCGCTGACGAACCGGCCCGGACTGGGCCAGGGCCGGAGCGTCGACAGTGTGGGGGCGTCATGGGTGCGCGTGTACTGATCGTGGGTCAGGACCCATATACGGTCGACTTCTCCAGTCCGGCGATCCAGCCCGGCTGGGATGCGCCCCGCGTGATGGCCGGCATCGCCATGGCCTGCCGCAAGCTCGAGGAAATGGGCTACAGCGTCGACCATTGCCTGACCGACGCCGGCGCCACCGCCGGCGCGATGCTGGCACAGGCGTTGGAGGGCAAGCGGTTCGACTGCGTCGTGGTGGGGTCGGGCATCCGCGTGCCGCCGCACAATCTGGGCCTGCTCGAAATCGTGATCAACGCGATCCACCGCCATGCGCCGGGTGCACGGATCGCGTTCAACACCAGCCCCGAGGACAGCGGCGAGGCCGCGCTCAGGTGGATCGGGCGCTGAAGTTCCTCCCCGGAACGGGGAGGGGGACCATCTGAAAGATGGTGGAGGGGGCCGGTGCGGAGCGCCGGCTTCGCCGTCGCCCCCTCCACCGCCTGCGGCGGTCCCCCTCCCCGTCCCGGGGAGGAATTACCCTCACTTCATCAGCACAAGCTCTTCTGCCATCGACGGGTGGAGCGCCACGGTCTGGTCGAACTGCGCCTTGGTGAGCTTCGCCTTCACCGCGATCGCCGCCGCCTGGAGAATCTCGGGCGCGTCGGGGCTGATCATGTGGATGCCCAGCACCACGTCGCTCTCCGAATGGACCACCAGCTTGTAGAGCGACCGCTCCGACTTGCCGGCCAGCACATTCTTCATCGCCCGGAAGTCCGAGGTGAAGACCTTCACGTCACCGAACTGCTCGCGCGCCTGCCGCTCGGTCAGGCCCACGCCGGCCATCGGCGGGCTGCTGAACACGGCGTTGGGCACCATGTCATAATCCACCCGATGCGGCTTGTTGCCGAACAGGCTGTCGGCGAAGGCCTGGCCCTCGCGGATCGCCACCGGGGTCAGCTGGATGCGATCGGTGACGTCGCCCACCGCATAGATCGAGGGCACCGTGGTGCGGTTGTCCTCGTCGACGATGATCGCGCCCTTCTCGTTCACCTCGACAC
This sequence comes from uncultured Sphingomonadaceae bacterium, assembly GCA_963540925.1. Taxonomy (GTDB): domain Bacteria; phylum Pseudomonadota; class Alphaproteobacteria; order Sphingomonadales; family Sphingomonadaceae; genus Rhizorhabdus. The sequence goes on from CAUTRN010000091.1 coordinate 2,685, forward strand.
CGGCGGACTCAAGCCCCAGGCCCTGGATGTTGGGGCTGCGGCCGATCGCGAACAGCAGCAGGTCGGTGTCGCACCGCTCATGATCCTTGAAGTGGACGCAGAGCGAGCCGTCGTCCTTCTTCTCGATCTTCTCGAAGGTGGCGTTGAAGATGAACTCGATCCCCTTCTGGGTCGAGATCTGGAGCAGCCGGTCGCGGATCTGCTCGTCATAGCCGCGCAGGATCTGGTCGGAGCGGTTGACCACGGTCACCTTGGCGCCCAGCGCGTGGAAGATGCCGGCGAACTCGTTGGCGATATAGCCCGCGCCCGCGATCACCACCCGCTTGGGGAACTGGTCGAGATAGAAGACCTCGTTCGAGGTGATGCCATGCTCGGCGCCGGGCACCTGCGGGATCACCGGCCAGGCGCCGGTGGCGATCAGGATCGTGGCGGCGGTCACCTTGCGGCCGCTCGCCAGGGTCACCTCATTGGGGCCCGATATGGTGGCGCGCTCGCGGAAGACCTCGACCTTGTTGTTCTCGAGGGTGTTCGTATAGAGCCCCTCGATCCGGTCGACATCGGCGTTGACGTTGTCGCGCAGCGTCTTCCAGTCGAACTTCGTCTCGCCCAGCTCCCAGCCATAGCGGGCCGCGTCGTGCAGATCCTCGGCGAAATGCGCGCCATAGACGAGCATCTTCTTGGGCACGCAGCCGCGGATCACGCAGGTGCCGCCGACCCTATGCTCCTCGGCCACCGCGACCCGCGCGCCATGGGCGGCCGCCACGCGCGATGCGCGAACCCCGCCCGATCCCGCACCGATCACGAACAGGTCATAGTCGAACTCGGCCATCGGGCCCCTTTCCAGCGAAAATCCAGTCGGCGCCGATATGGCCATGCGGGGCCCGTCCTGCAAACCGATCCTGTCGGTCAGAGTGATCGACCCAACCACTTCAAAGAGTCGTCACCCCCGCCTCCGCTGGCATGACGGGGATTTTTGGCCGCGAGAATCATTGAGTTCGGTGCCCGGCCTGTCATCAATGCGCGCAATCATGGGAGAGCAGGGCATGGCGGCGAAGATCACCCTCGATCATACGGTCATCAAGGTCAGCGATTTCACGGTCTCGGACGATTTCTACGCCCGCGTCTTCGGGGTGGAGGTGGAAGCGCCGGTGCCCGATTTCCGCGTCTACAAGCTGGGACCGCAACAGCTCAACGTCCACGGCCCGAACGTGCAGATCAAGCCCGAGCTGCTGGCGAAGACCCCGGTCGCCGCCGGCAACAGCGACATGGCGTTCGAATGGCACGGCCCGATCGAGGAGGCGCTCGCCCATCTGGAGGCCTGCGGGGTGACCAGCCACACCGGCATCGTCGACACGCTGGGCCGGAAAGGGCGCGGCCGCAGCGTCTATTTCCGCGATCCCGACGGCTCGCTGCTCGAGTTCATCACCTATCCGGAGGCTTAAGTTCCTCCCCGGAACGGGGAGGGGGACCGCCGAAGGCGGTGGAGGGGGCGTAGCGCGTCGCCATGCCGGGGGCATGGCGAAAGCGCGAAGCCGGCTGCAAAGCAGCCATGGGGCAGAGCCGGCGCTGACACGCCGCCCCTCCACCATGCTGCGCATGGTCCCCCTCCCCTGCCTTGGCAGGGGAGGAACTGGAAATTACCCCAGCGCCCGCGCGATGAGCGCGCGGGTCGAGGGGTCGAAGCGCTCGGTCCCCTCGCTCTCGATCGACTTGGCGATCTCCTTGCCCAGTTCCACGCCGAACTGGTCGAACGGATTGATCCCCATCAGCACCGCATTGGCGAAGGTGCGCTGTTCGTAGAAGGCGATCAGCGCGCCCAGCCGGGCCGGGTCGAGCCGGTCGAGCAGGATCGTGGTCGACGGTCGGTTGCCCGCATAGGCGCGCGCCGGATCGTCATTGGGGCGGCCCGCCATCAGCGCCGCACCTTGCGCGAAGCAGTTGACCAGCAGGGTGCGGTGATGCGCCTCGTCCAGCACATGCTCGGGCTCGATCGCGGCGATGAACTCGACCGGCACCAGCCGCGTGCCCTGGTGGAGCAGCTGGAACACGGCATGCTGGGCGTCGGTGCCCACCCCGCCCCAGATGATCGCGGCGGTGGGGCCGTCGAGCGGCGATCCGTCGATCTTCACGCTCTTGCCGTTCGACTCCATCTCCAGCTGCTGGAGATAGTCGGGCAGCAGCCGCAGCCGCTCGTCATAGGCGAAGACGGCGCGGGTTTCCGCACCCTTCACCCGCGAATAATATTGGTCGACGAAGGCCGCGAGCAGCGGCGCGTTGCGCTCGGGCGGGGCGAGGCGGAAATGGCGGTCCATCGCCGCCGCCCCCTCCAGCAGATTCTCGAACGCATCCCAGCCCAGCGCCAGCGCGGCGGGCAGGCCGATCGACGACCACAGCGAATAGCGGCCGCCGACGCTTTCGGCGAAGGGCAGCACGCGGGTCTCGTCGACCCCCCATTCCACCGCCTTTTCGGGGGCGGCGGTGAGCGCGATCACCCGCGAATAGGGATCGTCGACATTGTCCTCCTCCATCCAGGTGAGGACGCTGCGCGCGTTGAGCATCGTCTCGGTGGTGGTGAAGGTCTTGGAGGCGACGAGCAGCAGCGTCGCCTGCGGGTCGAAGCGCTCGAACACCTCGTCGAGCGCGGCGCCATCGACGTTCGAGACGACCGCGACCTCATAGCGGTCGGCGTTGCGGCCGAGCGCGTCGACCAGCAGCTTGGGCCCCAGCGCCGAACCGCCGATGCCGACCTGCAGGATGTGGCGGATCGGGCCGAAGGCATCGGCCTCGATCGCGTCGATCATCCCGCGCATCCGCGCGTGGAAATGGCTGGCACGGGCGACGCTGTCGGGCGAACCCTGGCCACGTTCGGCGGGATGCTCGGCGGCCCGCCCCTCGCTGGTGTTGACCGCCGCGCCCGAGAACAGCGCGTCGCGCCGGGCGGCGAAGCCGGCGGCCTCGGCGAGCGCCGCGAACCGCTCGACCAGCGCGCCCGAGAGATGGGTCTTCGAGAAGTCGAACAGCAGCCCGGCTTCCTCGAACGCGAATCGGGAGAGGCGATCCGGTTCGGCGGAGAAAGCGTCAGCCAGCGGGACCTCCGGGCATTTGCGTATTGCGTCCCAGGTGGCCTCAAGGTCGGTCATTACGCCGTTTCTCCATATTGCAGTGCAACGAATGGCGGTTTTTCGTGACAAATAAGCATATGCTTACCGATTGTTCACCATTGCGTCGCAACATCCTCGCCGAAACCGGACGTGAAATCCACCGCCAACGGGACGGCGACGGATGAAAGGCCCCGGTTGGGGGATGACGCGACATGCAGGATGACATTCTTCGCCTGGCCTATGAGGTCTCGCGGATCACGGAAGAGAAGGTCGATCGCATCGACCGCGTGATGAAGCAGACCGGCATGCTGGCGATCAACGCTCGGCTGGAGGCCGCCCGCGCAGGGGAGTCGGGGCGCGCCTTCTCGGTCGTGGCGCAGGAGCTGGGCCAGCTTGCCAATTCGATCTCGGCGATCGGCGGCGAGCTGCGGTCGGCGATCGCGTCGAACATCGCGTCGCTGCGCAACGCGGGCAGCCAGATGCTCGTCGACTTCAAGGGCACCCGCTACACCGACCTCGCCCGCTCGGCGGTCGAGATCATCGACCGCAACCTCTATGAGCGGTCGTGCGACGTGCGCTGGTGGGCCACCGACAGTTCGGTGATCGACGTGCTCGAACAGTACAGCCCGTCGAGCGTCGCCCATGCCACCGAACGGCTGGGCACGATCCTGCGCTCCTACACCGTCTATCTCGACCTGTGGGTCGCCGACGATCGCGGCCGGGTGGTCGCGACCGGCCGGCCCGAGCGCTATCCCGGTGCGATCGGCCTCGACGTGTCGGGCGAGACCTGGTTCCGCGCGGCGATGAACACCCATAGCGGCGACGATTTCCGCGTCTGCGACATCGAGACCAACCGCCCCCTCGGCAACGCCCAGGTCGCGACCTATTCCACCGCGGTGCGCGCCGGCGGCGCCACCCGCGGCAGCCCGATCGGCGCGCTCGGCATCTTCTTCGACTGGCAGCCCCAGGCCCAGGCGGTGCTCGACGGCATCGGCCTGTCGCCGCAGGAGCGCGCCGAATCGCGGCTGATGCTGCTCGACGCCAGCCACCGCATCATCGCCTCGTCCGACGGGCAGGGGCTGTGCACCGAAAATTATCCGCTCGTCACCGAGCAGCGCGACGCGGGCTTCTATCAGCGCGACGGCAAGCTGATCGCCTTCGCGCTGACCCCCGGCTACGAGACCTATCGCGGGCTCGGCTGGCTCGGCTGCATCGAGAGTCGCTTCATCGACGAATAGAATATGGATTCGCGCCTTCGCGGATATGACGCTTTGGGGTAAGGGGGTCCATGCGCCCTCCCCGTACCCCCTCCGGCAAGCCGCCTTCCGGCCGGCCCGTTTCCGGCAAATCTCCCGGTGGCAAATCGCCTGCCGGCCGGACGTCCACCGGCAAGCCTTCCACCGGTAAGCCGGCGTTCGGCAAGCCCGCCTTCGGCAACGACAATCCTCGCGCCGACCGGCCGCGTGCCGACCGGCCTCGCACCGACAAGCCGCACACCGACAGGCCCCGGGCCGACAGCCCGCGCGCCGAGCGTCCCCATACCGAGCGTCCCCGCGCGGACGGCCCTCGCGCGCCCAAGGCTCCGGGCGACCGGATCGGAACCGGCAGGCCAGCTTTCGCCAAGGCACCCGCCGACAATCCTCGCGCCGACAGGCCGCAAACGGACAGGCTCCGGCCCGACGGCCCCCGCGCCGAGCGTCCCCGCGCAGACGGCCCTCGCGCACCCAAGGCTCCGGGCGACCGGATCGGAACCGGCAGGCCAGCTTTCGGCAAGGCGCCCGCCGGCAGGCCAGCGACCGGCAAGACGATCCCCGCTCCGAAGCTCGGCCGGCGCCAGGCGCGCACCCTCGCCCCCTCCGCCGCGGCCAATCCGCATCCCGCCCGCGCCGCCGCCGCGGCCAAGGGCAGCAAGGAACCGCAGCGCATCGCCAAGCTGCTCGCCCGTGCCGGGGTCGCCTCGCGCCGCGAGATCGAGCGGATGATCGTCGAGGGCCGGGTCGCGCTGGACGGCGTGGCGGTCGAGACGCCCGCCACCCTGCTGACCTCGCTCAAGGGAGTCACCGTCGATGAGAAGCCGGTGGCGCCACCCGAGGCGACCCGGCTGTTCCTCTTCCACAAACCCAAGGGCGTGCTGACCACCGAGCATGACCCCAAGGGCCGCACCACCATCTACGACCGGCTGCCCCAGGACCTGCCCCGGGTGATGCCGGTCGGTCGGCTCGACTATAATACCGAGGGGCTGCTGCTGCTCACCACCGACGGCGAGTTCAAGCGCCAGCTGGAGCTGCCCGCCACCGGGATCGAGCGCATCTACCGCGCCCGCGCCCATGGCAACGTCACCCAGGAACAGCTCGAATCGCTGATCGAGGGGATCGAGATCGAAGGCGTCCGCTACGGCTCGATCGACGCGAACATGGAGCGCCGCACCGGCGCCAATGTGTGGATCGAGATGAAGCTGCGCGAAGGCAAGAATCGCGAGGTCCGCCGCGTCCTCGAACATCTTGGCCTGGAGGTCTCGCGCCTGATCCGCGTCGCCTATGGCGCGTTCGAGCTGGGCGACCTCCAGCCGGGCGAAACCGGCGAGATCCTGCAGCACCAGCTGGTGGCGTTCCGCAAGACGCTCAAGGACGGGAAATAACCCCATGCGCATCATCGCCGGCCAATGGCGCGGCCGGGTGCTCGCGGCACCCGCCGGAGACGCCACCCGCCCCACCGCCGATCGCACCCGTGAGGCGCTCTTCTCGATGCTGGCCAGCCGCCTGGGCAGCTTCGAGGGACTGAAAGTGGCCGACATCTGCGCCGGCACCGGCGCGCTCGGCCTGGAGGCGCTGTCGCGCGGGGCCGCGCATTGCAGCTTCGTCGAGCGTGATCGCGCCGCGATCGAGGCACTGCGCGCCAACATCGCCAAGCTCGGCGCCGAGGACCGCACCGAAGTGCGGCCGATCGCCGCCGAGAGCCTGAAAGGGGGCGGCTGGGACCTGGTGCTGATCGACCCGCCTTATGGGACCGGGCTGGCGCAAAAGATCCTGCCCGCGCTCGGCGTAGCGCCGGGCGGCTGGGTGAGCGTCGAGACCGCGAAGGCCGAGGAGGTCGCGGTGCCGGGCTTCACCGTCGAGGCCGAACGGGTACACGGCAAGGCCAGAATCACGCTGCTTCGCAGCGTAACCTGAACACCATCACGCTGCTTCGCCGGGAAACCGCCAGCCCCGAGACCGAGAGCCCTCAGGCCGCTACGCTGTGAACCCTGGCGCGAGCCGCCGCCGCCACTGACGGCGCGCTCGACTCGAGCATCGCGATGCCGTTGGCGATCGCCAGCATCATCGCCGCCGCGTTGCGCGGGGCGACCCCGGCCGGGAAGTGGACGCTGCGCACGATCCATTCGGTCCAGGTCTCGGCGATCCGCGCCGCCGACACGCCATAGAGCCGGTCCCCACGCCGCGCGCGGGCGGCGATGTCGAACCACAGCTCGACGAAGGGCTTCGCCTCGGGCGAGGCCATCAGGGTGGCGGTGTGACCCACCATGTTGTGCGGCGGGATGCGGATGCCCCGCGTCGTGCCGCTCAGCCAGGTGGAGAAGCGATCGCCGACGCAGCCGAGGACATCGTCCATCATCACCGCCTTCGAACCGAAATAATAGATCAGCATGCGGTCGCTGGTGCCGAGTCGCGCCGCCGCGGGGCGCAACGACAATGCGTCGAGCCCCTCCGCCAGGACCATGTCGGCCAGCGCTTCCGTCAGCTGCGCCCGCTTGGCGCCGCCCGTCGTCGAGTCGCTCATATTCGAAAATCCCCCGATTCTCGTCCCAAGGCGGTAGCATATGCTGCACCTGCGCGCTATGGCCGCCGGCCCATGTCGGTTGCGTCGCAAATGATTGTTTCGAAAAATAATATTGGGTATCTTTTCGGGGCCGACAGTCTCAGCGGCATCCGCCAGGATGCACACGGCATCGACCGCGCCTCCGGCATGACCGATCTGTGGCACCTGCGCTCGCGCCCCGCCCCGTTCGACCGCCTCCATATCCCCGCCAACTTCGCCCGCAACCGGTTCCGGCCGGCGCTCGATCATCTCTCGACGATCCTCAACATCGTCACCGATCCCGATCTCAACCCGAAGGTGCTGAAGGCCGCCGACCGTTTCCTGCGCGGCTTCGCGGGGAGGGTGATCAACCCGCCGCAGGCGGTGCTGGCCAATGGCCGCGAGCATGTCTCACGCACGCTGGCCGGGATCGACAGCCTCGTCGTGCCGGCCGTCGCCCGTTTCCGGGGCAAGCCCCGACTCGCCGACGCCGCCATCGCGCGCGCTGGCGTCACCTTTCCCGCGATCCTGCGCCTGCCCGGCACCCATAATGGCGAGATCGTCGCGCTGCTGCCCGATCGCGCCGCGCTCGATCCGCTGATCGAGCCGCATCGCACCTATCTGCTCACCAGCTTCGTCGACGGGCGCGGCGACGATCCGCTCCACCACAAGATTCGGCTCTTCTGGTTCGGCGACCGGGCGGTGATCCGCCATATGATCGTTTCCGATCATTGGAACGTCCATGGGCCCGACCGCGAACGGGTGATGCCCCACCAGCCGGACTGGGTCGCGCGCGAACGCGCGCTGCTCGCCGCCGGCCTGCCCGGCCTGCCCGCGCCAGCGCGCGCGGCGATGAAGGCGATCCGCGCCCGGATGCCGCTCGACTATTTCGGGATCGACTTCGCGCTGCTGCCCGACGGCCGCGCGCTGCTGTTCGAGGCCAATGCGGCGATGAACTTCTTCCCGCTCTCGACCGATCCGGCCTTCGTCTATGCCGGGGAACCCATCGTCGCCACCGCGCGCGGGGCCTTCGATGCGATGCTCGCCGGGGATCTCCGCGCCGCCGCCTGACGGCCCCGCCCGCAGAGTTGCCCCATATCTCGGTATGATAGGCCGGCTTGAGCCGACTCCGTAATGAGGTAGGATTTCGTAGCGACAGCTGGAGGGACGAATCATGGGCGATATCGACAACAAGCCGGGCAGTTGCCCGGTCACCCACCTCACCACCGCCTTCGGCGCGCCGGTGCCCGACAATCAGAACAGCCTCACCGCCGGCCCGCGCGGGCCGCTGCTGGCGCAGGACGTCTGGCTGAACGAGAAGCTGGCCAATTTCGTGCGCGAGGTGATCCCCGAGCGGCGGATGCACGCCAAGGGATCGGGCGCCTTCGGCACCTTCACCGTCACCAACGACATCAGCCGCTATACCCGTGCGAAGATCTTCAGCGCGGTCGGCAAGAAAACCGAGATGTTCGCGCGCTTCACCACCGTGGCGGGCGAACGTGGTGCCGCCGATGCCGAACGCGACATTCGCGGCTTCGCGCTGAAATTCTACACCGAGGAAGGCAATTGGGACATGGTGGGCAACAACACGCCCGTCTTCTTCCTGCGCGACCCCCGGAAATTCCCCGACCTCAACAAGGCGGTGAAGCGCGACCCGCGCACCAATTTGCGCAGCGCCACCTACAACTGGGATTTCTGGACCCTGCTACCCGAGGCGCTGCACCAGGTGACGATCGTGATGAGCGACCGGGGCATCCCGAAAAGCTATCGCCACATGCACGGCTTCGGATCGCACACCTACAGCTTCGTCAACGCCGCCGATGAGCGCTTTTGGGTGAAGTTCCACTTCATCACCCAGCAGGGCATCGAGAATCTGTCGGATGCCGAAGCGGCGGCGCTAGTCGGCGGCGACCGGGAGAGCCACCAGCGCGACCTTTACGGCGCGATCGATCGCGGCGACTTCCCGAAATGGAAGATGGCCGTCCAGATCATGCCCGAGGCCGATGCCGAGACGGTGCCCTATCACCCGTTCGACCTCACCAAGATCTGGCCCAAGGCCGATTATCCGCTGATCGAGGTGGGCGAGTTCGAGCTCAACCGGAACCCCGAGAATTTCTTCCTCGACGTCGAGCAGTCGGCCTTCGCACCGGGCAACCTGATCCCCGGCATCGGCGCCTCGCCCGACAAGATGCTGCAGGCGCGGCTGTTCAACTATGCCGATGCCCAGCGCTATCGGCTCGGCGTCAACTACCACCAGATCCCGGTCAACGCCGCGCGCTGCCCGGTCCACAGCAACCATCGCGACGGCCATGGCCGGATGGACGGCAATTATGGCGGCCTGCTCCATTATGAGCCGAACAGCTTCGGCCAGTGGCAGGAGCAGCCCGCCTATCGCGAGCCGCCGCTGAAGATCAGCGGCGACGCCGATTTCTGGAACTTCCGCGAGGATGACGACGATTATTTCAGCCAGCCGCGCGCGCTGTTCCAGCTGATGACGCCCGAGAAGCAGCAATTGCTGTTCGAGAACACCGGCCGCGCGATGGGCGACGCGCCCGACTTCATCAAGCAGCGCCACATCGACAATTGCACCCGCTGCGACCCGGCCTATGGCGCGGGCGTGGCCAAGGCGCTCGGCATGTCAGTCAGCGCGCCCGAATCAGTTCCGGCGAAATAGCAGCGAGAGATTGTTGGCCGGCATCTCGACGACCCGTTCGATCGAGAAGCCGGCCGCCTCCGCCAGCGCCTCCACCGCCTCCAGGTCGCGCAGCCCCCAGCGCGGATCGCGCGCTTTGAGGCTCTGGTCGAACGCCTCGTTGCTCGGCGCGGTCGGCACACCGGCGCGACGATAGGGGCCATAGACGAACAGCGGCGCCCCCGGCGCCAGCAAGTGCGCGGCGCCCGCGAACAACCCCTCGGTCGCCTCCCACGGGCTGATGTGGATCATGTTGATGCACAGCATCGCGTCGGCCCGCGCGATCGGCCAATCGGGCGCGCTGGCATCGAGCAGCAGCGGTGGGCGCAGATTGGGCAGCTTCGTCGCCTCGGCCCAGGCGCGGATCGAGGCGATCGCCGATGGATCGGGATCACTCGGCACCCAGTCGAGCGTAGGGAAGGCCTGGGCGAAGAAGATCGCATGCTCGCCGGTGCCGCTCGCTACCTCCAGCACGGTGCCGAAGGCGGGCAGGATGTCGCGCAGAAGCGCGGCGATCGGC
>CAUTRN010000092.1:0-12432 GCA_963540925.1 uncultured Sphingomonadaceae bacterium
GGTATAGGGCCGGATCGCTGCGATGATGCCCGTGTCGCCGGCGGCCGTGCCGCCTTCCCCCGATATGTCGTTCATGGGGCGACCATAGCGGCCTAATTGTAGAGCGTAAGCCCCCTGGGCGTCTTCCGTGACCGGGCGCCGTCGAGATGGGCCTCGATCGCCTCGATCGCCAGTTTCAGGTCCTTCTGGCTGAACGGCTTGATCAGGCTGCCGATCGACATGTCGCAGGCATCGGCGGGGCAGTTGGCGGTCACGAACAGCACCGGAATGCCGGCGGCCTTTGCGGTCAGCGCCACGTCGCGGCCGCTGCTGGCGTTGAGGTTCACGTCGGCGAGGATCAGGTCGATCCCGCCCCCGGCGATCTCGGCCTGCGCGGCCGGGGCGTTGTCGAGCGTCGCCACCACGAAATAGCCATGACCCACCAGGAAATGCTCGGTGTCGAACGCGATCAGCGGTTCGTCCTCGACGATCAGCAGACGTTTCAGTCTCGGTTCCCTAGCAGCAAACAGCATCCAAACTCCCGTGACCGGCGGTACCGGCTCTTGACCCGGTCAGGCTTTGGCCCGACCACTATCGTTTACCCATTCGGAGACGCCCGTGGCCAAGCGCCTCACCATGTACATCCTCGTCGCGATGGTCCTGGGGATCGTCCTCGGCATCATCCTCAACCGCACCATCACCGATCCGGCGACGCTAACCAACGTCACCAGTCATATTTCGATCCTCACCGATCTGTTCCTGCGGTTGATCAAGATGATCATCGCGCCGCTGGTGTTCGCCACGCTGGTCAGCGGCATCGCGCATATGGGCGATACGGCGGCGCTGGGGCGGGTCGGTTTCCGGTCGATCGCCTGGTTCCTCAGCGCCAGCCTGCTGTCGCTGACCTTGGGCCTGATCATGGTGAACCTGTTCCAGCCGGGCGTGGGCGCCGATCTGGTGCTGCCGCCCGAGGGCGCGACGGCGGGGCTGGCGCAGGCCGATTTCTCGCTGAAGCAGTTCGTCACCCATCTCGTCCCCAAAAGCTTCTTCGAGGCGATGGCGGACAATGAGATCCTCCAGATCGTCGTCTTCTCGGTGTTCACCGGCGTCGCGATCACCGCGATCGGCGAGAAGGCCGCGCCGCTGGTGCGCGGTATCGAGGCGCTCGGCCATGTGATGCTGCAGATCACCGACTATGTGATGCGCTTCGCCCCCTTCGCCGTGTTCGCCGCCGTCACCACCGCACTGGCCGAGCAGGGGCCCGGCATCCTGATCAGCTTCGGCAAGTTCATGGGCAGCTTCTACCTGTCGATGCTGCTGCTGTGGGCGCTGCTGCTGCTGCTCTGCTGGGCGATCGTCGGCGGCCGCGCCAAGCTGCTGATCCGCTATATCCGCGAGCCGATCCTGCTCGCCTTCAGCACGGCCTCGTCCGAGGCCGCCTTCCCGCGCACCCTGGAGGCGCTCGACCGGTTCGGCGTGCCGCCGCGCATCGCCAGCTTCGTGCTGCCGCTCGGCTATTCGTTCAATCTCGACGGATCGATGATCTACTGCACCTTCGCGACGATGTTCATCGCGCAGGCCTATGGCGTGGAGCTGACCTTCGGCCATCAGGTGACGATGCTGCTGATCCTGATGGTGACGTCGAAGGGTATCGCCGGCGTGCCGCGCGCCAGCCTCGTCATCATCTCGTCGACCCTGGCCTTCTTCGATATTCCCGAAGCCGGCCTGCTGCTGATCCTCGCGGTGGACCATTTCCTCGACATGGGCCGCTCGGCCACCAACGTCGTCGGCAATGCGGTGGCGAGCGTGGTGATCGCGAAATGGGAGGGCCAGCTCGATGTGCTGGAGCCTGCCGAGATCGAGCCGCCGCACGCGCCAACGGGGGATGGGCCGGCGCCCGATGCGCCGGATTCGCTGAGGAGGTAGGGAAGGGAGGGGGAAGCAGCGATGCTCCCCCTCTTCTTCGTCATGCTGGACTTGATCCAGCATCCATTGCCGCAACGCCGGGAATGGAGCCCGAGGTTGCGTATCTGGATCCTGACTTCCGTCAGGATGACGGGCTGAGGCGCCGCCTACCGCCGCAGCTTGTAGGCCTCGCCCTCGCTCTCGATATGGCCCGACGAGCAGCCGGCCCAGTGGCTGCCGATCACCAGGATCGGCTGGTCGGTGCAGCGGTCGAACAGGGCCACCCGCGAAACCGTGCCGGCTTCGGTGTCGTAATCGACCCCGGCGCCCCAGTCGGGGAAAGCGAGCTGGGCGGGGTGGTGGCTGGCGTCGCCGGTGATCACCGCGCGTTCGCCCCGCGACTGGATCGCCACGCTGACATGGCCCGGCGAATGGCCGGGGGTGGGAATCAGGCTCACCTCGTCGCAGATACGATATTCGCCCTCGACCAGGTCGAGCAGGCCGGCGCGCTCGATCGGGCCGATCGACTGGGTGAAGGCGCGCAGCTCCATCGCCATCCAAGGCTCGGCGGAGGCGCCGCCATCGGTCTTCGCCAGATCGTCGATGACATGATGATATTCGGTGGCGTTGACCAGGCAGCGGGCGTTGGGGAAGGTGGGCACCCATTCGCCGTCGACCAGCATCGTGTTCCAGCCGATATGGTCGAAATGGAGATGGGTGCAGAGCACCACGTCCACGCTCTCGCGCGGAAAGCCGGCCGCCGCGAGATCGGCCAGGAACGGCCCCTGCATCTCGTGGAGCTGGTCCGAGATCATCGCCAGGTCCTTGCCGTTACCCATGCAGGTGTCGACCAGGATGCGCTTCGTCGGCGTGTCGACCACGAGCGCGTGGAAGCTCATGATCGCGAGACCCTCGGGGGTCATGAAATCGGGTTGGAGCCAGGGCAGGCCCAGCATCGCGGCGCGCTCTGCCTTGGGCAGCGCCGCGCGCAGGTCCACCACCAGTTCGCTCTCGACGATCTTGGTGACGGTGACGTCGCCGATCCGCCAGCTTCGGTTGAGGAACGTGGTGCTCCCCTCGGTGCGGCGCTGCGGCTTCAGGTCTTGGTCGTCCAGGACGGTACCCATTCGGCTCTCTCCTCCGATCCGGGTCCGTCCTGGACGGCCCGGTTATTTGCTCAGGAGATAGTCGAAATAAGCGCCGTCGGGCGGGCCGTCGAGGGCTTCCATCACCGAAGCCATGTCGAGCTTGGCGAATTCCTCGCGCGCCGCCTCGTGCGACTCGATGCTGTCCCACTTCTCGACGAACAGGAACAGATGCTCGTTGCCGGCGTCGCGCAGCAGGTCGACGCCCTGCGAACCGGCGAGGCCGGTGACGACATCGGCCAGCTTGACGAGACCGGCCTCCAGCTCGGCCGAACGGCCTGCCTTGGCTCCCATGGTGTAGACGCGTGCAACGGTCATGAAGTCGCTCCCTTTCAGATATCCTGGGTCAGTCGTCCGTAAAGCTCGGGCCGCCGGTCGCGGAAGAAGCCGAAGGCGGCACGGTGCCGCTTCGCGAGGTCGATGTCGAGCGTCGCCACGAGCACGCCGGTCTCGGTCGCGCCGAACTCGGCGACCAGGTCGCCGCGCTGGTCGCAGATGAAGCTGTGGCCGTAGAAGGTCTGGCCGTCCTCGGTGCCGATCCGGTTGGCGGCGACGACGGGGACGACGTTCGACACGGCATGGCCGATCATCGCGCGGCGCCACAGCCGGCTGGTGTCGAGGTCCGGATCATGCGGCTCGTTGCCGATCGCGGTGGGGTAGAACAGCACTTCGGCGCCCATCAGCATCATCGCCCGCGCCGTCTCGGGATACCATTGGTCCCAGCAGATGCCGACGCCCAGGGTCGTCCCCTCGGCGGGCCACACCTTGAAACCGGTATTGCCGGGCCGGAAATAGAATTTCTCCTCATAGCCGGGGCCGTCGGGGATATGCGTCTTACGATAGACCCCCGCGACCCGGCCATCGGGATCAATCATGGCCAGGCTGTTGTAATAATGCGGACCATCGGCCTCGAAGAAGCTGGTCGGGATGTGGATCTTCAGCTCGGCGGCCAGCGCCTGCATCGCCTTCACGGCCTTGTGCTCGCCCACCGGCTTGGCGCGGGTGAACAGGCCTTCGTCCTCGACGCGGCAGAAATAATGGCCCTCGAACAGCTCGGGGGGCAGCACCACCTGCGCGCCCTTGGCGGCCGCCTCGCGGACCAGCTTCGAGACTTCGGCGATGTTTTCGTCGATATCGTCGGAAAAGGCGAGCTGGAGGGCCGCCACGGTGATCTCGGTCATTCCTAAATCCTCACAGCCGCACGCCGAAGCGTCCAGCGACAATCACGGTCAGCAGATAGAGTAAGATGGTCAGCGTGCAACCGGCTGCCAAGGCCGGCCAGAAGCCGGTGCCCTGTCGCAGCATCCACGGAATGAGAAGGAACATGGGCAGCGAGGGCAAGACGTACCAGAAGGTTGCCTCCGCATGCGCGGCCATCCGGTCGACGTCGCGCGTGTCGTGCCACAGCCAGATCATTCCCAGCAGCGAGACCAGGGGCAGCGAGGCGATCAGCGCACCCGCGGCGGGATTGCGCCGGGCCACCATCGCGATCAGCGCGACGATGATCCCGGACAACGCCGCGCGGATGACGAAGGCCGTCATGCCGTCGGAAGCTGCTGGCTGATGCAGTGGAAGCTGCCGCCGCCGGTCAATATATGATCGGCGCGGAAGCCGACGACCGCCCGGTCCGGAAACAGTTTCGCGATCGTATCGACCGCGGCCTCGTCGTTCGGCGCGCCGTAGAGCGGTACCACCACGGCGGCATTGCCGATGTAGAAGTTCATGTAGGAGGCCGGGATGATCTCCTCGTCGCGCTCGACCGCGCCGGGCGAGGGGATGGCCACCACGGTCAGCCCGAAGGCTTCGGCGCGCGCCTTGGCGTCGGCATAGACCTCGGCATTGGGATCGTCGTCGCCGGCAGGCACCGGGATGGCGATCGTGCCGGGCGCCACGAAGCGGGCAAGGTTGTCGACATGGCCGTCGGTATGGTCGTTGGCCAGGCCGTCGCCCAGCCACAGCAGGCGATCGACGCCCAGGCCGTCCTTCAGCAGCGCCTCGATCTCGCCACGGTCCAGATCGGGGTTGCGGTTGGGGTTGAGCAGGCACTGTTCGGTGGTGACGCCCAGGCCGGTGCCGTCGATGTCGATCGCGCCGCCCTCGAAGATCCAGCCATGCACGCGGACGGGCAGACCGGTGCGCGCGGCCAGGCGGCCGCCGACGCTCTCGTCGCCGGGCAGCTCATATTTGCCGCCCCACCAGTTGAAGCCGAAATTGGCGGCGGCGAGCCCGGCCGGGCCGCGCACGATGATCGGCGCGCTGTCGCGCAGCCAGATGTCGCCGAACGGCTCGACGATCACCTGCGCGGCCTCGCCCGCCAGCTCGGCGGCGCGCGCGGCCGACTCCTCGTCGGCGGCGACCAGGATCACCGTCTCGCCCAGGCCGCCGGCATGGACGGCGCGCGCGAACTCGACCACCTCGGCCCGTGCGGGCTCCAGGTCGTCCTCCCAGAGGTCGGGGTGGCTGGGGAAGCCGATCCATACGGCTTCGTGGCGGGCCCATTCGGCGGGCTGGCGAACATCGGTCATGGGCCGCAAATAGCGATCGGCTGTGACGGTTCAATGGAGGATTTGACGGTTGAAGGGCTTCCACCCGCTGCGCGGAGGCTCTAGGCCATGGCGGATGGCGATGGATCTCGATCAGGCGCTCGGCGAGCGACAGGCGCAATGGCTGGTAACGGGGGCCGCCGGCTTCATCGGATCGCATCTGGTCGAGACCTTGCTGCGCGCTGGGCAGAAGGTGCGCGGGCTCGACAATTTCGCAACAGGCTATCGCAGCAATCTCGACGATATCCGGGCCAAGGTGGGCGACGCGGCCTGGACGAACTTCGCCTTCATCGAGGGCGATATCCGCGACCGCCCGACCTGCGCGACGGCGATGGCCGGGGTCGACCACGTCCTGCACCAGGCGGCGCTCGGCTCGGTGCCGCGCTCGATCGCCGATCCGCTGACCAGCCATGACGTCAACGCTACCGGCTTCGCCAACGTCATCGACGCGGCCCGGCTCGCGGGTGTGACCAGCTTCGTCTACGCCTCGTCCAGCTCGGTTTATGGCGACGAGCCCAACCTCCCCAAGGTGGAGGACCGGATCGGCCGGGTGCTCTCGCCCTATGCGCTGACCAAGCTCCACAACGAGCTGACCGCCGAGGTCTATCGCCGCGCCTATGGCTTCGGATCGACCGGCCTGCGCTATTTCAACGTCTTCGGCCCGCGCCAGGACCCGAACGGCGCCTATGCCGCGGTGATCCCGCGCTGGCTGGCGGCGATGATCGCGGGCGAGACGGTGACGATCAACGGCGACGGCGAGACCAGCCGGGACTTCTGCTATGTCGCCAATGCCGTGCAGGCCAATCTGCGCGCGGCGCTGTTCGCCCCGGCGGGCGAGGCGGCGCTGCTCAACGTCGCGGTGGGCGATCGGACGACCCTGGTGGAGCTGTTCGGCTTGCTGCGCGATTCGCTGGCCGGGGTCGGCATCGGCTATGATCGCGGCCCCGAGCATGTCGATTTCCGTGCCGGCGACGTCCGCCATTCGCTGGCCGACATCGGCCTGGCGGAGCGGTTGCTGGGCTATCGGCCGACCCATCGCATCGGTGGGGGGCTCGCGGAGGCATTGCCTTGGTATCTGCAGATTGCCAAGGTGGCGTAAGGACGGTTGGCGTCGGTTTCGGGGGGCGTAGGCGGTGGCAGGCGAGATGAGTGTGAAGGACAGCCGGATCGCGGTGGTGGGGCTGGGCTATGTCGGCCTGCCGCTGGCGGTGGCGCTGGCGCGGCATTTCCCGACGGTGGGTGTCGACATCGACACCGGCCGGGTGAACGAGTTGCTCAGCGGCCATGACCGAACCAATGAGATCGATGCCCCGACCCTCGGTGCTTCCACCCTCCAGCTGACCACCGACATCGAGGCGGGCGGCGATGCCGACGTCATCATCGTCACCGTGCCCACCCCGGTGGACCATGCCAATCGGCCCGATCTCGGCCCGGTGATGTCGGCCACCCGTGCGGTCGCGAAGATATTGAAGCCCGGAAAGGGCACGATCATCGTCTATGAGAGCACCGTCTATCCGGGCGTGACCGAGGATATCTGCGGCCCCGAGCTGGAGAAGCTCTCCGGCCTCAAGCGCGGTATCGACTTCTTCCTGGGCTACAGCCCCGAGCGGATCAATCCCGGCGATCGCGAGCACACCGTCGACCGCATCACCAAGGTGGTGGCGGGCGAGAACCCCGAGGTGCTGGAAAAGCTCTGCGCGGTCTATGGCGCGGTGACGACGGGTGGCACCTTCGCGGCCGCCTCGATCAAGGTGGCCGAGGCCGCCAAGGTGATCGAGAATGCCCAGCGCGACATCAACATCGCCTTCGTCAACGAGATCACCCAGATCTTCGGCAAGATCGACATCTCGATCTGGGACGTGCTGGCGGCCGCGGGCACCAAGTGGAACTTCCTGAAGTTCGTCCCCGGTCTCGTCGGCGGCCACTGCATCGGCGTCGATCCCTATTATCTCGCCAGCCTGGCGCAGAATCTGGGCCATTATCCGAGGGTGATCCTGGCGGGGCGCGGGATCAACGACGGCATGGGCAGCTGGATCGCCGACCAGATCCACGAGCGGATCGGCAATGGCTCGCGCGTCCTGATGCTGGGGCTCACCTTCAAGGAAAATGTCCCCGACCTGCGCAATTCGCGCGTGATCGACGTGGTCCGCCGGCTCGAGTGGTTGCGGCACGAGGTGGTGATCCACGATCCGCTCGCCGATCCGGCCGAGGCGCAGCATGAATATGGCGTCGACATCGCCGCCGACGCGCTCGACGGCACCTACGACGTCGTGATCGGCGCGGTCAGCCATGTCGCCTATGCCGCGCTGCCGGCCGCCAAGCTCGCCGCGCTGGTGGGCGAGGGCGGGCTGGTCGCCGACCTCAAGGGCATGTGGCGCGGTGTCGAGTTGCCCGGCACAGTGCGGCGCTGGTCGCTCTAGGGCAGCCGTCCCGCCGCTTCGCCCCGGCGATTTTCCACTCCATCCTCTGAGCCCGGCGCCGGTGGTGCCGGGCTTTTCGCGTTGATTCCGGCGCATTAGCGCGCTTCCTCCGCAGCCCTGCCGCGCATTTTCGACAACTCGCCTAGTGACTCCTACTCTAGAGTAGCTATCATTGGATCGCCGACTCCCGACAGGGGAGCGGAACCAGGAGCGAGGGGATGACGATGGGCGCGTTTGACGAAACGTTCGACTTCGTTGTGGTCGGCAGCGGCGGTGGTTCGATGTGCGCGGGGCTGATGATGCGTTCGCTGGGGAAATCCGTGTTGATCCTCGAGAAGACCGAGCTGGTGGGCGGCACCACCGCGCGCTCGGGCGGGGTGATGTGGATTCCCAACAACCGCTTCATGGCGCGCGACGGGGTGCTCGACAGCCATGAGGCCGCGCTCTCCTATCTCGATGCCGTGGTCGGCGACGATCCCACCGCGAAGGGCGCCACCCGCGCCCGTCGCCAGGCCTATCTGACCGAGGCGCCGCGTATGGTGGACTTTCTGGTCGAGCAGGGGATCAGGCTGACCCGCGCGAAAAGCTGGCCCGATTATTATGACGAGCAGCCCGGCGGCTCCGAGCCCGGACGGACGGTGGTGGCCGAGCTGTTCGACGTCAACGAGCTGGGCGAATGGAAGGCGAAGCTGCGGCCCGGTTTCATGGCGATCCCGGCGATGCTCGAAGACCTGATGCAACTGCCGAACTACAAGCGCTCCTGGTTGTCGCGCTGGCTGATGGCGAAGACGGTGTTCCGCGGGATCACCGCGAAGCTCACCGGCAAGCAATGGGCGACGGCGGGACAGGCGCTGCAGGGGCGCATGCTGCAGGCCGCGCTCAAGGCCCGGATCGAGATCCGCACCGAGGTGCCGGTGGGCGAACTGGTGGTCGAGGATGGTGCGGTGACCGGCGTCGTCACGAAGAAGGACGGCAAGCCCTGGCGGGTGGGGGCGCGGCTGGGGGTGCTCGTCAACGCCGGCGGCTTCGCGCGCAACCAGCGGATGCGCGACAAATATCAGCCCGGCACCAGCGCCAACTGGACCAATGTGCCCGAGGGCGACACCGGCGAGATGATCGAGGAGATGATGCGGATTGGCGCCGCCATCGCCCAGATGGAGGAGTTCGTCGGCAACCAGATCACCCCGGCGCCGGGCTGGGAGAAGATGGTGGTGCGCCCCGGCGTGCAGGGCATGACCGCCAGCCCCCATGCGATTCTCGTCGACCAGAGCGGGGTCCGCTACATGAACGAGGGCGGCTCCTACATGGCCTATTGCAAGGGCATGCTGGAGCGCGACAGGACCGTGCCCGCCTCGCCGAGCTGGGCGGTGTTCGACAGCCAGTTCATGGCCAAATATATGGTCGCCGGCACCATGCCGGGCAGCAGCAAGCCGCAGAGCTGGTATGACTCGGGCTATCTGCGCAAGGCCGATACGATCGAGGGGCTGGCGAAGCTGCTCGACATCGAGCCGGCGACGCTGAAGGCCACGGTCGAGCGCTTCAACGGCTTCGTCGCCGACAATGACGACAAGGATTTCCATCGCGGCGCCCGCGCCTATGACCGCTGGCTGGGCGACGATTTGCACCAGCCCAACGAGACTCTGGGGGCGATCGAGAAGGGGCCCTTTTACGCCGTGCCGGTGCTGCCGGGCGACGTCGGCACCTATGGCGGCGTGGTCACCGACACCAACGCTCGCGTGCTGCGCGAGGATGGCAGCCCGATCCCCGGCCTCTACGCCACCGGCGTGTCGACCGCCGGGGTGATGGGCCGCGTCTATCCGGGGGCGGGGGCCAGCGTCGGCCCGTCCTTCACCTGGGGCTATGTCGCCGCCAAACACGCCGCCCATGCCGGAAATGTGGCGGCGTGAGGGGATTGGAACGCGCTCGAAATTGCCTGGGCTGGCAACCTTGTCAGCCCGTTTTTCACCGTGGCGGCGATATCTTGGCGGCGCCATTGCCTTGGCGCCGAGGTTCCGAATAGGCCGAGACGATCAAGGATTTTCAAGGCCCGCGCGACTCCGTTTCGAAGCCCGTCGCGCGGCCGATCTGAGCAGATGTTCAAGCAAGGGGAATGAGTGACGATGGCGACCGATGTTGTGCTTCCGAAGATTGGCTTCGACATGGAAGAGGGCCAGATCACCGAATGGCTGGTCGCCGAGGGTGCGGCGGTGAAGGAAGGCGAGCCGCTCTTCCTGCTCGAGTCCGACAAGTCGAACACCGAGATCGAGGCGCCGGCCAGCGGTACCTTGCGCATCCTGAAGCCGACCGGCGAGACCTTCGAGGTCGGCACGATCATCGCGGTCATCGAATAGGCGCATCGCAAGGCGTGGGGTTCCGCGCCTGAAGGGTTCGGCGTGCCCGCGGGTGCGCCCAGATTTTTGAGAGAGGATGGAACGTCATGTCAGAGACGGGATCGAATGCGATCAAGGCCTCTCCGGAGGTGTTGCTGGACATCTACCGGAGGATGCTGCGGATCGAGCGCAACGACGAGGCGATCCGCAAGGCGGTGCGCGCCGGCAAGCTGCGCATCCCCTATTATTCGGCGCGTGGGCAGGAGGTGATCCCCTCGTCGGTCTCGGTCAACCTGGAGCCGGGCGACACGATCTGCACCATCTATCGCGGCATCCACGACATGGTCGGCAAGGACATGCCGCTCCGCCCGCTCTGGGCCGAGATCGCGGGCAAGGCCACCGGCACCTGCAAGGGCAAGGGCGGGCCGATGCACCTGACCTACCCGGAAATGGGGATCATGGTGACGACGGGCATCGTCGGCTCGTCGATGCCGATCGCCAACGGTCTGGCCTGGGCGGCGAAACTCGACGGCAATCGCCGGGTAGCGGTCGCCTATTTCGGCGACGGCGCGTCGAACATCGGCGCTTTCCACGAGAGCCTCAACCTGGCCTCGATCTGGAAGCTGCCGGTGATCTTCGTGTGCCAGAACAACCGCTTCGCCGAGCATACCCGCTATGAGCATTGCACCTCGGTGGACCAGGTCTCGAAGCGCGCGATCGGCTATGGCATGCCGGGCTACACCGTCGACGGCAATGACCCCGACGCGATGTATGCTGCGATCAAGCAGGCGGTGGATCGCGCCCGCGACGGCGAGGGGCCGACCCTGATCGAGGCGGTCACCTTCCGCTTCTGGGGCCATGTCTTCGGCGACGACGACAAGTATATGACCAAGGAGGAGAAGGCCGCGGCCTGGGAGAAGGACCCGCTGCCGATCTTCCGCGCCCGCATCCTCGCCGAGGGCATCGCCACCGAGGACAAGCTGGCCGCGATGCAGGCCGAGATCGAGGCCGAGATCGCCGACGCCGAGGAATTCGCCCTCGCGTCCGAATTCCCCGATGCCGCCGAGCTGCGCCTCGACGTGTTCGCGACGGAGATTGCATGATGACGGAGATGGTCAAACTCAACGGCGTCCAGGCGATCCACGCCGCGCTGGCCGAGAAGATGGCGGCCGATCCCAAGGTGATCGTGCTGGGTGAGGACGTGGCCGATCGCGAGGGCGGCGGCGTGTTCGGTTTCACCCGTGGCCTGTCGACCAAGTTCGGCGACGACCGGGTCAAGTCGACCCCGATCTCCGAGCAGGCGATCATCGGCGCCGCGATCGGCGCTGCGATGGCGGGCTATAAGCCCGTCGCCGAGATCATGCTGATGAACTTCACCGCCGTCTGCATGGACATGATCGTCAACCACGCCGCCAAGCTGCGCTTCATGTCGGGCGGGCAGACCGCGGTGCCGATCACCATCCAGATGGCGACCGGCGCGGGCGGCGGCACCGCCGGCCAGCATTCGGATCATCTGGAAGCTTGGTTTGCGCACACCGCTGGCGTGAAGGTCTGCGCCCCGTCGAGCCCGGCCGAGCATAAGGGCCTGATGCTCTCGTGCATCGACGATCCCGATCCGTGCATCATCATCATGAACTTCAAGTCGATGCGCCTGGCCGCCGAGGAAGTCCCGGCCGATCAGGGGCCGATCCCGCTGGGCAAGGCCAATGTGATCCAGGAAGGCAGCGACGTCACCCTCGTCGCCTATTCGGCGATGGTGAACACCATCAAGGCCGCCGCCGCCACGCTCGCCGAGCAGGGCGTCTCGGCCGAGGTGATCGACCTGCGCACGATCGCGCCGTGGGACAAGGAGACGATCCTCGCCTCGGTGCGCAAGACCGGCCGGCTCGTCATGGTCCATGAAGCGGTGCGCGCGCATGGCGTCGGCGCCGAGATCGCCGCGACCGTCCATGAGGAGCTGTGGGGCGAACTCAAGGCGCCAGTGCGCCGGCTCGGCGCGCCCTATGCGGCGGTGCCCTTCTCCAAGCCGCTGGAGACGGCCTTCCTGGTCCAGCCCGACGATGTCGTCGCGGCGGTCCAGTCGGTGATGAAGTAAGAAAAAGATCCTCCC
>CAUTRN010000093.1:0-10765 GCA_963540925.1 uncultured Sphingomonadaceae bacterium
TCCTGTCCTCAAAATTAGGATAGAAGGCGTCCAGAAATCTAGGGGCTACTCACACTATTTCTGCATTATCACCCCGTACTCCATCGCCAGCGGTGACAGCGGCCGCCTAAATATCCTCAACAAACAATATAATATCATCGATAATGCTCTCGACGGCTACCACTCCTTTAACCATTGGCATTGCAAACAGCACAAATCGCTTAGTGACCATTTACCGCCCCCATAGTCCGTATAACGATGTAAATAAATCAGGAGGTTTGATTTCCGCTACTCGCCTACCCCAATAAGAATGGCCGGCCGGCCCACTTGCGCTGCTCGGTTGCATCCGCGCCACAGGTCCGGCTAGGGAAGCATATCCGCTATTACGAGGACGATATCGCATGACCATTGACGCTGCGGTTCCTCGGTTCGGTTCGCCCATAAACAAGGGCGGCGGGATGACCATCCACGCGACGCAGGAGCGCTCGCCCGACGCGAAGGCAACTCGCCTCTTCCTGCACATCGCCTTCCTGTCATGCCTGATCTTCCAGCGCTTCGGCCTGGTGTCCGGAAAGAGCGCGATCTTCCTGTCGACGCCCCTGTTTTTGGGGCTGCTGGTCTGGATCACCCTGACCGGCCGGGCGGTTCTGCGCACCCGCATCCTGGTCCCGTTCCTGGCCTTCACCGCCATCGCGATGACAGGTTCTGCGATCGCCTACGCCTTCCCGGATTCGCGTGTCGACGTGAGCCTGACATCGGCGCTGTCGCTGATCGTGAACTATGCATTCCTGCTGATCGCCCCCGGCCATCGCTTCGACCGCGAGGCGACGTTCGACGTCTTTACGAAATATACCCGCTTCATCGCGGCGATGGGCGTCATTCAATATGCTATCCAGTATGCAGGCATCAAGATATTCTCATTCATGGTGTCGTTTCCCTTCATGACACCAATCTTGGTCGAGGGGCTGGGCTATAATTACCTTCCCGTAACCAGCTACGGATCGCCGATCTACAAATCGAACGGCTTCTTCCTGCTGGAGCCATCGATCTTTTCGCAGATGCTGGTCCTAGCGGTCTGCGTGGAGTTTTTCGTGCTGCGCCGGCTGAAATTCCTGCCGCTCTACGGGGTGGCCTATATGGTCAGCTACTCCGGCACCGGCCTGCTGTGCCTGATGATTGCGCTGCCTTTCTTCATGTTCCTGTTCTACCGGCAGGCGAGCCAGCTGATATGGTTCGGCGCCGCCGGCGTGGCACTGGTGGCGATGGCAGCCGTTGCCCTGCCCAGCCAGTTCTCCGCCCTGGCGGGCAGATCGACCGAATTCACCTCGTCGACGTCGAGCGGCGGCAAGCGCTATCTTGGCCAGCTCGAAACGCTGAAGGCGGTGATCGACGAGCCCCGGGTGCTGATCGGCTATGGGCCGGGCGCGCTCGATCGTGCCAGCTTCCTGATCCCCGGGACCGGCGGCACCATCCAGAAGCTGATCGTAGACTATGGCTTCCTAGGTATGTTCGCCTTCTTTGCCTTCCTGTTGCCGGCGATCTGGCGATCGGACATCAGCATCATCCCGCTATTGTCGATCAGCCTGTTCCTGTTCGGTGGCGGCAAGCTTCTGGCGCCTTATGTCATCGTCCTGATGGCATTGACCTGTATCTGGTCGGGGCCGCCGTCGCAGCGGAGGCAGCCGTCGCCAGCATAGGCTTGCTGCGGCGCACAATCTTTCCTAGGCTCGACGCCGATCTTTCCAGGGGATGAGAGCATGAGGATCGCGTTCGTCGGGTGCGGCTATGTATTCGACATCTACATGCGTACGCGCTGGGCCCATCCGGAGCTCGAGATCTGCGGCGTTTTCGACATCGACACGGCCCGGTCGGCCACCGTTTCCCGCCATTATGGCCTGCACGTCTATCCTAGCTTCGACGCCCTGCTTGACGACCCCAAGGTCGAGGTGGTCATCAACCTCACCTCGATCCGCTCGCATTTCGACGTGACCAGCCGCGCGCTGAACGCCGGCAAGCATGTCTACACCGAGAAGCCGACCACGCTGGACATGGGCCAGACCCAGGAGCTGTTCGACCTGGCCGCGGCGAAGGGCGTCGTCCTGACCGGCGCGCCCTGCAACCTGTACACCGATACGATCGCGACGATGTGGAAGGCGATCCGGGACGGGGCGATCGGCAAGCCCGTGCTCGTCTATGCGGAGCTGGACGACAATCCCGCCCATCTGATGCAGCTGGAGAAGGTGCAGAGCCCGACCGGCGCGCCCTTCCCCTATGCCGAGGAATTCCAGGAAGGCTGCACGGTCGAGCATGTCGCCTATCACCTGGTCTGGCTCTGCGCGATGTTCGGCCCGGCCGTGTCGGTCGCGGCCTTTTCCAGCACCCTCGTCGCACACAAGACCGACACGCCGCTCGATCCGCCCGACACGCCCGATCTCTCGGTCGCGTGCCTGCAGTTCGCCAACGGCCTGTCGGCCCGGATCACCTGCAGCTGGGTTGCGCCGCGCGACCATCGCTTCCGCATCATCGGCGAGGAAGGCGAACTCACCGCCGACAACGTCTTCCACGACCAGTCGCCGCTTCGCCTCGAGCGCTTCTCGCGCGTCAACCTTGCGGCCCGCAAGGCCTATACGGTGCGCAACCAGCCGCTGATCGGCCGCCTGTTCGGCGTGGGCGGCCGGCGTCTCAAACTGCTGCGACGGTGGAAATCGCATGCCGTGGAGGCCGAGAAGGGCGTCGGCAGCTCGCTGAAGCATAAATTCGTCAGCTGGCTGCGCCGCCGCGAAATCTATGCGCAGGACAAGTTCCTCGGCATCGCGGAAATGACCCGCGCGATCGAGAGCGGCCGGCCGCAGCCGATGCCCGCCGATTTCCTGATCCACCTCAACGAGCTGACCCTGCTGATCCAGGATGCCGGCACCCGTGGCGTCACCAAGATCCCGGAGTCGACCTTCGCGCCGTTCGCGCCGCTGCCCGACCTTGACCAGCAGACCCACGACTATCTGACGTCGTACCGGACGGCACCGCTGGAGCGGCTGTCGTCAACCGTGGTGGAGCAGCTTCACAAGAAGTGATCACGCCTCCCTCCCCTGCCGGGGGGAGGGGACGATCAGCGCGGAGCGAGATGCGCGGAAAGGGCGGCCAGGATCTTCTGGCCGTTCGCTTCCCAGCTGTAGAGCTTTCCGGCGACATCGAAGCAGCGATCCTGGTTGCGGTTCAGCAGCTCGATATCGTCGATATTGGCGACGATCGCCTTGCCGAGCGCCGCCGCATCCGGCGCCACCACGCAATGGTCGATGACGTCCTCGGACTGCCCCTCCAGCCCCGCGGCGATGCCTGCCACCGGGGTGCGGGTGAACACATAGTCGAGCACCTTCAGCTTGAAGCCGCCGCCGACCGCCTCGACGACAAGGCCCATGCGGCAGCCGTCGAGGAACTCGCCGAGATCGTCGACGAAACCCAGGAAACGGCCGGCGCGCAGGCGGCCCTGCCAGCGCTCGCGCAGTTCCGGGGGCGCATCGCCGATGATCGACAGCGTGATCCCGGCGTCGGCCAGTATCCCGTCCGCGGCCGCCAGGAAGTCCTCCAGGTTCATCTGCTTGGCGGTCCAGCGATAGGATCCGACGATCGCGACATGGCGGGGAATGTCCGCCGTCAGCATCCGCGCCGGCCTGCGCGGGCCGACATAGCCCGGCGGTATGATCACCATCTCCTTGGCGCCGATGCCGCGGAACAGCGCGCCATCCTGCTCGGTGAGGGTGATGACGATATCGCTCCCGGTGGTCAGCAGCAGTTCCGCCGCCGCGGTCCGCCGCGCGTTGGACTGGAAGGCCAGGCGCTTCAGCCAGTTGCCGCGATAGGCCCTGGCGATCTTCTCGGTGACGTGGGTCTCGAAATCATGCGCGACATGGGCGATCACCGGCCGGCGGCCTGCGGTCGCCCGCTCGATGATCGGAAGCGTCCAGGCCAGGCCATGATGGTCGACCACGATCGCGTCATAGCTGGTCTGCTTCAGCAGCTCCGCCAGTCGCCGCTCATAGGCGGCCGTGCCGAACTTCGCGCCGACCACCGGCCGGTTGCTGAACAGCGCGCGCACGGCGCTGGCCGGCGGCCCGGGAATGATCTCCCAGCGGATCGAGGGGTCGAGCCCATCCGGCCCCAGATCGGGCTGATCCGGATTGACCAGGCCCAGGAAATGGACGTCGGCCCCGGCCCCGGCGATCGATTCGATCAGGCGGGCGGAATAGATGCGGTCGCCGGCATCGAGCGGAACCGGCAGATGCCGCGCAAGATACAGGATTTTCAAGCGCGGTGGCTGATCGTTTGTCATGGGCCTGCTAAATCAGATGGTTCTTGATGGCCGCGAGATGATCGATCCGGCTCGTGCCGACCAGCGCGACGTCGACCGGCTGGCCGGCGATGAAGGCGATGGCGCCGCCCACATCATCCCTGGCCGCGCCCCCGCCCAATATCTCGCGGGCGATCAGCATCACGCCCCTGGCGCGCGCCTCGGCCATCAGCGCCTCGTCCACGCGCTCCTGCTGGTTGAGCGGGAACTGGACCGCCTGGACCCGCGCATCGGCGAGGGCTGCCTCCAGCGCCGCGATATCGTCGACCGAGGCGCCGATCATTGCCGCCTTGCCGGCCGCCTTCAGCCGCTCAGCCACCCCGATCGCGTCGCCGCGTCGCAGGGTTTCCGCATCGGGGCTGTGCAGCATGAACAGGCTCACCTGATCGCGCTGCAGGCGGCGGAGGGATTTTTCGAGCGACCGGCTCAGATGCGATTCGGACCAGTCGCGCGGCAGCGCCGCCGCGCGCGCGCCCTTCACCAGATCGCCGACGCCCGCACGGCGATTGACGATCGGCCGCAATATCTTCTTCAGCGGGATCATCGCCCGCTTCAGCGGGGGAAAGACCTGGCCGGCCTTGGTGACGATGAACGCTTCGCCATGGCCCTTGAGCGCGGCGCCCAGGAAACGCTCGCTATCGCCCTGGCCGTAGATGTTGGCCGTATCGAAAAAGCTGACGCCAATATCGAGCGCGCCGCGCACTAGGGCCGCCGCCGCCTCGCGGTCGACTCCCCTGATCAGCGACCCGAAACGACTGCATCCTAACCCCAATCGGACATGGCTCATGGCATCAGTCTATCGGTCGGCGGAAAGCGGGCAACCTAAAAATTTTGCAGCGCACCCAGAATATTGCGTTGCGCAAACCGAAGGAAGCAATAGGACTAGCGGATCACGGGGGGCATGCGGGCGGGCGCTGTCCGCCATGGTCGCCACCTGTCCGATACGGCTGTTTCCAAGACGGACGGCGTTGCATCTGCAGGAGGGGGTTTTGACCTATCACGGCAACGAGACGGGCAAGAGCTTCCTCTCCAGTCTGCAATCGCTGAGGTTCCTGGCCGCCGCGATGGTGCTGGTCTCGCATCTCCTGATCGAAGCGGGCAGCAAGAATTTCAGCAACGGCATCCCCTTCGTCGATCCCACCGGGATTCGCTGGGACGCCGGCGTCGACATCTTCTTCGTGATCAGCGGCTTCATCATGTATTACATCATGAGGGACAGCTTCGGAAAACCGGGGGTGGCCAAGAGCTTCCTGCTGAACCGCTTCATCCGCGTCGCGCCGCTCTACTGGATATTCACCTCCGCCTTCATCATCGTCAACCTGGCCCTCCCCAGCATCGTCACCAACAACGACATCGGCTGGCAGAGGGTGCTGGCAGCCTATGCCTTCGTCGCCTACCCGAAGTTCGACGGATCCTTCCGCCCGATCCTGGGATTGGGCTGGACGCTGAATTTCGAGATCTTCTTCTACCTGCTTTTCGCGATCGGCCTGTTCATGTCCCGCGCACGCGGGATGCTGTTCATCTATTCGACGATCATCCTGCTCGCGATCATCGGCCTGCTGACGGGCGCGTCGAGCAACTATGTGCCGGCCTATGCCTTCTACACGCGGCCGATCATCATGGAGTTCCTGTACGGGATCACCATCGCCTATCTCTATGTCAGCGGCGTCCGCCTGAGCTGGCCAGTGCGGCTCGGGCTGATCGCGCTGGGCTTCCTGGGGCTCGCCGCCTTCGGCTTCGCCGGGATCGTCGAGAATTCCCACCTGCGCTTCCTGCATGGCGGCCTCCCCGCCGCGCTCATCGTCGCCGGCGGCGCGCTGGGCACCGACATGCGCAGCGATTCGCGCCTCACCCGGCTGGCGGTGATCGGCGGCGACATCTCCTATTCGCTCTATCTGAGCCACCTCTTCTCGCTGCGGATCCTGACGCTCGTCTGGAAGAAGCTGCACCTGCCCGGCGGCGTCCTGTTCGCCGCGGTGGCCTTCTTCGTCACCCTGTTCGGCGCGTGGCTGGCCTTCCAGCTGATCGAGAAGCCGGTGCTGAAGCTCCTGCGCGGGCTCACCCGCAAGCGCAAGGAAAGCCCCGCCACGGCCTGAGGCGGCGAGCGGCGTCGAACCAGCGCAGAACCGACCGGGTCCGACAGCGGCCCGATCGGCTCATCCGGCGTCAGAGCGCTG
The DNA here is from genome assembly GCA_963540925.1 of uncultured Sphingomonadaceae bacterium. Classification (GTDB taxonomy): domain Bacteria; phylum Pseudomonadota; class Alphaproteobacteria; order Sphingomonadales; family Sphingomonadaceae; genus Rhizorhabdus. The sequence goes on from CAUTRN010000093.1 coordinate 6,502, forward strand.
CCGCCTCCGCCTTCACCCCGGCGACATCCTCGATCAGGGACAGCAGGCGCGCCGCCAGCGCATCGGGATCGAAGCGCTTGGCGGATTCGATCGCGCCGAGCGACATCCGCGCCAGCCGGGCGGGATCCTCGACGATCTCCTCGATCGCCACGCGCAGGGCATCGAAATCGCCGAACGGCACCAGCCGGCCGGAGACGTCGTCGTCGACGATCTCGGGGATGCCGCCGGTGGCGAAGCCGACGACCGGCGCGCCCGAGATGATCGCCTGCACAGCGACGCCGGGGAAATTCTCCGGCCAGAGTGACGGCATCGTCATGATGTCGATCGCGTCATAGACCTTCGGCGTCTCCGACGGATCGACATAGCCGCGGAAATCGACCCAGGGCCGCTCGGCGGCGAAAGCCACCACCTCGTCCTCGAGACTGCCCTTCCCCGCCAGGAGGAAGCGGATGTCGTGCCGGCTCGCCAGGTCGTCCACCACCGGCAGCAGCCCGGCCAGCCCCTTCTCCGCATCGAGGCGCCCAACATAGCCGATGGTGAAAGGCTGGTCTGCGATCCCGCGCGGCCGGGGAGTGATCGCGTAGCGGTTGGGGTTCGGAATATGCTCGGCGCGCAAGCCGGCGATACCCACCGCCTTGCTGGCGCGCTCGACGATCTGCGCCGACGGCCCGACCAGCGCCACCCGGTCGATCCGCATGAGCGCGGACCGGCTATTGCCCTCGACCACCCGGCATTGCCCGCAGGACGTGCCGCACAGCACGCCGCCGCGAACCATGGACTTGTTCATGCAGACCAGCGCGAAATCGTGCAGGAAGAAGATCGAGGGCACGTTGAGATCGGCCAGCGCGTTCAGGATGTCATAGCCGATGCCCCGCATCGAATGCATGATCGCGACGTCGATCTGCTCTTCCTCAATCAGGGCGCGCAGGCTCTCCCGGTCGAAACGCGCCATGAACTCCATGGCGTAGAACACCGCCTTGGCAGTGCGTCCGCCCTGGACGATCGGCTCGAACGGCCGCCAGCTTTCCGCCCGCCACTCGCCGGGGCCCGTCGGCTTGGCCCGGGTCTTCAGCGACGCCTCGCCCACCGCGCTGCGCATGCGGACCACGCGATGGCCAGCCTCGGTCAGCAGCCGGTATATATTCTGTGCGGATACCTCCGCGCCACCAACCAGGTCGGGATAGAGATAGCTGCCAATCTGCAGGATGTTCATTCGCCCCCCAAACATATCTCGATACCACCGACGAACTTCCCTCTCCCGCCCTTTCCCTATCTTCTAGAGCGACGCCATGACGATGAAAGGGCAAATGGCAAGGCTGCCGGGGCTATGGACCGATTTTCCCGCTGCGGGCAGCATCTCCCCCCTTAGGCGGAGAGAATCTCGATCTCGGCTCCTTCGATGACCGCGCAGGTCAGCGTGCCCGTCGCATAGGCGCCGGTGTCGAGCGCCACCCGGCTGGGGCCGAGCACGGGCCGGTCGACCACGGTATGGCCATGCACCACCCGCCACGGCAGATCCTTCGCGGAAAGAAACGGTTCGCGGATACCGAGCAGGTCATCGCGCCGCTGGGCCTCCAGCGGCTTGCCGGGGCGGATGCCCGCATGCACGAACAGATAGCCGCCGAGCTCGATGAACAGTTCCAGCCCGGCCAGGAAATCGCGATGCTCCAGGGGCAGCTTCTCCGTCAGCGCGATCGACAGTTCCTCGGACGCCCCCTTGGTCCCCAATCGCGACGATTCGACCCCGTAGCTGGCGAGCGTCGCCAGCCCGCCATAGGCGAACCAACTCGCCCCGATGCGCGGGTCATCAAGGAAGCGCAGCATCGCATCCTCATGATTTCCCATGAGGAACCGGACCGACAACCCCGCGAAGCGCCGCCGCAGGAGAACGTTGACGACACCCTTCGAATCGGGGCCGCGGTCCACATAGTCGCCCAGGAAGAGGACGAGCGCCTCGCCCTCGGGCGGGCGGGCGATCAGGTCGCGGCGAATCGCGCTTTCCATCAGCAGCAGGCAATCGAGCCGGCCGTGAATATCGCCGACCGCATAGACCCTGAGGCCGTCTGGCAAGGCACGAGGAAGCTCGTCCGCCGATGAACGGCGTCGACGGAAGAAAGCAAAAGGCGAGCGGGACATATCCAGGAAAAGCCAGTATAGAGACTATGGGTTGTTTTCCAGCGAGAGATTCGAACGTGAAGTTTTCTCTTTCCCTTTGGCTTTGCTCTGTCTTCATCGCTCTTGGCATCGGCTCCACCGCCTGCGCCCAGGAAACCGCATCCGCCGCGAACGTGACGGCAAGTAGCTCACAGACGCTCGCTACTGACGAGATAAAGGGCACGACCGGTTACAAGCTCGGCGCTGGCGACAAGGTCCGCCTCACGGTTTACAATGAGGATACCCTGTCCGGTGAGTATGAGGTGGACAGCACAGGCAACCTGTCGATCCAGCTAATCGGCACCATCCCGGCGGTCGGCAAGACGATCCCGGAGGTCCAGGCGCTGGTCGTGGGGGCGCTCAAGAACGGCGGCTATATGCTCAATCCATCGGTCGCGATGGAGGTGCTGAACTATCGGCCCTTCTACGTCATCGGCGAGATCAAGGAGCCAGGGAAATACCCCTATGTCAGTGACATGAACGTGCTCAACGCGGTCGCGCTGGCCGGCGGCTACACCTATCGCGCCAAGAAGGACAAGGTGCTGATCGTCCGCGCCAACGATCCCGAGAAGAAGGAAAAAGCCGCGGGGCCGACCGATCAGGTGATGCCGGGCGACATCATCCGCGTTCCGGAGCGCTTCTTTTAAGGCGCTCCTTTTTCCATCCACGGCAGGCATAAACTGATTTTTGACTAATCCGCCGTTTACTAGCCTCCTTCAGCATGCCTTGAGAGCTGACAGCTAGGTTCCGATCCGTAGCCAGAACGGATCACAACCATGATGTCTAGCAAGAAGATTTTTGAGCCGGGCCAAGCGCCCCTGCGGAAGTTCGGACAGCTCTCGCTGCTGGCAATTGCAGCCCTCTCGCTGTCGGCGTGCGGCAGCGTTACCACCGGATCGGCCATGCGCGACGGGGGGCTGACCATGCCGCCCGCGGGCTGGCTGGACTTCTGCGGCCGCAACGCCGGAGACCCCTCATGCCAGGTGGTGGAGATGAACCCCGCCCATATGAAAGAACTCCAGTCGGTGCAGCAGAGCGTGCGCACCATCGCCCAGGTCGAGGACCGCAAGGTCTACGGCCGCACCGAGTTCTGGCAGGTCGCCAAGAAGTCGGGCGATTGCGAGGATATCGCGCTGGCCGCCCGGGAGCGCCTACTCAATGCCGGCTGGCCGCCCTCGGCGGTTCGCCTCGCCACGGCCTGGACCGAGACCGGCGACTATCACACCGTGCTGACGGTGGATGGCCAGCGCGACGGCAACCCAACCACCTATGTGCTCGACAACCGCTTCGCCCAGGTCGTCACTTGGCAGAGGCTCGAACAGATTGGCTATCGCTTCCATATCCGCCAAGCGAAACGCGGGCCGACTTGGGTGACGATCCAATCATAACGCGAGAACGATGGTCAGCTATATTAATCGCTCAATGAGGTGCATTAGGAAATCTTATCTTGGCCGGAATGCCTACCGCCACAGCACCCGCCGGAACGTCTACAAGAACCATAGCACCTGCTGCAACCGTCGCACCTTCGCCTATGGTGATTGAACCAAGCAAGGTTGCTCCTGCATAGACGGTCACACCCTGAAGGATAATCGGGTATGACGGATCGGTAGCATCCTTCCGCCCGAGCGTAACATTTTGGTAAAGCGTAACATCGCGGCCGATAACACTGCCATCACCGATCACTATGCCGACCGGATGCGGCAAGAAGAGGCCTGCACCGATCCTCGCGTTAGCCGAGATATAACAACCATAGCTCCGCACATTCGAAACCCACATCATTCGCGACAAGAGGCGCCCAAAAGAGCCCCATCGTTTTCCGAAAAGACGTGAAAGCCGATAGCGGGTGACCACCGAAAAACCCGGGTTGAATATGAAAGCCTGGATAGTGGCCTTTGCGCCCGAAGTGAAGGCGTTCACGCTCAAATCCCGCCTTACGACGTCTCGCCACATATAGCGCCTCATTGCAAAGATATGAATAGTGACACGCGTTTGGCGGCGATCAGGGCCTGCCAACTGATGCATAGAAAAATCCTAAGGCACGCACCTGCTCCGGGGGATAGATGTTGCGCAGGTCGACGATGGTGGGCGTCTTGAGCAGCGACTTGACCCG
>CAUTRN010000094.1:0-9984 GCA_963540925.1 uncultured Sphingomonadaceae bacterium
CGATCAACTCGGTGATCAAGCTGGCGGGGATTTCGGCCGGCCAGATCACCAACGCAGACTTCTCGCTCTAGGCGATCTCAAGATAGGCGTATCGCCATTCGGCTCAGAGCAAGCCGAAAATGGTGGTTTTTCGCAACCCGGAGCGCAGCATATTTCCAGTATGTGAGCACCGGAAGCGCGGGAATCCGCCATTTGCAGGCCGCTATAGGCCGAATGCTCAAGCGTCGCGGTTGACGTCGTAGATGTCGGTGATCGTCCCGTCGCCGCCCGAGGCGAGCATCTGATAGGCGAGCATCGCATTGGCGGGGCTGGGGCGCAGCAGGTTCATCCGGTTGCCCATCATCGCCAGCATGCCCAGCGTGTCGCCCGCCGGGGTGGCGGTGCCGTCGCCCTCGAACACCTCGCGCGCATAGGCGAGGCGGAGGTCGCCGCCCGGCAGGCTGTTGCCGGGGGCGCTCGCGCCGCCCACCGCGGGGATCGCGCTGCCGTCGTCGTCGATCTTCTTCGCCATCAGCGCATAGACTTCGCCCAGCGAGCGCGGGCTGCCGCCCTTGTCGTAGAAGATGGTGCGGTTCGCGCGCGCCTCGCGCGGAAAGAGCGAGGCGGCGTCGGCATCGGGCCGCGCATCGGCGGCCTTCAGGAATTTGGCGGCGCCTTCCAGCCCCAGGAAATGGGCGAAATAGAGATCGGCCGAGCGCGGCTGTCGGCCCAGCTTGGCCTGCAATCCTTCGGCATTGTCGCTGGCGAACTCGGCCGCCATCAGCGACGAGACCTCGAGATGGTTCTTCAGCGCCATCACCTGCTCGCGCACTGAACCGTCGACCTTCCAGCTACCGTCGCTGCGCCGGCTGATCGCGTTGGCGGCCCAGTCCAGGCCATGCTTGGCGCCGTACATCTTCACGGCCCCCAGCCAGCTCTGGTCGATGAACTGGAACAGCCCACCCGCCGAGCTCGACTGCGCCTGGGCATTGGGGTTGAGCCCGCTCTCGGACTTGGCCTGGTTGAACAGATAGCCGAAGTCGACCCCCACCCGCTGCGCGGCGCGGCTGATCGCATCGCGCACGCCCGCCTTGTCGGCGGCGCCGGCAGCGCCGGCGGTCGTCCCGACACGGCCCGTATAGCCCGGAAAGCTCATGAGAGGGGTCCTGTTAACACCCCTTAATTATCGCTGAGCATGGTTAACGAAGGGTTAGTATCCACAGGCCTCCGGCAGAAACTTGCCGGGCCGGCATGAGACTTCCGGATGAGGGAGATGCTCCCGGTCAATTCAGAGTGGCGAATGATCACCGAGCAAATAAGATGATGCGCGATCGAGGGGGCGCGGACATCATGGAAGATCAGGACGAGCGACGGCCGAGAGACTGGCGATCGGCGGCCGCGCGGATCGTGGCCGCCTGTGCCATGGCGGTTGGCCTCGGCGTAGGGGCCTATTGGCTGCTCGAGATCGTCCGGCCCCGATCAGGCCTGCTGGGGCTGTCCTTCCTGTTCATATTGCCCGCGGTGATCTGTGCCCTGATTTCCTATCTCTGGGACATCTGGGGTGATCGACCCCTAAAATCCTATCTGCTGATCCCGTTATGGGTCTGGGGCATCGCCACTGTCATCGGCCTTTTCGTACTGCGCGAGGGGGTCATCTGTATCCTGATGCTGGCCCCTCTCTGGCTGGTCAGTGGGGCTCTCGGAGCGGCGGCGACCTACAAATTTCGTCGCCTGATCCGCGATAGCCGCAAATATTGCATGGCGCTGATGATTGCTCCCTTGCTCGCGATGCAGCTCGAACCGATGATCCCTGTTCCCGAAACGACGATGCAGGTCTCTCGCTCGATCGTGGTGGAAGCTTCGCCCGAACATATCTGGCCTCTGCTGCGCGGTATCCCGGACGTGCGGCCAGGGGAGGGGCGCTGGAACGTCTCGCAGGATTTGATCGGCGTGCCCCGGCCGCTTGGGGCTAGGCTGATCGGTGAGGGGATCGGAGCGGAACGGCTGGCCAGCTGGGACAGGAATATTCATTTCCGGGAGAGGATCGTCGAATGGCGCCTCCACCGGAGGATCGGTTGGGAATTCTCGTTCGACGACATTTCCGCATGGAAGTTCACCGATCGGCACCTGACGCCGGACAGCGCCTATCTTCGGGTAACGAGAGGGGGGTATTCGCTGCAGCCGGTTGATGCCGGCCATACGCGGGTGACGCTCGACACCCGATATTGGATGAAGACACCGGTCAATGTCTATTCGGCGCTGTGGGGTGAGCTCATTCTTGGGGATCTGGAGAATAATCTCCTGGCGCTGATCAAGCAGCGCGCCGAACGGGCCGTCAGAATCGATCGGCCATCGTCGGCCTCGATCTTGCCAAGCCGCGGGGAGAGCGTAGCTTGCGGTGGAAAAACCGGTGCGGGCAGCAGGATGGAGGGCGCGGCCTTTGGCGTGTAAATTCTGCGCATGGATATGCCACTGGCTCTGCGTTGGCGCCAATCCGATCGATGCCTATTGGGATCGAGCCGACGATTGGGAGCGGGGCCAGAGCAACGAGTCTGAACTCTTTTGCGCTGCGAGCCAGGAACATCGCGATCGGATCGACGCGGCGCTCGCCATGCGCGAGGCTGATCTCGAAGCGGCCTTTCGGATATTCGTCGATGTGGCGGACGCTGGAATCGCGGGGCACCCGCTGGCGGGACTGCTTCTGGCGCGGTTGAAGCTGCTCGGCAAATTCGGCGTTCGGGAAATATGGCCGGGTTTCAGGCAGATCAAGAAATTGACCGATCGAAGCGGGACGGTGTCTTCGGCCTCAGATGCCCAAGGCGTCGCTATGGCGCCGGATCAAGTGCAGGCGGTAGGTTGACCGCCGCCGGCCAGGCCGTTTGGCAACCGGGCCGGAAACGGACGATCCGCTCCCGGCCCGATCTCGGAGCATATGGGGGCAGGCGCGAAGCCGCCCCCTTGTGGCTCACAGGTCGTCGACGCTCTTGCTGACGAGGATGTTCACCGCCACGCGGCGGTTCTGGGCCTTGCCCTCCTCGGTGTCGTTGCTCGCCGCCGGGTCGGCGGTCGCCATGCCGGTCGGAGTCAGCATGCGATAGGGTTTCCAGCCGCACGCCTGCTGGAGATAGTTGATCACGCGGTTGGCGCGCTTTTCGCTGAGCACCTGGTTGGTCTCTTCGCTGCCGGTCGAGTCGGTGTAGCCGACGACCAGGATCAGCGCATTTTCGGTGGCTTCGGCCGAGGTCGCGGTGGAGCAGAGCTGCGCCTTGTCCGCCTCGGACAGTTCATATTTGCCGGTGTCGAAGTGCACGTTGGTGGTGCCCTTGACGTTATATTTGTCGATGTCGCCCATGCGGCCGCGCAGCGCCTCGGTGGCGGCGGCCTGCTTTTCGAATTTTTCGGCGGTGGCGTTCTGGATCATCGTCGCGGTCTTCACGTCGCTGTTCTTGAAGCTCACCTTGCTGGCGACGAGCTGGCTGCCCATCGATCCGTCGGCGGCCTGGAGGGTCTTCACCGTCACCGGCAGGCCGTTGAGCAGCGCCGCGGCGGTGGGCTTGCTGCCGCCGCGATATTTGGTCGCGTCGGTGAGGGCGATGATCGTGCTGTTGCCGTCGGCGGTGGTCACTTTCATCCGGTTGCCATCGCGCGCGGAAATGACACCTTTGATCTCGGGCCCGGCCGTCATCTCGGCGGGCGTGATCGGAACACCGTCGACGACGATACTCGAATCGCGCGAGTCCTGCTGGGCCGACAGGCTGCCAGAAAAGGGCAGGGCCAGCAGGGCAAGCGCGAGGCAAATTCCCGGTCGGTTGGATATCACTCGCATTGGGCGTCTCCTATTGACGTGCCCCCCAATGCAACCTGGGTGTTGAGATGTACCTTTCTGGCAGATGAACTGCATCCGGGCAGGGGTTCTCGCAGCCGTCAACTTGAGCGCTGTTTGCGACGAGCTGATAAAGTCTTGGTCGATTCAGCCCGAATCAATGGCCCTCCTAGAAGTCCACCAGACTCAGCATTCCAGGTGCGACGCCGCTCAGTTGCACCGCCGAGTCGACGGTGCCGCCGCCATTGCTGGCGTAGAAGAGATAGGTGTCGCCGCCCACCGCGATCGCCGCCACTTCGCGGTCGCCGGCATGGCCGTCGAACAGGCTCTGCGCCAGGCTGCCCGCGGCCGCCAGGCTCGCCTGCGCCGCCCCGGTCAGGATCGCTACGGGCGCGAAGCCGATCGAGAGATGGTCGGTGCCCGGCGTGAAGTCGGTGATCCGGTCGGGGGCGGAGAGGGGGGATCCGGCGCCCGAGAAGACGAAGACGTCGACCCCGGCACCGCCGGTCAGCACGTCCTGGCCCATGTCGCCCATCAATATGTCGTTGCCGTCGCCGCCGTCGAGCGTGTCGTTGCCCTGGCCGCCGCGCAGCACGTCGTTGCCGGCCCCGCCGAACAGCTGGTCGTTGCCGCGATTGCCGTTCATGCTGTCATGGCCGTCGCCGCCGAACATCAGGTCGTCGCCCGCGCCGCCGTTGAGGCGATCGGAGCCGCTGCCGCCGTCCAGGGTGTCGTTGCCGGCATTGCCCTGGATATAGTCGGCGCCGTCGCCGCCCGAGAGGCTGTCGTTTCCGTCGACGCCGCCCATCGGCGACAGGCCATAGAGATGGTCGTTGCCCGCGCCGCCATGGATCGTGTCGTTGCCCGAACTGCCGAGCAGCATCTCATGCGCGGCGGTGCCGGTCAGCGTGCCGCTGACGCCCTGCACCTTCAACGCATTGGGATAGGGATCGACCGCCGCCGGCGCGCTGTCGCCGGTCACATGGATGACGGTGGAGATATTCCCCGCCGCCTGGGCCGCGTTGACGTTCTTCAGGGTGGCGAGGGTGACATAGCCATCGCCGCCGCCGTCGGCATCGACGCGCACCAGCGTGTCGGCGCCCGACTGGACCAGCGCGACATAGCCCCTGGCGAACAGGTCGCCCGTCCAGCCGTTGCGGATCGCGATCACGCTCAGGTCGATCACGTCGCCGCCCGCGCCCGCCTGGAAATCGGCGATCGTGTCGCCGCCTTCGCTGACCGACAGATAGGCGAAGCGGTCGCTGCCGGTGCCGCCATACAGCAGGTCGGCGCCCATCCCGCCCCAGATATAGTCGTTGCCCGCGCCGCCCTGGATCGTGTCCGCGCCGCCGCCGCCCAGCAGCCGGTCGTCGCGCGCGGTGCCGGTCACGGTGCCGCCCACATTCTGGGCGCCCGCCGCCAGCACCGTCGTCGTGCTGTTGATCGCGGTGATGCCGTTCGCCACCCACTTCTTGCTGTCGAACACTTCGAAGGTGGAATCGCGCACGACATTGTTCGCCGTGTTCCCCATCGAGGTGTAGCCATAATAGGTGGTGGCGCGCAGCTGGACGTTGCTGACGCTGATGTCGCGCCCGTCGCCGTCGCCATATTCGTAGAACTGGATGCCGCGCGCATTGCCGCTGCCGGCCACGTCGCTCATGCTGTTGTACAGGCCGCGCGCGCCCAGCACGCCCCAACTGTCGAACACCACGCTGTCGGTGACGCTGCCATAGCGCCCCTCGCTGTGCCACGAGAAGGCGGTGGCGGTGATGCCGATCGCCACCACGTCGCTCACCGTCAGGCCGATGTCGGCGCCATATTTGGCCGGGTCCACCGTGCCCGGCGTGATCCCCACCGAATTGTCGTCGGTCGCGTGACGCACCCGCTCGGCATAGAGGCCGGTGACGGTGGTGTTGATCGAGCTCGCCGAATGGACCGCATAGCCATAGCGCGCGGTGGCGGTGTCGTCGGTCAGGTTGATCGCCACCACCTGGCTGATCTGGGCATTGGCGGAACCCACCACGTTGATGCCCATCGAATTGCCGTCGCGCACCGTGATGTGGTTGACGTCGGCGCCCACCGTGCCGCGCAGCTGGATCAGGTTCTGCACCCATTCGGGGTGGCTCTGGTCGCCGCGCACCGTGCCATTCTCGATCGTCGCGGTGCCCGACAGATATTTGGTGACCCGGACATTGTCGACATAGAGGTCGGCGTCGATCAGGTTGCCCTTCAGGGTCAGCGTGTTGCCGTTGACGCCAATCACCTGCATCGCCTGGCCCAGCCGGGTGGTGGCGCCCTGGTCATGTTCCAGCTCGCTGTCCGAATAGACCCGCACCCAGTCGCCGACCCCGGCCACCGGTCCGGCGCCCGACGTGGCGATCGTCACCTGGCCCGCGCCGTCCTGCCCCAGCGAGGCCTGCTGCCCGCTGGTGAAGCCGCCGCGCGCATAGAGCACCATCGCGTCCCCCGCCTGCTGCAGGGTCGACCCGTTGAGATCGATGCTGATCGAGCGCGACTGCACGTTCATGACCAGCCCCTGGCTGATCAGGATCGTCTCCCCCGCCGGCAGGACGAGCCGTCCCCCGTCGGGCAGCGCATCGAGCGCAGCCTGAATCTGAGCCTCGGACACCCCCGAAGACAACGCAACGACATTACTGACCACGATTTTCCCCCGAGCCGGCATAGCCGGCCAGTTTCCAAAGACAGGTTTCACTGTCTTTTTCAAGAATCGCGGTTAAGTTTTACTTAATTGACCGTAGGGAATGCGACGAGTTGAAGCGGGTTTCGAGAATATCGTTTCGTATGTTTATCGATTGCAAGTAATGATTTCGTCGTGGCCGGAATGAATAGTGTAGTGATGGCGAGGCGCGCGCAATAAATTCGCACCCCATCTTCGTCATCCCGGGCTTGGCCCGGGATCCCGCTTCCTATGGATGCCAAACGCTTGATCCCGACGCTCGTGAGCGAGCAGTCTGGCCTGTTGGTGGAATGGTGAGGGCGTCATGGAAAGCAGAATGAATAAGCCGTCGACGCTCACGCTGCACGATTTGGATGATCGGCGTGTGCTGGCATTCGATCTGCGGGATATATTGCGCGCCCTAGCCCCTTCGTCGTTGAAGGCGAGATGGACGCTCATCTCGCCGAACGAATCTTCTTTCGAGGCAACGGGGAAAGGCGGGCTCCGCCTCGAAGCTCTGGCTGATCGGTCGATCGAGATCGGCGGTGACGAACTCTTGGCGATCGCCGACGACACAGTGCAGGTGATCTGGGGCGAATTCGTGGGTGTACTGCCCGAGGGAGCGGATCGGCAATGGCTCACCGTCCGCGCCTTCGACAGTTCGTTCTACGAGATCACGACATCGGATCAGGTCTCGATCGCCAAGATCAAGTCATGCTTTCGGGACGTCCGCCATTCCAATTCGGGGACATAATATTTAATTCGGCCGACCGGCCCTCCGCCCCGCTCAGCGCACCCGATGGCGGCGCCCGCGATCGTCGACCCAATATTTCCGCCCGCGGTCGTCGCGATAGACGTCGCGGCGGCGGCCGTCATGGGTGATCGCGCCGATGATCGCGCCGCTGGCCGCGCCGATCGCCGCGCCCTGCAGCACGTCGCCACCGGCGATCGCCGAGATCGCAGCACCCCCGGCCGCGCCGATCGCGGCACCGCGCGTCGCGGCCCGGCGCTCGCCCCGGTCGCTCGCGCAGCCCGACAGGAGCACCGCGGAGATCAGTCCGGCGTGCAGCATTATCTTGTTCATCAACTCACCTTTCACCAGGTCGCGCCGCAGGGGCGGGGGCCGGGCCAGGATGGCGCCGGCACGAAGGATGGTGGGGCGCCGGCGCCTCTCCAGACGCCGCCAGCCACGGCGGGATAAAGCCCGACGGCGTCTTGAAGTTCCAATGCCTGCAGGGGGATAACAATTTGCAGCCAAGCAGCAACGGACGCATCAGGATCGCCGCCAAAGGACGCGGCGGCCTCGCAAACAGCAAGATCGGTGGAGCACGTTCGGTCAGCGCGCGGCAAGACGGCACCGCCACGGAGGACGGATGATGAAGGCGGCGCTGCAAGGCTATCAGGACCGGATGCATCGGGTGCTCGATCATATCGATCGGCATCTCGACGACGATCTCGATCTGGACCGGCTGAGCGGGGTCGCGGCTTTCTCGAAATTTCATTTCCACCGGCAGTTCACGGCCATCTTCGGGCTGTCCGTGCATCGCTATGTCCAGCTCGCCCGGATGAAGCGCGCTTCCTCCCGGCTGGCGTTCGGAGAGGCCGAGAGCGTCACCGATATCGCGATGGATGCCGGCTATGACGCTTCGGACGCCTTCGCCCGCGCCTTTCGCCAGCGGCTGGGGCAATCGCCTTCCTCCTTCCGGAAATCGCCGGACTGGGCGCCGTGGCTGGCGGCCTTCGGGCCACTCGACAACGCCAGGAGCAAGCTCATGAAGATCATCTACGAACCCGAGGACGTCACCATCGTCGAACTGCGGCCGACCCCGGTCGCGATCATGGAGCATCGCGGCGACCGGGCCGGACTGCCCGACACGATCCAGCGCTTCGTCGCGTGGCGGAAGGCGGCCGGCCTGTCGCCCGAGACCAGCCCCACCTTCAACATCTTCCGCTCCGAGCGCGAGCCCGCCAACCCGGACGATTACAGCACCGATCTGTGCGTGGGCACCGACCTCCCCATCGCGGCCGACGACGACCAGATGAAGCCGGGCATGATCCCCGGCGGCCGCTGCGCGATGCTGCGGGTCGTCCACAACACCCATAATCTCGAGCCCGCCGCGCTCTACCTCTACCGCGACTGGCTGCCCGCGAGCGGCGAGGAGGTGCGCGACTTCCCGATCTACTGCCGGCGCTACTTCACCCTGCCGCCGCGCGCACCCCTGCCCGAGGTGGTGTGCGAGGTGTTCCTGCCGCTGAAATAGCGGGGGGCAAGGCCGCTTCCCCCGCGGTCCCGATATGTCCCCCGCACCGCCACTGGGCCGTCCCATTCCCGCCACGATTTTTGGGGAGAAAATCGGGCCATGACGATCATCCGGCCCGCGATCTTCCCCGATGATAGGGCGTCGGTGCTCGCGATCTGGCGCGAGTTCATCGCCCGTTCGCCGGTCAATCTCGACTATCAGGGAAATGACGCCGAGTTCGCGAACCTGCCCGGCAAATATGCGGCGCCCAGGGGATGCGTGCTGCTCGCCGATCGGGACGGTGCCATCGAAGGCTGCGTCGCGTTGCGCGAAGTCAGCGGCGACCTGTGCGAGATGAAGCGGCTCTATGTCCACCCGCATGCCCGCGGCGGCCAGCTGGGCCACAGGCTGGTGGAACGCCTGATCGCGGAGGCCCGAGCCGCCGGCTATCGCGAAATGCGGCTCGATGTGCAGGAAAAGTCCGTCTCCGCGCGGAAGCTCTATGCGGCCTTCGGTTTTGTTGCCGCTGAACCGATTTCGTTCAATCCCGTGCCCGGCGCGTCGTTTCTCGGGCTCCATCTGAATGCACCGTCGCCGTAATCCGCGGACGATCGGCCGTCAGTCTTCCTGTTTCAGCCAGTCCTCTGCTTCGGCTTTGCTGGTGAAGAACCGCACGCCGGGCCGATCGGTGAGCCGCATGGCTTGCTGGCGCGTCAGGGAAGAGTGGGTCACGAAGGCCAGCTTGCGCGATCGGACCGCGGGGCTGCCCACCATCCGGGTGAAGGCTGCGACGACATCCTGCGCCTGTATGTTCATCGAGGAAATGTCGCACAAGGTGACGTGCATGTTGGGCTCGGTCCCGAGCAGGCGGACCTGCTCCGCCACCGCCTGCGCGAACAACTCGACCTCGTCGGGCGAGAAGAACCCCGCCAGATCGATGCGGATCATGGCGAGAGCGTGATCCGGACTGATGATGTATTTCTGAGTCATATTCGCCTGCCGTTCGAAATATGAACCGTCTCGTTGCCCAAGAGCCTGCGCTCTTAACAGCGCAAAAGTTACCGACGTGCCAACGATGGGTTGGGCTCACGTTGGCGGCGCACTCGATTCCAGCGCTACTTCGGGGACATGATACCTAATTCGTGTAACCTCACACCGGCTTGTGGCCAACGCTTCCGAAGGACAAAGGCCACATGAGCCGCTCGATCGATGTGAGTAGCCCCTAGATTTCTGGACGCCTTCTATCCTAATTTTGAGGACAGGAG
>CAUTRN010000095.1:0-8564 GCA_963540925.1 uncultured Sphingomonadaceae bacterium
CCCCCCCCCCCCCCCCCCCCCCCCCCCCCCGATTTTAATGATCCGGCGACCACCGCGATCTACACGCGTAAGATCGTCGGCAGCGTCAGATGTGTATACGAGCCAGGTTGGAGGCCGGGGCGGGTTGGGCGAAAGCCTGCGTCGCCGGGGCCTGCTGGGCAGCGGGCAAGACAATAGGCGCCACGGGCTCGACCTTCGCCAGCCAGTCGCGCGGTTCCTCATCGACCAGGACGTCGAGCCCAGCCTCCTGCCACCAGCCGATCAGACTTGCGATATCCGATGCGGCCGATTGATTTCCCCCGAAAACCATACTCGTGAGTAAAGGAATGGGTTGACGAAGCAGTCAATCTGCGGGCAGCGGCTTTCGGGTATTACGTTTTGCTGATGCGATGACCGGAAGAGAGCCGGTTAGAAGACAAGGGACGACCAAAATGTCGACGCGCGAATCGATGGCCTATGACGTCGTGATCGTGGGGGCGGGGCCGGCAGGCCTGTCAGCCGCGATCCGGCTGAAACAGCTCGCAATCGAATCGGGACGCGAGATATCGGTCTGCATCCTCGAAAAGGGCTCCGAGGTGGGCGCGCACATCCTGTCGGGCGCGGTGGTCGACCCGATCGCGCTGGACGAGCTGCTGCCCGAATGGCGCGACATGGACAGCCCGATGACGGTGCCGGTCACCGAGAATCATCACTGGGTGCTGACCGCGAAGAAGAAATTCCCCTTCCCGCATCTCTTCACCCCGAAGTTCATGCACAATGAGGGCACCTACACGGTGTCGCTGGGCAATCTGTGCCGCTGGCTCGCCGGCCAGGCCGAGAATCTGGGCGTCGAGATCTTCCCGGGCTTCGCCGCCGCCGAGATCCTCTACAATGAGGACGGCTCGGTGCTGGGCGTCGCCACCGGCGACATGGGCATCAACCGCGAGGGCGAGCACAAGCCCGACTATCAGCCGGGCATGGAACTGCACGCGCGCTACACCTTCTTCGCCGAGGGCGTGCGCGGCCATCTGTCGAAGATGCTGAAGGGCCAGTTCGACCTGGAGGCCGATTGCCAGCCGCAGACCTTCGGCATCGGCATCAAGGAATTGTGGGACATCCCCGCCGACAAGCATGTGCCCGGCCGGGTGATCCACACCCAGGGCTGGCCGCTGCGCGACGAGGTGGGCGGCGGCTTCCTCTACCACCAGGCGAACAACCAGGTGGCGCTCGGCTTCGTGGTGGGCCTGGGCTACAAGAATCCCCACGTCTATCCGTTCGAGGAATTCCAGAAGTGGAAGCAGCATCCGGAGATCCGCGCGATCCTGGAAGGCGGCCGCCGCGTGTCCTATGGCGCCCGTGCGATCAACGAGGGCGGCTGGCAGTCGGTCCCCAAGCTGACCTTCCCGGGCGGCGCGCTGATCGGCTGCTCGGCTGGCTTCGTGAACGTGCCCCGCATCAAGGGCAGCCACACCGCGATGAAGTCGGGCATGCTGGCCGCCGAAGCGGCGTTCGACGCGATCGGCGCCGATCGCTCGGGCGACGAGCTGACCGCCTATCCGGAAGCGCTGGAGAATAGCTGGATCGCCAAGGAGCTGAAGATCGTCCGCAACGCGGAGCCCTTCATCGCCAAGTTCGGCCCGCTGGCCGGCACCCTGCTGTCGGGCATCGACATGTGGATGAGGGTGCTGGGCATCGGCCTGCCCTTCACCTTGAAGCACCACAAGGACAATGAGGGGATGTGGCGCGCCGACATCGCGCCGAAGATCGACTATCCCAAGCCCGACGGCGTGATCAGCTTCGACCGCCTCTCGTCGGTGTTCCTGTCGAACACCAACCATGAGGAGGACCAGCCGGTCCACCTGCAGCTGAAGGACCCGTCGGTTCCGATCGATGTGAACCTGCCGATGTATGACGAGCCGGCGCAGCGTTATTGCCCGGCCGGCGTCTACGAGATCGTCGGCAAGGACGAGGGCAATCCGCGCTTCCAGATCAACGCGCAAAACTGCGTCCACTGCAAGACCTGCGACATCAAGGACCCGACCCAGAACATTAACTGGGTGACGCCGGAAGGCGGCGGCGGGCCGAACTATCCGAATATGTGACGCGGCAGATGGGATGCCGGCTCGCGAAGCGAGCCGTGGGGCGGGCCGGGGGGAACTCCGGCCCGTTTTCTTTGGGGCGGGCCTCTTCTCCCATCGTCATGCTGAACTTGTTTCAGCATCCATTGCCGCTACGTGCGGGATGGAGCCTGGGCGTTGCGGCAATGGATCCTGACTTCCGTCAGGATGACGGTTGGGTTTAGGGGAAGTGTCGCTTCCTAAACCGTCATGCCAGCGGAGGCTGGCATCCATGTCTCTCCTCTCCTCGGGGAGCATCTCGAGGGAAGACAGACATGGACCCCAGCCTTCGCTGGGGTGACGTAAAGGGGAGGGGGGGCGTCTACCGCCCGCAAGCGCTCCAATCGCCGCCCTCGCACGCCGCCACGCGCTTCTTCCACGCGGCGCGTTCGCGTTCGTAGCGCTCCTGCGCCGCGCGGTTCGACTCGCGGACGGCTTCGTTGCCCTTGTCGCGGTGGCCGACCGCCGCGCGGGCGCGTTCGTTGAGTTCGATCGTGCGGAGCCGGTCGGCGCGGTGGGCCGCGTCCTCGGGGGGCTGCTGTGCCTGCACCGGTACGGCGAGGGCGGCGATCAGCGGGAAAAGCGGGAGCGGGCGGGGCATGGAGGTGTCTTCGCCCGGCGAGGATTGCGCCACGCTGAACCGCAGCAGACTTGCCATGACGGCCCCGGGCCGATATGCGCCCGCCCGATATGAACGCTCCCCGCAAGACCCTGTCGCTCAGCCGTGTCGTGGCGCCCACCGAGGGCCCGGCGCTGTCGCCCGAGGCCCAGCTGATCGCGCAGGCGGTTCGCCGCAAGCTGTGCATCACGGCGATCTACAATCGCACGCCGATGACGATCGCCCCGCACATCCTCTACACCAAGCATGACGACCCGTTCATCGATGGTGTGGTGACCCTGCGCGACGGCAAGGTTCCGGCGGAGCCGAAGCTGGGCACCTTCAAGCTGGCGGGCCTCAACAGCGTGATGCTGACCGCGGACAATTTCGCGATCCAGCAGGTCTATGACGCGACCGACGCCAAATATGAAGGCGTGACGCTGGCGAAGATCGAGGCTTAACGCAGCCGGCTCGCCATCCGCCACCAGTCGGGGTGGGCGGCGGCGATAGCCCGGTCGGCCGCGTCGCGCGCGCCGGGCGTCTCGAACAAGGCGAAGCAGGTCGCGCCCGATCCCGACATGCGGGCGAGGACGGTGCCGGGCTGCGCGACGAGCAGCGCCACCACATCGCCGATCGCCGGGCAGAGCGCGCGGGCCGGGGGCTCGAGGTCGTTGCGGCCGGCGAGCGCGGCGGCGAGCGGATCGCCCTCCGCGAGCGGGCCGCGATCGACCTGGTCCCAGCCGCGGAACACCGGGCCCGTCGTCAGTGCGATCCGGGGATTGACCAGCAGCAGCGGCATGCCGGCAAGCCCGGTCGCCTCGATCGGGCGCAGTTCGTCGCCGCGTCCGTCGCCGCGGGTCGTGACCGACAACAGGCAGGCGGGCACGTCGGCGCCGAGATCGGCGGCGAGCGCCGCCACCCGCGGATCATTGGGGCCGATGCCATATCGGCGGCAGAGCAGGCGCAGCGCCGCTGCGGCGTCGGCCGAGCCGCCGCCGATCCCGGCCGCGACCGGCAGGCGCTTGTCGAGCCGCAGCGCGGGGACAGGGCCGGCGTCGACACCGGGCAGGGCGGCGAGGCCGCGCGCGGCGCGCATCACCAGATTGTCGTGCGGATCCTCGCCGGCCAGCGCATCGGCGAAGGGGCCGGTGAGGGCGAGGCCGGGCGCGCCCTCGCCGATCGCCAGCTCGTCGCCATGCTCGGCGAAGGCGAAGATCGTCTCGAGCTCATGATAGCCGTCGGCGCGCCGGCGGCGGACATGGAGCGCGAGGTTGATCTTGGCGTAAGCGGTCTCGCAGCCGGACTCAGGGCCGTTGGTGGCGGAGGGGATGACGGGCACTCCGGCGGCGATCAGTTGGAGGTGAGGGCGGTGCTGAAGCCGTCCGAAAGCTTGCTGTTGATCCGCTCCGCGCTGGGCGTGTCGGCCTGGACCAGCGCCGCGCGCCAGGCATAGCGCGCCTCGATGCGGCGGCCGACCGCCCAATAGGCGTCGCCGAGATGCTCGTTCATCACCGACTGGCCGGGGTCGCCCGCGACGGCGCGTTCGAGGGCGGCGATCGCACCCGGGAAATTGCCGCGCTTGTAATAGAGCCAGCCCAGCGAATCGGCGATCGCGGCGTCATTGGGGTCGAGGCTGCTCGCGCGTTCGATCAGCACCTGCGCCTCGGTGAGATTCTCGCCGCGGTCGAGCATGCCATAGCCGAGATAGTTGAGGATCACCGCCTGGGCGGGGGCCAGCGCATTGGCCTGGCGCAGCAGGGTCTTCGCTTCCTCCCAGTTGCCGGCGCGATCGACCGCGCCCGCCTTCAGGAAGATGTGGATCCAGTTGGTGAGCCCCTGCGCCTTGTCGAGATCGAGCGCGCGCTGGAAGGCCTTCGCGGCCTCGGCATGGCGATCGAGATCGGTGAGGATGCCGCCCAGTTCGACATAGGTGGCGGCGGTGGCGCCGGGCAGCGCGGCGGCCTTCTGCGCGTCGACCAGCGCGCCTTCGCGATTGCCCATCGACAGCAGGATGCCCGAGCGCTGCTGGCGCGCGGCTTCGGACAGCGGATTGTCGGCCGGGATCTGGTCGAGCGTGGTGAGCGCGGCGTCATGATAGCCGTTGCTCGACAAGAGGTCGGCGGTGGCGATCAGCGCGGCGGCGTTGCGCGGCGCCATGTAGCAGGCGATCCGCGCGAGCTGGAGCGAGACCGGCGAGCGGCCGTCACCCTTCACGTCGATGGCGAGCTGGGCGAACAGGTCCGACAGGCCCAGTTCGGGTGCGTCGATCGCGCCGCCGAGCGGCTTGCCGGCCTGGATCAGCGCGCGGGCGCTGGCGAGTTCGGGGCTGGCGCCGGCAAGGATGTCGAGCGCCTTGTCCTTCTCGCCGCGCTTGGCGAATAGCGCGCCGGCAGCGAGCTGGAGGCGGAGCGAACGGCTGTCGCGTGCGGCGATCAGGCGCTTGAGATCGACGATCGCATCGGTGCGGCCCTCGGCGAGCGCGATCATCAGATGATGGTCGCGCGCATAGGCGTTGGCGAGGCGCGACGTGCTGGGCGCGGCGAGCTTCGCGGCATCGGGGATCTTGCGGCCATAGGCGACCCAGCCGCGCATCGAGGGGGTGAGGAAGGCGAACACCTGCTCGCGCTCGATCCGCGCGATCACGGCGTCGGCGGCGATCCAGTTGCGCGTGGCGACGGCGTCGGCGAACAGCATCAGCGCGCCGTCCGGCGGCAGCGAGGAGAGCCGGTCGAGCTGCTGGGCGGCCTGGCTGGCGAGCTTGAAATTGCCGGCGGTGAGCGCCTGGCGATAGGTGCGCTGGGCGAGCTTCTTGTCCTGCGGGGAGGCTTCGAGCAGGCGGGCATAGCTGTTGGCGGCGGCCTCGGGCATGCCCTCGGCATCGGCCAGCCGCGCGCGCACATATTGCCGCATCTCGGCCGAGGCGTCGTTCACCATCGCCGGGACGGCGGCAGGCCAGGCGAGCAGCAGCCCGAGACCCAGCATGGCGCGCTTTGCAATCATCGAAATACTCCAACTCCGGGACGACACTTTATGCCGATTTAACGACGCGGCGCGAGTCCCAAAGCGGGGCAGGGGCCGATGGACCACGCGCGATCATGGGCTATGGATAGCGCATGATTCGTCGTCTTGCCCTGGGGCTGATCGCCCTTTTCGCCCTGCTGGCCCCGCTTGGTGCGCCGGCGCTTGCCGCCCCCGGCCCTGGCCCCGGCATCGTCAAGGTCGCGCTGAAGACCAGCCTGGGCACGATCGTGATCGCGGTCGACCAGAAACATGCGCCGATCACGGCGGGCAATTTCCTGGCCTATGTCGACCAGAAGAAGCTGGACGGGGTGTATTTCTACCGCGCCGCGCGCGCCGCGGGCAATCCGAAGCGCGGCTTCATCCAGGGCGGCATCCGCAAGGACATGCGCCGCGCGCTGCCGCCGATCAAGCATGAGCCGACCACGAAGACCGGGCTCAGCCATATCGACGGCGCGATCTCGATGGCACGCCGCGAGCCGGGCAGCGCGATGGGCGAGTTCTTCATCATGGTCGGCGCCTCGCCGTCGATGGACGCCAACCCCAAGGCCAAGGGCGACAATGCCGGCTATGCGGTGTTCGGCCGGGTGGTGCAGGGCATGCCGGTGGTCAAGAAGATCCTGGCGAGCAAGAACTGGCCGGGCGGATCGGGATCGATGAAGGGCCAGATGATCAAGGACGAGGTCAAGATCATCGAGGCGAAGCGGATTTAGGCTGGGTCGCCATTTCGTCCATACCGGCCTGCAAATGGCGATTTCCCGCGCTTCCGGTGCTCACGTACATTAAGTACGCTGCGCTCCGGGTCACGGAAAATCACCATTTTCGGCTCGGTCTGAACGAAATGGCGACCCATCCGAGGCGACCTATCCTTCCCGTCATTCCCGCGAAGGCTGGAATCCACCGGCGAGTGGGCTCCGGACCAACAGAGGATCGACCTGGCGGCCTGGTGGATTCCCGCCTTCGCGGGAATGACGGGTGGTCGAGGGTGGGTTTCGAACCT
Source organism: uncultured Sphingomonadaceae bacterium (assembly GCA_963540925.1). Lineage (GTDB taxonomy): Bacteria > Pseudomonadota > Alphaproteobacteria > Sphingomonadales > Sphingomonadaceae > Rhizorhabdus. The sequence goes on from CAUTRN010000095.1 coordinate 6,713, forward strand.
CTCCTGAGACTCCAGCTTTCGCTGGAGTGACGGGAGAGGAGGGAAGGCCGAGGGTCAGCGCGCCGCGCTGGCGAAGGTGCCGTCGACCCAGACGAGCGGGCTGATCTCGTCATGGTTCACGACATGCTCGACCTCGCCGATGAACAGGGTGTGGGTGCCGACGTCGAGCCGCTGGGTGGTGCGGCAGACCAGGCTGGCGAGCGCGTCGGGCAGGACCGGGATGCCGTTGGCATCGGCCACCCAGCCGCCGGTCTCGAAGCGCTCGAGGCCCTTCTTCTTGCCGCTGAAGATGCCGACCAGTTCCTGGTGGCGATCGGCGAGCAGGTTCACGCAGAAGCGATCTTCCGCCATCAGGATCGGATGGATGCTGGCGGTGCGGTTCACCGCGGTCAGCAGGGTCGGCGGCTCGGCGCAGACCGACATCACCGCGGTGGCGGCCATGCCCGTCCAGCCGTCGCCGCGGCCCGAGGTGACGAGCGCGATCGTCGTCGCCAGGCGGCGCATGGCGTGGCGGAAGCCGTCCTTGATCTCGTCCTCGGTCACCTGAGTCTTCTCCCGATTGCTTTGCGTCTGCCGCTAGAGAAAGGAAGCGGGCGGCGCAATCTTCGAAGCGAAGCCGAAGTGCGGAACCGGAACGGATCGGCGCGGCTTTCTTTTTCGCGGTCAAGGGCGTATGGCCACGCGCGATTCCCCAAGACGTATTCAAGAAGAGGCAAGAGTTTGGCCAAAGAAGAATTGCTGGAGATGCGCGGGCAGGTCGTGGAACTGCTGCCGAACGCCATGTTCCGCGTGAAGCTCGAAAATGACCACGAGATCCTCGGCCACACGGCCGGCAAGATGCGCAAGAACCGGATCCGCGTTCTGGTGGGCGACGAGGTGCTGGTCGAGCTGACCCCCTATGACCTGACCAAGGGCCGCATCACCTATCGCTTCAAATAAGGGCTGGGGCCTTATGTCCCGGCTCGTTCTGGCGTCGGGCAGCCCGCGCCGCGCCGAACTGATCGCGCGGCTGGGGATCAGCCCCGCCGCGATCGACCCCGCCGACATCGACGAGACCCCGCGGAAGGACGAGCCGCCGGCGCGCTATGCTGCGCGCGTGGCCGCCGAGAAGGCCGCGGTCGTCGCCGCGCGCCATGCGGATGCCGCGGTGCTGGGCGCCGACACGGTGGTGGCCGCCGGCCGCCGCATCCTGCCCAAGACCGACGATATCGACGAGGCCCGCGCCTGCCTGCAGCTGCTGTCGGGCCGGCGCCATCGCGTCCATTCGGCGGTGACGCTGATCGATGCGCGGGGCAAGGCGCGGCATCGCCTGTCGACCAGCGTCGTCAAGTTCAAGCGGCTGACCACGGCCGAGATCGAGGCCTATCTGGCCGGCGGCGACTGGCGCGGCAAGGCGGGCGCCTATGGCATCCAGGGCTATGCCGAAAGCTGGGTGGCGATGCTGTCGGGCAGCCATTCGGGGGTGATGGGGCTGCCGCTGTTCGAGACGCGCGCGCTGCTCGTCTCGGCGGGGCTGCTGCCCGCCCACGAAGATGCGTGAATGGCTCTATGAAGCCGGCATCGGCGAGGCGCGCGCCGCGCTGATCGAGGATGGCGCGATCGTCGCCGCCGAGATCGAGGCCGATGACGATGGCGCCCGCGCGGGCACGATCGCGCTGGCGCGCTTCGACCGTATCACCGTGCCGGGCCGGCGCGGCATCGTCATCCTCCCCACTGGCGAAGAGGCGCTGATCGAGCCGGTGCCGGCCGGCGTCTCCGAAGGCCGCACCTTGCTGGTCGAGATCCACCGTGCCGCGCTGCCCGAGCCGGGGCGCGCCAAGCTGGCGCTCGTCCGGCGGGCGGTGGAGGGGGC
>CAUTRN010000096.1:0-7974 GCA_963540925.1 uncultured Sphingomonadaceae bacterium
CTCGTCAGGCTCATAACCTGAAGGTCACAGGTTCAAATCCTGTCCCCGCAACCAAGGTCAAAGATAAAAACATCAGCCCGTCAGGCACCAGCCGGCGGGCTTTTTCGCGTCTTCGCGCCGTCCGGTCGGCCGCCATCGCTCTGGAAAGCCGTTCGCCGTACGGACAATCTGGCCGAAACGGTCGCGCACGATCGCGCCGCAGCGCAGGACATCGCCCGATATCCACCGCCGGGAGCCTGCCATGAAGCCGAACAGTCCGATCCGCCGCGTCGCGCGCGAAGCGATGCCCGAGCATCAGCAGCAGCGCTGGGACCGCTCGCTGGCGCTCCACGACGACACCACCTTCGTCGAGGTGATGGCCAACGCCCCCGAAGCTTATGACTGGTATGTCAAGGACTTCTACGAAAAGCTGTTCCAGTCGGGCCGGATCGAACGGCGCCTCGTCGAGCTGGTGCGCTTCAAGCTCGCCAATGTCCATGGCTGTGCCTCATGCAGCCGCGGCGACCGGATCGCGGCGCTCGACGCCGGCCTGTCCGAGGCGCAGCTCGACGCGATCAGCGACTATGAGACCGGCCCGTTCGAGGAGCGCGAGAAGGTCGCTCTGGCCCTGGCCGAGGTGATGGTGCTGACCAACGCGTTCGGCGTCGTCACCCCTGAACTGGCCGAGCGCGGCCGCCAGGTGTTCAGCGAGGGCGAGATGGTTGAGCTGGGCCTGATCATGGCGGTGCTCGCCGGAGTCGCGAAGTTCGTCTTCGCGTATGACCTGCTCGAAAAAGACCCGGTCTGCCCCTTCATCCCGAAGAGCTGAGGACTATTCTTTCGTCTAAGCGGGTGTTTTCCACCCGCTTATGAAAACCAAGTCAACTATAGGAAAGCCAAACAGAAATTACCCGGGGCGCTTGTCATGAGCCGATTCACACGACCGAGGCCGTTCGCCTGGCGAACAAAAGCCGGCATGTTCGTTGTGACAGTTTCGTGGCGACGTAGCTTTGATGCCGCAACGCATCAAAGGGAGGGCGCGTTCATGCGCAAGTGGGAATTTCTGTTGGGAGCGGCCTCGGTCGCAGTGGCTTCGGTAGCGGCTCCTTCGACTGTCTATGCGCAGACCGCGCCGGCCGATGCGGCCGAGACGGCCACGGGACAAGGCGACGAGATCGTCGTCACCGCGCGTCGTCGTGAAGAATCGATCGTCGATGTGCCGATCTCGATCGCGGCCTATTCGAGCCAGGCGATCCAGGACAAGGGCATGAGCAACGTCAGCACGGTCGCGCAGATGACCCCTGGCCTGCAGTTCGACCGTGGCGCCACCGCCGGCGACATCCGTCCCAGCCTGCGCGGCATCGCGCTGATCGAGGGCCGTTCGAACGTCGCGATCATCGTCGACGGCATCGACGTCACCGGCGTCAGCCTGAACACCACCATCGGCGGCGGCGGTTCGCAGACCTCGGCCACCCTGATGGATCTCGAGCGGATCGAAGTCGTGAAGGGCCCGCAGACCGTCTATTTCGGCCGCAGCGCCTTCGCCGGTGCGATCCAGTTCATCAGCAAGGACCCGTCGTTCAACACCGGCGGCTCGATCCAGGGCTCGATCGGCAATTATGGCCGCCGCGAGCTTTCGGCCAACATCACCGGCCCGGTGATCGGCGACACCGTCGCCGCCAAGCTGACCGCGACCTATCGCGACTTCAACGGCTTCTACAAGAATCCGGGCAACGGCATGGGCCTGGGCGGCAGCGAAGTGTGGGGCGTCGGAGGCTCGGCGCTGGTGCGCTCGGGCGCTTTCCGCGGCCGCTTCTCGCTCAACTATCTGCACGAGCATTCGACCCCGATCGCGGCCTATGTGATCCCGCGCGCCGACGTCACCCAGTTCGGCGTGAACAAGATCACCTCGGCTGATTTCAACCCGAGCCTGATCGGCATCTCGTCGAACATCGATTACAAGGGCAACCTCGCCAAGACGTGGCGCGGCGTCGCCAATATGGAATATGACCTCGGCGACGGTTGGTCGGTCCATGGCATTTCGGGCCTCAACAAGGTGAAGTCGACCGACCAGTATGACTTCGACACCAAGACCGCGAACACCCCGTCGGGCACCGCGCTCGCCGGCGGCCTGCTGAACTGCCTTCCGGGCACCTGCGTCGGCATCGGCGATTTCGACGGCGACCTCCAGCAGCTCAGCCAGGAGATCCGCCTGAACTATGACGCCGACACGATGCGCTTCCTGATCGGCGGCTATCTGTTCGACGAGAATTTCAAGCAGCTCGACTATACCCGCTTCGTCGGTTCTCAGGCGTTCGTCACCGGGTCGCGCGCCGGCATCACGCCGCGTCTCGCCACCCTGCGCACCAACACCTATTCGGCCTTCGGTTCGGCCGAGGGGGATTGGGGCGACCTCACCGTCACCGGCGAACTGCGCTTCAACCATGAGGTGATTCGCGCCGCGGCGGCGACCAGCTTCAACATCCTGTTCCAGAGCGGCTCGACCGCGGTCGACTTCCGCGGCCGTCAGTCGTTCGACAGCTGGCTGCCGCGCCTGAGCGCCAAGTACAAGCTGGGCACCAATTCGAACCTCTATGCCAGCGTGGCCAAGGGTTCGAAGCCGGGCGGCTTCAACGTCGGCCAGGTGCGCGACGACCTGCGTCCGTTCGCGCAGGAATCGGTGTGGACCTATGAGCTCGGCGCCAAGGGCCGCGTGCTCGACGGCCTGCTGACCTTCGACGCCTCGCTCTATTATTCGGATTGGAAGAACGTCCAGGTCACGACGATCTGCTACGGCACCGCCAGCCCGTTCGGGCCGGAAGCGCAGTGCCCGGCGGCGACCGCGGTGAGCCTCAACTACATCGTCAACGCCGACAAGGCGCGGGTGAAGGGTGCCGAGCTCGGCCTGGTCGTGAAGCCGTCGCGCGACGTGAGCCTGAACTTCAACTACGCCTATGCGGACTCGAAGTTTAAGGACTTCCTGGCGCGCGACGTCTTCCCGGCGCCGGCCTCGCCGACCCCGCGTCAGTTCGGCGGCAACCGCATGCCGCTGATCCCGAAGCACTCGCTGAGCGGCTCGGCGCGCATCGAGCATCCGGTGGCGGACGAGGCCAGCGCCTTCGTCGAAGTCTCCGGCCGCTATCGCTCGTCGCGCTATGCGCGCTTCGACAACCGCGTGCTGATCGGCAGCAAGGCGGTGGCGGATGCCCAGTTCGGTCTGAAGGGCGACAGCTGGACGGCGCTGTTCTTCATCGACAACGTCTTCAACAACAAGACGCCGGACTTCACCCGCTATTACGGCAACTTCAACCCGAGCATCCCCAACGGCGAGTTCATCGCGGCCCCCGCGAAGCGCGCCATGGGTATCCGGGTGAGCAAGAACTTCTAATCGCCCCCCGATTGGAAGCGGCCCTGTCTCCTTCCCCAGGGAGGCAGGGCCAATCTTTTTCCGCCACCGGTGACGGTGCAGGCGCGAGGCGATACAGGTGAATGCAGCTAGAGGTTCGACGGCATTGACCAATAATCAGCCGAGTGTTCGCAACGGATGGCTGGCGGTGGTCGGCCTGCTGCTCGTCATGGCGGTGTGCCATGGCATCATCACCGCGGGCCTGCCCGTGCTCGACAAGGTCCTGCTCGGCGAGCTCGGCATCTCGCGCGCCGACCTGAAGCTGCGCGAAAGCATCTTCCTGCTCGCCTCGGGCTCCTCCGGTCTCGCGATCGGTTTCCTCACCCAGATATTGCGGCCGCGCACGATCGTGCTGTCCGGCCTCGCGCTGCTCGCCGTCACCCTCGCCGCCTATGGTCATGCCACGACGATCGGCCAGATCTACGCGCTCTATGTGCTGCTGGGCATGTGCTATGCCAGCTCGCACGTCGTCATCGTCGTGCTGCTCGTCCGCCAGTGCCTCGCCACCCGGCAGGCGCTCGCCATCTCGGTGGCGCTGTCGGGGACGAGCCTCGGCTCGGCGATCTTCCCCAATCTCACCGTCTATGCGCTCGACAGCTTCGACTGGCGCCATGTGCTTAACATGCTGGCGGTGCTGCCGCTGCTGATCCTGCCGGTCGCCGCCTTCCTGCTGCCGCGCATCGACGCCAAGGCGCCCGCGCTCACCGCCGGTGGGGAAGCGGCGACGGTCAAGCCGCGCTCGCTGGCCACCACGCTGTTCCTGCTCGCGGCGATCTTCGGCATCTTCTTCTCGTCGACCGCGATCCTGCTCAACCTCTTCCTCCACCTCCAGGACATCGGCCTGTCGCAGCATGCGGCGGCCACCGGGCTCAGCGCGGTGTTCGTGATCGGGCTGATCGGCAAGGTGCTGGTCGGCGCCGCCGCCGAGCGCTGGGGCATTCATCGCGTGTGGATGATCGAGCAGGCGGTGCTGCTCTCCGGCGCGCTGCTGCTCGCCTTTGCCGGGCCGTCGCTCGCCATTCCGGGGCTGCTGCTGCTCGGGCTGGGTTGGGCGGGCTGCTATGTCCTCACCCAGGTGGTGATCTCCGACGTGTTCGCCGGCGCCAATCTCGGCAAGATCGCGGGCGGCTTCATCGTGTTCGAGGCGATCTCGTCGGGCAGCGGCGTGTGGAGTGCGGCGGCCTTGTTCGACCATTATGGCAGCTATCGCTTCGCCTTCGAGCTGTGCTGCGGCCTGCTGACGATGGCGATCGTGGCGACCCTGATGTTCCGCCGGTCGCTGAAGGCGGCCGAGGTCGTCGAAGCCTGAACCCATTCATATGCGTCGCCCCGGCGGAGGCCGGGGCCGCCACGATATTTGCGGCCAGCTAGCCGCAGGAGTTCGTGGCGGCTCCGGCCTCCCCCGGAGCGACGATTGTGGCTCGGTCTGTTACGGAATGTTGTGCTCGAGCCCGCCCGAGACGCTGATCGCCTGGCCGCTGATCGCGGCGGCGGCGTCGGAGAGTAGGAAGGCGACCGGCTTGGCGACATCCTCGGGCACGCCGACCCGGCCGATCGGGGTTTTGGGTTCGATCCAGGCGCGGAAATTGCGCGCGCCTTCCTCGCCCAGCGAGTCGGCGACGCTGTCGCTCCAGATCAGCCCCGGCTGCACCGCGTTGATGCGGATCGCCGTGTCGCGATGCGCGGCGGCCCAGGCGAGGCTCAGCCCCACCACCGATGCCTTCGATCCGCCATAGGCCGATCCGCCCGGCGCCGCGCGGATGCCGGCGACCGAGGAGATGTTGAGGATCGCCCCGCCGCGCGCCGCGATCGGCGCGAGGCACTGGCGCATGCCGAGCAGGGTGCCGCGATAGTTGATGCCGAGCAGGAAGTTCAGATCCTCGGCGGCGAGGTCGGCGATCGGGCGGTTGCGCGATTCCCCGGCATTGTTGACGAGGCCGTCGAGCGCGCCGCGCGCGGCGACGATCGCCTCGCAGGCGCGCGCCCAGGCGGCCTCGTCGGTCACGTCGAGCGAGGCGACCATGCCGTCGCCGCCCGCCGCGCGGACGAGCGCCAGGGTTTCCTCCGCCAGGTCGAGCTTGCGCCCGCCGACCGCGACGAAGCCGCCTTGGCGGCCGATCTCGATCGCGGTGGCGCGGCCAATGCCCGAGGTGGCGCCGGTGACGAGGATCGTCTTGCCGTCGAGCCGCGCCGTGGCGGCGGGATGATCTGGCCGTGAGGCGAGCGCCAGTTCGGTGCCGGTCATGAACACCGATCGCTCGTCGGCGAGCAGCGCGAGCGCGGCCTTGAACTGGTCCTCGCGCACCGCCGGATCGAAGACGAGCCGGTTGGCGCGCGGGCGCAGGTCGATTTTGATCGCGTCGAGCAGCGCGGCGGTCGCCGAGAGGCGGTGGCCGTAGAGCGCGGCCTCCAGCTCAGGCTGGTCGTCGCCGCGCGGGCATAGGGTGACGAGGGTGCCGCCGCCCGCCGCCGCCATCAGTCGGTGCGAATGCTTGAGCGCCAGCCAGGCCGATAGCATCACCGTCTCGGCGGTCGCGCTCTCCAGCGCGGGCGGCGCGTGAACGATCAGGTCGAAGCCGCTTTCGATCGCCTCCCAGTCCAGCGCATTGCCGCCGCCGGAGATGGTGACGATCTCGCCGGCGAGAGGCACGAGGGCTTCGGCCGCCCAGCGCCCGAAGCGGCTGTCGGCATGGGTAACGAGCGCGCGGCCGATCATTTCAGTCCGATATCCCCGCCGAAATTGACATAGACCAGCGTCTCGCGGGCGCAGTGGAGCGCGCCGATCGGTTCATCGGGCGGGTAGAAGAAATAGTCGCGCCGGTCGACCGCAGGCTGGCCCTCCAGGCCGATGCCGCCGTCGAGCACGAACAGCTCCAGATAGACGGGCAGCGTCTGTACGGTTGCCTGCCAGCCGGCGGGCAGGCGGACCAGCGCCGATCCCTCGCCGGTCGACGGCTCGGCGCTCAGATGGCAGCTCGCGATGGCCGCGCCGAGCAGGCTGGCGTCGTGCCAGCCGATCGCCTCGGGGGCGTCGCCATAGGCCACCGGGGTCCGTTCGGGCATCGGCCCTTCGACCAGATAGAGGTCGTTCTCGACCGGCTCGGGCACGAAGGTGAAGTCGAGGTCGCGGCCGACCCGCGACAGGAAGGTCGATTCCTCACGGATGCCGCTCTTGAAGCCGTGCACGGTGCGCGGCGGATGGAAGACATAGGAGCAGGGCCGCACCCAGGTGCGATGGTCGAAGGTGAAATAGCCCGAGACGCCCAGGATCTCCTCATAGGTGGTGTGGAAATGGGCGACCTTGGGGGGCTCGTAATTGTCGCCGGGGCACAGCCGCTGCAGCGCGGTGCGCGCGCCGGTCTCGGGATCGCGGCTCAGCATGCGCGAGTAGAGGCCCGGCGGGCCCAGCGGGGTCCATTCCATCGCATCGACGTCGAGCGCCTCGATCCTCGGCCGCATCGGCTATGTCCCTCGGTTGGTTGTCACTGCAGTCTAGCCTATCATCGCGCCCATGCCCGACCATAAGATGGGAAGCTTTGTTCGCCTGGTGAAGGCTTTTCAGGCGCCGGGTCGCCGCAAAGGCGACGGAACGGCAGGCTGCCACGACCAGGGAGTAGCAGCCACATGACCATCGACGCCGACGGCCCGACCGCGATCGACACCTCGATCTGCATCCATATCGACGACATCGCCGCGCAGGACTTCGCGCTGTTCGGCGGAGCGGCCGCGTCGGTCCGGCCGCTGCGCGCTTATGCCGACGGCACGATCCGCAGCGGCTGTCTGGCGCTGCCACAGGGCTGGACCAGCGAGGGCGGGCGGATCGCCGACGCCACGGTTCAGCTGTTCCTGCGCGCTGGGCGGATGAGCGCCGATGGCCGGGCGCTCGCCAACCCCGCCTTCCTCTGCGTGCCCGCCGGCCAGGCGGCACCCGCGCTCGTCGCCGACAGCGACTGCGAGTTGATCGTCATCCTCGACCGCCCCTCGGCGCCGATCGACGCAAGTGTCGTGATCCATGACGATGTGCTGGCGATCGAGCCCTTTACCCCCACCATCCCCGGCTTCAAGCTGGAGGGATTCGAGCGCCGGGTGCTGTGGCTAGATCCGGTGACCGGCGCCGACACCCGCCTGCTGCGCGTGCCCGGCGGCTTTCGTGGCGGTGGCCCCAACTGGCACCCGGTGGAGGAGGAGATTTTCTGCCTGGAGGGCGACATCGCCCCCGACGAGACCCGGCCGATGCGCTCGGGCTCGTTCCTGTGGAACCAGAAGCGCAGCGTGCATGGCTTCAACGAGCATACCCATGGCGGCTGCATGCTGCTGGAATGGCATGACGGGCCCTGGGCGCTGACCCTGGCGCCGGATGTGATGCGGGGGTGAAGTAATCGTCATTCCAGCGAAGGCTGGAATCCATGTCTGTAGTCTTCTCAGACGCCATCGCGAGTGGAGAGAGACATGGACCCCAGCCTTCGCTGGGGTGACGCCGCTAGAGATAAAAAAAGCCCGGCCGGTTACCCACCGGCCGGGCTTTTTGCGTCAGGCCCCGACGGGCTCGGCGCGTCCCGCATAGGGGACGTCGCGATGGCCATAGCGGC
>CAUTRN010000097.1:0-7897 GCA_963540925.1 uncultured Sphingomonadaceae bacterium
TCCCTCTCCCCTGCAGGGAGAGGGGTTTCCAGGGCCGCTCCGCTTCCCTAAGCACGTTCCCATGCGTTCCCCCGTCCTCAACATCACCCGCTCGATCCTCGGTCAGCCCTGGCATTGGCGCGGCAGCTCGGTCGACGGGATCGACGCCAATTTCGAGCCCGACGATCTCGTCGCCCAGTTGCTGATGGCGCGCGGCTGCCCGCGCGACGCGATCGAGCTGCATCGCGCGCCCACGATCCGCGGCTTCATGCCCGACCCCTCGATCTTCCGCGACATGGACCGCGCCGCCGAGCGGCTGGCCGATGCCGTCCAGGATGGCGAACCCGTCACCATCTTCGGCGATTATGACGTCGACGGCGCCACTTCGGCCGCCTTGCTCGTGCGCCTGCTGCGCGACCTGGGGCTCGATCCCGGCGCCTATATCCCCGATCGCCTCATGGAGGGCTATGGCCCCTCGGGCGAGGCGCTGCTCAAGATCGGCGAGAGCGGCACGCGGCTGATCGTCACCGTCGATTGCGGCGCCCAGGCGTTCGAGGCGCTGCAACTGGCGCATGAAGCCGGGCTCGACGTGCTCGTCGTCGACCATCACAAATGCGCCGCCGCGCTTCCGGCCGCCTTTGCGCTGGTCAACCCCAACCGGCTCGATGAGGATGAGGGCGCAGCACATGGCCATCTCGCGGCGGTGGGCGTCGCCTTCCTGCTCGGCGCGGCGCTCCTGCGGGTGCTGCGCGGGCGCGGCTGGTTCGCCAGCCGGCCCGAGCCCAAGCTGATGGATTTGCTCGACATCGTCGCGCTCGGCACCGTCGCCGACGTCGCCTCGCTGCGCGGGCTCAACCGCGCCTTCGTGTCGCAGGGCCTTAAGATCATGGCCGGACGTCGCAACGTCGGCCTCGCCGCGCTGATCGAGGCGTCGCGGCTGGAGCGCGCGCCCACCTGCACCGATCTGGGTTTCGCGCTGGGGCCGCGCATCAATGCCGGCGGGCGGGTCGGCAAGTCAGACCTCGGCGTCCGCCTGCTCACCACCGAGGATCGCGACGAGGCGCGCGTCATCGCCACCGAACTCGACCGGCTGAACGAGGAACGCCGTGCGATCGAGAAGGCGGTGCAGGAGGAGGCCGAACAGCTTGCCGAGCGCCAGTCGAACCGCGCGGTAGCGGTCGTCTCGGCGGGCGGCTGGCATCCTGGCGTGATCGGCATCGTCGCTGGCCGGCTCAAGGAAAAGCTCGGCCGCCCGGCGCTCGTCGTCGCCCTCGATAATGAAGGCATCGGCAAGGGCTCGGGCCGTTCGATCGGCGGGGTCGATCTCGGCGCGGCGATCCTGGCCGCCAAGGATATGGGCCTGCTCGTTGCGGGTGGGGGCCATGCTATGGCGGCCGGCGTCACCGTCACGGCCGACCGGCTCGATGCGCTGGCGGATTTCCTCGACGAGCGGCTGGCGAGCGACGTAGCCAAGTCGCGCGACGACCGCGCGCTGCTGCTCGACGCGGTGGTGGCGCCCGGCGGGGTCACCCCCTCGCTGGTCGAGGCGCTGGAGGCTGGCGGACCCTATGGCGCGGGCTGGCCGGCACCGCGCATCGCCGCGGGCGCGGTGCGCGTGATCAAGGCCGATGTGGTGGGGCAGGGGCATGTCCGCACCATCGTCTCGGGCCGCGACGGCCGCTCGATCAAGACGATCGCCTTCCGCGCCGCCGACAATGCGCTGGGCCAGGCGCTGCTCGGTGCCGGCCCCGACCGCAAGCTGTGGATCGCCGGCCGCCCCAAGATCGACGACTGGGGCAGCCGTCCCGCTGCCGAACTGCACGTCGAGGATGCCGCCTGGGCCGATTGAAGGCGCTGAGAGACCGCGCCGCTACGGCAAATTGCGAATGTTCTCGCCCCGCCGCCATGTTAGGTTAGGTGAACTTGTTGGCGGATGGGCATGGCTTTAGATCAATATCAGGAACAATATGTTTCGTTCTTGACTGGAGTTGGCGCTGACGGCGGCATTGCCGCGCGCAGCTTTTGGACCTGGAATGGAGCTGACCCGCAAAATTCCCGCAATTTCTTATCGACGTCGACTGCTCATAAATGGGGCAGTGGGGTCGCTGGAACAGGCGCTATCATAAGCTATGGCTTCGATCCGGCATCAGGCTGGACGGCGACAGAGCAGAACGGTTTCATAGCCGCGATGCATCTTTGGGAATCGGTAGCGAATATCCGGTTCGTGGCCGCCAACGATGGCGTGTCAGCCGACATCCTGTTCCGTCGGACTAATGACGGGAAGGCGAGCAGCAGCGTTGACAGCGCCGCTGTTCCCGTGGGGGGGACGACATTGGGCGTGGCGACGCGTGCCATTATCGGGATCGATACCAGCTCCGTGCATTTCGGACCTGTCGGCGGATCGCTCGATCTGGACGGTGGCCATCCCTGGCAAGCGATATTGCATGAAATTGGGCATGCGTTGGGGCTGGGGCATATGGGGCCCGACAACGGGCCGGACGATTTCTGGTCGGGCGGAAGCTTCGACACCCGCATGCATTCCGTCATGTCGTCGTTCGATGCTTATTATGGGAACACGAGCATCAATTGGGGTAGCTATAACGGACATCAGGGCCAACCGCTGACGCCGATGATGTACGATATCCTGGCCATTCAGAGGCTATATGGCACGCCCGTCAGCTCGCCACTGAGCGGTGGCAATGTCTTTGGATTCAACAGCAATATTGGCGGCGATCTCCGCCAGTTCTACGATTTTTCGATCAATACCAGGCCCATTGTTACGCTGTATAGCAGCGGCCTCGACAACGTTCTAGACTTGAGCGGATTCGCGATGGGGTCAAGAATAACGCTGCGCGATGGTGACAGCTACTACAGCAGTGTCGGAGGTCTGGATCAAAATCTTTTCATCGCCGAAGGCACGCGGATCGATACGGCCAGATTGGGGGGCGGCAACGATACGGCGACCGGCAACGGCAATGGCAACGCATCATGGGTGGTGCTGGCGCTGACCTGATCGCGGGTGGGGTGGGCAATGATCATCTCTATGGCGGCGGCCCTCTTCAGACGCCGGGCGATGGCGCGGATACGCTGAATGCCGGCGATGGAAGCGATTATATCCAGGGCAATGCCGGCGCCGACAGCCTTAACGGGGGCCAAGGATCAGATCGTATCTATGGGGGCAGCGGCGATGATGTGATCCAAGGCGATGCCGGCAACGATACGATCAACGGCAATCTGGGAAATGACACGATCAACGCCGACGACGGCAATGACTTCATCCGCGGCGGTCAGGGGAACGATACCATATTGGGCGGCGCTGGCGACGATATCGTGATGGGCGATCTCGGTGCCGACACGATCAGCGGTAACACGGGAGCGGATATCCTGATCGGTGGTGAAGGCGCCGATCTGTTCGATTTCTCCCATCCGCGGGATGGCGAATATGCCATCCAATATACCCGCGCCTATTTGTTCGACGTGATTGCCGACTATCAAGATGGTACCGATCATATTCGCATCGCAGGCGGAATGATTCCGGCCGAAGTGATTCAACTCGATGCTCAGGCCAATATGCAGGCGGCGGCCGCTGCTGCGACGCTCCTTATAAACAGCCCGGATAATGGTCTGGCGCGATCCAAAGTCGTAGTCGCGGCGGTCGGTGACGATACCTACCTATTCTACTGGGGGCCTACGGTTGGCATGAATGGCATCAGGGTCGATAATGTCCGGCCTGAACAGTTCACCGTAGCCGATTTCATCTGATCTCTCCGATCTTGCTCCCATGCCCTAGCGCTTGACGCAGGTGACAGTATCGAGCCCCGCGCCCAGCCTCCTCCCATAAAGGGAGAGGTCGATATGGCGGAACTGGTGACGGTGTTCAGCGCGAGCGCGCGGCCGGGCATGGCGCAGCTCAAGGCGCTGCGCGCGGCGGGCTATCGGGTGCGCGCGGTCAGCCGGCGCGACCATCCCGATTTCGCGGGCTGCGAGCGTGTATCGGCCGATCTCGACGATCGGGATTCGCTCGTCGCCGCCTGTACCGGTTCGGACCATGTCCTCTTCACCTCGCCCACCTTCTCCGATCGCGCGAAAAGCCCCGAGCGGGCCGGCGCGCTCGGCTGGGCGGCGAAGCGGGCCGGGGTGAAGCGGCTCGTCTTCAACACCACCTCCTGGCACCCGGAGGAGATCACCGGCGTGCCGACGATGGACGAGGTGTATCTCCGCGTCCGCGCGTTGCGCGACAGCGGCGTGCCGCTCACCGTCGTTCGCCCCTCGCTGTTCATGGACAATCTGCTCACCCAATGGGTGAAGCCCGAGCTGCTGGCCGAGGGCGTGCTGCGCTACCCGCACCGCGAAGACCTGCAGGTGAGCTGGATCTGCCTCGACGACGTCGCCAGGGTGATGATCGCGACCCTCGCCGATCCGGCCTTCGCGGGGCAGACGATCGACGTCGGCGGCCCCGAGACGCTGACCCCGCCTCAGGTCTGCGCGATGCTGTCGGACCAGCTGGGCCGCCCGATCCGCTATGAGCGCATCTCCCCGCGCGAATTCGGCGAACGCCTCTATACGCTGTTCCGCGACGTGCTGGGTTCCGGCGCCGAGACCTATGTGTCGGATATGGAGCAGCATTATCTGTTCAAGAACGCCACCAACCCCTTCAACGTGCCGATGGAGGCGATGCAGGCGCGGCTGGGCCTGCGGATGACGCCGATGCGCGACTGGCTGGCGCAGCAGGACTGGAGCGACGCGAAGGCGCTGGTGGGGTCGGTTTCGGGCTGAGGGCACGACATCGTGGCGGTGTTCCGTCCGACAAGATTCGCCGGGCGATGCGATCGTGGCCGGCATGAAAATCGACCGTCTATTTTCGCTGCCAGCGGAAATATCGATCTTTCGACGTCGATTGTCCGCGCCGCGCCCCGGAAGATTTTAATGCGATTCAGTATCTTATGATGCGGGGCAGGCTGCGGCTCTGCCGATTCCCCAAGGCGGACAAAAATCTTCCCTTGCGTAGGGAATAATTTTGTTTCCGCTTCGTAACTAACTCGTGACGAAACATCTTGGGGGAGATGTTATGAGAAAGTTGGCTGCGCTTCAGCCAGCCTGCCGGAGCGCCATCACGGGCCTTCGCCGCCGGCTCGAGCGAATGATCGAAATCAAAACGAACTGCCCGGCTTGCAACAAGCGTCGGGACGAGGAGGACAATCGGCTTCTCCGCTGTCCCGACTGCTGGGGCGACTGGTGGTGAGGCCGTGAAGCTTGGCCGATCCGGGGGGAGGATCGGGCCATGCCGACCCTGCCGAGGGTATGAATGTCTGAGATCGGGCGTGCAGAGGAATGGCTCCGGCCATTCCTGCTTCGCTAAACCTTCGAACGAGCAAAGGTGGTGACCCCAACGGGACTCGAACCCGTGTTTTCGCCGTGAAAGGGCGACGTCCTAGACCGCTAGACGATGGGGCCGTGTAGCGTGTGGCGGGCCGATTAGGGCAGGTGGCCGGCAGGGTCAAGGCAGCTTGTCGGATATTTCGACTTTAAGCTGTCATCGATCGGTCGAACCCTTGTTCCGTCACTCGCTGCCCAGCACCAGGAAGCTGATCACGCTGTTGATCAGCGAGGCCGCCAGCCAGGTGGCGAACACCGAGCGGAAGGCGGCCCAGCGCGAGATTCGGGCCTGGCGGTGCAGCCAGGTGGTTTCCACGCCCAGATACCAGCCGACCGCGAGCAGGGCGAGCACCAGTCCGGCCAGCGCCATCCAGGGATGAGGCGAGCGCCCCAGGATCGCGGCGATCCCCAGGGTGAAGGCTGCGGGCGCAGCGATGAAGCATTGCGCGTAGAAAGGCGCGCGCAGCGTGTCGCGGGTCAGCGCGCTGCGTTGCCGGCTCAGTCGCCGCATCGCGAACATCAGCGGGTAGATGGCGAACAGGATCGAGCGCAGGATCAGCAGATTCTGGTCCGACGCCATCATCTCGCGGGCGAAGGCGGTGTGCGGCTTCAGCGGCTCGGCGCTGTGCGAGGCGATCTCGATCAGGTGCGACAGCAGGATCGTGATCATCAGGAAGAGCGGCGGGCTCAGCGTCTCGGTGAACTGCTCGTCGGGCGCGTCCTTCAACTCGCGATCCGAATAGCGCAGCATCGTGAGCGGTTCGCGCACCGCGCGCCACATCGTACGCGGGTAGAAGATCAGCCAGGTCATCACCTCATAGAGGAATTCCTCGAGCGATCTCAGGATGCGGAGGAAGTCCATCGGATGCCCTTCAGTCGTCGTCCTTGCCCAGGCGATGGATCACGAAGGTGATCCGCCGGTTGAGCGCGCGGCCGGCTTCGGTGCCATTGTCGGCCACCGGATTGTCCATGCCCACGCCGCTCGCGCTCAGGCGGCGCTGGGAGATGCCGTAATCGGCGAGCCGCTGGACCACCAGCCGGGCACGCTGGAGCGAGAGCGCCTGGTTCTGCTCGCGGGTGCCGTCATTGTCGGTGTTGCCGATGATCTCGACGGTCGCCTGAGGGTAGGCCTTGAGAATTTGGGCCAGGGCGACGCCCTTGGCCTGCGCGCGCGGGGTGGGGGCCTCCACCCAGGGGCGGAAATCCTCGGCGCCGGGCTCGACGCGTCGTGGCGCGGTTTCGTCCGATTCCAGATAGGCGACAATCTGCGCCTCGAACGAATCCGGCGCGGCGACGATCGTCGCGCCATTGGGCAGGGCGATCACGTCGCGCTCCACCGCATGGGGGCGGAAGCTGGGTTTGGGCTTGGGCGCCGGCGGAAAGGCCGCGCGATAGACCGCGAAGCCGCCCGCCACCACGATCAGCAGGATGATGATGGTCACCAGACGCTTGGTCGTCATTCGGCCGTCCCCCGTTCCCACCCTGCCTAGCGTGGCCGATGGCGGGGCGGCAATGCGAATCGGCGAAAAAGCGTCGTGCGGTCGGCGCGACTATCCGGCCGGGCCGAGCCGCTTCATCAGCTCGATCAGGTCGGCGAGCGCCTGATGCGAGCTCAGCCCAGCCTCATAGCTGGCCGAGCGGATGAGCGTGTCGATCGGCATCGAATAGTGGCGATAGCCGAGCGACCAGCCGGCAAAGTTGCGCGCCGGGATCGAGCCGTCATGCAATGTCACGATCTCGCTATGCCGCGGGTCGCGCCGGATGCTGGCCATGATCGTGCGGACGGCTTCGGCGGGTCCCTCGATCGACTGGGCGAAGCGTTCTTCGGTGAAGATCAGCATTCCGGTGACGTCGGATGCGGCGTTGCGGAGCAGCGATTTGTCGACGATGTCGGCCAGTTCCCGCGCCTGATAGGCGGGAGGGATGACGGACAGGCTGGTATAGGCGATCATGTGGACGGGCATGTTCCGCAATCGATACCGCAGCGCAGCACCATAGGACCAGTCCGATAATTCCCTTTACGGGTCAGTCCGTTACGGCTGCGCGACGAAGCCTGGACACGCCATGCTCAGCCGACGTCGCGATACATCAGCGTGTAGGGGGCTTCCATATAGGGCGAGAGGATCATGTCGGGCGTGTTGGCGCGGCGGCCGACCTCCTCGATAAAGGCGCCGATATCGCCGGTCTCCACCTTGTAGCTGGTCAGGTAGCGGTGCTTGGCGCCGATGCCTTCGGGCGTGGAGAGCATCAGCCGCTCGCCCGCCATCGTGCCCTGGATGCCGTCGATCGTGCAGCGGGTGGCCGATTGCACGCCGGGAATGCGCAGCAGGTCGGGCACATGGACGTCGTCATACCAGGCGTCATATTCGGCCTCATGGCCGGCGGTGCAGTTGGTGAAGACCAGCCATGTGTACAGCGCCATTTGCCTCTCCTATCCTGTTCTTTGCGGGCGATCTGTCGCCGCCCGCGCTCTGCTTCCCCGGATCGACTGAGTAGCCCCTAGTTTTCTAGACGCCTTCCGCTTTCAAAATCCGCTGTCGTT
>CAUTRN010000098.1:0-7721 GCA_963540925.1 uncultured Sphingomonadaceae bacterium
GCCCTTAAGTCATTGAGCAAAGAAATCTTGCCCCCGCCCCAAACATCCTTGATTTGCGCATTGCGGCATCACGCGCCATTTGGCCCCCATGGCATCCTTGCTCGATCCTGAAGCGCGTGGGCGCGTCATCCTGGTGGGCGCCGGTCCCGGCGATCCCGGCCTGCTGACCCTGCGCGCCGTAGAGGCGCTGCGCGCCGCCGACGTCGTCGTCCATGACGGGCTGATCGATCCGCGCGTGCTCGATTACGCCCCCGCCGCCGCGCAGCGCATCTCGGTCGCCAAGAAGCGCGACCGGCACACTTTGCCGCAGGAGGCGATCAACGCCCTCATCGTCGCCCATGTGAAGACCGGTTCGGTGGTCGTGCGCCTGAAGGGCGGCGATCCCTTCGTCTTCGGCCGCGGCGGCGAGGAAGTGGAGGCGGTGCGCGCCGCGGGCCTGCGGGTCGAGGTCGTGCCCGGCGTCTCCTCCGCGCTCGGCTGCGCGGCCGAGGCGATGCTGCCGCTCACCCATCGCGACTGGTCCAGCGCGGTCAGCTTCGTCGCGGGCACGTGCAAGGGGCTCAGCGAGCAGAACTGGGCCGGGCTCGCCGGCCAGGGCCGCACCCTCGTCATCTATATGGGCGTCAGCACCGCCACCGCGATCGCCGACAAGTTGATGGCCGACGGCGTCGCGCCCGACATGCCCGTCGCGGTGCTCGAGCGCGGCACGCTCGAGGGCTCGCGCGCCATGCGCACCCTGCTCGCCGATCTCGGCGACATGGTGGAGCGGGAAGCGGTGGAGAGCCCCGCGATCATCGTCGTCGGCGAAGTGGTGCTGCTGTCCGACGCCGACAACCGCCTGCAGGCTTTCGCCGCGCAGGCCGAAACACAGATGCACACGATCGAGGGTGAAGCGTGAAAATCTTGACGGGCAATGATCTGGTCACGGGGGACGTGATCTGGTGGACCGGCGACGGCTGGTCGCGCCATGTGGAGCAGGCCGTCGACGTCGATGCGCAGGGCGAGGCGATCGCCGCGGTCGAGGAAGCCGCGCGCCGGGTGAACGGCCCCTATGTCATCCAGGCGGAGCAGACCGAAGCCGGCCCCCGCCCCGCCCATATCAAGGATCGCATCCGCGCCGTGGGCCCCACCGTGCGCCTCGACCTCAGCCTCAAACCTGCCGACCCCACCGTCGGCGACTGGGTGATCTGACCATGTACCGCTATGACGATTACGACCAGGCGATCGTCGACGCCCGCGTCGAGGAATTTCGCGACCAGACCCGCCGCCGCCTCGCCGGCGAGCTGAGCGAGGACCAGTTCAAGCCGCTGCGGCTGATGAACGGCCTCTATCTCCAGCTCCACGCCTATATGCTGCGCGTCGCCATCCCCTATGGCACCCTGTCGGGCAAGCAGATGCGCATGCTCGCGCACATCGCGCGCACCTATGACAAGGATTACGGGCACTTCACCACCCGGCAGAACCTCCAGTATAACTGGATCAAGCTCGCCGACGCGCCCGAAATCCTGGAGAAGCTCGCCACCGTCCAGATGCATGCCATCCAGACGAGCGGCAACTGCATCCGCAACATCTCGTCCGATCAATATGCCGGCGCCGCCGCCGAGGAGATCGAGGATCCGCGCCCCTGGGCCGAGCTGCTGCGCCAGTGGAGCACCTTCCACCCCGAATTCCTGTTCCTGCCGCGCAAGTTCAAGATCGCGGTGGTGGGCTGCGAGGAGGATCGCACCGCGGTCAAGCTCCACGACATCGGCCTGCAGCTGCACCGCAACGATGCGGGCGAGGTCGGCTTCCGCGTGTTCGTGGGCGGCGGCATGGGCCGCACCCCGATGATCGCCCCGGTGATCCGCGAGTTCCTGCCCAAGGCGCAGCTGATCAGCTATCTGGAAGCCTGCCTGCGCGTCTACAATCGCTTCGGCCGCCGCGACAATCTCTACAAGGCGCGGATCAAGATCCTCGTCCATGAGCTCGGCGCCGACGAATATCGCCGCCAGGTGGAGGAGGAATTCCTCCACACCCAGACGCTCGGCCTCGACGCGCCCCAGTCGGAGTACGACCGGATCGTCGCGGGCTTCGCGCCCCCGGCCTATGAGACCGGCCTGTCCGACGAGATCGACCGCAGCGACCCGGACTTTGCCCTGTGGGTCGACCAGCAGGTCGCCGCGCACAAGGCGCCGGGCTATGCGATCGTCAACATCAGCCTGAAGCCGACCGTCGGCATTCCGGGCGACGCCTCCTCCGCGCAGATCGACCTGATGGCCGACCTTGCCGAGCAATATGGCTTCGACGAGCTGCGCATCACCCATGCCCAGAATGTCGTGCTGCCGCATGTGAAGAAGGCCGATCTCTACGCGATCTGGCAGAAGCTCGACGCGGCCGGCCTCGCCACCCCCAATCTCGACCTGATCGGCGACATCATCGCCTGCCCGGGCCTCGATTATTGCAGCCTCGCCAATGCCCGCTCGATCCCGCTCGCGCAGAAGATCGCCCAGCGCTTCGCCGATCTGGAGCGCCAGCGCGACCTGGGCGAGCTCAAGGTGAAGATCTCGGGCTGCATCAACGCCTGCGGCCACCATCATGCCGGCCATATCGGCATCCTGGGCGTCGACCGGAAGGGCGAGGAGAATTACCAGCTCAGCTTCGGCGGCTCGGGCGCCGAGGATGCGAGCCTCGCCAAGATCATCGGCCCCGGTTTCTCCGAGGACGGCGTGGTCGAGGCGATCGAGAAGGCGGTCGACGTCTACACGTCGCTTCGCGCCGACGGGGAGCGTTTCCTCGACACCTATCGCCGTGTCGGGGAAGCGCCCTTCAAGGAGGCGATCTATGGCTGATCGCCGCTCCTCCCCCCTTCCCGTCATCCCGGGCTTGACCCGGGATCCCGCTTCTTCTTCCGGCCTGCTTCAGAAAGCGGGACCCCGGATCAAGTCCGGGGTGACGACGTTCATTGGAATTGCGCACAATGGCTGACCTGGTCCGTTTCCGTGACGACGAGGCCCATGAGGAGCCCGCCGTCACCCTCGATGCCTTCCTCGAACAGTCGAACGCCACCGCCGTGCGGCTGGAGCCGACCGACGATCCGCGCGCGCTGATCCCCTTTCTCGATCGGCTCTCGCTGATCGAGGTGTCCTTCCCGAAGTTCCGCGACGGTCGCGGCTTCTCGCTCGCCAGCATCCTGCGCGAGGCGGGCTATGCCGGCGAGCTGCGCGCGGCGGGGGACATCCTGGTCGACCAGATCAACCCGCTGCGCCGCTGCGGCTTCGACGCGATCCTCAGCAACGCCGAGGTCGATCGCGACGTGCTGGCGAAGCTCGAAGCGCTCTACACCAACGTCTATCAGAAGACGGTCGACGGGCGCGCGCCCGTCTGGGCCCGTCGCCATGCCGGTGTGAATGGCTGAGCCCGCCCGCCGCATCGACCGGATCGACACCGCGCCGCATTTCACCGCGGACGACGTCGCGCGCCTCAACGCGCGCTTCGAAGGGGTGCCGACGATCGAGGTGATCCGCGCGGTGATCGAGGAGAAGCTGCTCGACCGGCTCGCGGTCGTCTCCTCCTTCGGCACCGAGTCCGCGGTGCTGCTCGATCTCGTCGCCCAGGTCGATCCGTCGACCCCGGTGATCTTCCTCGACACCGGCAAGATGTTCCCCGAGACGCTGGCCTATCGCGACACCCTCGTCGAGCGGCTGGGCCTCACCGGCATCCGCAACATCGCCCCCGAGCCCGCGACGATCGAGGCGAAGGACAATACCGGTCTGCGCTGGTCCTATGATCCCGATGGTTGCTGCGAGATCCGCAAGGTCATTCCGCTCGCCACCGCGATGCGCGACTTCGATGCCTCGATCACCGGCCGCAAGGGCTTCCAGGCCTCGACCCGCGCGAACATCGCGCGCTTCGAGCTCGATGGCGACCGCATCAAGTTCAACCCGCTCGCCGACTGGACCAAGACCGATCTCGACGCCTGGTTCGAGAGCCGCGACCTGCCGCGCCACCCGCTGGAGGCGCAGGGCTATCTCTCGATCGGCTGCGCGCCGTGCACCAGCGTGGTCAAGCCGGGCGAGGACCCGCGCGCGGGCCGCTGGCGCGGCTGGGACAAGGTGGAATGCGGCATCCACGGCGAACCGCTCGTCCGCCCGGGCGAGGAACCGGTGTTCTGATCGGCGCCTCCTGTTCAGTTCACCCGAACAGGAACGCCCCGATCTTGTAGCAGAAATAGAAGGGCGTCCCCAGAACCGCCCAGACCAGCACCTGGTCCATCACAACGTCGACACGGTGTATCATCAATACCTCTCCCCGATGAGGCAGTTGAAGGGGAGAGGAGATCATAAGCCCGCCCGCTTGTCACGCGGCGACTGGGGACCCCGACCAAAGTCGTAGCCCCGTTCCGGGACGGGGCGGCGATGGGGCCATCACCCGCTTATTCGTCGTCATAGTCCTGCGGGTTGTAATAATCGTCGGCGAGATCCGAGAACTTCGTGAACTTGCTCTCGAATTTCAAAGGGATGGTACCCGTCGAGCCGTGGCGCTGCTTGGCGATCACCATCTCGGCGCGGTTGTGCGCGCGGGTGCGTTTCTGCTGCCATTCCTCGAAGGCAGTCACCTCCACCGCGCTGTCGCCGGCCTCGATCGACGCCT
Source organism: uncultured Sphingomonadaceae bacterium (assembly GCA_963540925.1). Taxonomy (GTDB): domain Bacteria; phylum Pseudomonadota; class Alphaproteobacteria; order Sphingomonadales; family Sphingomonadaceae; genus Rhizorhabdus. The sequence goes on from CAUTRN010000098.1 coordinate 4,630, forward strand.
CCTTCGGGCGGATCAGGTCGAGGTAGTACTCCTCGCGATACACGAACCACACCATGTCGGCGTCCTGCTCGATCGAGCCCGATTCGCGTAGATCCGACAGCACCGGCTTCTTGTTCTCGCGCTGCTCGACCGCGCGGCTGAGCTGGGAGAGCGCGATCACCGGCACCGACAGCTCCTTGGCGAGCTGCTTGAGGCCGCGGCTGATCTCCGAGATCTCCTGCACGCGGTTCGCTTCGCCGCCCTTGCCCGAACCCGACAGCAGCTGGAGATAGTCGACCACGATCGCGCCGATCCCGCGCTGCCGTTTCAGCCGGCGCGCGCGGGTGCGCAGCGCCGCGATTGTCAGGCCCGGCGTATCGTCGATGAACAGCGGCAGGGTCTCCAGGTCCTGCGCCGCGCGGGCGAAGGTGGTGAACTCGGCGTGGCTCATCTTGCCCATGCGGATCTGCTCGGAGCTGATCTCGGCCTGTTCGGACAGGATACGGCCGGCCAGCTGGTCGGCCGACATTTCGAGGCTGAAGAAGGCGACCGGCGCCCCCACCGAGCGCTCGATCCCGTCCTCCTGGTCGCGCATGAAGCGCTTGGCGCAGTTGAACGCGATGTTGGTGGCCAGCGAGGTCTTGCCCATGCCGGGGCGCCCCGCGAGGATGATGAGATCCGACGGGTGGAGGCCGCCGATCTTGGCGTTGAGCCGCTCGAGCCCCGTCGTCAGGCCCGCGACATGGCCGCCCGAGTTGAGCGCCGCGCTCGCCGTCTCGATCACCACCTTGGTCGCCTGGGCGAAGCTCTTGACGCTGCCCTCCTCGCCGCCCTGTTCGGCGACGCGGTAGAGCGAGACCTCGGCCTTCTCGATCTGGCTCTTGGGGTCGACCTCTTCCGAGGTGTCGAGCGCCTGCTCGACCATCTCGCGGCCCACGCCCACCAGCGCGCGTAGCAGCGCCAGGTCGTAGATCTGGTTGGCGAAGTCGCGCGCGCCGATCAGCGAGGCGCCGCTGCCGGTGAGCTGGGCGAGGTAGCTGGGACCGCCCAACTCCTTCATCCCCGCATCGCCCTCGAACATCGGGCGCAGGGTGACCGGGGTGGCCAGCATGTTGCGATCCACCAGGCGCAGGATCGCCTCATAGATGCGGCCATGCAGCGGCTCGAAGAAATGCTCGGGCCGCAACCGCACCTGCACATCCTCGGCGACGCGGTTGTCGAGCATCATGGCGCCCAGCAGCGCCGCCTCCGCCTCGATATTCTGGGGCAGAGCGGGCGGTTCAACCGCGGCGGGCGTAATGACGCGAACTGGTTCGACCATCGCGCGATTATCGCCCCCCGCGCCCTCCGCCGCAAGCGGCCGGCGATGAAATGGCGGTGGGCAACCATGGGGACGGTCCTGTGGATGAATCTTCCTTGCAGTTCGAACTTTAAGCCATCATAATGTAAGCATGCTTACAGATGCGAATCGCAGCATTCCGTTCCTGATGCACGATATCGCGCGTCGCTCGCGCTATTGGTTCGATTCGCGCGCCCGATCGGCCGGCATCACCCGCGCCCAGTGGCGGGTTCTGATCAGCCTCGGCCGGGTCGACGGCCCCACCCAGACCGAACTGGCCGAGCTGCTCGACGTCGAGCGGATCACCCTGTGCCGCATGGTCGACCGGCTCGCCGAGGCCGGCATGGTCGAGCGCCGCGCCGATCCGTCCGACCGCCGCGTCTGGCGGATCCACCTGACCGACAAGGCCACCCCGCTGGTCGACGAGCTGGGCCATATCGCCCACGACATGGAAGAGAATATGCTGGCCCCGCTTTCCACCGAGCAGCGCGAAACCCTCACCAACCTGCTCACCCTCGTCCGCGACCATATCCGCGTGGAAGACGACCGGGCGGCCCCGGCCGTTTCGGTGGAGGCGCTGCGATGAACGAGATGCGCAGCATCGCCGCCGACGGCGACCTGGACCTGCCGCCCGCCACCGAACGCAAGCTGGGTCGCCTTGCGCTGATGTTCTCGCTGCCACTGCTGCTCGCCGGGGTCGGCGGCTATTACTGGATGACCGGCGGCCGCACCGTCTCGACCGACAATGCCCAGGTCAACGCCCATGTCGTCGAGGTGAGCAGCGAGATCGCGGGCAAGGTCTCGCAGGTCTATGTCGCCGAGAATGAGCAGGTGAAAGCAGGCCAGCTGCTGTTCCGCATCGATCCCGAACCCTATCGCATCGCGCTGATGCAGTCGCAGGCCGCACTCGGCACCGCCGAGTTGACCGTCGCCCAGTTGCAGAGCACCTTCCACGCCAAGGAAGCCGATACGCTGAAGAGCGTGTCGGACGTCACCCTGGCGCGCGACACCTTCCGCCGCCAGCAGGAGCTGTTGACCCGCGGCTTCACCACCCGCGCCAGCTATGACGCCGCCAAGGCCGCGCTCGCCGCCGCCCAGGCCCAGCAGGCCTCGGCCAGTTCCGAGGCGGAATCGGCGCGCGCGGTGCTCGCCACCCGCAACGGCGCCCATCCGCAGATCGAGGCCGCCGTCGCCGCGCGCGACAAGGCCGCGCTCGACTTGGCCCGCACCGAGGTGCGCGCGCCGATCACCGGCCGGATCAGCCAGGCCGACAAGCTTCAGCCCGGCACCATGGCGATCCAGATGCTGCCGATGGTCAACATCGTCAGCGACACCGGCTATTGGATCGACGCCAATTTCAAGGAAACCCAGCTCGACAAGATCCGCGTGGGCCAGACCGCCGAGATCGAGCTGGACGCCGTCCCCGGCCGCACGATCAAGGGCCATGTGATCGGCATCAACGCCGGCACTGGCTCGCAATTCTCGCTGCTGCCGCCCCAGAACGCCACCGGCAACTGGGTGAAGGTCACCCAGCGAGTCCCCGTTCGCATCCAGATCGACGAAAAGCTCGACCGGCCCCTCGTCGCCGGCTGGAGCGCGCATGTGACGGTGCGCGTAGCGGATTGAGTTCCTCCCCCGAGGCCAACTGGAAGCATGCGGAACCCCCACGGTTCTGCATGCTTCACTTTGGCATTTTGGCCGGTTTGGCTCCGCTGAACCGGTGCGGCACCTGTCTCTTATACACATCTCCGAGCCCACGAGACTACGCTGCATC
>CAUTRN010000099.1:0-6568 GCA_963540925.1 uncultured Sphingomonadaceae bacterium
TGAGCTTCGTCGCCCCACCCGATTTCGAGGCGCCGACCGACGCCAATGCCGACAATGTCTACCAGGTCGACATCCAGGTGAGCGACGGCAGTGCGACCGCCACCCTGTCGCTCTCGGTCACCGTCACCAATGTCGGCAATGACGCGATACGGGTCCGCAGGGTCGCCACCGGCCTCACCCAGCCGCTCGCGATCGCCCCTATCCCCGATGGCTCGGGCCGGCTGTTCGTGCTCGAACGGATCGGCTGGATCCACATCGTCAACCCGGCGACGGGGGCGATCACCAACCCGACCTTCCTGAACCTCGCCAACACCTTCTACTTCGGCGGCGAGGGCGGCCTGCTCGGCTTCGCGCTGGCCCCCGATTTCGCCACCTCGGGTGTCTTCTACATCTATGTCACGCCCACCGGCGATACGATCGAGGTGCGCCGCTACCGGACCTCCGCCAGCAATCGCGACCGCGCCGACCTGTCCTCGGCCGACGTGATCCTGTCGATCCCCCACCCCTTCGTCGGCAATCATTATGGCGGCTGGATGGCGTTCGGCCCCGACGGGATGCTCTATATCTCCACCGGCGACGGCGGCAGCGTGGGCGACCCTCCGGGCAATGCGCAGAACAAGAATGTCCTGCTCGGCAAGATCCTGCGGATCGACGTGAGCCGCGACGCCTTCCCCAGCGACGACTCGCGCGACTATGCGATCCCGGCCGACAATCCCTTCGCCCAGTCGGGCGGCGCCCCCGAGGTGTGGGCCTATGGGTTGCGCAATCCCTATCGCAACAGCTTCGATCCGGTGACCCGCCAACTGTTCATCGGCGATGTCGGCCAGGGCGCGATCGAGGAGATCGACCTGATGCGCCCCACCGATGGCGGCGCCAATTTCGGCTGGAACCGGCGCGAGGGCACCCAGGCCTATAATGGCGGCGCCGACGACCCCAGCTTCGTCCTGCCGATCGCCGAATATGGCCATGGCACCGGCCCCACCCAGGGACGTTCGGTGACCGGCGGCTATGTGTATCGCGGCCCGATCGAGGCGCTGCAGGGCAACTACATCTTCGGCGACTATGTGGCGGGGCGCATCTGGTCGATCCCGCTGGCGAAGATCCGGCTGGGATCGACGATCCCGGCCAGCCAGTTCACCGTCCGCACCTTCACCCCCGATGCCGGCACGATCGACAATGTCGCGGGCTTCGGGGTCGATACGGCCGGCCATCTCTACATCCTCGACTTCGACGGCGAGGTGTTCGTGATCGAGCCGGGCTGATCGCTCCGGCTCATTGTTTTGCCGTCAGCCGCAGGCCAGGCGCGGCTGGGACCAGGCGATCGGGGCGGCCGGGGTCCGCTGCATCCGCGCCGCGATCCGGTCTGCGGTGCGCATCGCCAGCGCGACGATCGTCAGGGTCGGATTGGCCCAGCCCGAGGTCGGGAAGAGCGAGCTGCCCGCGACGAACAGATTGTCGATCCCATGGACGCGCCCTTCGCCATCGGTGACGCCGTGGCGCGGATCGGTCGCCATGCGGGTGGTGCCCATATGGTGATAGCCGCCGATCGGGTGGGTGCTGATCAGCGGATCGGTGACCCATTCGCGCGCGCTGTCGCCCAGCCAGGGCGCCCGCTCGACCCGGCCGAGGCCCAGCCGTTCGCATTCGCGGCCCAGCGCATCGACCAGCCCGGCGACGCTGTCGACGTCGACCGCGCTGGTCCGCCAGTCGAGCACCGCGCGCGGCATACCGGTGACGTCGCGTTCGCTGCCCAGCCGCACCCGGCTATCGGGATTGGGCGCCTGTTCGGCGCGGACGACCAGCGCCAGTTCCGAGAGGCCCAGCTTCGACAGCAGCCAGGGCCGCAGCGGATCGGTGATCTGCTGGGCGGCGTTCACCGTCCGCTTCATCGCCTTCCACAGCCCGCGCCCCTTGGCGGTGGGCGCGGTGCCATGCTTGATCCGCTCATAGGCGGCGACGAGCAGCGCCTGGCGGGCATCGGCCGAGCGGCGCGCGGCGATGGTGAGCGAGGTGTTGAGCAGCCCTTCGCGCCGCTGGAGCTCCGGCGCGGCGGCGATCAGCGGCGCGACCGACAGCTCGCCCACCCGATGCCGGCCGAAGCTGCCGAGCAACCGCCAGGCGGCACCGCCGGTGATCCGGCCGCCGCGCGCATGCGGATGCTCCATGAAATAGCGGCCGACCTGATCATGACCATTGCCGAGCCCGCAGCCCATCACCGACCGCGAGGCGAGCAGCAGCCGGGGATTTTCGATCCCGCCCGCCGCCAGCACATATTGATCGGCGGTCACCGACAGCCGGCGCCCCGACAGGCTGCGCACGTCGAGCCGCTCGATTCCGCGCCCTGAGGCGGCGGCGGCGATCTCGCGCACCGTGGCATGGGTGACCACGGTGCAGCGCGGATGCTCGAGCAGATCGTGGCTGTTGGCATGCGAGAAGCGGTCGAAGCGCTGGTCGAAGAACCACAGCGGCATCGCCAGCTCATGGTCGGCGAAGGCGGGGAGCGCGCCCTCCAGCGCCGCCGCCGCGCCGCTCACCTGGCGCGGCAGGCCGAAGGCGGTGCGGGCCTCGTCATAATAGCCGGCCAGCTCGGCATGGGCGAAAGGCCAGCCCGAATGGGCGATCCACGGCCGCCGCTCGAAATCGATCGGGTCCAGTTCGGCGCAACGACCGCCCCAGATCGCGGTGGTGCCGCCGAAGAAGCGCAGCCGCGCATCCTCCAGCGGATAATAATCGAGGCCGGCATTGGTCCCCGCGTTCAGGTCGGCGGTGCCGGGCTCATAGTCGAAGCCGCCGCTTTCGAGCAGCAGCACCGAATGGCCGGCGGCCAGCAGACGACGCGCGATGGTGATGCCGGCCGCGCCGGCACCGATCACCGCGATGTCCGCCCGCATTCCGTCAGGGCCGCCGCGTTCGAGATCGAGATACATGGGGTCTATCGCCGCCCGGCCGCCATGCGGCCCTGGAGGTGAGGGACATGGGAAAGTCGACGCAACATCCCGGTTATACGCGTCTGGGCGGCAAGATATTCCCCGGATTAAGATATTTCCCCTCAAATGGCCCATCTGCGCGACGGAAGGGCAATCAGGGATTGCCCCCACCCCCCGATATCGGATAGCGAATCGGGCCTAGATACAGGGCACTCCAGAAAGACGATGCCAGACGACAGTAGTAGCAGCGCCGCAGATAGCGGCGGACGATGGTGGCGCGGGCTGCGCGCATTATTTGCGCCCGAGCACGAACCCAGCCTGCGCGACCAGATCGAGGAAGTGATCGAAGAGCATGAGGGCGACGCGGGCGAGGATGACGACCTCTCCCACGCCGAGCGCGAAATGCTCCGCAACATCCTCCACTTCGGCGAGCGCAATGTCGGCGACATCGGCGTGCCGCGCGGCGATATCGTCGCCGTGTCCGAGACGATCAGCTTCGATCAGCTGGTGGCGCGCTTCGCCGAGGCCGAGCACAGCCGCCTGCCCGTCTTCGGCGAGGATCTCGACCATGTCGTGGGCATGATCCATGTGAAGGACGTGTTCCGGATCATCGCGACCGGCGCGCCCAAGCCCGAAACGATCGCCGGGCTGATTCGCCAGCCGCGCTACGTGCCCTCGTCGATGCGCATCATCGACCTGCTGGCCGAGATGCGCGAGACGCGCACCCACCTCGCCATCGTGCTCAACGAATATAGCGGCACTGACGGCCTGGTGACGATCGAGGACCTGGTCGAGGAAATCGTCGGCGACATCGAGGACGAGCATGACGAAGCCGAGGAGGATCTGCTGATCCCGCTCGGCGACGCGATCTGGTCGGCCGACGGCCGCGCCGAGCTGGAGGATATCGCCCGGCTGATCGACCCGCGCCTTGCCGATATCGACGACGATGTCGAGACGGTGGGCGGCCTCGCCTCCTCGCTGGCGGGCCATGTCCCGCAGGCCGGCCAGATCCTGGAGCATCCGAGCGGCTGGCGCCTCGAAATCGCCGACGCCGACGAGCGCCGGGTGAAGAAGCTGCTGCTCCACCCCCCGGTGGCCGCGGAAGCCGACGAGGAGGAATAGCCCCTCGCCCCGCCGTCATCCCGGCGAAAGCCGGGATCTCGCTGCCTTTTCAGGAAGAAAAGAGCGATTCCGGCTTTCGCCGGAATGACGAAACGGCCATCGGTGCGTTATAGCTGCGGAACGAAGCCCCCGCCTGGAGAGGTCCGGTGACCACCAAGAAGAAGATCCTCATCGCCCTGCCCATCCTGGTCGTGATCGGGGCGCTGATCGCGCTCTACATCCTGGCCACCAGCGAGAAGGCGACGGTCGACTTCGCCAAGCTGACCGGCGAGAAGCCGGCGCTGGTCGATCCCAAGGAGACGCTGATCCCCACCATCGGCGTGGCCGATGCGGTGGGCTGGAAGGCCGGCGAGGCGCCGAGCCCGGCCAAGGGCCTGGCGGTGGCGGCCTTCGCCGAGGGGCTGAGCCATCCGCGCTGGATCTATACCCTGCCCAATGGCGACGTGCTGGTGAGCGAGAGTAACTCGCCGCCGCGCACCAAGGATAATGGCGGTGGCGGCGTCGAGGGTTTCTTCATGAACCTGTTCATGAAGAAGGCTGGTGCCGGCGTGCCCTCGGCCAACCGCATCACCCTGCTGCGCGACGCCGATGGCGACGGCAAGGCCGAGCTGAAGACGGTGCTGATCGCCGGGCTAAACTCGCCCAGCGGCATGGCCTGGGCCGATGGCCAGCTCTATATCGGCAACACCGACGCGCTGGTCCGCGTGCCCTTCACCCCCGGCCAGACGAAGATCGACGCCAAGCCGGTCGTCGTCGCCAAGCTGCCCGGCGGCTATAACCACTGGGCCCGCAACCTGCTGCTCGCGCCCGACGGCAAGTCGATCTACGTCGCGGTCGGCTCGGCCTCGAACATCGGCGAACGCGGCATGGACAAGGAGGAGCGGCGCGCCGCGATCCTCCAGGTCCAGCTGCCCTCGGGCAAGGACCGCATCTTCGCCTATGGCCTGCGCAACCCCAATGGCATGGCGTTCGAGCCGACCAGCGGCGAGCTGTGGACCGTCGTCAACGAGCGCGACATGATCGGTTCGGACATGGTGCCCGACTATCTGACCGACGTGGAGCTGGGCGGCTTCTATGGCTGGCCCTATTATTATTGGGGCGGCTACCCGGACAAGCGGGTGCCCGAGCCCGAAGAAAGCCTGCAATCCTATGTGATCCGGCCTGACTATGCGCTGGGTCCGCACGTCGCTCCGCTCGGCCTGAGCTTCAGCGAAGGCGCGAAGCTGGGCGAAGCCTATGCGAGCGGCGCCTATATCGCCGAGCACGGCTCGTGGAACCGGCGTCCGCTGTCGGGCTACAAGCTGGTCTATGTGCCCTTCGCCAAGGGCAAGCCGGCCGGCAAGCCCGTCGACATGCTGACCGGCTTCCTCTCCGCCGACAGCAAGAAGGCGCGCGGCCGCCCGGTCGCGGTGACCATCGACAAGGGCGGCAGCCTGCTCCTCACCGACGATGTCGGCGGCAAGGTGTGGCGGGTGACGGTGGCGAAATAGGCCGCCGTCCTTCCACGCACCGCAACGATAAAGCTGCGATCGAAGCGGCTCGCTTCATCAACCTGTCACACGACTAGGCTCAAGCGCTCGCGACAGCCGCACCCGCGGCGGAAAGGCGAGAGCTGGGCACGACGTCGGCATGGACAGAGAGCATGACATCGTCGCGCGATGGGTGGCTCGCGAGATCCTGCCGCATGAGGGCCGGGTCCGCGCCTGGCTGACCCGCCAGTGGCGCGGCGCGATCGACGTCGACGACATCCTCCAGGAAGCCTATTGCCGGCTCTCCGCGCTGAAGTCGGTCAGCCATATCGAGAACCCACTCGCCTATTTCCGGCGCACCGTGCACGCCGCCGCGGTCGATGCCGTGCGGAACACCACAAAAAATATCGTCTCGATGACGGAAAACGACTGGTTCGACGTCACCGACGAGAGCCCGTCGGTCGAACGCCAGCTCGAAGGCGCGCAGGAGATGGGCCGGGTCCGCAGGGCACTGGCCGATCTGTCCGAAACCTGTCGGCGGGTGATCGAGTTGCGCCGCATCGAAGGGCTGTCGCAGCGGGAGACCGCCGAACGGCTCGGGGTGAGCGAGAATGTGGTCGAGAATAACGTCGTGCGCGGGATCAGGCGCGTGCTGGCCGTGATGGCCGAGCAGGATGCCGGAGCCAGGAAGGATGCGGACGAGCAGGAGGATGCGCGGATTGGCAAGCTCGGTTCCCAGTGACGGCGTGGACGGCCAGGCGGCGATATGGGCTGCCCGAGCGGCGGACGGCACGATGCCGGCCGACCTGGCCGACGCGTTCGAAAGCTGGCTGGCCGCCGACCGGCGGCATCGTGGCGCCTATCTGCGCGCGCGCGCCGCGCTTTTCGCGATCGAGGATGCCCTGTCGGGCGGCCGCGACGAGCCGTCGCGCCGCCACGAGAATGACGATGGCGTCCCGCCCGCCCTCCCCCCCGATCCGCGCCCCCGCCTGGGGCCCGGGGCCCCGCCCCGCGCGCGCCCGGCGGGGGGGGGGGGCGCGGGGGGGGTCG
>CAUTRN010000100.1:0-6174 GCA_963540925.1 uncultured Sphingomonadaceae bacterium
GGTTCGTCTCCGCCTTCGCTTCCGCGGTCGCCCCGCGCTTCAGCCACTTTGCCATGCTGCTTGCTCCTCGGCTGCGCGGATCAGTCGGCGATCACGGTGAGCGAATTGTGCGGCGCGTGGATCTGCATCAGGACCGAAATCTCGTCCCACACCGTCCATTCCTGGACGATCTTGCCATTCTTGAAGCGGAAATGGCTCATGCCCAGGATGTTGACCGAGCGGCCCGAGGGCGGACCGAAATGGCCGTTGCCCAGATGGGTGCCGACCAGGCTCCAGCGCACCGCGGCGATATAGCCGTCGGTCTCGTGCACGTCGCAGAAATGGTCGAAGTTCATCACCGCGTCGGGGAAGGCGGCGAGCATCGAGATGATGTACCAGGTGATGCCCTGCACGCCGTGCAGCTCGCGGCCCGGCGCGGTCTGGACGTTCACGTCCGACGCGAAATAGTCCTTGATGCGATCGAGCCGGCGGCAGTTCCACACATCGTGGAACATGTGGCGCAGATTGTCCTCCATTGAGGCGTCGGGGCCCGAGGGCAGGTCGAGCGGCTCGGGGTGGCGCTGGCCGATGCCGCGCTCGGGCAGGCCGGCGACGACCGGCGGCACGCCCGACTTCACCGCCGCCTCGGCGAGCTTCTTGGCCACCTCGACCGGATCGAGGCCGAGCTGGCGGACGAGCGCGCCATTATCGCGCACCAGCCATTCGCGGTAGATCAGGTTCTGGCGGATCTGGCAGTCGGCGATGTGGCGGATGCGCACCTTCTTGCCGGTGGCGGCGCCATAGATGGACGGGCCGAGATTGGTCATCCGGCTGGTGCCGAGGTGCGAAGTGTAGAAGCCCTGCTTGTCGTCGCCCTTCCAGGCGACATTGCCGAGCCGGCTCTCGCGATCGGGGAAGGCCTGCAGCATCTGGATCGTGCCGGCGACCACCTCCTCGACCGAGGTCTGGGTGCCATAGGGGGTGTGGACCACCACCGCGTCGTCATAATGGGTGTAGATCAGGCCGATGCCCTTTTCCGCCCAGATGCGGTGGGTGCAGTAAGCGATATAGTGGACGATGTCCGAATAGACATCCTCGAAGCCGTCGAGCGATTGGGTACGTGTGCTGCGCGGTTCCAGCAGTTCGTTGACCGGGCGGTGCCGGACCTTGCTGATATTCTCGCGCGCTTCGGACCGCGGCGGAACCCGCAGGGCCGCCACTTGCGGGGTCTCGGCCTTGGCTTCTCCTACCTTGCTCATAACAGCTCCATGTATCTTTTCGAGAGAATCGCTATGCGGGTCCTGCTGCCCCCATGGATGGCGAGGTAGCGGATTGTGGATACGTATGCAATACTGCTTGCATCGGTGAAGGAAGGATCGTGTCTGGTGACCAGGGGGAAGGATGCCAAGTCAGGCAAGGCCGGGGCGGTCACGTCGCGCGATGTCGCCAAGGCGCTGAACATCTCGCAATCCACGGTTTCCCGGGCTTTCACGCCCGGCGCATCGATCTCGCCGGCGCTGCGCGAGCGCATCTACGCGGCCGCCGAGAAGGTGGGATATCGCCCCAATCTGCTCGCGCGCGGGCTGATCGCCGGCAAGTCGAAGCTGGTCGGCGTGGTGCTCGCGCGGCAGACCGGCCTGCTCTATCCCGAACTGCTCTACGAGCTGAGCGGGCGACTCTCCGAACAGGGCTATCAGGTGCTGCTCTTTCCGATCGGCGAGGGGGTGGAAGTGCATGAGGTGATCGACCGGATCTGGGCGTTCCGGGTCGATGCGGTGCTGGCTACCGGCGTGCTGGGCGAGGCCGATGTCGAGGCGTTCGAGAAGCATGGCCTGCCGCTGGTGATGTTCAACCGCGTGTTCGATCTACCCGTTTCCACCGTCTGCTGCGACTTCGCGGCGGGTGCGCGCGACCTGGCCGTGCGCATGCTGCGCGCGGGGCATCGCGACATCGGGCTGATCAGCGGCCTCGAGGACAGCTTTGTCGGCGGCGAGGTGGAGCGGGGCGTGAGGGCCGCGATCGCGGGCCATGACGGTGTCCGGCTGACCGTGGTCCATGCCGATTACAGCTATGCCTCGGCGGCGCCCGCGCTCCAGGATCTGATCGGCGCGGCGGGCGGAATCCCCGGCTCGATCCTGTGCGTGAACGATACGGTGGCGGCGGGCTGCCTGGACCAGCTGCGCGGCAGCCTGAAGAAGAAGGTGCCGCAGGACGTGTCGCTCGCGGCCTTTGGCGGCTTCGGCCCCGCGCGCTGGGGCAGCTACCAGATCAGCGGCATGGTGCAGCCGATGGAGGCGATGACCGCGGCTGCCGCCGAGATGCTGCTCGATCGGGTGGACGACGCGACTCGGGGCGCCGAGCGGCGCATGTTCCTGCCCGGCCTGACCCTGGGTGCCACGGCCATTCTGGGATAGGATTTGCATTCGTACACATTTCGAAAGATTTTTAACTATCAGGAAATTTTGGGAAATTTCTGGTTATGAGCGAGGGTTGAAGCATATTTGACATAATGATTGCATCCGTATGCAACGAGATTATAGTCCGACCGTGGAAAAACCACTTTCGGGGAGATAAAAACATGCGGACTCGCGCCTTGATGATTGCCACCGCGCTCGCGTCCGGAGCCTTGCTCCAGGGCCCGGCCTTCGCGCAGACGGCCGATGCAGCCGCGGCTGACGCCGCCACCGACGAGGGCGTGGGCGAGATCGTCGTCACCGCGCAGCGCCGCGACGAGAAGCTGCAGACGGTGCCGATCTCCATCACCGCGCTGACCGCCAAGGATATCCGCCGCGCCGGCGTGAACGACGTCAGCCGGCTCGAGCAGGTCACCCCGGGCTTCACCTTCGGCCGTTCGGGCTCGGATGCGCGCCCGTCGATCCGCGGCGTCCGCACCGAGACGGTGAACGCCACCAACGATCCTTCGATCGGCTTCTATCTGGACGGCGTCTATCAGAGCCGTGCCCAGCAGGCGCTGATCCCGCTCGTCGACCTCGCCCGCGTCGAGGTGCAGCGCGGCCCGCAGGGCACGCTCTATGGGCGCAACACCTTTGGCGGCAATGTCAGCGTGATCACCAACAAGCCGAGCGAGGAACTGGCCGGCGGCGCCTCGGTGCGCATCTCCAATTACGACACGCAGCAATATACGGCCTATTTCAACCTGCCGATCGACGACACGCTGCAGCTGCGCGTCGCGGGCGCCCGCAACCGGTCCGACGGCTATGTGAAGAGTGTCTCCAACCCGAAGGTGAGCCTGTTCGACCGCGACGAATGGTATGGCCGCGCCGCGCTGCGCTGGGCGCCGACCGAGGATCTCGAGGTGCTGCTGCGCGCCGGCTATTGGGAGAATAGCGGCCAGGGCGGCGGCGCCTATGGCTATCGCGTCGCCGGCACGCTGGTGAACCCGGCGACCGGCCAGCGCTCGATCGATGGCGTGCCGGTGCCGTTCAACCCCACCGTGCGCGACGGCATCCCCGATGTCGCGGGTGTCGACGTGGGCGTGCCGGTCACCAACAGCAAGTACAAGAACAACTGGGACTATGTGCCCTTCGAGAAGACCCACGAATATCTGACCAGCGCCGAGATCAGCTACACGCTGGGCAACGTCCTGCTCCGCTCGATCACCGGCTGGCAGAAGTTCCGCACCAACCGCACCGCCGACCTCGACCAGACCGCCGTGGTGTTCCCGGCGGCGGGCGTGACCTCGGGCTTCGCGGGCTCGGGCTATCAGCAGAACGACACCAACGCGAAGACCTTCACCCAGGAATTCCAGGTCGCGTCGGTGCAGACCAATCCGCTGCAGTGGATCGTCGGCCTCTATGGGCTGAAGGACAAGATCCGCGAGCCTTACACCCAGGTCTACACGGCAGCCTCGGCGACCGCGGCCGACACCCAGTCGGTCACCAAGCTCGATGTCACCGCCTATGCGGCCTACGCGCAGGCGTCCTATTATGTCCTGCCCGACACGCTGCGCATCACCGGCGGCATCCGCTACACCTATGAGAAGAAGAAGTTCGACCTGTCGAACTTCAGCTTCCCGCAGACCGGCGGCACGGTGGTGGGCGCGGCCTCGCGCGGCGGCCCGACCTACAAGAAGACGATCTGGAAGGCCGGCATCGATTACTTCATCACGCCGCAGAACATGCTGTACGTGTCGAGCTCGACCGGCTTCCGCTCGGGCGGCATCAACAACAATACGGCGAACCCGGCGGCGATCCCCGCGGCCTTCGGCCCGGAAAATGTCCGCGCCTGGGAGATCGGCTCGAAGAACCGCTTCGCGGGCGGCAAGGTGCAGCTGAACCTGTCGGCCTTCGATTACCGGTTCAAGGATCTGCAGATCACCATCCTGAACCAGGCGACCAACCTGTCCTACATCCAGAATGCGGGCAAGGCGCACAGCCGCGGTGCCGACGCGACCCTGGACCTGGTGCCGGTGCCCGCGCTGCACATCGGCGGCAGCGCCACCTATCTGGAGGCCGAGTTCGATCGCTATTCGCGCCCGAACGACTTCTACACCGCGACCAACGGCGATCCGCGCACCGTCGACTTCGCCGGCAACCGCATTCCGATGTCGGCCAAGTGGAAGTTCACCGGCAATGTCTATTACGACCTCGACATTCCGGGCCTGGGCACGGTGACGCCCTATGTCAGCTGGCTGCGCTCGAGCAGCTATTACACGCTCGACTACAACACCGTGATCGATCGCCAGAAGGCCTATAACAAGCTCGACTTCCGCTTCATGTGGCGGTCGGAGGACGGCCGGATCGGCGCCGAGGCGTTCGTCGAGAACCTCACCGACGTGGCGGTGCTCAACCGTTCGGTGATGGGCAACAGCCAGCGCATCCAGCAGTCGTTCCAGCCGCCGCGCACCTGGGGCGTGAAGCTCTCCTACGACTTCTGATCCCTCCCCCCGGAACAGGCGGCTGCCCCTCGGCCGCCTGTTCCACCCCCTCAGCCCGAAGGCTTATTCGACATGACCCAGCCCAGCCGACTGGCGGACCGCCTAGTCCGCTATCGTGATCTCGTGCCCTGCCTGAACGCGTTCATCGACACGCGCTCGCCCGGCTCGGAGGCCAAGGAGAATTTCACGATCATCGGCCCCGGTGTGTCGGAGAATCCGGGCCAGCATATCCACATCGCAGAGCCGCACGGCTTCAACATCGGCGGCGCGCGCCAGCCCCCGCACTGCGTCAATTCGCAGCATAGCCACGATACCGCCGAGGTGTTCGTGGTGCTGAGCGGAACCTGGTCGTTCAAGCTCGGCGAGAATGGTGACGAGGCGGCGGTCCGTCTGGCGCCGGGCGACATCATCTCGCTGCCCACCCAGATGTTTCGCGGCTTCGAGAATATCGGCACCGACATCGGCTTCATCTGGTCGGTGCTGGGCGGCGACGATCCCGGCCGGGTGCTGTGGGCGCCCTATGTGTTCCGCATGGCCACCGACTATGGCCTGATGCTGATGGAGAATGGCAGTCTCGTCGACACGGTGAAGGGCGAGACCGCCCCCGCCGGGGTCGCGCCGATGCCGGTGACGAGCGCCGAGCAGATCGCGAAGCTCCAGCGCCTCGACGCCGAGGCGATCCGCCGCTGCGTGGTGAAGGCCGACGAGGCCGAGTTCGACACGCTAGCCGCCGGCCCGCTCTCGGCCTATGCCGGGGTGGACGAGCGCGCGGTGATCGGCCCCGACAATGGCGCCGAGGCGATCGGCGCTGGCAAGATGGGCTGGAGCCACGGCTTCCAGGTCCGCCGCCTGCGCTTCGATGCGGGCGCCGCCGTGCCCGCCCACGTCCGCGACGAGCCCGAGGTGCTGTTCGTCAGCGAAGGCGCGCTGGCGGTGCGCTCGGGCGGCGAGACGGTGGCAATGGGGCCGGGCGACACGCTGACCATTCCGGTGGGTGCCGATCGTTCGTTTGAGAGCGCCGAGGGTGCGATCATATTCGCCGTCCATGGCGGCGACCAGCCGGCGGCCGCGCGGATGCTGGCGACGGCCTGACGAGACCTAACGCCCCTCCCTGAAAGGGAGGGGTTGGGTTTGCCGAGGTAAACATGCCGGGGGCATGTTTACCTCGGCAAAGGTTGCGAGCGCAGCGAGCCCCCACCCGCCCCGGAAATCGAAACCAAAGGGGATCGACCCCTTTGGTTTCGTGGTCCCGACCCCCCCGCCCCACCAGAGACGGGGGGGGGGGGTGGGGGGTGGGG
>CAUTRN010000101.1:0-5929 GCA_963540925.1 uncultured Sphingomonadaceae bacterium
GCCTCGAGGACATCAACACCGCCTTCGACCTCATGCACCAGGGCAAGTCCATCCGCTCGGTCGTCGTCTACTGATCGAAGCATTGCGGGGCTGGCGCCGACCAGCCCCGTGATCTAGCCGATCTCGATCGGCCGCAGATCGGTCTTCAGTATCTTGCCCTGCTGCTGATCGTGGTGACGCTGCGCGGTAGCTAAGCCGCGCACCCCCGCGTCAGGCGTTGCCTTCCTCGGCGACGACGATGCCGCCGACACCCAGCAGGTGGCCCAGCAGCGTCAGGTTCATCGGCTTGGACAGGATCATGCCGAGCTGGCGGTCGAGCGCTTCCAGATGGCGCAGGCCCGATCCCGACAACAGGCAGATCGGCACGCGGTGATCGATATTGTGCGCCAGCTCGGCGATGCGGAAGCCGTCGCGGCCGGGCAGATTGACGTCGAGGATGATCAGCTGCGGCTGGCGCACCATCATCGACCCCAGCATTTCCTCGCCCGACGTGAAGCACAAAGCCTCATAGCCGAGCTGACGGGCGAAAAAGGCCATCTCGATGCAATGATCCTCGTCATCGTCGACGATCATCACCGGACCGGCATGCGAAGCGGAGCTTGAGACCATTTTTCCTCGTTCTTTCGCGGGACGGCTTAGCCGCCGCCGGTGCGGTCGCAATCGGAACTGGGACCAACGCGGTCGAACAAGGTTCACTTTGGTTATTTCTACGCTCGCCCGGCGCGCCAAAATCCTTTCTTTGCGCTAGGGTACGTTCACAAAAAGACATTGGGGACGGTCGCGGCGGGAGAAAAGCGCATGTCGCGCGGAGCAGCGCCTATGGTGTTGGTGCTCGACGATCTCGCCGAGATCGTCGAGGAGCTGGTCGAGATGCTCGGCCTGGCCGACATTCCGGCGACCGGCGCCCACACGCTCGACGAAGCCGTCACCTGCCTCATCCGCGAACCGACGATCGGCATCGTCATCGGCGACGTCCGCCTGGCGCGCGAGTCCGGCCTCGACATCATCCACTGGGCGCGCCGCTCGCCCGCCCTCGCCGGCCGCACCTTCCACTATGTCTTCATCACCGGCGATCCGCTCCGCATCGAGCAGGCCGGCGAGGGCTTCGATGCACTGGTCCTCGAAAAGCCGGTCCAGCCGCGCGCGCTGATCCAGCATATCGAGGCGCTGCTCGGCGACGGGGACAGCAAGCGGTGAACGATCGCGCAGCACCGTTCGACGAACCACGCATCGCTCTCGAATCCACGACCCGGCCGACCTGGCGAGGCTATGTCCTGTTCCTGGCGATCGCGCTGCTGCTCAGCAGCCGCCCGCTGTTGTCGGCAACCGGCATCCACCTGTCGACCGCCGCCCTCTTCTACCTGCTGGCGGCCCGGCGCTGGGGCTATCCCGCCGGGCTGCTGGCGCTGCTCGTCACGGTGGCGCCCAGCCTCTGGTGGTGGGGCGTCTGGTGGTATCTGCCCCTTTCGGTCGGCGGCTATCTGTTCATGTGGTATGCGCGCCGCTGGCGGCTGCTCCCGGCCGAGGGGATCGCGATCTACAATATCGCGATCCTGCCGCTGCTCGCCTGGCTGGCGCTGCTGCGCTTCCAGCTGTCGGGGCCCGGCATCGCGCTGTTCGCGCTGCAATATGCGCTGGGCGAGATCGTGCTGGCGACCATCGCCGATCTCATCGTCTATAATTTCAGCCTGACGAACCGCTGGCCCTTCGTCATCCACAAGCCGACCCGATCGATCGAGCGGGTACTGCGGACGACCACCAACTTCCTCACCGCCTTCATGCTCACCTTCATCGTCGCCAGCCAGGCGATGCGCATCCACGACATCGCCGACCAGCGCCGCGCCGATGTCCGCAGCGTGGCGCTCCAGCATGTGCGCGAACAGCCCGACGGCAAGCTGGCCGGCCATGGCTTCGACCATCACCCCGAGGGGGATTCCGCCCGCATCTTCTTCGACACCAACCCCAATGATTTCGAGGAACGCGCGCGGCGGACACTCACGCCCGACTGCCCATGGCCGGTGCGGCTGGGCGACGACGGCACCGGCGGCTTCGGCACCTGGATCGGCAATTGCGAGATCACCCGCGCCCACACCGCGCGCGGGCCGGTGATGGTCGCGATCGCCTATGACGGCGACGTGAAGACACCCTTCCCCTGGGCCGACTATCAGCTCACCCTGCTCGTCGCCGGGGCGGCCTTCGCGCTGACCTATGGCATCTCGGTATCACGCTCGCTGGTGCGCGCGATCGGCATGGCGGAGGACATGGTCCGCCGCTTCGGCACGCCCAACCTGCCGATGCCGCCGCATGTGCCCTTCGCCGAGATCGACGTGCCGCTGCGCGACTTCGTGGCGCGCAACAATAATTACGTCGCGGCGATCGAGGATCGCGACCGGCTGACGAAGATGACGCTCGACCTGAAGCGCAGCATCGACCTGCGCCTGATGGCGAACATCCGCTTCGACCCCGCCACCGGCAAGCTCCACTTCACCCATGTGAAGATGACCGAGCCGCCGGTCGAACGCTCGCTGCAGGTCCACCCCGGCGACTATCAGCTCTTCCCCGCCGCCGACGGCAGCGACGAGGCGACGATCGAGTTCCGCACCGCGTCCGCCGCCGAGTTCGACGCGCAGATGATCACCCTGCGCCAGAGCGCCGGGCCGCTCGCCTGGGAATCGGGGGCGATGGTCAAGTTCACCCAGCCGCGCCGGCTGCGCGACCTGATGGTGCAGCAGGCGCGGCTGGTCGATCTCGGCAGCATGGCCTCGGCGATCTCGCACGAGATCAAGCAGCCGCTGTTCACCATCGCCATCGCCGCCGAAAGCATGCAGCTGATGCTCGACAAGGGCCGCAGCGACATCGCCGACCAGCAATTGGCCGGCCGGATCGCGCGGATCGCCGAGCAGGTCGATCGCGCCCGCAACATCATCGAGCGCATCTCGCATTATGGCCGCACCGACGCCGCCATCCCGGTCGAGGTCGACATCGACGAGACGATGCTGCTCGCGGTCAGCTTCCTGTCGGCGATGCTCGAGGATCGCCATATCGCCGTCGTCAGCAGCGTCGCACCGGGGCGGCACCGCGTGCTGATGTCGCAGGTCGCGCTGGAACAGGTGATCGTCAACGGCATCCAGAACGCCGCCGACAGCATCCAGGCGCGCCGCGATGCGGGCTGGACCGGCGAGGGACGGATCACGCTGGAGGTTGCCCGGGTCGGGCACCGGCTGCGCTGCACGATCGCCGACAATGGCGCCGGCCTGCCGCCGGGCCTGGCCGAGTCCGCCTTCAATGCCTTCTTCACCACCAAGTCGAGCAGCAACGGATCGGGGCTGGGCCTGTTCATCAGCCGCCAGATCATCATCGATGCCGGCGGCACCATCCGGCTGCGCGCCGGCGACGAGGACGAAGGTGCCGCGCTGGAGATCGACCTGCCCCCGCACGAACCCGCCGCCTGACCCCGGCGATCGGATCGCTCGTCAGATCACCTCGCGCGGGAAGCGGATCACGAAACGCGGCGCCTCGTCGCGCCCGCCGACCCGGCGGAAATCGCCGCCACCTTCGCGCGCGAGCCGCGCGACCAGCCACATCGTCGCATCGTCGACGTCGCTCGCCGACGGCTCGCCCTCGCCCCGGCAGCCGATGGTGAGGACGATGTCGCGCTCGGTCTGCCCGGCATCGATCAATACCGATCCGGCGGTCTGGCGCTCGCCGGGCTGCGCCAGGGTGCGGCACGACCCCAGCAGCGCCGCCACCACGAGCATCTCGACGGTGCCGTGGCGCAACAGCACCGGATAGTCGAGCGCGTCGCCGCGGATCTCGACGTCGAGATCGCCCATGTTGAGGTCGGCTTTCACCACCGTGACCGCGCGATCGAGCGCGGTGGCGATCGTCAGCATGCCATGGTCGCGGCTGCCGTCGCGCCCGAACCAGCGGAACAGCCCCAGCACCTGCGCCGCGCGATCGGTGTTCGCCGCGATCCGGCGGGTGCGTTCGATCAACTGGCTGCGCTGCTCGTCGGGCACGTCGAGCCGCTCGACGATATAGTCGAGATTGCCGTTCGCCATCGAGATGACGTTGAGCGGCTGCGACAGATCGTGCAGCAAGCCGCTGGTGATCCGGCCGAGCAGCAGGTCACGGGTCAATAGCGCCAGCCCCGCGTCGCGCTGCCCGTCGACCGGGATCAGCCGCCGCGCGCTCGCGATCGAGACCAGTCCGGTGCACATCATTGCGATGAAGCCGGCGGCATAGCCGGGCGGCCCCGGCATCAGCAGCGCCACGATCATCGCGATGCTGCCCAGCGCGATGATCCCGCCCCACATATCGAGCGAGAAGCGCGGCATCGTCAGCCGCGGCTCCCTGGGCATCGCCGCGGCGACGGCAAGCGCGGCGATCGCGAGCCAGAGATAGGGATCGAAGCCGACGGTCGCCAACCGATAGAGCGCCCAGGCCAGCATCGCCAGCGCCAGCGCGGCCAGCCATAGCCGGGCGCCCAGCTTGGCGAGGCCCACCGCCACCGCGATCGTGGCCGACGACACCAGCGGCGATTGCGGAAGCGCAATCGCGGGCGCGAGCGCCGCCAGCCCGAGGGCCGGCGCGAACAGCAGCGCCTGCACGGGCGCGATCGGCAGCGGCGGCGTGGTCATGGGCGCGCGACAATCTCCACCATCACCCTGCCATCATATCCGCTTCGGCGGCCATAGGCGCGCCGGGAGAAGGCCAAAACCCTCGCTTTCGCGGTGTTCGCGGTCGCCAGGGCAAGGCCGCGTGCGCGGCGGCATGTCATGATCCCATGTGTCAAACAATGCATTCCGTAACGGTATTCGACAAAAACGACGATCGTCTTGCTAGCAGACAATGGCGCGGATCCGTTGATCCCGCCTGAATCGTCCCCAACGCCAAGATGCTCCACGTCGAGTCGGCCGGCCATCACGGCCTCGACCCACCCCATAAATGCGCTGTTTGGCCGCTTGTCTAAACAAGGATCGAGACCGTTTTGGTTCTTAACCTGAAGCAAGCTTTCCGCTCTTTCCCGCATGTTACCGGCAACATGGTTACCAGGGGCGAATTTTTGGCGGCAAATATGGCTTCCTGATCTACGGACTATTACGGAATCCCAAAATCCATCCAACCGATCCGGTTGTTTCTTCGATCCCCTCACTTTGCGACCGGGATTATCTCTTTGCGTGTTGTTCGCGGCTTTGCGTGCCGATTTCCACGCAAGGACGATCCCGGGGCGGGGTCGTCGCGCCAGGCGTCGCGGACAGGGGGGATCGGTCGAATGCCGCTGGGCATGAGGGCAAAAATCACCATCGTCGCCGGCCTGACCTGCGCGATGCTGTTCCTTGTCCTCGGCCTGCGCGAGCTGACCCGCACCGACGCCGCGCGCGCCGCCAAGCAGCTTCCCGCCGCGATCGCGCAGGTCGCCACGGCCGGCCCGGCCCCCACGCTTTCCATCGCCGCCGCGGCCCGCGCGATCCGCACCGGCGAGACGATCACCGCCGACATGGTGCGCAACGCCCCCGGCGATCCCGCGCGCTTCCCCTCGGGCGCCACCGCCGCCGAGGCGATCGGCAAGGTCGCGACGATGCCGATCGCGGCCGGCGCGGTCATCCCGCGCTCGGCGATCGGCAGCGAGGACAAGCTGGCGATCCGCGTGCCCGTGGGCATGCGCGCGATCAGCATCGATACCACCGCCGAGATCGCGGTGGCAGGCCTGATCCGCCCCGGCGACCGGGTCGACGTCCAGGTGGTCTATCCAGGCGAGGACGCGCTGAGCGGCGCTCGCGGGCTGGGCCGCAGCCGCGCCCGGACCTTGTTGCAGATGATCCAGGTCCTCGCCGTCGGCGATGTCGTGGTCGGAACCCCCGCCCCCCCCGCGGGGGTAGACCTGTCTCTTATACACATCTGACGCTGCCGACGATCTTACGCGTGT
>CAUTRN010000102.1:0-5754 GCA_963540925.1 uncultured Sphingomonadaceae bacterium
TCTACACGCGTAAGATCGTCGGCAGCGTCAGATGTGTATAAGAGACAGCGGTAAGCTCATCGCAGGAGCCTCTGGCGGCTCCGGCCTCCGCCGGAGCGACGCAGGTAAAACGACTTTCCACCCACCCCGTCCCCCGCCCGGCTGGCCCGACCGGATGCAGCTTATTCTCCGCCCGATGGTTCGCTGCCCGGGCCTGCCTTGCCCTGTGCCTGGCGGGTCCGGTTCAACAGCCAAGGAGAAGGGACGTGAAGCTTTTGACAGCCACGGCCGCAGCCATGATCGCGCTGGGCGCGACGCCGCTGCTCGCCCAGAGCACGACGCTCGAACGCGCCAATGCCCGCGACGACCGCAGCGTCGATTATCGCAACAAGAACTGTGCCCCCGGCAACGAAGCCGCCTGCGCGCGCGCCAATGCCAAGACCGAGCGCGGCATCGCCAACCGCACCGCCAATGCGACGCCGGCGCAGAAGGACCCCAATGCCGTCTATGACCGCGCCAACGCGAAGGACGAGCGCAGCATCGCCTATCGCAACGCGAACTGCGCCCCCGGCAACGAGGCCGCTTGCGCCCGCGCGAATGCCAAGACCGAACGGGCGATGGAAAAGCGCCCGAACTGATCCCCGACCTGACGCTGATGGCTCCAGCCCATCAGCTCCTTCCTGCCTTATTTCCCCAGCATCGCCTTCAGGCCAAAATAGCCTTGAGAAACGCCACATTCCCCGCCGCGGCCTCGTCGCGCAGGATGTTGAGCTTCACATGGGTGACGCCCTCCACCGTTCCCAGCACCGCCGGATTGCCGTTCGCCCAGTTGGAGCGCGAGACCCGCCTGGCAATCCGCCAGCCCTCGGCGGTGCGGACCAGCTCGTCGTCGTACCAGCCGGTCACCTCGTAGAAATTGCCGGCGCTGCCGCCCACATGGCGCACGAAGCGGGCATGGACATAGCTGAGGCAGTTGGCGCCATCGCCCGACACCGTGATCGCATGATTGGCGGTGGCGTGATGGGTCAGCTCGAACGGCACATGGATGGTGTCGAAGTCACGCTTGAACGAGGCGAGGTCGCTCCACACCGCGCCGCCGCCATAATCAGCGTGGATGTCCGGCGTGAAGATCCGATCGAACAGCTCCCAGCGCCGGCTGTCGAGCGCGATCGGATAGAGGTTCACCACCGTCATCACACTCGCAATATCCTCAGCCATGATCGCATCCTCCCTCGGTCCTTATCGCCGGGGCAATGTTTGCGGCGCGGGTCTTGCCCGGGCAAGCGCCGCGCCTTTACGCATCGGCCCAAATGACAAGGAGAACGGCGATGGCCGGACGGTTCGAAGGAAAGACGGTGCTGGTGACGGGCGGCGCGGCGGGGCTCGGCCGGGCGATCGCCGAAGCCTTCGCCCGCGAGGGTGCGGCGCTGATCCTGGCCGATATCGACGAGGGCGGACTGGCCGCCACCGCCGCCACCCTGGGGGCGGCCTGTTCCACCCACCGGGTCGATCTGTCCTCGGAGGCGGAGATCCAGGCCCTGGCCGCCGCGATCCTCGGCGCACATCCCACGCTCGACGTGCTCGTGAACAATGCCGGGCTGGCCTATGGCGAGGTCGCCTGGGCCTTCGAGACGCTGGACCAGGCGAGATGGCAACTCTTCCTCGCGGTCAACGCGATCGCGCCGCTGCTGCTGGCGCAGGCGCTCCGCCCCGCCCTGGCCGCCGCGAAGGGCGTGGTCCTCAACCAGTCGTCGATGGCGGCCAACATGCCCGCCACCGCCTATGGCGTGACCAAGGCGACGCTCAACGCGATGACCTTCGGCATGGCGACGAGCTTTGGCAAGGACGGCATAAGGGTGAACGCGATCGCCCCTGGCCTGATGGAGACGCCCGCGAGCAAGGCGGGCGTCGGCGACGAGCATATGGCGCGCATCCGCGCGATGCAGATGATCGAGGGCACCGGCACCGCCCAGGACATCGCCGCGTTGGCGCTGTTCCTGGCGTCGGACGAGGCACGGTTCATCACGGGCGAGATCGTGGCTTGCGATGCCGGGAATCGTATTCGTGGGTGGCGGGGGTGAAATCGGCGGCCGGCGAATAGCCCTCTCCCGCAAGCGGGAGAGGGAAGAAGTAGCTCACACCCGAAACTCGTCCTTCCATCCGGCAATCGCCGCCGTCTGCGCCCGCGCAGCGTTCATCAGGAACAGGTGCGCCGCACCCACCGGCACGAGCCGCGCGCCGCGGCGAAGCATGTCGGCCGCTTCCTCCGTATCGGCCGCCCCGCTCGCGGCGATCTTGCCATGGCGACGGCAGGCCGCGATCATCTGGTCGGTCGCCTCCAATATCTCGGCGGGAATCTTCCCCGAATAATTGCTGCGCAGGTCGAGCCCCATATCGACCGCCAGATCGAATGCGCCCAGCATCACCGCGTCGATCCCCGGCGTCGCGACGATCGCGTCGAGATTGGCCATCCCCTCCACCGTCTCGATCATCACCATGCAGAAGGGATCATGCGCCAGGCTGTCCTTGCCCAGCACCAGCCGGTTCGGCCCCCAGCTGCGGTTGCCGTGCGGCGGATAGCGCACCGCGTCGCCGACGATCTTCGCCTGCTCGGGGGTCGACACCAGCGGCACCACCACCCCGATCGCGCCCAGATCGAGCACCCCCATGATATCGGCCGGATCGTGGCGCGGCACCCGCACCATCGACAGGGTACCACCCAGCTGCAGCGCCTGCATCAGTGGCACCAGATTGTGCCAGTCGACGAAGCGGTGCTGGAGGTCGAGGATCACCCAGTCGAACCCCGCCCCGCCGAACTGCTCGGCGGCGAAGGGGCATTGCAGGTTGAACCAGCTTCCGATCGAGGGCTGGCCGTCGGCCAGGGTCTTGCGGATCGGGTTCATGCGTGGCTCTCCTGTCGGCTTGTCGTTCGCAAGCGACGCTAGGGTCCGCCCGGTGCCCCCGCAATATCGGCACCATGATCCTCCTATCGCCATTTCCTATTGGCCCGCCCTGCGGTTTGGCGGATGCTCGCCCCGTTCATCGAGGAGAGGGTGATGGGCGCGACGATCAACACGGTCCTGGGGCCGATGCCGGCGGCCGATCTGGGCAAGACGCTGGTCCACGAACATGTTCTGATCGGAATGCCGGGCTGGTTCATGGATGCCCGCCAGCCCGCCTATAACCGCCGCGAGGCGGTGGAGCGCGCGGTCGATGCCTTTCAGGAGCTGCATGGCCATGGCGTGAAGAGCGTCATCGACCCCTGCCCGATGGACCTTGGCCGCGACGTCGAGCTGCTGGCGGAGGTGTCGCAGAAGAGCGGGATCGCCCTGATCTGCGCGACCGGCGCCTATGTCGAGGACATGGGCATCCCCTGGACCTTGGCGCAGCTCAGCGTCGAGCAGATCGCCGAGGGCTTCCAGAAGGAGATCGAGCAGGGCGTGGGCGACACCGGCATCCGCTGCGGGGTGATCAAGATTGCCACCGGGCGCGGCAAGGTCTCCGACTATGAGCGCAAGGTGCTCACCGCCGCGTCGATCGCGGCGAGGGCCACCGGCATCCCGCTGATCTCGCACACCGAGAATTGCACCTGCGGGCACGACCAGATCGACATCGCCTGCGCGCAGGGGCTGCCGTCCTCCAGCCTGATCGTCGGCCACAGCTGCGGCACCGACGACCCGGCCTATCAGGCCTCGCTCGCCGAGCGCGGTTCCTATGTGGGCTTTGACCGCTTCGGCATCATCACCGAAATCTCCGACGAGATCCGCGCGAAGAACCTGAAGGCGCTGGCCGATGCCGGGCACAAGGACAAGATCCTCGTCAGCCACGACAATGTCAGCTGCTTCGCGGGCGGCATGGGCGCGGTGACGGCGGCTGACCTGAAGACGATCATGCCCAACTGGTCGATGACGCATCTGTTCGAGAATATCATCCCCGAGCTCAAGCGCATGGGGATGGCGGACGCCGACTTCGAGACGATCATGGTCGAGAATCCGCGCCGCTATTTCGACGAGGCGTGGGAGGCGGTGAAGGGGAACCACCCAAAAAGCGCCCCTCCCTGACAGGGAGGGGTAAGGGGGTGGGTTTAGCGGAGGCAGAGGCTCGACGCCTCCGGCTCTGCTTTTCGAGACAAGGGGGACGCTCGCTATCGCTCGCGACCCACCCCTAACCCCTCCCTTTCAGGGAGGGGAACTCAACTTCAAACCGCCCGCCGCTCCAGCTTCAGCGGCAGTTCCTTGATTCCGTGCACCGCCACGGTCGGCAGATATTCGATCTCCTCGGCGGGCACCGCCAGCTCGATCTTGCCGATACGGCGAACCAGTTCGCGGGCGGCGACCTTCACTTCCATGCGGGCCAGCGCGATGCCGATGCAGCGGTGCGGGCCGACGCCGAAGGCGACCTGCTTGGCCAGGTTGCCACGGGTCATGTCGAAGTTGCGCGGGCATTCGAACACGCTCTCATCGTCATTGCCCGAGGCGTACATCACCAGCAGGTGCGCGCCGGCCGGAAGCGTCTTGCCGCCCAGCTCGACCTCCTTGATCGTCATCTTGGCCAGGCCCTGCACCGGCGGGGCATAGCGCAGCAGCTCCTCGACGAAGCGGTTGAGCTGGCGCTCGTCGTCGACCGCGGCCTGCAGGGTCGCCAGGATGTCGGGCCGGGTCGCGAGCAGGAACAGCAGGTTGCTGATCGCGGTCGCGGTGGTGTCGTTGCCGGCGATGATGTTCGCGCGGATCAGCGAGACGGCTTCCTTGAAGGTCAGCGTCGTGCCGTCCTCCAGCTTGGCATGGACGATGTCCGACACCATGTCCTCGCGCGGGGTCTCCTCGCGGGCCTTCATCTCGCTGATGATGAAGTTCTGCAGCTCGCACATCTGCTCCGCATTCTCGATCATCGAGTCGCGGTCCTGCATCTTCGAGATCTGCGCGGTGACGGCGCCGGACCAGCGATGGATCTTGTCGGCGTTGAAATGCTCGATGCCGAGCTGTTCGCAGATGATCCGGATCGTGGTGGGGACCGAGAAGGTCTTGACCCCGTCGACCACCTGGCCGCCCTCGGCCTTGTCGAGCATCTCTTCGATCAGGTCGACGATCACCTGGGTGATGCCCGGCTCCAGCGTCGCCACGCGGTGTGCGGTGAAGGCCTTCTCCATCAGCCGGCGGACGCGGGTGTGCGCGGGCGGATCGTCCTTGATCGCGTCGGGGAAGAAGCCGCCGCCGTCGCGCTCGAGGATCTGCTTGAACTCCTCGAAATGGCCGCTGGCGTACATCGCCTCATAGCCCATCTTGTCCGAATAGGTGATCGGATCGCGCAGCACCTCGGTGATGTCCTCATAGCGGCTGACGAGGTACATGCCGATCTTCTCGTCGAAGTAGACAGGGTCTTCCTGGCGCATCGCCTTGTAGAATTTGGTCGGCTCGGCGATCACCGCCGGATCGAGCAGCGAGCCCAGGGTGCCGGCGCCCGAAAAGGGGCATCCGCCCGCCTTGGTCGCATCCGCCTCTTTCACGTCCATCGCCGTCTCCATATGCTCTCTCGGTCGTGCCGGCTGGAACCGGCATCATGCCATTTTCCTATATCGGCGGTGGCGGCGCTGTCTGCGCCCATGCCGCCCCGAATTTGTCTCGGCGGGAACCCTCTCTTGCCTTTGGGGCGCAGAGGGGCGCGGCCGGCCGTCCGCCGCGCTATAGGGGCGCTCCCCGGAGGGTGCTTGATCTTGCCGGTCTGAGTAGCCCCTAGATTTCTGGACGCCTTCTATCCTAATTTTGAGGACAGGAG
>CAUTRN010000103.1:0-5288 GCA_963540925.1 uncultured Sphingomonadaceae bacterium
GACCCAGGCTTCCGCCTTGGCGCGGGTGCGGTTGTAGACGGTGACCTCATGACCGGCCGTGGCCAGATGTCGTGCGATCGGGGCGCCCATAGCGCCGAGCCCGAGGAAGGAGACTTTTGCCATAGAAGCCCCGCATAAGATGGATTTATGGCAAGCGCTAGGAGTCTGCGGCCTATTCCGCTATGCGCAGCGATTATGGCTAGCGTGCACAAGCAGAACGACGCCGAGGGCGTCCCCGTGACCATCGACGATGTCCGCGCCGCGCATGCGCGGATCGCGCCGTCGATCGTCCGTACTCCGATCCTGAAGAGCCGCACGCTCAGCAACATTACCGGCGCCAATGTGTGGCTGAAGTTCGAGAATCTTCAGTTCACCGCCGCCTATAAGGAGCGCGGCGCGCTCAACAAGCTGCTGCTCCTGTCGGATGAGCAGAAGGCGCGCGGCGTGATCGCGGCATCGGCGGGCAACCACGCCCAGGGCCTGGCCTATCATGGCGCGCGGCTCGGCATCCCGGTCACCATCGTGATGCCTAAGTCGACCCCCACGGTGAAGGTGTCGCAGACCGAGGGCCATGGCGCCCGCGTCATCCTGGCCGGCGAGCGCTTCGACGACGCCTATGAGGCCGCCCGTGCGCTGGAGCAGCGCGAGGGGCTGACCTTCGTCCACCCGTTCGACGATCCCGACGTGATCGCGGGCCAGGGCACCGTCACGCTGGAAATGCTCGAGGACGTGCCCGAGATCGACACGCTGGTCGTGCCGATCGGCGGTGGCGGGCTGATCTCGGGCGCCGCCGTGGTGGCGCGCGCCGCCGCGCGGCCGCCGCAGGTGATCGGCGTCCAGGCCGAGCTTTATCCGTCGATGTACGCCAAGATGAAGGGGCTGATCCTGCCCTGCGACGGCGACACGCTGGCGGAGGGTATCGCGGTCAAGCAGCCCGGCACCGTCACCAGCGGCATCGTCCGCGCGCTGGTCGACGACATCGTCCTGGTCGCCGAGCGCGATACCGAGACCGCGCTGTCGATGCTGCTCCAGATCGAGAAGACCGTGGTCGAGGGCGCCGGCGCCGCCGGCCTCGCCGCGCTGATCAGCCATCCGAAGATGTTCCGTGGCCGCAACATCGGCGTGATCCTGACCGGCGGCAACATCGACACCCGCCTGCTGGCGAACGTGCTGCTGCGCGACCTCGCCCGCTCGGGCCGCCTCGCTCGCCTCAGCGTCCGCCTGCAGGACCGGCCCGGCGCGCTGTTCCACGTCGCCAAGGTGTTCGACGAGCAGCAGGTGAACATCGTCGAGGTCTATCACCAGCGGGTGTTCACCACCCTGCCGGCCAAGGGCCTGATCGCCGAGATCGAGTGCGAGACCCGCGACGCGGCGCACCTCGAACGCCTGCTCAAGGCGCTGCGCCATGAAGGCTATGAAGTGACGCCTATTGAAGCCGCTTGAACGGCTTCGATAGGGGTGTTTGATGAGCCCTCAGGCGCCGGGCGCAGGGCTTGCGCCCTGCTTGGCTAGCCTCGCATAAGCTCGGGCGCGCGTTCGCGCTTGCGGAGCCTTGGCAGGCTCCGATGTCGATCTGACCGCATATGTGCATTTGGGAACACCCAAGCGGTCGCTTGCCGTAGCGGCGACGAAAGTATGAGCGGACCCGAAAAAGAATCGAGGTTAATGCTCTTTTCATGACGTTCGTGCGTAGGCATAGTCCCGGGCAGGACGATGGGCGTTCGACTTGTGATGGGGCAGGCTCTCGAATGACGGCGCAGTTTCGCTTTCCGCGCTTCTTCGTAACGACGCCCGGCCCCTGCCCGTATCTGGCCGGCCGCACCGAGCGTAAGGTGTTCACCGAACTCGCCGGCCCCAATGCCGCCGAACTCAACGACGCGCTGGGCCGCATCGGTTTCCGCCGCAGCCAGGGCGTGGCCTATCGGCCCACCTGCATCGATTGCCAGGCCTGTGTCTCGGTTCGCGTCGTCGCGGGCGAGTTCAAACCCAATGCCAGCCAGCGCAAGCTGATCCGCCGTCATTCCGATCTCCAGATCAGCGTCTGCAAGCCCTGGACCACCGAGGAGCAATTCTCGCTGCTGCGCCGCTATCTGAAGGCGCGGCATCCCGGCGGCGGCATGGCGCAGATGGACGAGCTGGATTTCGCCGACATGGTCGAGCAGACTCCGGTGAAGACCCATGTCGTCGAATATCGCGAGCCACCGGTGAACGGCCGGCCGGGCAAGCTGATCGCCGCCTGCCTCACCGACACCCAGGCCGATGGCCTGTCGATGGTCTACAGCTTCTTCGAGACCGAGGACGAGAATCGCCCCGGCCTCGGCACCTATGTGATCCTCGAGCATATCCGCCGCGCTGCCGAAAGCGGCCTGCCCTATGTCTATCTCGGCTATTGGGTCGAGGGCTCCGCGCGGATGCAGTACAAGACCCGCTTCCAGCCGCTCGAGCGGCTGTCGGCCGGCGGCTGGCACCGTTTCGAGGCGCCGCCGCTTCCCGCCGAGGGCGGCGCGACCGGTTTCCCGGCGCCGTCGAAGCTCGGCCAGCTGATCTAAGCTGATCGCGCGGGCGCCGGCTCAGGGCGTCGCCAGGATCGCCACTTCGCTGCTGTTGTAGAAGATCACCGCCACCGCGTCGGGCAGGCGGGCGATGCCCCTTGGTCCCTTGCCGGGAAACTCGGCGGTCATCCGGTCGGTGAAGGCCTGGTTGAAGCCGCGCCGCCCGGTGCCGCGCCAGAAGACCAGCTTGCCAGATTCGCGCGCCGCCGCGATCAGGTCCAGCCGGCCATCGCCGTCGAGATCGGAGAGATAGACGTCGCGGATCTCGTCGGCGGTCACCTCGCCGCGCCTGGCGGTGCCGGGGGAGAAGGACCCGTCATAGACGAACCGGTCGGGCTCGTTGCGCAGCACCACCACATTGTCGCTGGTGCTGCGATTGCCGACGACGATGTCGGTGCGGCCGTCGCCGTCCAGGTCGCCCGCCTTCAGATGATAGGGGATGCGCCCGAAGGAGGGGCTGCGCCGCCATGGCCGGAAGCCGCCCTTGCCGTCGCCGCGCCAGATCTCGACCAGATTGGATTCGTACATCGAGAAGGCAAGGTCGAGCTGGCCGTCGCCGTCATAATCGGCCGCGGCGATGTCGCGCGGCCCCCCCAGCATCTGGTCATAGGGGGCGGCCTGCTGCGGATAGCGGATGGTACGGAAACGGCGTCCGCCTTCGTTCAGCAGCACGAAGAAGACGTTGGACTGGTAGGACACCGTGACGATGTCGGGCCGTCCGTCCCCATTGACGTCGGCGATGATCGCCGAGGTGAGGCCGGGGGTCGGGTAGCGCGGTTGCCCTTCGCCATCGAGGCCATATTCGTTGACGAGATCGGCGCTGCCCAGACCGATATGGACGGTCGGCTCGAACAGCGCTGCGCGGTCGCCCGACCCGTAGAGGATCGAGAGATCGCGGCCGTCGTTCGACTGGTAGTTGGGCACCACCAGATCG
This sequence comes from uncultured Sphingomonadaceae bacterium, assembly GCA_963540925.1. Taxonomy (GTDB): domain Bacteria; phylum Pseudomonadota; class Alphaproteobacteria; order Sphingomonadales; family Sphingomonadaceae; genus Rhizorhabdus. Next base: position 3,487 of record CAUTRN010000103.1, read on the forward strand.
ATCCGGCCATCGCCGTCGAGATCGCCGATCGCCGAATGATAGGGGCCGAACCCCACCGGGAAATCGCGGCGAAGCCAGCGGCCGCCTCCAGCCTTGCCGGGGTTCAGATAGATGGTGAGCTGATCGTTAGCCGGCCGGGCGAGGCGCGGCGAGAGCAGTTCGCCGCGGCAGGGGATGACGAGGTCGGGCAGGCCGTCCCCGTTCACGTCGCCCGAGGATATCTGATAGGGGCCGGTGCAGACCGGCAATATCGTGGCCTGGCGCGTGGCCGCCGCGATATTCCATCGGGACCACCGGCCGGCATCGTGGCTGTCGGCAGCGGCCAGGGCCAGCGGCGCCAGCGCTGCGAGGATGGCGGCGGCGGTGATCCCGATCTTCATGGTCGGCTTTCCTTCGATCAGAGCTCGAAGCGCACGCCCGCGCGGAAGGCGCGGCCGATCACGTCATAATAGGTCTGCGAGATGCCGATCTGGGCGCTGCCGATCCCGGTGCCCGACGGCGCATAGGGGGCGGGCGCCTTGTTCGCGACATTGTCGATCGCGCCGTAGAATTTCACCCCGTCGGCGATCCGGTAGCTGAAGGAAAGGTCGATATAGAAGGCGCCGTCGACATGATTGTTGTCGATCGTGCGGTTGAGCGTCGTCGAGGTCGGGCAGGCCGAGGTGCATTCGACGAACGCGTTGGCGATCACCCCGTCGCTGAAGCCACGGCCGGTGACAGAGGCCGCGAAGGGGCCCTTCTCGAAGGCGATCTCGGCCCGATAGCGCCAGGTCGGCACGCCGGTATTCTCGCCCAGGTTCGACGTGGGCGGGTTGATGCCATTGTCGACGCTGCTCTCCAGATAGCGGGTGGCGAGCGCCCGGAAGGACAGGGTGCCATCGCCCAGCCCGGCGCTGATCGAGGCCAGCGGCAGGCGATAGCCCATCTCCATGTCGAGGCCGCGCGCGGTCTGCCGGGTCAGGTTGATTGGCCGCAGGAACACGTCGGTCATCAGTCCGGCGGCGTTGCGGACGATCAGGTCGCACAGCTGGGTGTTGCCGGTGAAGCACTGGTTGACGATCGTGCTGGCGCCGAGCGAGGCGATCGCCCCCTTCACGTTGATGTCGAAATAATCGATCGACGCGAACAGGCCGGGGATGAAGCGCGGCTGGAAGGTGGCGCCCAGGTTCAGCGTGTCGGCCTTTTCGGGCTTCACCGCCGGATTGCCGACGGTCGTCTGGAAGACCGTGTAGGACTGGTTGTTCCGCGCCGGATCGACCAGCGTGGTGGTGTTGGTCTGGCCCGCCTGGAACAGCTCGGAGAGGTTGGCCGCGCGGATGTCGCGCGAGCGGGTGACGCGGAAGCGGACGTCGGGCACCGGCGCATAGGTGAGGCCCGCCTTCCAGGTCGTGACATAGCCCGAGGTGCTGTAGTCGGTCCCGCGCACCGCTGCGTTCAGGTCGAGCGAGTCGGCCCAGGCGGTCTCTTTGGCGAGCGGAACGACCAGTTCCAGAAAGGCTTCGCTGACCCGGTAGGCGCCGTGGATCGGCTTGTAATTGCCCGCCCAATAGCGGTTCTGCAGCGACAGCGGATCGCTCTCGCCGCTCTCCTTCTCGCGCCGGTGCTCCACGCCGAACGCCATCGATACCGGGCCCGCCCAGGTGGCGAGGGGCTCGCCGCGCACCGTCGCCGAGACGATGTCCTGGGTGATCTTGGCGTTCAGGTAGGAATGGCCGATCACATAGTCGAGTGCTGCGGCCGAGGCGACGCCGGTGCCCAGGATGTTGAGCGGCACGCAGCCATTGCCGGGATTGGTGAGGGTC
>CAUTRN010000104.1:0-5069 GCA_963540925.1 uncultured Sphingomonadaceae bacterium
GGCGGGCAGCGCGGTTGCGCTGGCCAGCAGGGCCAGGGTGCCGATGGTATAATATATCCTGCTCTTCATCGCGCCTGCTTACGCACTTCGACTCTGCCCGCCGCAAGGGGGGATCGATCGGGATAGCGCCGAAACGAAAGGCGTTCGCGCCGACTGGCCCGAACGCCTCACGTCGATCAATCTGTCCGGGAGCGTTACTGGTTGCTCTGCCGGTTCAGGAAGCGGGGCACCGCGCCGGTCTCGCTTCCGCCCTGGTCGTCATTCTCGACCTGGGCCTTGGCGGCGCCGCGGGCGATGTTCGACATGCGCTCGAACAGGGTCGCGCCGGTCGACGAGGGACGGCGGGCGGGCTGCTCGGGCTCGGCGACCCAGCGGCGGTTCGCCGACGTGCCTTCGTCGTCCTGCGCGGCTTCGGGGGCCGGGGTCGGCACCGCGGAGTCGGGCTGGAGCAGCAGCTCGTCGTTGAACAGATTGGTCAGTTCCAGCGTCTCGGCCGGGGCCTCGGGTGCTTCGAGGATGATCTTCTCCTCGGCCGGCTCGGGCTGCGGGGCCGAGGCGGCGGTGGCGACCGGCGGGATCACCGCCTCGGGCGCCGGGGCGGTGGCCTCGGCCTGCGCGGCCGGCGCCTGCGGGATCACGACCGACTTCTCCTCGCGCACCGGGGTGCGCGGCGGGAAGCTGAAGCCGCCGCTGCTGGGCTGCGGCATGTTGGCGGCGTCCACCTCTATGCCGGTGGCGACCACCGACACGCGGATCTTGCCTTCCAGCTCGTTGTTGAACGCCGAACCCCAGATGATGTTCGCGTCCTGGTCGACCAGCTGGCGGATGTGGTTGGCGGCCTCGTCGACCTCCAGCAGGCGCATGTCGTCGCCGCCGGTGATCGAGACGATGACGCCCTTGGCGCCGTTCAGGCTGACGCCGTCGAGCAGCGGATTGGCGATCGCCTTCTCGGCGGCCTCGATCGCGCGGTTGTCGCCGGTGGCTTCGCCGGTGCCCATCATCGCCTTGCCCATCTCGCTCATCACCGAGCGGACGTCGGCGAAGTCGAGGTTGATGAGGCCCGGCATCACCATCAGGTCGGTGATGCCGCGGACGCCCTGCTGGAGCACCTGGTCGGCCATCTGGAACGCTTCCTTGAAGGTCGTGTTCGGGTTGGCGATCAGGAACAGATTCTGGTTCGGGATGACGATCAGCGTGTCGACGTGCTTCTGCAGCTCCTCGATGCCGGCGTCGGCCGCGCGCATGCGGCGGTTGCCCTCGAAGCTGAACGGCTTGGTGACGACGCCGACGGTCAGGATGCCGCGGTCACGCGCCGCCTTGGCGATCACCGGGGCGGCACCGGTGCCGGTGCCGCCGCCCATGCCGGCGGCGATGAAGCACATGTGCGATCCTTCGAGCGCCTTCTCGACCTGCTCGAGGGTCTCCTCGGCGGCCGCCCGTCCTATTTCGGGACGGCTGCCCGCGCCGAGACCCTGGGTGATCTTCAGGCCGAGCTGGATGCGGCGCTCCGCCGACGAGGCGTTGAGCGCCTGCGCGTCGGTGTTGGCGACGATGAAGTCGACGCCCTGCACGTCGGCAGCGATCATGTTCATCACCGCATTTCCGCCCGCGCCGCCGACCCCGATCACGCTGATGCGGGGTTTCAGCTCGTCGACCTGCGGACGCATGAACTCGATCGTCATAGATATTCTCCCAGGCGGCCCAGCGCGCCGAAGCAATGAATTCGGTGAATCTTGCCAGACGCGAATCGGCGAATCACTAGAAAAGTTGCGCTATCCACAATTTTCGGGGCCAACCGTTCAGGCTGAGCCCCCAGATATAGTTAATATCCACTCCTCAGAGCGGTGATCAGCTTGCCGACCAGCCCCATCGGCTGCGGGCGGTGCACCGCCTGCTCATGCGCGAAGGGACGGATTTCGGCCGGATTGGTCGCCGCGATCTGGGCCAGGCCCACCAAGGTGGTGAAGGCGGGGCCGCTGATCGCGTCGGGCAGGCCGCTCATCGTGCTGGGTCGGCCCACCCGCACGCTGCGGCCGAGCACGCCCTGCGCATAGTCGGCGATGCCGCGCAGTTCGGCGCCGCCGCCGGTGAGCACCACTTGGCGGCCGACCGGGCCGACATAGCCCAGATCGGTGAGCGCCTTGGCCACCGCGTCCATCCAATGGTCGAGCCGCTGGCGGATCACCTGGATCAGCTGCGCGCGGCTGATGCGGGGCGGATCGGCGCCGTCGGACTCCTCGGGCATGCCGATCTCGATCATCTCATGATTGTCGCGCGGGGAATTCTGCGCCGAGCCATGGACGCATTTCAGTCGCTCGGCGACGCTGCGGCGGACGTTGAAGGCCGAGGCGATGTCGTCGGTGATGTCCTGGCAGCCCATCGGCAGCGAGGTGAGGCCCACCAGCAGCCCGCCCGCGAACAGCGAGACATTGGTGACGCCGGCGCCCATCTCGACCAGCGCGATGCCCATCTCGCGGTCTTCCTCGGTCAGGCAGGCGGCGCCGGTCGCGATCGGCGAGGCGACGATCGACTTCACGCCCAGATGCGCCGAGCGGACGCACAGCGCCAGGTTGCGCACCGGCGAGGGCTCGGCGGCGATGACGTGGATCTCGACCCCCAGCCGGTCGGCGTGCAGGCCGAGCGGGTTCTTCACCCCGTTCAGCCCGTCGAGCGTGTAGAGCGTCGGCTGGGCGTGGAGCACCATCCGTCCGTCGGGATTGAGCGAGCGGCGGCCCTGGGCGAGGAGGTCGTCGATATCCTGCTGCTCGATCCGCACGCCGCCCAGGTCGACCTCGACCTGCGCCACGTCGCTGACCAGCCCGCCGGCGGAGAAGCTCACCCACACATGGTTGATGTTGGTGTGCGCCATCTGCTCGGCATATTCCACGGCCTCGCGGATGGCGCCCTCGGTCGCTTCCATGTCGGCGATATAGCCGCGCCGCACGCCGCGGCTCTCGCGGTGGCCGGTGCCCAGCACCTCCAGCTCGCCGGTCTCGCTGGCGCGCACGATCAGCGCCGAAATCTTCGACGTGCCGATGTCGATCGCGGTGATCAGACCATCATTGCGTGGCTGCGCCATCGCTATACCCTTCCCACTGTACCAACGCCCACCACCCTGTTCACGTCACCGACTTCGCGCCGAGCGGGGCCGTCGGGACGATCGCCTCGCCCGGGTCCCGCTTGAGCCGGTAGACCATCCGGCTCGGATCGCGCATGTCGATCGATACGATATTCTTGCCCAGCAGCCCGGCGCGCCGGTCCTCGCGCGAGAAGTCGGTCAGCGCCTTGGCGGCCTCCTCCCGGCCCTCGGGCAGCAGCAGCCGCTCGCCCGACTGGAAGACGATGTCCCAGCGGCGCTCGCCCTGCCAGATCGCGGCGGTGACGAGCGGCTTCAGCGAGGGCGCGGCGGCGATCAGCTGCGCCAGCTCGACGGCATGCTTGTTGGCGCCGGGCCCCACCACCACAGGCAGGTCGGGCATCGCGCGGTCGTCGACCGGCCCGATCTCGACCCCGCCCTGGTCGATCAGGACCAGCCGGTGCTTATACTGCCAGATCGCCGCGGGGATGCGCTCGACGATGTCCACCACCAGCGTGTCGGGCAGCCGGCGCGAGACGCGGGCATCGGCGATCCACGGCAGCTTCTTGATCTCGGCGCGGGTGCCGTCCAGGTCGACCAGCGGCATCGGCCGGGCGTTCTGGCGCGAGGCGATGTCGTAGAGCAGCTCGCTGTCGACATTGCGGCGGTTGAGGATCTCGACATTGCGGACCTTGAAGCCCGCCTCGCCAATGCCTTCGGAAATCACCAGGCCGATCATCTGCGGCACGCCCATCACCACCAGCCCGGCGATCACGGCGGCGCCCATCAAGGTGCCGAGCACCCAGTGGCCCGTCTTGCGCAGCGCTTCGGACGAGACCGGTAGCGTCTCTGCCGCGCGATCGATGGTGGAGGGGCGCCGCCGCGCAGGCGCGCGGCGCGCCGGGGCCTTGGCCCGCGGACGCCGATCGGCCGCACGGCTGTTCGCCACGCTCATCCCTGTACCTCTTCCTTTTGCTTCGGCGCCTTTGCGGTCAGCGCGTCGTCGATGATCGCCTGGACCAGATCGGCATAGCTCATGCCCATCTGGCGGGCCTGCTCGGGCACCAGGCTCAGCGGGGTCATGCCGGGCTGGGTGTTCACTTCGAGCAGGTAGAGGCCGGCCTCGCCCAGCTCGTCATCCCAGCGGAAGTCCGAACGCGAGGTGCCCTTGCAGCCGAGCAGGCGATGCGCGTCAAGCGACATCCGCATCGCCGCGTCGGCGATCTCCTGCGGGATTTGCGCGGGGCAGACATGGGTGGTCAGCCCGTCGGTATATTTGGCCTCATAGTCATAGAAGCCGCTGTTCGGCACCAGCTCGGTCACGCACAGGGCGCGATTGCCGAGCACCGCCACGGTCAGCTCGCGGCCCTTGATGAAGGGCTCGGCCAGCAAGGTCGGGAAATGCTGCCAGGGACCATGGGCATCACGATGAATCGGCGTGCCGTGATTGTCACGCTCTTTCACGATCGCCACGCCCACCGAGGAGCCTTCATTCACAGGTTTCAGCACATAGGGGCGCGGCAGCGGGTCCGCCGCGTAGAGGCTCTCGCTCTCGACGATCACGCCCTCGGGCATGCGGATGCCGTGCGGGACGAGCTGCTGCTTGGTCAGCTCCTTGTCGATCGCGATCACCGAGGTGACGAGGCCGCTGTGGGTGTAGGTCAGCCCCATCAGGTCCATCAGGCCCTGGACGGTGCCGTCCTCACCGGGCGTGCCGTGGAGCGCGTTGAACACGACGTCGGGCTTCGCGCCGGCGAGCTTCGACGCCACGTCGCGATCCATGTCGATCCGGGTGACCTTGTGGCCCAGGCTCTCGAGCGCATCGGCGACGCCGTTGCCCGAGGTCAGCGACACCTCGCGCTCGGCCGACCAGCCGCCCATCAGGACGACGACGTGGAGGGAGGGGTGGGTCATCGGCAATTCCTCCCCGGAACGGGGAGGGGGACCTGTCTCTTATACACATCTGACGCTGCCGACGATCTTACGCGTGTAG
>CAUTRN010000105.1:0-4973 GCA_963540925.1 uncultured Sphingomonadaceae bacterium
GTTCAACGTGATCGTGATGGTGGTGGTCAATGCCGTCACCCAGGAGCTCTATCTGTCAGCGCGCGACCGGCCGCGCTTCGTGCTGTGCGACGAGGCCGCGCAGTTCATGACCAAGAGCGACGGCCAGGACCTGTCGCGGCTCGCCGAGGCGTTCGGCCAGGGCTATCGCCGCGCGCGCAAATATCAGGGCAGCTTCGGGATCGTGCTCCAGTCGATGAATGACCTGCTGCTGTTCGGCGGCACGGGCCAGGTCATCCTCGAAAATGCGGCGACCCGCTTCCTCCTGCAGGGCTCGACCTATGACAAGGCGGTCGAGAACAAGATCCTCGACTATTCGGGTTTCGTCCTCGATCTCCTCAAATCGGTGCGAAATTCCAAGCCTAACTATTCGGAAGTGTTCATAGATTCGCCGCTAGGACTCGGCATCGCTCGCCTTGTCGTCGATCCATTTTCCTACTGGATCAACACCTCGGCGCCCGGCGAGGTCGCGGCCTTCGAGGCACTGATCCGCCACGGTCGCTCGCCGCTCGAGGCGGTGTGCGAGCTGGCCGGCGTCGATCCCGCCGATATCCTCGGTGATCGCCCTGATGGCGCGCCGCCACTGATGCTGCGGGAGGCTTGAGCCATGGCGCGCACCATTCCGACAGGCCCGAACGGCTCGCCCGAGACCGTCGCGAACGGTCTCTTCTCGACATCGCCGAGTTCGCGCAGCGTGCGGCCGCTTATCGGCGCCCTGCTGCTGGCGATGGTCGAGGCGGGCCTTGTGCTCGCGGCGTCGCAGGTCGCGCCACTGCTCAGGCTGGGCGCCGCCGGCGTCCTCATCCTTTCGGCCGTGGTGATCGTCCTCGGCGGCCGTCAGGAGCGACGCCAGCGGAAGGCCCGGCGATGACCCGCCGGCACCATCCCCATGCCCGGTCGCTGGTGATCTTCCAGCTCCTGACCTCGGGTTCACTGCTGGTCGCGGCTTTGGTCGTCGCCTCCGCCGCCCGGGCGGCCCCCGGCCAGGCCTATGCCGCTTCATCGACGATTGGTCGGACCTGGCCGATCGCCGAGCCGGACGCGATGTCAGAGATCGAGGCGAAGGCCCGGACGCTCCCACCCGTGACCGACCGCTTCGGCCCGCGATCGGGCTGGCAGGCGCTCAAGGCCGCGACGCTCGGTCGCGCCACTGTCGATCGAGTCCGGACCGTCATCCCCTTCCACAGCCTCGAGCAGGATATCGTCCTGCCCGATGGACGGGTCCTCTACCCCAAGGGCTTCACCTTCAACCCGCTCGCCTTCGTCAGCCTGCCGCAGCGGCTCGTCATCGTCGATCGCCGCGACCTTGCCTGGGGACTCGCGACGGCGCGGCCAACCGATTTCCTGCTGCTCGCCGCTGATGATGTCGCTGCGGTCCCCCCGAAGGACGACATCATCGCCTTGGCCGACCGCGCGCATCGACCATTGTTCCTGCTCGAGGAGCGGATCAAGTCCAGGCTTGGCCTGACCGTCGCGCCCGTGATTGTCGCCCAGGCTGGTCAGAAGCTCGTCTTGACCGAGGTCGGACCCGAGAGCCGGCGGCGCGACAGCCGGGAGCCGCAGCCATGAGCCGCCTTGCGATCATCCCGCTCCCGCGGCTGAAGGTCGGCGCGGCTCTGTTGCTGATCGCGGCTGCCCTTGCCTGGTGTGCACCAGCGCAGGCGTCCAAATGCGAGGGCGGCAGCGTCTTCAATCCGATCACCAAGGTGCGCTGGACATGCATCTTCCCGATCACGATCGGCGGGGTGAAAGTCGGCAGCGCCAACGCGCTGGACAAGGCGCTCGACGCCCAGTCCTCGTCGAAGCCGCTCTGCGCCTGCCGCCAGGGGGCGAGCGTGATGTTCGGGGTCAAGGTCAGCTTCTGGTCGCCCAACCGGATGATCGACATCGTCACCGAGCCCGGTTGCATGATGGCGCTGGGCGCCGACCTGATGTCCACCCATGGCCGGCTGCAGGGCAGTCAGAGTTCGATCGCGGATGGAACGAACACCCGTAAGATGTTCGCCCAGATGCATTATTACATCGCGCCGGTCTGGGCGATGCTCGACATGTTCACTGACCTGCCCTGTCTCGAGGACGACGGGTTCGACGTCGCGCTGATGACCGAGCTGCTGCCGACCTGGCAGTCGGCCGCGCTCGGCGCAATCATTCAACCCGAGGCTGTCCTTTTCGGGAACCCCGCGGCCGGATTGGCCTGCATGGCCGACAGCGCGGCTGCCGCCGCCGGCAAGGTCATCGACCCGCTCTTCTGGTGCATGGGAAGCTGGGGCAGCACTTACCCCATCGCCGGCGACATCCATTTCGGCGACAGCGTCGAGGCCTGGGCGGGCCTGGCCGCGCGCGGTACCTTCATGATGGGGCGCCTGGGCGCGCTCACGATCAGTTCGGCTGATGGCTGCGGGTTCAAGCCCAGCCCGATCTGGACCAAGTCGCGCTACAAATATCAGCTGATGGAGCCCGTGAAGGCGGGCCAATGCGTCAACATCGGGCGCCCCGGTGCGCTCTGGTCCTCGGCCAAGCACGCGCCCGGCCAGGACAATGCCCAGTTCATGCTCTTCGAAAAGGTGATCTGCTGTGCCGGCCTATCGGTCCAATAGGCAGACGCCTCCCCCACGCCCCGCGCGCGGCCCGGTTACAACCCGGTCTGCCCGCCAAGCCCCCCGGGCTTGCCGGTTCGCGTGCGAGGCCGGGGCGGCCCCGTCCCATCCCCCCGACGGCGCCGCCCCACCTTCTTGCCGCCGGCGGCAACCGGCATCGCGACTGCGCCATGCGCTGACCCTGGCGGTCCTGCTGACGGGGAGCATGTCGGCCGCCGCCCAGACGTCCGACCAGACCGAGATGGAAGCGCGGGCGCGGGCCTCGGCCAGCGCGTCGCGGGCTCGGTCGGCCGACAGCGATGCACTTCTTCGGAACTATGTGACCCCGAGCCTCGCCGGCCAGCCCGTGACGACGATCGACGCGAGCCGGAGTTTCGCGACCAGTCTCGCCTGCCAGAAGAGCGGCACCCTGCTCGAAATCCTCGTCCAGCCCGCCGCCAGCGGCGACATCTCGACCGTCCGTATCGCGCAGGACCGCGATCTCGACGGCACCCCCGACAGCGTCTCGTCGCTGCCGGTGGCTATCTCGGGGATCTGCGCCAATGGCGTGATCTCCTGCCAGCCCGGCAGCTGGAACCAGTGCCATTATTGGCGCTGGGACGCCGACGCCGCCCGCACGATCAAGCTGGCGGAGGTCGACATGCCCGAGCTCGCGGGCTGCTACTGCGTCAATGCGAGCTGTGGCGCGAACCTGGTGCTCGGCAATCTCGCCTCGGTGCTCAAGGATCTGGGCGGCGGCATTGTCGGCGCGCTGACGACGAGCGATCCGCGGATCGGAGTCGCCCAGGCAACGGTCGATGGCCCCGTCATCCGCTATATCGGCGCGCAGGCGACCGCCTGCACCAGCGATCCGGCGATCGGCCAGACCCGCTATCGCGCCGACCCCGCCGCGATCCAGGGCGACGGGACCGCGGCGGCCGCGGGCAACCGGGTGTTCCAGGCCCTCAAGGCGTCTCCCGCCGGCAACGGCCGCGGCGCGCAGGAGCGGGCCTGCCGGATCGAACGCGAGATTTCGGTTGCCTCCTATGAGTATGACGACATCATCGCGGCGACCGGGGCGTTCCAGTCCATCGCCGCCTGCGGCCCTGAGTGCCGGATCTACCGGCTTGGCGGGACCGGGAGCTGCGGCGACCCGCCGGCGACCTTCACCGGCCGCTTCACCGCGATCAAGCCCGACCGGATCCGCTCCGCGCGCATCACCACCCTGCAGACCGCCGACTGGTTGCAGGCGCGGGTCGATGGCCAACCCGTCGCCTATGCCGGCAAGCGCCCCTGGTTGACCAACAGCCTGCCGAGCGGCGATTGCGGCGTCGGCGACGTCTATCGAGCGACCCCGAACTTCGACTTGCTCCCCGCGCTCGGCACCGGATCGGCCACAGTCGACGCCCGGGTCCGTGCCACCGGCGCTAACAAGACCGGATATCTCGAGGTCGAGATTCAGGTCGACACCAGCTGCGAGACCAGCGAGCGGGTTGTCGACCAGTGCGGGGGCTATGCAGCCGATCCGAAATGCCGGCTGCTCGACGAGACGGTCGATGGCGTCACCACCGTCGTCGGTGGCGTGCGGACCGGGCTGACGCCGCTCCCCCAGACCCGCATTCTCGGCAACGCGCTCTGTCCGGTGATGCTCACCCGGGCCTTTTTCGACCGCGATCGGCGCTATCAGTGCGTGACCGACGGCGCGGCCCAGACCCAACCCGACCTGTCGCGCGCCGCCTATATCATCGACCATTCGACCGAGACGCTGCTCGCCGATCGGACGACCGGCGCCGATGGTGCCGCGACCGCGTCAAGCCGGGCCTTCGCGCTGCCGGCGCGGCCGGTGGTCGCGGCCTGCGAGCCAGTCTGCAAGACCAGGCGCCCCAGGGTGAGCAACGCCGCAGCCCCGGCCGGCGTCATGGCCAGCCAACAGAATGACCCGATGGGCTGGGACATCAGCTACCATGGCTGCACCGCCGATCTGGCCTGCCCGACCGAGGCCGGCGAGGAGATTGTCAGCGCCTGCGGCTGCCTCGACGACTTTCCCGAGGCGGTCGTCCTCATGCAGACGGTACGCCTCGCCGGCGCCGACCTCGTCTGCACCGCGGAGCGTCGCTGATGGCCCACCTCCACCATCACCGGCTCGCTCTCCTGGCCGCGCTGCTGCTGAGCGGCACCATGGCCCAGGCGCAGCAGCAATGCACGGCGAATGGGACGACGGCGGCCTGCGACGCCACCAATGATGGTGGTTGGGTCTGCCCGATCGAGTCCAAACGCTGCACCGAGACAAGCGACGGCAATTATCGCTGTCCGCTCGGGGCCGACTACGCCTGTGTCGAGCTCGCGCGTGGGAGCGTACCGCGCTGCTCGGCCCTGATG
>CAUTRN010000106.1:0-4968 GCA_963540925.1 uncultured Sphingomonadaceae bacterium
GGCTTTCATCATCCGGGGGCGTAACCGCGACCTGGTGTCCTCCCAGCAGGTCGTCGCCCTGCGCTACGCGGTGCTGGCCTCGGCCGACATCGACCGCGCCTACGCGCTGCTGCAGCGAACGCCCGGCAACCGGGCGCGCGCGGCCGCCCCGCCGTGGGGCCGGGGGTGGGGGGCCCGGGCCGCACCCCCGAACGCCCGGCGGCCCCCCGCGGGGCGGGTGCGGTGCGCAGCCCAGGGGGCGCCCCGCGGGCGGGCCACACGGACCGCGGGGCGCGGGCGCCCGCCCCGCCCCCCCGCGACAAAGATCGGAGCCGTTGAGGCCGCCCGAATCGCATCGCCTCAATAGTCTGTTATGAATGTCGTTATTGTCAGCGACAGGGGTGCGCCCGACGATGGCAGTTGAGGAAAGCGAGGAATATTACGAGCGCAGGGCGCAGCAGGAGCTTGATTTAGCCGCTGCCGCCACCGATCGGGCCGTCAAGATAATCCATCTCGATCTTGCCGGACGCTACGCCACCTTGCGCGAGCTGGCGGCGCGGGCGCGGGAAGACGCTGCGAAGGCATCCGATCAAAGCGGCTAATGGAGGGCTCGTTTTCGGCTCGGCGCGATGCGGGCCTCGAACTCGGCCAGCAGCTCAGGGTCTATTTCCTCGCCTGGCCGTAGAGGCTTCGCACCCGTTGCCGCGTCGATAGCGGCTTGAAGATGACACGCGGCAGCGGTCAGGCCCTCGCCGTCCCTGTCGTATATCGCTAATGCCTTGCTCATTAGCGACAGAGCAGTTTCGTTTTCCACGACGAACCTCCATCCCTTCCGCGATAATGAGAGCGCGGCCAGCGGGCCGCAACAACTTTAAGCTCCAGACTGAACAGGTCGCCGGCGTCGCTTTACTTCAGCGGCGCCGCTATCGCGCGACAGGTATTTCCTCGATCCTTGTCGTCCAAGCCGGGCTTTTCTGCGATCGCTTGGTATCAAACGAGCGCGCTCCGCATCCTTGCGCAGCCAGGATGACGGTGTTTCGGCCGAAGCGGGAATTGAGGCCGTCCATCGCCGCGAGCAACGCCGGCGCCTTGGGATCAGGCGCGGCGAACAGGTCTGCTTGTCCCTCCCCTTCCGGCGTCAGATCCTCCAGCAGCACGCCGCATTTGGTATAGACGCCTCCCGGCTGAAACATCGCTTCCATCATCTTTCCCGCGATCCCGACGATGACGCGGGGATCGTTGGTCGGGGGCGAAAGCCGCGCCGATCGCGACGCCGAGGGCGGATTGGGTCGATAGCGCGAACCATGTGCGAAGGCGATCAGCCGGCTTGCCGCCAGCCCTTGCGCGCGTATCTTCTCGGCCGCGCGCGCGGCGCGTCGCGCCATCGCCTCGCGCAGCTCGGCGAGATCGGTGACGGCCTCGCCGAACTGGCGTGTCACCGCGGTCGCCTTGAGCGGTTCGGGGGCAACCTTGAAGTCGTCGCACTCGATCCCGCCCAGCTCGCGCACGAGGCGTTCCAGCATGACCGTCCCCACGTCGCGCGCGACCGCCGGGGGCAGCGCAGCCAGGTCCGCCGTCGTCTTCACGCCTAGAGGCCGCAGGCGGGCTTCCAGCGCCCCTCCGATGCCCCATACTTCGCCCACCGGCCAATGCTCGAACAGGCGCCGGCGCAGCTCGACGTCGTGGAGATCGACCACCCCGGCCCACACCTTTTCGGTCGCCTTCGCCAAGGCGTTCGCGACCTTCGAGAGCGTGCGGGTCGGACCCAGGCCGATCCGGGTCGGTAGCCCGACGCATCGGGCAATATCCTCGCGGACCGCGTGCGCGGTCCGAACATCGCCAAGGCCGCTTGCCATCGCCGGCAGGCGGAAGAAACTTTCGTCGATCGAGTAGATTTCGACCATCTCAGAGTGGTCGGCGATCACCGCGTTGAAGCGCCGGTTGAGGTCGGCATATAGCTCGTAATTGCTCGATCGGAGCTGGATGCCGTGTCGCTTGATCCGGTCCCGCATCTTGAAGACCGGATCGCCCATGCGGACGTGCAGCGCCTTGGCTTCCTCGCTCCGCGCGATGGCGCAGCCGTCGTTGTTGGACAGGACGATGACGGGCACGCCGCGCAGGCTCGGATCGAACAGGCGTTCGGCCGAGACGTAGAAATTGGCTATGTCGACGATCGCCCAGGACACGGCCTAGCGCCGGTAGTCGCGCACGCCGGTCCGCACGACGCCCCATATCTCGACGTCATCGGCCGAGGTCGGCTCATAGCATTGCTGGCTGTTGCGCGCTTCGAGATAGGCTGCGCCACGGCGCCGCACGAGCTGGCGGCAGACAAAGCCGCCGTCGACGATCGCGATCACGATATGCCCTTCTGCAGGGCGTGTGTCGCGATCGACCACCACGACGTCGTTGTCGTGGATACCGGCTTCGATCATGCTGCTCCCGCTGATCCGGAACACGAAGCTCGCCGCCCGATCGAGCCTCAGCAGCTCGATCAGGTTTATCGCGTCATCCTCCCAATCTTGGGCCGGGCTTGGAAAGCCGGCGCCGGCTGCGCCGACGACGCGAAGAACAGTCCCCTTCGGCACGTCGGCGAGCGGGACCGGCTGCATCAGAGGCAGCATATTGATTCCCTTCGCGCCTCTTGTAACTCGCGAGAGAACGAAATGGGAACATGCCTTGTGAACGGTTCGACGCATGAGGCTGGAACCGGGGCCTTCGCCATGCACTGAACCGGACGGCGCCGGCGATCTTGGTGTCCTATCGGACCACCACACACGCCGGCGTGTGACATAGAACCATTGCGGATGGATTTACGTGAACGTCCGAGGTGGATTCATTAACTGATCTATCCTAGTCTTTCGAGGCCGGCGGAGACGCTGGTGGAGGCGTGGAAACCTCCTGAAACAAGAGCCGGTCGAGCTTAACGACCGGGTGGCGGGCGCGTATGTCCAAGCCACCCGGCCAAAGGCGTCCGCGCCTGACTTGTTTCAGGTTTCCAACACCCGGTTCTATGGCCGGCACGTCTCGAAAGTATTTCGGGACGTGCCGCCGGCTGCCCGATCACGATGAACAATGGGATGCAATATTGAGTAGGTAACTCTTAGTGGACAGTCTTCTACCTAGCGGTCGTCTCGCTGAAAGCCTGTATTCCCTGTCTCGCGAGACCGCTTGGTTGGCGGTCCTCATTGCTGTCACCGGCATTGCCTGGGTCGATTGCCACTATCCAGCGATCGGGCTGGCACCTCTCTACCTCCCCGTTGTCTGCGCCGCGGCCTGGTCGCTCGGGGGTCGCGCGAGCTACATCGTCGCCATCGTCGCCGCGATCCTCGCCGTCATGCCCTCGATCCGTCAGGATGCCGAGCTCGCGCCCGGCATCCTCGCAGCCAAGACCGCAGTGCGCGTAATTTGCTTCGTCGTCGTCGCGACGGCGATCAACAGTTTCCGCCGATCCTTTGAGCGCGAACGCTATCACGCGCACCGCGACAGGATGACCGGGACGCTCAACAAGCAGGTTTTCCATTCACGAGCGGCCAAGGCGGTCGCGGAGGCGGGCCGCACCGGCGCCACGCTGCTGCTCGTCATCCTCGATCTCGACGACTTCAAGACGATCAACAGCACCCACGGCCACGGTGCCGGCGACGAGGTTTTGCGCACCTTTGCATCTGGCGCAGCGTCAATCATGCGCCGCGAGGATCTGATCGGCCGTATCGGTGGAGACGAGTTCGGCCTTCTCGTCCGCGTGCCCTCGATCGCTGAGGGCCAGGGCTTCGCCGCCGATGTGCATACCCGACTAACGGCCGTGCTGGCGGAAGCCCGCTATCCGGTGACTTGCAGCATGGGCGCGCTGATCGTCCCGCCCAGCGCGCCCCGAGATCTAGGCGAGTTGATGCACGCCGCCGACGTCGCCATGTATCAGGCCAAACAGACCGGCAAGAACGGCGTGAAGATCGCGCGCGCCGACGAGCCGGTGCCGGTCCTATCCTCCGCTTCCGCGCCGAAGTTCCGGCAACGCACCGTATGACGGCCTCCACATCGAAGCGCGACCGCGCCAACAAGCTGATGCGCGACGCGCTCAGCTTGCTCGACGACGCCGGCGAATTTGTCGCGGCTGTTCACCTTGAACAGGCGATCGACGCCCTAGACGAGCCGGCGTGGCAGGGTGGAGGCGAACAGTCGATCCCCCCGTTGATCGCGCCCAAAGACCCGGTGATGGCGCGCGCGCTTGGTGGCGCGCTCGCTGTAATCGGAACCGTTTTGCACAGATCAGGGGTCGTCGAGATTGACGAGCTGGCCCGGCTACTAGGTATCTTCGCGACCGTGACGTCAGAAAGAGACCCGGCGAGCGGGACGCTGATTGCCGGATGGGGGGGCATGATGATGGATTTGTCCGAGGACTTCAGGAAGGATGGCGATGCCACCTGAAAAGCAGGCGGCAGGACCGCAAATACTTCGTTTCCTCGACGATCACCGGCTTGACCATAGCCCCGCCAACTACGCTTTCGCGCACCGCTTCCTGATCGAGGAGGACGCCCCCCTCAAGGTCGAGGTGGAGCGGATCATAGATGGCGGCTTTCGCATCGGCCCCGAGGAGGTTGCGAAACTGGCGGGATCATCCACGGCAGATGCCGGCGAAGAGCATGAGGCCGCGCCCCAGCTCGATCGACTGACCTTGCGTGTTCTCGACATCATCGGGGACGCGGCCAACGCAACCGGTGGTCTCAATCGCGACCTGGTTAGCGCCGCCGCCGCCCTGCTCGGCACCGATGGGGCAAGCGTCCGCGCCATCGTGTCGGCCATGATCGAGCGGACAACCCGGGCCGAGGCCAGCCTTGCCGATGCGACGCGGCAGGCTCAGTCTCTTCGCGAGGAGCTGAACGCCCTTCGCGATCACGCGAACCGCGATCGATTGACCGGCTTGCTCAACCGGCCCGGCATGGGGTCAGGACATAGAACGGGCACAGATATACGCTAAGCGTCTCTGCGCGCACT
>CAUTRN010000107.1:0-4926 GCA_963540925.1 uncultured Sphingomonadaceae bacterium
GGGCGCAATGGGGGGACGCGATCATTCCTCCCCGGAACGGGGAGGGGGACCGCGAAGCGGTGGAGGGGCGGCGCGTCAGCGCCGGCTACGCCGTCGCCCCCTCCACCACCCTTCGGGTGGTCCCCCTCCCCGTTCCGGGGAGGAATGGGGTTTACCGATGCTTCAGCCCGGGATTGTCGTCGTGCAGGCTCAGGCGGATCGAGTTCTGCTGCATCGCCGTCATCACATAGGCGCCGACGATCATCGGGAATTCCAGCAGCTGCGGCTCGTTCCAGAAGCCGGCGAGCTGCGCCCAGGTGGCGTCCGAGATGTAATAATCGTCGATCAGCTCGTCGACCGCGGTGAGGATCGCCTTGTCCTTGTCGGTCCAGCCGGCGGCACCGGGGCCTTCGGGGATGCGCGCCACTTCGGCGTCGGTCAGGCCCTTGCTCTTGCCGATGTCGACATGCTCGCCCCATTCATAGGGCGACGCGGTGCGCCAGCCCACCCGCAGCACCGCCAGCTCCATGTCGCGGCGGTCGACCAGGCAGCGGCCGGCGATCTGGATGCCCATTTCCATCTGCGCCTTGAATAGGCCGGGATGCTTGAGCTGGATGCGGAAATAGGGGGCGATGTCGGCGGTGTGGGGGATGCCCATCACCTTACGGACATTGGCGACGGTCTCGGTCGCTTCGGGGGTGAACTCGTCGAGGCTCATCGGTGCGACCCGCTGCTCCTTGCGCAGCTCGGCCTCGCGCGTCTCGATGTCGAAGCTCTTCGCCATTTCGTCCCCTCCATTGCTTGATTCGATCGATGCATAGCCGGGCGAGGTGGTACCCGAAATGCCTACCGCACGGTTGGAAGATTGACCGTGCGTGCGATATCAGGCGGCCGCGCGATCCTCGACCGCTGGCAGCACGTGGGCAGCGAGAAGCCGGGTCTGATCGATCAGCTCCGCATGATTCTCGGCCATCGGTACCGCGACGAATTTGTGGATGCCGGCCGCGACATAGCGGCGGAACAGCGCGGCCA
The DNA here is from genome assembly GCA_963540925.1 of uncultured Sphingomonadaceae bacterium. Classification (GTDB taxonomy): domain Bacteria; phylum Pseudomonadota; class Alphaproteobacteria; order Sphingomonadales; family Sphingomonadaceae; genus Rhizorhabdus. The sequence goes on from CAUTRN010000107.1 coordinate 1,012, forward strand.
CGCTCGCCGCGTCGCCCGCCGCGATCAGGTCGAGCGAGGCGTCGTCGCCGGCCAGCTTGAGCCGCGCCCGTAGCCGTTCGCGCGCCTTCAGCACCGCCGGGTCGTCGGGCTCGCCGATCCGATAGGGGATGGTGACGCCATAATGGTCGACGTCGATGCTCCGGCCCTGTTCGGCGACGGCCGTCTTGATCCGCGCCACCGCATCGGCCGCCTGGTCGGGAGCGACCAGCCCGCCGAGCCAGCCGTCGCCCAGCGCGGCGGTGCGCTGGATCGCGGCCTCCGAATGGCCGCCGATCCACAGCGGCAGCGGCTTGGCCGGACGCGGCCAGCTTCCGGGCCCTTCATAACGATAGAAATCGCCCGCGAAGTTTAGCTCGTCCTGCTCCAGCAGCGCGCGGATCAGCCGGATCGCCTCGTTGGAGCGCTTGCCGCGCGGGCCCGGCGCCTCGCCGGTCGCCGCCCAATAGGGATCCTGCGCGCCGCCGACGCCGAAGGTGGGAAGCAGCCGGCCCGGCGCCAGCCAGTCGATCGCGGCGAACTGCTTGGCGACGAGGATCGGATCGCGAAAGGCCACGACCAGCGCATTGGTGCCGAAGCGCAGCCGCTTCGTCCGCGCCGCCAGCGCCGCAAGCATCGCCATCGGTTCGATATTGGCGCCGACCAGCTGGTCGGAATGCCAGATGCTGTCGATCCCGCTTTCGTCGGCGATGCGGATCCATTCCCAGTAGAGCTCGGGCTCCGCCGGCAGGCCGATCCCGCTTCCGATGCCGATGCGAATGCTCATCCAGCTATCCTCTCACTGCCTTCTGAGCCCTCTCCCGCTTGCGGGAGAAGGAGAATTATCGTTCCTGCGCATATCTGGCCGCGATCACCGCGCAGACGAACAGCTGAAGCTGGTGGAAGATCATCAGCGGCAGGATGATCACGCCCACCTGCGCGGGGGCGAAGATCGCGCCCGCCATCGGCACGCCCGACACCAGGCTCTTCTTCGACCCGCAGAACAGCAGCACGATCTCGTCACCGCGCGGCAGCTTCAGACGGCGGGCGACGAACAGGTTGGCGCCCATCACCAGCGCGAGCAGCACCGCGCTCAATCCCAGGATCACCACCAGGTCGATCAGCTCGGTGCGCTGCCAGATGCCGTTGACCACCGCGGCGCTGAACGCGGTGTAGACGACCAGCAGGATCGACGAGCGGTCGACCGGCATCAGAATCTTTTTATAGCGGTCGATCCATTTCCCGATCAGCGGGCGCAGCAGATGGCCCGCGACGAAGGGCAGTAGAAGCTGCAGCATAATCCCCTCGATCGCGTCGATCGACACACCCGGCGCCTGGCCCTGGACGTGGATCAGCAGGCCCACCAGCACCGGGGTCAGCACGATGCCGGTGATGTTCGACAGCGAGGCGCTGCACACCGCGGCGGGGACGTTGCCGCCCGCCATCGCGGTGAAGGCGATCGACGACTGCACCGTCGAGGGCAGCAGGCTCAGATAGAGCAGGCCCGACAATATCTCGGGCGTGGTGAGGGCGGTGGCGCCGTGTGAGATGCCCAGGCCCAGCAGCGGGAACAGCAGGAAGGACGAGGCGAGCACCAGCAGGTGGAGCCGCCAGTTGCCGATCCCCGCGATCACCGCCTCGCGTGACAGCTTGGCGCCGTGGAGGAAGAACAGCAGGATGATCGCCGCGTCGGTGAGCCCGTCGAAGATCGGCACCGCCGCGCCGCGCGCGGGCAGCAGCGAGGCGGCCGTCATGGTGGCGATCAGGAAGAGCAGGAAGGGGTCGAGCCCCCGGACGAGACGGACGATCAGGCGCATCGGCGCGGGATGGGGGGATGGAGCGGGGACGTCAACTGCTCACCTCTCTCCTTTCCCCTTTCCCCAAATCCGTCATTCCAGCGAAAGCTGGAATCTCAGGAGGCTCCTGCCTCGACCTTATCTCCTCTCGCCCGAGACCCCAGCCTTCGCTGGGGTGACGTTCAAGGGGGAGGCGAGGGACGGGCCGGCGATATCGGCCTGGCCGCGATTGTGTATGGCCAAAACTCGCTCTACTCCCCCAACCCATGGCCGAACCCCGCACCTACCAGCTCACCGTCTCGCGCCTCGCGATCAATGTCTGCGAATGGGGCGATCCGGCGGCGCCGCCGCTGATCCTCCAGCATGGCGGGCGCGATCATGCGCGGAGCTGGGACTGGGTGGCGGCGGCCTTCGCCGATCGCTTTCGCGTCATCGCGCCCGACCTGCGCGGCCATGGCGACAGCGCCTGGGCCAATGACGGCAATTACGACATGTATGATTTCGTCGACGATTTCGCGGCGCTGCTCCGTGCGCTCGATTTGCCGGCCGGCCCGATGATCGGCCATTCGCTGGGCGGCAACATCGTCACCCGCTTCGCCGGCCTCTATCCCGACAAGGTCACGAAGCTGATCAACATCGAGGGGCTGGGCGAAGGCCCCGACATCGTCAACGCCAAGGCGCCGAAGGACCCGCTGGAGCGGATGCGCCGCTGGATCGCGCGCCGGGCCGACCTGGTGCCCCGCACCCCGCGCGACTATCCCGATCTCGCCACGATCGTCGAACGGATGAAGCGCACCGACGAGCGGCTGACCGGCGAACTGGCCGAGCATCTCGCCACCCACGCCGCGCGGGCCAATCCCGATGGGACGCTGCGCCTGAAGCATGATCCGGCGATGGGCACCGAGCCGCCCAACGACATCACGCCGGAGGTGAAGGCCCAGATGTGGGCCGCGATCACCTGCCCGGTGCTGCTGATCTACGGCGCCGACAGCTGGGCGCCCAACCCGGCGACCGACGGCCGCGCCGCCCATTTCCGCGACGCCCGGGTCGAGCTGTTCGAGCGCGCCGGCCATTGGGTGCATCACGACCGGCGCGACGATTTCATCGCGATGGCGAGGGAATTCATCGGCTAGTTTCTCCCCACCCTGACCAGGGAGGAGGGATTGTTGCGGCTAATCCCAATCCAACGCGAGCAGGGCGAAGCTCGCCAGCCAATGTTCGCCCATATAGTCGTCGCCCAGATGCGGTAGCGCCGCCGCGAGATGGCGCTCGGCCGCGTCGCGCGCGACCGGCACCGCAGGATGATCGGCGGGCAGCGCGTCGGCGATCCGGCGCCAGCACCAGGCGCGGCTGAGGTTGAGGCCGTCGAGATGGGCGATCTTGCCGTCGCTGCGATCCGACACGAAGGCGGGCGTGGTAAGCGTCGCGGGGATCGCGGGCAGGAAGCCGTCGAACCAGGCGAGGAAGTCGGCGGGCGCCAGCAGCTCGCGCATCAGATGCGCTTCGCTCAGCGCCGAGGAGAGGAACTCGTCGCCGCCCGGTTCCCAGGCCTGGCAGCCGCGGTCCTCGCCAAACCATTGGGTGGCGCGCGCGGCGATCAGCGCGGCGAGTTCGGCGTCGTGCGTCACCGCCCAACGATGCGCGAGGAGCAGCGCGAAGCTGCTGTTGAAATGGGTGCCCACCCGGATGGGATAGGTGAGTTTGGGCAGATAGGCCTTGAAGCGATCGGCGAAGGCGCGCGCTAGCGGCGCCAGCGCGGTCGCCCAGTGCTGCGCCTCATGCTGCGCCAGTTCGTCGTGCAGCGCGAGCAGCCAGCCCCAGCCATAGGGCCGCTCGAACCCGCCCGAGGCAGGCCGCGCCAGATAGGCCAGTTCGCCCGCCACCTTGTTGGGCACCAGCATCGCATCGGCGCGGGCGCGGATCGCTTCCGCCTGGGGCAGGCCGGGGATGCGGCGCAGCAGGCGCATCACCTGCCACCAGCCATGGACGCAGCTGTGCCAGTCGAAGCTGCCATGGAAGATCGGGTGGAGCACCGAGGGCGCCAGCACGTCCTCCGGGCTCGTCATCACATGGTCGAGCTTGTATGGCCATTCCCGGCCGAGATGGCCGAGGGTGAGCGACG
>CAUTRN010000108.1:0-4723 GCA_963540925.1 uncultured Sphingomonadaceae bacterium
CGCGCCGTCGAAGCCGGGGCCGGCGCCGGAGCCGCCGGCGATCGTCTCATAATATTGGTGGGTGGCATTGCCGAAGGTGAAGTTGTTCATCGTGCCCTGCGATCCCGCCATCGCCCCCAGCGCGCCGAGCAGCGCGTCGGTGATCGCCTGGCTGGTCTCGACATTGCCGGCCACCACCGCCGCCGGATAGCGCGGGTTGAGCATCGATCCTTCAGGCACCTTGATCGTCACCGGGCGCAGGCAGCCGTCGTTCATCGGGATGGCCTGGTCGACCAGGATGCGCATCACATAGAGGACGGCGGCGCGCACCACCGAGAGCGGCGCGTTGAAATTGCCGGGCAGCTGGTCGCTGGTCCCGGCGAAGTCGATCTCGGCGGTCTTCGCGTCGCGGTCGATCCGCACCGCCACCGCGATGCGCGATCCGTCGTCATGCTCGATGACGTTCTCGCCGTCGCGCAGCCCGCCGATCAGCGCGCGGACGGCGGCTTCGGCATTGGCCTGGACATGCTCCATATAGGCGCTGACGACATCGCCCCCATAGTCGCGCGCCAGCCGGCGCAGCGCCTCGCCGCCGCGCGTGCAGGCGGCGATCTGGGCGCTGAGGTCTGCGAGATTCTGGTCGGGGTTGCGCGCCGGCCAGCGATTGTTGCGCAGCACGGCGCGCAGCTCGGCCTCGCACAGCCGCCCCTCGTCGACGATCAGCAGATTGTCGAGGATCACGCCTTCCTCGTCGATGCTGCGGCTGTTCGACGGCATCGATCCCGGGCTGATCCCGCCGACGTCGGCATGGTGGCCGCGCGCCGCGACGAAGAAGCTGGGGTCCGCATCGGCATCGTCCGCGAACACCGGCAGGATCACGGTGATGTCAGGCAGATGGGTGCCGCCCTGATAGGGGGCGTTGAGCGCATAGGCATCGCCCGGCTTCATCCCCCGCCCGTCGGCCTTCGCGCCGCGCCGCCGGATGATGGTGCGGATGCTGTCGCCCATCGAGCCGAGATGGACCGGGATGTGCGGCGCATTGGCGATCAGGTTCCCGCCCGCGTCGAATAGCGCGCAGGAGAAGTCGAGCCGCTCGCGGATGTTCACCGATGTCGCGCTCTGCCGCAGCGCCGCACCCATCTCCTCGGCGATCGCCATGAACAAGCCGGCGAAGATCTCCAGCCGGATCGGATCGGCCTCGGTGCCCGCCGCGCTGGCCACGGCGCGGGCCAGATAGCGGTCGAGGATCAGATTGCCCTCGCCGTCGACGGTGGCGCGCCAGCCCGGCTCGACCACGGTGGTGCCGACCGGATCGACGATCAGCGCTGGCCCTTCGATGGTGAAGCCTGCGGCCAGCGTGGCGCGATCGAACAGCGGGCTTTGCTGCGCGGCGCCGGCCATGAAGGCGTCCACGGTCGCGACCGGGCCCGACGATTGCTGCGTCAGTTCGGTCACCCGCTCGGTGCCGCTGTTCCCTGGTACGATCGCCTCGACCCGCAGCATGTCGATCAGCGGCTCGCCCTGTCCGGCGAAGCCGAAGCGGCGCGCGAACTCGGCCTCGAAGGCGGCGCGCATCGATGCGGCGTCGGCGACGGGCACCGCGATGCCGCTGTCGCTCGCCGGGTAGCGGAGCTGCGCGCTCGCGACGATGCGGCTCGCCTCGGGCAGGGCGGCGCGCGCCTCGGCGGTGAGCGCATCCACTGCCGCAGCAATCGCATCGGCATCGTCGAGCGCGAGGATCATGCTGCGCTCGCGCATCAGGCTGCGGTCGGCAAGACCGATGCCATAGGCCGACAGCACGCCTGCCAACGGATGGATCATCACCCGGTCGATCGCCAGCGCGTCGGCGACCAGACAGGCATGTTGTCCGCCAGCACCGCCGAAGCAGGCGAGGGTGAAGCGCGCCGGGTCATGTCCGGCGCCGATCGACACCGCCTTGATCGCATTGGCCATGCTGGCGACGGCGATGGCGACCATGCCCTCGGCGGCTTCGCGCGCGGTCATGCCGCCGCCGGCCTCGGCGATCAGTTCGGCAAAGCGCGTCTCTACCGCCGCCACGTCGATCGGCTCGTCGCCGTTCGGGCCGAACAGCTTCGGGAAATGCCGCGGCTGGATCTTGCCCAGCATCACGTTGCAGTCGGTGACGGTCAGCGGACCGCCGCGCCGGTAGCAGGCGGGGCCGGGGATCGCGCCCGCCGATTCCGGGCCGACCCGGAAACGGCCCTGGTCGAAGCGGCAGATCGATCCGCCGCCCGCCGCCACCGTGTGGATCTTCATCATCGGCGCGCGGATGCGGGCCCCGGCGATGCGCGTCTCGGTCTCGCGGTCATATTGGCCCGCGAACAGCGACACGTCGGTGGAGGTGCCGCCCATGTCGAAGCCGATGACATGGTCGAAGCCGGCCGCCTGCGCGGTGCGTGCCATACCGACGATCCCGCCGGCCGGGCCCGAGAGGATCGCGTCCTTGCCGTGGAAGGCGTCGCCCGCGATCAGCCCGCCATTGGACTGCATGAACAGCGGCGCGGCGCCATCGCCCAGCGCGGTGCGGAAACCCTCGATATAGCGGCGCAGCACCGGCGACAGATAGGCGTCGACCACGCTGGTGTCGCCGCGCCCGATCAGCTTGATCAGCGGCGCCACCGCATGGCTGGCCGAGACCTGGGTGAAGCCGATCTCGCGGGCCAGTTCCGCGAGCGCCGCCTCATGCGCGCTGTGGGCATAGCCTTGCATCAGCACGATCGCGATGGCGCGATAGCCTTCGTCATACGCAGCCGACAGGTCGGCGCGCGCCTTGTCGAGATCGAGCGGGGTCAGCACCTCGCCCTCGGCGGTGACCCGCTCGTCGATCTCGACGGTGCGAGCGTGGACCGGCGGCGCCCGGCGGATCGCGCGGGCGAACAGGTCGGGGCGCTCCTGATAGCCGATCGTCAGCGCATCGCCGAAGCCGCGGGTGATCGCCAGCAGGGTCGGCTCGCCCTTGCGTTCGAGCAGCGCGTTGGTGGCGACGGTGGTGCCCAGCCGCACCTCGACCGGAGGCAGCGCGCCCGTCGGGCGGCCGGTCAGTCGCCGTATCGCGGCCACCGCCGCGTCGTCATAGCGCTCGGGGTCTTCGGAGAGCAGCTTGGCGGTGATGATCCGCCCGCTTGGGTCGCGTGCGACCACGTCGGTGAAGGTGCCGCCGCGGTCGATCCAGAAATGCCAGGTCACGGCGAAGGGGTAGCAAGTGGGCCGGAGCCTCACAAGCGGTCGACGGGCGGAGATGGTTGCGCCCGTTGCAACGGATATATTTTCAGAATTTGATAAATATTCCGAAATCGGATAATCATTGAGTCGTCAACGAGGAGAAGCCCGATGTCCGAGGACGGCTATCGCCCGAAAGGGCTCAGCAGCGCGATCTGCTACGAGGATTCGAAGACGGCGTTCCGCTGGCTGGAGGAGGCGTTTGGTTTCGAGCCGATCTTCGTGCTGCTCGATGGCGACGGCAACCTTGCCCATAGCGAGATGAGCTATGGCGATTCGGTGCTGATGGTCGGCAATGAATGGAGCGACGACCATCGCAGCCCGGCGAACCTGGGTGGCAAGAACACGCAGACCGTCCATGTCCAGCTCGCCGAGGGCGACGATATCGACGCGCATTGCGCGCATGCCCGCACGGCCGGCGCCGTCATCCTGCAGGAGCCCGAGACGCAATTCTACGGCGACCGCACCTATCGGGCGCGCGATCCTGAGGGGCATATCTGGACCTTCGGGGTTACCATCCTGAAGATGCATTCCGACGAGTGGGACGCGGCGAGCGGGCTGACCACGAAGAAGCGGCTCGATTGAGCGCCGCGGTCGACCGGGTCTTCGCGGCGCTGGCCGATCCGCACCGCCGCCGCGCGGTCGAGCTGCTGGGGGCGGGGCCGCGTCGGGCGGGCGAACTGGCCGAGGCGCTGGGGCTGGCCGCGCCCGCGATGAGCCGGCACCTGCGCGAACTGAAGGCGGCGGGCTTCGTCGAGGAGGCGCACCCCGATTTCGACGCGCGGGTGCGGATCTATTCGCTGAAGGAGGGCGCGATGGCCGATCTCAAGCAATGGCTCGCCGAGACCGAGGCGCTGTGGACCCACCAGCTCGCCGCGTTCAAGGCGCATGTCGAGAAGAAGGCGGGATGAGCGGATCGGCGGTGATCGTCTCGATCCGGGTCGACGCCACCCCGCTGCGCGCCTTCGAGGCCTTCACCCGCGAGATCGGGAGCTGGTGGAAGAGCAGCCCGCTGTTCCAGCTCACCCCGCGCGGCGACGGGGAACTGCGCTTCGAGCCGGGCGAGGGCGGCCGGCTGGTGACGACATGGGCGCCCGGCAAGGAGCATGAGATCGGCCGCGTCTCGGTCTGGCAGCCGGGCGAGCGGCTGGTGCTGAGCTGGCGACCCGCCAGCTTCCGCCCTGACCAGTCGACCGAGCTGGAGGTGCGCTTCGAAGCGGTGGGCGATCAGACCCGCGTGACCATCGAGCATCGCGGCTGGGATGCGATCCCGCAGGACCATGTCGCGCGGCACGGCTTCGATCTGATGCTGTTCCAGCGGCGGCTGGCCGAGCATTGGCGGGGGATGCTCAAGGGGCTGGGCGGGGTGGCTTAAAGGAAGGAGAAGAAGACCCTCATCCCGACCTTCTCCCGCAAGCGGGAGAAGGAGAGTCGCTGGCGTTTGCGGCTTTCTAGCCCTCTCCCGCCTGCGGGAGAGGGTTGGGTGAGGGGTTTCTTCCTTCTT
>CAUTRN010000109.1:0-4723 GCA_963540925.1 uncultured Sphingomonadaceae bacterium
ATCATCGCGAGCAGCTTGTCGTCGCGGTCGTAGATCGCCCATTTGTGCGGCACCATATAGGCGTTCTTGCCGGTGGGGTCGCCGAACGGATTGGCCGGCATCATGCCGGCGTCCCAGTCATAGCCGAACTGGAACTGGGCATAGTCGCCGCTGCGGATCGCCTCGCAACGATAAGCGATGCCGTCGATCACCGGCACCGGGCCCTGCGGCAGGCATTCGGTCCAGGCGGGCTGCGCCTGGCCCAGCCAGTCATCCTCGAACCGGCAATTCTGCGCGGCGAGCCGGGTCATCACGAGTTCGCGGGGATGCGGGACCCCGGCCCCGCTCGACCAGTCCATCAGCACCGCCTTGAACGGCTGGCCCGGCGGCACGTCGAGCGGGCCGATGGTGACGTCGAGGGTGGAGACCGTGCCGTCGGGCCCGCGCCAGGCCAGCGTCCGCGCCGGCTGGGCCTCCCTGACGGTGCGGGCATCGACGACGAGCCGGGGCAGGTCCGCCCCTTTCACCGGGCCGCTGGCGACCGGCGGATAGCTGTAGCGGGTCTCGGGCAGGTCGATGTCGATCCGCATCTCGCGCACCACCATGCCGTCGATCGCCTGGCGGGTGTTGCCGAGCGCCGCGTTGACCGAGAAGAACATCTCCGGCGCGACCCGCGGCTTGGTCTTGGTCGCGAACGGGCCGCCGGCGGGCTTGCCGTCGATGAAGAAGGCGATCGTCCCGCCCGGGCCGGCGGGGCTGTCCTTCCACTCGACCTCCAGCAGCTGTTCGACGCCGGGCTTGCGCAGGGCGGTGCTCACGAAACCGCCCTCGGTGCCGTCCCCCCGGCCGATCGCGGCTTCCAGCTGGTCGCTGCCATAGCGGGTGAACAGCGTGATCGCGCCCACCCCCCATCCGATCATGTAGAACAGCAGCGCCCCATTGGCGCGCGGCACGATCCCCCGAAAGGAGCAGCGCATCCGATGCGGCACCTGGGTCTTCTTCGGATCGCCGCTGGTGCCGAAGTCGAGCCCGAGCCCCTTCGACTGGAGGTAGGAGTTGCGGTTGAGCGCGATCCCGGCGGGCGTGGCGCGAACCGCCCCGCCCGGCTCCAGCGCGATCGGACTGCCCAGCGCGTCGCCGCTGCTCATCACGGCGCCGCTGGCGCCGGCCAGGCGCCAGACGGCGGAGGCGGCCCGGAAGCCCGGCGTCTGCACCTCGCGCGCGACGGGCAGGCCGGGCGGGACCGACAGCTGATAGTCGCCGCTGCTTGCGGCGATGTTGAGCGGGACAATGCTGCCGGGGTCGCCGTAGATCATGAGCGACGCATAGCGCGCCGATCGAACGTCGTCACATCCTCATCTCCCCGTCGCTCCGGCGGAGGCCGGAGCCGGTAGAGAGGAGGGTGTGCATATGCCTCTGGCGGCTCCGGCCTCCGCCGGAGCGACACAAGAGAAAGCGACTGGTTTAGCCCAGCGCCTTCTTGAGCAGATCGTTGACGACGCCGGGGTTGGCCTTGCCGCCCATCGCCTTCATCGTCTGGCCGACGAAGAAGCCGAACAGCTGGACCTTGCCGGCGTGATACTGCTCCACCTTGTCGGCATTGGCGGCGATGATCTCGGCGATCACCTTCTCGATCGCGCCGGTATCGCTGGTCTGCTTCAGGCCGCGTTCCTCGACGATCTTCGAGGGATCGTCGCCGGTCTCCAGCATGATCTCGAACACCTGCTTGGCCAGCGTGCCCGACAGCGTGCCATCGGCGACCAGCGCGAGCAGCTCGGCGCCCTGCTTCGGGCTCACGGGGCTCTCGTCGATCGACTTGCCGAGGCGGTTGAGCGCGCCGAACAGGTCCGAGATCAGCCAGTTGGAAGCGGCCCGCGCTACATCGGCAGCCGGCTTGCCCGTCGCGTCGAGCAGCTTCTCGAACCAGCGCGCCGTCTCGACGTCGTTGGTGATCACGGCGGCGTTGTAAGCCGGCAGGCCCAGCGGCCCTTCATAGCGGGTGCGCTTGGCGTCGGGCAGTTCGGGCAGCTCGGCGCGGCATTCGGCGACGAACTCCTCGCTCAGTTCCAGCGGCAGCAGATCGGGATCGGGGAAGTAGCGATAGTCGTGCGCATCTTCCTTCGAGCGCATCGAGCGCGTCTCGTTGCGATCCGGATCATAGAGCCGGGTTTCCTGGACGATCTTGCCGCCGGCCTCGATCACGTCGACCTGGCGGTTCGCCTCGGTCTCGATCGCGGCCATCACGAAGCGGATCGAATTGACGTTCTTGGTCTCGGTCCGCGTGCCGAGCTCGTCGCCCACCTTGCGCACCGAGACGTTGACGTCGGCGCGCATGGAGCCTTCCTCCATATTGCCGTCGCACGACCCGACATAGCGCAGGATCGATCGCAGCTTCCGGAGATAAGCCCCTGCTTCAGCAGGAGAACGCATCTCCGGCTTCGACACGATCTCCATCAGCGCGACGCCCGACCGGTTGAGGTCGACATAGGAGCGGGTCGGGTGCTGGTCGTGCAGCAGCTTGCCGGCGTCCTGCTCGACATGCAGCCGCTCGACGCCGATCGTCTTGGGCGCGGCGATGCCGGCCTTCTCGTCGGCCTCGATCACGATCGCGCCCTCACCCACCAGCGGGTGGTAGAGCTGCGAGATCTGATAGCCCTGCGGCAGATCGGCGTAGAAGTAGTTCTTCCGATCGAAGCGCGACCAGCGGTTGATCTCCGCCCCCAGCGCCATGCCGGTCTTCACCGCCTGACGGATGCACTCGAGGTTCGGCACCGGCAGCATGCCCGGCATCGCCGCGTCGATCAGCGACACGCTCTGGTTCGGCTCGGCCCCGAAGGTCGCCGAGGCGCCCGAGAAGAGCTTGGCGTTGGACACGACCTGGGCATGGACCTCGAGGCCGATCACGACCTCCCATTCGCCGGTGGCGCCCTGGATACGATAGCTGCTCATTTCGCCCACCAATTCTGCGGCTTGGCGTTGAAGAGGGCCCGCTGTTCGATCGCGAGGCCGGCGTTCAGCACACCCTGCTCGTCAAGCGGGCGGCCGATGATCTGGAGACCCAGCGGCAGCCCTTGCCCGTCGAGGCCCGCAGGCACCGACATGGCGGGAACGCCCGCCAGGCTCGCCGGCACGGTGAAGACGTCGTTGAGGTACATCTCCAGCGGATCGGCGCTCTTCTCGCCCAGCGCGAAGGCCGCCGACGGCGCGGTCGGGGTCAGCAGCACGTCGACCTGCTTGAACGCTTCCTCGAAGTCGCGAGCGATCAGCGCGCGGACCTTCTGCGCCTTGGTGTAATAGGCGTCGTAGAAGCCGGCCGAGAGCACATAGGTGCCGATCAGGATACGGCGCTTCACCTCGGGCCCGAAGCCCGCAGCGCGGGTCGCGGCGTACATGTCCTGCAGGTTGGCGCCGTCGGGCAGGTCGCGCAGGCCATAACGGACGCCGTCATAGCGGGCGAGGTTCGAGGAGGCCTCGGCCGGGGCGATGATATAATAGGTCGGCAGCGCATAGCGGGTGTGCGGCAGCGAGACGTCGATGATCTCGGCGCCGGCGTCGCGCAGCCATTCGATGCCCTGCTTCCACAGCGCATCGATCTCGGCCGGCATGTTGTCGACCCGATATTCCTTCGGAATGCCGACCTTCTTGCCCTTCAGGTCGCCCGACAGATTGGCTTCCCACTGCGGCACCGAGACGTCGAGCGAGGTCGAGTCCTTCGGGTCGAAGCCCGACATCGCCTCGAGCAGGATCGCGCTGTCGCGCACGTCCTGCGCCATCGCGCCGGCCTGGTCGAGCGACGAGGCGAAGGCGACGATGCCGAAGCGCGAGCACCGGCCATAAGTGGGCTTGATGCCGGCGATGCCGGTGAAGGCGGCCGGCTGGCGGATCGAGCCGCCGGTGTCGGTGCCGGTCGCCGCGGGCACGATCCGTGCCGCGATCGCCGACGACGAACCGCCCGACGAACCGCCGGGCGCCAGCGGGGCATTGCCGCCGTCACTGCGCCGCCAGGGCGAGATCACATTGCCATAGGCGCTGGTCTCGTTCGACGAGCCCATCGCGAACTGGTCGAGGTTGAGCTTGCCGAGCATGCCGGCGCCCGCCGCGAACAGCTTGGTCGTCACGGTCGACTCATAGGTCGGCGTGAAGCCGCCCAGCATGCCGCTGGCCGCCGTGGTCTGGTAGCCGGCGGTGCAGAACAGATCCTTGATGCCGAGCGGGACGCCCGACAGCGGCTTCAGCTCGCCCGCGGCGCGCGCCTTGTCGGCAGCATCTGCGGCGGCCAGCGCATGGTCCGGCGTCTCGATGATGAAGGCGTTGAGCGCCTTGGCGCCCGCCACAGCGGTGCTGAACGCCTCGGCCACTTCGCGCGCGGTGAAGTCGCCGGCGCGGAAGCCGTCGCGAAGACCGGCGATGCCGAGATCGGTGATGTTGCCCATTATTCGATCACCTTCGGTACGGCGAAGAAGCCATGCTCGGCCTGGGGGGCGTTCGCCAGCACCTTGTCGCGGATATTGCCGTCGGTGACGACGTCCTCGCGCAGGCGCTGATGGTTGGGGATGACGGCGGCCAGCGGGGCGACACCATCGGTGTTCACCTCGCCGAGCTGCTCGATCCAGCCCAGGATGTTGTTGAGCTCGGGAACCATGGCCTCCACATCGCCGTCGGTAACGGCAATGCGCGCCAGGTTCGCGATCTTGCGGACGGTTGCGGCATCGACTGACATGGCCGCGCGGCTAGCATCGGGGCG
>CAUTRN010000110.1:0-4709 GCA_963540925.1 uncultured Sphingomonadaceae bacterium
CGCTCCGCCACCAGCGCGATCGAGACGCCGAACGGGACGTTCACCGACGCCGCCCAGTGGCGCTCCGCCCCGAACAGGCCCTTAAGCACCGCGTTGACCGGCGCGGGCGGCATCGCGTCGTCGCCGCCTTCCTTCTTCGTGAGCTTGCCGACGATCCGCGCGGCGGCGATCAGCGGGAAGAGCAGGCTGTTGAAATGCGACAGGAAGCGGGGCTTGAGCCCGGCCTTGCCGAACACGCCGCGCAGCTGGGCGGCGGTGTAGCGGCGCTGGTGGTGATGCGCGGTGTCGTGCGCGCTCCACATCCAGGGCGAGCCCGGCACGGTGACCAGGATGCGCCCGCCCGGCGCCAGCTTGCCCTTCAGATGGTCGAGCGCGCCGACATCGTCGGGGATATGCTCGAGCACGTCGAGCAGCACGATCAGGTCATAGGCGCCGTCGTCGAGCGGCACATGGGGCAGATAGCCGCCCTTGATGCTGAGCCCGCTGCGCTGCTCGGCATAGGCGCGGGCATCGTCGTCGGGCTCGATCGCGTCGACCGTGCCGTAGCGCTGGAGCAGTTCGAGGTTCGAACCGGTGCCGGCGCCCACCTCCAGGATGCGCAACGGGCCGGCCTTGGGGCGGTGCCGCTCGATCAGCGCGGCGATGATGCCGCGGCGCGCGACGAACCACCAATGGTCCTTGTCGATCTCGGCCATGCGGTCATAGGCGGCGCGGTCCATCAGTCGGTCTCTTCTTCGTCTTGGTCATTGGCGGCACAGCCGATCCAGTCGCGCACGATGTAGATCGGCCGCTTCTTGGTCTCCACCAGGATCCGGCCGACATATTCGCCGAGGATGCCGAGCGAGAGCAGCTGCACCCCGCCCATGAACAGGATCGCCACCATCAGCGAGGGATAGCCCGCCACGTCGGCGCCCAGCACCAGGGTGCGCACCCCGATATAGACGGCATAGACCAGCGCCACGACGGCGATGATCGCGCCGATATAGGACCAGACGCGCAGCGGCGCGGTGGAGGCCGAGGTGATCCCGTCGATCGCCAGCTGCCACAGCTTCCAGTAGTTGAACTTGGTGGTGCCCACCGCGCGCTCGGCGCGGTCATATTCGACCGCGGTCTGGCGGAAGCCCGACCAGGCGAAGAGGCCCTTCATGAAGCGGTTGCGCTCGGGCATGCGCTTGATCACCTCGACGACCTTGCGGTCGAGCAGGCGGAAGTCGCCGGCATGTTCGGGGATCTTGTCGCGCGAGAGCCAGTTGTGCGCGCGATAATAGAGGTCGGCGGTCAGCCGCTTCGGCAGGCTGTCGGTCAGCCGGTTGCGGCGCACGCCATAGACGACGTCATAGCCCTCGCGCCATTTGTCGATCATCGCGCCGATCACCTCGGGCGGGTCCTGCATGTCGACGTCGATCGGTACGACGAGTTGGCCGCGCGCATGGTCGATCCCGGCCGACAGCGCGGCTTCCTTGCCGAAGTTGCGCGACAGCGAGAGGCCGCCGATGCGCGGATCGGCCTGGTGCGCGGTGAGGATCGCGGCCATCGTCCGGTCGCTGCTGCCGTCGTCGACGAAGATGATCTCCCAGCCGATCGGCCGGCCGTCGAGATCGGCCAGCGCGTCGAGCACGCTGGTCATCCGCGCGACGAAGGGCGGAATCGCGTCCTCCTCGTCCTTGACCGGCGCGATCACGGACAGGAGCGGTAGCGACGACAGCGCGGCGGGCGCGTTCATTCGAACACCCACACGCGGTTCAGCCAGAAGACCAGGATCGGGGTCACGCATAGCGCGAACGGATAGGGCGCCCAGATCGGCAGGTCCATATGCTGGACGAACAGCCACACCCAGAAGCTGTTGAGCGCGAAGCTGATCAGCGAGACGATGGCGAAGCGCACCATCCGCACATGCTGCCGGTCGCGGCTGCCATGGCCCTTGAAGCTCCAGCTGCCATGGATGACATAGCCGGTGGCCGCCGCGGCGACGAAGCCGCAGGTCCAGGCGAGGTTCGGGTCCATCCCGGCCTGCTTCACCAGCACATGATAGATGCCGATATTGACCACCGAGGCGAGAACCCCGGTGATCGCATAGCGGAACAGCTGGCCGAGCAGCGCCACGCGCTCCCGGGTGAGTATCGGCGTATCAGGCATCCTTCGCGCGCTGTTCCACAAAAGCGGGAAGGCGACAAGCGGGCGGCGAACAGGCGGATGGGGAACCGGCGGGCGGCGGGAAGCACGCTCCCCGGGGAAAGGGAACCCCGAAGGAGCGTCTCCCGAGGGGCGGAAATTGCCAGTCCGACACCCACGTGTCCGTTTCCGGATGCGCTGAATCCTGCATGGCGAAGCTGAACGCCAGCCGAACGAGTGCGTAATGAACTGTTGCTCCGCCGATGGCGGCACACGGGCCGCCGCCTTTTCGCGCCGAAACGCAAAGCGCTTCCCCCCCGCCCGATCAGGCTCTAATCGGCGGTGATGCAAGACAGCACGAGCGCGCCGTTCGAAGACCGACTGATGGCCTGGATCGAGCGCCACTGGCGGCTCATGACCCTGCTGCTGTTCCTCGGCACCTGCGTCTATTTCACCATCTTCAAATGGGGCCAGATCAGCTGGCTGGCGCTGAGCGACACCGACGACAATATGCGGCTGGCCGAGGTGAAGGCCTGGCTGGGCGGGCAGGGCTGGTTCGACCTGCGCCAGCACAAGCTGGCCCCGCCCGAGGGCGCCAACATCCACTGGTCGCGGATCGTCGACCTGCCGATCGCCGGGCTGATCCTGATCTTCCGCCCGCTGCTGGGCGAGTTCACCGCCGAGCGGATCGCCTGCGCGGTGGCGCCGATGCTGGCGCTGGCCCCGGCGCTGTGGGCGCTGCTGCTGACGGCGCGCCGCCTGATCCATCCGCGCGCCTATCCGATCGCCTTCGCGGTGCTGCTGTGCGCGCAGGTCACCCTGTTCATGTGGATGCCGCTGCGCATCGACCATCATGGCTGGCAGCTCGCCGCGCTGACCGTGGTGATCGCCGGGCTGGCCGACCCTGACGCGCGGCGCGGCGGGCTGATCGCGGGTGGCGCCACCGCCTTCTCGTTCGGCATCGGGCTGGAGCTGATCCCGGTGATGGCGATCGCCGGCGCCTCGATCGCGCTGCGCTGGGCGTTCGGCCCCGACCAGGCGGCGCGGATGCGCGGCTATGCGGTGGCGCTGGGCGGCGGGGTGGCGATCGCCTTTGGCGGCTTCGCCTCGATCGACAATCGCGCGATGGTCTGCGACGTGCTGTCGCCGGTCTATCTGTCGACCCTGCTGCTGGTGTCGGCGCTGTTGCTGGCGATCAGCGTGGTGCCGACGCGCAGCCGCGCGGCACGCTTCGCGCTGCTGGCCGGGCTGGGCGCGATCGTCGCCGGCTTCTACGCCATCAGCTTCCCGCAATGCCTGGGCCGCCCCGAGCAGATCTCGCCCGAGCTGGAGCGGCTGTGGTTCGTCAACATCCGCGAGGTGAAGCCGATCACGGTGAAGCCATGGCGCGACGCGCTGCAGACCAGCTGGCTGCCGCTGATCGGGCTGGCGGGGGCGATCGCCGCCGCCTGGCGCGCGCGCGGCACCGCGCAGGCGGCGCCCTGGGCGACGATCGCGCTGCTCAGCCTTGTCTCGACCGCGGGGCTGGCCTGGCAGTCGCGCTTCGGGCCGCAGGCGCAGCTGCTGGGGGTGTTCGGCGCCGCCTGGCTGGGCTGGGCGTTGCTGCCGCGGATGCTCAATTCGGGCTCGTCGCTGGTCCGCGTGGGCGGAACCTTGCTGATCTTCTTCGTCCTGTCGGGGCAGATGGCGCAGTTCATCGCGATGATCCCCAAATCCGCGAAGCAGGAGAGCCGCGAGAAGCGGGGGGAGCGCCGCGCCGAGCGGCCGCGCCAGTGCACGACGATCCCGCGCCTCGCCCAGCTCGACAAGCTGCCGCCCGCGACGATGCTCACCATGGTCGACCTGGGGCCGCGGCTGATCACCATCACCCGCCACAGCGCGATCGCCGGCCCCTATCATCGCAACGCCGAGGCGATCCTCGACGTCCAGCACGCCTTCCGCGCCACCTCACCCGAGGTCGCGCATGAGGTGATGGAGCGGCGCGGGGCGACGATGCTGCTGACCTGTCCCGGCATGGCCGAGGCGACCATCTACCAGGCGCGCACCCCGCAGGGTTTCTACAGCCAGCTGGTCAGGGACGAGGTCCCCGCCTGGCTGGAGCCGGTGGAGCTGCCGGAGGGATCGCCCTTCAAGCTGTGGCGGCGGATCGGTTAGAGCGATTTCTAGGCAGATGAAAATATCTGCCGGCTCGGAAATCGCGGTAAAACAACAATCTAGAGCGTTTGATGCCGGAGCGCGGAGCCGCCAAGGCCCTGC
Source organism: uncultured Sphingomonadaceae bacterium (assembly GCA_963540925.1). Lineage (GTDB taxonomy): Bacteria > Pseudomonadota > Alphaproteobacteria > Sphingomonadales > Sphingomonadaceae > Rhizorhabdus. The sequence continues at coordinate 4,369 of CAUTRN010000110.1, forward strand.
TCCAACGGATGCTGCGAGGCGCCTGGTCGCCCGGCGCGGCAGCGCTTCGGGATGCGCGGGGCGCTATGATTGCGGGGCCCTTTTTGGGCGGCGCATCGACCGAAGATGAAAAAAAAGCGGGACAGTCCGGGAATGGACTGCCCCGCCTGGGCGTATATCGCCGCGGTGTGGGGTGCCCTTGGGGGACTCCGCAGAGATAGTTCGCTCGAGATGAGCGCGGTGCTGCGCACTGGAGGCAACGCAGCACCGCGCTCCGGGTCGGCCCGGGTTCCCATCACCCGGGCCTTCCCAATTCCGATCAGACGATCGACGCCGTGGTGAAGTCGGCGGCGGTGACGCCG
>CAUTRN010000111.1:0-4637 GCA_963540925.1 uncultured Sphingomonadaceae bacterium
CTTAAGCCCCTCCCCTTCAGGGGAGGGGTTGGGGGTGGGGGCTCTCCTCCATCCCATCGCTGGTCTCGGTGAGACTCGTGGCCCCCACCCCAACCCCTCCCCTGAAGGGGAGGGGCTTAGAGGTCCACCGCCGCCCGCAACGCCTTCACATCCGCCGGCGCCCTTTGCCGCGCGATCTCGCCATAAGCCTCCAGCGCCGCGTCGAGCCCCGGCGGCGCCACATGGTCCGCCGGGTCATAGCCCGGCTTCAGGATCGCCGTCATCCGCCGCAGCATGAACAGCCCGAAGCGCCGCTGATAGGCCTTCTCGCGCGCGATCGAGCGGCGGCGCTCCTCGGGCGTCATCCCGGCGCGGTCCTGTGCCAGCACGATCGCGGTCGCCGCGCGGTTATAGGGGAAGAGGTGGCGCATCGCCGCGACGAAGCCGCCGATCCGCACCCGATAGCCGGGCGCGATCGCCGTCAGCACGTCGTGGCAGGCGCTGCGATGCTCGAACTCCTCGGCCATATGCCATTTCCACAGCGCGGCGGCGCGCGGGTCGGCGCCGTCGAACAGGTCGTCGGCGGGCCCGAAGACGAACTTCGCCATGAAGGTCGCCATATTCTCGAAGCCGGTGCAGTAGGCGAGGTTCCAGGCGAGCGGGCGCTCGTCGAGCATGATCCGCAGCTCGGCCTTCAGCCGGTCGGCCAGCGCTTTGAGGTCGGCATAGCCGGCGGCGTAAAGCTCGCGGTTGAAGCCGTCGTGCAGCCGGTAATGATAGGCCTCCTGCCGCACGAACAGGTCGATCTGTCGGCGCAGCGCCGCATGATCCTCGCCCAGCGCGTCGCGGGCGCGCATCATCACCATGTTGAGATAGGGCTCGACCGCCGAGGTGAGCGGGCTGCCGCTGTTGAGGATCGCGGCGAACTCGGCCTGCGGCGACCAGTCGAGCCGCAGGCCCGAAAAGTCGATCCGCAGGTGCCGGGGCGTCATCGCCTGCGCCTCAGAGCCAGCCCACCGGCTCGCCCAGCCGCGCGTCGCCCTGCTGGAACATCGCATAGACATCGGCCGTGCTCAGCACCGAGTTGGTCGCCACCGGCTTCAGCCCGCCCGCCGACATCGGGCTTATGTCGACATGCGCCGCCCTGGCCCGGAGCGCGCCGACGGTGGCGTCCTCGCGGCGGGTCCGGGCGAAGGGATCGATCCGCAGGAAGCTGGCGGCGTTGCGCCAGCTGATCTTCTCGATCTCGTCGACCGGGAAATCCTTGACGCTCGCCCACAGCAATTCGGGCGAGCGCGGCCAGGTGCTGTCGGCATGGGGGAAGTCGCATTCCCAGCTGATCTGGTCGATGCCGACGTCGTGGCGCACCTTCAGCCCGAAATCATCCTCGTGGAAGCAGAACATGAAGTGACGGGCGAGCAGGTCGCTCGGCTGCAGGTCGCCCAGGTTCGCCTTGGTCCAGTAGCGATGGTTGCGATATTCGGCATTGGCCCGCTCGCGCAGGAAGGGCACCCAGCCCATGCAGCCCTCCGACATCAGGATGCGCAAGCCGGGGAATTTCAGCAGCAACGGCGAGAAGAGCAGGTCGGTCATCGACTCGGCGATCTTGATGTTGAGCAGGGTCACGCCGACGTCGGCGGGGCTTTCGATCGACGGGGTCGGCAGCGGGCCCGAGGTGCCGATGTGGATCGCCACCGTCATCTCGCGCGCGACGATCTCGGCGAACAGCCGATCCCAATGGCCCCAGTGGATCGAGGGCTGGCCGAAGGCGGTAGGGTTTTCGGGGAAGCAGATCACCCGGCAGCCGGCGTCGTTGATGCGGCGCAGTTCGGCGATGGCGAGGTCGACGTCCCACAGCGGCAAGATGCCGTTGGCGAGGAAGCGGTCGGGATAGCGGCCGGCCCAGTCCTCGATATGCCAGTCATTATAGGCGCGCAGGATGGCGAGCATCAGCGCCTTGTCCTGCCCCGCCACCAGCTTCTCGCCGGCGAAGCCGGGCAGCGAGGCGAAGTTGATCGACAGGAAGGTGCCGTTGGCGTTCATGTCGTCGATGCGGGCGTCGACGTCCCAGCAGCCGCGGCGGATCTGGTCGTAGCGGGTCGGCTCGTCGCCCAGTTCCTCGCGCTTGCGCCCGGCGACGGCGGCGGGGCCGATCCCGGCCCAGGGACGGCCTTCCACCACCCAGCGCTGGTCGCCATTGGCATATTCGGCGACCCTCGGCGCCTGGTCCTTATACTGCGCGGGCAGGCGGCCGAGGAACATGTCGGGCGGCTCGAGGATATGGTCGTCCACGCTCAGCAGCACCATGTCGTTCATCGTCGTCGCGGCCATGCCGGTTCCTCTCCCAGGTCTGGTCTCGGCCCGATGATATCGGGCCGGCAGGGCGTCGGTCTTGCTGTATCGCGCCATCCGGCGGGCGAGGCATTGTCCCGCATGGGCAAGATTTGGCCGGCCGCGCCGGTCCATACGCGATCGTAGGGTTGGCCTTGGCCGACGGATGTTGGTATCGGGGCCCCAGCCACAGTGTACAGGGCGCGCATGACGAAGAAGCCGACCAGCAAGGCTGGCAAGATATTGGGGAACAAGGGGACGGGCACCCGCACCCTGCTGCTCGAAGCCGCGCGCCGCCTGATGGCCAGCACCTCGCCGATGAACATCAGCGCCTCGTCGATCGCCAAGGAGGCCGGCGTCTCGGGCGCCACCTTCTACGTCTATTTCGACGATGTGGAGGATATCCTCTGGACCCTGTGCGACGCGATCACCGAGGACACGATCGACCTGTTCGCCGATCCCACCCTGCTGTGCGTGGCCGAGCGGCTCGACGAGGACGCGCTGTGGCTGATCCGCGCCTATTGCGACATCTGGATCCGCCATGGGCCGATCCTGCTCTACCGCAATCTGGAGGGCGACCGCGGCAACACCCGCTTCAGCCTGCTGCTCACCAAGACCGCGCTGCCGATCCTGCGCGGGCTGACCGACCGGATCGTCGACCAGTCGAAGGACGGCGAGCGGCTGTCGCGCAGCGAGGCCAATGCCGAGGCGGTGGTGATGATCGCGGCGATGGACCGCATCGCCGCCGCGCTCCACGCCTATCCCGAACAGAGCCTGACCCCCGACGAACTGCAGCGCGCCCAGGCCCGCGTGCTCGCCCGGATGCTGCGCCGCTGATCCTGCAGGCAGGCGGGCTCCGTGCCCGTCCGACTGGCCTGTGAGAGCAAGACTTGGACGGGCCCGTCATGATTGCTGACCCTCGGAAAAAGCACGGAAAACCGTAGCGATCTCGAGGGGAGAGGGGAATGATCAGGGACCGGACCTTGCTGGCGCTGACGGCTGGCGTTTCGGCGCTATGCTGCGCACCGGCCTATGCACAAAATGCCGCCGAGGACGGGGCGGACACCAGCCGGCTGGAGGAGATCGTCGTCACCGCGCAGCGCCGCCAGCAGAGCCTGGTGGACGTGCCGCTGTCGATCACCGCGGCGAGCGGCGAGGCGCTGCAGTCGCGCGGCATCGAGAGCGTGTCGGAGCTGCGCTTCCAGACCCCCGGCTTCATCAGCCAGAGCGGCACCGGCTATACCCAGCTCTTCATCCGCGGCATCGGCAACATCATCTATGTCGGCGCCGATCCATCGGTGGCCACCTTCATCGACGATGTGCCGCGCCCCTATGGCAGCCTGATCGACAATTTCGTCAACGTCGAACGGGTCGAGGTGCTGAAGGGCGCGCAGGGCGGCCTCTATGGCCGTAACGCCACCGGCGGCGTGATCAACATCGTCACCAAACAGCCCTCCAACGAATGGGGCGTGAAGGGCCGGGTCAGCTACGGCAAATATGACAGCCTGGAAGCCGCCGCGACGGTCAACGCGCCGTTCAGCGACGCGATCGCCGCCAGCATCTCGGGCTATCGCCGCACCCGCGACCCCTATCTGGAGAACCGGGCCCGGCCCAATCCCTATCCGGCGGGCACCACCAGCTTCTTCGGCAACCCGAACTCCACCGTCGCCACGCCCGACGTCAACGATGCCGATTTCTACGCGCTCGACGGCAAGCTGCGGCTCCAGCTCGGCGAGCGGCTGAAGATCACCCTGGCGGGCGACTATGCGCGCAAGGACGACGCCGACGGCAATGGCTGGATCCAGAAGAATCCGACGCTCAACTATCTGGTCTATCGCGGGCTGGCGGCGAGCGGCGGCATCTCGGCGCCGGTCGCACCCTGGGCGCCGTCGACCGAGGGCAACACCTATGCCTCGATCGACAGCTACAGCTACACCACCGACTATGGCTTTTCGGGCAAGGGCGAGCTGGAGCTGGACGGGTTCGACCTGACCTCGATCACCGCGCTGCGCTGGAACAACTCGAACTTCCGGGGTGACATCGGCGCGGCGCCGGTGCCGATGGCGGGCTTCCAGACCGATTTCGACCGCAAGAATTTCTACCAGGAAGTGCGCCTCGTCTCGAACGGGGAGGGGCCGCTGCGCTGGCTGGGCGGCGCCACCTATTATCGCGACCGGATCGACAATGAGATCCTCGGCCTGTTCCTGGGCTTCCCGACCAGCACGACGCGGGCGCGGACCAAGACGCGCAACTATTCGGTCTATGGCGAGCTGTCCTACGACCTCACCGACGCGCTGACCCTCACCGGCTCGCTGCGCTATGTGACC
>CAUTRN010000112.1:0-4280 GCA_963540925.1 uncultured Sphingomonadaceae bacterium
GCCGGCCGTTGACCCAGCGGCCCTCGGCGGTGATCGGGCCGGCCTTCATCGGCCGGGTGAGCAGCAGGTTGAACGCGGTGGTCAGCAGGAAGAAGTCGTTGACCAGGCTGTTGGCCGCATAGAAGGCGGCGTCATCGAGCATCTTGAAATAGGTGGTGCCATGCGCGGCGCCGGCGGCGTGATAATGGCTCGGATCGATCGTGAAATGGATACGCGCCTCGCCCTCGCGGACGATCTCCAGCCTCGACTCGAACAGGCGATTGATCGGGGCCGCCGCATAGAGCGACTCCAGCGCGCGATAATGCGCCTCGGCCCCGGTTTCACCCGTCATCTCTCACCCGTCATCGGCGTTCAGGCGGCGTGCCGCGCCTCGCCGGTCGCGAACAGCGCGTAGAGCGCGTCGTCCGAGCCGGCGCCGCGCAGCTTGGCGACGAAGGCCTTGTCGCGCATCCGCCGGCTGACCCGGGCGAGCGCCTTGAGATGCTCGACCCCGGCGTCGACCGGCGACAGCAGCAGGAAGACCAAGTCGACCGGCAGGTCGTCGATCGCCGCGAAGTCGATCGGCGTGCCGAGTCGCGCGAACATCCCCACGACTCGATCGAGTCCGTCGATCTTGCCATGGGGAATGGCGATGCCGCCGCCGAAGCCCGTCGACCCCAGCCGCTCGCGCTCCACGAGCCGCTCGACAACGAGCCGCGCGTCGACCTCGACCAGTTTCGAAGCCTGCGCGGCGAGTTGTTGAAACAGCGCCTTTTTATTGGGGACGACCAGCGCGGCCTGCACCGCCTGAGGCAACAGCAGGTCGCTCAGGTCGTCCATCGATTTGCTGTCAGTCATTCGACGGGATTCGCATTCCTTACCCGGCTAGCCGGCTCGGCTCCACCCAGCCGATCGTGCCGTCGCTGCGCCGATACACCATATTGAAGGCGCCGGTACCAGAATTTCGGAAAAGAAGCGCGGTGGTATTTCGCAGATCCAGCATCATCACCGCGTCCGAAACGGAGGCATCGGGCACGTCCACCCGGGTCTCGGCGATGATCACCGGGGCGTCGCCCACTTCCTCTTCCTCACGCGGGGTCTCGAACACCGTGTAGCCGGCATTGTCCTCCAGCGCTTCCAGCGCGGGGGCGACCGGCGTGCTGCGCGATTTCAGCCGGTTCATGTAGCGGCGCAGCTGGGTTTCGATGCGGTCGGCCGCCTGGTCGAAGGCGGGGTGCGCCTCCACGGCATTGCCGCTGCCCTTCAGGATCACGCCATGCATCACATGGGCGACGATGTCGCACGAGAAGCCGTTGCCATGCTGGCCGCGGCCGAAGGTGACGTTGGCGGAAAGACTTCGTGAGAAAAATTTGTCGGCAATCGCTTGGAGCCGGGTCTCGACATGGGTCCGAAGGGCGTCGCCCGTGTCCACCTGATGTCCCGAAACGCGAATTTCCATGGCAATTCTCCAACAAGTCTTGGGTTGACGGTAAGGGAACGCTTTCAGCGCGATCCGTTCCGCACAGGACCCGATTACATCCTAGCTCGCAGCACCCTCCATCCAGAGCGGCGATTCGAGCTTCTCTACGAACAGCCTGTGCCTTTCGATCTCCTCTTCACTGGCAAAATGGGGCCGAATGGCCCGCATGACACGCGCCGCCACCGCCGCACGCGGGGTGGCGATCACGATGGTCTCCTCGACCACGGCCTCGCCGATCGACAGGCCGATCTGGCGGCCGCCGCGCAGCTCGACATAGAGCTGGGCGAGCAGCTGGGCGTCGAGCAACGCGCCATGCTTGACGCGATGGCTGCGGTCGATCCCGTAGCGCGAGCAGAGCGCGTCGAGGCTGTGCTTGGCGCCGGGATGCATCTTTCGCGCGATGGCGAGCGTGTCGACCATGCGGCTCAGGTCGACGATCGGCCGGCCGCACGCGCCCAGCTCCCAATTGAGGAAGCCGAAGTCGAAGCTGGCGTTGTGCGCGATCAGTGGCGCATCGCCGATGAACTCGAGCAGCCCTTCGACCTGGTCGGCGAACAGCGGCTTGTCGCTCAAGAAGCGCTCGGACAGGCCGTGCACCGCCTCGGCCTCGGCCGGCATGTTCCGCTGGGGGTTGAAATAGCAGTGGAAGTGATTGCCGGTCTCGACCCGGTTGATCAGTTCGACACAGCCTATCTCGACCAGCCGATCTCCCGTGGCGGGGTTCAGGCCGGTTGTTTCGGTGTCGAAGACGATTTCACGCATGAATGACAATATCGGACTCCATGGGCCCGCAGGCAAGTGACGAGATGACGGATCGCCTTGCGCGTCCGGTCGACCGTTCCGCCGGTGTCGATGACGACGTCGGCACGGGCGCGCTTGATATGGTCGGGCACTTGCAGCGAGCGGATATGCTTGAGTTTCAACGGGTTCATCCCGGGCCGCGCGAGCACGCGGCGCGCCTGTTTCCAGGCCGGGGCGGAGACGACGGCGATCATGTCGACCTGGCGCCAGCCCTTCTTTTCGAACAGCAGCGGGATGTCGAGGACGACGAGCGGCCGGGCGCGGTGGCGTTTGAGGAAGAGTCGGCGCGACTCGGCCACCGCGGGATGGACGAGTCGTTCGAGTCGGCGCAGCGCCTCGCGATCGCCGAGCACATATTTGGAGAGCACCGCGCGATCGATGCCGTGGGGGCCCGCCGTCCCCGGAAAGGCCGCCTCGATCGCCGCCACCAGCCGGCCGTTGCGGCCTTGCAGGCGGTGCACCTCGGCATCGGCATCGAACACGGGGACCCCGGCCCGGACGAACATCTTCGCAACGGTCGACTTGCCCATGCCGATCGACCCGGTGAGCCCCAGGCGGATCATGCGATCAATTGTGCCCGCAGGGTCTCGTCGTCGTCGCGCGGGGCAGGGCGGCCGAAGAAGCGCTCGAAGGCGGCGGCGGCCTGGCCCACCAGCATGTGGAGCCCGTCGATCGCGCGCAGCCCCCGCGCCCGCGCCTCGGCGAGCAGCGGCGTCTCCAGCGGGGCATAGACGATGTCGTAGATCACCGCATTGGGCGGCACATGGCTGAAGTCGAGCAGCAGCGGCGGCTGGCCCTTCATCCCCAGCGAGGTGGTGTTGACGACGACGTCGAGAATCCCCTCGCGATCGTCGAAGGGGAAGTCGGTCGGCTCGGCGAAGATCTCGAGCGGGGCGACCAGCCGGTCGTCGGGCTCGAAGGTGGCACGCAGCGCCTTGGCCTTCTCCAGGTCGCGGGCGATGATCACGCTGGTGAAGCCATGGTCGTGCAGCGCCATCGCCACCGCCTTGGCCGCGCCGCCCGCGCCGATGATCCGCGCCATGCGGAACAGGTGGCTCTGCGCCAGCAGCGGCTGGAGCGGCTCGAGGAATCCCAGATAATCGGTGTTGTAGCCGACCAGCTGGCCGTTCTCGGGCACGATCGTGTTCACCGCGCCGATCCGGTCGGCATGGCTGTCGATCCGGTCGAGCAGTGGGATCACCGCCTGCTTGTGCGGGATGGTGACGTTGCAGCCGCGCCAGGCGGGGTCGCGTTTGCGATCCTCGAAGAACATCCACAGATTGTCGGGGGTCACCTGGGTGGCGCGATACTCGGCCTCGATCCCGGCGCGCTTCAGCCAGTGATTGTGGATCATCGGCGATTTCGAATGGGCAATCGGGTCGCCGATCACCTCGGCGAAGGGCAGTTCGCTCATGACGGCATCACCTTTCGCACGCGCAGATAGTCGAGCAGCGGCAGCAGAGGCAGCCCCAATATGGTGAACTGGCTGCCTTCGATCTTCGCGAAGAGCTGCGCGCCCGGCCCCTCGATCCGGTAGCCGCCCACGCAATGGCCGATCGCGGGCCATTCGGCGTCGAGATAGGTCTCGATGAAATCGTCGCCGAGCGGACGAACATATAGGGTGGCGGTGTCGACGAAGCGCCAGACCGCGCGCCCGCCCTCGCAGATCACCGCGGCGCTGTGGAGCCGGTGGCGGGTCCCGCTCAGCCGCCGGAGCAGGTCGCGCTGCTCGTCGCGGCTCTCGGCCTTGTCGATCATCGTCCCGTCGTCGAAGGCGACGGTGGAATCGCAGCCCAGCACGAGGTCGCCGGGGTGGCGCATCGACAGCTTGGTCGCCTTGAACTCGGCGAGCGCGTCGGCGAGGTCGCGGGGGCTCAGCTGCTCGGCGCGGAGCGAGGCCTTCATCGATTCCTCGTCGACCCCGGCCGACATCGCCTCGAAGGGGATGCCGGCGGCGGTCAGCATCGCCCGGCGCGACGAGGATTGGGAGGCAAGGATCAGCATCTTCCAATTCCTCCCC
>CAUTRN010000113.1:0-4266 GCA_963540925.1 uncultured Sphingomonadaceae bacterium
GTCCTTGTCCTGCGTGATCAGCGCGAGCGGCTGGCCCTGGGGGCCGAACAGCATCGCCTGGCGGCTATGGTCCATCAGATAGCCCGGGGTGCCCGCCTGCGGCGCCTGCTTCTTGTAGAAGATCGCATATTCCTTGGCGACGGCGGCGATCTCGGCCTCGCTGCCGGTCAACCCGATCAGCTTCGGGTGGAAAGCGCTGACGAACTGCTTGAGCACCGGCGGGGTGTCGCGCGCGGGATCGACGGTGATGAAGATCGGCTGGATCTTCGCCGCCAGCTCGGGCTTCTTCGCTTCCAGCGCCTTATAGCCCTTCATCAGCGTCTGGACGTCGACCGGGCAGACATCGGGGCAATAGGTGTAGCCGAAGTAGATCAGCCGGTATTTGCCGGCGAAATCGGTGTCGCTGACCTTCTTGCCGTCCTGGTCGGTCAGGGTGAAGGGTCCGCCGATCTTGGCATCGGCCAGCGGCGCCTGTTCGGGCGAGCCGCTGCAGCCCGACAACAGGGGCGCTCCCGCCAGCAGCAGGGCGGCGAAAGCAGCGAGGTTCCGTTTGTTCATGGTAGCGCCAGCCATGCTTTGCTATTGGCGCGCACGCAAGGGCGTTTCATAACAGGGACATGACACATCAGATGATCCGCCGTTTCGTCGTGCCGGCCTGCGCCGCCATCGCGCTGGCCCTCGGAGCCGCTCCCGCCGCGGCGCAGTTCTCCGACAGCTATAATTTCCTCCAGGCGGTCCGCCAGTCGGACGGCGAGAAGACGACCAAGGCGCTGCAGGGCGCCGGCCAGACGATCGTCAACACCCGCGACTACAGCACCGGCGAGACCGGGCTGATGATCACGGTGAAGCGCCGCGACATGACCTGGACGAGCTTCCTGCTCGGCCGGGGCGCCAATCCGAACGTCAAGGACCAGCAGGGCAACACCGCGCTCCATTTCGCCGCCCAGCTCGGCTTCCAGGAGGGTGCCGAGCTGCTGCTGGCGCAGAAGGCGCAGGTCAACGCCACCAATGGCAGCGGCGAGACCCCGCTGACTCTGGCGGTGCAGGCGCGCAACATCCCGATGGTGCGGCTGCTGCTCACCAACGGCGCCGACCCCAAGATCGCCGACCGCATCACCGGCAAGTCCGCGCGCGACTATGCCGCCGAGGATCCGCGCGGCGCCGCGGTGCTGAAAGTAATCGAAGAGAACAAGACCACGGCCGCGCCCAAGCCGAAGATGTCGGGGCCGGGGCTCTGAGGCAGATCACTATCTAAGAATCTACGTCACCCCAGCGAAGGCTGGGGTCCATGTCTGTTGTCTTCTCAGATGCCATCGCGTGTGAAGACAGACATGGATGCCAGCCTTCGCTGGCATGACGATGAAGGGCAGCCCTAGACGCAACTCTCCGGAAACGGATCGAGGTCGCCCCACAGCCGCCGCGCCGCGCGCCTTGCGAAGCGCAGGGTCTCGGCCTTGCGGCGGGCGCCGGCGAGCGGGCGGTGGAGGGGTTCGCGCAGGATCGCGGCGTCGTAGCGATCGGCGACGATCAGCCCGCAACAGTCGGGGCGGAAGGCCTCGGTCTCGAACGGGCGCAGGTCGAAGCCGCCCGGCACCGCCCAGAAGAAACGGTCGCAATAATCGAGATAGAAGGGCCACTTCGCATCGCCGAGCAGGTCGGCGCGCGACACCTTGATCTCGACGATGGTGATGCAGCCCTTCGCGTCGATCGCCATCAGGTCGGCGCGGCGGCCATTGCCGAGCGGCACTTCGGGCAGCGGCGTCATCTCCGCCTGCAGGAACAGCCGCGCCACCCCGCGCGCGACGTCCGCGGCGATCATGGGAAGCAGCGATTCAGGCGACTCGGGGGCGGTGGACATGGCCCCAGACTAGAACAGGACGGGAACGGATGGAAGCGGGCAGGGCTCAGGCGACGAAGCGCTTCGACAGGCCGTGATAGAGTTTTTCCTTCGACACCATCTGCGCCGCGAAATCGGCCACCAGCGCGGCGGCGAGCAGCGGCAGCAGCAGCGCGCGGCTGCCGGTCGTCTCCGAGATGATGATCACCGCGGTCAGCGGCGCGCGCACCACCCCGGTGAAATAGGCGACCATGCCCAGCAGCGCGATCGCGCCGGCCGGATCGTCCGGGAAGACGAAGCGGAGCAGCTGGCCCAGCCCAGCCCCGGTGGACAGCGACGGCGCGAAGATGCCGCCCGGCAGCCCCGACAGCGCGGTGGCGAGCGTGGCGACGAACTTGGCCGGGCCATACCACCAGGGCAGGTCCCCGCCCTGGACGATGGTGCGCGCCGCTTCATAGCCGGTGCCCCAACTCAGCCCGCTGGCGATGCCGATCGCCGCCACCACCAGCCCGCACAGACCGGCGGTGGCGATCGGGTGGGCCTGGGCCCAGGCGACCGGCCCGGTCTTCGCCCGCCCGAAGCCGAGCAGACCGCGCGAGAAGAGCGCGCCGGCAAGCCCGCCGAACAGCCCGGCAAGCGGCGCGATCAGCATCGCGCGGGCCGGTGGCAGCCCCTGCGCGATCACCCCGAAATAGACATAGTCGCCGGCGATGCCGAGGCTCACCATGCCGGCGATCAGCACCGCCGCCATCACCAGCAGGGTCATGCGCTGCTCATAGGCGGCGGCGAGTTCCTCGATCGCGAAGGCGACCCCGGCGAGGGGGGTGTTGAACGCCGCCGCCACGCCCGCCGCGCCGCCCGCGATGAACACCGAGGCGCGCAGCGGAATGCGCATCAGCCGATGGGCATAGCCCATGATCGAGGCGCCCAGCTGCACCGTCGGCCCCTCGCGCCCCACCGATCCGCCGACGAGCATCGCCGCGACGGTGAAGACGAGCTTGGCGATCACGGTGCGCGCCGACAGCAGCTTCGCCATCGCCCCATCGGGGGCATGGGTGGCGGCCATCACCTGGGGAATGCCCGAGCCGCGCGCCTCGGGCACGTAGCGGCGGGTGAGCCAGACGAGCAGGATGAAGCCGGCAGGGGTGACGATCAGCGGTGCCCAGCGCCAGCGCGCCGCCAGCCGGGCAAAAGCGTGCCCCGCCATGTCGGCGGCATGGGCGAAGAGCAGCGCGACCAGACCGATCGCCACCGCCCCGCCAAGGATCGCGATCCGTCGCCGCCACATCGGCGCGGTCGGCCGGTGCAGGCGCGCGAGCAGGCGGATATGCTGGGCAAGCGGACGGCGGCGCGGCATGCGGGGTCGATAGGCAGGCGGGGCCCCGCTAGCAACCCATGGTTTCGGAGAGGCGGGCGCGAAGGATGACGGGCATGGACGGACGGGTGATCCTCTCGGGCTGCTCGGGCGGCGGCAAGTCGACCCTGCTCGCGGCGCTGGGCGCGCGCGACTTTGCGACGGTCGAGGAGCCGGGGCGGCGGATCGTGCGTGAGGAGCAGGCCGCCGGTGGCCGCGCGCTGCCCTGGGTCGACCTCGCCGCCTTCGCCGAACGCGCGCTGGCGATCGCGCTGGCGGATCACGCCGCCGCCGATCCGGCGCGCCGCTGGAGCTTCTTCGACCGGAGCTGGATCGACGCGGCCGCCGCGCTCGACGCCCTCGACGGGGGCGATCGCTGCGACCGGCTTGGGCCGGCGCATCGCTATCACCGCCGCGTCTTCCTGGTGCCGCCCTGGCCCGAGATCCATGTCGCCGATGCCGAGCGCCGCCATGGGCTGGACGAGGCGATCGCCGAATATGAGCGGCTGTGCGCGGTCTATCCGCGGCTGGGCTATGAGGTGGTGGTGATTCCGAAGGTCAGCGTCGAGGAACGGGTGGGGTTCGTACTGGAGAGACTCTGACGCCTCCCCCATCGTCGCTCCGGCGGAGGCCGGAGCCGCCAGAGGCTCTTGCGGCTAGCGCCTCGCGACCTTCGTAGCGGCTCCGGCCTCCGCCGGAGCGACGCATGAGGCTGTCAGAGCAACACTTCGCCCGCGATCCGCTCGGCCTCGGGATGGTCGAGCTCGAGCGCCCACAAATCGGGGTCGGACTTGCGCCGCCGCGCGATATAGTCCGCCGCGACGCCCGGCTCGTTCGGATCGGCGGGGCCGACCTTCTCCAGCCCATGGCCCCCTTCGAAGCGATAGACCCGCTCGACGATCGCCGTCAGCACCCCGCGATCGGCGAGCAGCAGCAGCATAGCGCCCGCCACCTCGTCGCCGCGCGCGAGCACCATCGCCGCGCCACCCTCGGCATCGATCCGGCGGACCAGCGCCGACACCAGCAGGGCCGAGGCTGCCCTCGGCTCGATCATTGTTGGGGTACGGTGCCGGCC
>CAUTRN010000114.1:0-4064 GCA_963540925.1 uncultured Sphingomonadaceae bacterium
CCCTTACATCCCTCCCCGATGGGGAGGGAGATCATGATGGCCAATCCAGCCACGTCCGCGCCGTGCTTCCCAGCACCAATACCTTCTCCGCCTCGCTCAGATCCGGATTGTCCCGTATCCAGAACATCAGTTCGGCCCAGCTTTCGCCGCTCTGGTTGGCGCTGATGTCGCTCGCCCACATCACCCGTTCGGCGCCGAAAGCGTCGAGGGTGCGGCGGAACCAGGGGCGCAGGTCGGGGCTGGGGAAGGGCGAGGCGCCGAACATCGTCGGGGCGTGCGCCCATTTCAGCGCAACATTGGGGAAGCGGGCGATGCGCAGCACCTCGTCGAGCGACTGGTCGAGCGGCACCGAGGCCACCTTTGTCCAATGCTCCAGGCTGTCGGGCAGCCCCTCCAGCCCGGCAAAGGCGTTCACCAGCTTCGGGCCGATCGGCATGCCGGTGTGGCAGATGATGATCCGCAACTCGGGATAGCGCTCCAGATAGCGCGCGAGCAGCTCGGTGTTGCCCGAGATCTGGACGAACACCGGCAGGCCGGCGTCGGCGGCGCCCGCGAACACCTCGTCATAGGCGCCGTCGGCGAAGCTCGCGATCTCGGCGCGGGTCATGCCCGGCGACACGCGGAGAGCGCGCGCATAGGTGGCGTCGCGGGTCTGGCGGATGATGCTGCGTAGCTCGGGATCGTGCGGCTCGACCCGGACGAGATAGGAGAAGCGCCCAGGATAGGTCCAGGCGGCGAGCTCGGCGGTCGGGTTGGTCGGGCGGAACACCCGCTCGTCGATGCGGTAGCCGGGGTCGCCCGCGGTGCCGATCCAATATTCGTCGTTGAGCACCGAGGCGATGCCGAGCGCGTCCATCGCCGCGACCATCTCGGCAATGCCGCCCGGGCCGATATGCACCTGGCTGTCGACGATATCCATGTGTCCTGCTCCCCGATCTATAACCCCGTTCGTCCCGAGCGAAGTGTTTGGGTCCTTCAAAGTGCCATGCCCGCCGCCCGGCCGGAACGGATGGCATGGCCCAGGTCGATCACCCCGGCCGCGTCCCCCACCAGCCGGCTGTCGATCCCGGCGGCGACCAGTTGTTCGTGCAGGCCCGTGCGCGGTTCGCCGACGGTGCAGAAGACGACGAGGTCGGCGGCCACATCCTTCTCCAGCGCCGTGCCATTCTCCACCAGCCGCGCGGTGCCGGGCTGGATGTCGATTACCGAATGGCGGGCGAGGAAGCGGAAGCGTTCATAGCCGTCGAGCCGCTGGATCGTCGGTGCCTGGGCGAAGGCGGGGCCGAGCTTCTCGGCGAGCGCATCGCCGCTGCTCGCGAAGGTGACCGCGACGCCACGCACCAGCAGATGTTCGGCGACCGAGACCGCCATATAGCTGGCGAGGTCGTCATAGATCAGCGCATGGGCGATCCCTTCGGCCTCGCCCGCCAGCACCTCGATCGGCGCTTTCACATGCGGCAGGTCGGCACCCTCGACGGGGAGCAGCCAGAAGCGCTGGCGCCCGTCGCGGCGGGGCTCGGCGCCGGTGGCGATAACGACATGATCGGCACCGCGCGCCTGATCGACATCGACGCGCGAGCCGAGCCGGACCTCCACCCCCAGCCGCTCCAGCTCGCGCGCCTGATAGTCAACGATCTTGCCGATATCGGCGCGAAAGGGTGCGCGCCGCGCGAAGCGCATATTCCCGCCCAGCGCCTCGCGGGCGTCGTGCAGCTCGACCCGATGGCCGCGCAGCCGCGCGGTGCGCGCCGCCTCCATCCCCGAGGGACCACCGCCGACGACGATCACTCGGCCGGGCTTCTCAGCCGGGGCGGGCGGCGTCGCGGTCAGTTCCCAGCCGGCCTCGGGATTGACGACGCAGCCCATGCGCGGCGGCATGCGGTTGACCCCGCCGATACAGTCCTGGTTGCAGCCGATGCAGGGGCGGATCTCGGCCTCGCGGCCGTCGAGGCTCTTGGGGATCAGGTCGGGGTCGGCGATCAGTGCGCGCACCATCGACACCATGTCGGCGGCCCCGCTCGCCAGCAGCGCCTCGGCGTCGGCGAGGGTGTTGAAGCGGCCGTTGACCAGCACCGGCACCCGTGCGCTGCGCGCCACCGGCTCGACCCAGGGCAGCTCATAGCCGGTCGGCTCGTGCATCGCCGCCACCTGCATGTGCGGCGAGAAATAGGTGCCCAGCGACAGGTCGAGGAAGTCGACGAGCTTTTCGTCCTGCAGCCGGTCGGCCACCCTGATCATGTCGGCGGGGGCGAGCCCGCCCGGCGCGATCTCGTCGGCCGACAGGCGGATGCCGATTGGATAATCACTGCCCACCGCCGCGCGCAGCGCGCGCAGCACCTCCAGCATGAAGCGCATCCGGTTCTCGAACGAGCCGCCATAGTCGTCGCTGCGCCGGTTGGTCAGCGGCGAAAGGAAGTCGTGGAGCAGATAGCCATGCGCGCCATGCACTTCGACCCCGTCCATCCCCGCCGCCTTGCAGCGCCGGCCGACCTCGGCGAAGGCGGTGATCGCCTCGTCGATCATGCCCCTGGTCATCGGCACGGTCAGCTCGTTATGCGCCGGCACGGGGCCGCCCGAGGGGGACCAGGCCCCCTTGCCGTCGCCCATCATCCCCCGGGTCGAGCCGCCATGATAGAGCTGCTGGAAGACCTTCATCCCCTCGGCGTGGCAGGCCTCGGACAGGCGAAACCAGCCCTCGTCATTGCCGGGCAGGAAGGCCTGGATCGCGCCGAAGCTGCTGGGGTGGACATTGGCGGTCTCGACGATCGACATCGCCACCCCCGATCGCGCCCGGCGGACATGATAGGCGATCAGCTCGTCGCCGATCACGAAGCCGTTGGGCATGGCGAGCAGGGTGCCGTGCGCGGCGCGGACGATGCGGTTGCGGAGGGTGCAGCCGTTGATCGTCAGCGGGCGCTCGACCAGCGGATAACGGCTCATGGACTCCCCTCCCGGCGGCCGGTTTCCGGCCTTTCTGGAGGGAGGCTAGGACGGGTAACGCGCGCTGTCGATGATGCTGTGCGCAACGCCTGTCGCAACTCTTCTTCCCCTCCCTTCCAGGGAGGGGCCGGGGGTGGGTCGCGAGCGTAGCGAGCGTTCTTGGTCGTTCCGCGGAACTACGCGGAGGGGTATCGAACCCCTCCGCTCCGTCACCCACCCCTTGCCCCTCCCTTGAAGGGAGGGGTGAAGAAGAAGGAACGGTAGCGGGCGAATAGACAGGCATCGCCCCGGCGTTCCGCTCGACCGTTGCACTTCCTACCAGTTGGTCCGTAGATGCCGGCTCAGATCATGGAGGATGCAGGATGACCGGACGGGTGGCATTGGTGACGGGGGCCGCGGCCGGGATCGGCCGGGCGATCGCGCGGCGGCTGGCGGCCGACGGGCTGGCGGTGGGCGTGCTCGACCTGAGCCTCGACAAGGCCGAGGCGGTGGCCGCCGAGATCCGCGCCGAGGGTGGGCAGGCGATCGCGCTCCAGGCCGACGTCTCCAAGCGCGTCCAGGTGCTTGCCGCGGTCGATCAGCTGCGCGGCGCCTTCGGCCCCGTCACCGTCGCGGTCAACAATGCCGGCATCTCGATCTTCGTCCCCTTCGAGGAACTGACCGACGAGCAGTGGGACCAGATGCTCGAGATCAACCTGAAGAGCGCCTTCATCGTCAGCCAGATTTGCTTCGCCGACATGAAGGCCGCGAACTGGGGCCGCATCGTCAACATCAGCTCGTCGAGCGCGCAGACGGGCGCCGTGACCCTCGCCCATTATTCGGCGTCGAAGGGCGGCATGATCTCGATGACCCGCACCCTGGCGCAGGAGCTGGGACCCTATGGCGTGACCGTCAACAACGTGCCCCCGGGCTCGGTGATGAACACGATCATGTCGGAGGCGAACAAGGAACGCTTCCCGATCCCCTATGACCAGCTGATCAAGACCATGCCCGTCCGCCGCATGGGCGAGCCCGAGGACATCGCCAACGCGGTGTCGTGGCTGTGCAAGGAGGAGTCGGGCTATGTCACCGGCCAGACGATCGGCGTGAACGGCGGCCGGATCGTGAGCTGACCGCTCTAGCCC
>CAUTRN010000115.1:0-3922 GCA_963540925.1 uncultured Sphingomonadaceae bacterium
TCGGGCCTCTGCCCGAACGACGCTACGACGAACCTGGTCCGCCCTATCCTACATCGGCGACAATTTTCTTGCGACGCCCCCGTGCCACGCTCAGGCGGGCGGGAAACGCCGCAGCTTGATCACCGGCTTGTCGCGATAGTCGCCCCGGCCGAAGGCGTGGAAGCCCAGCTTCTCGGCCACCCGCAGCGACGCGCCATTCTCGGGATCGATGATGCACACCACTTTCTCGGGCGCGAAGGCGGCGTCCATCCAGCCCAGCACCGCGCCCGCCGCCTCGGTGGCATAGCCGCGGCCATGGACGTCGCTGGAGAGCATCCACGCCATTTCGGGATAGGGATCGAAATCATTGCCCAGCCCGCGGTGGAAATCGGCGAGGCCGACCTCGCCGACGATCCGACCGGTCGCCTTCTCCTCGACCAGCAGCAGCCCATAGCCGAGCAGCGCCCAATGGCCCACGAAGCGCAGCATCCGATGCCACGTCTCCTCGCGAGTCAGCGGCTTCTGGAAGATCATCCGCACCGCTTCGGGGTCGCAGGTCAGGACGCAGACATCCTCATAGTCGCCCAGCCGGTGCGGGCGCAGCACGAGGCGCGGGGTTTCGAGGCGCGGTCCCAGGTTCATACGCCCGTCCTCATGCCGCCATTCCTCACTCGACCGTCTCGCTCACGTCGACGCCCCAGATCCGCTCGATCCGCACATAGCCGCGCTTGCCGGCGACATCGAACAGGCACCAGCCATCGTCGCACTTGCTGATCTTGCCCACCACGCCCGGCTCCGCCCGCCAGGACAGCGCCGATCCGGTGTCGGGATCGGCGTGCATCGGCGCAGGCGCGTCGCCGGTGACGACGGCGGTGCGCTTGGCGCTCAAGAGGGTGGAGAGCATCCACCCCTCGGTGCCGTCCTGCTCGCGCACGCGGCGCCAGTCGCCATAGACCTGCAGCACGCGGATCGGCAGGTCGTGCCGGCGGTACAGCCAGGTCGGCGGATAGGTGCGCGCCGGCCCCGTCCGCATCAGCGCGAAATTGGTCGCGATCGAGGCCCAATAGGGCGTCTTGCGATCCTCGGCATGCGCCGCGCCCGCGATCAGCGCGGTTGCGGCGAACAGCCAACCCAGCTTGTTCAATTTCGTCCCCCAGAGAGCCCTGTGCGCGTATAGTAAAGGGCCGCCCGCGCCGTTCAAGAGTCGACAGGCTGCCCGCAGCATAAGCGAGCCAACTTGCACTCGTCATCTTGCAGGACTAGCGCATGCCCATGGCCGACCGTCCCCGCAACCCCAAGCTGATCGTCACCCGCCGCCTGCCCGGGCATGTCGAGACGCGCATGGCCGAACTGTTCGACGTCGAGTTCAATCCCACCGACACGCCGATGAGCGCCGCCGCGCTGGCCGAGGCCGCCGCGCGCTGCGACGTGCTGGTACCGACGATCACCGATCACATCGATGCCGCCGTCATCGCCGCGGGCCAGGGCCGGCTGCAGCTGATCGCCAATTTCGGCAATGGCGTCGACCATATCGACCTGAAGGCCGCGCGTGCCGCCGGCATCATCGTCACCAACACGCCCGGCGTGCTGACGACGGACACCGCGGACATGACGATGGCGCTGATCCTGTCGGTGCCGCGCCGGCTGGCCGAGGGCGAGAAGCTGGTCCGTTCGGGCCAGTGGACCGGCTGGAGCCCGGCGGCGATGCTTGGCCACCGCATCGATGGCAAGCGGCTGGGGATCATCGGCATGGGCCGCATCGGCCAGGCCGTCGCCCGCCGCGCCCGCGCCTTCGACCTGTCGATCCGCTACCATAATCGCCATCGCCTGCCCGAGGTGGTCGAGCAGGAGCTGGGCGCGGTCTACGAACCCGATCTCGACAAGCTGCTGGTGGACAGCGACATCGTCTCGATCCACTGCCCGCACACACCCGCCACCGAGAATCTGCTCGACGCTCGCCGCATCGGCCTGCTGCCGTCGCACCTCTACCTGATCAACACCGCGCGGGGCCCCATCGTCGACGAGGCCGCGCTGATCGGCCGGCTAGAGCGCGGCGAGATCGCCGGCGCGGGGCTCGACGTCTTCGCGCATGAACCCGCGATCGACCCCCGCCTGCTCGCGCTCGACAATGTCGTGCTGCTGCCGCACATGGGCTCGGCCACCTATGAGGGCCGCGCCGAGACCGGCGAAAAGGTGATCGCCAGCATCCGCCAATGGGCCGACGGGCACCGCCCGCGCGACCAGGTGTTGGAAGGCTGGGCCTAACCGTTTTCCCTAAATCGAAAATGAACGGCGGTCTCAGCACCCGTTCAGACGAGCTTCCCTAAAAACTACGTCAGATGAACGGCGGAACCGTCACGCGGCAACCACGTTTTTCTGTCACGGTTTTAGAATGCTAGAAGGGAAGTAGTCATGAAGAGCTTCAAGATGATCGCCGCGGCCGCCGCGCTCTCGGTTGCCGCCACTGGCACTCCCGCCATGGCCCAGAGCGCCGAGCACATCCTGCGCGGCGCCGGTATCGGTGCGGCCGGTGGTGTCGTCGCCGGCGCCGTGATCCCGGGCCTGTCGGTCGGTGAAGGTGCGTTGATCGGTGGTGCCGGCGGTGCCCTGCTCAACACCCTGAACAAGGATCGCCGCTATTATCGCGATAGCTACGGTCGCAAGTACTATGTCGATAAGAACGGCCGTCGCCGTTACAAGTAAGGCTTGAACTCCAAGCCGAGTACCGGCCGCCCCGGCGTATCAGGGGCGGCCATTTTTTTGTCAGCTCTTGATCTTCCACCCCCGGTCGAGGACCGCGTAGCAGATCCCGGCCAGCGTCGCGTTCAGCACCAGCAGCACGATCGCACCGATCAGCACCGGCGAGTCGGATTCGCCGAGGAAGCCATAGCGGAACCCCGAGATCGCGTAGAAGAAGGGGTTGAAATGGCTGAAGGTGCGGAAGCCCGCATGCAGCGTCTCGACCGAATAGAAGGTCCCCGACAGCAGCGACAGCGGGCCCACCACGAAATTCTGGATCGCCGCGGCATGGTCGAATTTCTCGGCCCAGATCGAGGTGAGCAGACCGATCAGGGTCAGCATCAGCGCGCCCATCACCCCGAACCAGACCACCGCCCACAGATGGCGCGGCATCACGTCGACACCCGGCCAGAAGCTCATCGCCACCCACAGCGCGAGGCCGACGAGGATCGCGCGGCTCACCGAGGCGCCTATCAGAGCGGCCATCATTTCGCCGGTCGACAGCGGCGGCATCAGATAATCGATGATCGTTCCCTGCATCTTGCCGGCGAGCAGCGAGAAGCTGGAATTCGCGAAAGCGGCGTTCATCATCCCCATCGCGATCAGGCCCGGAGCGACGAAAGTGGCGAAGGGATGCCCCATCACCTCGCGCCCGCCGCGACCCAGCGCGAGGGTGAAGATCACCAGATACAGCAGAGTCGTGAAGGCCGGGGCCCAGATTGTCTGCAGCTGGACCTTGAAGAAACGCTTCACCTCCTTCACATAGAGGGCACGCATTCCCCCCCAGTTGAAGAACGGGATCACCGGCTCACCGGGCGGGGGCATCATGAGGTTTTTGGGCTGGTCGCTCATGGGCATTTCGCCTATCGGCTCCCAGCCCCGCCCGCAAGCCTCCGGCTATGCGGAATTGTGGGCGCAGACGAGGATTAGGCATGTCCTGGACGGAAGAACGGATCGATCAGCTCAAGCGCCTGTGGGGACAGGGCATGACCGCGAGCCAGATCGCCGACGAGCTTGGCGGCGTCAGCCGCAACGCGGTGATCGGCAAGGCGCACCGCCTTGGCCTCGAAGCGCGCCCCTCCCCGGTGAAGGGCGGCGACAGCAGCAACAACGCCAATAGCAGCGGCAGCACGCCCGCCCCCGCGGCCAGCCCGCCACCCTGTCTCTTATACACATCTGACGCTGCCGACGATCTTACGCGTGT
>CAUTRN010000116.1:0-3870 GCA_963540925.1 uncultured Sphingomonadaceae bacterium
GCCCGGTGCGGACCCCACCGGCAGCAGCGCGCGCTCGCCATCGCCGACGATCGCGAAGGCCGACCAGTAATAGGGATGCGACGTGTTCGCATCGTCCATCAGGCCGATCTGCGCCTGGCGCATCGCAGTGGCCATCGCGGTTCCCGGCGGCGCCGTGAACAGGCCGCTGATCAGCCGCTTGGTGGCGTTGAAATCGTCCGGCACCGGCCAGTGGCTGGCGATCACGGTGCGCGCGCCCGCGCCGACGAAGGCGCGGACCAGGCCGTCGAGCGCGAAATTGCCGCCGGTGGTGACACCGGCCTCGCGGGTCGCGCCCACCGTCGCCATGCCGGCGGTGTCGCACGCCGAGAGAACGACGACATCGGCGTCGAGCTTGAGGTCGAAGATCTCCTTGAACGACAGCAACCCGTCCGAGGTGCCGCCGCCGAAGCTGGTCATCAGCGCCGGGCGGGCCGGGCATTCGGGACGCGGCGCGGTGACGAGACCGTGGGTCGCGAAGTGGATGATCCGGTAATCGGCGAGATCGCCGAGACCCAGGATCGTCGAGTCCGAGAAGTCCGCGCCGGTGATCAGCTTCGACCGGTCCATCCCGATGATCCCGCTCGCCAGGTAAAGCTCGGACGAGGAGATCGGGTTGTTCCAGTTGCTGAGCGGCCAGGCGCAGGGATCGGACATCGCCGGCGGCGGGATGAAGAAGGGGTTGAGCGCCGGCCGGGCATTCTCGCCCAGGCCGAGATAGCCCTTCACCGCCTTCGAGCTGGCCACGTCGCGCCCGTCGACGAACGAGCGCGGGCTGACCACGGTCGAGACGTCGCGGTCGCGGCCCAGCCAGGCAACGCCGCGGAAGTCATATTCGTCGGCATTGGGCTGCTTGATCCGGCCCAGATAGGCGTCGACGCCGGCCTGGTCGATCGGCAGCAGATTGGCCGGCAGCTGGAGCAGCGGGCCATCGGGCTCGAACACGAAGTTGGTGACCTTGTGCAGGTCCGCGTCCACCGGCCCCATCAGGGCCAGATAGAGCTTGCGGGCGAGCACGACGTCGAACGGATAGGTCGCGACCTGGCCATTCTCGACCTTCACCACCGAATCGCGGATCTGGGCGACGGTGTCCTCGAGATCCTTGGTCGTCATGCTGAGCTTGTAGGCGCGGGCGACGTCGCGCGAGACGAACATCGCATAGGCGTCCTGCCCGACCAGGGTGACCTTGTAATAGCCGTCGCCGGGGCGCAGCGCCTTCTGCAGCTCGTCGACCCCCATGGTCGAGGGCGACAGCACGCGATAGCGCGGGAATTTCGACATCTTGGCCTGCAGGATCGTCTGATCCCGCGAATATTTGGCGAGCCGCGCCTGCGCCTCTTCGAGCCCGGCGCGTTCGGCCGGGTTGGTCGAGGAGGTGATACGGGCGATGTCGCCGGTGGCGCGGGCGATGTAGCGCGACAAGGTCACCGACTGGCGGAACAGGCCCGCCGCCTCGTCATTGCCGCCCGACAGCTCGCGCGCGAGCACCGCCTGGGTCTGGGCGATGCCGGGACGCAGCATCAGCTGGCTGGCCGTGAACATCGCCTTCACCGACTCGGGATCGCTTCCCGCGCGCATCGCGAGCAGGCGGAAATAGGGGCGCAGCAAGGTGCGGATCGACGACATCGCGCCGGGCACATTCTCCGACGCCTTGATCAGCCCGTTATACATCTCCAGCGCGCGATCGCCCTGGTTGTGGCGGCTGAGGAAACCGGCGAAGCGGGCGCGGGCGCCCAGCGCGACGGCGGTGTTGGGATGCTGGATTTCCACCACCTGCAGCGCATCGGCGAACAACCGCTCGGCCTCGGGGATATTGCCTTCGGTCTCCGCGATCAGCGCCATTTCCTGCTGGATGCTCGAACGCAGCCAGCCGGTGCTGTTGAGCTTGCCCTCGCGCACCGCCTGCATCGCCTCGATCGCTTCGTCGAAGCTGGCGCGGGCCTTGGGATAATCCTTGGCGATGCGGAAGGCGGTGCCGCGCAGCTGCAGTGCCTGGGCGTCGAGGATCTGGGCGCGCTCGACCGCCGAGACGCCGGTGTCGAGGCTGCCGAGCTGGCTCATCCCCGAATTTTCGCGGTTGAGATCGTCGGCGACGTCGCCGGTGATCTCGCCGGCGGCAAGCTTGCTGTCGAGCGCCTGGCGCGATTCGATCTCGGCGACCGGCTTGGCCAGCTCGGCGACCGCTTCCTTCAGCTTGTTCTGGTTCAGATAATGCATCGCGTAGAAGTTACGCAGCATGCGGCCCAGAACGGGGTCGGACAGCGCATTGGGGGTCGCGGCGCGCGCGAACAGCGTGTCGGCGGCGGCGAAGTTGCGCTGGTTCGATTCCTGCAGCGCCTGGTTGGCGAGCAGTTCGGACAGGCGCGATTCGGCCTTGGATCGGCTCGCGTCGCGCTCGACCAACGCCTCGAAGAACTCGGCCGCCTCGGCATAGGAGCCGTCATTGTTGCGCGAATAGGCCTCGGCGAGCGCGCTCTCGCTGTCGAGCGCGCCGGCCTGAACCCGCGCGAAGGCCGCCGGGTCGCCGGCCGAGGTGGTCGCCACCTGGACCTCGCCCTTCACCACCGCATCGGCGACGATCGTGCGCAGGCCGAGCTGAAGCGCGCTGTCATAGCCGCCCAGGCCATCGGCGACATAGGTCGTCCGGCCCTTGGTATAGGCATAGACCTTGTACGAAAGCTGGCTGCTGTCGGTGCACTCGCTGAGTTGAACCGCGCCGAGCCCCTCGATCTGGGTGGTCGTCGGCGCCTGGCAGGTCACCGCCTGTTCGGCATGCGCCTGGACGCGCGCGACGGGATCGTCCTTTTCCTTGCGCAGCGCGTAGAGGCGGCCGACCGGCGCCGCCGCGTCGCGGCAGACGATGCGGTAGCCGCGGTCGAACATGCTGAGCAGCACCGGCCCGCTGGTGCGGATCTGCGCGGTGCAGAGCACCCCGCTGGTGCCGATGCGGAAGCTGTTACGCAGCGACAGCGGTTGCGCCTGGGCCGGCGCCGCGGCGGGCGCCGCGACCGGAAGGCTTGCCGCCAGGCTGGCGAGCAGCGCCACGACAATCGTCGAACGAGTCCTGCGCATCACGGATTCCCCTCCCGTCCATCGCGAGATCCAGCTGTACCACCAGGGTTCGGAGTCGGCCCAGTGTTGGGCGTATCCCCCGGCGCGGGATTGTCCCCCGAGCCCGAACCCGATCCGGAACCGTCGCCCGAACCGCCGGCGCCATCGCCCGGCGCCCCAATTTCCCCGGCCGCGCCCGAAAAGCCGCCGGTGCCGATCGTGTCGCCCGAGATGGGCGCGCCGCTGCCGGAGCCGGGGCCCGTGGTCGGCACGCTTGCGCCGCCCGCACCGCCAGCGCCGCCGGCACCACCGGCGCCCGCACCGCCACCGCCGCCGCTGCCCGCGTCGCCGGACCCGCCGGCATCGCCGATGCCGTCGGCGCCCTGCCAGAGGCTGCTGTTGCCCGAGCTGATGATCGGCGTGTCGACCTGTCCGGCGGCACCACCGATGTTGCTGAGATCGATCAGCGCGTTCGGACCCGAGACGGGGCCGCCCGTCGAGGCCACGGCCTCGCCGCCCTCATCGTCGCCACCGTCGTCACCGGGGCTCTGATCGTCACTCGCGTCGGCGCTGG
Source organism: uncultured Sphingomonadaceae bacterium (assembly GCA_963540925.1). Classification (GTDB taxonomy): domain Bacteria; phylum Pseudomonadota; class Alphaproteobacteria; order Sphingomonadales; family Sphingomonadaceae; genus Rhizorhabdus. The sequence goes on from CAUTRN010000116.1 coordinate 3,644, forward strand.
CCGAGGCGCCCGAGCCGGTACCCGCCGAACCCGAGCTGGCCGGCGGCGGGGGCGGCGCGGTTTCGAGCGTGGTCGTCCCGCCGATCGTGCCTCCCGCGATGCGGGTGCCGCTCAGCGACGCCTGGATGTTCGACGTGATGTTCGTCGTCTCCTGGTTCACCGTCTCGACCACCTGCGGCACCTGTCTCTTATACACATCTGACGCTGCCGACGATCTTACGCGTGTA
>CAUTRN010000117.1:0-3775 GCA_963540925.1 uncultured Sphingomonadaceae bacterium
CGCTCCCAGATGAGCTGCGAGAAGGACAGGCCGTTCTTCTTGAGGATGTGGCACAGGTAGCGCAGCGAGATGCCGCAGGCGTCGGCCACCATCTTCGCGTTCAGGTCGGGATTGGCGAAGTGCTGGTTGATGTAGCGGGTGATGTCCGCCACCCGCTTGTCGGCGATCGAGGCGCGCGGCACCGGCTCGCCCGCGATCCGCGCGATCGTCTTGCCCACGCCGGTCAGCAGCGTCTGGACGAGCTGGGCGGCGGTGTCGGGGTCGATCTCGTCATCCTGCTCGAACAGCATCGTCAGGATGCGCTCGGCCATCAGCAGGTCGCCCTTGGCGGTCGGGAAGGGCCGGCCCGGCTCGATCGAGTCGCTGAGGATCGCGTAGAGCTTATGCGAGGGCACGACGACGTGCATCACGTCCATCAGCCCGCCATCGTCAGGGGTCAGCTCCATGTAGAAAGGCCGGGTCGAGCGGGTGATGAAGCAATCGCCCTGGTGGGTGACATTGCGCCCGCCCGGATGCGACACCGCCACATTGCCGCGCCGCACGAACCAGAAGACGGTGACGTTTGTCTTGTCGTTGCGGATGTGCGCCCAGGTGCGGCGGAAGGCCAGACCCGCGCTCGATCGCAGATTGTAGATCGAATATTCGCCGGCGGCGCTCTTCTCGATCTTCATGTCCACGTCGGCGGGGGACAGCGGCTCGAGATCGCCGTCATAATAGTCGCTGTTGTTCTTGCCGCGGAACTCGTAGCGCCTGAATTCATGGTTCGACGCGGTCATGTCGAAGGCCAGTGTCGGCATTTTCCTATCCTACTCCCGCGTCGGTTCCGGCGCGTCCGATTCCGGTTGCTCTTGCAGCTTCATAGCATGTGCAGACAAGAAATGCACGCTCGGCCGCACCCGCTGACAAAGTCGATTGACCGAGATGGACATAAGATTTGATCGGAACGCTTAGCGCCCCAAATCCAGCGTTTTCGGCTGGCCGCCCCCGGCGGAGGCGTTAAGACCCAGCCATTCCAAAGTGGTTTCAATCAGGAGGGGATTTGGCGATGGGCGAACAGGCGAGCGGCGACAAGCCGGTCCTGCTGATCACCGGAGCGAGCGCGGGCATCGGCGACGCGATCGCGCGCTATTTCGGCACGCGCGGCTACAACATCGTCGCGGTCGCGCGCCGCAAGGAGAAGCTCGACGCGCTGGCCGCCGACCTGGCCGGCACCGCCGAGGTGGAAGCCGTCGCGGGCGACGTGTCCGAGCAGGGCTTCCCCGAGAAGGTGGTGGCGCGCGCGATGGAGCGTTTCGGCCGGGTCGACGTGCTGATCAACAATGCCGGTTCGGCCAAGTGGATGCCGGTCGCCCAGGCCGACGACGACGTGCTGGAAGAGGTGATCGCGATCAGCATCCGCGGCCCCTTCCGCTTCTCGCGCGAGTCGCTGAAAGTGATGAAGCCGGGCTCGTCGATCGTGAACATCAGTTCGACCTATGCGATGATCGGCGGCCAGAATGGCGGCGCCTATTCGGTCGCCAAGGCAGGCCTGGGCGGCCTCACCACCACGATGGCGGCCGATTATGGCGCGCAGGGCATCCGTTCGAACATGGTCTGCCCCGGCGTGGTGCGCACCGACATGACCGATGCGGCGTGGGACCTGCCCTTCTTCCAGCGGTTGAACCAGGAGATGACCCCGGCCGATCGGGACTGCACCCCGAACGACATCGCCGCGACCTGCTTCTTCCTCGCCTCGAAGGAGGGCAGCTTCATCAACGGCCAGACCATCGCCGTCGACGGCGGCTGGTCCACCACCAAATATCTGGCGGCCGAAGCCATCGCGCGCTGACCGTCCGTACGTTACCGATACGGGAAAGGCCGGGGGAGACTCCGGCCTTTTTCATTTGGATAACCCCTTGAAGGATCGGAGAGGAACCGAGTCGGCGGGGTTGGCCGGCTGGAAGGAAATCCGTCGATCGCGAACGGGGGCTGCCTGTGCGGAGAGCCGCTGACGCCATGAGCGCCGGCCTCGCAACGCTTCCGTCGCGTCGGGTCTACATGGGTCAACGGCCACACGTCCGTGGTCGATGGCGTCCCATGGGGCTGGAGCGGAGTTAGGAGGCGTTTTGCGTAAGGAAGACGGCGATCTCATACTGCTCGTGGACGACGAGCCTGCCTATCAGGACATCACCAGGGCCCTGCTGACGCCCTTCGCGATCGAGACGGCCTATGCCTCCGATCCGCTGGAGGCCTTCCGGATGATGCGATCGGTGGAACCGTCGCTGATCCTGATGGACATCCAGATGGCGGGGATAGACGGCTATCGCGGCCTCAAGCGCATCCGCCAGAGCGCCGAGCGGAAGGTGCCGGTGATCGCGTTCACCGCGCAGCATCCGCCTGGCGGCGAGCGCTTCTTCCTGGAGCATGATTTCGACGGCTGGCTGCCCAAGCCGTTCGACGCGGGCCAGTTCACCGAGGTGGTGGGCCGCTGGATCACGCTCGACGCGGGGCAGATCCGCGACCCGCAGGCCAGCCTGCTCGCGATCGTCGGCGAGCGCCGCGCCGCGGACATGATGACCCGGCTGGCCACCAACCTGGCCGAAGCCATCCGCCTGATCGACGCCGGGGCCGATCCCGGCCCTTCGGCGCATCGCCTGGGCGGCCTCCTCGGCACGATGGGCTTCGGCCCGCTCGCGCAATCCTGGCTGGCGCTGTCGAACGGACGACGGAGCGCCTGGCAGACGGTGAAGGCGATGTCGCGCGAATGGCTGGACCATTATGGCGAGGTCCCCGAGCCGCGGGCCCCCTCCGCCCATGTCCTGCCGTCGGGACATGTGAATCTGTAGGAGGAAAGGACGCCGCCGCCGAGCCCCGGCGGCAGCGACGCCCCTTCGATCAGGCCGCGACGTAAGGCGCCTTGGTGCCCTTCGCGAGCGGGAAGATGCAGGCGTCCTGGGTCTCCTGGATCTCGATCACATTGCCCTCGGGATCGCGGCCATAGACCGACTTCACATGCCCCATGTCCATCGGCGCCGGCGCGCCGAAGGTCATGCCCAGGCTCTTCAGCCGCTCATATTCATAGTCGATGTCGGTCACGTCGACGCACATATGGGTGTAGCCCTTGTCCTGCGGGTCGAGCGGCCGGGTCGACTGGGGCTCGGGCGCCGAATATTCGAACAGCTCGATATAGCAGCTACCCGAGCGCAGCATGATCGTGCGCGCGGCCGAACCCTGCACGTCGATCAGCTGATCGAGGATCGGCATCTCCTTCCACTGGAACTCCTCGCCGACGATCTCGAAGCCGAACGCTTTCTGGTAGAATTCGAGCATGCGGTCGAAGTCGCGGACGTTGATCCCGACATGATGGACGCCTCTGATCATGGGTGAACCTTCTCTCTCCTTGGCCCCCTGACGGGAGCCTCCCGACCGCGAAAATGGACCACCACCCCAGGCGTGGCAATGGCGCCACGGGGCGCTAGCCAAGCCAGACAAGTGGCGATGCATGCCCGGTCATTCGCTTAGACGGATGAAGGGGGCTAATCTGCATAAGAGGATGGGGATGGTCCTGCGCCGGAGAGCACACGGCGCGCGGCGGCGATACCGCCGGCCTGAAACGTAGGATTGGAGATCGGACATGAATGTCGAAACCGGCAAGCTGAAGCCCGGCCAGGCGCGCCACCCGGCGATCAGCACCCAGGAGATCATCGCGCAGGACAAGGTGGAGGCCCCGGCGTGGGTCCGCTCCGAATCCTACGACTTCCTGGGCGACGAGGATATCGACACACAGCGCTACATC
>CAUTRN010000118.1:0-3741 GCA_963540925.1 uncultured Sphingomonadaceae bacterium
GGGTAGCGTTGCGGGCCAGCACCTCGGGCGCATCGGACGGCCGGTCGCGGTCGAGCTGCGCCGCGGTCCGGGCGCCGCAGGCCCGATAGGCCTGGAGCATGGGCCAGGCGCCCTGGACAGGCGACTGGGCGGGTTGCGGGGCGATACCGGCGGACAGCGTCGCCAGAGCGAAGAGCGCGATCCCCGCCATCAGCCCGCCTTCCCGCGCAGATTGGCGGCGAAGTCGCGCAGCAGCTCGGGCTTACGCTTGTCGATGCAGGCCTTGACCGCGACATTGTCGACGGCGCCCTTCTTCACGCAACGCGCGGCGGTTTCGCACAGCTTCGCGTCGGTCTTCGGATCGCCGCTCGACTGGCTGAGATCGCAATGCATCCGCCCCTGCGGATCGCGCGTGACGATCGCCGCCACCGCCTCCAGCCGGCGCGCAAGCACGGTGATCTCGGCATCCTCGACCGGCGCCGGGGCGGGCGCGGCGAGCTGCGCGGCCAGAACGAGCGCGGCGACGATCACCCGACGCTGCCCTCCAGGCTGATCCCCAGCAGCTTCTGCGCCTCGACGGCGAACTCCATCGGCAGCTGCTGCAGCACTTCCTTGGCGAAGCCGTTGACGATCAGCGCCACCGAGGCTTCCTGGTCGAGCCCGCGCGACATCGCGTAGAAGAGCTGGTCGTCGCTGATCTTCGAGGTGGTCGCCTCATGCTCGATCTGGGCGCTCGGGTTCTTCACCTCGATATAGGGCACGGTGTGGGCGCCGCACTGGTCGCCCAGCAACAGGCTGTCGCACTGGGTGAAGTTGCGCGCGCCCTCGGCGGTCGGCGCGACGCGGACGAGCCCGCGATAGGTGTTGTCGCTGCGGCCGGCCGAAATGCCCTTCGAGACGATCGTCGAACGGCTGTTCTTGCCGAGATGGATCATCTTGGTGCCGGTGTCGGCCTGCTGGCGGTTGTTGGTGACCGCGACCGAATAGAATTCGCCGACGCTGTTCTCGCCCGCGAGCACGCAGCTCGGATATTTCCAGGTGATCGCCGATCCGGTCTCGACCTGGGTCCAGCTCACCTTCGAGTTCCGGCCCTGGCACAGCGCGCGCTTGGTGACGAAATTATAGATGCCGCCGCGCCCTTCGGCGTCGCCCGGATACCAATTCTGCACGGTCGAATATTTGATCTCGGCATCGTCGAGCGCGACCAGCTCGACCACGGCGGCGTGGAGCTGGTTCTCGTCGCGCATCGGCGCGGTGCAGCCCTCCAGATAGGAGACGTGGCTGCCCTTGTCGGCGACGATCAGGGTGCGCTCGAACTGGCCGGTGTTCTCGGCGTTGATGCGGAAATAGGTACTCAGCTCCATCGGGCAGCGCACGCCTTCGGGAATGTAGACGAAGGTGCCGTCGGAGAAGACCGCGCAGTTCAAGGTGGCGAAATAATTGTCGTGCATCGGCACGACCTTGCCGAGCCACTTCTTCACCAGCTCGGGATATTCGCGGATCGCCTCGCTGATCGAGCGGAAGATGACCCCGGCCTTCTCCAGCTCGGCGCGGAAGGTGGTGGCCACCGAGACGCTGTCGAACACCGCGTCGACCGCGACCTTGCGCGCACCCTCGACCCCGGCGAGCACCTTCTGCTCCTCGATCGGGATACCGAGCTTCTCATAGACCTTCAGGATCTCGGGATCGACCTCGTCGAGCGATCCCAACTCCTTCTTCGCCTTGGGCTCGGCGTAATAATAGGCATCCTGATAATCGATCGGCGGCACGTTGAGCTTCGCCCAGTCGGGCGGCGTCATCGTCAGCCAGTGGCGATAGGCCTTGAGCCGCCATTCGAGCATCCATTCGGGCTCGCCCTTCTTGGCCGAGATGAAGCGGACGGTGTCCTCGCTCAGGCCCTTGGGCGCGAAATCCTGCTCGATGTCGCTGGTGAAGCCCCACTCGTAATTGGAGGCCTTTTCCGCCGCCGCATGGGCCGCGCGGTTCTTTTCGGGGATGTTGCGTACTTCACTCATAATCTCAGACCCTCGACAGGGTTTCGAGGCTGACGCCGCCCAGCGCGCCGCGGATCGTGTCGTTGACGACGTTCCAGTGCGGCTTCACCCGGCAGGCGCTTTCCAGCCCGCAGTCATGGCGCTGGTCGTCGACGCAGGCGGTCATCGCGATCGGGCCCTCGACGGCTTCGATGATGTCGGCCAGGCTGATCGACGAGGCCTCGCGCGCCAGCCGCACGCCGCCGCCGGTGCCGCGCGCCGAGACGAGCAGCCCCGCCTGGCTCAGCCGGCCCATCAGCTTCTGCGCGGTGGGCAGCGGCACACCGGTCTCGTCGGACAACATGGTCGCGGTCAGCCGCTCGCCCACGCCATGGCGTGCGGCGGCCGAAAGCATCACGACCGCATAATCGGCGAGGCTGGACAGGCGCATTGTCGATCGGGCTCCAATCGGACTGATTCGATCCGATTGGGCAAATGGGGTCAGACAGGGGGAAGGTCAAGCGCGGATTGCAACCGTTCGGCCATAAAAGTCCCGGCCCGTCGACAGGAAAGTCGCGGAAAATCGCGGATGCGGGGGCGGGGTGGGGCCACCCCCGCAATGGGGTGCGGAGGTGGCCCGGAATCCGGCGCGTCTGGGCCTTACGACATGCCGGAAACGCTCTACGCGCACACCTCTCGTGAAGGCGTGCGGTGGCATACGGCGGCAGGCTGGAAATTATTCCATCGCCCCCGGACAATTCCGGCGCGCTTGATGGCCCGCGAAAATCGACTAGGGCATCGGCCATGTCGCTCTATGCCACCCTCCGCCCGCTGGTCTTCACGCTCGAGGCCGAACGCGCCCACCGCGCCACCATCCGCGCGCTGCGGCTGAAGCCCGGCCGCGCGATCCCGCCGTCGGACCCGCGCCTGGCCAGCACCGTCGCGGGCCTCGCCTTCCCCAATCCGGTCGGCCTCGCCGCCGGGTTCGACAAGGATGCGCAGGTGCCCGATGCGATGCTGCGGCTGGGTTTCGGCTTTGCCGAGGTGGGCACGCTCACCCCCTTCCCCCAGGCCGGCAACCCGCGCCCGCGCCTGTTTCGCCTGACCGAGGACCGGGCGGTGATCAACCGCATGGGCTTCAACAATGGCGGCCAGGCGGCGGCGTTCGAACGGCTGCTCCGCCGCAACGATCGGCCCGGCATCGTCGGCGTGAACATCGGCGCCAACAAGGACGCCGCCGACCGGATCGCCGACTATGCCAATGGCGTGACGGTGATGGCCGGGGTCGCCCGCTATCTGACGGTCAACATCTCGTCGCCCAACACCCCCGGCCTGCGCGCGCTGCAGGACAAGGGTGCGCTGACCGAGCTGCTCGCCGCCGTCATGGCAGCGCGGCCCGCCGGCGGCCCGCCCGTCTTCCTGAAGGTCGCGCCCGATCTGGAGCCCGCCGACATCGACGACATCGCGCAGATCGGGGGCGAGTATAAACTCGACGGCCTGATCGTCTCGAACACCACCATCACCCGCCCGCCGCTGCGCTCGAAGCATGCTGGCGAGACCGGCGGCCTGTCGGGCGCCCCCTTGCGCGACCTGGCCCAGCAACGCCTGATCGACTTCCGCAAGGCGACCGGCGGCGCGCTGCCGCTGATCGCCGCCGGCGGCATCGCCACCGCCGAGGACGCCTATGCCCGCATCCGCGCAGGGGCGAGCCTGGTCCAGCTCTATTCGGCGCTGGTCTATGAGGGGCCCGGGCTGGCGAAGCGGATCAACGCCGGGCTGGTGAAGCTGC
>CAUTRN010000119.1:0-3186 GCA_963540925.1 uncultured Sphingomonadaceae bacterium
GCGGGCCTAGTAGGGAGCGCCGCCCACTCCCGCGCCACCGGGAGAGGCCACCAACAGCGCCGCCGCGCAAGCGGCGACCGCAGCGCTTCCCGGCGGCGTAGCCGTCGCCAACAAAGGGATGGCCCCCGGCCGATGCGGGCGGATCAGCGGGGCAGGGTCGGGCTTCGCGAAGTGTCCCCGCAAAGTCCTGTTTTGCGTGGTGCCCCTTGGCCAGGGCGACACTCGTCGACCGGCCTTGCGAAACCGGGCGCACCGCCCGCCCGAGAGGCCGGAGCGCCTGCGGGGCCGCCATCATACGCCGCACCCTGTCCGGGCAAGGCAAAGCCGCCCAGGCAGTGTGTGTCCTCAGCCCCGCTCCATCAGGTCAGCGGATGCTGACCCGCGCCAGCCGATCGTCACCGCCAGGCCGAGACCCGGCACCGGGGCTCGGCGGCGAGAAGCCTCGCTTCGCGCCGTAGAGCGCGGTCGCGCCGCTTCACCGGCGCGAGGCGTTTGCTCCCCACCCAGTTGCGAACCTTTCGGCACCCTCTTTGCGATCCTGAAATCAGTCGTTCACCGTGCCGCCGTTTCGGCGGGAACCGACCAAGGCCGGTCGTTCACTGCGCCTCCGATGAAGGTCCGGTTCTGACGGATGCTGCCGATCGCGCTGGTCGAAGCGGAAGATCGGCAATGCGCCCGAGTTGCGGGTCGTTAAAGCTCCGTCACCGATCGCCTGAAAGCGGACAGACGCGATATCATTTCTGTCAATAGAAACAGCGGTTTAGAAGCGATTTCCCCTTCGAACCAAAATAAGATTTTCGTTCCAGCGCATATATTGGTCCCTTTCCCGCGGCCGAGGGGTTAGTTCGATACCTGTCGGCGCTTCGCCCCCAGCCAAATGATCGGAAAATGACCATGCGCGCACTTTGCTGGCACGGGAAAGGCGACGTGCGCGTCGACACCGTCGCGGACCCTGAGATCAAGCATCCGCGGGATGCAATTATCAAGATCAGCGCGTGCGCGATCTGCGGCTCCGACCTTCATCTGCTCGACGGCTACCAGCCGACAATGGAGGCAGGCGACATCCTGGGCCACGAGAACATGGGCGAAGTCGTGGCGCTCGGGTCCGAAGTGACCAATCTGAAGATCGGCGACAGGGTCGTCGTGCCCTTTACTATCTCTTGCGGAGAGTGTTGGTTCTGCAAGAAGGGGCTCTTCTCGGCTTGTTGCACAACCAATCCCAATGCCGAGATCGCAATAAAGGCTATGGGCCACTCGCCCGCCGGCCTGTTCGGCTTCAGCCACATGCTTGGCGGCTATTGTGGTGGCCAGGCCGAATATTTGCGTGTGCCCATGGCGGATGTCGGACCGATCATCGTCCCCGACAGCGTCACCGACGAACAGGCGCTGTTCCTGTCGGACATCTTCCCCACCGGCTACATGGCGGCCGAGAACGCGCAGATCGAGCCTGGTGATACCGTCGCGATCTGGGGCTGCGGTCCGGTCGGTCAGTTTGCGATCCGGTCAGCCCTGATGATGGGCGCCGGTCGGGTTATAGCAATCGACGAGGTGCCCGAGCGGCTGTCGATGGCGGAGGCCGGCGGCGCCGAGACAATCAACTTCAGTGAGGTCGACGTTTATGACGAGTTGCAGTTTCGCACCAAGGGCCGCGGCCCAGACAGTTGCATTGATGCAGTCGGCTGTGAGGCTTCGGGGCATGGTTCGGCCGATGCGGTCCTTGACCGCGTGAAAGCTGCGACCTTTCTAGCGACCGATCGCGTCCATGTGCTGCGAGAGGCGATCATGAGCTGCCGGATGGGCGGAACAGTATCAATCCCGGGCGTGTACGTTGGCATGGGTGACAAGATCCCGATCGGCGCGATGATGAACAAGGGCCTGACGATCAAGACCGGCCAGACCCACGTCCAGGCCTACACCAAGCCTCTGCTCGCGAGAATCGAAGCGGGCGACATCGACCCGAGCTTCGTCGTGACCCATCCGGCGAGCCTCGAGGACGCGCCAGAGATGTACAAGAAGTTCCGCGACAAGGAGGACGGGGTGATCAAGGTCGTGCTGCGTCCCTAGGCCACGATCGATGAACCCCCATCTTGCATCGATGTTGCTCCGATCGCCGCGTTCTGAGGACGAGCAGGGTGACTCATGCACTTCATAGAGCGTGGTAGTGGCAAGCCGCTGCTGCTGATCCACGGGTTGGGCAGCAGCTTGCGCGCTTGGCAGCCGATCTTGGACAACCTGGCAGCTAAACGATCAATCACCGCTATCGATCTGCCGGGTCACGGTTCCACCCCTGCCGGACCTGACAGCGGCACCTTCGAAGGTCTTGTTGCCAGCGTAGAGCGGTTTCTTGTTGAGACCGGCCGGGTCGGCGTCGATGCCGTGGGCAGCTCGATGGGCGCGCGAATTGTGCTGGAGTTAGCACGACGGGGAAAGGTCGGAAATGTCGTCGCGCTAGATCCCGGCGGGTTCTGGCGCGGTTGGGAGCGTTCCTTCTTCCGGATCACCATCGGTCTGTCCGCGCGGCTGCTGCGAACTCTGCGATCGCATTTGCCGGCAATAAGTCGGAGTGCTGCGGCACGGACCGTTCTGTTGGCCCAGCTGTCTGCGAAACCGACAACACTTTCGCCTGAGCTAGTTCGTACCGAGCTAACCAGCATCACCGATACGCCGACGTTCGATGCCCTTGTTGAGGACCTTGCCAGGGGGCCAGAGCAGCGCGGTCCGGCAGCGGATCCAAAGCTCCGCATCTTGATCGGATGGGGCAAACATGACCGGTTGTGCCTGCCCGCCCAAGCCGCACGCGCGAGAGCGGCATTCCCATCCGCGACTCTGCACTGGTTCGAACACAGCGGCCATTTTCCCATGTGGGACATGCCGCACGAAGCGACAGCGGCCATCCTGGAGACAACCCAGTAGCGCTTGAGCTGCTTCGATCGAACGAAAGCTCGACGTCCACTTCCGGCGTCCTCGCATCCGAGAGATTCCGGCCGCTATCGGCCCAATTGGGGTCGCAATTCTTGCCCAGCAGACCGTTCGTGGGTGTCGGGTTTTGGCAATGAACCTGCCTCTAAACCAGTCGGGCGGGAATGGCCGGTTAGTCCCACAAGCTGATCAGAACCCGCAATGGTCAAAGGTAGCCAATTGGGCCTTGACCATACCACTCCCGCGCCACCGGGAGAGGCCACCAAC
>CAUTRN010000120.1:0-2892 GCA_963540925.1 uncultured Sphingomonadaceae bacterium
TCCCCAGCCCCTTCGGGTCGCGCAGCAGCCGCAGCAGGATGTCCTCATTGTTGATCCACGCCGGCATCTGCACCACCGAGCGCGGGCCATTGTCGAGCGCCCAGTCCGCCAGCGCATCCGACGGATGGTCGAGCCCACGCTGTTCCTGGAAATCGGCGAGCGAGATGCCGAGCGGGCCGCAGCCCGTCTCGCTCTCGCGCAGGGTCAGTTCGGCCGGGCGGTTGAGCAGGGTGTGGGGAAACTGGTTGTCCCAGCTGTGCCGCGCGCGGGCGCGCCATTCGGGATCGGCCAGCATCGCCAGCTTCTTCTCCTCGTCGGGCTCGTTGACGATCTCCTGCCAGACGAAATTGCCCTGCTGCGCGAACAGCAGCGAGGCGTGGAAGTTGAGCTGCAGCGCATAGCCGACATGATGATAGCCGGCCCACACGTCGAGCCCGTCGGCCTTGGCCTCCTCATAGATCGCCTCCAGCTCGGGAAGCAGGTCGGCCTGGAAGATCAGGGTCGGCGGCAGCCCGGCGATCTGGATGCGCACGCCCGGCACCTGGCGCAGCAGCCGCATCAGCCGCTTGGTGTCCTCCACCCCGGTGCGACGCATGAGGTTGTCGGTCGGCACCTGCATGACGGCCGAGGGATGACGCGCCACCACCCGCATCAGCGCCAGCCATTCGTCGTCGGCGGCCACCATCGGCGGCAGCGGCCGTTCACGCTTGTCATAGTCGAGCAGGTTCGACGACAGGCCCAGCGCGCCCGAGGCCAGCGCCTCGTCCAGCATGGCGCACATCCGCTCGATCTCGGCCGGGGTCGCCGCGCGTTCCCAGGCATCGGCGCCCATCGCCGCGATGCGCAGGGTGACATGGCCGCAAAAGGCCGCGAAGTTGACCGGCACCTTCACCTTCGCTTCGGTCACCGCGCGATATTCGCCCCAGCTCTGCCAGTTCCAGGGAACATGGCTGAGCATCGGCTTCTCGGGCACGTCCTCGAAATAATTGTAGATTTCGATCACCTGGTCGCGGATGTCCTCCTCCGCGCGCAGCGGCGCCATCGAGAAGCCGCAGCTGCCGTTGATCGAGGTGGTGATGCCATAGGCCGCCGCCGGCTCCATCATCGGCGACCACCAGATCGCGGCGTCCCAATGGTTATGCTGCTCGATCGTGCCCGGCGCGACGATGCAGCCCTTTGCATCGAACACGCGCTCGCGCGGCTGACGGGCCAGGTCCTGGCCGATCTCGACGATCCGCCCGTCGCGGACGCGGACATCGGCCGCATAGCCGGGGGCGCCGGTGCCGTCGACGACGGTGCCGTTCTTGATGAGGAAGGTGACGTCCATGGCTGCTCTCCATCAGCTCGACTCTGCCTGATGGAGGGGTTTTAGCCGGTTTTGTTTATGACGTAAACAATGCGGTTTTCCGCACCCTCAATCCAAACAAAAACGTCACTCCAGCGAAGGCTGGAGTCCATGTCTCTCATCAGCCAGATGGCATCTGGGGAGAAACAGACATGGACCCCAGCCTTCGCTGGGGTGACATGGATCAGGGGACAGTCCTACTTCTTGGGCCCGACGACCGAGAACATCGCCCCCTGAGGATCGATCGCGTTGATGATCCAGGTGCCGCCCGGCACTTCCTGCGGCCCGTTCAGCACGGTGCCGCCATTGTCCGTAATCCGGCCGTGCGCGGCGTCGATGTCGTCGACATGGACGTAGAAGGCCCAATAGGGGTGCGGCGCCTGCGGGTCGTTGAACATCGCGCCGGCCGTGTCGGCGCATTCGGCGTCGCCCGCCTTCGGCTCGAAGCCGAAGAACTGATATTTGCCCATCGGGCCCATATCCATCGCATCATTGCCGACCCAGCCGAACCGCTCGCCATAGAAGGCCAGCGCCTTTTCCCAGTCGCTGCTGTGCAGTTCGTGCCAGCCCACGGTGCCGGTGGTGCCCGGGGCGATCGGCGGCATGTCCTCGCCCTCGGGCTGCAGCATCGCGAAGACCGCGCCCAGCGGATCGGCGACCACTGCGAAGCGGCCCACGGTCGGGATCATCTCGGGCTCGCGGTGGACGGTCCCGCCGCCGTTCCGCAGCTTCGCCACCGCGGCATCGATGTCGGTAACATGGACATAGCCGATCCAGCCCGGCTTCGCGCCCTGATCGCAGGCTTCCTTGGGGATCGTCATGATCCCGCCCACGCCCTGCCCGGCCGCCTCGACGATCATATAGGGATCGACGGGGTCGCCGAAGGGCGATAGCGTCCAGCCGATCACCTTGGAATAGAAGCCCTCGGCCGCCGCGCGGTCGCTGGTCATCAACTCGTACCAGAAGAATTTGCTCGCCATCTCGTCTCTCCTGCTCAGGCCGCCGCGGCGGCCGCTTCGATCCGGGCGATGTCGAGCTTCACCATCTGGAAGACCTCGGTCATCGCCGCCTTGGCTTTCTTGGGATCGGCCATGATCGCGCCGAAACTGTCGGGGATGATCTGCCAGTTCATCCCGTAGCGATCGGAGAGCCATCCGCATTGCTGGGGCTTGCCGCCCTCCAGCAGCGCGTCCCACACCCGGTCGAGCTCGGCCTGGCCATGCGCCTCGAACACCATCGACACCGCCAGCGTATGTTCGGCGTCCATGCCGCCGTTCAGCGCCTGCATCTTCTGCCCGGCCAGGGTGAACTCCACCAGCAGCAGGTCGCCCACCTTGGGGCCGGGCGAATCGACCGTGGAATAGTGTATCTTGTCGATCCGGCTGTCGGGCAGGATCGAGCAATAGAAGCGGGCGGCTTCCTCGGCCTGGGTGTTGAACCACAGGCAGGGCGTTATCCGGGACATGACATCCTCCTTCGTCGCGATCATCGGTCGGGCCTCTGCCCGAACGACGCTACGACGAACCTGGTCCGCCCTATCCTACATC